>CAMTWP010000019.1:0-10569 GCA_947085475.1 uncultured Novosphingobium sp. | reverse complement strand
GGGCCACCGCCTCAACCCAGTCTGCCGGCAGTCCGGCAAGCCATTCTTGATCGCTTGGCAAGATCACCGCCAAGCCAATGCCCGCAATGCGGATGCAGACTGACAATGCCACCCAGTAAATTTCTGCCAAAGTAGTGCTAGGCTTAAGTGCTCATTTCTGGGGTGCGAATGGCAAGGGCGCGGTGGTTCAGCGGCGCAGAACTTGGGTGCAAGCGGCGTGCAGTAAATGAGGTCGCCAAAATGGAAACTAAAGTTGTAAAAACAGATACTGATATAGATAGCGCATTCCTCACGGATAAGCAGGTTGAGGTCCTTCAATTTGTGTGTGATCGGCGCACAAATAAAGAGATAGCCCTGTTGCTTGGAATATCTCCTTCAGCGGTGGAGCAGCGCCTGCAATCTGTGCGCCGGAAGTTTGGCGTGCATAGCCGGGCCGACCTCGCAAGGGCTTATGACAGGGCGCAAGTTACCTCTGCAAATATAACAGGTGCAGAATATCAGGTAGATACCTCCATTCCGGATTGTCACAACCCTACTAAGTATTCCGAAGCTGAAGCAAATGATCTGCGGGATCAGGATGTCCCTATCAAACTGGTTCAGGCTTCAGATTCAGTCGTCAATCAAGGGCTGGGGCAAAAGTCGAATGTACTTGAAGTTGTCGATCATGCATCGGGTCTGGCCGGTAGGGTTGCGGTAATAACAACGGCTGCAGCTTCTATTGCGCTTCTGATCATTTTGATTGCGGAGGTGGCACCTGGGTTGAGTTAAGCGATTGTGGTATTTTACACATAGCTTTGCAGCTTGGTTACCAAAGTATCAGAAGCGGATGTACTGATGTTTCAATTTGAATGGAGTGGTGCTGTTGTCATATTTGCTGCGCTGACTTCGCTCTTTTGTGTTTTGATTGCCTTGTTTTCGGTTTTCTTCGGCGGATTTGAAGAAAAAGTTTTGGGCGCGATGATCGCTGTTGTTGCTACTGGTTTCTGCGCTTTAGAATTTGCGTTTTTAAGCACGAATGGAGTTGAATTTCAGTCAATTGAGGTTGCGTTTGTTTTATTTGAACTTTGTTTTTCGCTGTGGATTGCATTGAAGACCAAGAGGTTTTGGCCACTCATAGTAGCTGCGATATTTTTGGTAAAAGCATCTGCATTGATCGTACAATACTTCGGCTTTCCAGTCGGCGTATTTGCGCGAAAAGAAGTTCATATTACTTTGCGTTTTTGCGTTGCTCTTATCATCCTGTCGGCGTTGCTGGTGAGAATGAAAGAAAACAGTGTGACTTCAAATGAAAATGATCATCTGATCTGACGGACGGAAATCCATCTTCAAGTTTTCTCAAAGGGGTTGAGTTGATATGTCGGCATCCACTGATGTTCTAGATGTTACTCGCCTGCGGCAAGTGTGGGCTCAACTTGGCGAATTGATCAATTCGTCAGACAAAGGCGATGATGACGCTTCGCAGCCCTATATACGGTTGCACAAAGCTGGCGCGCCGCGGCCTTCAACAAATGACGAAGCCGCGCTTACTCTTGCCAAAGACATCTATCGCTTTCGCCGCAAGCGGAACGAATTCTTTGCCGCCACGCTGTTTGCTGATCCAAGCTGGGATATCCTGCTAGAGTTGTACGTGCTTCGCCGTGAAGGCCGCAAGGCCAGCGTCAAGAGCGTTTGCATCGCTTCGGGTGTTCCGCCGACCACGGCGTTGCGCTGGATTGGCATGTTGGTCAAAGAAGGCTTGCTGGAGCGCAACAACGATCAGGTTGATCAGCGCGTTCGCTGGATCACGCTCAGCAATATGGGCTTCGAGGCCATGCATAAGCTTTTGCTCACTGGCGTTTCACCTGCTGCCAATTCGTCTGACGAGAGCTTTCAGGCACCTATGCCGATCTATGCATCGCGGACTTCGCGATGAATGGTGAAGGTGCTGAAACTGGCGTGACGCTGTTGAATGAGAGACTGTCTCGTCCGGATTCTGTCGATTTTCCGCCCGCGATCGACATCAGGCAGGACTGGCTGGTGCAAAGCCCGTCCCATTCTGTCGAAATGGTGACTTTGATTGCCTTGCTCGTGCTTGGCGTTTGCCTTGCAGCCGCTGCCCTATTTTAGGGAACGTGCAAAACGGCGCGCTATTTTTCGAGCAATCTTGGCATGAGTTCAACGAAATTGCAGGGCCGATTTCGACTGTCTAGTTGTTCAGCCAGAATGCCGTCCCAGCCGTCCTTTACCGCGCCGTTTGAACCGGGGAGTGCGAAGATATAAGTGCCACGCGCCACCACCGCACATGCGCGCGACTGGATTGTGCTGGTGCCAATGGTTTTGAAGCTGAGCCAGCGAAACAGTTCGCCAAATCCGGGAATGTCGCGCGTTTTGACGTGTTCAAGGGCTTCGGGTGTCACATCGCGCCCGGTCAAGCCGGTGCCGCCGGTGATGATGATTGCGTCAACTAGCCGATCATCAATCCAGTTGTTCAGCCGACTGGCGATGCGTCCCGCGTCGTCTTTTTCCATCGCCCGCGTGGCCAACTTGTGACCCGCTGACTTAATCCGCTCGGCCAGAATATCGCCCGATGTGTCATCGGCCGATGTTCGCGTATCAGAGACCGTCAGCAGTGCGATGTTGATAGGTTTGAACGTGCGCGAGATATCAATTGCCACGCAATGCTATCCTTACGTTTTCTGGCCTTACGTTTTCTGGCCTTACGTTCTGCGCCCCAGTCAGGCCGGGAAACTTCGGCCACATGCCTTGCACAAGACCAATACGGCTTTCTGATGGGCCACCAGCTTGCCGTTCATACATCCAGTAATTGCGCATCACGATGGAGACATAACCGCGCGTTTCCCAATAAGGGATGGATTCAATCCACAGCAGGGGGTCACTGCCTCCCCGAATTTCGGAGTTCCAGCGCGAGACTGGCAGCGGCCCGGCATTGTAAGCTGCCATGACCTTTGGCAGCAGGCCCTGCGTTGCATCGGAGTCGTGCAATTGCTGAAGATACTGTTGCCCGAATGCCAAGTTCACGCCGGGTTGATCCAGTTGGGTATCGCGGCCTGACATCTGAGGATCGGCACGCGCCATATCGCGGGCCGTTCCGGGACGAACTTGCATCAAACCCTTTGCGCCTGCTGGGCTGGTAACCGAAGTGCGGAAGTTCGATTCCTGTAAGGAGTGCGCGAACAGGAGTGCAGGATCAACTTTCCAACCCGTGGTCGGCACCCATTTGGGTGCCGGAAAGCGCGCCGATTCATCGGGGCGGGCGCCAGACGGGGCGTTATAGGCCATCCATAATTGGGTCGAGGGCAAGCCAAGGTCGCGCGCCAAGCGTGACAACGGTGCAAATTGTCCAGGGTCACCAATCCGGGCCTGATGGCGCAGAACTTCGTCTGCCAAGCCGTCCTTGCCAATTTCAGCCAACTGTACGGCGGTTCGTATATTGTTAACGCTACGTAGATTTTGCCAATCACTGGCCGAAAAATCGGGGGCGGCCGCCGGGCTGCTTTCGCGCATCCCCAAGGCTTCGCGCGCCATCATGCCGTATAGCGTTTCGCCAAAACGCGCGGCAGAGCGCAAAGACGCAGACACCATTTCAGGCTTGCGGCACCGCATTGCGGCGCGGCCTGCCCAATAATGTGCAGCCGCGCCAAGTTCGTCGCTTTGCGAACCTGTCGCTGCTTTGGTAAAGGCGTCGGCAGCAGCGAGACAATCGCCCAGGCGCCAGCTTGCCAAGCCCGCTGTCCAATAAGCTTCGGCAACCCAAGGCCCAGATCCCTCAGCCGCCGTCAGCGAAAATGCGCGGGCGGTTGCATCGTCGTTTTCAATGTAGAACGACCAGCCAATTTTCTGACGCCATTCCGCGCGCGCTTCGGATGATAGCGCAGAGTCAACACCATCCAGCAGCACCCGCGCGCCGACAGGATCGTCCATCTTGATCCGTTCAAGGATGGCAGACGACACGCTTTCGGGCATCGTGCCATCAGCGATCGAGCGTGGCCGAATACGTTTTGAAACAGAGGGCAGCGAAACAAATCGTTGCGCTTGCGGCAATTCCGGAATGCCAATCGCACCGCGCTTCAGGGCCAAACGGCCAAGCTGCTCGGCCCAAGGCAGGCTTGGCGCTGCGTTCAATGTTTCGGTGATAGGCACCAGTTCTGCTTTGGGAGAATTGGCGGCAAGGATGTATTGCGCGCGGGCCACCGTGTGAAGCGGACCATCTGCGCGCTGCGCGAACATGTTCTGGACTTGTGCCCAGTCTTCCTTCTCAATCGCGCCAAACAACGTTTTGTAGTAGGAACGATCATCCTGACTGAGCAGCGAGGGAACTGCGGTGCGATTGGCGCGGCCACGGAAATAATCAACCGCCGCGCTATTGGCGAGAGCAGGCACAGCGGCAAGCGTTGCAACCGAGGTCGCTAACGCCATAAGCGTGTATCGTGCAGCGCGAGCCAGTTTCACTATGGTTCCGTTCCCGTCCAATCGAGCCACCGGCCCCAGAACCCGGCCTTTAAAGCCGGGCGTGACAACATGGCATCAAGATCCCAAGCCGACATCGCAGCTATACCTGAAGTCTCTTGATTAATTGCACGTAAACCGTGAGCCAAATTCGGCGGGTCGTGTCCCAGAAGCGCCGAAACGCCTGTCGCACCCAAAATCAGCAGCCGTTTGGGGGCGGCCAAGGCAATATGGTGAAGCAGAACGTCGCCGAGACCAACGGCGCGCAAGCCCGCCCAATCGGGAATGGGGACGTGCGCGGGCAGGGCCGACGCCAGATAGGTTTCGCCCCGCGCGATCCCCATCGCGGAAAGCATGGCGTCCAGCAGGCGACCCGCGCGCCCGCTCAGCAAGTTGTCGCCATCGTCTGCCGCAGGCATTGGCACCAGAACCATCAATTCCGCGTTGGCTGCACCAACTGGCCCCAATCGCGACAGGCCCGCAGGGGCAAGTGGGCCTTCAGAAAGCCACCATGGGCTGAACGTCTCAAGTGATTTCGGCCATCCCGATTTGTCGCTCACCACCGGCGCGGGCGGCGAATCACGCTCCACCATTATCTCGCGCAGCGGCTTCATCGGGGCAGGGGTTTGGGCATCAGCCTTGATTTGTGCTTGCGCCAGCCAATCTTGCGGATCGTCTACAAACGTCCCGTCAACCCCGGCGTCGCGCCACCAGTCAAGTGCAGCCGTAAGGGCTTGGCTCCAGTTTTCAGCGTTCGCATCGGCAGTGGCGGGCAAGCGGACTTTCCTTGTGTGTCTGATTTGCGGTCTTGACCTTCACGATGGCCTCTTTCAAGGCATAAAGCGAATGCGGATGCGCAAATAGTCGGGAGTATGCGGGCATGAGCGAACGGGAATCGATGCCTTATGATGTGGTCATCGTCGGTGGCGGACCAGCTGGGCTGGCAGCCTCGATCAGGCTGAAGCAGGCCAATCCTGAGATCGCGGTCTGCGTTCTCGAAAAGGGTTCTGAAATCGGCGCGCACATCTTGTCAGGTGCTGTGGTCGATCCCAAGGCGCTGGACGAGCTTCTACCCGAATGGCGCGAACAGGGCTGCCCGATGGCAGAAACGCCAGTCACAGATAACTGGCACTGGGTTCTGTCCAAGACCGGCAAAGTCAGCATCCCCCATTGGCCGATGCCTCCATTCATGTCGAACCACGGCAATTACACCGGAAGTCTTGGCAATCTTTGCCGCTGGCTGTCCGAACAAGCGATGGAACTGGGTGTCGAAATTTTTCCCGGCTTTGCCGCTGCCGAAGTCTTGTTCGACGAGAACGGCGCAGTCATGGGTGTTGCCACTGGCGACATGGGCGTTGCCAAGGACGGTTCGCACAAGGGCGATTACCAGCCCGGCATGGAACTCCACGCCAAGTACACCCTGTTTGCCGAGGGCGCGCGTGGCAGCCTGACCAAGCGGTTGAAGGCTCACTTTGATCTGGAGCGCGATTGCGAACCACAGGTTTATGGCATCGGCATCAAAGAACTGTGGGACATCGATCCAGAAAAGCACGTTCCGGGCCGCGTCCTGCACACCCAGGGCTGGCCGCTTTCGGAATCAAACTCGTGGGGCGGCGGTTTCCTCTATCACCAGTCGAACAATCAGGTCGCGCTCGGCTTTGTGACTGCGCTCGATTATGCCAACCCTTATGTCTATCCGTTCGAAGAATTCCAGCGGTGGAAGCAGCACCCTGCCATCCGCGAAATCCTTGAAGGTGGACGCCGCGTTTCTTATGGCGCCCGTGCGATCAACGAAGGTGGTTGGCAGTCGGTCCCGCGTCTGTCGTTCCCCGGCGGCGCGCTGATCGGGTGCTCGGCAGGCTTCGTCAATGTGCCGCGCATCAAGGGCAGCCACACCGCAATGAAAAGCGGCATGTTGGCCGCAGATTCGATCGTCGCCGCTATGGCTGCTGGCCGCGAAAAGGACGATATGGTCGAATACGACACTGCCGTTCGCGAAAGCTGGATCGCGACTGAACTCAAGAAGGTGCAAAATGCTCAGCCGCTCGTCGCCAAATTTGGCGGCGAATTGGGTACGGTTCTGGCAGGCGCAGACATGTGGCTTCGCACCATTGGCGGGTTCGGCATCTGGAAGCCGATGAAGCATCACAAGGACGCCGAGACGACGCAGCGCGCCGATCTTTACAAGCCCATCGTTTACCCCAAGCCCGATGGCACGATCACGTTCGACCGTCTGACCAGCGTTGCGTTCTCTTACACCAATCACGAGGAAGATCAGCCTTGCCACCTCGTGCTCAAAGATCCGACCGTCCCAACGCGCATCAACTTGCCGATCTACGCAGGCCCTGAAGCGCGCTATTGCCCGGCAGGCGTCTATGAATACATCGGCGTCGAAGAAGGCAATCCGCGTCTGCAGATCAACGCGCAGAACTGCGTCCACTGCAAAACCTGCGACATCAAGGACATGACCCAGAACATCGAATGGGTCACCCCCGAAGGCGGCGGTGGGCCCAACTATCCGAACATGTGATGCAAGGTTCCTCCCCAAAACGGGGAGGGGGAGAAATTGTGCGCGAAACGGCCTACGCCAAGATCAACCTTGCGCTGCATGTGCGGCAGCGCAGGGACGATGGCTATCACGAGCTTGAGACGCTGTTCGCCTTCGTCGATGCAGGCGATGAACTTGTCGCCACGCCAGCATCTCGCGATGCGTTGCGGGTCATGGGCGAATTCGGCGGCGCGCTTGACGATCCGTTTGGCAATATCGTTTCCAAGGCGCTAGCCGGTCTGCCGCATGGTGCGGGCTGGGCGGTCACTCTCGAAAAGAACTTGCCCGTAGCCGCCGGGTTGGGCGGCGGTTCTGCCGATGCTGGCGCGATCTTCCGCATGGTTGAACGTACTTATGGCCTGCCGGACGACTGGCGGGATAAAGCCGCAAAGCTGGGGGCTGATGTGCCCGCTTGCGTGGAAAGCCATGCCTGCATCGGGCGCGGCACCGGCACCGAACTAGACCTCATTGCCAACGATCTGGCAGGCTGCCCGGTACTGCTGGTCAACCCGCGCATCCCACTCGCCACTGGTCCTGTGTTCACAGCTTGGGACGGCACCGATCGCGGACCGCTCGAAGGTGGCACCTTGCGCGAAATGGCGCTTAAAGGACGCAACGACCTTGAAGCACCGGCTCTTGCACTGGTGCCGCAAATTTCGAATGTGCTGAACGCCTTGCGCAAAACCGATGCGTGGATCGCGCGCATGTCGGGATCTGGCGCGACTTGCTTCGCGCTGTTCGATACCATCGTGCATCGCGATGCCGCGCAACAGGCGATGCCACGCGAATGGTGGACTTTGGCAGGAGCATTGCGTTGAGCGAAGCTTACCGTCTGATCGGCACGCCGCGCTTTGGCGGTATCCTTGTTGTTTCGGACCATGCCTCCAATCGCGTGCCCGAAGACATCAATCTGGGCATCGCTGCCGATTTATTGTGCCAGCACATCGCGGTTGATATTGGCGTTGCCGCAATCGGCGAAATCATGGCGCAGCGCCCTGGCATCGCCGCATTTCAAGGCAACGTCAGCCGTCTCGTTTGCGATTTCAACCGCGACGAACATTTGCCGACCGTCGTTCCTATCGCCAGCGACGGCCACGCAATCCCCGGCAATGCGCTCGATCACCAAGAACACGAGGCGCGCCTTGAAAGGTTTTTCAGGCCTTACCACGCGGCACTGGAAAGTTTGCTGGACACAACGCCGCAAGCCCTGATCCTCTCGCTCCACAGCTTTACGCCGAAGTTGGCGTCCAGCGATGAACCGCGCCCGTGGCAAGTAGGGGTGCTATACAATGACGATTATCGCGCCGCTCGCATCGCCATTCCGATACTTGAGGCCGAAGGGCTGACGGTCGGCGATCAGCTTCCCTATTCGGGCAAGTTGTTGAACGCCACGATGAACCGCCACGCCGAGGCCGAAGGGCGTCCCTACCTCGGTATCGAAGTGCGACAAGACCTCATCGCCACCGCAGCAGGTCAAGCTGTATGGGCTGAACGGCTTGCGCGCATTGCCAATCAAGTTGCGGTTGCAATTACCTAGCATTTCTAGGGATTTTTCCCACTGACATGAAGGTCATTTAACCTTCGACGGACGCGCCCGGCTGGGTTAGTGGCAAGGTAAGTCGTCTCAAAAACTGATTCCCAAAACCTGGTTCGTTGTCTGGAGTTATCCCATGCCTGCCTATCGCTCACGCACCACCACTCATGGCCGCAACATGGCAGGCGCACGTGGGCTTTGGCGCGCCACCGGTATGAAAGACAGTGATTTTGGCAAGCCGATCATAGCCGTCGTCAATAGCTTTACCCAGTTTGTTCCCGGCCACGTCCATCTCAAGGACCTGGGCCAGATGGTCGCGCGGGAAATTGAGGCCGCAGGCGGCGTCGCCAAGGAATTCAACACGATCGCGGTCGATGATGGCATTGCGATGGGCCATGATGGCATGCTCTATTCGCTGCCAAGCCGTGATCTGATTGCCGATAGTGTCGAATATATGGTCAACGCGCATTGCGCCGACGCAATGGTGTGCATCTCCAATTGCGACAAGATCACGCCGGGCATGCTGATGGCCGCGCTGCGCATCAATATCCCGGTCGTGTTCGTTTCCGGCGGGCCGATGGAAGCGGGCAAGATTGTGCTGCGCGGCAAGGAAACCGCGCTTGATCTGGTCGACGCAATGGTCGCCGCCGCAGACGAATCCTATACCGATGAAGAAGTCGCGAGCATCGAACGTTCTGCATGTCCGACGTGCGGTTCATGCTCAGGCATGTTCACCGCCAATTCGATGAACTGCCTGACAGAAGCACTGGGCCTGTCGCTTCCCGGCAACGGATCAACGCTTGCCACGCATGCGGATCGCAAGAACTTGTTCCTTGAAGCGGGCCGCCTCGTCGTCGATCTGTGTAAACGCTATTACGAACAGGACGATGATAGCGCCTTGCCGCGCTCCATCGCGAGCTTTGAAGCTTTCGAAAACGCTATGTGCGTCGATATCGCCATGGGCGGGTCGACCAACACCGTGCTTCACCTGCTTGCCGCTGCGCACGAAGCAGGGGTGGACTTCACCATGAACGACATTGATCGGCTAAGCCGCAAAGTCCCGTGCCTGTCAAAGGTCGCCCCGGCCAAGGCCGACGTTCACATGGAAGACATCCATCGCGCGGGCGGCATTTACGCAATCCTTGGCGAATTGGACCGCGCTGGCTTGCTGCACACGCATTTGCCCACCGTCCACAGCCGCACGATGGGCGATGCGCTGAATTTGTGGGACATCAAGCGCACCAATTCTCCATCCGTGCAGGAGTTTTTCCGGGCCGCCCCCGGCGGCGTACCTACCCAAGTTGCCTTCTCACAAGACCGCCGCTGGAAAGAACTTGATCTCGACCGTGAGAACGGCGTGATCCGTTCTGCGGAACATGCGTTCAGCAAGGACGGCGGGCTTGCGGTTCTATTCGGCAATATCGCGCGCGATGGTTGCATTGTGAAGACCGCAGGCGTCGATGAAAAAATCCTCAAGTTCACCGGGCCTGCCAAGGTCTATGAAAGCCAGGACGCCGCCGTTACCGCAGTTTTGACCGGACAGGTCGTCGCAGGCGATGTCGTGGTGATCCGTTACGAAGGCCCCAAAGGCGGTCCCGGAATGCAGGAAATGCTTTACCCCACCAGCTACATCAAATCGAAGGGCCTTGGCGCTGCTTGCGCCTTGCTGACTGATGGGCGTTTTTCGGGTGGCACGTCTGGCCTGTCGATCGGCCATGTTTCGCCAGAAGCCGCAGAAGGTGGTGAAATCGGCTTGGTCGAAGCGGGTGACGTAATCGAAATCGACATCCCCAACCGCACGATTCATCTGGCCGTTGCCGATGATGTGCTGGCAGCCCGCCGCGCTGCGCAAGAGGCGCATGGCTGGAAGCCTGCTGCAGCGCGTCCGCGCAAAGTATCAACCGCTTTGCAAGCTTATGCGGCTATGACCACCAGTGCCGCGCGCGGCGCGGTCCGTGATCTTTCGCAACTCAAGCGGGATTGAACTTATGCGCAAAACCCTCGTCCTGTTGCTTTTCGCAGCACTTGCAGCCTGTTCAGC
>CAMTWP010000018.1:0-189557 GCA_947085475.1 uncultured Novosphingobium sp. | reverse complement strand
GCAGCGGGCTTACCGCTGCTGTGGCGTCAGTCATGGGATGGTCTCCTGGTTGAAGGTTGGTCAAGCAACCAAACCATCTCATCAGGAGGCCATTCCAGCCAAGACCCGCACTTCTCCCGCGTCAGCGGGTTAGTTCAATCCTGAATCTCAACAGGCCCTAGCCAATTACTCAGATTGTCGGAACATTCACCTCCATCTCCATCCCCCCTTTTGGTGCGATGGTCTCCACGCAGTTGCCCGATCCGGGCCGCGGCCCATGTCGCGCCAGCCCCCGCGAGGCGGGAGCGCGGCGCAACCGGGCGTTTGGTTCAGGCTGCCAGACGCTCCGGTTCTTCCGATCGCGCCGAGGTATCCGATTGGGGCGAGAGGAACCGCGCCAGCGCCGCCTTTCTGGAGCTGCGATCGAGCGCGTAATGGGTATGGGACAGGACCGCCCCATCCAGAAGCGCTTGAATGTAGCCCGACACCGTGTCGGCCGCCATGACGAGCGCCGCATCAAGTGTATGCACATAACGGCTCGTGATCGAGCCCGACGCATGGCCGAGCAGCGCCGCAATCGTGATCTCGGTGAAGCCGAGATCATTTGCAATGCTGGCGAAGCTGTGACGCAGGACATGGGCGGTGAGGTCTGCCAGCTCGGTTTCGGCGAAGATCTTTTCCCAATGCCTGGGGAAGCTGCCGAACGGCTTGTCTCGGTTCCTCTCGCCGGGAAACACATAGGGGCTGTCGCCGCTCCAATCGCGCTCGTCGAAATACTCGGCAACGGGCAAGCCCATCGGACGGACGGACTGGCCCTCCTTGGTATCCTCAAACCGGAAGGCGCTCCCAACCGAGTCGATCTCCACCTTCTGCAGTTCGATGATCTCGCCGCGACGGCAGCCTGACATGGCGATCAGCCGGATGATGTCGACGATCCGCGTATAGCGTTCGTCCTCAGCCGCTTTGGTGAGAATGCGACCGAGGCTTCGATACTCATCCTCATTCAGCCGGCGAGTCCGCACCACGTCCTTCGGCTTGCGAACACCATGCGCTGGATTGAGCTCAATGATGCCGAGTTCGTCCCGCGCATAGGTAAAAATGCCGCCGAGCAGACCGACCGTGCGGCTCGCAGCGCCAAGGCCGCCCCGCACGATCGACTTGCCGCGCAGCTTCTTAGTCTTCTCGCTGGTGCGCGTCTTGCCGGCCATGATGTCCTTCATCATCGCCGTCACATCGGCCTTGGTGACATGGGTGACAGGCTTCTTGCCAAGCAACGGGATGATGTGCCGGTTGATCCGGCCAAGATCGGTGATCTTGGTGCTCGCCTTCTTCGGCCGACCGCCTTTCCCAAGTATGCGGCCCTCTTCCAGTTCCTTGATGTAAAGCTCGCAGAGTTCCTTGACCGAGATGGCCTTGCGGGTGCTATTGCGATCCTCCAGCGGATCGTTGCCCTTGGAGACTTCGGCAAGCGCCTGGATCGCTAGCATCCGAGCCTGTTCGGCGGTAACAGCGCCATGCCGGCCCAGCTTCATCCGGCGACGCACATTGTTGGCATTGCGGTAGTCGACGAAGTATGTCCGCGTGCCGGAGGACAGCACGAATATGCCGAAGCCCTTCAGCTCGCTGCACCAGACAGTGTATTGCCGCTCACGCGGCTCAGACTTGTCTACGACCGTTTTCGTCAGTTTTGGCATAACGCACCTCGCTAGAGCAGATCCAAAAACTCACCAAAAACTCACCACCAGAACGAAAACTGTGGGGGTCATTAGGGTAGCTTGGAGAACCCTTCTTGTCAATAAAACATTGTATAAACAGTGAGTTATAGCACTCTAGCGTTGGGTCGACAAAGCTAGCGTAGCATTGTAGTTCTAGCTCCGAAGGCAGGGGTCACAGGTTCGAATCCTGTCGGGTGCACCATTTTTTCAATGACTTACGCGGAAATTGTTACTGCTGCCTGTAAAAATCCCGTAAAACAGGGCGTGAAACTCGCCCCAGATCACGCTGCATGCTGTTTGCGCGGCGCGCTCGATCCTGCCGGTACGGACGTCAAAACGTCCGCGTCAATTCAAGCGCTTCAATTGGCTAGAGTTGGTGAAGTTCGATACACACCGAACGCGACAAATCGCGGCCTAAAATGGCTGAATCGTGCGGTTTTCGGGAGGTGGCAGCTTCTCAGTCAACAATGACCTCCGACTTGGATTTGATCGAAAGCGCGCTTTTCTGCGGCTTTGCAGCAAGTCATTTTCGCGGCATTAGAGCAATCGTGCTCGCAGTCGAATTTGCCGACCGCTATTGTCAAACATGGGCTTAGGAGCGGAAACATGACGAACCGACTGGTGCGCAATCTCTTGGCAGCGCCCGTCGCCGTCATTCTGGGAGCCTGCGGAAGCATGTTCGGGGGGTGCTCCGAGTATGCATCCGATTATTCCTGCGACTATGTCGAGAACAAGGCGGAATATGAAGTCAGATATTGGCGTCATCTGGAGCGGGACGAAGCGAACGACGAAACAGTCATAGGGCGGTCCATCGGATTGCAAATGTGCGAGACAAACGCGCGGGCATTTGCAGCGGCCATCGGAGAAAGTTTCAACTACCGGGCATACATCTGCATATTGATGGATGACGGGAAGCGAATGGAAAAACACCGTCTGTTGTAAGGTCGGCAAGGGGGCAAGATGAGCAAGGCAGCGACTGCGGTCATAACCGCCTTAGTAGCAATCAACCTTTGGTTTGGAGCGGTAATCGTACGATTGGAAAATCAACGGTACGCCCTGAGTCTCGATATGTGTTCTGGAAGCACACCGGACAAATTGCTCCGACAACATGATTGCTTGGCAAACGTCCAGACGCGCACCAGCCCTATCTGGCATCTGTTATATGGCCTGCGGCTTCTCTGACGTGCGTCAGCAGTAGTAGATTACGGCTGCAAGCTTCATTGCCATCAATCCAATTCGTCCCGCACCAGCCGGGCAATCGCCTTCAAATATCGCACCGCCTCCAGCGTCTTGGCAGAATATCCGCCATGCTTGCGGGCGTTGCGGTTGCCTCTAGGCGCGCCGCTTCCCTTGCCGCCGTGCATCCGGCATCGCTTGGCCCCCTTTATCGCTGGGGATTGGCAAGCCGCTCCCTGCCGCGTCATGGCCAAGCATCGCGGGGCCGCTGCCAGCCGTGGCGGTTCCGGTTGCGTGGGGTTGTTCGGTTGATTTTGCATTTTCCTGCCCCCCGGCATGACTGTGGAATTGATCGGCAATGACGGCCTGCCCACCCTCGTTCACATGAACATGGCGCACGGTCTGTTCGCGCGGCTGGTGCAGCTTCGCCAGCGTCTCCAGCGTTGCCCGACAATTGCTCTGAGCTTTAAGCGCCAGCCGCCCGTATCGTTCGGAAGCGTTGATGTATTCGCCCATGTTCATTGCCGCGCGCCGGGCCAGTTCGGCAAACATGCTATCTAGGGTGATTGCCTGAGCAGCCAGTATCTTGCTCGCCATGGTGAGATCGCCGTCCGCTGCCTTCCGCGTCATCGATAAAACATGATCGGCGTAGTCGCCAACGCCCGGCAACTCCAGTTCGCTGCCCATCATTTTGCTGGTGAATGCCGATGCTGCCGCCGCGTTCTTCAAGGTCGGCTGGAGTAGCTTCCGCGCCATCGCCTGAGCGCCGGTTTCTCCCGTAGTTTGCTCGACTGACAAGGCGTTGTTCGGCTTCATGCCACCGTCTGGTTTATTGCGACTGGCCATATCTAACCCGGTGAAATTTCGCCTTCACGCATAGAACATTTCAAGAACAATTGCACGCCTGAATCAGATCAATGAAGGTGGCAATGGGAAGCATGCTATTGGACAAAATGAGCGACTACTCGCGTCTTGGTTATGTGCATCGGCCCGAGTGCCGAAATTGTGGGCATTGTACCAATCTCAATGTGCGCTCGCCGAGCGGTGATGCGATCAGTACGAATCTTTCGCTCGATCTTTGCGCAATTGAGCCAAGGCTAGGAAGGCAACGATGCGGGAAGCGGAATGGCGCTACGGCCCGGCTCTTGCCCATTTCTAGAATTTGTTCCGCTGGTTAATCGTGGTTGCCGACGGGCCTCTTGCACATGACTAGGGACCAATGCAGAGCTAAACAAAGCCAGATTGGAGAAAGTAATGTCCGAAGCCCCTACCACTTCGAAATTTATCAGGATTGCCGACCTCGGCGGAGCAAGCGATTTGTTGTGTCCTCGTTGTGGCGCAGACAATTTGCACCATACCTATGTCACCACCTTTGATCGTTCCGAAGATGCTGCCACGGTTATTGAAACTCGGATAGAAGGCGGAAAGGTGACAGTTCTTCCGGCTTCACTCGGGGATGATAATCCAAGCCGTCGTCGGGACGGAATTGTCATTGGTTTTTGGTGCGAGCAATGCGGACAAGCGCCAATCGAATTATGTATCGCTCAGCATAAAGGTTCAACCGAGATCGGATGGCGCTTTGACCCCTCAATCGCTGATGGGTAACTGTCGATAGTGTAAGCTCGCGCCTTCGCGCCGATGTTTTGAGAGGTGCCGCAACGCTTGCCGATGATGCGCCCGCCCGGTTGTAATCGCTCCAGGCCGAATTGTGACACGGCTTCAGGGCTTGCCCCTTTCAGGACATAGGCAAGCGCCGCCTCCAGATTGACGGCGTGGAGATCGGGATTGCCCACCTCCAGCCCTAACCGCCCGCCAATAGGTTTGCTGTAGATCACGCCCGCCCGGTAAGGATGCCCGGTAATTCGGCGAAGCCAGCCCCGTTGCAGGCCCGTGATAACGGGCACGAGAACGGCAGGCACATGGGCGAGCAAGTGACAGTGCCCGCCTTTGTCATGGCCTTTGCCGGGCACATTTTCGTGCGTCCAAAGCCATGCCGTGCCGCTGCCATGCCGGGCCAGCGCTTTCACCATGAGATCGGTAAAGCGCCCGGTCGCTTTTGCCATGCCGGATAATGGCACTCCAGCGGCCTGCCAGTGTATCGAGATCATCCGGGTGAATGGCAGCCCGATTTTTTCGGCATGACGCTCAGCGGCCTTCAGATTGCCAATTTGAGCTGCTGTCAGTGCATGGCTTTCACGGTCGGCACGGTTGCGCGCTCCACCTCTGCCAGTGCTAGCTGAAAGGGCTGCTACACCAGAGGTAAGGTAATTAATTGCAATCGCCGTGCCAGTTCGAACAATCGGCGGTTCTTCAGGCATTTGCGGCTGGTGCGGTGCATTTAAAACTTCACCGAAAGTTGCCCCCCGGTGAAGTTTCAAAGCGCCGCCATACCGGGCGCTATGTGGCGTCTTGGGCATGGCGGCAGCGATCACGCGGCAATCCAGACAATTGCCAGCTTGCCGGTGCTATTCGGCCTGCGCTGCCCGCTGTCACGGATAAGGCCCTTGCGCTTCAATTCGCTGGTGCGCGGCTGAATTGACCATCGGTCCATGTGGAGCCTTGCCGCCAGTTCATCGGCGGTAAGGCCATGCGCGCCAGCATCACGAATTGTGCCCTCTGCCATGCGCTGGAGCCGTCCCAACTTGGGCGCTAGAGCATCGGCGGCTGCGATCGAGGTTTCCACGTTCCGGTGACCCGGTGCATCAGGATAGGTGCTCATGCTGCGTCCCCCTTTGCCAACGGTGGCAAGCCCGCGCGCTCCAACAGTTTGGCCAGCCATCCGGCCTGCGCTTCACTCATGGGCGTGGAATCAACCGCAAGCTGGCCAAGGAATTGCCCGGCCTTTCGGCTGAGCCGGTGATCACCGTTCAGCAGCGCAAGAGCCGCTTGCCGGTGATTGGTGAGGGACTTGTCAATCATCGCAACGGCCCTCCCCAAAGCAAAGTCGCGCCATATCCCGCGCCATCCAAGGCGATAGGCAGAAGCGGGTGGAAAGCGTTTGAGCCTGCCATTCCGATGCGGTAGGGGAAGAATGCAACCAGCCGCCAAGTTGATTGCGCGAAGCCCGGGGTGCCAGCCCCGGGTTTTGCATTTCTGGTGAACGCATTGGTCATGCTCCCGCCTGATAGGTCGGGAGGTTCGCTAGGTAGGCCTGCAAGTCGGAATACAGGATCAAGGTCCTGCGACCCGATTTTCGCGCGGGGAGAGCGCCGCGCTTCATCGCCTCATAGATTTTTGAGCGAGATTCTCCGCTTACCTCCACGGCAACGGGAATTGTGACTGCGATAGGTGCCTGCATGGTGAGTATTTGCTGACCAATATCGATGGCAATGTGGTCAAGCCGTTCGTCATGGCCTACCTTACCAGCATCGGCATCTACTTGCTGTGGCGGGCATGGGAAATGGATCACGGCCATGAACACAAGCCTGCCAAAGTGGTCGAGCCACTGGGCCTTGTTGGCGGCTTCCTTGATGCTGTGGGCGGCGGCGGCTGGGGACCGGTGGTGACATCAAATCTGCTTGTTCAAGGAACCGAACCACGCACCACCATCGGCACGGTCAACACTGCCGAATTCTTTCTGACCACAACCATCTCGATCACCTTCATCCTGACACTTGGCCTTCAGGCTTTTAGCATTGCAGCCGTAGGCTTGATCATCGGCGGCTTGGTTGCTGCGCCGCTGGGGGCCGTCATCGCCAAGCGCATCGCGGCCAAGCGGCTCATGGCGATGGTTGGCGCGTTGCTGACTGCCACCAGCCTCTTCAGCCTGTATCGGGCCTTGGCGTAAAGCGATCCCATCGCGCCATCTGGCTCTAGATTGCCACAAATTTCCCTGCGGTCCGGTCCTTTCGGACTTTCAGCCCGTCAAACACTTGTCCGCTCATGGCAATCCACACGCCGGGCGCGGCGATCTGCGCGGTGGCAAACGCCATGCCGAGGTTGAACGGGGCGTCGGTCTCGGCAAATCGCGCAGGGGATAGCGCACCGGTCAGGACAATGGTCTTGCCTGTAATGTCGGCCAGCGCCTTGGCCGTTTCGGTCATGGTATCGGTGCCGTGCGTGATTACCACGTGGGCTTCAGGCGCTTGGCGCACGGCTGCGGCGATCAGCGCGCGGTCGGCGTCGGTCAATTCAAGACTGTCCTTGCGCATCAGTTCCATCACCCGGAACGGCAAGGCCACGCGCGCTTGTGCCAGCACCTCCGGAATTCCGCTCTCGACGATCTGATATTCGCTCAGCGCGTCGAAATAGGCTTTGTCGATAGTGCCGCCGGTGGTCAAAATCAGAATTGGTTGGTGTTGCATGACAGGTCTTTAGCGTGGGCAGGTGCCAAGGTCCGCAAAAATAACAACGGCGGCAAGGCACAAAGCCTCGCCGCCGCATCCTATACCACCGCTCAGAAGCGGTCGGCGTTCATCACTTTGGTCCAAGCCGACACGAAGTCCGTCGTGAACTTGGCCTTGGCATCGTCCGAGGCGTAGACTTCAGCCACAGCGCGCAGTTCTGAATTGGAACCAAATACCAGATCAACCGGCGTTGCCGTCCATTTCATGGCACCGCTTGTGCGGTCTTTGCCTTCATAGACCGCTGGATTGGCCGCAGACTTTGCCCAAACCGTGTCCATCGACAGCAGGTTGGTGAAGAAGTCATTGGTCAAAATGCCCGGACGGCTGGTGAACACGCCTGCGACTGAACCGCCAGCATTGGCTCCCAGAACGCGCATGCCCCCCACCAGAACCGTGGTTTCAGGCACGGTCAGGCCAAGCAGATCTGCCTTGTCGATCAGTGCTTCAACCGGCCCCTTGTAATCGTCGGCTGCAAAGTAATTGCGGAAGCCGTCGGCCTTGGGTTGAAGGTAATTGAACGATTCAACGTCGGTCTGCGCCTGTGTGGCATCAACCCGGCCCGGCGTGAACGGCACGCTCACATCTTGCCCTGCTGCCTTGGCCGCCTGTTCGATTGCGGCATTGCCGCCCAGTACGATCAGATCGGCAAGACTGACTTTCTGGCCGTTCTTGGCACCCTTGTTGAAGGCGGTGCGGATCGCGTCGAGCTTTGCTGTTACTTTGGCAACTTCAGCGGGATTGTTCACCGCCCAGTCCTTTTGCGGGGCCAAACGCAGCCGTGCGCCATTGGCACCGCCGCGCATGTCGGTTGCGCGGAAGGTTGACGCGGACGCCCATGCTGTGCGTATCAGTTCTGCCGTAGTCAGGCCGGATGACAGGATGCTGCTCTTCAGTTGCCCCACATCATCGTTGCCAATCACGGAATAGTCCGCCTTGGGCAGAGGGTCCTGCCATGACAGCGTTACGGTGGGGACATCCTTGCCCACATAGCGCGCTTGCGGCCCCATATCGCGGTGCGTCAGTTTGAACCACGCGCGAGCAAAGGCATCGGCAAATGCTTCAGGGTTCTTCTGCCAGTTCTGCGTCACTTTTCGGAAACCGGGGTCTTCGCGCATCGCTATGTCGGTAGTGAACATGATCGGCGCGTGGCGCACATCAGGACGATGCGCGTCAGGCACCAGTTGCGCTGCACCGGGGTCTTTGGGAATCCACTGCGTCGCGCCAGCCGGGCTCTTGGTCTTTACCCATTCGAAACCATAGAGGTTATCAAGGTACTGCGTGGTGAAAGCGATAGGGTTTGATGTCCATGCCCCTTCAAGACCGCTGCTAACGGTGTCTTCGGCATTGCCCTTGCCGCACTTGTTGGCCCATCCAAGGCCTTGCTGTTCCAGCTTGGCACTGCCCGGATCTGCTGCAACGCATTCTTCGGGTTTGTGCGCACCGTGCGCTTTGCCAAAAGTGTGACCTCCAGCGATCAGGGCAGCGGTTTCTTCGTCACTCATCGCCATCGAACCGAACGCGCGGCGAATGTCGGCGGCAGCGGCCAGAGGATCTGGCACGCCGTTGGGGCCTTCGGGGTTCACATAGATCAGGCCCATCTGGGTTGCTGCCAGCGGTCCCTTCAGATTGCCCTTGCCATCGCGGCGCTTGTCATCCAGCGCCTTGGTTTCAGGCCCCCAGAACACCATGTCCGGCTGCCAGGCGTCAACGCGACCACCGGCAAAGCCCAGCGTTTTGAAGCCCATGTCTTCCATGGCGACATTGCCCGAAAGCACCATCAAATCGCCCCATGACAGCTTGCGACCATACTTCTGCTTGATCGGCCAGACGAGGCGGCGGGCCTTGTCCAGACTGACGTTATCGGGCCACGAATTCAGCGGCTCAAACCGCTGCTCACCGCCATCTGATCCGCCACGCCCATCACCGGTGCGATAGGTGCCTGCGCTGTGCCAGGCCATGCGGATGAAGAACGGTCCGTAGTGGCCATAGTCTGCGGGCCACCACGGTTGCGATGTCGTCAACGTCTTGCGGATGTCAGCCTTGACCGCGTCGAGATCAAGCGAGGCGAACTCTTTGGCGTAATCAAAGTCCGGGCCATAAGGATTGGCCTTGGCTTCGTTCTGGCGCAGCGCGGTCAGATCAAGGCTCTTGGGCCACCATTCCTTGGCGGCCATCGGGCTGTCGGTAATCGCGTCTGCATGGGCCGTGCCCGCCACCGCCAGCGGCGATGCCGCGGCCATCAGTGCGACCAAAGCGATCCTGCGGAATGTCATGATGTCTCTCCTCCTGTTCGCCCGATCTCGATCAGGCATAACAATCGGATAGATCAATAAGTCGGCGGACCCCAACGGGTTTAACCCATCACAGTTATCGACGCATTCGTTCAATGCGTTAGAACTGCATGACATTTCCGATATTGCAGCGCGGAATTTTCTGCGGATCAATACTTGACGTTGCGGGTGAAGCCTCCGTCGACGGTGAGGTTGACGCCAGTAATCCATGAAGCCCGCGGCGAGGCGAGAAATAGAACGGCGTTGGCGATTTCTTCGGGCTTGCCGAACCGCCCTGCGGGATGTTTCAGGCGGTTCGCTTCGTAATAATCGGGCATTGCATCCTTGAGGAAACCCCAACTGCCATCCTCGACAAAGGCCGGGCCGGGGCACACGCAATTGCAGCGAATACCATCCTTCATGTAATCGAGCGACAACTGGTGCGTGAAGTTGATCAACGCGGCCTTCATCGCGCCATAGCTCAGCCCGGATTCTCCGAAGGCGTGATTTTCGATCGCGGTGATGGTCGACATCTGCACGAAGGCTGCGGCGTCAGATTGCTTAAGATAGGGCAGCGCAGTTTCGACCATGGCCACGGCCGACATCAGATCGACGTTATAGTTGATGTCCCAACCCTTGCGGTTGCGCGGGATGCCGCCCAGTGCGCTGGCATTGGATACCAAGATGTCGATCCCGCCCATTTCCTGTGCGGCGTGTTCGACCCAAGCGGTCACCTGATCGAAATAGCCGCAATCGACCACCGTGCCATAGACCGTCCCGCGCGAACGCAGTGATTCCAGCGCATCTTCCACGCCTTCACCGGAGAGGGGATTGGCAAAAACGTCATCATCGCTGGGGTTGGCTTCGGTCGCGCGGGCACGGCGTCCGCAAAACGAAACGATGGCGCCTTCATCAAGGAACTGTTCGACCATTTGCCGGCCAAGCCCGCGCGTTGCCGCGCTGACGAGCACTTTCTTGCCTTTCAGTTCCAGGTCCATGCTTGGGTTGTCCTCTCAGATGGGCTTTTACTTGGCTGCCGCTTGCTTTGGTTCTGGTGAAACATATTTTTCCAGCGTGTCGTGCAAGTGGCGGATGCGCGCTTCCTGATAGATCGACAGCGTTTCGCCGCCCTTGGCGCTGGCATACATGCCTTCGCGCTGCCAGCGCATGATGTCGGTATCCTGATCGAGCACGCTGGCCAGGAACGGGTCCATCGAAGGCGCCTTGGTGAAGCTTTCGTTCTCGGCAAGTTCCTCGACTTCGCCAACCGCAAAGTTTCCATCGCGCGGGCGCGGATGAAGGACGTACTGGTCAAAGATCGCGCGGTCATGGTCGTGGCCATCGGGCCGGAACTGCTGGATCAGGCACAGGCCCGGTGCGGGATAGACAAGCAGGTTGGGGAACACGTGATACTTGAGCGAGTCGATCATTTCCGGCACCGAATGGCCTGAATAGTCCAGCCCATGCTGCTCCAGCATCTGCGTGCGCAATTGCTCTGCCATGACCCAGCGCGCGGTTTTGCCCTCAGGAACTATGGCCCGCTCGCCCACCATTGCGGCATCGGCCACCAGCATCATGTCGAGCAATTGTTGCTGGGAAAGGTTTGCTTTCGAGGTGGGGCTGGATGATGCCATTGCGCACAGATCGCGGCTGATGTGATCTGAAAAGATGTCGTGCTGCATGTTCTGATCGCCCACCACGTTGGTCATTTCCGGGTGGACGTAAGGGGTGTGATAGGCCTCCATGAAAGCTTCGAGCGCCACTTTCCAGTTGGCGGGCAGATGCTTGCGCACGTGTGTTGCCACGTACCAACCGGTCATGTCCCAGTTGGCGAAATGATCGGGCAGCACTTCAAGATAGTCGGTCAGGGCAGGGGCGGCGGGATCGAAGTTTACAAAGATCATGCCGTTCCAGCTTTCGACGCGGACTTGCGGAAGGCAGGCCTTTTGCCGGTCGATCTGTGGAAATTCGAAGCTGCACGGGATGTTCTTCAGCGAACCGTCAAGGTTCCATTCCCAGCTATGGAAAGGGCAGCGCAAGGATTCGGACCAGCCGCTTGCACCTGATGGTTTGAGCTTGGTGCCGCGATGCAGGCATGAGTTTGGGTAACCGCGCAAACCCTCATCTGTGCGCACGACAATGACCGAGAGGCGTCCGATGTCGTAGACGAACCAGTCGCCCAATTCGGCAACGTGCTCTTCGCGGCAAGCAAACTGCCAGACGCGCTTCCACATCCGCTCCATTTCAAGGTCGAAAAAGGCCGGGTCGGTATAATGCGCAAATGGAATGTCACGCAGGTTCTGGTCGGGGTTGGATTGTCGCGCCAGCACCGGCGGCAGATCACCATCGCGGCGTGCGATGTCCGCCCATGTCCCGCCAGGATATTGCAGGCGCATCATTTCTTGAACGTCGTTCATGAGGCTCTCCCGATCCAGATTGTGGCCCATTGCGGGTTTGAGCAACGTGGCCGGAAGCTACAATGGCAGAAGCAACGCCGGGTGCCCCCCTGTTAGAAGTCATGGCTACCGCTCGGCGGGACGACCACCGAATGTCGGCCCGAACGAATCATAAAAGATGGCGTGAACGCTACCATAACCGGAGAGTGCGATGATCGAGGAAGTTGCCGGAACCTTTGAAGAGCTTGCAGCAGGTTACGGCTTCGTCGAGGCTCCGCGCGGTGCGCCGGACGGTGCGCAGTGGTTCTCCGACCTCTACGGGGCCTGCGTTTATCGCCGCGATGCGCACGGCATTGTGCAAGCCATGCTGACGGGCCGCGACTGGGTTGGTGGGATCGTGCTTGATGCATCGGGCCATGTTCTGTGTGGTGGCCGGGGCGGGATCGTGGCGCTTGATCCTGCAACCGGGCAGACCCGCACTGTGCTGGACGCGATCGAGGGCGAGCCAATCATCGCGGTCAACGATATGGAAGGCGACGGACACGGGGGCCTCTATGGCGGGACGATCGATTTTGTATCGATTATGGAACAGGGCGCGGCCCCTGCGCCGGGTCGGTTCTTTCACATGGACGCCCATGGCAATGCGACCGTTCTGCGCCGTGATGTTGTGGCATCGAACGGTATTGGCTTCAGCCCGTGCGGGCGCTGGCTTTACCATTCAGAAACATCGCGCGGGGTCTGGCGCTATCCGCTGGAGGGCGGAAAACCCGGTACGCCTGAACTGTTCATCCCGCTTGCCGATAGCGACGGCATGGTGGTGGACCGTGATGGCGGTTTGTGGTTGGCTTGCTGGGAAAGCGGCAAGTTGCTGCGCTTTAATGACGGCGGCAACCAGACACACTGCCTGACTTGCCCCTATCCCCACATCGTCAGCGTCGGCTTTGAACAGACCGACCCGACTTCGCTGCTCGTCTCGACAGGCGGCAACGCTACGGTCTCCGGGGGCGGTGCCTTGTTGCGCCTGAAGGTCGATGTGCCGGGAATGGCTGAGCACCCATCGGCCCTCATCATGCTGGAGAATGCATCGTGATCGAATTCAAGGATATTGGCGGTGGCATCGGCATCGTCAAGCTGTGCCGGCCTGAAGCCGCCAATGCCATGACCGTGCCAATGGTTGATGCCCTGCGCGCTGAACTGGCGCGGATCGAGGCGGACAAGTCCATTCGCGTTGTCGTGCTTGCCGCGCAGGGCACGGTGTTCTGCGCTGGGCTGGATCTCAAGGAAATCCGGGGTGAGGGCGCGCCGAGCAATCCCATCGCCTTGATGGATTTGCAGGAACGCTTTGCCGGGTTGATGCAGGACGTTGCATGGGCACGGTTCCCGGTGATTGCGGCCATCGGCGGTGCTGCGGTTGGCGCAGGCATGGGGCTGGCACTGGCGGCTGACATCCGAGTGGCCGGGCCGACGGCGCGCTTTCTGGTGGGCGCGGTGAAAATCGGACTGAGTGCGGGCGAATGCGGTATCAGCTATCACTTGCCGCGCCTGATCGGTGCAGGCCGCGCGTTCGAGATCATGCTGACAGGCCGCCCCGTCAACGCCGAAGAGGCGCATGCCATCGGGCTTGCCAGTGCCGGGCAGCCGGATTTGGCAGTGGTCGATCAGGCAATAGCGATGGCGCGTGTGGTGGCGGAAAACAGCGACTATGCGATCAAGCACACCAAGCAGGTGATGCACGCCAATCTTGATGCGCCAAGCCTTGCTGCAGCAGTCGAACTGGAAAACCACGTGCAATGCGTTGCGCTGCTGACAGAAGACTTCCGCGAAGCCTGTGCCGCTTTCGAACAAAAGCGGCCGCCAAAATTTGCCGGGCGTTGACCAACCCCTCCCACGATGATCTCGCCCGCCGCCTGCGCGACGGTTACGCGCTTGGAGCATTACCGCCGCTGCGTGATGGGCTGGACCCGGTCGACGCCGATGGGGTCTATGCCGTGCAGGCGATCAACGCCGCGGCATGGCTGGCCGGGACCCTTGCCGACCGCGGTCAACCGCTGAAGGCTGGCAACATCATGCTGCCACGCGCTTTTCCGATCAGTGACAACAGTCGACGTCCCTAAAACTTTACAATTTTTCACATATTTTTGCGTGTTTTATCCCCAAAGTGACCAAACTTTTAAAATCAATCCAATAAGTTGTTCGGAGTAGGCGGGCTGCCGCAGGGCGAAGATGTAAAATCATTTACACTTCTACTACGTTTTACTCCTTATTAACCACACTCAACGCACCTGAACCCTGCATTGCCGAGCGATATCGGCGAGTTAAAGGGTCAATTTGTATGCCTACCTCACTGGTTTCGGCCGTGTTACGGATGTTTGTCGGCTTTCTGGCATTTGTGCTTGGCGGGACAGCATTCGCGGCGGATTTACAGGTATCGCAATACACTGCGGACCCTGATCCCATTGCGGCGACGGCAGAGGTGACATTCACCGTTACGGCGGCGAACAACAGTGCGTCTGCGGTGAGCAACGCGGTCGTCACTATCGCGGTTTCAAGCCGGTTCGAAGTGGTGAATGTGGGCGGAAACTTCCCGTCATATTGCTCGGTTAGTGGCGCAGTCGGCAGCCAGACCCTGACGTGCAATTTGCCGAACCTGCTGGGCGGTGCGGGCAATGCGCAGACCTTTACTTTCAAGGCTCTTGCCACCACGCCGGGCACGACAAATTCAACGGCAACAATTTCTGCATCGGGCAATTCGGATTCGAACCCCGGCAACAATGCCCTGACCATTACCCCAACCGTTCGGGCCGGTGCCGACATCATGCTGACCAAGTCTGGTTCGGCCCCCAGCGTGATTGCGGGCGGCATTCTGCAATATACCCTGACGGCCACGAACAACGGACCCAACACAACGGCTGCGGTTCGTGTGGTGGATAATCTTCCTTCGGCATCCGAATATCTGTTTCAGTCTGCATCCGGAACCAACTGGAACTGCGCTCTGGCAGGCTCGGCCGTGACTTGTAATTTCACCGGAGCCGCTCCCGCTGTCGGGGCGGCTTATCCGGTGATCACCATCACTGGCAAAATCACCAAGAACTCGGCTGGTACGGTATCGAACATCGCCAGCGCCTCGATCACCGATCCACTGGTGCTTGATCCCAATAGCTTGAACGATACTTCGAACACGGTCGTCACCAATGTCGAGCCGGGAAGCGATCTTCAGGCAATCAAATCCATGCCATCCACGATTACCGTGGGCAACGGTGCCAGCGTGGTTCTGTCGATCCGCAACACCGGCCCGCAAAGCGTGCCCGCCGGATCAACGATAACCGATGTGCTTGATGTATCGCTGACGCCGGGGACCATGCCATCGGGCTGTAGTGCGGCTGGACAGGCAGTTACTTGCACGTCCGGGGCTATTACTTCCTCCGGGCAGGCCAATTTCACTATTCCCGTGACCGGGGCTTCGGGCACCGGGGGGATCATCAACAACACCGCAAGTGTTGCACCGCCAGCCGGATTCAATGATCCGGATATGGCCAACAACACGGCCATCGCACCGTTTCAGGTCGTGCTGCCCAATGCCGATCTTGAACTTTACGCCAAGTGGAAAAGTCCAAGCCCGGTGGCGCCCGGTGCAGATATCACCAACACCATCGTGGTGCGCAATCTTGGTCCTTCAGTGGCCAGCTATGCTCCGGGGACACCGATCCGTGTGACGGATACGCTGAGCGCGGATGAAACCTTTGTTAGCGCCTCGGGCAACTGGTCGTGCGTGGTCGGGGGCATTGTCGTCACTTGTGAAACCACCGATTCAGGCAACTTGGCGGTTGGTGGTACGATCAATCTGACGCTGATCACGCAGGCAGGTAGCGGCGTTGATACGACGATCACCAACACCGCCTGTACTGATCGGACCGCAGGTTCGGCTCATACTCCGTCAGCGCCCAACAGCCCCACTGGCAACGATTGCCGCAGCGCGGGTGTGCGTTCGACCACGAGCGCAGCCGATCTGTCGATTGCCAAGGATATGAGCCTTTCGCCAAGCGGTGGATGGACCGAAAATCTTGCCGTCGCCAATACCGACAACACCTATTACGTCCGCCTGCGCGTATCAAACGCAGCTGGTAGCGATGTGGCGCGTTCGGTCTCTGTTACCGATGCTCTGCCGAACTTTGTAGCCAGCGGGGCCTTCATCACTGCCGCCAGCCAAGACAGCGTTACGTCCGGCACGATGAGCTATAACCAGTGGAATGGTCTGGTTTCGTGGAACCTTGCCAATTTGGCAGGTGGCGGCACAGAAACGCTGATCATCAAGGTTGATCGTCCGTTTGAAAGCGGCAGCTTCACCAATTTCGCTTCGGTCTTTTCGCCCGATACGACGGAAACCAACAGCGCCAACAACTCTGATTCCGCCGGCTTCAGTGTGACCGCCATTGCCGACATGACTGTGAACAGCAAATCGGTCACTCCCAATCCTGCCCGCGTTGGTGTGGCCTCTACCTATATCATCAGCGTGCGCAACGATGGTGCGAACCCGGCGGACAATGTCCAGGTGGTCGATGTGATCGATCCTGCGCGCTTTCAAATCATCGGCACGCCTACCACGACCAAGTCTGGTGCAACCTGTTCCGTGGTTGTGGGGACCGGCACGGTTACGTGCAACATGGGCCAGTTTGTCCGCACCGAAGTGCGCCAGATCAACGTAGTCGTGCTGCCAAAGTATCCGTTCGGTACAGAAACGATGGCCAGCCTGCCGGTTGTCCAGACCAATCGCGCCACGGTGACAACGTCCACCCGTGATGCCAACGGTGGCACCGACCCCAATGCGGGCAACAACTTCTTCGTCCTTAATCACACCATGCTTGCGCCGACATTTGATCTGGCGGTGAGCAAGACTGAATCCAATCCATCGCAAGATGATCCGATCCGTTTCGACGAAACGCTGAATTACGATATTCGCGCGTCGAACTATGGGCCATCGCGCGCTACCGATATTGTACTGACCGATATTCCGGCTCCGCCTGCGGGTCTGACGATGACGCTCTCTACGGTGAGCATCAACCCGGTCGCCGCCAATGGTGGGCTTACGCTTCATGCTGCGCCCAATGCAGGCTGCACGGCAGCGGGTGCCACCTATGTTTGCAAGATCGATCAATCAAACGCGGCCTTGAACTATCTTGATCCACTGAAGCAGGTCGTCTTCCGTCTGAGCTTTATCATTGGCGGTACGCCACCTTCGGCTCCGGTCACATTCACCAACTCGGCAGAGCTGACTTCCGCCGAACAACCGGTGTGGAACGGTGCGGGCGCTGATAGCCAGACTGGCAATAACAGCGCCACCCAGAACACCACCGTGCTGCCTGCGACCGATCTTGAAATCGTCAGCAAGACTCGCACGGGTGCGCTTCAGCGCAGTGTTAACGAGCCGGTGGAATTCACCATCCGCTTTCGCAACAATGGCCCTTCCACCGCCACACGTGTACGCATCACCGATGCCTTGCCTGCTGGCTTTGTCTATGCAGCATCGCCTGCGCCCAGCGTGTTGATCCCCGGCGACAGTGCGGCCACCGTTTCTGCCACTTCCTGCACTGGCACAAACACGATCATCTGCGATGTCGATGGCAGTTTCCCTGTGGGCGCGGCCAATACGGTCGATCTGAAGGTCAACGCCAAGGCGCTTGCCCCATATAGCGGCGCACTTTCGCCTTCGGATGCCACTGATACGGCAACAATCTCCCCCGGCCTCGATGCGGGCGGCGATCCTCTGAGCGAAGACTCCAACGCTACCAACAACAGCCAATCCGCCGTTGTCCAGATCCGCCCTTCAACCTTGGCGGGCACGGTCTATGCCGATGGCAATAACAACAACACTTTCGATGGCGGCGAAGGCCTTGTCGGCGTGACTCTGACTCTTTCGGGCATCGATGTTTATGGCAATGCGATCAACGCTACCGCTCTGACCAATGCCAGCGGTGCCTATAGCTTTGGCGTGCTGCCAGCCTCCGGCCCAGCGGGCTATACGGTGATCGAAACCCAGCCTGCCGCCTATTATGACCTGAACGAAGCCATCGGCAGCCATGGCGGCACCGTGAACAACAGCGCCTACGGCAATACGGCTGCGGAAAACACCATCAGCGGGATTGTCCTGCCGGTGCAGAGCGATGCCACCGGCTATATCTTCCAGGATCATGCGCGCGCCGTGATCGTGGCTACCAATGACAATCCGTCTTCGGTTAACGGCGGCGTGGGGCAGACCAATCTGGTCAATGCCTTCACCAATGATACGTTCAACAATGCCGCAATCGATCCGGCGAAGATTATCGCCACGATCGAGGTTCCCGCCACGAATCCGGGTGTCACGATGGATCCGGCCACGGGGCTGATCAGCGTTGCTCCCGGCACGCCAGCGGGCACTTATACCATTGATTACAAGATCTGCGACAAAGCCGATCCGGCAACTTGTGCCACGGCCCGCGTCACGGTGATTGTCACCGCGCCGCCGATCACCGCTGCCAATGATACGATCAGCGGCGTCAACGGCGCAGCGGGTGCCAGCAATGTGCTTTCCGCACTGACCGGCGATATTTTGAACGGTGCGGCTGCCACCACTGGCACTGTCGCCATCACGGTGGCCAGCGGTTCCACCGTACCTGCTGTGCTGACCTTCACTCCGGCGACGGGTGCCACTTCGGTCAATCCGAACACACCTGCGGGCAGCTATAGCTTCAATTATCAGATCTGCGAGATCGTGAACCCGGCCAACTGCGCCATTGCCACCGAAACCGTCTCGGTCATTGCTGCGCCGATTGCGGCGATCAATGACAGTGTTACAGGTATCAACGGAGCATCGGGCGCGACCAACGTGCTGAATGTGCTGACGGGCGATACGCGCAACGGCGTTGCCGCCAACATCGGCACCGTTACCATCAGCCTTGCGCCGGGTGCCACGGTTCCTGCCGGCCTTACCTTTGATACGGCCAGCGGCAACATCTCGGTCAATCCCGGCACGCCAATTGGCACTTATGTGTTCAATTACCGCATCTGTGAAACCATTAACCCCACCAATTGCGCAATTGCAGAAGCCAGTGTCACGGTTGTTGCGGCACCCCTTGTAGCATCGAGCGATTCAGTGGGCGGCATCAATGGCGCCACTGGCGCGGCAAATGTGCTGAGCGCGCTGACTGCAGACACGCTGAACGGGGCGAATGCCACCACGGCAACAGTTGTTATCAGCCTTGCGCCGGGTGCCACGGTTCCTGCCGGACTTACCTTCAACACAACTACCGGCCAAACCAGCGTTGCCGCAGGCACGCCAGCGGCTACTTACAGCTTTGATTATCGCATCTGCGAAAAGTTGAACCCGGCCAATTGCGCCATTGCCACTGAAACAGTCACCGTCGTTGCCGCACCAATCGTGGCAACAAACGACAGCGCCAGCGGCATCAATGGTGCCAGTGGTGCAGCCAATGTGCTCAACGTGCTGGGTCTGGATACCCTGAACAGCGCAGCCGCAACCACCGGATCGGTCACGATCACTGTGTCTTCGGGCTTCACTGTTCCCAACGGACTGACATTCAATCCAGCAACGGGCAATGTCTCGGTTAATCCGGCAACACCCGCAGGCACCTACAGCTTCGATTACACCATCTGCGAAAAGCTGAATTCGGGGAACTGCGCCACGGCCACGGCCACAGTCACCGTCATTGGTGCGCCGATCTCGGCGGTCGATGACAGTGCCAGCGGCATCAATGGCTTTGTCGGGGCCAGCAATGTCCTCAACGTTCTGAACGGCGATTTGCTGAACGGTTCAGCGGCCACGACGCCTTCGGTCACGATCAGTGTCGCTCCGGGCTTCACCGTTCCAGCCGGTCTCAGTTTTGACCCGGTCACGGGCAATGTCTCGGTCAATCCGGGCACCGCAGCAGGCGTCTATAGCTTCGACTATCGTATCTGCGAGACTCTGAATCCGTCCAATTGCACCACGGCAACGGCCACAGTCACGGTTGTTGCTGCACCGATCACGGCGGATGATGACAGCGCCTCGCCGGTTACCGGCACGACCGGGGCAAATGATGTCATCGACGCGCTGGCGGGCGATACGCTTAACAACGCGGCCGTTCAGTTGACCGATGTGTCTATTACCGTGGTCACTCCAGCAAATGCGATCGGCAGCAATCCGGTTCCGGTGCTTGATACTGCCAATGGGCTGGTGGATGTTCCGGCGGGCACACCTGCTGGTTCATACACCATCAACTACCGGATCTGCGAAACGCTCAATGCGGGCAACTGCGCCACGGCTGTGATCACCGTACCGGTAACGGCCGCGCTGATCACGGCAGGCGATGACAGCGCCAGCGGCATCAATGGTGCATCCGGTGCGGCCAATGTCCTGAATGCTCTGTCTGACGACCGTCTTAATGGGGTGGCTGCCACGACCGGCACTGTCACGATAACGCTGGCTTCTGGTTCAACCGTTCCTGCGGGCCTCAGCTTCAATGCGGCCATGGGCAATGTGTCGGTCAACCCCGGCACGGCGGCTGGAACTTACAGCTTCGACTATACGATCTGCGAACAGCTGAACCCGGCCAATTGTGCCACGGCCACGGCCACGGTTACGGTGGTTCCGGCTCCAATTGTTGCCACCAGCGAAAGCATCGGCGGCATCAACGGTGCATCGGGCGGCGTAAACGTTCTGAATGCCTTGGCAGGCGATACGCTGAACGGCGTTGCTGCCACCACGGCCAGCGTGACCATCAGCCTTGCTCCGGGTACCACGGTGCCTGCAGGCCTCAGCTTTGATCCAGCCACGGGCAATGTCTCGGTCAACCCAGGCACGCCCGCTGGCACTTATAGCTTTGATTACCGCATCTGCGAGGTGCTGAATGCCGGCAACTGCGCAGTGGCAACTGAAACGGTCACGGTGATCCCGGCGCCGATTGTTGCCACCAGCGAAAGCGTCGGCGGCATCAACGGTGCATCGGGCGGCGTGAATGTACTGAATGCCTTTGCAGGCGACACGCTGAACGGCGCGGCAGCCACTACGGCTTCGGTTACCATCAGCCTTGCGCCAGGAGCCACGGTTCCAACAGGGCTGACCTTCAATGCAGCCACCGGTGCCACTTCGGTCAGTCCCGGCACGCCAGCTGGCACGTATGCCTTTGATTATCGCATCTGCGAGATCCTCAACCCCAGCAACTGCGCCATTGCTACAGAAAGCGTGACAGTGGTAGCCGCACCAATTTCTGCCGCAAACGACAGTGCCGCCAACGTCAATGGCGCATCGGGCGGAGTGGATGTGCTGAACGTCCTGACGGGCGATCTGCTGAACGGCACCCCTGCCACGACCGACACAGTAACGATCACGCTGGCATCTGGCGCGACTGTTCCTGCGGGCCTCACCTTCGATCCTGCCACGGGCAATGTCTCGGTCAATCCGGCAACGCCTGCGGGCAGCTTTAGCTTCGATTATACCTTCTGCGAAAAATTGAATCCCACCAACTGCGCCACCGCAACGGCGACAGTCACCGTCAATGCTGCACCAATTGCGGCCAGCGACGATAACGCAGCCTCCGTCAACGGCGGAACCGGTGCCGCCGGTGTGATCAATGTTCTGGCGAACGATCTGCTGAACACCAATCTGGCAGATCTTGGTACGGTGACACTGGCTGTCATCACGCCTGCCATGCCGGTGAACGGTGGCCCAGTGCCTACGCTTAATCCGGCAACGGGTTTGATCGATGTTCCGGCTGATACCCCCGCAGGCAGCTACACCATCACATATCAGATCTGCGAAAAGCTGAATCCTGCCAATTGCGCCACTGCCACAGCGACCATCCCGGTCTCTGCAGGTCCGATCGCGGCGGCGGATGATAGTGCAACCGGTATTAACGGGGCATCGGGCGCAACCAACGTGCTCAATGTGCTGGCCGGGGATACGCGTGACGGCACTGCGGCCACCACGGCAACGGTTGTCATCAGCCTTGCGCCGGGTGCCACAGTTCCAGCAGGCCTCAGCTTTGATCCGGCCACGGGCGATATTTCGGTCAATCCCGGTGCGCCCGCTGGCACTTACAGCCTCGCATACCAGATCTGCGAGAAGCTCAACCCGACCAACTGCGCGACCGCAACGGCCACAATCACGGTCATTGCCGCGCCCATTCAGGCCGCCAATGATATGGTTGCCAATGTCAACGGAGCCGCTGGCGGAACCGATGTGCTCAATGCCTTTGCGGGCGATACCATCAATGGCCAAGCGGCAACCGCCGCCAACGCCACGGTAACGCTTGCTCCGGGCGCGGTGCTGCCTGCGGGGATCACCTTCGATCCAGCCACTGGAAATGTCAGTGTTGCGCCTAATACCAGCGACGGTACCTACAGCTTTGATTACCAACTGTGCGAACGTCTGAACCCAGCCAACTGCGCGATTGCGACCATGACGATCACGGTCGTTCCGCCGCGCAGCACGCTGTCGGGCATCGTCTATTTCGACAACAACATGAACGCCAATCACGAAACCGGCGAGGCTTTGATGGAAGCCTGGATCGTGGAAGTCCTCCGCGCGGGCCAGATTGTCGGGACAGCGCGCACCGATACCCAAGGCTTCTACTCGGTTCCCGATCTGCTGAGCGGTGAGGGCTATACCATCGCGTTCCGCCACCCGGCCAACAACGTGGTCTATGATATGATCGAGAATGCAGCCTTGCCGATCAATGGCGCGCTGATTGATCAGAACCTGCCGATCGATCCATCGGGCGTGATCTATGATGCAGTAACGCGCAAACCATTGGCGGGTTCGCTCGTCAAGCTGGTGGATAGCCTTGGCGTTCCGCTGCCTGATAGCTGCTTCATTGATCCGTCACAGGCCAGCCAGACGACGGGCGATGATGGCTACTATCAATTCGATGTGGTTGTCGGTGCGGCTGCACAGTGCCCTGCTGGACGAACGGAATACCGCCTTCAGGTGACTGCGCCTTCGGGATACAGTGATCCGGTATCGACTGTCATCTCGGCTGAACCGGGCGCATTCAATGCTGCTGGACGGAGCAATCCTGCGGCGGTCGTGGCGAAAACCACCGCACCGCAGGCGGGCGACCCGACGATCTACTACCTCGCCTTCCTGCTGGCTCAGGGTGATAGCAATGTGGTCAACAACCACGTCCCGCTTGATCCCTTCCTGACCCGTACGCCACTGCTGATCACCAAGACCAGCGACAAGCGGACGGCCAGCACGGGCGATCTGGTTCCCTACACGATCACCGTGCGCAACACCGAAGCGGTGCAGCGTGCAGCGGTTAGTGTGGTGGACATCCTGCCGCCGGGCTTCAAATATGTGCCCGGTACAGCGCGGGTGAATGGCATCGCCGCCGAACCTGCCGCCTCTGCCCGCGAACTGCGCTGGAATGGCCAGACACTGGCTGGCAACACGACTGCCACCTATCAGATCGTGGCAGTGGTGGGTGCAGGCGTTACCCAAGGGGATCGCATCAACACGGCTCTGGCCCGCAACGGGCTGACGGCAGCCGAGATTTCCAACCGGGCGCAGGCCGTCGTGTCTATCGTGCCAAGCGCCATCTTCGATTGCGCGGAAATCATTGGCAAGGTGTTCGATGATCTTGATGGCGATGGCTATCAGGATGAAGGTGAACCCGGCATTCCTGCTGCCCGCGTGGCAACGGTGAATGGCCAGTTGGTGACGGCGGACGAATATGGCCGCTACCACATCACTTGCGCTGCTGTGCCGGATGCAAGGATTGGTTCGAACTTCGTGCTGAAGCTCGACACGCGCACCATTCCAGAAGGCTATGCGCCCACTCTGGACAATCCGCAGTCGATCCGCCTGACGCGCGGCAAGATCAGCGAACTGAACTTCGGGGTGCAAAAAGCCCGCGTGATCAGCATCGCCATCGATCCGCGCGCTTTCGTATCGGGCAGTGACCAACTGCAACCCGCCTTTGGCCAACGGCTTGATGGACTGAAGTCTATCGACGCCCAGCGGCTGGTAATCCAGATCACTTACAGGGCGGATAGCACTGAACGGGCAAGCCTTTCCGAAGCCCGCATGGTGATCTTGCGTGAACGGATCGCCACGGCATTCCGCACCGATTGGAATGGTCCACCCCCCGTCATCGAAGCGAACATGGTTAGTGCCGCAAGCGCCACGGGCCGGGAGTAAGAATAATGAACAGCAACTCCACCATGGCTGCGGTTTCCATGAAATCGGGCAAAAAGCACTCGTCCCTGTTGCTCGCCGGGGTTTCGACCCTGGTCAGCATGGGGTTCGCCATGCCAGCTCTGGCTGCACCTGTTGCCGGTTTTGATCAGCACTCCGCTCTGGCCATAACCGCCAGTTCGGCGGATCAGGCCCAACTGGTAACTCTGCCGTCAGCCCTGAATATCGGCGATGCGCAAACCATGTCGGCGGATGCAGCCAAATCGCTGGAACCGCAGCTAAGCCAGATCGCTGTAACCCAGCTCACACTGGCCCCGGTTCCGATCTTGTCGATCGGACTGGTGGGCTCGCAGCAGACAGTAAGGCGCGGAGAAGCATCGCAATTCGTCGGCTTCAGCAACTATCCGGCCTTCGTGAAGCGCGCCGAACTGCGCGTTTTCACCCCTGATACCGATATCGCAGGCGTACCACATGCCATTGTCGAGGCGGATCGCAACGGCGTGATCAAATGGACGCCCACCAACTATGCTGGCGATGCCATGCGTTATGTTTACCGGGTCTATGATGAAACGGGCCAGTTTGACGAAACCGCGCCGCAAAATCTGACCGTCCTGTCAGTCGCCAACCTCCTGCCGACAGAAGAAATCTCGCGGCCGGACTTTGGCATGATAGACAGCGCCGCGCTGCGTAATATTGCCCTTGATGATGCCGAAGTGCTTACTGTGGCCGGACAGGCGGTATCCGTGGACGATATGGTCCGCATTTCCGGCCAGATCGCTCCGACCGACAGCCAAGGCCGGTTTGCCGCAACCCAGTTGGTTCAGGCCAACTGCGCTGGCATCGCGGTCAGCGTTACCGACGGTTGCGGCCGCATCGGCAACACTGTGGCTGCACCCTCGCCAATCCAGATGCCCGTGCTGCAACAGGTGGCTCCGCAACGCTCCATCGTGCCCGCCATCGCAGGCGCCGCGCAACCAAATGATGGTATGACGATCACGATCGATCCTGAAGACAAGCCACTGGCCGACAACCCCTATGCGATCAAGATGCGCACGGATGCGACACACGTCGATCCCGTTCTGGCGGTTGGTCTGGCAGACAGCGAACGCACCGTGGTGCGTGGCGGCAATGCCCGGTTTATCAGCTATACCAACTACCCATCGTTTATCGACCGCAGGGAAATCCGGATATTCCGGGTTGATGCATCGCCCGATGCCCAGCCAGTCGCTGTGGTTGCCGCCAACAAGGACGGTGTCGCGCAATGGACGCCCGGCAGCGAAGTTGAGGGTGACTTGTTCTATGTCTACCGCGTCTATGATCGTGAAGGCCGGTTTGATCAGACGCGGCCTCAGGAACTGACCGTTCTCAACGGACCTTTCAGCACCCCTACGCCGCCGGTTCGCCCGCTGTTTGGTACGCGCGATGAAGCCGCTGTGCGCAACATTAGCCTGAACAAGGCGGCTACTGTCACAGTGACGGGCCTTGCCGATCCCGCTGCCGAAGTGGTGCGCGTGGCGGGGCAGGTAGTTCCGCTGGAAGCCGATGGCCGATTTGTCAGCCAGCAAATTGTCGCACAAGACGCCCGGCAGGTTTGGATCACCGTGGGTCACGGCGAAGAGGCCCGCTTTACTGCGATGCGCGATGTCGAACGCAAGCGAGACAATTGGTTCATCGTCGGCCAAGGCGATCTCACGTTCGTTTCATCGAACGGCAAAGGCCCTGCGGTGGAAGTGAGCGGCGACAAAACCGCCGACGGCGATTACCTGACTTCACGCGCGGCCTTCTATGCCAAGGGCACTCTGGCCAATGGGGTCAAAATCACCAGTTCGCTGGATACAGGTGAAACCCTGTTGTCTGATCTGTTCAGCAACATAGATCGCAAGGACCCTCGCCAGTTGCTGCGGCGGATGGATTCCAACCAATATTACACGACATACGGCGATGACTCGACTTTGGTCGAAGACGCGCCCACCCAGTCGCGGTTCTATTTGAAGGTGCAAAAGGAAAAGTCTAGCCTGCTCGTCGGCAATTTCACCGTCGATATTCAACAAGCAGAGTTGGCCCAGTTGAATCGCGGTGTGTTTGGCGCAATCGTTGATCACAAGAGCCTTGCCACCACCAGCTTTGGTGAAAGCAAAGTGCAGTTCACCGCGTTTGCTTCTGATCCCGGCACGATACCGGGCCGCGATGAATTCAGGGGGACGGGCGGCTCGCTCTATTACCTGAAACGCCGTGATCTGACCGTCGGTTCTGAACGCCTCAGCGTGGAAGTGCGTGACCGCGATACCGGCATTGTCCTGTCCCGCCGCGAACTGCGCGCGCAGGAAGACTATGATATTGATTATTTCCAGGGCCGCCTCACATTGCTTCGCCCGTTGTCGAGCCATGTTGCCGATAGTGATCTTGTGCGCGATGGATCGCGCGGCGGAGACGTGCCGGTACTGGTGGCACACTATGAATATTCGCCGGCGGTTGGCGATGTCAGCGGCTATACCTTGGGCGGACGCGCAGCTGGCTGGCTGGGGGATAGCGTGCGCTTGGGCGTAACCGCACAGCGCGAGACCACCGATGCTGCTGACCAGACCCTGTTGGGCGCAGATGCCACTGTGCGGATTCATGCCGGGACTTATGTAAAAGCCGAAGTCGCCCAGTCCGAAGGGCCGGGCTTCGGCCAGGCAAATTCGGTCGATGGCGGGCTTAGCTTCGTTAACCGGCTCGCTGTCGGCACGGCTGGGGACAAAGCGCAATCCTATCGCGCCGAAGTTGCTGTCGATTTTGCCGAATTGCGCGGCAAGACGGGTGATCTTGGGAAAGCGTCGGCATTTGTCGAGCATTTGGGCGCAGGTTTCAGCGCCAATTCTCAGATCACCCCGAACCGCACGGATCGGTGGGGCGTGGCCCTTGAAGCGCCAGTTGGCGATACCACGCGGGTCAGTGGCAAGCTTGAGCGGTTGGACACGGCCAGCGTGGGCAGGCGGACTGTGGGATCGGCGCAAGTGGCGCAAAAGCTGGGCAATGACGTAACCGTCTCCGTAGGCGTCAAACACAATGAACAGGCGGTCGGCCTCATCAATAACTCCACTGAAAGTGGCAAGCGTACCGATGGCGCGGTGCAGATCGCGTATGAACCGATTGATGAGGACTGGTCGGTCCACGCCTTTGGCCAGGTGACGTTGGCTCATGACGCCGGTCGCCTTGCCAATAATCGCGGCGGGGTCGGCGGAAAGCTGGAGATTAGCGACCGTAGCTCGGTTGCTGCCGAAGTTTCGCATGGCGATGGTGGGCTTGGCGCGAATGTCGAGTTGAGCCACCGCTATGGCGACGGCTCAGAGACATATCTGGGTTATGGCTTGCTGACGGATCGTACCGATCAGGGGCTGGAGCCGGCTTCAAGCTTTAGCCGCACCAATCGCGGCACGCTGACCATGGGCGCGCGCCATCGCTTTTCCTCGGCGCTTTCAATCCATGGCGAAAACAAGATCGGCCATGGCGGCGCAGCTCCCAGCGTGATGCGCAGCTTTGGCATGGACTGGAACCCGTCCAAAACATGGTCGTTTTCCGGCTCGTTTGAAAACGGTCATGTCGATGATGCCGACACGGGCGTTTTTCGCCGTACAGCTGCAACATTCGGGGTGGGGTATACCACGGACGAGGTGCAGTTCGGAACCAACGTAGAAGGCCGGTTTGAAAAGGGCACCGGGCGCGATCAGAAGGTGTGGTTGTTCCGCAACACCGCTTCGGTTCAGGTCAATCCTGATTGGCGCGCACTGGGCCGGTTGAACTTTGCCATTGCCGACAACGACAAGGCCGATGTCCGCGCGGCAGATTTTGTCGAAGGGACCGTGGGCTTCGCCTATCGCCCCGTGTTGAACGACCGTCTGAACCTGCTGACTCGCTATACGTACCTCAAAGATATGGGACCAATCGGGCAAATTACCGAAGGCGGCCAAACCGCCAGCCCCAAGCAGAAGAGCCAGATATTCTCGATTGATGCCAACTACGATCTTACCACCACTGTGACCTTGGGCGGCAAATATGCCTTCCGCAAAGGCAGCGTTTCACTGGGCAGAGACAGTGACACGTATGTATCCAGCAACACCCAGCTTGCGGTGCTGCGGGCAGACTGGCGCGTGGTTAAACAATGGGATGCCGTGGTGGAAGGTCACTATCTGGGCAATGACCGCGCCGGTGATCATCGCTGGGGAGGGCTGGCCGCGCTTTATCGTCACATCGATGCAAACGTGAAGATCGGTGCCGGCTACAGCTTCTCCGACTTCTCCAGCGATCTTGGCGACCAGAGCTATACCAGCAAGGGCTTCTTCGTAAATCTGCTTGGCAAATTCTGAACCAAAGGGTCCACACACATGAAACTCCCCCTGATGGCCTGCGCGCTGGCGGTGCTTGTCGCGGCTCCTGCCATGGCCGCACCGGCAGACCAGTTGCGATGCCTTGATGACAAGCTGAATGATCAGCAGCGCGCCGGGATTTCGGCGCTGTTTGCCCGGCAGCCAGATGATCCCAAAGATGCAGTTGGCCCGGCACAAGGCAGCGCCAGCGCCGCCTATGACCTTACCTATGCTCTTGCCAGTTGCACTGGACAATTCGGCTGGAATCAGGCGCGGCAGGACGCAGCCACCAATTACCTGATCCTGACCGGGCGGCTATCCCGCATCAAAATCAGCCATACGCCAGCATGGAACAGCGCGCTGGAACGCACCGCGCCCTTTGCCGTGCAGCACCTTCACGCGGTGGATGGGCCGGACGATCAGGCGCGCGCCATGATGCTGGCCGCTGCCAAGGCAAATGGCGCCGATGCCGTCATGGCGGGCGATAGCGATGACGTGGTTGCTTTCGTGCAGGCTTGGAAAAAAGCGGATGCGGCGATCAAAGTGTTCAACGCACTTCCGTGAAGCACATTGATTGCCCGCTGACGCCGCGCATGCTCGCGCAATTCTGCAAAGCGCACAAACAGAAAAAGCGACCCTCTCGGATCGCTTAACTGCTTGATTTTCCGAAAGGAAACATGGAGCGGGCGAAGGGATTCGAACCCTCGACCCCAACCTTGGCAAGGTTGTGCTCTACCACTGAGCTACGCCCGCTCGAGCGTTTCTAGCCGGTGGGAAAGTCCCGAACCGGCTGGGGTGTGGGCGCCTCTAACTGCGACTCGTCATTTGCGCAACAGCAAAAATGCATTGGTGCACAACTCTCTGGGCAAAACCCCGTTTCCTCTTGCCGAACGGCGCACGCATCCCACATTATGGACGCGACGTGATCGCAGCAGATTTACCGGAGATGCAACTTGGCCAGCATGGGGCTTAACCTCGACGAACAGAAGGCAGTGGACCGCTTCCGCAAGGAAGTTGTTGAGCCATCGATGACGCAATTGGTCATACTCGATTTCTGGGCGGAATGGTGCGGACCGTGCAAGGCGCTGACGCCCTTGCTGGAAAAAGTGGCTGCCGAATATACCGACAAGGGTGTGGTGCTGGCCAAGGTCAACGTCGATGAAGAACAATTCATCGCCGCGCAGTTCCAAGTGCGTTCAATCCCCACGGTCTATGCGATGTTCCAAGGTCAGCCGGTTGCCGACCTGACGCAAGCGCGCACCGAATCGCAGTTGAAGCAGATGCTCGATCAATTGCTGGCCAAGTTGCCGGTGCAGGCGGGTGAACCAGCGCAAGACATCACCCCATTGCTGGCGATGGCCGAAGACGTTCTGGCGCAAGGCGAGGGTGAGCGTGCCGCAAGCATTTTTGCTCAGATCATCGAAATCGCGCCCGATAATGCGCAAGCCCATGCAGGACTGATCCGCGCGCTGCTGCTGGCAGGGCAACGCGATGAGGCGCAGGCGGTGCTCGATGCGCTTGACCCCGCGCTCGCCAACGATCCTGCTATCGCGCAGGCGCGCTCGGCGCTGGCTCTGGCTGAAGACGCGCCTGAAGAGTCAGAATTTGCTGCGTTGCGCGCGGCTGCGGCGGAACGGCCCGCAGATATGGTGGCGCAATTGGCCTTCGCCAACGCGCTCTACGCCAGCGGTGAGCGCGATGAGGCTGCCGCCAAGTTGCTGGCGTTGGTTGCCGCAGATCGTGAATGGAACGACGGCGCGGCAAAGGCGCGGTTGTTGCAAATCTTTGAGGCGATTGGCCTTGAAGATCCGTGGGTTTCGGCCACGCGGCGCAAACTTTCCACCGTGCTGTTCGGTTGATCCGATGGGGGGCACCGTAAACTCAACGCGCCTATCGATTTTCCCGCTGACCGGTGCGGTGCTTTACCCCGGCCTGCAATTGCCGCTGCATTTCTTCGAACCGCGTTACCGCGCGCTGGTTAGCGATTCTTTGGCGCGGGATCGCCGCATCGCGATGATCCAGCCGCAATCGCCGGGCGAAGGTGCGCCGTTGTTCAACATTGGTTGCGTCGGCAAGATCGCGGATGTCGAGGCGCTGGAAGACGGGCGCTACAACATCATCCTAGAAGGGATCGCGCGTTTCCGGGTTATTCGCGAACTGGATGTGACCACGCCTTTCCGCCAAATCGAGGCAGAATTGCTCGTCGATGATATGGGCGAGGCCTTAAGCGCGGTCGAACGCGCCTCGTTCGAACAGGAATCGCGCAAGTTCGCCGATGCGCAAGGCTATGCGGTTGATTGGGATTCGGTTGGGCGGCTGGATGATATGTCGCTGATCAACGGCGTCTCGCAAATTGCACCATTCGATGCAGCGGCAAAGCAGGCGCTGCTTGAAGCCAACAGCCTTGCCGCGCGCTGCGAACTGCTGGTGCAATTGATGCAGTTTTTCGGCAAACGCGACAATGATGATGGTGGGCGCGTTACCCTTCAGTAGTCAGGCAACCTTTAGAATTGGGCCTGAATCCCGTCGATCACGAACTGTGCGGCAAGGGCCGCCAGCAGGACGCCCAGCAGACGGGTGATCACCGCTTCCACTTGCGATCCCAGTGCGCGGATGATCGGGCGGGCGGCGACCAGCGCAACGAAGCTGAGGACCATTACCGCTGCCAATGCGCTGAGGATCACCAGTGTTTCTGGCGTGCCATTGGCCCGCGCCGTCAGCAGCATGACCGATGCAATCGAGCCGGGGCCTGCCAGCATCGGCATGGCCATGGGAAACACCGCTACGTCTTCGACATGAGGCTGGGCAGTGCGTACTTTCTCGGCGCGTTCTTCCCGCCGTTCGGTGCGCTTTTCGAACACCATGTCGAGCGCGATCAGGAACAGCATGATCCCGCCTGCGATGCGAAAGCTATCGAGTTCGATATGCAAAGCGCCCAGCAAGTCTTCGCCAAACAGCGCGAACACCAGCAGGATGCCCGTTGCAATCAGGCACGCGCGCAAAGCCATGCTGAACGCCTGTTTGGCCGAGGCGTTGGCGGTCAGCCCGGCATAGATCGGCGCGCAGCCGGGTGGATCAATCACCACAAACAACGTGACGAAAGCGGAGATAAACAACTGCCACATGGGGGTTACGCTCCATCCGCCGTGAAATTGCGCGCCATAACTTCCAGCATCGCGCCGTCCTTCCACAGCCACGCGGCAAAGCGGCGGCTGCCATCGGGCATGACGATAGAACGCCACGCCAGCGTGCCGTCGCGCGATTGGCCGTCCTTGCTGTCAGCGCCTGCGGGCGCATCGCTTGGCGGGATCGGCCCTGCCAGCGGCCGCATTTCTGGCTGCTTGCTTTGCTCTTTGCGCTCGCGCTTGCTGCCGGGCTGTGGTCTTTCGCCGTCAGGGCGCTTGCGGGCAGGGCAATCGGCTACTTTGCCTTCGGCCCAGTCAAGTTCGCGCAAAGGGGCTGCCAAGGCCTGCCCATCGTCCAGCACCCATTTCCAATCGACTTTGCCCTTGAACTGGCGCTGCCACACGGTGACGTATTCGCCACTGCCACCGCTGGGACTTTGCCAGCCACCAAAGGTCAGGCCAGCAGAACCATCGCAACTGATCCACGCAAAACGCGGTGCCCACTGGTTGGGACTTGCGGGGTCCTTGCGATCCTTCAGCGCGGTTTTGACCAGCACCCGCCCGCCTTCGAACATCTCTGCGGTTTCATCGGCCGTTTCACGGAATGAAGTCCATTGCCCCTTTTCACGGGCAACGCGGGCAAAGGCGATGTCTGCGGCAATCAGGGCGCTAGGATTGGCATAGGCACGCTGAGGGCGCCCCTGAGCCGCTTCAGGCGCAGGTTGGGCATGGGCCGGAGCGGTCAGGACGAGGAATGCCAGGGGGATCAAACGCTTCATGGGCGGGAGACTAGCGCAAGGTCAGCGCCCTGCCCACCCCCGACCCCTCCCGTAAAAGAGAGGGGGGAAGAAGGCGCCAGTCAGATAGCGTCCGCAGCCAGTTCAAGCCCGGCATTGCGATAGGCCGCAACCAGCGTATTGCGCAGCAGCACCGCAATCGTCATCGGCCCAACCCCGCCCGGCACCGGGGTAATTGCTGAGGCTACGGACGCGGCAGAGCCATAGTCCACATCGCCGACCAGCCGGGTCTTGCCTTCCACTGCACCAGCCACGCGATTGATGCCCACATCGATCACGACGGCGCCCGGTTTTATCCAATCGCCCTTGATCATCTCAGGACGGCCCACTGCTGCAATGACGATATCGGCGCGGCGCACTACGGCGGGCAGGTCCTTGGTCCGGCTGTGCGCCACGGTCACGGTGCAGCTTTCCGCGATCAGCAATTGTGCCATCGGTTTGCCGACGATGTTCGAGCGCCCGATCACCACCGCGTCCAGCCCCGATAGGTCACCCAAGCAGTCTTTCAGCAGCATCAGGCAACCTAGCGGTGTGCAGGGCACGAACCCCGGTTGGCCCACGGCCAGACGCCCCGCGTTGATGACATGGAAGCCATCGACGTCCTTGTCCGGCGCAATCGTGGCAATCACTTTCTGCTCGTCGATGTGGGCGGGCAGGGGAAGCTGGACAAGGATGCCGTCAACCGCCGGATCGGCGTTCAATTGGGCGACAACCGCCAGCACATCGGCTTCGCTCGTATCGGCAGGCAGCTTGTGTTCAAAGCTGTTCATGCCCGCTTCCAGCGTGCTTTTACCTTTGGAGCGCACATAGACCTGGCTCGCCGGGTCTTCGCCCACCAGCACTACGGCAAGCCCCGCCTTGCGCCCGGCCTTGCCCTCAAACGCCGCAGCCAGCGTGCCCACGCGCGCGCGAAGTCCTTCGGCAAAAGCCTTCCCGTCGATCACCGCAGCTGTCATTTTTTGTTATCCCGTCCCGGATTGTTTTTCACATGCCTGCGCTGGATGCGGCAATGCCGCTCAGCAGGATCATCAGCAGATTCAGACCGATAATAAGCACCATCGGCGAAAAATCGATGCCGCCTGTATCTGGCAGGATCTTGCGGATGGGGCGCAGGACCGGTTCCAGAATGGCGTTAAGCGCCTTCCAGATCGCCGCAACGGCCTGATTGTGCATGTTCACCACATTGAACGAGATCAGCAGGCCGAGCACGAACTGCACGATCACCACGATCACGATGATATTCACAAGGTAATTGATCATCGAGATCAGCGTGTACAAAAACATGGGGGTCATCCTTCAAGCGGGCAGTACCGGCTTCTAGCCGACCCATTCCTTCAGCCACAAGAGCCTCTATGGGAGCGAGAAGCAATGCAAGGCCCGAACACTTACGCTTTAATCAGCGTACCTGCGCCTTGCGCCGTGAAAATTTCCAGCAGCATCGCATGGGGCACGCGGCCATCCAGCACGACAGCGGCTTCGCAGCCCGCCTCAACTGCATGGACGCATGTTTCCAGCTTGGGGATCATCCCGCCGCTGATCGTGCCATCTGCCGCCAGCCGCGCGATGTCGGCAGGGCGCAAGTCGGTCAGCAGGTTCTTGTCCTTGTCGAGCACGCCGGGAACATCGGTCAGCAAGAACAAGCGCGCCGCGCCCAGCGCCGCAGCAATAGCGCCTGCCATCGTATCGGCGTTGATGTTGTAAGTGTGGCCGTCCTTACCCACGCCAATCGGCGCAATCACCGGGATAAACCCGGCGGCGCTGACGGTATAGATAATTGCCGGATCAATCTCCGAAGGTTCGCCCACAAAGCCAAGATCGACCGCCGTTTCGATATTGCTGCCGGGGTCCTTGGTCGTGCGCTCCACTTTGGTGGCGGTCACAAGGCCTGCATCCTTGCCCGAAATGCCGACGGCCTTGCCGCCCGCTGCCGCGATCCAGCCGACAAGTTCCTTGTTGATCTTGCCCGACAGGACCATTTCGGCAACGTCCGCCGTGGCCTTGTCGGTAACGCGCAAACCATCGACGAAGCTTGATTCCACGCCCAATTGCTTAAGCATCGCGCCAATTTGCGGCCCGCCGCCGTGGACCACCACAGGGTTGATCCCGACCGCCTGCAACAGCACCACGTCTTCGGCAAAATCACGCGCGGCTTCAGGATCGCCCATCGCGTGGCCGCCATATTTGACCACAAAGGTCTTGCCGGCATAGCGTTGGAGATAGGGCAGAGCTTCGGTAAGCGTTTCGGCCTTGGCAAGCATAGCAGGATCGTGGTTCTGAGTCATGGCCGCGCCTTTACGCGCAAACCCTGCGAATTCCAAGATTGGCAATGCGTGTTTGGCAGCCCGCCTCGTCCCTTTTCGTGTCGAACGGAGGAGGGGGCGATTTAGGCCGGGCGGTCCAGCCACTGGCCCAGCTTCACAAACAGCCAGATCAGCGGCGGCACCATGATGGTGGAAAGCACCAACTTTGAAATGATCTGCCCCTGCATGATCGAGACGATCGGCAAATCCTGTCCGTAAAACGAGATCGTGATGAACAGGACGGTATCGACCACTTGCGAGAGCAGCGATGCCAGCCACGCCCGCAGCATCAGCAAACGACCGCGCCCACCGGCAATGCGCGAAAACAAATAGACGTTGAGCGTTTGCGAGGTGCCATAGGAAATGAGCCCCGCAAACTGCATCCGCGCGCCTTGGCCCAATAGTCGCGCAAAGGCGTCCTGATCGGACCAGAACGGCGCGGGCGGCACCACCGTGATCACGATAGTCAGCAAGATCATCGAAACGATCAGCGGCACAAACCCGAACCGGACGAGCTTGTTAGCCACATCCTGCCCATACAATTCGGCCGTCGCGCTGGCCAGAACCACCAGCAGCAGAAACGCGAAAATCCCCGATTCGACCGCCAGATCGCCCAACAGCGGCCAATGCCCCAGCGAGGCGAGTTTTGTGCCCAGAACACCAGCCAACACGCACATCCCACCATAGAGCAGCGCGCCAGCGAACAAAGAACGGGGGATTGCGGGCGCGGAAGCGGCGTTATCGTGCATCATGGGCCGATAGCGCGCTTTTCAGCTTGCGCCAATTCGCTATTAGGTACGGCTGAAACCAAATACACTGCGGAGCTTGGCCCCACCCGATGCGTGTCGTTTACAGTCTGCTCGGGATGCTCCTCATCCTTGCGCTCGCCTTCGCCTTGTCGACCAACCGCCGCGCCATTCGCCCGCGCGTAGTCGTTGCTGCATTCGCGCTGCAAGTGGGCTTTGCCGCGCTGGTGCTCTATGTGCCTTTCGGTAACCGCATGCTGCAAGGCGCCGCCAGCGGCGTTGAAGGCTTGCTCGGCTTTGCCCGCGCGGGCGTGGCGTTCCTGTTTGGTCCGCTGGCCGATCCGGCTATCGGTGGCACCAGTTTTGCCATTTCGGCCTTGCCCGTCATCGTCTTCTTCGCTGCGCTGATCTCGATCCTCTATTACCTAGGCATCATGCAATTGGTGATCCGCTGGATCGGCGGCGCTCTGGAAAAAGTCACCGGCATCAGCAAAGTTGAATCGCTGTGTGCCGCCAGCAACATCTTTGTGGGGCAAAGCGAATCGCCCTTGGTGATCCGGCCCTACCTTGCCGCGCTGAACCCCTCGCAACTGTTCTGCGTGATGACGGTGGGCATGGCGGGCGTGGCGGGCACGATCCTTGCCGCATATGCCAGCATGGGCATCCGCATCGATTATCTGGTTGCCGCCGCATTCATGTCGGCGCCGGGCGGCATCCTGATGGCCAAGATGATGATGCCAGATGAACCGCCATGTCCGGCTGAAGTCGGCAGCGAGGCCTTGCCCAACCCTCACGTCAAACCCAGCCTTGCCTCTGACGAGGAAGAGCGCCCCGCCAATATCATCATGGCCGCCAGCCAAGGCGCGCAGACCGGCGTGAAACTCGCCGTCGCGGTCGGTGCCATGGTCCTCGCGTTCGTTGCACTGGTGGCGCTGGCCAACGGGATACTTGGCTGGGTCGGCGGCTGGTTCGGCGCGCCGGAACTGTCGTTCCAGATGATCCTGGGCTATGTTTTTGCGCCCGTGTTCTTCCTGCTCGGCGCTGACGGCTGGGGCGAGGCGATGCAAGCAGGCGGGCTGTTTGGCAGCAAGATCGTGCTCAACGAATTTGTCGCCTTCATCGAACTCGGCAAAGACTCCGCACTCTCGGCCCATACTGTTGCCATCGTCACGTTTGCGCTGTGCGGCTTTGCCAATTTCAGCTCGATCGCCATTCAGATGGCCGTCACCGGCGGCCTTGCGCCCAACCAACGCCCGGTGATTGCCAAATTGGGCATGCGGGCATTGGTGGCAGGCGCACTCAGCAACTTGATGAGCGCCGCGCTGGCGGGGATGTTCTTGAGTATGGCAGGAACCTGAAGTTTCGACATTCCCGCGCTGGCGGGAATGTCGAACTAGGGGGAATATGGCATTTGAACGGTTCGTAAGCGATGCGATCGCCTACTTCCTGCTCTTCGCCAGCCAGCCGGTCAGGCCTTTGACAAACAGCGGCCTTGCCTTGGCCTGTTCATTCAATCCGCCAATCACGCGGTCAACCGGGCGCGCCGCTTCGGCGGGCACGCTGGCCTTGAACGTCTCAAGCTTGGCGATCATTGCCGGGTCGGTAGCGTCACTGGCAAGACTTGCGATGAACGTCACCCGGCTTTGCGCATCGACCAGATCTTCGATGCGGACGCGGTTGGCGATGGCATAATCATACGTTGCTTCGGGGAACAACCCAGCCGAGGCGACGATTATTGCGGCGCTGGTGGTTTTGCCCGGAACATCGGTCAGTGCCAGATCTCGTGCCGCTTTCGCCAATGCAGGATCGGCAGCACGGCCCAGCAGCGTGTAAAGGAACTGGCGCTCCACCGCGCTGTTAGACGCTGCCGCCATCTTCTGGATCGCGTCCCAATCTGCCTTGGTGGCATTGCGGGCAACGATGCCCAGCCATGTTGTTTTCAGCGGACCGTCCATCGCCTTGGGATTGCTGGACAGTGCGGCGAAGCGGCGGCGCGCTTCGCCCACAACATCGGCATCACCCATCGAACCAAAGCCGCCGATCAACGTAGCGCGCAGATTGGCATCGGGCAGGCTTTCATTTGCCTTAGGCTCAAAACCCAGAGCGGTCAGGCGCGGCTTGTAATTGGCGGTAACTCTGGTGGCGAGCTTCTTTTGCGCTGCTGGATCGGCTGCCAATGCACGCCACGCACCGACATAGCGCCCAAAAGCACTGCTCGCGACAACCGGATTGCCGTTGCCCGGTACTGCCGCCAACAGATCGAATGCAGGCGCATATGGCTGATAACCGCTGCCCGCCAGCGCCAGATTGTCTTGCAGCAGGCCCATTTGATCGACCGGGGCAAACTTGGGCATTGCGGTTTTCAGCGCGCCCAGCATCTTGGGTGTATAAAGCGAACGATAATAGCCCAATTGCCCGGCGTTGATGACCACGGGGCCGCAACCGTTGACGGTGACAGTGCCTTTGCCGCCGTCAAGGATCGTGCGGGTGGGTTCACCGCCTGCCGAAACCAGCAGCGGCACTTTCCATAGCGTTGGCTTGGCGGCAACTTCGTCCTTGCGGTCGATGCTGAATTCGCTTTGCGTCAAAGTGACGGTGGAGACACCCTTCTTGCAGATCAGCCTATCGACTTTGACGAGCGGGATGCCGGGCTTGGTCGTAAAGTCCATCGCAATGTCGGTGAGGCCGGGGGCGCCAGCCTTTTCAACGGCTTGCCACAAATCCTTTGACCGGGTGTTGGCGAACTTGTGATCGCGCATATAGCTGCGCAGCCCATCGCGCCACACGGTTTCACCAGCGAAGGCTTCCAACATCGCAATGACCGCTTCACCTTTTTGATAGGTGATTGCATCGAAGGCCTGATTGGTTTCGTCGACCGTCTTGATTTCCTGTACAACCGGGTGCGTGGTCTTGAAACCGTCAAGGCCCATCGCGGTTTCACGTCCGCCAACGCGGTCCAGCAGCGGGAACCAATCGGGGTGGAAATGGGCGGTGGTCTTGGTTTCCATCCAGCTGGCGAAACCTTCGTTCAGCCACAGATCTTCCCACCATGCCATGGTCACAAGATTGCCAAACCACTGGTGCGCCACTTCGTGCGCCTGCGTGGTGTATAAGTTCTGGCGCGTGGCGGCGCTGGTGATCGCCGGATCGTTCAGCAAAATGCGCTCAAACGTCAGGATCGCACCCCAGTTTTCCATCGCCGAGAAGAACTGCGATTGGCCCGGCGCTGCGACATTGTCGAGCTTTGGCAAAGGGTATGGCTGGCCGAAGTAATCGGCAAAGTACGGGATCAGCGGGGCTAGCTCATCCAGCGCATAGCGTGCTTGTTCGCCGCTTCCTTTGGGGGAAACGATGCCCACTTGCACGCCGGGCGCTGCTTCCTTGGCCATGCGCTCCCAATCGCCAAGACCGAAGAACAGCAAGTACGATGACATCTTCGGGCTGGTGCCAAAGGTCACGCGCTTCAAGCCTTTGCCAAGGTCTTCTTCTGTGGCCACCGGCATATTGCTGATCGCCATCTGGGTGGATGGAACCACGGCAGACAGATCGAAGGTGGCCTTGTAAATCGGCTCATCAAACATCGGGGCAAAGCGGCGCGCATCGGGCGCTTCGAACTGGGTAAACAGCCCGCGCACCTCCTTGCCGGTGATCTTGTCAGGGTAATCGAGCGCGAACAGGCCATTGGCCTGCGTGTTGATCACGCCGGTGTAGGCCGTGTCGAGGCGATACTTTCCGGGGCTGAGCGGCTGGGCGGCAGCAAACTTTGCAGTCTGGCTGGCGGCATCCATCGTTACCGTGACGGGCATGCCATTGCCGCCTGCTGGGGTGAGCGTTGCCGAACCAATCTTCAGGTCGAGCGCATGGAGAGTCAGGAACGGGGTAGCCTCGGTCACCTCAAGATCAACCGACGAAGTGCCGGAGAACGTCAAGTTCGCAGCGTCAGGCGTGATGGCAATTGAATAGTGCGATGGGTGCGCCACGCGGGGCAAATCGGTGTGCACACCGGCAGCTGCCGAAGGGTTTTCGGGAGTTTGCTGCGCGGCCACAGGCGCCGAAGCGCAAGCAACAGTCAGCGCAAATGCTGAAACAAGTGAAATGGCACGCATGCGAAAACGAACTCCCCGGCGCAATTAAACTTTGTTACTCTAGCAACTAGTTCATGCCTCTGCGAATCCTTTCAGCGAACCGCAGCGGCAAACCTGGCCTTTGATGTCATATGAATGACAACTAACGATGACTTTGGGCTTAACCAATGGGCAGGGTCACCGTTGCCGTCAGCCCGACGATTCGGCCATCTGCGCCTCGTCGGTTGATCAGCGTCAGCGTGCCGCCGTGCTGGTCGGCAATGGCGCGCGCCAAGGTCAGGCCAAGGCCAGTGCCGCCGGTGCCACTATTGCGCGATGCATCTAGCCGGGTGAATGGTTCCATCATCCGCGCAATATCGCCTTCGGGAATGCCTGGGCCATCATCTTCAATCCGCAACACGGCCATGCGGCCTTCGCGTGCCAAGGAAATGCGCGCGCGCTGGCCATAGCGTAGCGCATTCGACACGAGGTTGCGCAAGGCGCGGCGCAGCCACGTGGCGCGAATAGACAGGACAATCCGGTCGGTCTCACCCAGTTCCACCGCTTCGCCCATATCTTCAAATTCGCCGATAACGTCGGCTACTAACGCGGCAATTTCGTTCGGTTCGATGGGATCGGACGGGCGGCCCACGCGGGCAAGCGAGAGAATATCGTCGAGCGAGCGGTTGATGTCTTCAATCGTGGCAGCCATGCGCCCGCGCTCAACATCGTCGTCCACCGCTTCGATCCGCACGCGCAAGGCGGCCAGCGGCGTTTTAAGATCGTGCCCGATTGCGCCCAGCATCACGTCTTTTTCATCAAGCATCGCGCCAATCCGTGCTTCCATGGCATTGTGCGCAACAATCAGGCGCTGGATGTCTTCCGGCCCATCGGGTTCCAACTGCCCTGCAAGCTTGCGATTGCCGGCAAAGTCCTCCACCCGCGAGGTGAGTGCTTGCAGTGGGCGGGTAATGCGCCGCAAAAGCACCGCCATCGCCCCCACCAGCACAAGATAAAGTACGATTGTCTGACCGACGAGGGGCGCCAGCACCATCATGCCGCCACGCTCGCTTAACACGCGGGTATAAAGCCATTGCCCAGAGGATTGCCGCACCGCAGCGATGATCATGCGCGGCATTGGCTGGTTGGAATAGACTGCCAATTCGCGGCGATAACGCTGCATGAAACGAATGCTGACCGGGTCCTGCAAAGGATCGCGTTCAAAAACGATAACATCTGTGGCTTCAAAGCCCTGTGCGCTTAATATTTCGGCAAGTTCATGTTCGACGTGTTCGAGCCGATGTTCGCCTGCACGCATGGGCGATTGATCGCTTTGCGAAAGTCGGAATGGGCCTGAACCGCGTTCTTCATCATCACGATGATGTTGCCGACGACGCTCCGGAGATGGCCCAAGCAGGCGGAAAGCTGCGGAACTGACCATTGAGGATTCGCGCCGGTGGCTTTGTTCGCGCCAGATCAGCACCGCCGAGATCGTTTGCGCCACCAGCAAGGCGAGCGCGATTGCGCACAGGACTTGGCCCTGCAAGCTGCGTGGCCACAGGCGTAGGCGTGAGAAAAACGCGGGCATGCCGGTTATGCTTCTTCCGAAGTAGGCGCGCGTTTGCGCACTTCGGCGGCGAGCATATAGCCACCGCCCCACACCGTCTGGATCAATTGTGGATTGCGGCTGTCGACCTCGATCTTGCGGCGCAGGCGCGAAATCTGGTTATCGACCGCGCGATCAAATAAGTGCGCCTCACGGCCTTGCACCATATCGAGCAACCGGTCCCGATCCAGCACTTGCCGGGGGTGATCGAGGAACGCAATCAACAGCCGGAATTCGGCTGAAGAAATCGCAACGACCGCACCCTCCTGATCAATCAGGCGGCGCTTGAGCGGGTCGAGCCGCCAGCCTTCGAACTCATAAATCACCGCATCGGCAACTTCGCTCGATTGCTTGCTGGCGCGGCGCAGTACAGATCGAATCCGTGCGACCAGTTCGCGCGGATCGAACGGCTTAACCACATAATCGTCAGCACCGATTTCCAGCCCGACGATACGGTCCGTCGATTCGCCCTTGGCCGTGATGAAGATCACCGGCAGTTTGCGCGCTTCGACCAGATGTCGGCACAGCGAAAGCCCATCCTCACCGGGCATCATGATGTCGAGCAGCACAAGATCGCAGCCGGTCTCGTTCAAGCGGCTGCGCGCTTCGGCAGCAGTGCCTGCCTGCGTGACGACAAACCCCTGCCGGACAAGGTAGTCCGCCAGGGGCTCGCGCAGGGCCGGTTCGTCATCGACGAGGAGGACGCGGATCGGCGTATCGTTCATGACATTCAATTAGCCATAGGTGGGGGCGGTGGTCCATCACCCATTCCACCGCGATGGCCGCCATGCTGACCGTCTGGGCCACGCATCTTGCCCATCATGGCTTTCATCGCGGTGCGGCGCTCTTCGGCAGAAATCGTGCCGTCCTTGTTCACATCAGCTTTGTCGAAATGGGCTTTCCCAGCCGCGTCAAATTCGGCGCGGGTAACTACGCCATCCTTGTTGGCGTCAGCCATGCCGAGCATATGCATGCCGCCACCCATCATACCGCCGCGCTTCATGCCGTGGTGCCCTTTGCCGCCACGTTCACGCTTTTCACCGCCATCCTTGCCCGCTTTCATTTGCGCATGATGCGCCATGAATTCATCGCGACTGATTGCGCCGTTCTTGTCAGTATCGATGGAGGCAAACTTTTCGCCCATCTTGGCAGCTTGGTCAGCAGGATCGATCTTGCCGTCCTTGTTGGTGTCAAACTTGACCCACATCGTATCTGCCTTGGCCTTGGCTTCGGTCCACGAGATCGCCTTATCGCCATCGGCGTCCATCTTCTGGGCCATGGCGGGCGAGGCGGCGTAAAGTGCCATCGAAGCGGTCGCCATTACGGCGGCGGCGGCGGCAATCTGGAATTTCGTTTTCATTATGTGTGCTCCCATGAGCCTAAAAAGGGGAGAAACTGCGTCCATCCGCCAATCGGCAAGGATAGGGGGGGGGAGGGAAGCCTTGCCCAGCGGGGGACTGGTTGGGGACGGCCGCAGTTCCTGTTTGATCTATCTAGGAGCATGTTGTCGCGCGACTATGCCGGGAACCCCGGTTCTTTGTCGCAATTTGTCGCGCAAGTGATCGGTTGTTCATCGGGCCGAAAGTTGCACCTCATAACGGTACACATGCCGCTTCCAGCCAAGCGAGATCAGCGCCTGATAGCTGGGGCGCCAGAATGGCGCGCACTTGCGCGTGATAACCATCAAGCCACGCGCATTCCTCAGTTGAAAGCAGCGCCGCATCCACCAAGGCGCGATCAATTGGCGCGAAAGTCAGTGTTTCAAAACCGAAGAATTCACCTTCGCCCCCTGCAATTTCGCGCCGTTCGACCAGCACCAGATTCTCGATGCGGATGCCGTATTCGCCCGCTCTGTAGTAGCCCGGCTCGTTCGAGAGAATCATGCCCGGCAGCAATTCCTGGCCCGTGCCCGCCTGTCCGCCTGCCGCCTTGGCAATGCGCTGCGGACCTTCATGGACTGACAGGAAACTGCCAACGCCGTGGCCGGTGCCGTGCGCGTAATCAAGGCCTGCTGCCCACAGGAACTGGCGGGCAAAGCTGTCCAACTGGCTCCCGGCGGTGCCTTTGGGGAACACTGCACGGGCCAGCGCGATGTGGCCCTTGAGCACGCGGGTGAAGCGGTCTTTCACCTCTGCGGTCGGCGCATCAGGGCCGATCCACACAGTGCGGGTGATGTCGGTGGTGCCGTCGACATATTGCCCACCCGAATCGACCAGATAGACGCTGTTTGGCTCCAGCGTGCGGCTGGTTTCCTCGCTCACCCGGTAATGCACCACCGCGCCATTGGGGCCAGCGCCCGATATCGTATCGAACGACAAGTCCTTGAGCAGACCTCCTTCGGCACGGAAGGCCTGCAAACGATCAGCGGCGGACAGTTCGGTAACGCCGCCTTTTGGTGCTTCTTCACCAACCCAGCGCAGGAACCGCGCGATGGAGGCTCCATCGCGCGCTTGCGCGGCGCGGTGGCCTGCCTGCTCGACCGGATTCTTGATCGCTTTGGGCAGTACGACAGGATCGGTCAGCGCGACAACTTTGGCCCCGGCATCGGCAAGCGCGTGGAAGATTGCGGCGACAGCGCGTTCGGGGTCGACCGCCACTTTGCGGCCAGCAAGGCCTTGAAGTGCAGGAACAAAAGCATCGCGCGATTGCACGCGCACCGCATTGCCCAGATGTGCGGTCAGTTCCGGCGTCACCTTTTCAGGCGCGATGAATAAGTCTGCCGTGCCATCGGCGTGCGCGATCACGAATGACAGCGCCACCGGCGTGCGGTCCACATCCGCGCCGCGAATGTTGAGCAGCCATGCTACCGAATCCAGCGCCGTAACGACAGCAGCGTCCAACCCTTTGGCAGCAAGCCATTCTGCGACATCAGCGCGCTTTTCGTGTGCCGATTTGCCTGCATGTTCATCTGCGTGGGGCACAGCGGGCGCAAGCGATCGCGCGGGTTGATCGGCCCACACGGCATCCACCGGATTGCGGGTCACCGGCACAAGTGCGGCGCTGCGCGGTTCAAGCGCCTTGGCCACGCCATCGGCCCAGCCCTTTGCATGCAGCCAAGCGTCATAACCGATCCGCGCACCCTCTGGCGCATGTTCGCCCAGCCATGCGGCAACACTGGTTTGCGGCACGGATTCGTAGGACCACAGCGTGCCATCCACCTGATCGCGCACTTGCAACGTATAGCGCCCATCAACGAAGATCGCGGCTTCGTTTGCCAGCACCACTGCAGTGCCCGCCGAACCGCCAAAGCCGGTTAGCCATTCCAGCCGCTGGGCATAGGCGCCGACATATTCGCTCATGTGTTCATCGGAAATTGGAATGACGAAGCCGCCCAGACCATCGTTTGCCAATTGCTTGCGCAGGGCGGTCAGGCGGGCTTGGGAAGTATGCATAAGCATGGGACTTGTCCTGAACTGTGTCAGCCCGTCTTGCGGGCATCATGCACACAACATAGATGCGAGGGATGATACTTGCCACACCTCCTGTCGCCCCAAAAAAGCCACACACCTTTTCGCACCACGGCCTGACCGTGGCCGACGACTATGCGTGGTTGCGCGATCCGGGCTATCCCGAAGTCACCGACAAGGAAGTGCTCGCTCATCTTGAGGCCGAAAACGCTTGGTTTGAAGCGCGCATGGGCGAACGCAAACCGGTGATCGACAGCCTGTTCACCGAAATGCGCGCGCGCATCAAAGAGGCAGACAAATCCGTTCCGCAAAAAGACGGCAATTTCCTTTACTGGATCGAATACGAAGAGGGTGCGGAGTACAAGAAATGGTGGCGCCGTCCGGTGGGTGCGCCCGATGATGGCAGCGCAGATGAATTGATCCTCGATGAGGTGGCGCTGGCCGATGGCGTGGAATACTTCCGCCTTGGCGCGATTGCGGTATCTTCCGATGGAACCCGGCTGGCGTGGTCGGTTGATGACAATGGCTCGGAACGCTTCACCGCGCGGATCAAGGTGATTGCCACCGGCGAAGTCCTGCCTGACGAAATTCCGGGCACATTGTCCGGCCTGATCTGGGTCAAGAACGATACTGGCCTTGTTTACAGCCTCGCCAACGAAAACTGGCGGACTGACAATGCCCGCCTGCACTGGATTGGCCAGCCGCTTGAAAGCGACATAGAACTCTATCACGAAGATGACGAAGGCTTCCGCGTTGGCGCGGCGCTTTCGGCCAATGAGCAATGGCTGATCATCTCGACCGGCGATCACGAAACCGGCGAAACGCGGTTGGTGCCCGCGGCCGATCCGCTGGCCACGCCAATTCTCGTCAAGGCGCGGCAGAAGGGTGTTGAGTACGAGGTCGATGAGCGCGATGGCGTGCTCTATATCCAGACCAACGACACCCATGAGAACTTCCGCCTTGCCACTGCGCCACTGGCCAATCCGGGTGAATGGACTACGCTGATCGCAGGGTCGGACGAATTCTACCTGACCGGATTTGAACTGTTCCGCGACTTCTATGTGGTTGAAGGCCGCGTGCGCGGCTTGGACCGCATCGAAATTCGCTATTACGATGATCCTTCCCGCATCGAACCCATCGAATTCCCCGAAGCCAGCTACGAAGCATCCTTGGGTGATAACCCGGAATGGGCGATGTCCGTGCTGCGCGTCGGCTATGAATCGATGGTCAGCCCGGCATCTTCATTTGATTATGATGTCGCAAGCCGCAACCTGACCCTGCTCAAAGTGCAGGAAATCCCCAGCGGCTATGACGCCTCGCTTTATGAAACCGCGCGGCTGGAAATCGCCGCACGCGATGGCACGATGGTTCCGGTTTCGGTAGTGTGGCGCAAGGATCGCGCTGAAGGCGGGCCGCTGCACCTGTATGGTTACGGCGCGTATGGCATCGCCATTGGGCCGGGGTTCTCCACCACGCGCCTCAGCCTTGTTGATCGCGGCTTTGCATATGCCATCGCGCATATCCGGGGCGGCGATGATCTGGGCCGTGCTTGGTACAAAGCGGGCAAGCTGGAAGCGCGCACCAACACCTTCAACGATTTTGTCGATGTGGCCAAGGGCTTGATTGATCGCGGCTTTACCCAAGCTGGCAAGATTAGCATTTCGGGCGGATCGGCGGGCGGCGAACTGATGGGCGCAGTGATCAATTCCGACCCCGAACTGTGGGGCGCGGTTGTGGCGCACGTGCCGTTCGTGGATGTTCTGGCCACGATGCTTGATGCAGACCTGCCGCTGACGCCCGGCGAATGGCCCGAATGGGGCAACCCGATCGAGGACAAGGCCGCGTTCGAACTGATCCAGTCTTATTCGCCTTATGACCAGGTCAGCGCGCAAGCCTATCCGCCGCTGATGGTAACAGCAGGCCTCAACGATCCGCGCGTGACCTATTGGGAGCCTGCCAAATGGGTGGCCAAGCTGCGCGAGGTCAAGACCGATGGCAACGAGCTGATCCTCAAGACCAACATGGGCGCAGGTCACGGCGGCAAATCAGGCCGGTTCGAGAGCTTGAAGGAAACCGCTGAAGAGTTTGCGTTTATCCTGTGGCAGTTGGGCGTTGCAGCCTGAGCCATTGCCCGGCCCTGTGGTTCACCGCAGGGCCGCAGCGCAGTGTCACAGCACGTTGCCGTCCTTGTCACGGTAGATCTCGCGCCGACCGACGTGATTTGCGGGGCCAACCAAGCCGTCTGACTCCATTCGTTCGATCCACTTGGACGCGGTGTTGTAACCCACGCCCATCTGGCGCTGAATCCAGCTGGCCGATGCCTTCTGGCTTTCGAACACCAACTGGCAGACTTGCCGGTATTTGCGGTCTTCGGGATTGTCTGATGCACTATCGATATCGTCAAAACCAAAGCCGCCGTCTTCCGGTTCTTCGGTCACCGAATCGAGGTAATCCGGGCTGCCTTGGCTGCGCCAGTGATCGGCCACCTTTTCAACCTCTTCGTCCGAAACGAACGGGCCGTGGACGCGCTTGATCGGGTCGGTGCTCGGCTTGTAGAGCATGTCGCCCTTGCCCAGCAGTTGTTCGGCCCCCTGTTCGCCAAGGATCGTGCGGCTATCGATGCGGCTGGTCACGGCAAAGCTGATGCGGGTGGGCAAGTTGGCCTTGATCACGCCGGTGATCACGTCAACCGACGGGCGCTGCGTGGCCATGATCAAGTGAATTCCTGCGGCACGGCTCTTTTGCGCCAGCCGCTGAATCAGCACTTCGATTTCCTTGCCCACCGTCACCATCAAATCGGCAAGTTCGTCAACGATCACCACGATCTGCGGCAGCACTTCGTATTCAAGCTGCTGTTCTTCAAACAGTTCTTCGCCGCTATCGGGATCAAACCCCACCTGAATGCGGCGGCCCAGCGGCTTGCCCTTGGCTTGTGCTGCACGAACTTTTTCGTTGAAGCCTGAGATATTGCGCACCGCGATGGAGGACATCTGGCGATAGCGCCGCTCCATTTCTTCAACCGCCCATTTCAGCGCGCGCACGGCCTTGGCAGGCTCTGTCACCACGGGCGAAAGCAAGTGCGGAATGTCGTCATAAGACTTCAATTCCAGCACTTTGGGGTCAACAAGGATCAGGCGGCACTGTGCAGGCGTCAGCCGATACAGCAGCGACAGCAGGATGCAGTTGAGGCCGACGGATTTGCCCGAACCGGTGGTGCCTGCCACCAGCAAATGCGGCATCGTCGCCAAATCGGCCACAATCGGCTCGCCCGAAATGTCCTTGCCCAGAATGATCGGCAGCAAGGCCTTCGAATTGGCAAACTTTTCGCAAGCAACCAGTTCGCGGAACGACACCATATCGCGGATCGCATTGGGCAATTCGATGCCCATCACCGTGCGGCCCGGAATCGAGGAAACGCGCGCTGAAATCGCGCTCATGTTGCGGGCGATGTCATCTGCCAGGCCGATCACGCGGCTGGCCTTGATGCCGGGGGCCGGCTCCAGTTCATACATGGTCACGACCGGGCCAGTGCGAACCGCAGTGATTTCACCCTTTACGTTGAAATCATCCAGCACGTTTTCCAGCAGACGCGCGTTGCGTTCCAGCGCCAGCTTATCGATTTTTTGTTCAGACCCCGGAGGCGTTTCGACCAGAATGTCGATTGAGGGCAATTCATACTTGTCGAACAAGTCGCCCTGCCGAACCTTGGGAAATGCGGCGGCAGGGGCAGGGTTGCGCGTGGGATCAGAAATCTCGGTCGGCTTGCGTTGAGCAAGCGAGGATTCGACATCAATCGCGTCGGCTGCAACGCGGGCTTCCTTTTCGCGGCGCGCCTTCTTGGCAGGAGCGGCAACCGGTGCATCTTCATCGTCTATGTCATCGTCAAAGTCTTCTCGTGGCGCACGCCGCAGGAATGGCGGCAACGTGAGCATCCGCGCCCAATCGAATGCGAAGACTCGGCTGGCAATAGCAATGCCGCTGCCCAGTGCAATCAGACCTAGCGGCGCGGTGAACCACATCAGCGGCACTTGCGGCAGCAAGTTGGCCAACCCCGTCACAGCAGCAGCGCCCAGCAATCCTGCCATGCCGCCAAGGCCCGCTGGCAAACGGCTGGCATCGCTTGCCCCCCACAGCGCCAGCGCGGTGCCGATCAGCGCCATCGCGACAAACAGCAACAGCGTGGGCCGCCACCAGCGCGGCGCCACAGCTTCGCCATCTTCGACGTCAAAATCGATCAGATCGCTTTCCGCGTCCCACAACCGGCGTGCAAACACCCACAACAATGGCAACAGCAGCGCGCCGGGCACGCCAAAGAACAGAAGCACACGTTCTGCGGCCCATGCGCCGGGAACGCCCATCCAGTTTTCAACCGGACTGCCCGAAGCGGTGCTGCCCGAAGGATCGGTCTGGGTATAGCTGACCAGCGCCAGCGCGAGGAAAACCAGCACTGCGACAAGCAATCCGCCGCCGATCAATTCAAGGCTACGACGCAGCGACCTGCGCAGCACGGCACGCCAGTCTGCCCCGCTTCCGCGTGCGTTCGATGCTGCCCGGCTTGCCATGATTGCGCGTATCCCTGCCTTTAATGTCCCTATCATGCGCCCGAAGAGGACTCAGCGTCAAGAATCCCGACAGGTTTCGACATGATTCAGCCCATCAATCGCGGCCCAGCCATGAACTGGCAGGGTCGCTGCCCGGCGGGCGGTCATTCCGCCCAACGCGATGACCGGGATCGGCGATTGGCGGGCTATCATGCAAAAGCGTACTGGCCCCAAAACCGCATCACCGGGATGCGACCGCGTGGGAAACACTGGCGATAGCAGCACAGCATCTGCCCCCGCACGTACCGCAGCGCCAATTTCGGTCAGCGAATGCGCGGTGGCAAGGCGTAGGCCCTGCTTGCCTGCAATCTCGCGCGCGCTGCCATAAACGCCGTCAGCGCCCCAGCGTTGCGGCACTCTGGCGCCGATAATGCGAATGCCGTGTGCCCGCGCTACACGCTTAAGCCGCTCGAAACGAAGACGCCGCTCGGCCGGGGGCAAATGATAGTGCCGGTACACCAACACGCTCCCGCGCGGCAGGCGCGCAAGGGCACGTTCCAGCGCGGCATCGTTGCGCGCATCGCTGATCAGGACGAGACAAGGGACAGACTGGCGCTTTGCCATCCCTTCGCTATAGCACCGCGTCATGGAACAGGCAGCCCCTTCATCCCCACTCGACCACGTCCGCATCCGCATTGCATCGGCTGCAAAAATCGCCGGGCGCAAGGCCAGCGACGTGACGCTGATCGCCATATCCAAGACCAAGCCTGCGCAAGCCATCCTTGACCTGATCGCGCAAGGTCAGCGCGTGTTCGGCGAAAACCGCGTTCAGGAATCGCAGGAAAAGTGGCCAGCCATCCGCGCTGCCCATCCTGACGTAACGCTGCATCTTGTCGGTCAGCTTCAATCGAACAAGGCCGAAGAGGCCGTGGCCTTGTTCGATTGCATCCATTCGCTCGACCGCGCCAGTCTCGTCACGGCACTTGCCAAGGCCCAAGACAAGCTGGGCAAGCGCGTGCCGTGTTTCGTGCAAGTGAACATCGGCGCGGAGGAACAAAAGGGCGGTTGCGCCGTGGCAGATCTGCCCGCGCTGCTGGCACAGGCGCGCGATGGTGGCGTCGAGGTCATCGGCCTGATGTGCGTGCCGCCTGCCGGGATCGAACCCGCGCCGTTCTTTGCGCTGCTGGACAAGCTGGCGGACGACAATGGACTCACCCAACTCTCGATGGGCATGAGCGACGATCTGGAAATCGCGGTGCAATTGGGCGCAAGCCACGTCCGCGTGGGGTCTGCGCTCTTCGGAAGCCGTTGAAAATATACGAGTTCATTAGCGTTAACTCCAACTCTCTGCTGCCACCGCGATCCTACTATCACCCGACTTAACCAATTAAGCGGGAGGTAACGCTATGATCATGTGGCAAGTGGGAGAAAAAACACCATGGCCCCAGAGCCATCGGACAAAAGCAAGCCGTTGATCGCCAGCGATTCGTTGCTCGACCGCACCCATAATGCGGCGCTTGCAGCGCAATTCGTCGTGCTCATGGCATTCTTGCTTAGCCTTACCCTTGATGCACGATACCACGATCTGCTGACGGTCCTCGCCGCAGTCAGCTTGGCCGTCGTCTGTTTCCTCCAGATTGCGCTGCGCCATTTGGCGGTGGCCATTCGCAATCGGCAGCGCGAGCAATTTTTGCAGACTCGCGATTCGCGCGAGCAGATTCAAGAGCTGTTCGCCATGACCGACATGCTTCAGGCAGCCGAAACCTATGATGATGCAGGCGCCGTGCTAATGGCAACCGCGCGGCGGCTTTTGCCCGGCTACGGCGCGGCACTCTATATCTTCAACAATTCGCGAGATCGGCTTGATCTGGCCCGTGCATGGGACATGCCCGAAGGCTATGTTGCGCCGGAAATGCTTTCGCCTTCGAACTGTTGGGCTTTGAAGCGCGGCAAACCGCATATCAACGCGCCTGGCGATGACACGCTGTGCTGCGCGCATCATGGATCGCAGATCGCCAGCGTAGAACTGCCGATGATGGCATGCGGCCAGCTCTACGGCTTGTTTATCATCACCCACGGCCAAAGCGATGGCGTGTTCGAACGCCTGATGGAAATACGCAGACTTGGCCGCGCCTTGGCCGATTCCATGTCACTCGCCCTGTCGAATATCTCGCTGCGCGAAAAGCTGCGCACGCAATCGCTGCGTGACCCGCTGACCGGTTTGTACAATCGGCGCTATATGGAAGACGCGCTGGAACGCTTCGTGTCCCTCGGATCGCGCACCGGCGGAAGCACTGCTGTGATCATGCTCGATCTCGACAACTTCAAGAAGCTCAACGACGATCACGGCCATGCCAAAGGTGATGCGGTGCTGCGCGATGTAGCGGCGCAGATCGTCGGCGCATTGCGGCCATCCGATGTTGTCTGCCGCTATGGCGGCGAGGAACTGGTCGCGATTCTGCCGGATTGTTCGCTTGAGGATGCGCTGGAGAAGGCCGAAATCCTGCGCGAGCGGATCGAATCCCTCAGCGCCAGCCACGAATGCGCCATCACCGCATCGCTTGGTGTCGCTACCGTGCCCGAAACGTCAACATCGGTGACCGACATTCTGCCGATCGCCGATGCTGCGCTCTATGCCGCCAAGAAGGCTGGTAAAAACCGGGTGTTCGCGTCGGAAAAACGGTCTGGCCGCGACGGCCTGCGCCTTGCTAAGGTGCACGCCAAGCAACACTAAATGCTTCTGCGCTCAGGTATATTTATCGAGTTCGTTGCCCGTCAGCGTCACCACATGCAGCAAATTGGTTGCGCCCGGCGTACCGAACGGAACGCCCGCCAACGCTACCAGCCGCGATCCCGCCGTGCCAAAACCGTGGCGCAATGCCATCCGCTTGCCCTTGGCGATCATTTCTTCAAAACTGCCGATGTCCTTGGTGGTGACAGCGTGCGCGCCCCACAGCAGGCCCACTTTGCGCGCGGTCTTGGCTGAAGGCGTCAACACCAGCATCGGCACGCCCGGCCGTTCACGCGCAACGCGGCGCGCGGTTGAACCGGAGCCTGTAAACACGATGATTCCGGCAATCGGTACGGTGTCCACGATACTTGCCGCCGCTTGCGCCAAAGCGTCTGCCGTCGTCGGATCGGGCAGCGTTTCAAGGAAATGGACGCGCGCGGCATAGCCCGGATCGGCTTCCACTTGCGCGGCAATGCGGTGCATGATCGTCACCGCCTCTTCAGGCCATGCACCCGCTGCCGTTTCCGCCGAAAGCATTACCGCATCGGCCCCATCATAAACCGCGTTGGCAACGTCAGATACTTCGGCGCGAGTTGGCGTTGGCGCTTCGATCATCGATTCAAGCATTTGTGTGGCCACGACCACCGGCTTGCCCTGACGGCGCGCTGATTCAACGATGCGCTTCTGCAAGGGTGGCACTTCTTCGGGATTGAGTTCGACGCCCAGATCCCCGCGCGCAACCATGATCCCGTCCGAAAGTTCGACGATCTCTTCCAGCCGCGAAATCGCTGCAGGCTTTTCGATCTTGGCCATCAATGCGCCATATCCGCCCATCAGGCGGCGCGCTTCGGCCACGTCTTCAGGCCGCTGTACGAACGACAGCGCAATCCAGTCCGCGCCGTGTTCCACCGCAAATGACAAGTCGCGGCGGTCTTTTTCAGTGAGCGCAGGCACCGGCACAACCGCATCGGGCACATTCACGCCTTTGCGGTCGGAAATTACCCCGCCAACTTCGGCAGAGCACAGAATTTCGTTTTCATCGGCGCGGATGACGCGCAGCCGCAGCTTGCCATCGTCGATCAGCAGGCGCTGGCCCTTTTGCAACACGCCGAACAATTCAGGGTGTGGCAGGCAGACGCGGGTTTCATCCCCCAATTCGGGGTTGCGGTCGAGCGTGAAGTGGCCCGAGTGACGGATGACCGCGCGGCCTTCCTTGAACTTGCCCACCCGCAGCTTCGGTCCCTGCAAATCGCACAAAATCGTGATCGCGCGGTCCAGCTTCTTTTCCAGCGCGCGAATGTTGGCGATGGTTTGCGCATGGATCGCATGTTCGCCGTGGCTCATGTTGACGCGGAATGCATCAGCGCCTGCGCGGACCAGCCGTTCAAGCATGGCGGGATCGCTGCTGGCAGGACCAACAGTGGCGAGGATCTTTACCTTGCGTCCTCTGGTCAAAACGGCGCTCGGATCGATCTTGGCCACAGCTATGATACTCCTTATGCAACAATGTCACGCGCTATGGCTTATGCCCTGAAAAAACCCAAGGACCATTACAATGGATACGAATTCAACACGTATTGATGCTGATGCACTGGACCAGCTTCCCGATGCCGTCGCAGCCGCTGCGTTTCGCCGCTTGGTACGGCATTTGCGCAATCGCCATGACGCGCAAAACATTGATTTGATGGGCCTTGCCGGTTTTTGTCGCAATTGCCTGGCCGATTGGATCAACGATGCAGGCGCTGGGCTGGACAAGGCTGCCGCGCGCGAGGTTATTCACGGCCTGCCTGCCGCCGAATGGAAAACCCGATTCCAGACCGAAGCCACGCCCGAACAACTGGCGCGCATGGACGAAAGCCTGAAGAAAAACGGCGGAAATCACTGACCATACCGGACCGGGTTAAGATTTCCACAAGCGGCGCTTTGCCGTTCGGCGGCAGCGCGTCTATCAGCGCGCCAACTGATTCACCCGTTACCCGGAGATTTCCTGATGGCCGAAACTGCCGACGACCGCCTGCGCCTTTTGATTGAGCGCATCGAACGCCTCGAAGAGGAAAAGAAGGGCATCGGCGACGACATCAAGGACGTCTATAACGAGGGCAAAGCCGTTGGTTATGACGCGAAAATCATGCGCCAGATCGTCCGTCTGCGGAAGATGAAGCCTGATGATCGCCGCGAAATGGAAGCCATCCTAGAGCTTTACAAGACCGCTCTGGGCATCGAATGATGATCAGGCTAGGCTTACTGTAACTTAGTAGCGGAAGGCCTAGCATGCTCATCTCCACGACCAGCCTGATCGAAGGCCATCCGGTGCAACGCTATCTTGGCGTTGTGACCGGCGAGGTGATCCTTGGCGCAAATATCGTGCGCGATATCTTCGCCTCGATCACCGACATTTTCGGCGGCCGTTCGGGCAAATACGAAGAAGTGCTCGCGCGGGGCCGCGAACAGGCCCTGCGTGAGCTGGAAGACAAAGCACGGGCGATGGGTGCCAATGCCGTGATCGGCGTTGATATCGATTATGAAACGATCGGAGCGCGCGGATCGATGCTGATGGTCAGCGTCAGCGGCACGGCTGTGGTCATCTAAAACCCATACAGGGCAAGGCTCAACGCAAGCGCGTTCGACACGATGTGCGTCAGGATCGCTGCGCCAAGGCCAATGCGCAGGCGTATGAAGCCGAGCATCAGCCCGGTCCAGAATTGCGGCAGGACCAAGGGAATCGCCAGCAAGGTGATTGCAGGGTAATTGGCCAGATGCAGCGCAGCAAATATGACGTTGCCGATGTGAAACAGCCACGGAAACGCACGGTCAAACCAAGCAGGACGGTCTTGTTTGCCTCGCAGCCAGAACCATCCGCCGATCGTCCCGGAGGCGGTCGCCAGCACAATCGCGCCACCGACCATCGGATGGGCTTTGCCAAAGCCGATGAACAGCGCCAGCCCCAACAAAGTGACGCCCAAGGCACAAAGCGCGCGCGGCAATCCGCTTAACCAGCCACGGAAAATTAGCTCTTCCAGCACAGGTGCCAGCAACACGGCCCCACCCCACAGCGCCAGCGGGCTCATCCCGTTGAACGCATCGGGAGCAGGCAAATGGAATGCTTTTTGCCAGAGCATCATCACCGGCACGACTACGCCCACCAAAGCGCCCACTTGCAGTGCGGTGAGCAATCCCCACTGCCGCCAAGCCCCCGGCGCGGCCAAGCCTTGGGGCCGCATGGGGCGTGGACGCAGCCAGAAAGTGAAGGGTTCGGTCAGGGTGGTGAAAATAGTCGTCGGCTTGATCATCGCGCAATCATTGCCCGAAAGCGCGGCGTCCGCTAGGGGGCAAGCCACATTTCAGCAGACCAGCAAGAAGCACGGACCATGGCAGGCCATTCCAAATTTAAAAACATCATGCATCGCAAGGGTGCGCAGGACAAAAAGCGTTCAGCGCAGTTCTCAAAACTGAGCCGCGAAATTACCGTTGCGGCCAAGATGGGCATTCCTGATCCAGACATGAACCCGCGCCTGCGCGCGGCCGTCAACGCGGCCAAAGCGCAGTCGATGCCCAAGGACAACATCGCCCGCGCGATTGACAAGGCGACCAAGGGCGAAGGCGATAACTACGAAGAAGTGCGCTACGAAGGCTATGGCCCCGGCGGCGTCGCCGTGATCGTGGAAGCCTTGACCGATAACCGCAACCGCACCGCCACCAACGTGCGCACCGCATTCTCGAAGAATGGCGGCAACCTTGGCGCCAGCGGCGCGGTTAGCCACGGCTTCGACCGGCTTGGCCTGATCGAATATCCCGGCTCGGTCGGTGACGAGGAGAAAGTCCTCGAAGCCGCAATCGAAGCGGGCGCAGACGATGTCGAATCAGACATCGGCGATGGTGATGAAAACCCCGGCAGCCACCAGATCTGGGTCGCGATTGAAAACCTCCACGAGGTCGCGCGCGAACTCGAAAAGACGCTGGGCGAAGCCGAAGGCGTTAAGCTGGCATGGAAGCCGGGTCTCAAAACCGAAGTTTCCGCAGACGATGCGGCTACTTTGCTCAAGCTGATCGACGTGCTGGATGACGATGACGACGTCCAGTCTGTTTGGGGCAACTATGAAATCCCCGACGACGTGATGGAGAAGCTGGGCTGATATGCTGGCCTTGGCCACCAAGGCGCTGTTATCGGGCCTGCTGATCGCGCTCATTTCCGAGATCGGCAAGAAATTCCCAGCATCCGCGGCTGTGGTGGCCTCGCTTCCACTGATCTCGATCTTGGGCATGATCCTGCTTTGGCGCGAACGTCCCGATTCTGAAAACATGGCGGTCCATGCCGGGGCGACATTCTGGTATGTGCTGCCATCGCTGCCGATGTTTTTGCTGATACCTTGGCTCTTGCGCCATGGGCAAAGCTTCTGGTTATCGCTCGGGATTGGCTGCGTGATAACCGTGGCGCTTTATTTCCTGATGCTCGTCATCGGCACGCGGTTCGGATTGCAGCTTTGACATGATCATCCTCGGCATCGATCCCGGCCTTACCGTCACCGGCTGGGGCGTAATCTCCAAATCCGGCAGCAGCTTGCGCCATGTTGCCAATGGACAGATCCGCACCAACGCCAAAGCCAGCATGGCCCAGCGCCTTGTCGAACTTGACGCTGCGCTGGGCGAAGTGATCGCGCTCTACAGCCCGGATTCGGGCGCGGTCGAAGAAGTGTTCATGAATGTGAACCCGCAGTCGACCTTGAAGCTGGGGCAGGCGCGCGGCGTTGCTATGCTATCCATCGCGCGGTCAGGTATCCCTGTAGAGGAATACTCGACAAAGGTGATCAAGAAGGCGTTGGTCGGCACTGGCGGCGCGGAAAAGCAGCAGATTCAGCACATGCTCAAGATCCTGCTGCCCGGCGTGAAGTTGGCCGGTGAAGATGCCTCGGACGCGCTGGCTGTGGCGATAACCCACGCCAATATGCTCGGTAGCCACCGCTGACAGCGGTGTGCTACCCGTTTGCCTGCGCTTTTAACTGATAGAGCATGTCCAGCGCCTCGCGCGGGGATAGGGCATCGATATCCAGCCCGTTCAATTGTTCGCGCAGGGCGTCCACTTTCTCTTCGGCGGCTTCGATCGCAGCCGCAAACAACGGCAGATCGTCCAGCCCTGCAGCCAGCCCACCGGTTGCCGCGCGGCCCTTTTCCAGCTTTGCCAGCACCGACTTCGCCCGGTTGACCACAGGCGCAGGCACTCCCGCAAGCCGCGCCACGGCAAGGCCATAAGACTTGTCCGCCGGGCCTTCAGCCAGTTCGTGCAAGAGCACCAGATCGCCCTTCCATTCGCGCGCGCGAACGTGGTGGAGCGATAGTGAATCACAGCTTTCCGCAAGCCGCGCGAGTTCGTGATAGTGCGTGGCAAACAAGCAGCGGCTGCGGTTCATCGAATGCACCGCCTCAACCACCGCCCATGCCAGAGCAAGGCCATCATAAGTCGAAGTGCCGCGCCCCACCTCGTCGAGAATTACGAAACTGCGTTCGGTCGCTTGGCTAAGAATCGCGGCAGTCTCGACCATTTCGACCATGAAGGTTGAACGCCCGCGCGCCAGATTGTCCGATGCGCCCACCCGGCTAAACAAGCGATCAACCATGCCAATAGTCGCAGCTTGCGCAGGCACGAACCCGCCCGCCTGCGCCAGCAACACGATCAGCGCATTCTGGCGCAGGAACGTCGATTTACCGCCCATGTTCGGGCCACCGATCAGCCATAGGCGGTCTTGCGGTGCCAAGCGGCAGTCATTGGCCACAAACCGTTCGCCCTTGGCAGCCAGCGCGGCCTCCACCACTGGATGCCGCCCGCCGACGATCTCAAGGCACGGCTCGTCCACCACGCGCGGCAAGGCCCAGCCGCCTTCGGCAGCGCGTTCGGCCTGTCCTGCCGCAACGTCGATCCGGGCCAGCGCGGCGGCGGTTGTGGCGATGGCCTCTTTCCCGGCGACGGCGTGTGCCACCAGTTCTTCGAAATGCGCTTCTTCTGCGGCCAGCGAATGTCCGCCGCTCTCGGCAATGCGGCTGGCCTCTTCGTGCAGGGCCAGTGCATTGAACCGCACCGCGCCCGCCATCGTCTGGCGATGGGTAAAGCCGGATTCGGGGGCCATCAGCCGGTCAGCGTGGCGCGCGGGCACTTCTATGAAATAGCCCAGCACGCCGTTATGTCGGATCTTGAGCGCCGAAACGCCCGTCTCGTCGCGGTACTTTGCCTCAAGCGCGGCAATGGCGCGGCGCGAATTTCCCGAAACCCGGCGCAATTCATCCAGCGCGGCGTCATAGCCCTCGGCAATGAACCCGCCTTGTGATCGCTCGGTCGGTGGCGCGGGTATCAGCGCGCGGGCATAAAGATCAACCAGCGCGCCATGCCCGGCCAGCGACGGCAGCAATTCGTCCAGCGGTGCAGGGCGGTCCGCTCGCGCACGCAGCACATCGTGCAGCCGTCGCGCCTCGGCCAAGCCATCGCGCAATTGCCCAAGGTCGCGCGGGCTTCCTCGCCCAGCTACGACCCGTCCCAGCGCGCGGCCCACATCGGGCAAGGCGCGCAAAACGCTGCGAATATCGCCGCGCAACAGCGGATCATCATGAAACCAGCTCACCAATTCCAAGCGCCTATAGATGCTGCGCGAATCCGTCAGCGGTGCCGACAAGTCTTCGGCCAGCATGCGCGCGCCTGCTCCGGTAACGCAGCGATCAATCGCTTCCACCAGACTGCCGCGCCGGGTGCCGCCGGTGCTGGTGAGGATTTCAAGGCTGGCGCGCGTCGCCTCGTCCATCGCCATATGCGTGCCAGCCTCACGCGCCACAGGCGGCAGCAACAGCGGCAACGCGCCACGGCCCACATGATCAAGATAACCAATCAGCCCGCCAGCGGCAGCCAGCATCGCGCGGCTGAACTGGCCGAAGCCGTCAAGCGTGGTCACGCCATGCACTGCTTTCAGCCGCGCTTCGCCCTCATCGCTGCCGAACGACCGATTCGGCCTTGGCACGCAGCCCATGGGCATTTCGGTCCAAGCTTCAGGCGCAACTATTTCGGTGGCACCCAATCGCGCCAAAGCAGCGCCCATCTGGTCAACCGAGCATTCCTCAAGCTCCATCCGCCCGGTCGATATGTCGCAAGCGGCAAGGCCGATCACCCCGCGCACATCGCACACCGCCGCCAGCACATTGGCCCGGCGCGGTTCGAGCAGCGCCTCTTCGGTCAGTGTTCCCGCCGTCACAAAGCGCACGATGTCGCGCGCCACCAAAGCCTTGGAACCCCCGCGTTTCTTGGCTTGTTCGGGCGTTTCGGTTTGTTCGGCAATTGCCACGCGGCACCCGGCGCGGATCAATCGGGCAAGGTAGCCTTCAGCGGCATGCACCGGCACCCCGCACATCGGGATTGGCGCGCCGCCATGTTCACCCCGACTGGTCAGCGCAATGTCGAGCACTTGCGCCGCGGTCTTGGCGTCATCGAAGAACAGCTCGAAAAAGTCGCCCATGCGATAGAACAACAGGCAGTCGCTGGCCTGCTCTTTCAGCGCAAGATATTGCGCCATCATCGGAGTTGGGGCATTAGGGGTCACGCGGAGGTGGCTAGACCAGCCGCGCATGTTTCTCAAACCGTGAACGCTGGATATCCGCAACTCTTCGCCAAATGGGCTTGAGCTGGTTCCGGTCTTGCGGACCAGAGGGGCAGGGTGCTCTTTGGGAGTGATCGAAGTTTGACGCAAGTCCGCGAAAAAGATTGGGTGGCTGGGATCAAATCCCTATTGGCGCGTGCTGGAGCGTTGCCGTGGCTGTCTGGTCCCGGCATCGTGATCGGCGTGCTGCTGGTGTGCCTGCCTTTTGCGCTGGTCGAAGTGCCGCCGTTGATCGACATCCCCGGCCACATGGGTGCCGCTGCCATCGAAGCGGCTGGCCCCGGTAATCCGCTGGAAAAGTATTTTACGTGGAAGTGGGTGTTCACGCTGAACATCGGCGGCGGCGTGTTGATGAAAGTGCTCGGCGCCCAATTCGGCATTCTGGCCGCTGGCTGGTGGAGCACGGTGCTGGCCACCGGCCTGTTCGCCGGCGGCTGCTTGTGGACCATTCGCATGCTGAACCCCAAGGGCGGGCACGCAGCGGCATGGTCTTTGATGTTCGTGTTCAGCTTCCCGCTGCTCACCGGCTTCCTCAACTATATCCTTGCCACAGGGCTGGCCCTCACCGCATTCGGCGCCTCGCTATGGCTTGAAAAACGCAACCCCCACGCCCGCGCAGTGATGCTGATCGTGGCGCAACCAGTGGCGATGCTGTGCCATGCCATCGGCGGCTTGCTGCTTGCGCTGCTGGTTGGGGCCTATGCCTTTGGTCGCGCAATGGACGAACTGCCCGAAGGCTGGCGCTGGCGCGACCTGACCAACCGCGCATGGCTGAAAACGCTGGACTGGAAGGCTATCGGCCTACGTTTGTGGCAGGCCTGCTGGCCGCTGCTCGCCACAGTTATCACCATCGCGCTGTGGAAGGCGTTCTCGCCCGAAACCAAATCGATGAACATCTGGCGTTGGGATCAAAAGGCATGGTCTTTCGTGCTCACCTTGCGCGATCAGTCCAAGCTTCTGGATTTCGGAACGACGATCATTGCCTGCCTGCTGGTGCTGGTCGGCCCGTTCCTTGGCGCACGCTGGCGCTGGCGGCAGGGCCTGCCTGCGCTGATGGTGTTCCTGCTATTCCTTGCCATCCCGAGTGACATCAACGGATCATCGTTCGTCGATATCCGCCTGCTTCCCGTGGCCGCCATGCTCGGCCTTGGCCTGCAGGACTGGAGCCGCGCGCGCAAGCCCAACTGGGCCAAATGGGTCGCCTACAGCGGCATGGGCCTGCTGGCGGTGCGCTTGTCCGTCACGGCGTTCAGCTTTGCCGGATATGCAGACGATTATAAAAAGCAACTCTCGGCGCTGACGCATGTCGAACCCGGTAGCCGTGTGCTCGCTTTCGTTGAGCATACCTGCCTCAACGAATCATGGCGCAACACCCGCCGCGATCACCTTGCCAGCCTTGCCAGTTTGTATCGGCAGGCGTGGGTGAACGATAACTGGGCGGTCCCCGGCCTACATATGGTCGTGCCGCGATTCCGGCCCGGCCGCAATTTCACCGCCGATCCTTCTGAATTCGTGTGGTCGCGCCGCTGCGCTGGTGGCTGGCGCCGCTCGGTTGATAACGCTTTGAAATTCGCGCCGATTGAACGGGTCGATTATGTCTGGCTGATCGATACCGGCTTGCCGCGCGTTGGTGATCCGCGCCTGCAACTGGTCTGGCAAGAAGGCCGCAGCATGCTGTTTCAGGTTCGCCGCCTTGGCATCCCTGCGCGCAAGCCCGAAAGCCTTTGATTTTTGCGCCAACGCACGACTGTCGTAAAAATGGCAGAGAAACGCATTACCGAAGTGGACTGCGCGCCTTGACCTAGCGGCCAAGGTCCGACAGTGCCATGATCCTGATTGCACGATAGACGGGGAACAGTATGTCCGAGGAAAGCAACGTCCGCTTCACCGAACGCGAGGCGCTTTTCTATCACAACACGATCCGCCCCGGTAAGATCGAGATCATCGCGTCCAAGCCAATGGCCACGCAGCGCGATTTGTCGCTGGCCTATTCGCCCGGCGTCGCCGTGCCCGTCCGTGCCATCGCAGAAAACCCCGCCGATGCGTATGAATACACCGCCAAGGGCAACCTTGTTGCGGTCATTTCCAACGGCACAGCCATCCTTGGCCTCGGCAATCTGGGCGCGCTGGCATCAAAGCCGGTGATGGAAGGCAAGGCCGTTTTGTTCAAACGCTTTGCAGACGTTGATTCGATCGACATCGAGCTTGATACCGAAGACGCTGATAAGTTTATCGAAGCGGTCGCGCTGATGGAGCCAAGCTTTGGCGGCATCAACCTTGAAGATATCAAGGCTCCTGAATGCTTCATCATCGAACAGGCGCTGAAAGAACGCCTGAAGATTCCGATCATGCATGACGATCAGCATGGCACCGCGATCATTTCCGCCGCCGGGCTGCTCAATGCCTGCTTCCTGACGGGCCGCAAGCTGAGTGATGTCAAAGTGGTCGTCAATGGCGCGGGCGCTGCTGCCATTGCTTGCACCGCCTTGATGAAGGCCATGGGCGTGCGCCACGATAATGTGACCATGTGTGATCGTTCTGGCGTGATCTATCGCGGCCGTGAAGGCGGCATGGACCAGTGGAAGAGCGCACATGCGATCGATACCACGGCCCGCAGCCTGGAAGATGCGCTTGATGGCGCAGACATCTTCCTCGGCCTGTCCGCCGCCGGTGCGCTGAAGCCCGAATGGGTGACGAAGATGGCCCCGCAGCCGATCATCTTTGCAATGGCCAACCCCGATCCGGAAATTACCCCGCCCGAAGCCAAAGCCGTGCGCCCCGATTGCATCGTGGCCACGGGACGGTCTGATTATCCCAATCAGGTCAATAATGTACTCGGCTTCCCGTTCATCTTCCGCGGCGCGCTTGATGTGCGCGCCACCGCGATCAACGAAGAAATGAAGATCGCCGCCGCGCAAGCCATTGCCCAACTGGCGCGCGAACCGGTGCCCGAAGAAGTCGCTGCCGCTTATGGCATCAACCATACCTTCGGCCTCGATTACATCATCCCCGCACCGTTCGATCCGCGCCTGATGGAAGTTGTCTCGTCTGCCGTTGCCAAGGCCGCGATGGATTCAGGCGTGGCGCAAAAGCCGATCGAGGATTTCGACGCTTATCGCAACAGCCTCAAGGCGCGCCTCAACCCGACCACGTCGGTGCTGACCAACGTCTTTGCCACGGCCAAGAACAACCCCAAACGGGTGGTCTTTGCCGAGGCCGAGAACGAAGTGGTGCTGCGCGCCGCAATCCAGTTCAAGGATTTCGGCTACGGCACGCCTGTGCTGGTGGGCCGTACACAGGGCGTGATCGATCTGTTGACCGAACTGGGCGTCAGCAATCCTGAATCCTACGAGATTCATAACTCCGCCATTTCGCCGCTCGTGCCCGAAATGGTCGCCTATCTTTATGAACGCCTCAAGCGTCGCGGTTATATGGAACGCGACGTCAAGCGCATGGTCAATCAGGACCGCAACGTGTTTGCCTCGCTGCTTGTCGCACTGGGCCACGGCGATGCGCTGATCACCGGCATGACGCGCACTTTTGCGCAGTCGATGAAGGAAGTGCGCCGCGTACTTGAACCCAAGCCCGGCCACTTGCCATTCGGCATCCACTTGATGGTCGCCAAGAACTACACCGTGTTCCTGGCCGATACGACCGTGAACGAGCGTCCTTCTGCAGAAGAGCTTGCCCACATTGCCAAGGAAACCGCCGCCGTTGCCCGCCGCATGGGCCACGAACCGCGCGTGGCGTTCCTGTCATACTCGACCTTCGGCAATCCTTATGGCCGCTGGCTCGACACCATTCGCGGTGCGGTGGCCCTCCTCGACGAGGAAAATCCGGGCTTCGAATACGAAGGTGAAATGGCCCCGGATGCTGCCTTGAATCCCAAAGTCATGGCCAACTATCCGTTCAGCCGCCTGTCCGGCCCTGCCAATGTGCTGATCATGCCGGGCCTGCAATCGGCCAATATCTCGGCCAAGTTGCTGCGCGAACTGGCGGGCAATGCCGTGATCGGCCCAATGCTGATCGGCATGGAAAAGCCGGTCCAGATCGCCGCAATGACCTCAATCGCGCCCGATATCCTGACGCTGGCGGTGCTGGCTGCTGCCGGGATCGTGGGGTAAAAAGAACCCACCCCCAACCCCTCCCGCAAGCGGGAGGGGAGTAAAAAAGCGCCCCATTTCTTCCCCCCTCCCGCCTGCGGGAGGGGCCGGGGGTGGGCTTTTCTAACCTGAAATTAAATCAACCCCGCCAACGGACTGCTCGGATCCGCATACTTGCGCGTGCCCATCCGGCCCGCCAAGTAGGCATCGCGCCCCGCTTCGACCGCCAGTTTCATCGCCCGCGCCATGCGCAGCGGGTCTTTGGCCTCGGCAATCGCGGTGTTCATCAGCACGCCATCGCAGCCCAGCTCCATCGCTACAGCCGCATCGGATGCCGTACCGACGCCTGCATCGACCAGCACCGGCACTTTGGCGCCTTCCACGATCAACCGGATGGTCACGCGGTTCTGGATGCCAAGGCCCGAACCAATCGGCGCGCCCAGCGGCATCACCGCCACCGCGCCCATATCCTCTAGCTGTTTGGCCGCAATCGGATCATCCGTGCAGTAAACCATCGGCAGGAAACCTTCCTTGGCCAGCACTTCGGTGGCGCGGATGGTCTCGATCATGTTGGGGTAAAGCGTGCGTGCCTCGCCCAGCACTTCCAGCTTGACCAGATCCCAGCCGCCTGCCTCGCGCGCCAGCCGCAACGTGCGGATCGCGTCTTCAGCGGTGAAACACCCGGCGGTATTGGGCAGGTAGGTGATCTTCTTGGGATCGATAAAATCGGTCAGCATCGGCGCTTTGGGATCGGACACATTCACCCGGCGCACCGCCACCGTTACGATTTCCGCGCCCGATGCCGCAACCGCCGCCGCGTTCTGTTCGAAATCCTTGTACTTGCCGGTGCCCACGATCAGGCGTGAAGTGAATGTCCGGCCTGCAACTGTCCAACTGTCTGTATTCGTCACGTCGCTCTGTCCTCCACCCACAAAATGCACGATTTCCAGCACGTCGCCGTCGGCGATCTGGACATTGGCCAGTGTTGATCGCGGCACGATCTCGCCATTGCGCTCCACCGCCACTTTGGTGGGCTCCAGTTCAAGGCTACGCACCAGATCGGCAATTGATCCGGGCGCGGCGCGGCGCGGTTCGCCGTTGACGGTAAGGGATAAGGTCTCGCTCATGCCGCCCGCTTTAGCGCGGGCGGGGCGGGGTGCAAGCGTGGGCTTAGTGCGAATGCCGCATGTTGAGGATATGCGCGGTTGCTACCAGCATCACACCGCACACGGTCAAGGCCACTTCCGCGCTGCCATGGCCAACGGCCACCGCGCCCACCATAAGGCACAGGCCGGTACTGCCGATCGCCAGCGGCACAAAGCGGCCATGCCGAACCGCGCCAATGCCGATTGTCGCAGCGCCAATCACGAGCGCGAAAACCAAGCCCCAGCGGTGAATGTCCGGGTTAAGCAGGACGCCGCCACCCACTCCGAGCATGCCCACAAGAAACAGCCCCGCCACGCAATGAATCAGGCACAGCCCCGAAAGGAGCACCCCGATCCGGTCCAGCCGGGCGCGCAAGGCAAGCATGGCATCACTCATCGCCGGCTCATATATGTTATACTGTATCATCTAGCAAGGGCAGGACGGATTCAAATCTCTGCACCTGCCCCAAGAGCCATGCAGCCCCGGCAAACAATGCCTCTTGCGCTTTTGAGGGCGCAAGAGCAGTGCCGAAAGCATGTCAGACGCCCCTTCGATTGCATTAAAAGCCAATGCTCAAGCCATTGCACGCTGGCTGTTCATCGTCGCCCTGATGGTCGTGGCCATCGTCGCGGTGGGCGGTGTCACGCGCCTGACCGAATCGGGCGTTTCGATCACCGAATGGAAGCCCGTCACCGGCACGATCCCGCCGATCACCGATGCGCAATGGCAGGCCGAATTCGCGGCCTATCGCGCTACGCCGCAGTACCAGTTGATCAACGGCCCGGCGGGCATGACGCTTGCCGCCTACAAGTTCATCTTTTTCTGGGAATGGGTGCACCGCCTGCTCGCCCGGACCATCGGCCTTGTCTTCGCCGCGCCGCTGACATGGTTCTGGATCAAAGGCCGCATTCCGCAAGGCTACAAGCCGCGCCTGCTGGCGCTGCTGGCGCTCGGCGCGGCGCAAGGTGCCGTCGGCTGGTGGATGGTCAAATCGGGCATCGTCAATGATGTGAAAGTCAGCCACTTCCGCCTCGCGGCGCATCTGCTGGTTGCGCTCATCACGCTGGGCGGATTGATCTGGACCGCGCTTGATCTGATCGCGCTGGCCAAGGGGGAACGCCGCGCAAAGCTCGGCGGTCTCGGCGCACTGGCCCTGACCGCGCTGCTCGTACAATTGTTTTACGGCGCGCTCGTCGCCGGGATGCGCGCGGGCACATCGGCGGGCGGCGGCTGGTTCAATTGGGACGCATGGCCGCTGATGCAAGGCAGCCTCTATCCAGATGGCGTAGACTGGGCGCTTGGGCCAATCCACGCTTTGCTATCAGACCCGTTCCTCATCCACTTCATCCACCGCTGGTGGGCATGGGTCGTCGTTGCCATGCTGGTCGTGGTCGCCAGAACCCTGCGCCCGCTCAACCGCAAAGCCTCCGTGGTCCTCCACTCCGTCTTCGGCACGCAAGTCCTCCTAGGCATCTTCACCGTATGGAGCGGCGTCACCCTATGGATCGCCGTATTGCACCAATTGGTCGGCGCGCTGCTGGTCGCGGCAACGGTGTGGAGCGCGCATGTGCTGGGGGCGCGGCGCTGATGAACGACAAGTGTCGCGCGACACTTGACAATTTGATAAATTCTTCCTACTCATGAAGCATGGAAATTGACAGCATCCGGCACAAAGGACTGCGCCGGTTTTTCGAAACCGCCAATCCGAAGGGCTTGGTGGGGGACGTGCAGCGGCTCCGCAAAATGTTGGCATTTATCGATGCGGCAGGAGGTCTTGAGGAATTGGCCACACCGCCAAACTATGGGTTTCATGAGTTGATGGGCGACCGGAAGGGAACTTGGTCGATGACCGTCACGCGCAACTGGCGCATGACCTTCGGCATCAATGCAGAGGGCGCGCTGATCGATATGGATCTGGAGGATTATCATGGCGCTTAAGATGCACCCCTCGCTGGCCATCCATGTCGGTGATTGGCTGAAGAGCGAAATCGTCGAACCCGCAGGCGTCAGCGTAACGGCACTGGCCGAGCACTTCGGCGTCTCACGGCAGGCGCTCAGCACCCTGCTTAATGGCAACGCGAGCCTCTCGGCGGACATGGCCATCCGCTTCGAGAAAGCTTTCGGGACACGAGCAGACACCCTGCTGCGTATGCAAACCGCCTATGAACTCGCCCAAGCGCGCGAACATGAGGCCGAAATCAAGGTAGAGAAGTTCGCCAGGGCTGCTTGACGATTTGAGTCTCTTTCGCATCTCTACGACCGAGCACCGATCCGTGTGGCAACTTCTTGCATCGACGGGATTCATCAAAGGCATATCGAAGGACGGATGGATGTCGGCCAATAAGTTGAACGCTGAAAACGCCTTGCGAATGATTGAAGCAGCCGCTGCAGAAAACCGCAGGGTGCTTGGCGTTGATGGTTTTCGAATTGTCCCAGACGGCTACGTTGCTGCCCTTGATCTCATTTTGGACGTATCTACGGACAATGCAGCAGAGGTTGCTTTGGCGAAAGCCATCGCGTTCATTCGGGCTAACTCATCAGAGGAAGTCGTGTTCGAACTAGTCATAGAGAGCAAACCGCCCGACAGTTTTCCGACCTTCCAAACCACCCAAAACCCAAGCGGTATTATTTTACCTCTCTGAAAACGCCCTGATTTGCTTGACTCTGGCGGGCATATGCAACAGAGGCGCGCTTCCTCGCCGTGATGCACAGGTATTTCGCCTGCCGTGTCCGGTGTACTGAAATCCAGGGAACCGAAGCGCCATGAAGGCACTGAGCAAGGTCACCCGGTCGATTAAACCGGCCGAGGTGGTAAAGAACTGGCATCTGATCGATGCCGAAGGTCTTGTCGTTGGCCGTCTGGCCGTCGTCATCGCCAATCGTCTGCGCGGCAAGCATAAGCCAAGCTTCACACCTCACGTCGATTGCGGCGATCACGTTGTCGTGATCAACGCCGACAAGGTGCGTCTGACCGGCAACAAGCTGAAGAACAAGATCTACTACAAGCACACCGGTTATGCCGGCGGCATCAAGGAAGTGACTGCGGACAAGGTCCTCAGCGGTCGTTTCCCTGAGCGTGTGATTGAAAAGGCGGTCGAACGCATGATCCCGCGTGGTCCTTTGGGCCGTGCGCAGATGCGTGCTCTTCACCTTTATGCAGGGGCTGAACACCCGCATGCAGGCACTCAGCCAGTGGCGCTCGACGTCGCTTCGATGAACCGCAAGAACAAGGTGGGTGCATAATCATGGCCGACACCGACAACACAGTATCCAGCCTGGCTGATCTCAAGGATCTGACCGCTGCTGCACCCGCTGTCACCACTTCGGCTCCTGCTGAAGACGGCGAAGTTGCAGCACCTGTCATCCGCACGGGTCCGCCTGCACCGATTCGCGATCGCGAAGTCGATGCGCAGGGTCGTTCGTATGCAACCGGCCGCCGCAAGGACGCCGTTGCCCGCGTATGGCTCAAGCCTGGCTCGGGCAAGGTCACCGTCAATGGCCGTGACCAGCAGGTCTATTTCGCCCGTCCAACCCTGCGTCTGGTGATCAACCAGCCGTTCCAGGTTGCTGGTCGTGAAGAGCAGTACGACATCGTCTGCACCGTCAAGGGTGGTGGTCTTTCGGGCCAGGCCGGCGCGGTAAAGCACGGTATTGCCCAAGCCCTGTCGAAGTTCGAACCCGAACTGCGCAGCGCCGTCAAGGCAGCTGGCTTCCTGACCCGCGATCCGCGCGTCGTTGAACGTAAGAAGTACGGCAAGGCCAAGGCCCGCAAGAGCTTCCAGTTCTCGAAGCGTTAATCGCCTCGGCCGCAAGGTCGAACGAAATCAAGGGGCTGGCCTTCGGGCTGGCCCCTTTTTTCTTGCCTGTAGGGCAAGCTGTGTGAAACGGCGTAAACCTTTTGAGGACGTCACCCATGTTCAAGCTCCCCCGCCCGGTGTCGATTGGCCAATTGCGTATTGGTGGGCGACTGGGCTGGGCGCGCGGTGCCATGGGCGCGCTTATCGGGATCGCACTGGCTGCTATGCTTGGCCTGTCAGTGCCCGACGGATATCGCTGGCCGTGGATCGTTGCGCCGATTGGCGCTTCGGCAGTTCTGGTATTCGCGGTGCCCGCGAGCCCGTTGGCACAACCATGGTCGGTGTTGGGCGGAAACATGTTATCGGCGCTGATTGGCCTTGTGGTTGGCCATCTGATTGTCGTGCAATTGCTTGCGGCGGGATTGGCCGTAGGCCTCGCCATCGCAGTTATGACATATACGCGCTGTCTGCATCCACCGGGAGGCGCTTGCGCGGTTCTTGGCGCGCTCGCGGCCACAGGTCCCGATGGCGGATGTTGGGGACTGTTGTTGCCGCTGCTGCTCAATGTCATCGCGTTGATTGGCGCAGGCTGGCTTTACAATAATCTCACCGGACACGCTTGGCCGCATCTCCCCGCGCAAGCGCCGCCCATGCCGAAAGGCACATGGGCTGGTTCCTATGAAAAGGCTGACTTGGACGCCGTGCTAGACGAGTGGGACGAAGTCCTTGATGTGAACCGGCAAGACCTCGACTCCATTTTCCGCGCAGTCGAACGCCGTGTGCTGCGCCGCTGGGAGAGTGACGGGCAATAATGTCAGAACAAGCTCGTCTGCAACGGCGGACTGTCTGGAAACTCCACCTCGATCATCGCTGCATCAGAATAGGCCCGCTGCATCGCCGCGGCGCCCGCTCCGTCCACCGATAGCCAGTGATCCGCCGCGTCCGCCGAACCAAGGATCACCGGCATCGCCTTCGGATGAACCCGGCCCACCAATGCATTCGGTTCACATGTCAAAAACGCAAAACGCGCCCCATCCTCGGCCGGTCGCCACAGCCCCGCAAAGGCAAACATCGGCTGATCTTTCAGCGCGAACCAGTGCTTGCGCTTGCGCCCGGTCGACGGATCAGGCGCTTGTGACCATTCCGAAAACTCTGTCACCGGCACAAGGCACCGCCGCGCAGGATCCGCCAGCGCCGTCCGCCACATCGACGAGGCTAAGTTGCGGATGTTCGTCACCGGGCGCTTTACATCGCCAAACGGCGGCCAGCCCCAGCGCATAGTCTCAATCCGTCGCGCGCCATTACTCTCCACGAGCACCGGAGCATCGCGATCCGGGTAAATCTCGTGAAACGCGGGCAGGTTGACTTGCGCGTTTGCCACTGGCGCAAACATCTGCGCGATGGCTTGGACGTTGCTGGTCATGCGATACAAATTGCACATGGCTGCGATGATACTCGCAGAGCGCACAATGGAAACCCGATTGCGCCCAAACATCGCACGGCGGGATTGATCGGAATGGCCCGCGCAGGCTAAGCCCCGCACATGGCCCGCCTCACCGTTAACAACCAGCCCGTCCAGTATCGCCTTGAAGACGATACCCCGCTGCTATGGGTGCTGCGCGATGCGGCAAACCTGACCGGCACCAAATATGGCTGCGGTACGGGTGAATGCGGTGCATGCATGGTGATTGTCGATGGCCAGGCAATGCCCAGTTGCACACTGCTGCTGGGTGAGGCCGAAGGGCGCAATGTGACCACCATCGAAGGGTTGTCGGCTGATCGCTCGCACCCGCTACAGCAGGCGCTGGTGGCCGAACAGGCCATTCAGTGCGGCTTTTGCACACCGGGGATCGTCATGGCCGCAGCTGCTTTACTGGCGACAAACGCCAGTCCGGCAGATGAAGACATTGCGCGTGCCATCACCAACATCTGCCGTTGCGGCGTCTATCCTCGCCTGATCCGGGCGATTCAGCGCGCGGGCCGCGTGTTGCGCGGGGAAGAAACCATCAGTGCCGCCCCGCCACCTGCAATTGCGACGCCTGGCGCGGGGTAACCTTACCCCTTTCCGCCTGCGAGAGAGACCGGGTCTGGGGGGGCTTGTAACAAACTAAAGCGAAGGGTGTGACGCCCTCCCTCGGCGGGGGGGTGGGTACCGAGGGAGGGCGTCACGGGGGGCTCTAAAATTTGGCCTTGATCGAAATGCGTGCGTTAAGCGGTTCACCGGTCGAGATATTGTTGTCGGTGTGCGCTGCTGGGAAATAGTCGGTGTCGGTCAGGTTCTCAACGTTGAGTTGGATCGAGAAGCGATTGGTTATGTCGTAGAACACTGCCGCATCGATGCGTGTGAAGGCGGGCAAAGTCACTGCGTTGCTGACCGTGGTAAAGCTGCTGGATTGGTGCGTCAGCCCAAGACCAAGGCCCAGTTGGCTGGTAAGATCATACCGTGTCCACGCTGCGAATTGATGGCGCGGCAATTGCGAGAGTTTTCTGCCAGCGGGCGCCGCCGTGGTTGCCGTGCGGACTTCGCCTTCCTGCAAGGTATAGCCAAGGCTGACCTGCAAATCAGGCATCACGCGGCCTGCCAACTGCACTTCGATACCCTTGGTACGGGTCTTGCCGGACAATTCTGGCAATCCCGTAACCGGATTGTTGAAGCGCGAATTGTCGCGCTCCAGCCGGTATGCCGCAGCGGTGAAGGCAAGGCCGGGATTGATGTCCCACTTGATGCCAGCTTCAAGATTTTCAAACTGTTCGGGTGCCAGCGTTGCTTGCGTTGCATCCAGCGCGCCAAACTGATCGCCTGATTGCGGCAGGAAACTGCGAGTGAAGCTGCCGTAAAAACTCATCGATTCCTGAGGCTTTACCACCACGCCAAAGCGCGGCGACCACTTCTTGTCAGTGCGCGAAGCACCAACGCCGTTGATGGCATTGCGCCCGGTGATGCGAAATTCGTCAAATCGCACGCCAGCAACCAGTTGCAGGAACGATGCCAGTTCAATCTGATCCTGCACATAAGCGGACAAGGTCCGCACATCAGTGCGGCTATTGGTGACAAGCGCGCCATAGGAGAAGGCGGGCATCGTGATACGTTCCGCCAGCGCCACCGTCGCGCTGTTGGTATTGCGGCGCGTGGCTAGCGTATCCTGATTGGCTGCTTCAAAGCCTGCCAGCAGCGTGTGGCCAATTCCGCCCGTCTGGCCTGTCCACACAAGATTGGCCTGTCCCACCCAGCTGTCGCGCAACGTGCCGCTGTCATAGCCTGTCAAAGCGACGGTGTTGGTGGCGCTTACCGGCCCGCTGGCAAAAACGTTGCCGTAAAGCTTGTCGGTGTGGCTGTACTGGCCCAATACATTGAAGCTTAGGTTGTCGGCAAGGTCGTGATCGACGCGCCCTTGTACGATGTGCGCCTTCACCGTGGCGATGTTGAGCGCCTGCGTGCCGAAGAAGGTGTCATCGAACCCGGTCAGCGGCTTTCCGCCGCGCGAAGGCACACCGCGATCGGTGGTCCGGCGGTCATCGTCGTAATTGTAGGCCAGTTCGACGCGCGTGGCATCGCCGGGTTCAAATGCCACCGTCGGGTTTACGCCGATGAAGCGGCCATCGAAGTTCTGGCGGTGATTGTTGAATTCCTCGTACGTCGCATTCAAGCGCCCGCCGACGGTTTCGGTCAATGGCTGGTTCCAATCGGCGGCCAGCGCAAATGCGCCGAAGCTGTCAACATTGGCGGTCGCCTGCCCCTTCACGCCTTCAAGGTCCGGCGTCTTGCTGACGCGGTTGATCACACCGCCGCCGCCGCCACGGCCAAACAGCAGGGCATTGGCGCCCTTCAGCACTTCGACGCGCTCGATGTTGTAGAGCGACCGGTAGTATTGCGTGTCGTCACGCAGGCCGTCGAGGTAGAAATCGGCGGTGGTGTTCTGGCCGCGCAGGGTAATCTGGTCGCGGTGGCCTTCACCCTGGCCCAGCACAACACCGGGAACATAGCGCAGCGCATCGCCAAGCTGGGTGACGCCCTGATCATCCAACTGTTCGCGCGTCAGCACCGTGATCGTCTGCGGCACATCGACCAGCGGGGTGGGCGTCTTGACCGCGTTGGCATCTACCGGGCGATAGCCGTCAGCCGTGCCAGTCACGACAATCACAGGATCCGCATAGCCTTCATAGGCGGCATCGGCAGGGATCAGATCATCTGCATATGCTGCTGCTGGAACCAGCGTGGTTCCGGCCAAAAGCAAGCTGGCAAAGCGGTATGAGGAGCGGTTCACAGCAATTCCCTGTTTTGATTATCATTCGCAAGAAGCCAACTATTGCGAGGCAATCGCATTTGCAAGGAATTTATTGCGAATTTTTCGCAATAAGCTTGATCTACATCAATGCAGCCCGGAATTGTTGTGCTTGCGGTCCAAAATCATCGGGCTAAACAGCCCGTCGAAGGGCATAAAGCTCAGGAGCGACGAGCGATGAAGGCAACGATCTGGCATAACCCCGGCTGCGGCACATCGCGCAACACTCTGGCGATGCTGGAAGAATCGGGCGCGACGGTGACGGTGATTGAATATCTCAAGACCCCACCCAGCGCAGACAAATTGGCGCAGCTCTATCGTGATGCCGGAATAGCCCCGCAGCAAGGTCTGCGCCTGCGCGGTACTGATGCCGAAGAGCGTGGATTACCACAGGCTGACGATGCAACCGTCCTTGTAGCCATGGCCGCAGAGCCCAAGTTGATTGAGCGACCCTTGGTCGAGACAGACAAAGGCGTGCGGCTGTGTCGACCTAAGGAATTGGTGCTGGAGATACTCTGACGGTCAGCCCGTCAGTCAGAACGGCAGAGGATTGCCTGCAAGAGTCAGCGCAGCAGCGCAGCCGAGCACAATCAGTTTGCGCGCGACATCCTGCAGAGCAAACGCTGGCAGGGGAGCTTGGATAAAGGCAATAGCGCGGGCCATGTGCCTGTCATGCGCTGCAAGCCTTTAACAAATCGTAAAGGCCGCCCGCAGTTCAGCTATTCAGTCGTCCAGCCATTCGCACAGCGCGGCAAGGCATTCGCGTGCAAGCAGCTTTGACCGCTCCGGGCTCCACCCTTGCGCCGCACAGGGCAAATCGTCGTTGTCCTTGAACGGCATTTCCAGCGTCATCGCCACAGCGCCGAATCGCTCAGCCACCTGATTGGTCGACATCGTAAGGTTCGCGCGACCCGGACCGGCGGCAGGATAACCGCGCTTGGTCTGGAAATCGGGGGTGCGGCGTTCAAGGATCTGGCGATAGCGGTTGTAGCCTGCGCCTTGCGCCTCGGTCCATGAAGGGATGCCTTCGAACCCAGCGATGAACACATAAGGGATCGCCTCATCGCCGTGCACGTCCATGGCGAAATCGACGCCCGTTGAGTCCATCGCATTGCGGATTGCCAACACTTCGGGTGAGCGTTCGGCGCTGGGTTCACGCCATTCGCGGTTGAGGTTTACGCCCACCGCATTGGTGCGCAAATGGCCTCGGCATGACCCGTCCGGATTGGCATTGGGCACCACATGGAACCGGCAGCGTTGGCGCAGCGCCCTTGCATGGGGGTCGGCGGGATCGGTGAGCATATCAAGCGCGCCTTCCATCCACCATTCCGCCATCGATTCGCCCGGATGCTGGCGGGCATAGAGCCACACTTGCTTGGAACCATCACCGATGGACAAGCAATCGATCGGCTGGCCTTCAATGCTCAAGCCAAGGTTGCGATGCGTAACGCCTTCGCAGGCCGCGGTCTGAGCCACCAGATCGTGATGCCGCTCCATCGAATAGGGCGCGAAATAGGCAAACCAGCAGGTGCCCGCTTGCGGCGTATGGCGAATAGTCAGCGTCCCGCCATCTTCCTTCGCATCGTACGTCGTCTCCGTCCGCCCCCAATATTCGCGGTCGTCTGAGAACACTGCGCGATAGGCAGGCCACCCGCCGGGATAGGCTGATGCGCCAAGCCCGGTGATCTTCAGCGTCACCTCGCGCCCGCCAGCGCCATCCACACGAAAGTGGAACCATTGGAAGAACTCTGAATCCTTGTCCTTGCGAATCGCCAGCCGTGCGGTTGTGCCCTCAACGGAAAGGACCTGGATGTTGCCGGAATCAAATGCGGCATTGATAGAAATGTCGGTCATTTCACCTTGATAGTCTCACCCGACGTTCCGGGAAAGCCTGTGAACAGCGCATGCGCCAAACGGGGCGCGGCAAGCGCCGGAGCGGCCTCCTTGGCGGCCGCGTTCTCGCGCGTCTCGGCGCGGCCCTCCCACAATGCGGCCCCAGTTACCCGGTCGCGGATGCGCACCGACAGCCGCGTCAGCACCACGTCCTTCGGCCCGCCGCCAAGATTGAAGCCAAGCCCAACGCCCAGACCTCCGCCATAGCTGCCGGTCGATCCGCCGACGCCAACGCTCACTGGTCCGCGCTTGTTCTCACGTCGCATCACCGCTCGTTCCACCAGCACTTGCGCGATGCCATCCGCGGCACCGGGCGTTGCGGTGCCAAAGCCCGCTGCCGAAAGTTCACGCGCCACCGCTTCACGCCAGATGCCGTCCTCAAGGCTTGCCGGATCGCTGCCGGGGGTGATTTCAACAATCACCGCCGCACCTGTCAGCCGGGGCAGCGTCTGCGCTGTATGAAAGCGCGTTACGTCAATCGGCGCTGGCTTTGCGGCCAGCGGCGTGGCGATCAAGGCCGCAAGGGCGAGGGTGGCTGCAAAGCGTTTCATCAATAGGGCATCCCTGTTTTCGTTCAACCTACCGGCGCAACGACCGTCGCATCTTCAAACCGCGCAAATAGCGCCGATGCCAGCCGTGCCGCCACAGCGCCATTGCTCAAACCATCGTCGTCCTCGCGCGTTTGCGCTTCGGCATGGCCTTCCCACAGCACGCGGCCCGAAGCCTTGTCGCGGATACGCACATCCAACCGCGTTGCCACAATCGCCTTGCGCGGCTTGGTCAGGTCCACATTCAGCGCCATGGCGGTGTAATTGCCGCGATTGGAAACGCCAACTTCCATCGCGCCCGAAACCGGCTTGCGCTTCACTTCTTCGGGCACGACCACATTGTGCGTAATCCCGATCTGCGCAATCTGTCCGCCCTCTGCGCCGCTGACCGCCGTATCGTATCCCAGCCTGGCCAGTTGATCGATGACCGCCGCTTCATAGACCGGCAGCTTCCATTCCGCCTCGGTTCCCGGTGTTGCCGCCACGGTGATCGCGCCCTTGCCAAGAAAGTCTGTCGAATCGCTGGAACGGAACGTTTCCACCGCGATTCTCTTATCAGGCTCGGCCAATCGACGTCCGTCATCGCCGCGCATCCGCTGGTTCATCATCGGCCCACTCCAACCGCCGGGGACTGGCTGGGCCTGTGTGACCGTTGGCATAGACAGAATGAGGGCAACACAAGAAAGCAGTTTGGCGTTCATTCGGATTTATTCCTTACAGCCGTAAAGACGGCCCGGTATGCTGCGTATAAACACGCGGCGCTGTCACAGATATGAACGCGATCTGGCATAAAGGCCGCGCGCGAATTGGAGTAAGACGTCGATGACCAAGGTTCCCGTTCTCGTCACAGGTGGTGCAGGCTATATCGGCAGCCACGCCGTGCTGGCGCTCAAGGACGCCGGATGGCCGGTCTGCGTGATCGATAATTTGGTCACCGGCTTCCGCTTTGCCGTGCCCGATGGCGTGCCGTTTTACGATGGCGATATCGAAGACGCTGCGCTGGTCGCCCGCATCATCGCCGAACAGGGCGTCAAGGCGATCATGCATTTCGCAGGGTCGGTGGTCGTCCCCGAATCAGTCGAAAACCCGCTCAAATATTATCACAATAACACCGTCAAAAGCCGCGCGCTGATCGAAGCTGCGGTACAGGGCGGGGTGCCGCACTTCATCTTCTCGTCCACCGCCGCGACTTATGGCATCCCCGAAACCTCGCCCGTGCCCGAATCCTGCCCGCAGCGCCCGATCAATCCTTATGGCATGTCCAAACTGATGACCGAGGCGATGCTGGCCGATGTTTCTGCTGCGCACCCGCTCAATTTCTGTGTCCTGCGCTATTTCAACGTCGCAGGCGCTGATCCGCAGGCGCGCACCGGCCAATCCACCGCAGGCGCCACGCATTTGATCAAGGTTGCGGTCGAAGCGGCGCTGGGCAAGCGCGAATCGGTTGGCGTATTCGGCAGCGATTTCGCCACGCCCGATGGCACCGGCGTGCGCGATTACATCCATGTCTCCGATCTGGCCGCTGCGCACGTCCTTGCCTTGCAGGCTTTGGTTGAAGCGCCACGGCAATCGCTCACCATGAACTGCGGCTACGGGCGCGGCTTCTCGGTGCTCGAAGTGCTGGATGCGGTAGACCGCGTGACCAACCGCAAGATCGTGCGCAATATGCAGGGCCGCCGCGCTGGCGATCCTGATGCACTGATCTCGGATAACCGCGCGATCAAGGCCACATTACCTTGGAATCCGGCCTATGCCGATCTCGATACCATCGTCACCCATGCCCTTGCGTGGGAGCGTAAACTTGGTGAAATTCGCAAGGACGGTTGACTTGCCCGCCTGCCCTCTTTAACGGCCACGCTTCAGTTTTCAGCCCGGTCAGCTTCGGGCAAAGGGATTCGACATGAAGATTCGCAACAGCCTGAAGTCGCTCAAAGACCGTCATCGCGATAACCGCGTGATCCGTCGCCGTGGCCGCGTCTATGTGATCAACAAGACCCAGAAGCGTTTCAAAGCGCGTCAGGGCTGATTTTACCAGTTTCGGTGCAGTCTCGCGACGGCGGGGCTGCATCGGAAACACGGCAAGCCTTCTTGTAAGGCGTGTTGCCCCCGCCCAAAAGCGGGGGCGCTGTCGTTTGTAGAGCCTTGGCGTTTTAGGGCACGGAACCATGATCGAAGCCGTCGTCTGGGACATTGGCCGCGTGCTGGTCGAATGGGATCTGTCGCTGATCTATCGCGATGCCATCCCCGACGAATCAGAACGCCAGCGATTCGTCACCGATGTCGTGTCCGAACATTGGCACATGCAGCACGATGCCGGCGTCCCCTTCGCCACCATGGTCGCCGCCCGCCAGGCCGAATTCCCCCAACACGCCGATCTGATCGCGCTCTACGCCACTCACTGGCTCGAAAGCATCCCCGGCCCCGTCCCCGGCACGCACAATCTGATTGAGCGACTGACCCAGCGCGGCGTGGCCCAATACGCCATCACCAACTTCGGTGTGGACGCATGGGCCTTGTTCCGCCCCACCTTCCCGATCCTCGATCACATGCAAGACATTGTCGTGTCCGGCGCGGAACGCTTGGTGAAGCCCGGCGAGGCGATCTTCTATCTGGCGGCGCAGCGTTTTGGGCACAGCCCTAAATCAATGCTGTTCATCGATGACAATGCCGCGAACGTGGAAACCGCGCGGCGGCTGGGATGGCACGCGTTTCACTTTGTAGGCGATGCTGCGGCGCTTGAAGCGGTGATGATGCGGTTGGGGTTGTTGCAGAGCGACTGAGCATGACGCTCAGAGTATCGCGAAACGGCGTCTACAATTGCATGCAGCCAATATCAAAAGGCTATGCCAAGAGGCTTCATTCAGCGCAGGGCGGGCAGTACTGGTGGAAGATGAAGCCGATTTACAATGTTAATCAGAATATTTCGATCTTCGCGTGAGCAATGGATCGCATTAAATTTATCCTGAAGTGGTTCAAGAATGTTGGGTAGGCCCAGTTGAGTGCCAAGTGTTCCCAAGGCTGCGACAATCTTGCCTACTTCACTCAACTTGGAACCGCCAATGGCAATCTCGCCTATTCCGACATATACACCAAGTGCGAGTGCGACCGCCACGACACATTTGCTAGGGCAGATGCGGTTTTTGGACAATTCCTCCATAAGTTCCCCGATAATAGGGCGATCATTTTCCAAATCGCGCTTTTGCTTTTGCATCAGTTTTTCGCTGCACCGTTGCAGAATGCGTTCAAGTTGAACAATATTTCCGGCAATAACTCGGCGATTGTGCGACGAATTTTTTATGTACCATTGAAATGGCGTCAGGCCATCGATCTGGCGCTCAGCTTTGCTGAATGGAGCAATCCTATCTCCGGGCCGTGGAATGTATCCGGCTTCTAATCGATAATACCATTCAGAATTTGGCAGTTCAAGTTTAGCTCCACGAGGTATGTCACGAGCACGATGTGTACCTGATGCAAAGTCAAGTTCATGGGCCATCCAACCGTAATGGCCCCCAAGCGCGCCCGTAAGATGAGCAGTGTACAAGTGATGGGTCGTGTAAAGCCGCGCTTGAAGATCAAGCATTTCATCATATGTCTGGCCGAAATCGATAATTCTATCCCCAGTCCCCAACCATTTTTCGAGCACTATATCCGCAGCAGGAACAGTCCCATCATTGCCTGACCAAAGTTGGGTAGATGTTCGATAGTATGCAATGCGTGCAGCAAGTTGATTTGATGTAAGCCAGCGACCATCTCTGGAAATAATACGCAGCCGTTCTTCTGCCTTGCAATGTGGTTGCTTGTAATTTTCGACAGCCTTTTTAGCTTGGGAAAAATACTTTTCAAAAGGTATTGCAAGACGTTCAAAGGCGCGGGCGCGAATAGGCTGCAGGCGATAAAAACTGGCAGCGCATTTTGAATCTTCTGACAGACTTAATATTCTTTGCATTCCTTGGCGGACATCCGGTGCTTCATATTCAGCCCAAGAGTCATTGCGAATATTAAGGAGGATTGTCTCGGGGTAATTCTCTAACCACCAAACGAATTCAGCAATCGAAATGCCATACTTTTTTTCGAATTCTTGGGGTGTGCAAGGAATAAGATCAATCACTACCCTTTCGTACTGCTGCAGCCAGTAGTATGGAGGTATGTTTTCAATCCACGAAACCCAGCCAGTATCAAACGGACCGCTATTTATTATTCCCGATTGGCCGCTAGCTAAAGCGGCAAACAATCGTTCATGGCTAAGAGTGGTAGGTGTTCTGATGGAGTTTCGGGCGTCGACTTTATCAATAACCCTTTCAACTCTTCGGCACCGATCAATGGTTTGGCTATCAATATTCTCGATTAATTCCTTGATCATGAAAACGCCCCTAATTTTGGACATCAAATGATATGGAAGAGATTGTGCAATTATCTAGAATCACGCAATGATAGAATGTTGCTTTCTTGAGATGCAGGTTAGCATACTTTGGGGTAAGGAACTCTACAAATTTCTCAAGGCCGGGAGCGTCTCCGCTCCCGGTAGTTTTTACATCCCATCAAGCCCCTTGCTGACCATCACGTTCACCGCAACGCGGCGGTTCTGCGCCTTGCCTTCTTCGGTGAAGTTATCAGCCAGCGGATCGGCTTCGGCCATGCCGGTGGGGGTCAGCATGCGATAGGGCTTCCAGCGGCACTGCTGCTGCAAATAGTTGATTACGCTGGCCGCGCGCTTTTCGCTCAGCGTCTGGTTGAATTCCTCGCTGCCTACCGAGTCCGTGTAGCCAACGACCAGCATCAGCGCATTGTCCATGCCGTCGGCGATGCTTGCCGCCTGGCACAGCTCGGCTTTGGCTTGCGGCGTAAGTGCGGCTCTGCCCGTGTCAAAGTAGACGTTCGTCGTGCTCTTGATGTTGTACTTGTCGATATCGCCCATGCGCCCACGCAAGGCTTCGGTGGCGGCGCTTTGTTCAGCAAAGCCTTGTGCGGTGCCGTTGCGGATCATGTTGGCCGTTTTGAAATCACCGTTCTTGAAAGTGATCTGGCTGGCCAGCAGGTTGGTTCCCGCCTGCATCGTTTTGACGGTAACGGGCAGGCCGTTGAGCAGCGAAGCTACGCCCAATTTGCCGTTGCCGCCGCCAAACAGGCCAGAGCTTGCCTTGACCTTGGTCGTCTCGTTGAAAAAGATCAGCGTGCTGTTGCCGTCGGCGCTCGTCACCTTGATCTTGTCGCCGGAGCGCGCGGTGATGATACCTTTGATGTCTGGCCCTTTTGTCATCTCAGGTGCATCTGGCAACGGTTCACCATTGACAATAATGTTGGGGTCGGTTGATTCCTGCACTTGGGCGGCAAGGCCTGCGGGGATCGCGGCGGCGACCATGGCAAGAAGGCAAAGTCCTTCACGTTTGTAAGCACTGATACGCATCATATTGCTCCTAAGATTCCTGAAAAACTGGAAATGTTGCCACATAACTGTCTGTCAGATTAACAGAATTGCCCGATGCAGGGATTGTGCGGGTCAATAGCGCGCCAATTGCGATGAACTGATGTGGGACGCGCTGGATGTCAGGCCGGAAACCGGATCGGCGGATCATTTTCACGCCATGGCGCAAACTTTTGCATGATGGTTGCAAACAGGTCCGACTCCACGTGTCCCATCAGCCAAGGCTTTACATGGGGCAGGTCTACGCCTTCAAACCACGCGGCATCAACGCTGGCGAACTGGCGCACGAACGGCATGATCGCCGCGTCGGCCAGCCCACGATTTGCCCCGCAAAGCTGGCCATGCGCGGCCAGTCGTGAATCCAGATCATGCAAGAAATCCAGGCCGCTTTTGCGGTGGGCCAATGCGTCAGAGCTATGGCGCTCCGGATACTTGTACCGATCCAGATCATGCTTGAATGCGCCATCATTGCGCGCAATCAGTGCTGGATCGTCGCGGCTTAGCCAACCTTCAGGATCGCTTTGCGCCAGCGCCCAGCGCATCACCTCAAGGCTTTGTTCGATCACCTGACCATCGGGCAGGATCAGCACCGGCACCGTGCCCTTGGGAGAGGCGGCAAGCATCGCGGCGGGCTTGGCCGCCAGTTTCACCTCGCGCAATTCGCACACGGTCCCACTGATCGCCAAGGCAAGCCGCGCGCGCATGGCATAGGGGCAGCGGCGAAAGCTGTAGAGGACGGGCTGGGCTGGGTCGGTCAAGCTGTGGGCAGCCCAATCAGCGAGACCTGCCGTCCGTAGCTTGCCTCATGGCGGTGCGTGGCGCGACGGAACGAATAGAAGCGCGCCTCTTGCGCATAAGTATCCTCGCCCAGCATCGCGACTTTGCCCGTTCCCGCATCGCGCAGGCGCGACGCGACATAGCCTTCAAGGTCGAACCATGCATGCCCTTCACGGCCCGCGCGAAAGAAGCGTTCGTTTTCAGCCGCTTGTTCAAGGAAGCGCGCTTCGAACCCGGCATCCACCTCATAGCTTTTCTGTGCGATGCACGGCCCAACAACCGCGGCGATGTTGGCGCGAGTAGCGCCCAGTGCCTCCATTGCGTCCAGCGTCGCCTCGCAAACCCCGGTAAACGCGCCCTTCCAGCCTGCATGTGCTGCACCGATCACACCCGCCGTCGCATCGTGGAACAGCACCGGCGCGCAATCGGCAGTCAGCACGCCCAGCACGATGCCAGAGCGATCAGTCACCAGCGCGTCGGCCTTGGGGCGATCAGCATCGGCCCAAGGTTCGGTTACGGTCACCACAGTGGCCGAATGGATTTGATAGCACGTCTGCAAGGTGCCGCCCGGCAGCACCGCGTCCATCGCCAGCGCGCGGTTTTTCGCGGTCAGCGCCGGGTCATCCTCGCTATAGCTGACATTCAGCCCCGCCAGTTCGCCCACACTCACCCCGCCACGCCGACCCAGAAAGCCGTGCGCCGCGCCGTTCAGCAAGGGGTGTGTCAGCGCCTCAACGCTCATCCTTCAAGGCTCTTGGTCACTTGCTCGCGCACATCGCGCGAAAGCGAAGGCGCAGCCGCAATGCGCTCCAGTTCCGCGCGCATCAACGCGGCGCGTGCCTCATCGACTTTCTTCCAGCGGCCCAGCGGCGGTACGAACCGCGCCGCCACATTGCCGTTGATTGGGTCAAGCGCAAGGATCAGATCGGCAATCAGGCGATAGCCTTCGCCGCCCGCACGGTGGAACGCCTGCGCATTCACTGCATAAGCCATCCACAACGCGCGCACGCGGTTAGGGTTGGTCAGGGTGAAATCGGCGTGCTTCGCCAATGCCTTGACGTGTTCGGTGGTATGGGGGTGCAGCGATCCTGCCTGCAGCGAAAACCACTTGTCGATCACCAGCATGTTGCCATTGAAGCGTGCATGGAAATCGGCCAGCGCCGCTTCACGTTCAGGGCAATCAAGGCTGCAAAGCACCATCAGCGCCGATTGGCGGTCGGTCATGTTGGTCGCGGCATCGTATTGCGCCTTGGCGCGGCGCGCGGCCTCGGCAGGGAGGGCAGGGGCAAGATAGACCAGCGCCTGCGTCTTCAGCTTGCGCGCACCGCGTGCAGTGGCCTCAAGGCTATAAGGCACCGCGCTGCACCGAACATGCAGGGCCAGCCACTTCTCTTGCAAAGTCTCGCCCAGCCAACGCTTCAAGCCCTCGCGCTCGGCAAAGAGGCGCGTCGGATCGGCGCGGGTCAGTTGCTCTGCAAGATAGGCTTCACCCGGAAGGATCAGCAATTCGCCGCGCATCAGATCGTCCAGCGCGGCATCGTCCAGAATCGCGCCCATCGCATCGCCAATCGCGGCGCGTCCCGCAGCGCGTTCGGCATCAGACATCACGCCCGATACAGCGGCAACCAGATGTCGCAAGATCAACTGCTGCATCGCCTCGTAACGCGCAAACGGATCGTCATCATGTGCGGCAAGGAACACCAGATCATCGGCGGTGATCGGCGCGGTCACTTCGACCGGCGCAGAGAAGCCACGGTTGATCGAAAGCACCGGCGGCGCGGTGAAGCCTTCAAAGGTGAAAGTCTGTTCGGGTTCGGTCAGGACCAACAATTGTTCGCCGCTATGTTGCCCTGTGGCGCGATCGAACAGGGCTGTGCGCAAGGGAATGACCATCGGTTGCTTGATGGGTTGGCCGGGGGTGGATTCCATGCTCTGAGACAGCGTAAGTGTCCCCTTTCCGCCCACAAACGCCACTTTAACTCCCACTTTTGGGGTGCCGGCCTGTTCGTACCAGCGGCGGAACTGCTTCAAGTCAACTTCCGCTCCATCTTCAATGGCTTGCACAAAGTTTTCGCAGGTCGCCGCCTCGCCATCATGGCGATCGAAGTAGAGCGTGGTGCCTTTCAAGAAGCGATCCATGCCGGTCATCACGGTCATCATGCGGATAACTTCGGCGCCCTTGTTATAGACGGTGGCGGTATAGAAGTTGCTGATTTCCTGATAGGAATCCGGGCGGATCGGATGCGCCAGTGGCCCTGAATCTTCAGGAAATTGCGCCGCGCGCAAAATCCGCACATCCTCGATCCGCTTCACCGGCGGCGACCCGCGATCCGCGCTAAACTGTTGATCGCGAAGGACAGTAAAGCCTTCCTTCAGGCTCAGTTGGAACCAGTCGCGGCAAGTGACGCGGTTGCCCGACCAGTTGTGGAAGTATTCGTGCGCAACGACGCCTTCGACCGCATCGTAATCGCCGTCGGTCGCGGTTTCGGGATCTGCCAGAATATAGCGCGTATTGAAGACGTTAAGGCCCTTGTTCTCCATCGCGCCTGCGTTAAAATCACTGACCGCAACGATGTTGAAATCGTCCAGATCATATTCGCGCCCATAGACATCCTCATCCCACTTCATCGACGCGATGAGCGAGCGCATGGCATGATCGGTGCGCGCCTCGTCACCTGCGCGGACATAGATTGCAAGGTTGACCTTACGCCCTGAAATCGTGGTGAAATTATCGCGATTGGCGACAAGATCGCCTGCCACCAGAGCGAATAGATACGATGGCTTGGGCCACGGATCGTGCCATTCAGCCCAGTGCGTGCCGTCGGTGTTTTCGCCCGTGGCAGTGGGATTGCCGTTGGACAAAAGCACGGGAAACGCAGCCTTTTCTCCGCTCATCCGCACCGAATAGACCGAGAGCACATCGGGCCGGTCGGGGAAAAAGGTGATGCGGCGAAAGCCCTCGGCCTCACACTGGGTGCAGAGCAAGCCGTTGGAGGCATAAAGCCCGGAAAGCTGGGTGTTTGCGGCGGGGTCGATCACGGTTTCAATGGCGACGTCGTGCGCATCGCCAGGCAAGTCGATCACCAGATCGTCGCCGTCCATTTTCCACGCATTGTGGACTTTGCCGTCAACGGAAATCGATTTGGCTTCAAGGCCTTCGCCATTGAGTCGCAATTGTGCAGAGCCACTGCCAGCAGGGTTTTTGCGGACTTTCAACACCGACGCCACGTGGGTGGCGTGGAGCGAGAGCGCAAAGTCTAGCGCGATTTCAGGCACCAGCCATTCGGGCGGGCGATAGTCCGCGCGGTGAATCACGGGCGACGGGGCGAATGGGGCGCTGGACAGATCGTTCATGGGCCCAACTTAGGAACCCATGGCCTCACCGGCAATCGCGGTTATAGACCTTTGTATGAATAGTATGCTGATTTTCGGAATGGGCTACACCGCGCAAGTGCTGGCAGGGCATTTGCGCAAGGACGGTTGGCATCTGTGCGGGACCGGAAGTGCGGGCGATATTGTCTTTGCCGATGGCGTGGCAGTTCGCGCTGCTCTGGCACAGGCGACGCATGTCTTGTTGTCGGTGCCGCCAGCGCGTGAGGGCGGCGATCCGGTGCTGGAAGCTTATGGCGCTGATATTGCGGCGAGCGGCGCTGCGTGGATCGGCTACCTTTCATCCACTGGTGTCTATGGCGATGCGGGCGGGGCGTGGGTCGATGAAAGCGCGCCAGTGGGGCGAGGACGTCGCACCGCGCGGGCTGAGGCGGATTTGGCGTGGCAGGCCTTGGACGCGCGGGTGCGGGTGTTCCGCCTGCCGGGGATATATGGGCCGGGACGCAGCGCGCTGGACCGCGTGGCAGAGGGCCGCGCGCACCGCATTGCCATTCCAGATCAGGTGTTTAGCCGGGTGCATGTGGACGATATCGTCAGCGGCGTGGTTGCGTCTTTCACGGGGCCTGCAGGGGCGTACAATCTGGCGGATGACAGGCCGTGCAGTCAGAACGATGTGATCGAGGAAGCTTCTAGGTTGCTGGGGCAAGATCCGCCGCCAATGCAATCGTTGGACGAGGCAAACCTTTCACCGATGGCGCTGGCGTTTTATGCCGAAAACCGGCGCGTGGCCAATGGCAAGGCCAAGCGCGTGCTAGGCTGGAAACCAGCTTTTCCAAGCTATCGCGAGGGTCTGCGCGATTTGAGCGCAAGTACCAGCCCGATCATCGCCAGCACCGATCCGGACGCTGCCAGCAGTGACCAGCGGTAGCCTTCGAACAGCGTCGAGAATAGCATCGCGATCACGGGCACCAGCACGCCGTTATAAGCCCCGCGCCCAGCGCCCAGCCTTTGCAGCAACCGGAAGTAAAGCGGGAAGGTGACGACCGAGCCGATCAGGCCGAGGTAGAGAACGCCGAAAATGTAGCCGGGCCGGGCATCGAATTGCGGCGGGCCTTCAACGGCATAAGCAAACAGGCCGTCCATTGCCGCGCCAAAGAACATGGCCCAACATAGCAGCGGGATCATTGGCTGTTGCCGCACTGCGTTGGTGGTTTGCAGTACGTTTGCGGTCGACGCGCTGAGCAGGGCCGCGGCGGTCATGGCAATGCCTGCAAGGACTTTGCCCTCAGGCGGAGCCATGCGGTATTCGTGCAGCAGCAGCAGCGCGATGCCAGCGCCCGCAACCGCCGATCCGGTGATGAACCCGCGCGTGACCGGTTGCTTGAGCCACAGCCAGCCCAGCAGTGCATTGGGCACGAGCAGCAGTGCAAACAGCACGGCAACGATGCCCGACGTCAGGTGCTGCTCGGCGCGATAGACGAGTTGGAAATTCATCACGAATTGCGCAAGGCCAAGCAGGGCGGCAATGCGCAGGCCCGCAGTATTGATCCACAAGGACTCGCGCCGCACCAAAGCGAGTGCAGCCATGCCGATGGCAGCGACGGTGAACCGCCACGTGACGGACCAACTGGGAGGAACGCTGCCGATCTGGTCCTTGATCACCAGCCAGGTTGAGCCCCAAATCAGCGCGACGATGAAAAACGGCCCGGCAACGCTCCACTGCCAGAAGCGCGCTTGTCCCGGAATCTCTTGGCCCGGCAATGCAGGCTCGGTCAGGCCATTCACAGCGATGAAATCGCACGGGCGAATGCGGCAACATGCGCTGGATCGCTGTTCCATGCGGTGACAAGCCGCGCGGCTCCGGGGGCACCTGCGGGCGCAGTCCAATCATAGAAATCAAAGCCTTGAGCGCGCAAGGCGGCTTGTTCCGCAGGCGAGAGGATCACGAAGATCTCATTGGCCTCAACCGGATGGAAAACGCGGGAGCCGCATGCTTGCGCCAGTTCCTGTGAAGCGGCATTGGCAGTACGGGCATTGTCCAGCCACAAGTCACCCTCGATCATGGCGAGGACTTGCGCGGCGAGATAGCGGCCCTTTGATTGGAGATGGCCCGCGCGTTTGCGGCGATACCGCACGACATCGGCCAGTTCCATATCGAAGAACACCAGCACTTCAGCATTCATGCCGCCGTTTTTGACGAAACCGAAGCTGAGCACATCGACCCCTGCTTGCGCGGTTAGTTCAGCAGGATGGCAGCCCAGATGCGCCACGGCATTGGCAAAGCGCGCGCCGTCCATGTGCAGGCCTAGCCCGCGCCCTTGGGCGAGCGAGCCGATTTCGGCGACTTGCGACGGAGTATAGACCCTGCCGTATTCGGTCGCCTGCGTGATGGAAATCGCGTGGGGTTGCACTTGATGGACGGCATCGTGGATTGGATCGATTACCGCGCGGATATCATCCGGCGTCAACTTGGCACCTTGGCCATCGGCCAGCAGCAGCTTGGCTCCGTGCGTGTAAAAGCCCGGTGCGCCGCCTTCGTCCATTTCAATATGCGCCTCGCGGTGGCACACCACGCCGCCGTGGGGCGGGACCATGGCCGCCAGTGCAAGACAATTGGCCGCAGTGCCGGTGGCAACCCACAAAGCCGCACATTCGGTGCCAAACACATCGGAGAAGGCATCGTCCATCCGGCGCGATAAAACGTCGCCATCATAGCCTGAATCAGCTGTATCGGCAGCCTGCATCGCGGCCCATATACTGGGATGGACGGCGGCGGTATTGTCGGAAATGAATTTCATCGGAAACCGCAATGTCGTCGGGTGCGTTTCTGGTCAAGCAAGGAGCATATATGATGGAAACAAAGGCAGAAGTGACGATCTCTCACTTTGATCAGGGCGCGCGCGGAGAATATCACGCAAAAGTTGAAGGCAGCGATGTGATTGGCCGCCTGACTTACAGCCAGCACGGCGATGTCATTACAGCGGACCATACGCTGGTCCCGCCAGAAATTGGCGGTCGCGGGGTTGCCGGGAAACTGGTTGAGGCGCTGATCGCCGATGCCCGCAAGATGGGTTTCAAGATCGTGCCGCAGTGCAGTTATGTGGAAACCGCATTCCGCCGACATCCCGATTGGGCGGATCTGCGCGCTGAAGTTTAGAGTCTATATGCGAAGGGCGTAGATCGCCCTTCAAACATCTTGACGTATTTGTTTTGTATGGTTCTGAATGGGGGAAATAAAAAAAATAGGGGAAGAGGCTTCGATGCGGGAAAAGCTCTTGGAATTGGCGCGAGCCCTCAACGACTTGGCGATTAGCACCGATCCATCTGCGGATCATCAAAAGGAGCCTGGTAAAGTCGAGCTGCTGCGCGAGGCCAAGCATCAGTTCAAAGCGCAGTTGCAACGTGAAGCCCATTTTGATGGTTTACCGTTTCACGAAACTGGCTGGGAAATACTGCTGGAACTTTACATCGCTCATGCAGAATGCCGCAGGCTTAATGTTACCGCCATCGGGCTGGAAAGCCACACCCCCAATGCAACTTTGGTCCGGTGGATTACGTTGCTGGAACAGCGCAATCTGGTTTCACGCCAACCAGACGAACTGGATCGCCGCCGTGTCTGGATTGCACTGACAGTGCTGGCCCGTGAAAAACTGGAACTCTGCTTTCGCGAGTGTCTGCGCCAGACTGATCAAACGCCCTGACATGGCAGATGGCGAAAAACCGCGACGGGGTGGAAATGGTGCTGCTGGGGAGGATTGAACTCCCCTTACATGCCGAAAATGCCTTGAAAATATTGACGTTTTTTGCAGGGCCTATGCGCATTGTATTACCCGAATGTAATAGGTTGAGCAAGCCTGCCATTGCTTGGTTGGCTTGTCATAAATGGGGAGGGGAGCGGTAGTCGGTTAGCCCTGCACCTGCGCGTACAACGTCATCTGCCCGGTCTAAAAACTCTCTCACAGCATTTTGGTATCCTACTAGCTTGGCATGATCTAGGGATACATTCTCCCCTTCATGTATTAGCTTATTCCGAGCATCGAACATTTCATGCAATGCGCTGAGCTTCCATGTTTTGACCTCGGATTTAGTTATCTCCAAAAGCTCTCTCCAATGACCGATGATGGTCTGCGCATTTGCTCTGTCAATTAGCTGTGCAGCGAGAGGATTGGTGGGTTTTCCCGCTTTGGCCCATAGTATGGCCCTCATGATCGTTTCACAGCTAATGGCGAACGATAGCAGCGCACCGGGATGATCCCCCACCTCGTGTCGATGGCAACCCTCTGACAAGTAATCAAACCAGATTGGTGGTTCGACCCCCGCGTCTAACGCCATCTGAATGAACTGCCAATCTTGCAAAGTAAGGTCATCACCTCCTTGTGCCATAAGCGAAATTGTACCAATCCATACACTATGACTATCACTTCTGCGGACGATACGGACAGTATGAGGTTGATCCTGTCTTGACTGCCCGCAGATAAGGGCTTTCCTGCTCACCCACCGTGCAACTCTTTGCCATTTATCAAATGCTGTGCTCAGAAGTAATTCGTTCTCATCAATTATGTGCTGATACTTCTTTTGATCAGAGGCGGAAACTATGTCACGTGCATTAGCATGTCTGTTAAAAACTTGCGCGTCAGCAAATAGTTGTGCTGGAATTTCAACTTCGATCATGACCCTATAGATATGATAGCCTGATTTTGCCGGGTTATCAGGATCGCTAGTATGATACCTGTATCTAAAAATGGCTGGGTTAGGTCCCTCATCTTGGTGTGCTTCTGGGAGATGAAGTGTTACAGATTTGCCATCAACTGTGAACAGATGGCTGCGCCCAAGCAGCATGCCATTGATCGAAAGATATTCAGTTGCTTTGTGCGTCCTGACATTTGCATCGAAGGCAATGTAATCGTCCGAACCCTTTTTCATTTCGACTACCTCCACGGGAACGCTGTGTTACCCGGCTGCGGTCTGAAAATGCTATAGCCATTCGCTAGGGGCATTTCCAACTGGCTTTGATGGTTGTTCCCCCTTGGCCCTCCATGTTGGTTGCTGCCGAAAGAAGTCAGGTCAATCTCCTTGCTGTTCGCGGCACCACGTCTCCAATGCGGTTTAGTCAATTGGTTTGGGGAATGCATATGTATCGAAACCGTCCGTTATTGGTACACCTAGTTAGGGTGTATCATAAATTAGCTTGACTACCATTTCGGTACGCATCATATTTTGATGCACGTTTTCGATACGGAGTAGCTGGAATGGCACGGACCTTTGCATATTGCCGCGTAAGCACGGCGGACCAAACGACTGACAATCAGGTTGCTGAGATTTGTGCGGCTGGCTTTAGCGTAGAGCCTAAGCGCATCGTGACGGAAACAGTATCGGGTTCGGTTCCGGCGATGGAGCGCAAGGGCTTCGCCAAGCTTCTGGACCGGCTGGAAGCGGACGACGTGTTGCTAGTCACCAAGCTAGACCGACTGGGGCGCAACGCAATGGACGTTAGGGCCACAGTGGAGAGACTGGCGACTGAGGGTGTCAGGGTTCATTGCCTTGCCTTGGGAGGGGTAGACCTCACTAGCCCAGCCGGTAAAATGACAATGGGCGTGATTGCCGCAGTTGCAGAGTTTGAACGTGATTTGCTGATTGAACGCACTCAGTCCGGTCTTGTTAGGGCTAAGGCTGAGGGGCGGCGGTTAGGCAGGCCCATGGCGCTGACCAATCAACAACATGCTGAGATTGCTGAAAAGCGCAAGGCAGGGATAAGCCTCAGGGTGTTGGCGGAAGAATACAAGACTAGCTTGGCGTCGGTTCAAAGGGCGGAGGCAAGAGCTGTGAGCAGGCCTTAACTCCTAAGCTATCTGTTTTCTCGCCCTGCTCGTGCATCGTTGAGGGCGCATGCTGCGTCCCTAAGGCACTCCCAGTCTAGTGCAGTCATCTTGCCTGCGAAGTGCTCGGTTTGTGATAGCGCTAGAAGATAAGTGATAGCTCCTTCTTCATATAGAACGTGCGGCTGATCTAGATTTCTACCTAAACGAGACGCAAGAAGGAAGAATGCTTCCCCAATGGCACTAGTTTGCAAGGTATTCTCGCCAATACTATCATGTAAAAATTGTGGTGGCCGTTCTGTAATCCATATAGTCGCTACTCTGTCTGCCTCATAGTCATTGGATATCTGAAGCAGTGGGTTTTTGCGTAAAGCGAGCGCAAGCAGAACTTTAACTTCATTGCGCTGACCACTACCTGATTTTCGGTGAGGCGATGTGTTGGAATTTTGCCATATAACCCAAGTCAATATTAATGCGCCGACGAGAAAAGCCCAAGCCATGTCAATCCCTTTCGATGTGGCCAAGGCGGACAAGCGCATTTATTCAAATGCAATTCTCAATCGCCTAATCGTGCAGGCACTTACTTGGTAAGGAAAAGCAAGATGGCCATATGGGTCGTAAATACCGTGGCCATACATTAGTCAAGGCGGGACTGCGTTCCCGTGACACGGGTAGCAGGACACCGCGATAAAGAAGGATACCTTGTCAGGTTGGGCGCGGCAATCCGTGAGGTCCGCCGGAAGGCTGGTCTTTCGCAGGAGGCGTTAGCGGATGCCGCTGGGATTGATCGTGCTCATATGGGGAAGATTGAACGCGGTGAGCGGAATGTTTCGCTATTGAATGTTCTGCGGATTGCTGGCGCGCTTGAGATTTCGGCGTCTGCTTTGTTGGCTGAGGCCGATCTCTAATCCACCCTGTGAACTTCGATTTGCAGGCCGTGTGGAGGCAAGGACAAGGGTTCTCCTTGATAGTAGCAGGCCACCTGCCATTTTGGCACTCAGCGGCCTTCCAAAGGCATTCTGACAGACACCATCCCGCTACAGGGCCTGCTTCCGTTTGCGTCCCGTAAAGCATTGGCCACGCAGTATCTGTATTAAGTTTCGCCCACCCTTGGCCCGGTAAAGGCAAATCATCATTGCATGCCTAGAGGGATTGCCTGCTTTGGCAGGATAGCGGGAATGCTATGGGGTATATCAATCTCAATATGTAACCCTCTTGACATACCATTTCGGCGCAAGATTATTTCGACCCGTATCTGTCATGTGATAATATACCGGATATACCGGACCAGCTAAGATAGCCTTGATCAAGGCAGGATAATCCAACGCAATCATATAACATTGGTTAGCTTGAGAGAAGCAAGCCCCCTGTCTCTAACGAGCTGAATAAATGTATCAGACATTGTAGCGAGGCAAACGCTTAATCCCGGCTTGTAAGACGGATAGGGTAACTTGACCGTATCCTCTACTCTGATTGGTGGGAGCGTGACCTTGTATCTTGTCGGCAACGTACTCTTCCATACCTACAGTCCGTGCAGTGGTCTTGAACCGATGCCGCCAGCCATGATTGGGCTGTGGAGCATCAATTCCTAATGTGCGAACCCATTTAGCAAGGCTTGATGCACAAAGGCTGGGCGCAGGATTGTTCTCGTTTCCTGCACCATCCCGATAGAATAGCGGGGTTGGGTTCCCCGCTTTGGCAAACGCAATGAAATCCTGTTCAATCAAATGTGGATGCAAAGGAACCTTGCGGGCTTCCCCAGTCTTTACACTGCCCGCAGCGGGAGTGATGTTGATAAACCAGATATCGCCTTCCTGTTGAATGTCGCAGGCTCTGAGTTGGGTTATCTCCGCTACTCTTGCCCCGGTGTATGCGCAGAGCCAAGGCACCCAGCGGCGGGCCAATCGATTAAACATCGAAAGCTTAGCAGGCTGAGGCTCAAACGTAGCCCTGAGAATTTTAAGGGCTTCCTCGTCAGTAAAGTCATTCTCCCGCTGCTTCGCTGTCTTTGGCGCTCGAACCTTCAGGCCAGAAGCAGGGTTATCGGGAAGCAGGCCATCCTCTAGGGCAAGGTTGAACGGAACTCGGATCGCAGGGATATAGCCAGCCAGAATTGTTTTCTTGGCCAAACCCTTTTCAACTAGGGACGCGGTCCACCTGTTCAGGTCTGCCCTCGTCACTCGTCTTGCATCATTGTGACCTAGGAATTCGACAAGTTCCTCCACTCGACTACGCCATCTGTTTACAGTTTTTGGCTTCGCCTGCCCGCTACTGGCGTATCGCTCATAAAGCTCTGAAATACTATTCTTGGTGCTGCGGCTGCCAAGCTGCTCAGGAATGTCGTAAACAGCAAAAGCTTCGGCGAACTCTCGTTCTTGCTGCCGTTCGAGTAGAGCTTTAGCAGGAGCCATTGCCTGCCTGATTTCATCCAAATGGCGGATTTGCATGGCACGGTTGATTTCGGCTGGGGTGGCATTTGGCGTCCTGCCCGCACTTAGCGCCGCGATGATCGGCTCAAATTCCTCCTGCTCAAACTCAGCTGATGCGTATTCCGCTGATATCTGTTCAGATAGCTCGAACTGCTCGCGGTCGAAGTCTGCCCATGATCGCGGACCTGCTGCAGATGGCATTCTCCCGGCCTCTGAGCGCGCTTCCGCCTGTCTGGCAAGCGTGAGGCGGGCTTCGTCGATGATTGCGCTTGTGTGGGCCTCGTGCGGCAGTTTCAGCCGCTTTGCCTCTTCCCGGTCTTTCGTACGGAGGCTGATCTTCCATTCGGAACGGGGCTTGCCGGTCTTGGTCTTGAAGTGCCCGATTAGATCATCTGGCACTGGACGGCGAAAATAGTAGATTGAGCCGGTCTTGTTGAGGTGCGTACACATGGGTTTCTCCGTTACAGATGTAACAGGCGACCGTCAAAAACCTATATTTTCCGGGCATTCCCGCAGTATTGCGGGGTGGAAATGGTGCTGCTGGGGAGGATTGAACTCCCGACCTCAGCCTTACCAAGGATGCGCTCTACCACTGAGCTACAGCAGCACACCATTTCCAAAGCCGCCTGACCCCGGATGTCCGCGAACGGACGGGGTGGGCAGGGGCGGGCTAATGACGGTGGGGGGATGCTTTGTCAAGCTGCGGAGTCGGCAGAACTTGCAGGATGTAGGCAAGGCGGGCACTAATGCGCACGATGATTGACACCAAATCCCCGATAAGCCGTGAGGAACGCCTTGCTGCGCGCCTTCGCGAAAACCTTAAGCGGCGCAAGGCCCAGGCCAGAGCAATGGATGATGCGGCTGGCGATATTGGGCAAAACGGGGGCGAATCGCTGCCAGATTCCTCCGAAACGCTGGAAAGTGGCCTTTCCAAGACAGCAGGGTAACGCTAGGGCGCAGTTCAATTCTTTCACAATAACAGGATGTCTTGATGCCCCGCCTGATCCTGATCCGTCATGGCCAATCGCAGTGGAACCTCGAAAACCGCTTCACCGGATGGTGGGATGTCGACGTGACCGAAAAGGGCGCGGCTGAGGCTTTTGCTGCAGGCAAGTTGCTCAAAGACAAGGGCATGTTGCCAACGCTGGCGTTCACCTCGCTTCAGAGCCGTGCGATCAAGACGCTGCATCTGGCACTGGAAGCGGCGGGCCGCCTGTGGGTGCAGGAAGACAAGGACTGGCGCTTGAACGAACGCCACTATGGTGGGCTGACCGGCCTCGACAAGGCCGAGACTGCGGCCAAACATGGCGACGATCAGGTCAAGGTGTGGCGCCGCAGCTTTGATATTCCGCCGCCGCCATTGGAAGTGGGCAGCGAATTCGATCTGGCATCCGATCCGCGCTATGCCGGGATCACGGTCCCTGCGACCGAAAGCCTGAAAGACACTATCGCGCGCGTGCTGCCGTGCTGGGACGAAAAAATCGCGCCTGCTTTGAAGGCTGGTGAAACGGTAATCGTTTCGGCGCATGGCAACAGCTTGCGCGCGCTGGTGAAGCATTTGTCGGGTATTTCCGACGAAGACATCACTTCGCTGGAAATCCCGACTGGCCAGCCGATCATTTACGAGCTTGATGACAATCTGGCCGAAATCGAACGCTATTACCTGTCCGAGCGTTAAGCGCGAAGGCAAGCTTTCAAGGGGCGGGGATGATGCAAAAGCCAGCAGTTGCCATCGTGATGGGCAGTCAGTCAGACTGGGAAACGATGAAGAATGCCGCCGCCGTGCTCGAAAAGCTGGGCGTTGCGCATGATTGTCGCATCGTTTCGGCACACCGCACGCCGGACCGGCTGGTGGCCTTTGCCAAAGCCGCGCACACCGATGGCTTCAAGGTGATCATCGCAGGCGCTGGCGGCGCGGCGCATCTGCCGGGCATGGTTGCATCGATGACGCATCTGCCGGTTTTGGGTGTGCCGGTGGAATCCAAGGCGCTCAAAGGCATGGATTCGCTGTTGTCGATTGTGCAGATGCCGGGCGGCATTCCTGTAGCGACGCTGGCGATTGGCGTGCCCGGAGCGACCAATGCGGGCATCCTGGCGGCATCGATTCTGGCCACATCGGATGAAGCCCTGGCCGAGCGCCTGATTGCTTTCCGCACGTCACAGACCGATTCGGTTGCCGAGCGGCCAGTGTGAGGGCGGACACGTGATACCTCCCGGCGAGACGATTGGCATTCTGGGCGGCGGGCAGCTGGGCCGGATGATTGCGCTGGCGGCGGCGAACCTTGGCTATCGCTGCCACGTTTACGCGCCTGAGGCTGATCCGATTGCTGCCGACGTTTGCGCTGCATTCACGCAGGGCACGTTTGACGACGAGGCGGCGTTGGGCGCTTTTGCCGAACAATGTGCAGTTGTGACCTACGAGTTCGAGAACGTCGCCGCAGGGCCGCTGGGCGCAATTGTGCCAAATGCGCGGCTGCATCCGCCAGCCCGCGCGCTCGAAGTGGCGCAGGACCGGGTGAACGAAAAGACCTTCGTCGAGGCACTGGGCGGCAGGCCTGCGCCGTGGGCGACAGTGGATTCGCTGGCTGATCTGAAGGCAGCGGTCGCCAAGATCGGCACGCCCGGCATCCTCAAAACACGCTGCGATGGCTATGACGGCAAAGGCCAATGGCGGATTATGACGCCTGCCGACGCCGATGTGCTGGATCTGGCGCAAGTGCCTCAGATTTACGAAGGTTTCGTCACCTTTGCGGCAGAATTTTCGGTGATCCTCGTACGGACGTCTGCGGGCGAAGTGCGGTTCTGGGATAGCGCGGAGAACGTGCACAAGAACGGCATTCTTGATCGCTCGACGGTGCCTGCATCCCAAGTGATCCTTGATCAGGTGGACGAGGCGCGGGCTTTGGCGGCGAAAGTTGCCGATGCGCTGGATTATGTCGGCGTTTTGACGCTGGAATTCTTTGCGACTGCCGCTGGCCCAGTGTTCAACGAGATGGCCCCGCGCGTGCACAATTCCGGGCATTGGAGCATTGAGGCATCGCTGACCAGCCAGTTTGAAAACCACGTCCGCGCGATCTGCGGGTTGCCGCTGGGATCAACGCAACTGGCGGCCAAGGGTGTGGTGATGGACAACCTGATCGGCGATGATGCGCACGATTGGCCTGCAATTTTATCCGACAGCGCCAACCACTTGCACTTGTACGGTAAGGCTGCAGTGCGTGCGGGCCGCAAGATGGGTCACGTGACTCGGCTGGTGTTGTGACGGTCCACGACGGACTGTTTCTGATCTATGCCCGCGCCGAGAATGGCGTGATCGGGCGCGATAATGCGCTGCCATGGCGGCTTCCGGCAGACCTCAAACGGTTCAAGGCGCTGACTATCGGCAAACCAATGATCATGGGCCGCAAGACCTTTGAGAGCTTGCCCGGATTGTTGCCGGGGCGGCGGCATATTGTGCTGACGCGCGATGCAGACTGGTCGGCTGAGGGCGCAGAAGTTGCCACTAGCGTTGATGAAGCACTGGCGCTTGCCGGGGCGGGCGATGTGGCGGTGGTTGGCGGAGCGGAGATCTACCGCTTGTTCATGCCGCTAGCGGCGCGAGTGGAATTGACCGAAGTGCACGAGCAATTTGCAGGTGATACGGTGATGCCGCCGCTGGGGCCGCAGTGGCGTGAGGCGATGCGGGACGAACATGCGGCAGTCGCGGGCCGGCCTGCCCACGCTTTTGTCACGCTGGTGCGCGAGGCGGGCGCAGCATGATCTGTGTCCGGCTTGACGTTGCCGCCCTGCGCGACGAAATACGCGGCGTGATGGAAGCTTATGCAAACACGTCGGTGCGCCATGGGCGGCCTGTAAAAAGGCGCGCGCAATGATTTGTGTGTATAGCCTTGACCCGCTGCCCGAACATTTGCGCGGGGCGATCATTGCACTGGGCAATTTTGATGGGTTCCATCTGGGCCATCAGGCCGTGGTGGGTGAGGCGATCCGCTGGGCCAAGGCCGAGGGTCGGCCTGCGATTGTCGCGACATTCGATCCGCATCCGGTGCGCTTTTTTGCGCCCGATACGCCGCCGTTTCGGCTGACGACCCTGGATCAGCGGCAGGAATTGTTTGCAGCGGCAGGTGCCGATGCGACGCTGGTGATCCGGTTCGACGCCGATGTTGCGCGGTTGACGGCGCAAGAATGGATCGAACAGGGGCTGGTCGGGCATTTGGGCGCGGCGGGCGTGGTGACGGGTGATGATTTCACCTTTGGCAAGGGCCGCAGCGGCAATCCACAATTGTTGGTGGAGCACGGCGCGAGGCTTGGCTTGCGTGCAAAGGCGGTGGGCGCAGTAGCTTTGTCGGGCGAGGTCGTTTCGTCCAGCCGCATCCGCGATGCGCTGAAATCGGGCGATTGCGAGACTGCGACGCGGCTGTTGACGCGGCCCTTTGCGATGCGCGGGCCTGTGCAGCACGGCGACAAAGTGGGCCGCACGATCAACTTCCCAACTGCGAACCTTGATATCGGGGCCTATTTGCGTCCGCGTTATGGCATTTATGCGGTGACCGGGCGTTTGCCCGATGGCCGCGTGCTGAAAGGCGCCGCGAACATCGGCATCCGCCCCACATTCAATCCGCCCAAGGAATTGCTGGAGCCGCACTTCTTCGATTTTTCGGGCGATTTGTACGGGCAGGAAATCGAAGTGGCGTTCCACCACTTCCTGCGGCCCGAAGCGAAGTACGAAGGGCTGGACGCGCTGGTCGCGCAAATCGCGCGCGATTGCGATGAGGCGCGACGGCTGCTGGGTTAGCGTAGGCGTTCGGTCGGATAGGGCGTACCGTCCTTGTGGAAGTAGCCATCGCCTTCGAATTTCATGTCGATATCCGGATAGACACCTCCGCCATCGCGGTCCCCGCCGCTGATGCACACGAAGATGCAGTCCTCAGTGCTTTCGTTGACAAGGTGGTGCCCGTTTTCCACGCCCATGGCCCAAGCGACGACATCGCCGGGGCGCACGATGATCCGGCCCACGTCCTCGATCAGCACGGCCTCGCCCGCGATCATCACCAGCAGTTCGTCCTCGTCGCGATGCCAGTGGCGATGGCTGGACCATGCCCCCGGTTTCAGCACCACATGGCTGGCACCAAATGCGCTTAGCCCGGCGGCGGGCGCGAGCCTGCGATACCAGCGGCCCTGAACGTCGGCGTTGAACGGCGCGGGATACCCCGTGGTGTTGCTTTGCGGGATAGCGTCGAGATCGATCTTCGGCACAGGCTTTCCTTCAGGGGTGCGGGACTCGCTAAATGCATGATAGCGGCTTGGAACGGGCGTCGCCACTTCCCCAATGCGCTGGATTGTTCTAACGCGCGGGCAGTATGACCGAACCACGCGACTTCCGCCCGACTGTCTTCCTGCCGAAGACCGACTTCCCGATGAAAGCCGGGCTCCCCCAGAAGGAGCCGGGCATTCTGGCGCGCTGGCAGGCCGAGGACATTTACCGCAAGGTGCGTGTGGCGCGCGCGGGCCGCGAAAAGTTCATCCTGCATGACGGCCCGCCTTATGCGAATGGCGACATGCATATCGGCCACGCGCTGAATCATATCCTGAAAGACATGGTGTGCCGCACGCAGAGCCTGCTGGGCAAAGACGCGCCTTACGTTCCGGGCTGGGACTGCCACGGCCTTCCGATTGAATGGAAGGTTGAGGAGGAATACCGCAAGAAAAAGAAAAACAAGGACGAGGTTCCGCCCAAGGAATTCCGCGCCGAATGCCGCGCCTATGCCCAGAAGTGGGTCGATGTGCAGCGCGAACAATTGAAGCGCCTTGGCATCAACGGTGATTGGGACAATCCCTATCTGACGATGGATAGCCAAGCCGAAGGCACCATCGTGCGCGAACTGCTGAAGTTTGCGGCAAGCGACCAGCTCTATCGCGGCGCCAAGCCGGTAATGTGGTCGCCGGTCGAAAAGACCGCGCTGGCCGAAGCTGAGGTTGAGTACGAGGACATCGTTTCGACGCAGGTGGATGTGGCGTTCGAGATCGTGGAATCGCCGATTGCGGAATTGGTCGGCGCTTATGCGGTGATCTGGACGACGACGCCCTGGACGATCCCGGTCAATCAGGCTTTGGCTTATGGGCCGGATGTTGATTACGGATTATATGAACTTGGTAATCGTCGAGTTATTGCTGAGGTCGAGCTTGTCGGCGAGCTTGCCAAACGTGTCGGAGTTTGGATCGAGAAGTCTGACACTGCGTCCGAATTGCATGGTGAATTTCGCCAACTAGCCACATTTAAAGGCTCCGACCTCGCCGGAACCATTGCTCGCCATCCGATGCACGCGCTTGGCGGGTTCTTCGCCAAGCCGCGCCCTCTGCTCGCAGGCGATTTCGTCACCACCGAGAGCGGCACCGGCCTTGTCCACATGGCGCCCGATCATGGCGAGGACGACTTTGCGCTGTGCAAGGCGAACGGCATCGAACCGGTGTTCGCGGTGCTCGGCGATGGCAAGTATCGGGAGGACTGGGCTTGGCTTGGTGGTCAAGGCTCGGTCATCAATCCCAAATTCAACGCGCCCGATGGTCCGATCTGCGAAGCCTTGCGTGAGGCTGGCGGATTGCTGGCGGCGAGTGCCGATTACAAGCATTCCTACCCGCATTCGTGGCGGTCCAAGGCCAAGGTGATCTATCGCTGCACGCCGCAATGGTTCGTGCCGATGGACAAGCCGGGCGAGGGCGCAAGTGGCACGATGCTGCCGGTAGTAACCGCAGCGCCTGAAGATTCTGATCTGATCGGCTGGCGTCTGGTGCTGGACGGCGCGCCTGCCGGGACCATCGGTTATCACCGCAGTCTGGATTACATCGTGATCCCGGTGGGCGATGAAATGCACGTGGTGCGCGAAGCCCATGCCGAGGCCTATTGTAAGGTTGTGGGTTGCAAGTTCCGCATGGCTGCGCTGATCAAGGGCGCGCTGCTGGCGGGGGCAACGGCGGAACTCGATGGCGTGAGCCACACGCTGGTGCACGATGATGACGTGTTTCCGGAAGGCAATACCGGTTTTTCCGGCGTTGCTGGCGGGGCAACTTTGCGTGAAAAGGCGATCAAGGCCATCGCCGAGACGCGCTGGGTGCCCGAAAAGGGCCGCAACCGCATCGGCGCGATGGTCGAAGGGCGGCCTGATTGGGTGCTTTCGCGCCAGCGCGCATGGGGCGTTCCGATCACGCTTTTCGTGAATCGCAAGACTGGGCAGTATCTGAACGATCCCGAAGTCAACGCGCGCATCGTTGCTGCTGTCACAGCGGGCGGCGTGGATGCTTGGGACGAGGAACACGCGCAGGAATATCTGGGCGACGCCTATAAGCTCGAAGACTACGAGCGGGTCACCGACATTCTCGACGTGTGGTTCGATTCCGGTTCAACCCATGCGTTTGTGCTGGAATCAGGACGCTGGCCCGATCTGCTGCGGCCTGACGGCTATGCCGGCCCGCACGCCGATTTGTACCTTGAAGGGTCGGATCAGCATCGCGGTTGGTTCCAGTCGAGTTTGCTTGAAGCTTGCGCGACGCGCGGCCATGCGCCTTACAAGGCGGTGCTGACGCATGGCTTCACCATGGACCAGAAGGGCATGAAAATGTCCAAGTCCTTGGGCAATACGATCAGCCCGATTGATCTGATGCGCGATTATGGCGCGGATATCCTGCGGCTCTGGGCGCTCTCGGTGGATTTCACCGAGGATCACCGCATCGGCAAGGAAATCCTCCAAGGTGTGGCCGATCAGTACCGCAAGCTGCGCAATACCTATCGCTATCTGCTGGGCGCGCTGGAAGGTTTCTCGGAAGCTGAGCGTTTGCCGGTGGACGAAATGCCTGAGCTTGAGCGGTATATGCTCAGGCTTTTGGGCAAGCTGGATGCTACGCTGCGGCAAGCTGTCGATGACTTCGACTTCAACACTTATGTCCGCGCGCTGACTGAGTTCTGCAACGAGGACCTCTCGGCATTCTTCTTCGATATTCGCAAGGACAGCCTCTATTGCGATGCGCCGACGGACCTGAAGCGCCGCGCCTATCGCACGGTGCTTGATACGCTGTTCCATGCGCTGGTGCGTTATGGCGCGCCGGTGCTGGTGTTTACATCGGAAGAAGTGTGGACTTCGCGCTATCCCGGCAGTGACAGTGTGCATTTGCTGGAATGGCCGCAAGTGCCAACGGTTTCCGTGGATGAAGCGCATTGGACCGAACTTCGCGCCCTGCGCCAGACGGTAAACGAAGCGATTGAGCCGCTGCGCCGCGAAAAGGTGCTGGGTTCGGGGCTTGAGGCCATTGTCACCGTGCCGGCAGATGCGCCGCAAGCCGATCTTGCCGAGTTGTTCATCACCGCGACAGTAATGCGCGGGCAGGGCAGTGCCGTGACTGTCGAACGCTCCTCCGATCATAAGTGCGGCCGCTGCTGGCGCTTGTTACCCGAAGTTTCAGAAGACGGCGATCTGTGCGGACGGTGCGAGACAGTTGTGGCGCAAATCGATGCGGGCGCTGCGGCGTGACGATGAAGCGTGCACGGATTGAAGGCGTTGCCCTTGCGTTGGTGATCTTTGTTATCGACCGCGCGGTGAAGGCCTTGATGGTTGGGCCGCTGGCCTTGCGTGAGCGGGGCGTGATTGATCTGCTGCCGATGTTCGATCTGCGCTATGCCGAAAATTATGGCGTATCGTTTGGCATGTTTTCAGCCACATCGCTGGAAATGCGGGTGGGTTTGATTGCCTTGACGGCGCTGATTGCCACGGGGGTGTTCATCTGGATGCTGCGCGAAACTGCGCGCGGTGATATTCTGGGGCTTGGGCTGGTGCTCGGCGGGGCCATCGGCAATATTTATGACCGCCTGAGCTTTGGATATGTGATCGACTATGCCGATTTGCATATCGGGGAATGGCGACCGTTCCAGATATTCAACCTTGCCGATGTGGCGATCACGTTCGGTGTTCTGATACTGCTTGCCCGCTCGTTCAAATCGCGCGAAAAGCCCACCCATAGCGGCGATGATACCGCCACGGAGAATGCATGATGCGTAAAGTTGCCGCCCTTGCCCTCGTCGTTTCGGCTGCGGCGTTGCTGTCTGCTTGTGGTGGCGGTGGCAATTCGCTGCTCAACCGTGACCGCCCTGACGAGATGGCCGTAACTCGCGCCGCACCTTTGGTGGTGCCGCCCGACTTCGCGCTTACCCCGCCAAGCCCCGGCGCGCCGCGTCCGCAGGATACCGATACGGGCCGTCAGGCGCTGGATGCGCTGTTCGGTGGCCCTTCGGCGCGTTCTGGCATTGAAACCGATTCGCTGAACCGCGCGGGTACGGCTGCAACATCGATCCGTTCAACCGTGGGCGATCCTGAAACGCAGACGGTGGCCAAGGGTCAGATCGTTCGCGATATTCTTGCCGCGCCAGAAGGCGATGGTCAGGCTGCTACAGCAGCAATTCCCGGCTGATCGGCACGGAATTGGTTATGGAAAGGCCCCGCTTCGGCGGGGCTTTTTCGTGTCAGACCCGCCAGTCTATTACACCGCGTCCGTGAGCTTCGAGAAAATTGTTGGCCTGGCTGAAATGGCGACACCCAAAAAAGCCAGTGTAGGCCGATAGCGGGCTGGGGTGCGGGGCTTGCAGCACCAGATGTGAGCCGGTGGTAAGCGCCGGAATCCGCGCCGCTTTCTTTTGCGCGTGGCTGCCCCATAACAGGAACACGGTGGGTTTGCCTTGGTCTGCAACCGCTGCGATCACGGCATCGGTAAACTGCTCCCACCCGCGTTTCTGGTGCGAACCTGCCTTGGTCGCTTCAACGGTCAGCGCATTGTTGAGCAGTAGCACGCCTTGCTTTGCCCAATGCGTCAGGTTGCCGTGAGTGGGGCGCGTTAGGCCAAGATCGCTTTCCAGCTCCTTGTAGATATTCACAAGGCTGGGCGGCACTTTAACCCCCGGTTGGACCGAGAAGGCAAGGCCGTGGGCCTGGCCTGCGCCATGGTACGGGTCTTGCCCCAAGATCACCACGCGGACCTGATCGAGCGGGGTGAGTTCGAGCGCGGCCAGCCATTGTTCCCGTGGTGGATAGATCGTTCTGCCGGCACGATCTTCGGCGTCCAGAAAATCGCACAGTTTTTGCGATACCGGTTCGTGCAGCGATGAAGCTATGGATTGTGTCCATGTGCCGGGAAGATGAATTGTCATAGTCGTGATCTAGGTTGATGCCCATGGTGCTGCAACCGCAGCGACCGTTTTTAGTGTGGTTGATTGCTGGGCTTGCCAGCATAGGCAGCCTTGGTATTAGTCCTTATGCTGCTCGTGCGAACAGATGCTTGTCTGCATAAGCGTATCCGTTCGAACAGGGCGGCCAGTTCCTATAATATGGTGTTGAGCTAATGAAGATCGCAATGGTGGGTTCGGGGTATGTCGGTCTGGTGTCCGGTGCCTGCTTTGCCGATTTCGGCCACGACGTTGTGTGCATTGATAAAGACGCGAGCAAGATTGCGCGTCTGGACGAAGGCATCATGCCGATTTTCGAGCCGGGTTTGGCGGAACTTGTTGCCAGCAATGTGAAGGGCGGACGGCTTTCGTTTTCGACCGATCTTGCGGGATCGATTGCGGGCGCGCAGGCGATTTTCATCGCGGTGGGCACGCCTTCACGGCGCGGCGATGGCCATGCAGATCTTAGCTATGTCTATGCCGTGGCTCAGGAATTGAGCGAGCATCTGACCGAGCCTGCGGTGATTGTGACCAAATCGACAGTGCCGGTGGGAACGGGTGACGAGGTGGAGCGGATCATTGCTGACAGCGGAACTGCGGTGAAGTTTGCCGTTGTTTCGAACCCGGAATTCCTGCGCGAAGGCGCGGCCATTGGCGATTTCAAGCGGCCTGACCGCATTGTCATCGGGTCTGAGGATGAATGGGCGCAAGGCGTGATGAAAGAGGTCTATCGGCCGCTGTTCCTCAACAAAGCGCCGATCCTGTTCACCTCGCGGCGCAGTTCGGAACTGATCAAATACGCCGCCAATGCGTTTTTGGCGACGAAGATCACATTCATCAACGAGATGGCGGATTTGTGCGAGAAGGTTGGCGCCGATGTGCAGGACGTATCGCGCGGGATTGGGCTGGATGGCCGGATCGGATCGAAGTTCCTGCACGCAGGGCCGGGCTATGGCGGATCATGCTTTCCCAAAGATACGCTGGCACTGCTGAAAACCGCCGAGGATTTTGGCAGCCCGGTGCGACTGGTTGAGGCGGTGGTTAAAGTGAACGATAGCCGCAAGCGCGCGATGGGCCGCAAAGTGATTGAGGCCTTGGGTGGTGAGGCGCGGGGCAAGCGCGTGGCGCTGCTGGGACTGACGTTCAAGCCCAACACCGACGATATGCGCGATGCGCCATCCATCGCGGTGGTGCAGACACTGCTTGATGCTGGTGCCGAAGTGGTCGCCTATGACCCTGAAGGTATGGAAGCGGCAGCGGAAATCATGCCCGGCGTTGAGATGGCCACCAACGCTTATGCAGCGATTGAAGGCGCTGATGCGGTGGTGCTGGTGACCGAATGGGACGCCTTCCGCGGGATTGATTTCAACCGGGTCAAGCGGCTGGCCAAAGCCCCGGTGATCGTTGATCTGCGCAATGTCTATGACGCCAAAGAACTGCGTGCAGCCGGCTTTGAATATTCCAGCGTGGGGCGGCCCTGAGGGCGTCGCCGGCCGAAGTGGCCAACGGCAAAGACGGATTCAGACCGAACGAATATCTACCGGCTGTGCCACGGCGTCATCTGTCACTGGACTGCGCTTGGTCCCCCAGTGGACTGAACTCCAGATGCGTTCGTGGAAGTAGTATAGGCCGATTTTGGTAACCACTTCGGTCCCGGCGATGGCCCCTGCTTGGGCTGGGCTGCCGGTAAACAGCCAGCCAAGCAGAAACGTATCGATGCTGCCCAGCGTCCGCCAGCTGATGGCCTTGACGATGGAACGGGTGTGCGCTTCGTGCCCGCGGAACAGGATCATTCAGACATACCCCAGCTTCGCGCATTCAGGTGCGCGTCTCTTACTCGTCCTCGTTCGCAGTGAACAATCAGATCGCAGGGGACCAACCCAACAATAGATCGACAATACGCTCGGCTGCTGCTTCGGGTGTTTCGCAGGTGGTGTCTACCCTGATTTCAGGGTCAAGCGGTGTTTCATAGGGACTGTCGATCCCGGTGAAGTTCTTGAGCTGGCCGGAGCGCGCCTTTTTATAGAGGCCTTTCACGTCGCGCCGTTCAGCTTCTTCCAGCGGGGTGTCTATGAATACTTCATGGAATTCGCCTTCGTTGAGAAGGCCGCGCACCATTTCGCGTTCGGCGCGGAAGGGGCTGATGAAGGCGGTGAGCACGATCAGGCCGGCGTCGGTCATCAGGCGCGCAACTTCACCGACGCGGCGAATGTTCTCGATGCGGTCAGCCTCGGTAAAGCCCAGATCCTTGTTCAGCCCGTGGCGCACGTTGTCGCCATCAAGCAAGAAGGTGTGCTTGCCCAGCGCATGCAGCTTCTTCTCGACGAGGTTGGCGATGGTCGATTTGCCGGAGCCTGACAGCCCGGTGAACCACAGCACGGCAGGCTTCTGATTCTTGGAGGCAGCATGGGCCTCGCGGCTGATGTCGAGCGCCTGCCAATGGACGTTTTGGGCGCGGCGCAGGCTGAAGTTGAGCATACCGGCAGCGACAGTCGCGTTCGTGATCTTGTCGACCAGAACAAAACCGCCAAGCGTGCGGCTTTGTGCATAAGGTTCGAACACAATTGGCTTGTCGGTATTCAATTCGGCCACGCCAATGGCGTTCAATTCCAGCGTCTTGGCGGCGAGTTGCTCCATCGTGTTGACGTTCACGACGTACTTTGGCGCCTGAACAGTGGCAGAGACAGTTTGCGTTGCCAGTTTCAGCCAATAGGCGCGACCCGGAACCATCGCTTCGTCGTTGAGCCAGACGATGGTCGCTTCGAATTGGTCAGCGGCCTGCGGCGGATTGTCTGCCAGCGAAATCACATCGCCGCGCGAACAATCGACTTCGTCGGCAAAGCAAACGGTGACCGATTGTCCGGCAACGGCCTCGTCCAGATCCTGACCCAGCGTGACCACGCGGGTGACCGTGCTGGTCTTGCCCGATGGCAATACGCGGATGGCATCGCCCGGCTTGACAGAACCGGTTGCGATCAGGCCGGAGAAGCCGCGGAAATCGAGGTTGGGGCGGTTGACCCATTGCACCGGCATACGGAATGGCTTTTCGGCGTCTGCCGAAGACAGCACTTCAACCGTTTCCAGATGCTCAACCAGCGTTGGGCCGGTGTACCAGTCGGTGTTCTCCGACTTGGTGGTGATGTTATCGCCCTTGAAGCCGGAAATCGGCATCGCGGTGAAGCTCTCGATCCCGATGGAGCGGGCAAAGTCGGTATAATCTTTGACGATTGTATCAAAGACCGGCTGGTCATAGCCGACCAGATCCATTTTGTTGACCGCCAGTACGATATTCTTGATGCCGATCAGGTGGCACAAATAGGAATGGCGGCGGGTCTGCACGAGTACGCCCTTGCGCGCATCGATCAGGATTACCGCAAGATCGGCGGTGGATGCGCCGGTGACCATGTTGCGGGTGTACTGTTCGTGGCCGGGGCAATCGGCGACGATAAACTTGCGCTTTTCAGTGTTGAAGAAGCGATAGGCGACATCGATGGTGATGCCTTGTTCGCGTTCGGCGGCAAGGCCATCGACCAGTAGCGCGAAATCGATCTCCTGCCCTTGCGTGCCGACCTTTTTCGAATCGCTTTCCAGCGCGGCCAATTGATCTTCGAAGATCATCTTGGAATCATAGAGCAGGCGGCCAATCAGTGTTGACTTGCCATCGTCCACCGACCCGCAGGTGATGAAGCGCAGCATAGTCTTGTGCTGATGCTGATCAAGATAGGCATTGATGTCCTCAGCGATGAGGGCTTCGGTCTGATAGATCACGTTATCGGTCGACATCAGAAATACCCCTGCTGCTTTTTAACTTCCATGCCGGCACCGCCTGCGTCCTTGTCGATAGCGCGGCCTTGGCGTTCGCTGGTGGTGGTGAGCAGGGTTTCCTGAATGACCTCGGGCAGTGTTTTGGCGGTGCTTTCGACCGCGCCGGTCAGCGGATAGCAGCCCAGCGTTCGAAACCGGATCGAGCGCATCACAGGCTCTTCGCCCGGAAGCAGAGGGAAGCGATCATCATCGACCATCAAAAGCATGCCGTCGCGCTCAACCGTCGGGCGTTCGTCAGCCAGATACAGCGGAACAATCGGCACATCGTTGAGGTGGATGTACTGCCAGATATCGAGTTCAGTCCAATTCGAGATCGGGAAAACACGGATCGATTCACCCTTGTTCTTGCGGGCGTTATATAAGTTCCACAATTCGGGGCGCTGGTTCTTGGGGTCCCAGCCGTGGCTGGCGGTGCGGAACGAGAAGATGCGCTCCTTGGCGCGGCTCTTTTCCTCATCGCGGCGCGCGCCGCCAAAGGCCGCATCAAAACCATACTTGTCGAGGGCTTGCTTCAGCCCCTCGGTCTTCCACATATCGGTGTGAAGCGCGCCGTGATCGAACGGGTTGATGCCGCGTGCCGCCGCTTCGGGGTTCTGATAGACCAGCAATTCCATGCCGCTTTCGGCGGCCATCAGGTTGCGCAGCTTGTACATTTCCTGAAACTTCCACGTCGTGTCGACATGAAGCAGCGGGAACGGCGGCGGCGAGGGGTAGAACGCTTTGCGTGCCAGATGCAGCATTACGGCGCTGTCCTTGCCCACCGAGTAGAGCATGACCGGGTTATCAGCCTCGGCCACAACTTCGCGCATGATGTGGATGGCCTCAGCTTCGAGGCGTTGCAGGTGAGTGAGGGTTGAACTGGTCATGGGTCTGCATTCCGCTCCGCTTTTTTCTTGAGACCGCATTTGCGCAAACGGCGGAGTGCTTATGCTCCCATTTGGGTACATTGCGGCAAAGGCAAAACTTTGCGCGGGGCAATTGCAGCTTGTCCCAACTCGTCCGACTGAATGCTTGCGGCGCAACGGGTGAACGCCTAAGCGGAACAAATGGCCGTATATCTGCATGAAAATGATCTTCCCGATGGCGTTTTGGCGCCAGGGCCGGTTGCCGTCGACACCGAAACAATGGGGCTGATCACGCCGCGTGACCGCTTGTGTCTTGTCCAGATTTCAGATGGTTTGGGGGACGAACATCTTGTCCGCTTTTCGCCCGGCAATGATTTTGCCGCGCCAAACCTGAAGGCCGTTCTGGCAGATCCTGCGCGACTGAAGCTCTATCACTTTGCCCGATTCGATCTTGCGGCAGTGGAACACTACCTTGGTGTGGTTGCAGCGCCGGTGTTCTGCACCAAAATCGCGTCAAAACTGGTGCGCACATACACAGACCGCCACGGTTTGAAGGATCTGGTGCGCGAACTGTTGGGCAAGGAAATTTCCAAGCAGCAGCAATCAAGCGACTGGGGTGCGCCGAAGCTGAGCGATGCACAGCAGGAATATGCGGCATCTGATGTGCGCTATCTTCACGCCATGCACACAATTCTGGTTGAACGACTGGAGCGTGAGGGCCGCACTGCGATTGCTCAGGCGTGTTTCGATTTCCTGCCTATGCGCGCGCGTCTCGATCTTGCCGGATGGGCAGAACGTGACATCTTCAGCCACGAGTAATGTGCAGGGGATAAGGCTGCCACGATGACCGTGCAGGCCGACAATATCCGTTCCAAGCGTCGGGGCTTTGCCGCGCCCGGCGGATTCCATGATCGTTTGGTGCACTTTCTGGCGCGCGCGCTGCCTGCTGCGGTGGGCGCAATGCTGGCAATCATGATTGTCGCGCCGCTATCGCCGCGCGGTGAGATCAGTTTTCTGCTCGATCGCCGCAAAGTTGCCGTACTGACTGACCGCATGCAACTTTCCAGCGCGATGTACCGCGGGCAGGATGATGAGGGCCGCAGTTTTTCGCTCACGGCGGGGTCTGCGATCCAGCGCACAAAGACTGTGCCTATGATCGAACTGGATCAGTTGACGGCAAGGATTTTGCTCGATGATGGTCCGGCGCTGCTGACGGCGGGCAAGGGCGCTTATGATTTCGGCAAGGAAATCGTCGATATCGTGGGGCCAATCAATTTCCAGACAGCTGACGGCTATCGCATGACGGCGACCAACGTCGACATTGATCTGGGGCGGAAGCTTCTGAAAAGCCGGGGGCCGGTTGAAGGCCGCATTCCGGCTGGCACTTTCTCAGCCGACACGATAAGCGCAGATTTGTCGGAACGGTCCGTCACGCTGCAAGGAAACGCCCGCCTCCGCATGGTGCCGGACAGGATGAAAATGCCATGACAAAAATTGAGATCATCCGAGCCGCGCGCCCCCTTCGCATGGCTGCGCTAGGTTTTGCCGGGTCTGCTGCGCTGGTTGCTGGGGCACAGCATCTTTCCGCACAGGGCATTGCCAATCATAACAGCGACGCACCAGTCAATTACCTCGCCGACCGGATTGAAGTGCAGGACAAGGCCAAGCGTGTGGTCCTTTCGGGCAATGTCGACATCTCGCAAACTGACTTGCGCTTGCGGGCCGCGCGCACGACCGTTGCTTATACTGATGCCGGAGGCATCCAGATCGACCGGATCGATGCGACCGGCGGTGTGCAAGTGACGCGCGGCAATGAAAACGCGCGCGGCGATGTGGCGGTTTATGATTTCAGCAGCAAAATCATCACGATGACTGGAAATGTCGCGCTGCGCCGGGGCAGCGATACCTTGAACGGTGGGCGGCTTGTGATCGATCTCGAATCAGGGTTGTCCAGTGTCGATGGACGGGCGGGTTCGGGCAGTGGCGCGGGCGGTGGCCGGGTTTCGGGCACATTCAAAGTGCGTGAGCGCGACTAACGCCGCATAGAGATTGCTGCGATTTGTCAGCGTTTGCAGGATTGGCGGGCTTTGGTAATCAATGCGGCCTCGGCATCGTGTCGATCCCGTTTGTAACGTTGCTCAATGCGCTGCAAAATTGCGCAATCCAGATTGGCACCTTGTTCCGCAGCCATGGCAAGCGTTTCTGCAAAGTGTTGCGGCGGCACGCCCTCTCGCGCCGAGAGAAACGCTTTTGTCCAAAGGCCATTCGTGCTCAAAGTAGCAGCCATGGCCTTGCGCCCTTCGGGCGTTGCCAGCACTTTTGCGGTTGAGGCGACAAGCGGCATTTGATTTTCGCCTATGGCCCACAACGCTGCGATTCGGCGCGACGATTCCGCCATGTCGCCAGCGTTGAAAGCAATGCCAAACATGGTCTGTTGCGCAAGCGAATCCCGCCAGCCGCGTTGGGCAGCTTTCTGCAAAAGCAGCAGCGCAGCTTCATTATCGCTGTTACGCGCCTTGGCAATTGCCAGCAATGACAAGTGCTCTGACGGGATTGGACGGCGCTGCACAAGAAGCTGCGCAGCATTCAACGCATCAGCTGGCTTTGCCGAGCGGACGGTGGAGATGACCTGATGCGCCTGTGAGAAACTTCTGAACATCGGGGGCACAAGCGGTGCCAGCATGGGACTGCGCCGAGATTCCCGATCAAGTTGTGCACCGCTGGCAAATACCCCCAGGATGACCATAAGGCATATCCAAGCGTAGCGGGTCATAGCTTGGCCTCCGCGCTGACAGCCCTGTCTGCAGGATCGGTCTTGTGGCGTGATGCAATCAGCAAAAGCGCAAATGCGCCAAGGCAGAGCATTGTCTGGTTGCGCATGGGGAAATCCAAGGCGGATTGCAGCGCCATGGCCAACAGAATGCCGCCGCCCGCAGTTGCGGGCCAGCAAGGCGGAGAGGACATTGCCCTCCATGCGCCAAAACCGATCCACAATGCCCAGCCAGCAATGACTGCCAGACCAATTGCGCCAGCCTCAATGGCTACTTCAAGATAATCATTGTGGGCCCGACCCGCCCGCCTTTGGGAAATGTACTCTAATGATTCATCGACTTGAAAAACTTCGTCGAATGTTCCCATGCCCGAACCCACTGGCCAATATCGCTGAGCAGAAAAGCGCGCGTCTTCCCACATTGCAGGGCGTTGCCGATCGCCTTGTTCAAAACGGTCAGCAACCGTTCCCAGCCGTGTTTCACCCAGCATCGGGGCAATTGCGATAAGCATGACGCTAGCAAGCCCTGAGGCAACAAGTGCGCGAGCTGCAGAAGCAAGCTTAATCGGGGAGGCGCGCAGATGCGTTGTTATGGCACGGGCAAGGGCAAGGCCAGCGGGGAGGGTCAGCAATGCAATACTGCTCCTTGATTGCGTCAAGACCACCCCTGTGATGAGCAGGACGGCAACGAGGAGTTTTGTCAGGGCACCAAGGGCAGGACGTTTTGAGGCTGGCAGGGCAACAAGCAGCAACAGGCAACAGTCGAGAAACAGTCCCGTCGAATTCCGGTTGGCGAACAGCCCAAACATGACGCCGGACATTTCATTGGCAGGATAAAGCAGGCTTTGGGAATTGTTGGTCAACACTTCAACAAAGCCGGGCGCCAGATTGAGTAGGCCTAAGCCAATGATCAGCGACAATAAACGAAGTAGATCACGTTCATTAAGCGACCAGCCGATGGCGATCACTGCAAATGGCGCGATAAGTCCGACAAAGGCGACAAATGTGCGCGCATAATTGACTGTCACAGCTGCCCATTGTGGCCCATCGGCAAAAGCATAAGCTTCGCTGACAAGTTGCCTGCCAGGCAGTGCTGACCAAATCGAGACTGGAAGCGGGACTAGCTGGACAAGTGGCAGAGCCAAAGTCATGACCACGAGCACAATCAGCATTCGCGGGGCGCTCACAAGGAAGTTGCGAACAGCCCCGAAGTTCAAGGCGAGAATTGTCAAAGCTGCGAGTTGAACGACAAGATTGGGCAAGCCGTGGCTTGCGCCGCCGCCGCCGAACAAAGCAGCCAACATCAACAGTATACCGAGTTGTCCGGCTTGTGTTTTAAGCATGAGGTTTGATGCCAGTTATTTGGCGTATCCACAAGGCTGGTTTAGCAAGTCATTGCTAATAATAGTATCATGCGATGAATAGATATGATGTGGAAAATCTTGAAGATTTTGGACGCAGAAAGCCCGGCCACTTTGACAAGAGGCCGGGTTCAAAAAACTTAAAGGAACTTAATCTCCGGGGGTCTTGGAGATTTCGTCGACAACCACGTAAGTTGACACACCACCAACAACAACCGCGACAAGCAAGAGTAGCGGTGCGAGTGAGTTTTCGTTCTTCACTTTCGCCGAAGCGCGATTGCCAAAATATGACGCCGTTTCATAAACAGAAGATCCGCTAGCGCGAGTCCCAGCCTGAGCAGCAATTGGCGTTAACATAACGACTGACGCAACAAGCGCCGATGCAATCTTCGAGAAACTCATCTGTAATCTCCTAAAGCAGTAACGCTGCCGTCAACCGCCCTCTCGACTATGGCTGATACTGCAATGCGAAATGATTCGCAATGGAAACTAGGTATTAACCCTTATTTTTAGCATTTGCGCAGCATGGTCGATTGCTGCCCAAAGCCTTTGCCTAAACATAAGTTGTTCGAATATCGATGTTTTATTAGGGTGCAGTGAGCCGAAATTTCCGGTTTTACGATTGAATTTATTGACGCATTTCCCAATTTCCTCGAAATTGGAGGCGCTTCCAGCACTGACACAAACCACAACATTTGTGACAAATTCTGTTATGCTGCGCTGCAGCATTGGGAGGGACGAAAAGCTAGATATTAGTGTGGGCCAGAGGCATCGGCTTTGTTCGATGAGTAACGTGGGACGTCCATTCATCTTTGATGCTGCGAAGCTGCACATCGACAAAATATTACTGGGAGCGTCCGGAATAAGAACTTACTGTTGTAGTACTTATGCTACAGGGCGGGAGCAGGCGTGCGATTGCATTGATTGCATCGACTTGACCCGCCGCGTCAATGCTGCGATGCAATGTCCGTTTTGGAGGCATTTCTCCAATATGGTATAAAGATGCGTTTAGGGTGACATTCGCAGCAGTTGGCACATGCCCGGTTGAGCTTAAACCAGATCTGTAGTTTCTGATGTGAGCCAATCAGAGATGTCAGGCTCTTTATAATTCGGAGTTGGATTGTACGTGCAAAGCTCAGCAAACAATGCCGTCAGAAAGGGTATCATTCTGGCAGGCGGATCGGGGACGAGGCTTTATCCGCTGACTCGCGGCGTTTCGAAGCAGTTGATGCCAGTTTTCGACAAGCCGATGATTTACTACCCACTGAGTACGCTGATGCTCGCCGGAATTCGTGATATTCTGATCATCACGACACCAGAAGACGCAGCGCAATTTCAGCGCGTTTTGGGAGATGGATCGGCATTTGGTGTGGCGCTGACTTATGCCGTGCAACCAACGCCTGATGGTCTTGCGCAAGCCTTCCACATTGGCGCGGATTTTATTGCTGGTGATGCCAGCGCGCTCGTGCTGGGTGACAATATCTTTTACGGCCATGGCCTGCCGGAATTGCTACAGAGCGCCAGTGGCCGGAGTAACGGCGCCAGTGTGTTTGCCTATCGCGTCACCAATCCAGAGGCCTATGGCGTCGTGTCGTTCGACACGAATGGCCGAGCCGAGGCGATTGAGGAAAAGCCCCTCCAACCCAAATCGAATTATGCGGTTACGGGTCTGTATTTCTACGACAACACCGTGGTTGATCGCGCCCGCGCGTTGAGGCCATCGCTGCGTGGTGAATTGGAGATTACAGACCTTAACCGGCTTTACATGGATGAAGGTGCTCTATCCGTTGAGATCATGGGGCGCGGCTTTGCGTGGCTTGATACCGGCACGCACGGTTCGTTGCTTGATGCCGCCACTTACGTGCGCATTACCGAGGAGCGGCAGGGGTTGAAAATTTGCTGTCCTGAAGAGATTGCCTGGCGGCAGGGCTTCATTTCGGATGGTGAACTGGAAGCTATCGCGCAGCCTTTACGCAAGTCTGGCTACGGCGAATATCTGTTACAGCTTTTGAGCCACCGGGATGCGCTGTGAACGTCTTTGAATGCGATATTGCAGGGCCGTTGATCCTTGAACCCACAGTGTTCGGCGACGAGCGCGGTTTCTTTCTGGAAAGCTGGAATGCTGCGACGTTTGCCAAGGCCGGGCTTGATCTGACATTTGTGCAGGACAATCATAGCCGCTCGCAAAAAGGCGTGTTGCGCGGCATGCATTTTCAAAATCCCGCGCCACAGGGCAAATTGGTGCGCGTGGTCGCGGGATCCGTCTTCGATGTGGTTGTTGATTTGCGGCGCTCCTCATCCACATTCGGGAAGTGGGCCGGCGTTGTGCTCTCGGCGGAAAACAAGCGTATGTTCTGGGTGCCTGAAGGGTTTGCACATGGCTTCCTGACGCTCGAAGATGGCACGGACTTCCTCTACAAGTGCACAACTGCCTACCAACCGCAGAACGAATGCAGCTTGGCATGGGACGATCCCGATGTGGGCATTGAATGGCCCCTCGACGACATCCTGCCGAAGCTTTCGGCCAAGGATGCCGTTGGTATCCCACTGGCCCACGTACAGGCCTTCGCATGAAGGCGCTGATCACCGGTGCTACCGGCCAACTGGGCAAGGCTCTGCTGGCAACGCAGCCCGAAGGCTGGACCTGTGTGGCACTGGACCGCGCGGCGCTCGATCTGGCCGACGCTGATGCCATTGCGCGACTTGTCGATGCCGAGCAGCCCGACCTTGTATTGAATGCCGCAGCCTATACCGCAGTAGACCGGGCTGAAAGCGAGCCTGAACTGGCGCATGCCATTAATGCAGGCGCACCTGCCGCGTTTTCCAAGGCGCTGGGTTCCGCTGGACGTTTGGTGCAAGTTTCTACCGACTTCGTGTTCGATGGCACCAGCGGACGCGGCTATTGTCCCGATGATGTGCGAAACCCGCAGTCAGTTTATGGTGCAAGCAAGGCGGCTGGCGAAGATGCTGCGGGCGATGCTGCGATTATCGTGCGAACGAGCTGGGTCTATGCGGCAGGCGGCGCAAACTTTGTGCGCACAATGCTGCGCCTGATGGGTGAGCGCGATGAGTTGCGGGTGGTGGCGGATCAGATCGGATCACCCACGTGGGCTACGGGCCTTGCACATGTGCTGTGGGGGCTTGTAGCCAAGGACGCGACGGGCATATGGCATCACCGCGATGCAGGCGTTGCCAGCTGGTATGATTTTGCCGTGGCCATTGCCGAAGAAGCGCATGCGATGGGTCTGCTGCAGCGCATACCGGCAATCTGCCCGATTGCGACGACTGATTACCCAACTCCGGCAAAGCGGCCGTCGTTTTCTGTGCTGGATGTAAGCGCCACTCGCGCCATTCTGGGCGACGGGCATGTGCACTGGCGGTCAAACCTGAAAACGATGCTGACAGAGGAAAAGGCGCTTGGCTAATCTGCTTGTAACTGGCGGCGCCGGTTTCATCGGGGGCAACTTCGTCCACTATTGGGGCAAAACGCATCCCGAAGATGCGGTGGTCGTGCTCGACTGTCTGACGTATGCCGGCAACCGTTCCACCATCGCGGATGTGGCGCAGGCTGAACTGGTCGTGGGTGATATTCGCGACACCGGCCTTGTCGAAAAGCTGCTGCGTACCCGCGACATTGCCACGATTGTGCACTTTGCCGCTGAAAGCCATGTTGATCGTTCGATCACCGGTCCTGATGCGTTCATCGATACCAACATTCTTGGCACCAACAGCTTGCTCAAGGCCGCCCGCGCGGTTTGGCTTGATAGCGGTTCTGGCCGCCCGCACCGCTTCCATCATATTTCCACCGATGAAGTTTATGGCTCGCTCGGCCCTGACGATCCGGCATTTTCGGAAACCACGCAGTACCAGCCGAACTCGCCCTATTCAGCATCGAAGGCGGCCTCTGATCATCTGGTGCGCGCTTATCACCATACTTATGGTCTTGAGGTCACGACGACAAATTGTTCGAACAATTACGGACCGTATCATTACCCTGAGAAACTGATCCCCTTGTTCATGCTCAATGCACTGTCGGGCAAGCCGCTGCCGATCTACGGCGATGGCATGAACGTGCGCGACTGGCTTTATGTTGAAGACCACTGCCGCGGCATCGAAGCTGCGCTAATCCACGGCAAACCGGGTGAGACATACAACATCGGCGGCGGCGAGGAATTGCCCAACATGGCCGTGATCGACAGGATCTGCGCCGAAGTTGACCGCGCATTTGCCGAAATGCCAGACCTTGCGATGCGCTATCCCAATGCGCCTGCCGCAAAGGGCCGCCCTACCAGCGCACTCAAGACCTTTGTCGAAGACCGCAAAGGCCACGACCGACGCTATGCCATCGACGAAACCAAGGCGCGCACCGAAATCGGCTATGTACCGCAACACGACTTCGCAGCCGGCCTGCGCGGAACCCTTCGCTGGTATCTCAACAATGAAGCGTGGTGGATGCCACTCTTAAAAGCGTGACGGCTAAGCCATTCTGGAGCTGACACAATGGTCAAAAAATACCCGCTTATTTCTCGGTTGCGTACTGCTGTTGTACGGAGATTGGTTCTTCTGCTGCCGTGGTATTACAGGAAGGTTTGGGGCGCCCAAATCGGGAAGAACGTGCGAATTTCTTTCACCACGAAAATTGACAAGACAAATCCTCGCGGAGTTGTCATCGGTGACGATACTGCCTTGGCTTTTGGTGCGGCGATACTGACGCATGATTTTGTTAACAGTGCTCATAGAATCACCAAAATAGGATCTTGCTGTTTTATAGGTGCAAGATCCATCATTATGCCCGGAGTTTCGATTGGCGATCACTGTATAATTGGTTCAGGAGCGGTTGTTCTGAAAGATGTTCCGTCAAATTCTGTTGTTTTGGGGAATCCAGGGCGTGTTATGGAGCGCGGCATAAAGACGGGCATCTGGGGAATGAAGTTACCCGACGATGCTGCTGACAATTCTGAGAAATTCATTGGTTGAAGGATGGCGTAATGGGACATGTTCGCGATACGATAATTTCTACATTCAATGAATTGTGGTCTGAAGACCAAGATACTGATCCACCGGAACTTACGGATGCAGTTGTGCTGTTGGAAACCGGTATGGACAGTATGTCGTTCGCTGTTTTTGTGACGATGCTGGATGATGCGCTGGGATTTGATCCGTTCGCCATGGATGATGAGGCGGTCTATCCCGTAACTTTTGGCGAATTCGTCGCTTTCTATGAAAAACATGAACCTAATTGATTCAATTGCTGCGGGTTGGCAGCGAGCAGGATACGTGGGGCTGGATGCCATCGTTGCATCCCCCCAGCGCAGTCTGTCGCTTCACGATCTATCAGGCTTGGCCAGTCGATTCCCCACATCGTTGGAGGGTGGCAAAGTCGCCCTAAAGTGTGGCGACCCAGTCGATTTTGTTGCGGCATTATGCGCACTGGACGGCAGAGTGGCTTCAATGCTGTTTGTGGCCAATGATCTGCCTGAAGATACGACAGATTTGTTGCTTGCCGAGGGCGGTTATGACCGTCTGATCGAGGATATTGCTTGGCTAGAGCCCTTGGCAGGTCCTTCCGAAGCGCGCGTTGCAGGAACATCGTGGAATTTGACGACATCAGGGACGACCGGACTACCCAAAGTGGTGTGCCAGTCGTTTGCTAACCTTGTCCGCACGATAAAGGTGCCGAAATCAAACGGGCCGCAACCCGTTTGGGGCTTGTTATACGATCCGAGCAGGTTTGCAGGGCTGCAGGTGATCCTGCAGGCCTTGCTGGGCGGCGGCATCCTGCTTTTGCCAGATCGTTCACAGGATATCGGTGCGCAGATTGCATTCTTGGCAGATCGGGGCTGCACCCACCTTTCTGCAACGCCATCGTTGTGGCGCAAAATGCTGATGTCTCCAGCGATCAGCAGTCTCAATCTTAAGCAAATAACGCTAGGCGGTGAAATCGCAGATGGTCGCATCTTGGCAAATTTGCGGATGCGATTTCCAGAGGCGCGGGTATCGCACATCTATGCATCAACCGAAATTGGCGTGGGATTTTCGGTTATTGATGGACGTGAGGGATTTCCAGCGAGCTATCTTGATGATGGCGTTGGCGGCTTGAAATTGACCCTGAAAGATGAATGCCTGTGGATCAAACTTCCTGCCACATTCGCATCGCCCACTGCTAAACATATCACCGTGGACGATGAGGGCTTTATTTGCACAAATGATCGTCTGGAAATCCGCGGTGACCGAGTTCATTTCCTTGGCCGGGAATCGTCGCTGGTCAACATCGGTGGCGTAAAAATTCAGCTGGAGACTTTGGAAAGCTTGCTGCGCGAGCATCCTGATGTTCTCGAATGCAAATTCGAACCTGTTCCAAATCCCATTTTGGGATCTATTCTCACAGTTACTATCGTGCCCGTAGATCGGGGCGCTGAACCAAGCGACCTTTCGAAAACGATTAGGCGATGGTGCAAATCCAATTTTCAGCCCGAAGCAGTTCCTGCGCGAGTCCAGATCGTGTCTCAATTGGAATTGTCGGCCGCTGGCAAAGTAAAAAGGGCAATAAAATGAAATCGGTAATCGTGACAGGGGCTTCCCGTGGCTTGGGGCTGGCTATCGTCGAAGGTTTGGTAGCCGATGGTTTTTATGTCGTTGCAGTGAGCAGGACTCAGTCCCCTGAATTAGCACAACTTATCAATAGAAATCCGGAAAAGGTGCAGTTCTCAAGTTTTGATGTCAGCGAATTGGATAAAATCGCGGATTTTTGTCGCGACATATTGAAGACCGTTCCAAACATTTATGGGCTGGTAAACAACGCTGGAATTGGCACTGACGGGGTTCTGGCAACCATGCATCAATCGGATATCGAGAAGATTGTGCGTACCAATTTGCTCGGCCCGATAATGATGACCAAATTCCTTGTTCGGCCGATGCTTCAGCATAAGGCGGGCCGCGTGGTCAATATCGGCTCAATCATCGGGACAACAGGCTTCCACGGACTATCAGTCTATGGAGCAACAAAAGCAGGCTTGGAGGGCTTTACGCGCTCACTTTCCCGCGAAGTCGGAAAGCGTATGGTGACGGTAAACTGCGTCGCGCCTGGCTACATGGAGACTGACATGACGAAGAGTCTCCAAGGAGACAAGCTGGAATCAGTGCGCCGTCGCGCGCCGCTTGGCTTGCCAACGCCACATCAAGTGAGTGGCGCCGTCCGCTATCTCTTGTCGGATGCGGCAGCTTCCACCAGCGGTACAGTCATTACAGTGGATGGCGGATCGACTGCATAGTTCGGACCATGCTGACCAAACTGCGTATTCGCCAAAAACTGTCTGGCGGCATGAGCGCAATGCTTGGCGGCTTTGTGTTCAGAGCAGCCTCTGTCGCGCTTGGGTTTTTGGTGACGATCTACATTGGCCGTACCTTCGGGCCTGTTGGCAGCGGATATTACGCGGTCCTCACACAGACGGGTATGCTGCTATCGATTATTGTCCTTGGCGGTTTTGATTTTGCTGTCGTCAAGGAATACACAGGCGCTCACGCCCATGGCCGGAAAGTTGCGACCTGGTCTTTGACAGGACTGTTGCTACTCATCCTGATTACAAGCGCCGTTACTTCGGCGGCTTTTATTGTCTTGCCAGCCAGTTGGTCAGAACGCCTTCTTTCATTTCTGCCAGGCGTCAAAGAGTATGTGATCGTCTGCGTGATTTTGCTGATGAGATCGGCAACGCGCCTGACGGGAGCGTTTCTCCGCTCTCAGGGCGATCACAAGGTCGGGCAGATGGTGGAAGTGATCCTGATCCCGTTACTGGTGTTGCTGCCCATAACGGTCATGCAATATCGCTCCGTTGACCAAGTGCTTTATGCCACGCTGGCTTCCGGCTTTGTTGCGGCGGTGATTGGTGTTTCACGAGCTTTCACGTTCACGTCGTCTCAGCCGTCTGCCTTCAAGGTTCCAATGGCGCGGCTTGCGCGTGTCGGTCTGCCGATGTGGGGGCTTGGGATTTCGCTAAGTCTTGCCGATTGGTACACCGTTGCGGTTGTTTCAAACATGTCGGGGCTGCACGCGGCCGGCGTGTTCCGCGTGGCGATGCAGATCGGCACGACATTGGTGTTCGGTGTCTCAGGCGTGATGGCCATTTTTTCCGCGCAAGTGGCAAAGGCTCATCATCAGCGTGATCTGACCGCTGTCGGATCGCTTTTGCGCAAGGCCGTGTTGCTGAATTGCGCGGTCGCAGTGGTTCCGGCTGTCGCGATTTATCCGCTTGCACCGTTTATTCTACAACTTGTCGGTGGCGAATTTGTTGGTGGTGCCGATGTGCTGCGCATCATTCTGGTTGGCCAGATTGCTTATGCCATTCTGGCACCATCCGGCGTCGCACTGGCGATGGTGGGTTATGGTCATGTCAATCTTGGCATTGTCGTCGTCAGCACTGTCGGGTTCCTCATTCTTGCTCCGTTGCTTGCGGCAAGTCATGGGATCGAGGGCGTCGGCGTTGCAATGGTTGCTTTTATCTGCGGACGAAATCTCGCGTCGTTTCTATTTTTTCGCGTTCTGACAGGCGTGAACGGTATTACTGGCCGGGTCATTTTGCGCGGCGTTCAGAACTGACAGGGTGATAGAAATGGTTGATATAGTATCTGATGCCAAGATCGCATTTGGCCTGATCGGCACATATGATGTGTCAAACTTTGGCGATTGCATTTTTGCGAATATCTATCAGGATCAATTGGCGAAGCGTTTCCCCAATGCCGTTTTCACGCTCTATGCGCCAACGCCCCATGCGGCGGATATCATGACTCTAACGGGCGTAAAGGGCCTGCCAGACAAATTGGATGGCATTGCCTTTCCTGAAGACTGCCTGATCCAGACTGGCGGTGAAACACTGTCATCTGGCCATTCCAGTGGCACTTACATCTTCCCGCTCAACACAATGAGTTCCTATTTGCGGATGTGGGCGGGGCCAATTGTCGCCGCGTCGCGAACGGCTACCCGGTCCATCATTTATTGCGTCGGACTGCCTTATGGCAATGAGGCCGCCCTGCCGCTGATTAGCCGTCTTCTGATGTCGGCAGACCTTGTCGTGCTGCGCGACACCGTTTCGGCCACGCGGTTGGAAGACCGTTTTTCGGTGGGCGTTGACCCTGTATTCATGATGAGCGACATGGCGAGTGATGACGTATGGCAGGCGCGCGCGCAGGCGGTGATGCCAAACGCACTGATGAAAAAGCCTTATGTAGTCTTTCAAATTTCGCAAAGTTATCTGAACGGAAATTTGCGCGATTGGTGCGATTCTGTGGCTGCTATTATGAACGCGACCGCAAATGACGCTCTATTCATGCCGATCTGCAATTTTCTGAATGACAGTGAATTGTTGACGATTGCTGCAAAGCAAATGCGTACAAGCCACCCAGCACTCGCACAGCGCATCCACATTGCTGAGGGGCTGCCAGATGTTCTGGCCACGGCGGCTTTGCTTTCGCAATGCGATGGTTATGTCGGCAGTTCGCTTCATGGCGCTGTTGCGTCAGTGTCCTTTGCAAAGCCGATGGCGGTACTGGCTCAGTCGCTTGCCGGAAAACACGCACAAACCTTGCTTAGCGCCGGTGTTGACGTTGGCGTGACAGATACAATCGCGGATCTGCCGGCTTGTTTTCAGCGCAGCCGTGCCACCGACCTCGTAGAGCGACGAGCAGAGGCGATGCGCCGCGCGGCTGCAGACTTCGATGCAATGTGCGCGACGTTGGTTATGCCTCGGCCACGTCGCCCTGCTCCGGCGCAGGCTGAAATCGATGCGCTTCTGGCTATCGATCGTCAGCCTGCTCGCCCATGGTCAGTCCGCATCAAACGCTGGGTGTTCTCGGCCATGCGCAAAGTACCGGGGCTATGGCGCATCTATGAGAACCGGAAGTTTCGAAAACAGTTTTCTTTCGTGTAGCTATTGTACGCTACAGCATGATCCCACCTGGAGCACCCAGTTCCATGACAGGCACGCCAAGGCCATTTTCGATATTGCAGCCGTCATACAACCCGCTTTTATAAGGCGCGCTCAGTTCAACTGCCGTGCCATAACTGAACGGGCCACCGCGCAAGTAAAACAACCGTATGCCTGCAGGCCATGATCCGCTGTCTTTCGTTAGCCTGACCGTATTATTGCCCACGATTTCGACGGCGAAGCCTAAACGCGACCATGAGAGGCCACCGTCTGAGGATATCTCGAAGCCACCAGGAGGCGCTCCATCTTGTGTTTTCAACTGCGATCCGGGATTGGGAAGCAGGCAGGGCAGAAGGATTTGTGTTCTATCTGCGTTGATGGCGATATTCCCAACGTCGAAACGCGGGTTCTGCGCTACGGGGCTTAACCCGCGCGCGCGGAGATAGGCTTCGCCCATTCGCAGGCCAAGACGGTAGCAGCCTTCGAAGAGTGCTTGACTGGCATGGCCGCCGCCAAGATTGGGGTTCGGGCCAATCGGTGTGCCGGCAGGGGTATTGTCCAGAGCCATGTCAGTCACAGGCGGGCCGATGACGGCCAAATCGGGATGGGCCATTGCCCATGCAATCTGGCCTGCTTGCGCATAGCCGCGGGTAAAGCCAAATGTGTCGGCGTTGAATGGGCCGTCACCCGTGTCGGTTGCTCGCGAAGGCGGCGATATCGCCAGTTTGTATCCCGGAATTTGAATCGATCCGTCGTACAGCCGCCGATTTTTGGCATAAGGGCCAGTGCCAAAAATGATGCCATCAAACAACAGTGAATAGTCGTGCCCGCTGTCTGATGAAAACCACTGCCAGACAGGCACCCGGTCTTTGCCAGCCAGATTGGCCACTTCAATATCGATGGACCAGAGCCGGACAGGAGCGGTATCGTCGATCCAATCTTGTGCAGAGGTGCCATTGACTGCGGTATCGATGATGCAGATCGCTCGCCCTTGATTATAGCCTTGGATGCGTTCGGCTGCGGCGGTCACACCATTGAACAGGCCTGTCATTTGTGGCTCAAGAACAAAAAGCTGCGATCGAGAGTTCGCGTTCGCCCTTGCGACCGGGCTGGCCAGGGAATCTCGCGGATCACTGTACGCTCCGATGTGCGTCGCGAAGCTTGCAAGGCCGCTTGGAGTGACCGGCAGGCCAGAACTGTGAAGGGCAATGTTGACCTGGCTTTGACCAATCGCCGAAAATTTGTCCCCGCAACCGATGCGTGCATTCATTCGGACGACAAAGGAAGGGTCGCTTTCAGGCCAGAATTCCAGATAACCCCAGCCGGGGAAGGTTGCAATTTCCACAGTGCCAGTGATGGATGCGTCGATCCCACCGACACGGAAGGGTTCGATCAATTCGGTGCCGTCCAAAGCAACCACTCGACCATAAAGATCGCCCGAAACACCGCGACTGCGACCAGAAATGGCAACCGTTCCGGTCATGGCTCCATCGGGCGGGCAAATGACGTATCCGTCCGGCAAACGCTTTATGTCCAGATACTTTTTGGGGGATAGGTAGGCGGGGCTGCCGCCACGAGAGACTTCCCCCTGTACGACGCCCGCACTGGTGTTGTCGCCCGGCGCACTTGCTGACAGCAGGGTGCTGAGTGCCGCAGGGCTGCGATAATCGCGCAAGAGTTTGAAGGCGCTGGCATCCGATAAGGTGGTTACAATTTCTGCGCCTTCCGCAATCGCCTGCCACTGGTCATCGTTGCCTGCTGTCCCCAGCACAAAACCATGTGCAGCAATCGCCCCGCCGAACCCGGCTGCAGGAGTGCCCCATGGCGCCAAGCTGCCAAGAGCATTGCCGAGATCGCCAACGAGAACGTGAGTGCCCGCCAGTGCGTTCAATTGCGCGGTACTGCTCACTTGCGTCGTACCAGCAATTTTTGGCAAACCTGCGGCATAGCTCGCTATTGAAAAAGTGCCGCTGCCAGAGCTGGACACGACGACAAGTTGCCATGCGTCTGCGCGGGCTTGCACATCGACTGACATGTCGAGCAGGTCACCAACGCTGCCCTTGGCCCGGAAATGGAAGGTGTCGTGCTGGCTGCCGTTAAAGTAATCGTCGCCATAGTGATAAAGGCCAAACGATTGATTGGTCGTGCCATATGCCGTGCCCATCACATAGCTACGCCGGTTGAATTTTGTCCGTTCGTGCGGAACCTGTAAAAGAAGAAACAGGGCGGCAGGGCTTGTTGCTGAAAGCAAAGGCGCGGTTACAAGATTGGTTTTGGGGAATGCGATATTTCCCGCAAGTCCGGCATAGACGCGGTTGAAGGATGGAAATTGCACGCAGCGCAAGCTTGCGCCGCTGGCGCTTGATATGGCCCCGCGTTCTTGCGCAAATGCCCCTATTGCATCAACATCCGAACGGCTCTTGTTGTTCGCTGCAAGCCGCAAAAGAACCGGTGCAACCGATGTCTCTAGCAAACCACGAGGTGCGAATTTTCCAGCCGCAGCGTCGACAAAGGCATTTTCAGAAGCCCCGCCGACAAGTGTGCCGGGGCCAATTGCGCCCCCCATTGCTCCTGCGATCAAGAAATTATTCGGAATGCCAACTGCACTTATTGGCGGTCCGTTCCAAGCCATGTCCAGAAATACGTTGTTCCCGATCAAACAGTGGCTATCCGGACTATAACCCAGATCCGTTCGGTACGAGATCGCCTGAAACGGCATCGTGTTGTGCGCAATGATAACATGGCTGTGAGTGGCCGCGAGTTGCGATTTGAGGAACGTGTTGTTGGCGTAGCGGCGCTCGGTTACCTTGTTCGCAAAGGTGTTGTTGGAAAACAGCGCATCCATCAAGCCGCTTGTGCCCGTCAGAAATATGTTCTGGCAGACGACATCGACAGCCTTGTTGTCAAAGGCGATGACGTTGCTGACGCTTGCACCGGTATTTGCTTGATACCAGTCCGCATGCACATCAAACATCGTACACAACGAAAGCGGTTGCGTTTTGACGCTCGTCGCCGGGAAGCCAGTGCCTTTGAGGTCTTGCAGCGAGAGCGATGAGGCCCTGCGTGAGTTGTCGAGTACCGTTGCTACAAAGCCAGCTCCCAGGCCATTCAACCATTCGGCGACATGACTGACCAGATACGTGCCGTCAGTCTGATGAGTCTGCGAATTACCGAACGTGAACGTCGCGCTATTGCTTCCCCACGTCGCGGTCATTGTCCGCGAAGTGCTATCATTAGCACCTGACAGCGCAATTGTAGCCGTAAGTTCTGCGCCGCTGAACGCAATCGTTAGTGAGGGCACATCCAGCGCCCAGTCGATTGAGCTGTCCCAGTCGAAAACCTCGTTTCCAACTACACAATTTGCATCTGTAAAAATGTCTGAATAGCCCGCCGAAAGTCTGCAACCTCTGACCAATGCTGCTCCGACACAAGGGTTGGGCAAGTTGCTGATATCGCATTCCGTAAAATACGGGGCGCCACGGATCAGGTAATTCAGATTGCGCCTGCCATAACGCCAAGGCGCGTCACGCCCGCCTGAGTTCGTCAATTTGACACCATCGAGCCAATGCTTGCGCAACCCTTCGTGGTACAGGTCGAGGATATTTGCAAAATCAACTGTGATGTTCTGGCCAAAAAGTCGAATGCCATCATACCGCGGGCGTATGCGCGCAGCAGTATCTGTGGTGAATGTAGGGTTGTGGATTGTCACCGGTACGTCCGCCCGGATCGTGCAGTAGCCAGATCCTGCATATAGCGTGTTGATCGGAGACCATGTGTAGTTCCCTGATTCAGCGATCGTGACCAACGGATTTTGCGCATTGGCGCTCGCAAGATATCCCAGCGCAGCGGAAATGGACTGATAACTTTGACCGGCGATTTGTGGCAAGGAGGGTGCAACAGAAACAGCAAAGTCGTGGACTTGGCTGGTGGACGTAAAGCTATATGGCCCGATGATGCGGCTCTGCATTGCATCATCGGCAGGCACGGCTTCAAAATACACATGTTGCGTGCCGTTTTGCCGACGTTGAAGCTTGATCCACCAGCCAAGGTACGTGCGCTCAATGCCGTTGGCATCGACGATCGTCTGCAGGGTCGGGGTATCAATCGTGACGCTGCTTCCTTCACAATATGCCACAACGTGTTTCAGACCGAGATTGTCGCGTAACGATCCGCCAGCATTGGCGGCGGCCATGATGCCAACCAGCAATCCATCGGTAAAATGCTGGTTGGGCGGCGTTATGATGCGCGCGACCGGCTTGGCAGTCAGCCTGGCCGGATCTTGCGGGAATATGCTGTAGCCGCTCCCCGGAACTCCGGTCCAAGCCGATCCTGGCCTAAGTGAAGGCACGCTTGTCGGCGCTACGCTTCCTCGAAATCGGCGTCGTGAAGGCCCGATCCCTAAACCAAGGCCCACCATCAAGCGAGACCTACGATGTTTTGCGCGGTCGTGCCGGTCAGGCGGATGGCCTTTGCGCGCACGTCAATGATCGATCCGGTCGGTACATTCCGGAAGATCACAGCCGACTCGCTGTTGATTGGGACTACCGCGACATCACCTTCTTGCCCGATATAGACTGCTCTGGTCGCGACAAGTAACTCGTTGTCATCGTTTGGTGTTATTTCAAAGCACTGCTGTGCCGGTGCAGTTAAAGACTGCGAGTAGTTGGCGTAAGGATCATAAGCCATGTGGCGCTCCATCAATCAGAACAAAAACGGAACAAATGGCTATCATGGGGCAACTCATGTAGGAAAATCATTCTTTCATGGTAGATGACCGGCACGACTTGCTTCTAATTTCAAGAATTACTAAGGCTTAGAGCAGTCAAGAGGGCACTAAGCAATGTCGGCCGTGGTTATCGCTTCGGGCGAATTTCAATCGAACCCGAATAAAATACAACGAGATAAGCAAGCGCACCGTCAGGCGGGGTGGGCAGTGCTTCCTGCTGTTTTAATGGTTTATTCCATTCTGTTGCCACCAGAAGTTCGCATCGTTCTGGCAGGGCAAAACTTGTACGCATATAGGCTTGTGATAATCCTGCTGTTGCCATGGGTCTTGTCCGCCTCACTCAAAAGTTCGAATACGTGGAAATTGGCGGACGGATTATTCCTGGTTGGCGGGCTTTGGATGATCTTGTCGTTCGTCGCGATCTACGATGTGGCGGATGGCTTGGTTCGAGGCGGCGCTTTGGCTGCTGATGTGATCGTGCCCTACTTTGTCGCAAGGCTTTCTCTCAGAAGCTTCGATGATTTGCGACGTTTTCTGATTTATCTGGCCCCTGGTTTGGCCTTCGTTGCTGCAATTTTGGCCCTGGAATCAATCACGCACACACCCATGATCAGGCGCCCTGCAGCAGGCATATTTGGACAACTTTCGGGATATGAAAACGGGGTTGCTTCGGGAGTTACGCGCGAAGTAAATGATTTTCGGTTCGGTTTGCTCCGCGCCAGCGGCCCATTTCCGTTTTCGATTCTGGGTGGCCTTTTTCTTGCCAGTTTCTTGCCGCTTTACCTGATTGGTGGAATTCGAGGCTGGCCAAAAGTGGCAGGCCTGTTGGCGATTGCCGGGGGATTTTTTACAATAAGCACCGCCGTGTTTCTATCTGCGTTGATGCAATTGGCGCTCATAGTCATTGATTATGCCCAGAAAATAATCGGCGTTTTTAGATGGAGAAACTTTCTAGTTTTACTGACAATGTTTCTTGCAATTATCCAAGTGTCTACACAAAATGGATTAATACCGATCGTCGTTCGGCTAAGCCTTAACAATTGGACTGCTTATTATAGAACCCTAATTTGGAAATACGGGATGATTTCCGTACAAAATAATCCAATTTTTGGCATCGGATTTTATGAGTACGAGCGAGCAGCATGGATGACGGATAGCATCGACGCTCACTGGTTATTGTGGGCCGTCAGGCATGGGGTTGTCCTGCCATTCTTGTTTATTGCTGTTGTTGTAAGGGCTGTCTACGGTTTGGCGTACGGCAGTGGCAGACTTCCCGTGCGCGACCGCAATATGGCCAGAGCGATGGCAATTTCGATTTCGGTATTCGTTATTAGCGGTTTTACAGTTTCTTTCTATGGTGGGATTGTCTGTTGGCTTTCCATTTTAACAGGTATTGCCATTAGTATGATAGAATCTGTACAAGTCAAAAATCGTGTCTAAATCATAAGTCAATGCAATGAGTATAGGCGGATTGATCGACAAATAGGCGTGGCGGCGCGTCAATTGCACTAGCCTCTCCGATAGATTCAGAAATTTTACGATATGGTCATGCGGAACCCTCGGTGGATCTTCTTTTACTTATATCATAAAAGTCAATTGTATTGATAGACTATGGCGATGGATAAATAAAACTACAAAACGCTGTAGTTTTTCGTCATACGCGAAAGGCCTGATCGAGCTGTAGCTGCAATATGGCAGACATTGAGCCAAATGACAGTAGGCAGATGGCGTTAGCGATTGCTATCCGGGGGCATTCGGCCGGATAGGCCAAGATTATGTATATTTTTTATTTCTGTGGCCTGCCCCGCTCATTACGCCAAGCGGCCAACCAGCCTTCCAAGGCAAAGATAGTTTGCTTAAAAGCCCCTCGCCTAGTGTACCGCGCGAAGATGAACAACAGGGCGCCTATGAATGCGATGGGCAGCAGCCAAGGTTTGGTGTCACGGACCACGTGCAATTTGTTGCGCTCATCAAGGTATATCGGAAGCCGTGGTCGGTCCAAAATTGTTTTGCCCGATCCAGTCGTGCTCCCCTGATTGTGATGTATGATCGCAGTTGGCGCGAAGCCCAAACGCATTCCTCGAGCCGCGCCTCGGAGGCACCACTCAATTTCTTCTGCGTACAAAAAATAGTCATGGCGCATTGGGCCAACGACTTCCATGAAGTGCCGCCCGACAAGCATCGACGCTCCTAATATGTAGTTCATCTTGTGCTCTACAATTTGGCGCTCTGGGATGGAATTTAATAAGGCGTTGTGTCCGATTGACTCTGATCGGGCGGAGTAACTTCGAAACCGGCCACCGAATGCCTGTACTCTGCCTGTGGGTAAGCATAAGGTAGCTCCCGCCGCATGGCAGTCACCAACTTCAATTCTAGCAATTAATGCGCCTAGTGCATCAGGTTCGGGCTCGCAGTCAGGATTGATCAGCCACCACCAATTTGCCTCTCGGCTTGCGGCGACGCACAAGTTAAAAGCTCCGCCATATCCTGGGTTTTCAGCAGAAATCACCGATATCAAACCGCCCCCAGGAAGCGTTTCCGGCAGAGCTTCTACCAGCGTACGCTGATATTCAAGTCCGCCGTTTTCGCAAATCATGACGCTGAGGTTGGTATACTTGGAGCGCCCCAAGGCTTCCACACACCGCACGACATCGTCGTTGTTCTGGTAGCCTACTATGCAAGCCGTAACGTGCATGTCAGTGGCCCTTGAAAAAAAGACGATGGGCGTCAACGAGGCGCCACATGCGGAGGCGAACAAGAGTGACGATAGCGCCAAAACGCTCGCTTGGTGTTGCTAGTAATGGACTGGCCACGATGCGGGCGGCATGCAAAACTATCGAAAATGGCAACCCCCAACTCCGTAGCAACCAAAGCCATTTCCCTCCTGCCTCAGTCACGGCAAGGGCGAAGCTTTCGGACTGTATACGTTTCCATTTGGTCAGAAGCTCCGGCCAGTTCGGACGGGCAGGGTGGCTTACCGCAGCAGCTGGAGCATAGCCCAGATGATACCCTAATCCGCGTGCGCGCCGACACCAATCCAAGTCTTCAGATACATTTGATTTAAAGGGGCCGACATGCACAAAGATTGTCTTGGTGCAAAATAAATTTGCCGTAACAGTAAAGCCCTTTCGCTCAACATAATCTCGGTTGTTGAATGCAAAAACAAGTTCGAAAGCCTGTGCCCCTGTAAGTGGGCCATCGCCGGTGACCGACACACGCATGGCTCCGCCAACGAAATCAATTTTTTCGAGGGCTTTTACGCCTTCCGCAAGCCAGTCACCGTCAGGAATACAGTCTGCATCAGTGAATGCGAGGATTTCACCTGATGCGAAATTTGCGCCTTCATTGCGAGCCGGGCCAGCGCCACGCTCCAAAGCACAGACAAGGCGTGCCCGGCCCGCGATCACCGATTTGACGACATTTTCCCCGTCAGAGGACATATTATCTGCAACAATCACTTCATAGGCAGATGGCGGCAGCGTTTGCCGTGAAAGGGCCGCAAGGCAAAGATCCAAGCTGTGAAGATCGTTATAATGTGGAACGATAACGCTTACCAACGGAGCGGTCACAGAACACCCTCCTGCACCCCAGAATTGAGATAAGTCATGATAGGGTGATAAACCAAACCAAGTGTGCTGGCGGCCAGATATGCTCCAAACCCTATTGCCTTGGTGTCAATCGCCAGCACGGGTGTTTCAGCCTCTTTCAGGTTTGCAGCGCCCGCTTTGCTGAAAGATGGCGACTGCCGGTTCATGGAAAATACGGTGTGATCAAATTCCGTGCGCGTAAGATCAATGTGACTTTTGATTACAGGAGTTTTGAACGGCTCAATGTCGTCAGGAAAATCACCTGAGAGATGAAGAATTCTAGGTCGAGTAACTCTCTCTAAGACTGACACGGGCGTAGACTTCCGTAGAGTTTGACGCCCGCATCCGCACCCCGTTCAGGGCACGGATGCGGGCCACCCATCACGCTATCATTTACGGGGATCACTGCCGTAAGTGTAGTAACGGTAATGATAATCGTAAACTTGGCCAGCATCGGCTGCCCGGTACTTTGTCAGCACGATGCCTACGACGTTGGCGCCGGCATTGCGAAGGCGCCTCAAAGCCGTCTTGGCCTGACCATAGTGCGCGCGATTGGCCTCAACGATGAATATGGTCCCATCAACAAGGCGGGCCAGAAGGGGGGCATCAGCAAGGCCCATGACCGGCGCAGAGTCTATCAGAATAAGCGAATATTGTGATCGGCACCGCTCAATAAATTCAGCCATCACGGGCGATGATAGCAACTCGACAGGATTAACCGGCGTTTTGCCTACCGGGAGGACGTCGAGATTGTCGGTGCCGCTCGGCATGAGAGCCGCCTGCAACTCCATGTCTCCAAGCAAAACCTCGACAAGTCCCTTTTCTTTCCGCTCAGTCGAAAAGATCTTGCTCAATGAAGGTTTGCGCAAATCGCCTTCGATAAGCAGCGTCTTGCGGCCAAGTTGCGCATATTTCCGGCCCAAAACTGCGGCCGTCATGGACTTGCCTTCAGAGGGTTCGCTACTTGTTACCAGCATCACGCGGTTTGGCCCCGGACATGCAAAGTCAATTGCCGTCCGGATTGAAGCATAAGCTTCCATCAGAGGGCTGAACGGATCGGTGATCTGATCGGCAATATCATCGCCGTCTGCGATGGCCGGCGTGTAGCCAAGAAGTGAATAGCCCAACTTGCGTTCGACATCATCAACAGTGCGTAAGCGATCATCGAATGATTCGCGAACTATGGCAAGAGCCACTGCTATACCCAGTCCGGCCAGCGCGGCCATGACGAGGTTTTTGAGCAGGTTCGGCGAGATCGGACGGCTTGGCACTTGTGCGCCATCAAGCTTGAGGCTCATGTCCGATCGAATATTTGAAGCGGCCAGCAACTGATTGTAACGATCCAGAAGTACGCCAAGTTGCGTGCGCAGGGCACCAGCGTCGCGATCCAGAAGGTTATAGCGGACACGGCTGTCCTGTTCGGTCATCGTAACCGCAGACACTTTGTTCAGCTCTCCCGCAAGAGCTTGCTCCTGCCGCATCGCAACCCGGTATTCATTTTCAACACCGTTTTTGATATCACCGGCCACACGCGCGATTTGCGCGTCCATAGTCGAAAGCTGGCTGCGCAATTCTAGGATTCGCGGGAAGTTGTCGCCATAGCGTTGCTTCAATTGGGCCAGTTCGGTAGCAGCCTTTGCGCGTTCGGTTACCAAGCCCTGAGCCGAGGCATTTTGCTGAAATTCTGGCAATTGTGTCGCGGGAAGTGCGCTGATTGCACGCCACCGCTGCTCGGCTGCGATCCGTTTGGCGCGGGCCTGCGTATAAGCAGCGTTGACACTGAACAGGTTCGTAACCGTTACAGTCGGGCTACCTGTCGCAGCTTCTTCGCTGTTGGAATTGTTGGTTTCGCCGATGATGTTGTTCTGCTTGGCATAGGCATTCACAGACAATTCGGCCTGCTGCAGCTTGGCGCGGACGTCGGAAATCTGTTTCCTAACATATTCAACAGCGTAGCTATTGGATTCGACGCCTCGCCGAGTTTCTTCGAGCGCATAATTATCGGCCAGAGCGTTGGCGACAAGTGCTGCGATTTTAGGACTTTCCGAATTGAAACTTATCGTCAGAACACGGCTGTCCATCGGTACATTCACTGACACAGACTGCTGCACCTGCGACGCTGCTGTTTCGCGCCGCTTTTGCGCCCATTCGACATCTGTCATGCCGGATGGCTTAAGTTCGTTCGAACCTTCACCAAGAAAATCTGCGCGTTTATCCAGTCCAAGCGCGTCCACGACTTGATACGCAAGGCGGCGACTTTTGATCACCGCTGCTTGCGTATTCATATGTCGACCAATTTCGATCGGGCTGATTGCCCTTTCCAAATCTTGGCCTTGCTCAAGAATTTGGGTGCCGCCGAGCGTGATCTGTACGGTTGCGTTTGCGGAATAGATGGGTTTGGTCAACAACGTCAAAGCCAACCCGACAACCAGAGCTACGGCAACGGTTCCAATCAGAATCATGCGTTGGCGGTAAATGATGCCTCTGGCAGTCGTCAGATTGAAGATGCCGCTAGAGGATGCTTCTATATCGCCAGCATCGCTTTGAATGTATTTTTCGACCCAGGGCGTTGCCCCGTTCGCGCCTGCCCTGTGGTTTTCGGCTGATTCATGCATGTTTGTGGCCACCGATTGTCAAAGGGCGTTAAAGAAGACAGCAAAGATCGGCGCCGTTTTCAGGACGTCTTGCCAGAACTGGGTTGCACCTGATGTGCCGACAACGACGCGGTCGCCGGGGACCAGCACAGGGTCCATGGCCGTGCCTTGGCGGATACCTTCGTAATCGAAACGCGCCACTTTCAAGCCTTCGGACGACTGGCGGAACACTGCCACACGGTCAAGCCTGGCAACCCTTGATGGGCAGCTGGCAAGGCTGACGGCCGTCGAAAGCTTGGCTCCCGGCTTGAACTGGTAAACACCAGTCTTTTCGACTGACCCTTTAACTGTGACAATATGTGAAGCGTATTCTAAAATGTTCACCGAAACAGATGGATTGCGAAGAAAGCCGCCGGCCAGTCTCTTGGTGATTGCGTCGGCCAATTCCTCGGTAGTCAGGCCTTGCGCTTTGATGGAGCCGATGAGGGGAATCGCCAGGTTGCCGTCGGAACCGATATTGACTTGCGGGGCCGACAAATCGGGTTCCCTATATACAGTTACTGCGATTTGATCCGCAGGATTGATTCTGTAGTCTTTGGGGGACGCAGGACTGTATCCGTCCTGACCGTCTGCAATAGTTGCAGTCGAGTCTACCAATCCCAACTGGGGGGCTGGCGTGCCACCACATCCCGAAAGGCATAGAATCGAGGCAGTCAGGGCTATGAAAGCGGATAATTGCATCCGCTTGGGAAAATCATGTCGCATGTATTTCCTCGGTCGATCAGTAGTTTCTCTTACGGATTGGACATATCCAAAGCAAGCCCTGCGATAAGTAACTTATTACGTTTTTGGCAAGTCCATCTATTAACAAGTTATTGTAAATACTGCATAGATTTTCGATCTATGATGTTAGATAGTCGTCAAGACTAACATTAGTTTAGTTTTTAATTTGGTCTGACACTGAATTATTGTTCGTCACTAGACAATGAGTCCAAGGACGATTAGGCGGAATTGTACAAATTGCTGAACTGTGACGGTTTTTTAGGTGAAGTGGTGGTAGCGCATCCATATCTAGGCTTTGTCGCTATCCTGACATACGCTGGAACAGCGATGTCCTGCGTGTTTGCGGCAAACAGCTCTCGGTCTACGCAAAGTCACAAAATCTGGTGGTTTTGTGCCGCGTTCTTTTTGGTGCTCGCGGCGGTGAGGGCAATGGGCGCCGAAAGCATTATGACTGAAAACATGAGGCATTGGTTTCATGATCAGGGCGTTTACGGCGCTCGCCGCGATCTCCAGCGGCCAATTTCAGCAGGCTTAGTGGTCGTTCTGAGTGCAGTATTTGCCTTGTTCTGGTTGAAGTGCCCGTCAATGCAATCGAGCACTCGGCAGTGGGCGAAATTCTGGGGCTTCGTTGGGCTGGTTACGATGACGGGCGTCATTGCAATGCGTCTTATCTCGTTCCACGAACTTGACCGTTTGCTCTATGGTCCGATCAAGCTCAATTGGCTCCTTGATATCGGTTCCAGCGCACTCGTCGCTTGGGCAGCATGGCGCTTTGGCAGGGCCGCCGAGGCCGGATCACGCCATCGGTCGCGTCTGAAAATTACCCCAGAAGGTCACCCCTGACTATAAAGCTTTCGATTGCTGAGCGAAGCTTGTCGCGCTGCGGAAGGTCCGGTGTCTCGCTAATATCCAGCGTAAGACCTTGGCCTATCGCACTGGGCAGATCTTCCACATCCATTGCCACGACGATCCGCGATCGACCGCAAAGTTCCTTCACGGTAGCCAGTTGATGGTCGTTGCGATGCTCGCCCAGCGCGGCCCTTCGTGGGAATAGCAAGATTGGCTTGCGATGGCGCTGAGCGGTCAGCACCGTGCCGATGCCGGCATGGGCAATAATTAGCGTGGTGCGTTCGAGCAGCTTGTCGAATTCGACCGGCGCAATATTCACCGCGGTCTCTATATTGCGCGGTTTGTAAGTGCCCTTGCCAATTTGCGCAAAGACCTGAGTCGGCAGTGTTGGCGCCAGATCGTCAATCGCCTGAATCAGGCGGTCGAAGCCGAGTTGCATGCCTACGGTGACAAGGATCACAAGACTGACCCCACGTATTCAGGCCGACCATCTTTGGCAAGGTGTTGCCATTGAGTGATGCAGCGGTTTGAAAGATAGCGCGACAGCTTACCGCACATCGACATCTGCTCTGCATTGGCGACGCTATCAATCCACAGCGTCCTTGCGCCTATCAACCTTGCGATGACAATGCAGAACAGTCCCGGCGCTGCACCAGTTGAAATGACGACAGTTGGCCGAAACCGCAAGACGAGCCATGCAGCGGCAAACACACAGCGCATTGATTGAAGTATCTGATCTCGGTTGCAATCTGGCAGGATTGTTGCCGCTCGGATGCCTGCCCGGATCGGGAGGTCGGTGTGTGTTGTGGCAAAGTGGACGTCGAACTTTTCCAGCATATCGCGCAGCAACATCATCTGCTCCCAATGCCCTCCGGCTGAGGCAACTGCCAGAACTTTTGTCATGAATAATGTCCCGATCGTATCAAGATTATATCAATGCTATATTTCAACGGACTGCCCTTTCCATTACATCTGTGGTATGAAATATTGTCTCAGACACTGCGACTTTATAATCAGATCTGAAATAGAAAACCTTTAGTATAACGTAATCTGGAGAAATGTGAGTGTTGCGCGTTGGGGTCAGATTTGCCGCAGTATTGGTTTGCCTTGCCACAACATCCGCTTCGCCCGCGAGCGAGGTTCCTTGGCCGGTTGGCTTGCGTCATGATCTTGATCGGGTAAGCCAAATTCAATGGAGGTTGCGACGTGCTGCCAATGATCGCTGCTCCATGATCAAGAGTGATATCGGTGTAATTTTTGATCATCGACAGGCGTATGACCCTCGTGATTGGGGGATATTGGAAAGCACGTTGGGCATGGCCACCAACCCGGTACTTGCAGGAGTCGCTATTGGCGGTCCTGCGGCGCAAGCGGGGCTTGTGCCGGGTGACGAAGTGCTTTCGATCGGTTCGAAACTGACTGCCGATATCATCGCTGAGCGGCGCAAAGGTGAAACCGCAGCCGAAGTTCTTGATCGCTGGATTGCTGATAGTCCGGCGGATCGACCGATCCGCATGGTTACGAGGCGTGGCGGGCTTGAACGAGAAGTCCCGATTTCTCCAGTAAGCCATTGTGGTATCCGCATAGTTCTTAAAACAAGTGGGAAAGTGGACGCGCATAGCGATGGGCGCGATGTTGCGGTCACCAATGGATTGATGGCGTTTTCTGGCAGCGATGATGAACTTGCGCTGGCGGCAGCCCACGAGTTTGGGCACGCAATGGCGGGGCATATGGGTAAGGTTGCTTTGGCCGAACGCCGCCAGAGAGAGGATCAGGCTGACATTGCGGGCATCCGCTTGGTGGCTTGTGCTGGCTTCGACCCGGCAAAGGCGATGGTACTGTACGAGCGTTTGGCCCGACGTGATGTCTTGGCGTTCCTGCGTGCGCCCACGCATCGCAAATACAGCGCCCGCATTCAGTTGATGAAAGGCGTTCTGGCAAAAGGCGAGAAATGCCCGCAGTCCTGACGCTGGTGTCGGCTTAGAATGCGCGATCATGTACCAGCACGCTCAAGGTGTTGAAAATGATCTTTAGGTCACGCCAGATCGTCCAGCGATCAAGGTATTCAAGATCGGCCTGAAGGCGATTGGCAAGATCGGTTTCGGTATCTGTGGCCCCGCGTAATCCGCGTACTTGGGCAAGGCCGGTCAAACCCGGTTTCAGCGAATGTCGCAGCCAGTAGCGATGATCGACTTCCCAGAACAGCTTGTCCCCGGCCAATGATCCGATAGCATGGGGGCGGGGGCCGACTATTGACATTTCCCCGCGTAAAACATTGAAAAACTGCGGCAATTCGTCAATACTGGTGCGGCGAATAAACCGCCCAATCCGCGTGATGCGATCATCATCCTTGCTGGCTGAACACGCACCGGTCGGATCAAGCTTTTCCCCTCGCATCGACCGAAACTTGAAAATGGGGAAGAACCGATTGCCTCGCCCGGTTCGTTTTTGAACGAAGAAAACCGGTCCCATATCTTCAAGTTTGATAAGCACCGCAACAAGCACCAGTAGGGGTGTCAATGCCACCACTGCACCCACTGCAATCGCCAGATCCAGCCCTCGCTTGACCATGCGAGCGCGCAAGCCTAGCGGCCCGCTTGCGACGATAAGTGCGCCATAGTCGCGTTCGCGACGTGCGCCAATTACGCCAAGGTTGTTGACTTCGGGATCGACGATTTCGCCCGATACGTTTGCGCTTTTGAATACCAGCGCCCAAGCCGCGCGCCTGTTGCTGGGGCAACTGACCATCACGCGGTCCATGTTCATCATGTAAAGGCCAAGCCTGTCCATCATATGCGGGTCTGAAAGATCGGGCGCGAGGTGGTGTTCTTGTGCGTCAATATGGAATGCATGTGGCACGCGCAGCGCAATGCCATCATCTTGAATGAGCAGGATATTAATGATGGCATCGCCACAGCGAGACTTGATCACGGGGATCAGGCAACCGCGCATCCAGAACATCAACAGCAAAGCTACGGCCAAACCAAGAGTTGCGGAAACCCGCGAGAACTCTTCAGTGCTTTTGGTCGCAAACCCAACGAACAAAAGCGCGCCTTCTGCACATATGAGCGAAAACCCCGCGCGCGAGCGTGAGAAATTGACCTGCCGCAGTCCCTGAAGCGTATAGACTTGTAAACTTAGCGCGATAGTCCAGTAAATTGGCAGTAAAACTTGACCATGAATTAGTGATTCTTCGTTAAAGAAGCGGCCTAGATAAATCCAACTGGCGATGCATAAGCCACCAATCACGGCGATGCCGTCAAGCACCAGAAGCGCGATATACAATTGAAGTCGGCGCTGCTCCAGCGGAGGCGCAAGCGGCAGCGTTATCCTGCGCCGGTCTTGCGACTGGAGGCGCCCGCCTAAGGGAACGTGCTTGGTCATCAAGCGTCTCGCTATCAATGTCCTTCAAGCCTGCGCGTAAGCGAGCTTGCGTCCGGAGATTCCGGTATTGGTGCGACCGCTGTGTTTATATTGCAGTGCGGAAGATACCAACCATTTTGAACATATCAAGGTCTATCTTGGTTCTAAGTGACAAGGATCACTTGGTTCACGCTGTTCAAGAACCGATTAGCGGACCGCTGCCCGTGCGATTTCGGCCAATCCTTGCGCCAGCATAAGTTCACCGTTGCGATTGTCCGAAAGGAGCGTGCGATGCAGCATCGAAAGCCGTTCGGTTAAGCGCACCAAACGCGCGCCCCGCCAACGCCGCAATTGTGCAGTAAGATCAGTGCGATCACGGAAAAATACGCGATGCGATTTTGTTTCCAGTTCCATGAAACTGTTAATGTCGCCGCGCTCACCCATGCGTGCAGCAAGTTGCACCAATTGCGCAGCACGCCGTTCAAATGCCAGCAGCAGGCCAACGGGATTGAGGCCCATTTCGCGCATACGGGCGAGTTCGCCCGGCAGTTTGCGCACATCGCCGCTCAACACCACGTTTACCAATGGCATAAGGCTATCATCTTCATTTGCGGCGCAAATTTCATCAAGCGCTGCGGCAGTAGCATCGCGCGGTGCTTGCGGTGTCGCATCAAGATAGAGCGCCAGCTTTTCGATCTCGCTTCGCGCCATTCGCGTGTCGAGGCCGGTCGAACGGGCCAGACGCTCTGCAAGGCTGCCGTTCAGCTTGACCCCTACGGCATCGCCCATATCGCGCACGGCATCGGCCACGGATTTGAGTTCGGGCAGGTAGAACATGGCAACCATCGTGCCCGGCTTGCCGTCCAGCAATTTGGCGATGCGTGATTTGTCAGTGGCCGATGTCGCCACGATTAAAACGGGCCAGCCTTCGACAGGGCTTTCCAGAAGGGCCTCAATCGCGTCGAAAGCATCGTCGCCGGTTGCGCGGATGTGGATGATTCGCTTGTCGCCAAATAGCGAAACTGATCGCGCTTCATCAGCCAGTCGGACGGGGTCACGGCGCAGTTCCGCGCCGCTCATATCCACCAATTCAGCGTCGCCCAACAGGCTGATGATTCGCCTTGCGGCATCGCTGGCCCCTGCCTCGTCAGGCCCGCAGAAATAGAATACCCGGCATTCGCGCGCCGCCTTGGCTGCACTGCCCAGGAAGGTCTTCTGGTTAAGCTTCACAGCCCCGGAACTACTTGGGTGCTCACTTGGCGTCGCGCAGCCGTAGCGAAACGCGCGTTACAATCTGGTCGGCCACTTCGTGTGACAGGTTTTCATGCGCGGTCTGCTCTGCGGCGATCACGGCATATTCGCTGTTCACCACATCGAACCCGGCGTCCGACCCCGCCGTTGCATCAAGCAGAACACTGCCCGACGCGAGGTCAATCAGTTGATAGCGCGCGCGCAAGGTGCGTCGTTCGCGTGTGGTCGTGTCGTTGGACAACTGACCCAACCCCTCGACTTTGTCATCAAGGCGGATGTCGAGGCGATAGCGTGCCGGGCCGTTCTGCTGACCTGCCCCCAAGCGGTCGGACAAGGCATTGCGCATCAACCAGCCGGATTGCCCTTCGATCGGGCCAACACTGACGTCGGACAGTGCGCGGGCGACGCCGCCGTTACCGCCGCCTGCGTACATCGGTTGCAGCCCGCACCCGCTTAGAAAAGCGAATGGGGCGACAAGCAGGGCAAGCCGCTTAAACAACGAGGTTCACCAGTCGGTCGGGCACCACGATCACCTTCTTCACCTCCGCCCCTTCCAGTGCACGCTGCACTTTCTCGGACGCAAGGGCAAGACGCTCCAGCTCTTCCTTTGGCGTGCCTTTGGCGACGGTCAGCGTATCGCGGAGCTTGCCTTTGACCTGCACCGCCACGGTCACCTCGTCATCCACCAGCAGCGCCGGATCAACTTGCGGCCACAGGGCGTTGGCGATCAGACCCGAACCGGAGCTTGCAAAGGCTTCCTCAGCCAGATGCGGCATCATCGGGGCTACCAACAACAACAAGCTGCGAATTGCAGTGGTGCGGCTGGCTGAAGGCGCTGCCTTTTCAATCGCGCCGGTCAGTTCATAGATGCGCGCCACCGCCTTGTTGAAGCCCAGCGCCTCAATATCGGCCGCAATGGCAAAAACGATCTGGTGTGTCTTGCGATCAAGTGCCTTGTCTTCGCCAGTTGCGGTTGCATCAAGCTGGCCGAACAAGCGCCACAGCCGCTGCACAAACCGCGCGCAGCCTTCGATCCCGGCTTCGGACCACGGCAAGTCGCGCTCAGGCGGGCTGTCCGAAAGCATGAACCAGCGAATTGCGTCCGCACCGTATTTCGCGACGATCTCGTCCGGGTCCACCACGTTCTTCTTGGACTTGGACATCTTGATCACGCGGCCAACGTCAACCGCTGCGCCATCGGACTTTAGCGTTGCGCCTTCGCTCGTGCGCTCAACTTCGCTGGGTGAGAAGAAGATCGGTTGGCCGTTGTCGGGGTTGGGGCGTTCATACGTCTCATGTGTGACCATGCCTTGCGTGAACAGGCTGGCGAACGGCTCTGTCACTTCGATCTTGCCGATGCGGGCAAGGGCGCGGGTCCAGAACCGGGCATAGAGCAAGTGCAGAATCGCATGCTCGATTCCGCCGATGTACTGTTCTACCGGCAGCCAACGCTTGATCTCTTCGGGATCAAACGGGCGGTCAGCAGGCTGGCTGGCAAAGCGGAGGAAGTACCACGACGAATCAACGAACGTGTCGAGCGTATCGGTCTCGCGCCGCGCCGGATGGCCGCATTGCGGACAATCGACGTGCTTCCACGTGGGGTGGCGATCCAGCGGGTTGCCCGGCACGTCGAAGCTGACGTCTTCTGGCAGGACAACCGGCAATTGCTTTTTGGGCACCGGCACCACGCCGCAGATCTCGCAGTGGATGAACGGGATCGGCGTGCCCCAATAGCGTTGGCGCGAAACGCCCCAATCGCGCAGACGCCACACCGTCTTGCCTTCGCCAAAACCGCCTGTCTGGGTGCGTTCGATGATTGCAGCCTTCGCGTCGGCCACGTTCATGCCATCAAGGAAGCCCGAGTTTACCAAGACGCCATCGCCAGCTTCGGCTTCCTTGCCAAATGGCTTGTCGGCATCGGCAGGATCGCTGGCAACCACGCGCAGGATCGGCAAGCCGTACTTGGTGGCAAAGTCGAAATCGCGCTGGTCATGGCCCGGCACGGCCATGATCGCGCCGGTGCCGTATTCCATGAGCACGAAGTTGGCGATAAATACGGGCAGATTCGCGCCGGTGAATGGATGCTTGGCGGTGATCCCGGTATCAAAGCCCAGCTTTTCTGCAGTTTCCAGTTCCGCAGCAGTCGTGCCGCCCTGCTTGCATAGCGCGATAAAATCTTGCGCGGCCTGATTGCCTGCCGCTACGCTTTGCGCCACCGGATGATCGGCCGCCACGGCCACAAAGCTTGCGCCAAAAATCGTGTCAGGGCGGGTGGTATAGACCTCCAATTTATCGCCGCTGGAAAGTTCGAACGCGAATTGCAGGCCTTGGCTCTTGCCGATCCAGTTTTCCTGCATCGTGCGGACTTTTTCAGGCCAGTTGTCCAACGTTGACAGGCCTTCGAGCAGTTCGTCGGCAAAGTCGGTGATTTTGAGAAACCACTGGCTCAGCTTGCGCTTTTCCACCGGGGCGCCCGATCGCCAGCCGCGCCCGTCAATCACTTGTTCGTTGGCCAGCACGGTCATATCGACCGGGTCCCAATTGACCGTCGATTCCTTGCGATAAACAAGGTCCGCTGCATAAAGATCGAGGAACAGGGCCTGTTCGTGGCCGTAATATTCCGGCTCGCAGGTCGAGATTTCACGGCTCCAATCGAGCGCAAAGCCCAGCCGCTTCAACTGCTTCTTCATGCTTTCGATGTTGTCGCGGGTCCAGCCGCCGGGGTGGACACCCTTTTCCATCGCGGCGTTTTCGGCGGGCATGCCGAACGAATCCCACCCCATCGGGTGAAGCACTTCATGGCCGCGCATACGCTTGTAGCGCGCCAGCACGTCGCCCATCGTATAATTGCGCACGTGGCCGATGTGGATGCGCCCCGAAGGATAGGGGAACATCTCCAGGACGAAGCTGCGCGGCTTGGGGCTTGAATCGTCGGCGCGGAACGATTGCTGCTCGTCCCACACTTGCTGCCAGCGCGTGTCTGCAGTCGCAGGGTCGAAGCGATCAGGCGCAGTTACGGCGGGCGGCGTTGTGGATGAAGCGGTCATGGCTGCTCCTCTAGGCAGAGCAGCCATGACACGCAAGATTCGCCTGTAAGTCGTTTATCCCATGATTGAGGCGCGGCGAAGATCGCGCGCCTTCGTCAGGATGATGTCTTCCAGCTTCTGGACGGTGACAGCCTGCACGGGTGCATCGATCCACTGGCCGCTGGTCGAAACCTGACGGCTGGCTGCAACACGCAGGGCATCGGCGCGCAGATCCTTGTCAACGATCGAGACCGTCACTTTCATCCGTTCGCCGGGATTCTTGGGGTTGGTGTACCAATCGGTCACGATCACGCCACCGTTGCTGTCGGTCTGGAGCAGCGGCATGAACGACAGGGCGTCAAGGCTGGCGCGCCACAGATAAGCGTTAACGCCGATGGTGGTTACCTGGCTGGCAGCAAGGTCTGCCTTTGGCCGCTCCTTTTTGCCGCAACCCGTGGCAAGGAGGGCCATGGCTCCGATGACGATGCCGCGAACGACCAAAGTGCGGGTGTTGCGCGCGGTCTTAAATGTCTTGGTCACTTGGTCACAGTCCTTGGCTTGGCGGCCCTGTGTTTCAGCATCGACACGGGCCGATCCCATCGCACAAGGCCGTATCGTGCTATACGGCATTTGAAAGGCCTCTATCACCCCCGCGCGCCGTGCCGCAAGCGCGATGAATGCGCACGGTGAGCTTATCGGCAGATGCGCGTCCAAGCTGTGAACGCTTGCTGAATGCGGATCGAACTGTGGACATTGCGTCACACCTGCAAAGGAAGAGTCGGAAAGTGTTGCGGGCTATGGAAATTTAGAACCTTCAGGCGTACAGACAATGCAAGCGTTTCCGCGCAATACGGCCGTAACGGTTTTGAGCAGACAGGAAATGTCATTTTCGGCGCTGAAATCCGGCGTTATTTGGGGCGAATCAGATTACCATGATGGGCATTGGCAAAAACTCGAAAGCAGTGGGCACGACGCACCGCCGCTTGCGTGCGCCACTTGCCGCCGCAACTGCGGCTGTCGTGGGCCTGTTTTTGGCACCATCAGTCAGCAGCGCGTTCTCCAGCGGCATTGACGTTGCGCCTGTCAGCCTTGCCGCACGCGGTGGGATCGGCTCCTTCACGCCTGCCTCGGTTGATGAACGGCTGGCTTCGCAGATTACCGTTCGCGCGTTGAAATCCGGCAAACTGTTCCGCTTTACCCCTGCAGGCAATGAAACGCGGACCAACCGCGCGGTAACCGTTGCGGTCCGTCTTGATTCGCAAAGTGCTCGCGGGTTTTCAGTGCGCGGGACTCTCGGTGATGCTGTTGCTCAGGCAGGTGTGTCGCCAGTCCGCATTGCGCCAATGGCTTATAACCTTGGCATGGCGCGCGGCTTTGCCAGTTTTGCAGGCGGTTCGCCTTCTGCGCTTCAGGATTTGCAGCGGATCGACATGCCCGATCTGGCAAAGCTGAAGTCAACACCATCCACGTCGGCTGCCCCGTCACGTTTTGCGCCTCGTGTTGAAATGGATGGCCGTGATCGTGCTGGACGTGCGCCGCGCACACTCGAAGGTCAGGGTGATTATCAGCTTGATCTTGGCGGTAGCTACCGCCTGACCCGCAACCTGAATGTTACCGCTGGCGTGCGTTATTCGCCAGAACGTGACCGGCTGCTGCCATTGACTGATGGCAAGCAAGACAATCAGGCGGTCTATGTCGGAACCCAGTTCCGCTTTTAAAGAAAACGCAGGTTTTCAATTTGCTGCTGCGCACCAATTCGTTGCTGCAGCTGCGGTCTAGCACATTCTCTAACTTGTAGCTTCTTGCCCATCGACTTACGATACCCACTCAATTGTGAATATCGGGAGGTTTGACATGGCGCGAGTTGCAGTGGTTACCGGTGGGAGCCGGGGCATCGGTCAGGCCATCTGTCTTGCGTTAAAGGAGCAAGGACGCATGGTCGTGGCAAATTACGCCGGCAATGAAGAAAAAGCGCGCGCCTTCACGGCTGAAACCGGAATTCCTGCCTACCGTTTCGATGTCGGAGATCATGAAGCCACGCTTGAAGGTTGCGCGCGCATTGCCGCAGAAATTGGCCCGATCGAAATTGTCGTGAACAATGCCGGCGTTACGCGCGATGGCGTTTTGCACAAGATGAGCTTCGACGATTGGAACGAAGTCATGCGCATCAACCTCGGCGGTTGCTTCAACATGGCCAAGGCCACTTTCCCTGGCATGCGCGAGCGTGGCTGGGGCCGCATCGTCAATATCGGTTCGGTCAATGGTCAATCCGGGCAATATGGCCAAGTCAACTATGCCGCGGCCAAATCTGGCATTCACGGCTTCACCAAAGCCTTGGCCCAAGAGGGTGCTAAATTCGGCGTGACTGTGAATGCCATCGCACCAGGCTATGTCGATACCGATATGGTTGCTGCTGTACCGGCTTCAGTGCTTGAAAAAATTGTTGCCAAGATCCCGGTCGGCCGCCTCGGCAATGCGGGTGAAATTGCACGCGGCGTCGCATTCCTCACAGCCGAAGACGGTTGCTTTGTAACTGGCTCGACGATGTCGCTCAATGGCGGACAGCATATGTATTGATTGATCGGGGTGGGCGCCACGGCTTCTGCCCCGTATCAACCGGGTCATGCTGATTCCCTATCATCCCCCGGTCAAGCGCTCGGTCGAAATCGCCGGGCACAAGACCTCGATCAGTCTTGAACCTCTGTTCTGGGATATGTTGCGCAGCGCCGCCATGCACAGGGACGTGCCAATCAATGCGCTGGTCGCGCAGATCGATGCGGACAGAATTCGAAGTGCAACACCGCCGGGACTAGCCGGGGCCATCCGAATCTGGCTTGTGGCAACCGTGCTAAGTCAGGACGGCGAAGGCGCTGGCACGGGTTGAACTGGAGCCGCAGCTTCCGGAAGTGTCGGCAACTCGCGCTTATCCAACATTTCTGCCGCTGCATCCAATGCGCGTGCTTCGTCTTGCGTCACCCCACCCGGCTTTTCCTCTTCATTTGCGCCGCAAGCGGTCAGCATGATGGCCAGAAAAAAAACGGGCAGGGCGCGCATAGGCAGGTATCTTTCCCGTGCGGATCGTCATCCGCAAAAAAACGGATTATTGTGCGGGCAGAGCAGGCTGAGCGGCCTTTTCTTCGCCATCGGCCTCAGCGGCTTGGACGGCTGCTGCTACTGCGGCCGCATTGTTGGCGGCATCGCGCGCGGCATTGGCCTCGGTATCGGCGGCCGCCGATGCGTCAGGCGCAGGAGCCATCGGTGCAGCAGCCGCTGACGGCTCCATTGGAGGCAGCTCGTCTGCTGGCATTTCAACCGTGTCTTCCGAAGCGGCTTCCGAGGCGTCGTCGGAACGGCCGCAGGCTGTAAGCGCCAAGGCGGCTGCAGTAACGATCGCAAGGCTGGCGTACTTCTTCATCGAATTCCCTCTCAATGGGTAACGCGCCCAAATGGCGCATCGGCAACAAGTTTCCTTGCGGCACTCATATTGCGTTACTATCGGGGGGCTCCGGCGAAGGCAAATGCATCCTGCAGCAAGGCCCTATGCATTCACTAACATATGATATAAAGATATCTTTAAGTCTATTGACGCATATAAAGGTTTCCTTATATGGTGGCTCCAATGACCATCCACGACGCCATTCGCGCGCTTGATGACTTAACGCGCCTGCGCATCATGCGCTTACTTGCTAGCATGGAACTGGCAGTTGGCGAAATTGCGCAAGTGCTTGGTCAAAGCCAGCCGCGGGTGTCGCGGCACATCCGGATTCTATGCGATTCCGGGCTTGCAGAACGGCGCAAAGAAGGCGCGTGGGTATTCCTGCGCAGTTCGGTTGGGGAAACATCCGAAAATCCGCTCGCCGCAGCCCTTGCGCGCTTGTTGGCGGTGGCAGAGCAGGAAGACACCGCATTCGGCCGCCGCTGCGCCGAGGATCGCCAGCATCTCGATGCCATTCGCACCGCGCGTGAAAGCCACGCACTTGATTGGTTTTCGCGCCACGCCGACGAATGGGATGAATTGCGCTCGCTCCATATCGCCGATGGCCCTGTAGAATCCGCATTGACCGAAATGCTGATGGATGCAGCAGGCGATAGTTCGCTGGGCCGTTTGCTTGATGTCGGCACCGGTACCGGGCGGATCGCCGAACTGTTTGGTCCGCATGCCGCGCATATCGTGGCGTTTGATAAAAGCCCCGACATGCTGCGCATTGCTCGCGCCCGGCTTCAGCACTTGCCCTCCAATAGCGTTGACTTGATTCAGGGCGATTTTGCCCAACTGCCATTTGCCGCGCGCAGCTTCGATACGGTCCTGCTTCATCAAGTGCTGCATTATGCCCAAGCGCCTGAGGCTGTGCTGGCAGGCGCGGCCCGCGTCACCGCACCGGGCGGCCGCGTCGCCATTGTCGATTTCGCCGCGCATGATCGCGAAGACCTGCGCCAGTCGCATGCCCATGCGCGCCTCGGCTTTTCCGATACGCAAATTGAAGCCATGCTGATTGATAGCGGCTTTGTGCCCCATGCTACCCGCGCACTTGCCGGCCACGAACTTGTCGTCAAGCTGTGGACCGGCATTCGCCGCGAAGACAGCGTCACCCATTTTGAACCCCGCCAGCTTGCCCGGAAGACCTGACCCAGATGAACGCCAGTTATGATCAGTTGCGCGAGGCGCGCACCGCGCTCGACACACCGCTCTTTGCCGGGCTGCCGGGCGACATCAACGTCTCGTTCGAATTCTTCCCGCCCAAATCAGACGCGCTGATGGCGCAATTGTGGGATGTGGTTGAAACGCTGGCCCCGCTCGGTCCGCAGTTCGTTTCTGTCACATATGGTGCAGGCGGATCTACACGTGATCGCACGCACGGGACAGTTGCTCGAATCATCAAGGACGCAAAGCTTCCCGCCGCCGCGCACCTTACCTGCGTGGATGCAACCAAAGCGGAAATCCGCGAAGTTGCTGAAAGCTATTGGGAAGCTGGCGTGCGCCATATCGTGGCCCTGCGCGGCGATATGGGCGCTCCGGGCGTTCCCTTCATGCCGCACCCCGATGGCTATGCCAATGCAGCGGAACTGGTCGCGGGCTTGAAGCAGATCGCGCCGTTTGAAATCTCGGTCGCTGCCTACCCTGAATCACACCCGGATTCACCCAGCGAGCAGGCCGATCTTGATAACCTGAAACGCAAGCTTGACGCAGGGGCCACGCGCGCAATCAGCCAGTTCTTTTTCGAGCCTGAAACCTTCTTCCGCTTCCGCGACAAGCTGGCAGCGGCGGGCATCAATGCGCCAGTCCTCCCCGGTATCCTCCCCGTGTCGAACGTGGCGCAGACGCGCAAGTTTGCTGCTGCTTGCGGTGCCGCGATCCCGGCATGGATGGACGGCTTGTTTGAAGGCTTGGATACGCACCCCGGCTCACGCCAACTGGTTGCAGCCACCATCGCTGCTGAATTCTGCCGTCGCCTCTATGCTGGTGGTGTTCGCGACTTCCACTTCTACACCCTTAACCGCGCTGAGCTGTCATATGCGATCTGCCACTTGCTTGGCCTTCGTCCGACCCGTCCCGCGCTGGAGAAAGCCGCATGATCCTCGCTCCTTCCACCGCGCGTGCCGCGCTGCTTGAACAAGCAGCGCAACGCATCCTGATCACCGATGGCGCATTCGGCACCGAGATTCAGAACTTCAAGCTGTCCGAAGCTGACTATGCCGGGACGCTGGGCCTGACCAAGGATCAGAAGGGCAACAACGATATCCTTGCCCTGACCAAACCAGAAGTGCCCGAATCAATCCACCGCGCCTATTTCAAGGCTGGGGCCGATATTGCTGAAACCAACACGTTCAGCGCCAATCGCATCAGCCAGGCCGATTACGCCGCCGAACACCTTGTCCGCGAAATCAACGTCGAATCGGCACAACTTGCCCGTCGCGTTGCCAATGAATTCACCGCCAAGGACGGACGCCCCCGCTTTGTCGCCGGTGCAATCGGCCCGACCAACAAGACCCTCTCGCTCAGTCCAGATGTCAACGATCCCGGCTTCCGCGAGGTCGATTGGGATGGCATGGTCGATGTCTATGCCGAACAAATCCACGCCCTGATCGAAGGCGGCGTCGACTTCATCCTGATCGAAACCGTGTTCGATACATTGAACGCCAAGGCCGGGATCATGGCGTTGCGCCATGTCGAACAGGCGCTGGGCCGCGAAATTCCGATCATGCTGTCAATGACCCTGACCGACCTTTCGGGCCGCAACTTGTCCGGCCACACGGTTGAGGCGTTCTGGTACGCCGTGCGTCATGCAAGGCCCGTCACCATCGGCCTCAACTGCTCGTTCGGTGCCACGCAGTTGCGCCCGCATGTGAAATCGCTGTCCGAAATCGCCGATACCTTGATCATGGTCTATCCCAACGCCGGTTTGCCCAATGAACTGGGCGAATATGACGAAATGCCTGACACCACCGCAGGCCTCGTCAAGGAATGGGCCGATCACGGTCAAGTCAATATTCTCGGCGGTTGCTGCGGTTCCACGCCCGCGCACATTGCGGCGATGGCCAAGGCCGTGGCAGGCCTGAACCCGCGCAAGCTGCCAGTCCCGGAAACGGCAACGCGCTTGGCGGGTCTAGAGCCGTTCATTATGGCGGCATGATCTTCTCCCCTCCCGCTTGCGGGAGGGGCTGGGGAAGGGCCTGTTACCAAGGCCTGACCCGGAAACTAACATGCCCTCCCCTAACCCCTCCCGCAAGCGGGAGGGGAATTGGATTGTAAACAATGACCACCAATTCCTCAGCCCGCTTCGTCAATGTCGGTGAACGCACCAACGTCACCGGCTCTGCTGCGTTCAAAAAGCTGATCCTTGCGGGCGATTATACCCGCGCGGTCGAAGTCGCGCGCCAGCAGGTTGAGAACGGCGCGCAAGTAATCGACGTCAACATGGACGAGGGCCTGCTCGACGCGGTTGAGGCAATGACCACGTATCTTAAGCTGATTGCGGCAGAACCGGACATCGCGCGCGTGCCGATCATGATCGACAGTTCGAAGTGGGACGTGATCGAGGCGGGCCTGAAGTGCGTGTCGGGCAAGCCCATCGTCAATTCTATTTCGATGAAGGAAGGCGAGGAAGCGTTTCTTGTCCACGCGCGCAAGTGCATGGATTATGGCGCTGCGGTTGTGGTCATGGCCTTTGACGAAAAGGGCCAGGCTGACACCAAGGAGCGCAAGGTTGAAATCTGCGCTCGCGCTTATAAGCTGCTGACCGGCATCGGTTTCCCGCCCGAAGACATCATCTTCGATCCCAACGTCTTCGCTGTCGCCACCGGCATCGAAGAGCATGACAATTACGGCCTCGATTTCATCGAAGCCACAGCCGAGATCAAGGCGCGCTGCCCGCACGTTCACATCTCTGGCGGCCTGTCGAACCTGTCGTTCTCGTTCCGCGGCAACGAAATCGTGCGCCGCGCGATGCATTCGGTGTTCCTTTACCACGCGATCCCGGCGGGTATGGACATGGCCATCGTCAACGCCGGCCAGCTTGATATCTATGACCAGATCGACCCGGTGCTGCGCGAGGCATGCGAAGATGTGGTGCTGAATCGCAAACCTGCGGCTGGCGGTGATCTCACCGCGACCGAGCGCCTGATCGAACTTGCCGAAAGCTACAAGGGCAAGGACGTTATCGCCGAAAAAGCTGCCGAGGAGTGGCGCGGCTGGGACGTGGTGCGCCGCCTCGAACATGCGCTGGTCAAGGGCATCGACGCCTATATCGTTGAAGATACCGAAGAAGCGCGCGCCATGATTGATGCGCGCGGCGGGCGTCCTATCGAAGTGATCGAAGGTCCGCTGATGGAAGGCATGAACACCGTCGGCGATCTGTTCGGATCGGGCAAGATGTTCCTGCCGCAAGTGGTCAAATCGGCCCGCGTGATGAAAAAGGCCGTAGCTCACCTCATCCCTTATATCGAAGCGGCCAAGCAACCCGGTGCCAAGGCCAAGGGCAAGATCATCATGGCCACGGTCAAGGGTGACGTCCACGATATCGGCAAGAACATTGTCGGCGTTGTCCTGCAGTGCAACGGATACGAGGTACTTGATCTGGGCGTGATGGTGCCGTGGTCGACGATCCTTGATACCGCGCAGAAAGAAGGCGTTGATATCATTGGCCTGTCCGGCCTGATTACGCCTTCACTGGATGAAATGGTTACCGTTGCCGAAGAAATGCAGCGCGCCGGGATGACCATTCCGCTGTTGATCGGCGGGGCGACCACCAGCAAAGTCCACACCGCCTTGCGAATCGATCAGGCCTATGATGGCGCGGTCGTCCATGTGCTTGATGCATCCCGCGCGGTCGGCGTTGCGTCGCAATTGCTGTCCGATACGCAGGCCGAACCGTTCATCAAAACAACTGCCGCAGAATATCAGCATGTGCGTGATGCGCGCGCGGGCAAGGGGGCGTCAAAGCTGCTCAGCCTTGACGACGCGCGGCTCAATGCGTTCGAGCCGGACATGTCGGAAAAGGCACCGCCGCCCGAACAGCCCGGCCGGCATGTGTTCGAAGACTGGGATTTGAACGATCTGGTCGATTGCTTCGATTGGACTCCGTTCTTCCGCGCGTGGGAATTGGCGGGGACTTGGCCGTCGATCCTTGACGACGCGGTTATCGGGGAAAGCGCGCGCGGCCTTTATGCCGATGCCCGCGCGATGTTGGACAAGATCATCAGCGAGAAGTGGCTGACCGCCAAGGGCGTTGCCCAGTTCTGGCCTTGCGCCCGCCATGGCGATGATGTGGTGCTGCATCCCCATGATGATGAATTGTCCGTGCGCCTGCCATTCCTGCGCCAGCAATTCATCAAAAGCCGTGGCCGCGCCAATTTCTGCTTGGCCGATTTTATCGATCCGGCGGGCGATTGGCTTGGTGGGTTCGCAGTGGGCATTCATGGGATCGATGGGCACCTTGCACGGTTCAAGGCTGACAATGATGACTATTCGGACATCCTGCTGAAAGCCTTGGCAGATCGCTTTGCCGAAGCCTTGGCCGAACGCCTGCACCAATATGTCCGCACCACGTTGTGGGCCTATGCGCCGGGCGAGCAACTCACCAACGAGGCATTGATCCGCGAACAGTATCGCGGCATCCGCCCCGCGCCGGGCTATCCTGCGTGCCCCGATCACACGCTCAAGCCGATCCTGTTCGATTTGCTGGATGCGCCGGGCACGGTGGGTATCACGCTGACAGAATCGCAAGCGATGTTGCCTACGTCAGCGGTGTCAGGCTTCTATTTTGCCCATCCTGAAAGCCAGTACTTCGGCGTTGCCACCATCGGTCGCGACCAGCTTGAGGACTATGCCGGGCGTCGCGGGATGGATCTGCCAACGATGGAACGCTGGCTGCGCCCCAACCTGGACTGAAACTGAGATGGTGCGGCGGCCCTCCACAAGCCACCACACCGGACGTCGCAGGCCTACCACCCCAGCGTCGCCATTCCCGCCTTGGCGGGAATTTGGATGCTTATTGCATTCCGCTCGCAGCAATTCGCGATCGCGCACGCTGGCGCAAGTAATCGGCCTCGACGTCGTTACCTGCTTGCCCGGCTAGAACGCCCAGTGCAGCGCCAAGCCCGTGGTGCGCCAGTTCATCGATGGCGGCTTCGGTGTCTTGCCCAAGTTCTGCGGCAAGCGATTTGAGCACCCGCGCCATTTCGGCAAATTCAACTTCGCTTTCCCAAGCTGCCTTGCATTCTTCACGCTTTACAAAAGCGGCACGCATTTCAAAGCCCATCAAGCTGGCTCCCATTCCCGGCGGGAAAGGTTCCCGCGATGACAGCAATCCTGCGGCAATGTGCCCAATAGGCGATTAAGGCGCACCCGTGCGTAATGCCGGAGCCGAGTGATGGTTAAGCGGTAATTCACGAGTAGCGGGCTGCGCTTAATGTCAACTTGGGGTGCTGTGGCAGGCGCCGCCACACTGGCGCTGGCAAGCTCTCTCGCACAAATAACAGGCGGCCTTTTCGAGGCGTCTATCCTACAGGCTTCAGCAACAAAAATGCCGGAGGGGCCAACCATGAAACAGATCGATCCCGTTGCGCGCCTGATCGCCACCGAAGAAATCAAGCAGCTCAAAGCGCGCTACTTTCGTTGCATGGACACCAAGGATTTCGTTGGACTACGCGCCGTGTTTGCCGATGATGCCATGTTCGATGCCAGTTGTTCGCTCAGCATCGAACCCACGGAAGACGCCGCGCAATGGGTCCACTCTGGCGGCGATGCGATTGCCGCATTTGTCGAAGCCGCTGTAGCACCTTTGCGCACGGTCCATCACGGTCATGGTCACGAAATAGAATTGCTATCGGAAACTGAGGCGCGCGGGGTGATTGCGATGGAGGACCAGATCTGGGACGCTTCCGGCACGACCCCGGTGCTGCACGGCATGGGCCATTATCATGAGACCTATCGCAAGGAGGCGGGCCAGTGGCGCATCGTTACCTCGCGGATCAGCCGTCTCCACATCATTTTGGGGTGATGCGGGTTTTGCTTGAGGCTTGCGATCTGGCATAGGGCGCAAGTGACCTCTGGCGAAAAACCCTACGACTTCGATTTCCTGCCCGACGATGCCTTTGCCGAAGGTATCTATTCGGGCTTTCCCGATGACGACGAAGTTGTGCCGCCTGCGCGCGCCCCTGCACCACCACCGCCGGTCTATGCCGATGCCAGCGAAGCACTGCACGCAGTGTTCGGCTTTCCAGCGTTTCGCGGGGTGCAGAACCTTGTGGTCGATCGTGTGCTGGCAGGGCAATCGACGCTGGCGGTGATGCCGACTGGCGCGGGAAAATCGCTGACTTATCAATTGCCTGCGGTAATGATGGAGGGCACCTGCGTTGTCGTCTCGCCGCTGATTGCGCTGATGCACGATCAATTGCGCGCCGCCACCGCCAATGGCATCCGCGCCGCCACATTGACGAGCGTCGATACCAACCGTGAAGAGACGATTGCGCGTTTCATCAACGGCGAGCTTGATCTGCTTTACGTCGCGCCAGAACGCGCCAGCCAGCAGCACTTCCGCGACCTGCTGACGCGCGGGCGCATTTCCCTGTTCGCGATTGACGAGGCGCATTGCGTTTCCGAATGGGGCCACGATTTCCGTCCAGACTACCGCCTGCTGCGTCCTATGATGGATGCGTTTCCGGACGTAGCGCGGCTGGCGCTGACTGCCACGGCGGACCGTCACACCCGTGCCGATATCCTTGAGCAACTGGGCATTCCCGCCGAAGGCCTGATCGTTTCTGGGTTTGATCGGCCCAATATCCGTTATGCCATCCGCCCGCGCGACAACCCGCTGCGCCAGATCAAGCAGTTGATGGAAGAGCATTCCGGCCCCGGCATCGTCTATGCCCCCACCCGTGCGCAGGTAGAGAAACTGGCGGGGCAATTGAGCACCGGTTGCCGCAAGGTCTTGCCCTATCACGCCGGGCTGGATCCGCAGGTGCGCGCAGGCAATCAGGCGGCGTTTGTGGCGTCGGAAGACATGGTCATGGTCGCCACGGTTGCCTTTGGGATGGGGATCGACAAGCCTGACGTGCGCTTTGTTGCGCACGCGGCCTGCCCCAAATCGATTGAGGCCTATTATCAGGAAACCGGGCGTGCCGGGCGCGATGGCGATCCGGCGGTGGCGGTGATGCTGTGGGGTGCGGAAGACTTTGTGCGCGCCCGTCAACGCGTGTCCGAAGTGGAAGAGCACCGCCGTGCGGGTGAGCGCACCCGGATCGATGCGCTGGCGATGTTGGTCGAAACGCCGCATTGCCGCCGCGCCATCTTGCTCCGCCATTTTGGGGAAGACCCGCCGGAAAAGTGCGGCAATTGCGACAATTGCCTCGAAGCGCCGGGCATTACCGACGGTACGCATGTTGCGCGAAAATTGCTTTCGGCGGTCTATCGTACCGGCCAGTTGTTCGGCTTTGGCTATATCGAAAAAGTGCTGACCGGCGTTGCTGATGAGCGCGTGATTCAGCGCGGCCACGATCAGTTGTCAGTGTTTGGCATCGTTACTGCTGACGAGGCACCGCTGCTCCGCCCGCTTGCCCGCGCTTTGCAGGCGCGCGGTGCGCTGATTGCCACCGAACATGGCGGGCTGGCGCTGGGTGGCGATTCGCGTGCGATCCTTAAGGGCGAGGCTGCAGTGCCGCTGGTGGTCGTGCCCAAGAAAGAGCGCGCAAGCCGCCGCAAAGCGTCCTCCGGTGCTGCGTTCAATCCAGTTGGCGATCCCTTGTTCGATGCTCTGCGTTCCTTGCGCCGCGACATGGCGCGCGAGGCGGGTATTCCGCCTTATGTGATCTTCCACGATTCGGTCCTTCGCGAAATGGCCGGAACCCGCCCCGCCAATCTTGCCGAATTGGGCCAGATCGGAGGCGTGGGCGGGCGCAAGCTCGAAGCCTATGGCGACCGTTTCCTTGAAGTAATCCGGCAGTTTTGATCGCTAGCCCCCCGCCTCTTCAGAGGAGGGGGGCGCATGGACGAATCACATTTCGTTCAGCTTATGCACCGCCTGCCCCCGCGTCTTGTAAAGCGAGAACACCACACCGCCCGCGATCAGCGCGATGGTGACGACGAGGCTCATCACCGGTGGGAATTTGTCGCCGCCCAGCAGGAAGTCCGAAACAAAAATCTTCGAACCGATGAACACCAGTACTGCGGCCAGCGCATATTTGAGATAGGCGAAGCGATCGATCATCGCCGCCAGCGCGAAATACAGCGCGCGCAAGCCCAGAATCGCCATGATGTTGGATGTGTAGACCACGAAAGTATCGGTGGTGATCGCAAAGATCGCCGGAACCGAGTCCACCGCAAACACAAGATCTGCCAGATTGATCACAACCAAGGCAAGGAACAGCGGGGTTGCGGCGTTGACCAGTTTGCCGCTCTTGGGGTCAGTGACTTTCACAAAAAAATGCTGGTCGTGCAGTTCCTTGGTCACGCGCATATGGCGGCTTATCCACCGCACGACCGGGTTATTGCCGATGTCAGGATCGTGATCGGATGTGAAGAACATCTTGATCCCGGTGAACACCAGAAAGGCGGCGAAAATATAGAGTACCCAATAGGCGCGCTCAACCAGCGCGGCTCCGCCTGCAATCATCCCGCCGCGCAGGAAGATCACGGCGATGATGCCCCAAAGCAGGGCGCGATACTGGTATCTTGCGGGGATCGCAAAGAAGGTGAAAATCAGGCTGATGACGAAGACATTGTCGATCGACAATGCCTTTTCGATGAAGAAGCCGGTGTAGTACTTCATCCCCAGATCTGCGCCTTTTTCGGCCCAGACCCACGCACCAAATGCCAGCGCAATGGTGATGTAAAACGCGGTAAGACGCAGCGATTCTGCGATGCCCATCGCCTTGTCTTCCTTGTGCAGGACGCCAAGGTCAAAAGCCGTCAGGATGATAACGAGGCCCATGAAGGCAAGCCAGAACCATGCAGGGGTGCCCAGCCAATCGGCAAAGAGAAATTCCATCTGTCTGCTCCGCTACCCGCCTACGCCCTTGCAAAACAAATGCAAAGGCGCAGGCCGGGTTCCTCTATTTCAAAGCGTTGCCGTCTTGCCGGGCAACAGGCGGAAAAGACGATCTTTGACGACCAGCTTGAGCCTCTTGATCCGTACGATCTCGAACGGATCCACCCAGCGTTTGCGGCGGGCAAGGCGCAGCGCCTCGTCCAGTTTCTGATGGCGTTCAAGCAAAGTGAAATAACGGTCAGACATTCAAAGCTCCCTATCGAAGCATGTTGCAACGATCGGATAAGCCGACAGCTTGGGCCACAAAGGGGGAATGACAGAACCCGGACCGCAAGACATCGGTGTTACCCGATGCGGTCCGACATCACGCCGCGATTGCCAAAATGGCCAGATCGCCGCGCCAGAGGGGCCCGGTCCGCAAGGGGCAAGTTGACGCAAGATTGCCCGCAAGACAAGATCAAAATCGCAATGTTTTGCCGTTATCGCGCGAATTGCTATGAATGTGAGATGCGCTTCGAGGGGCCAATGCTATGACGGATATGCACACTGCCAGCAAGGAAACGACCGCCTGGACCTACAACGGCTACCTCATGCTGGTCATCCTCATAGCCTTGCTGGTGCTCACAGTTGCACGGATTATGGCACCCACTGTCAGCAATGGCACAGTCGATGAAGCCCTTGGCTTTCTTATCGGCATGGTCCTTGGTCCAGTCGGCTTCATACTGATTGCAAAGGGTTTTTACATGATCCAGCCCAATCAGGCCGCCGCTATCACCATGTTTGGTTCTTATCGCGGGACGGATCGTAGCCATGGTTTGCGCTGGGTTTGGCCGTGGATGAGCAAGATCCGCATCTCGGTGCGTGCCAACAACGTTGTATCGGAACAACTCAAGGTCAACGATCTGCGCGGCAACCCGATCGAGATCGCCTGCAACGTGGTGTGGCGTGTCTCGGATACGGCGCAGGCGCTGTTTGATGTCGATGATTACAAGGCTTTTGTCATCGTCCAGATAGAGAGCGCAGTACGTTCCATCGGTTCGCGCTATCCCTACGACGATATCGAGCACATGGAAGTGACGCTGCGCGGCAATCACGATCAGATCAACGACGAACTGCGCACGGAACTGAACGCACGATTGGTGCTGGCAGGCATTACCGTGGACGAATGCGGGCTGACGCATTTGGCCTACGCCCCTGAAATTGCCGGTGCGATGCTGCGCCGCCAGCAGGCCGAAGCGGTGATTTCGGCACGGCGCAAACTGGTTGAGGGCGCGGTTTCGATGGTTGAGTTGGCGCTGAACCAATTGTCCGAAAGGGGCGTGGTGGAATTGGACGCTGATCGCCGTGCGGTGCTGGTTTCGAACCTGATGGTTGTGCTGTGCGGTGAACGCGATGCGCAGCCCACCCTTAACACCGGTTCGATGCACCATTAACCGGCGCGCCTGCGTGCCTTTGAATGTGACGGAAACCGCCTGTCAATCATTGCGCGCTATTCGTTCCTGCAAATAGGAGCGGATAGCGCATGCTGAACTTACCCAAAGCCCATCCCACTTTTGGCAAAAAGCTTGGTGCCGTGCTCCTGAGCGTCGGCGTGATCGCAGCCATTCCAGTATCAACGGTTTTGGCGCAAGGCGCGCGCGCACCGTATACCGTGATTGAAACCGGGCAAAGCTTTGCTGCTCTTCAAGAAGCGGTGAACGCCATTGGCGAGGGCACCGGCACCATCCGCATCGAATCCGGCGTCTATCGCGATTGTGCGGTTCAGCCTGCTGGCGATGTCGGCTTTGTTGCTGAAGAGGCCGGTCAGACGGTGTTTGATGGCGGCGCATGCGAAGGCAAGGCTACGATCGTTGCACGGGGTCGCTCGACCAGAGTTGAAGGACTGATCTTCCAGAACATCCGCGTGCCCGACGCCAATGGTTCGGGTATCAGGCTTGAACGTGGCAATCTGACAGTGCGCCAATCGTGGTTCCGCAATAGCGAACAAGGCATTCTGTCTGCCGACGATCCGACGGCTGCGGTGCTGATTGAAAAGTCCACGTTTACGCGACTGGGGCGCTGTGACCGGGGCCTGTCCTGCGCGCACTCGGTCTATTTCGGCGATTACGGCAGCGTCACGATCCGTCGCAGCCGGTTTGAGGCCGGGAATGGCGGGCACTATGTCAAAAGCCGGGCGGGGCGCATTGAAGTGACCGAATCAAGCTTTGACGATACCGCAGGCAGAACCACCAATTACATGATTGACGTGCCCGCTGGCGCCACGGGCCGCATCGCCAGTAATGTGTTCGTGCAAGGGCGCGACAAGGAAAACTACAGCGCATTTATTGCTGTAGCGGCTGAGGGACGGGTGCACAGCTCTGCTGGCCTTGCCATCGCCGGCAACGATGCGCGGTTTGCACCGGGTGTCAGCCGTTCGTCGGCGTTTGTGGCGGATTGGTCTGGCGATACGCTGGCCATTGGCGGCAACGCGCTGGGTAGCGGCCTTACGCGCTTCGAGAAGCGTTAACGCCTATTTCAGCAAGTGGCCGCTGCGGTCGCGTTTGGTATCGAGGTATCGCTGATTGTGGGGGTTGGCGGGAAGCTGGTGCGCGACGCGCTCGGTCACCTCTACGCCCAATTCCTGCAGCGTGGCCACTTTCTGCGGGTTGTTGGTAAGCAGACGCAGGCGGTTCACGCCAATCAGATCGAGCATCCGCGCGGCCACCGGAAAATCACGCGCTTCACTGGGCAGGCCCAGACGTTCGTTGGCATCGACCGTGTCAAAACCTTGATCTTGCAGTTCATAGGCGCGCAGCTTGTTGATCAGGCCGATCCCGCGCCCTTCCTGCCGCAAGTACAGCAGCACGCCCCAACCACCCGTACTGGCCTCATCCGCCATCTGGGATAGCGCCGCGTCCAGTTGCGGGCCGCAATCGCATTTCAGGCTGCCAAGCACATCGCCGGTCAGGCATTCGCTGTGCAGCCGCACCAGCGGCTCGCGCTCGCTGGTCTGGGTGCCAAGGATCAGGGCGACGTGTTCGCGCAGATCGTCGCGCGCACGGAAGGCAACGATTTCGGCATGTTCGCAAGCGTGGACCGGCAGGCGCGCGCGGGCTTGGATGGTCAGGTTCTGCGGGTCTTTGAACTGCGCCAGATCGGCGGCAGAAACCTCTGCTGCAGTTTCAACACCTGTCGAGACGAGGAATGCAGGCAGGATACCGGCGAGCCTTGCCAGTTCCATCGCTGCGATTGCCGCCTCGACCGACTCAATCGGATCAGCCTTGAACGGCCCGCGCAAGGGGCTGCTGAGGTCTTGGGCAGGATCAGCAAGGTTGCGCGCAGCAGAGAGGCTGAACGGTTCCGCCCCGCGAATCAGCACCGGCGCTTCGGGCACCGCAGCATCGCGCTGATTCGCCAGCTTCAGCGTGGCGGCGCGCGCATCGGATATGAGCAGCCGCGCGGCATAAATGCCGGGCTGCACAAAGGCGGTTTCGGCGGGCAGCAAATCAAGCGCGCCGTCCGCGCCGGTGACGCGGATCGCCCAGCCGTGGCGCAGTGCATCAAGCGCAAGGGCGACGTTACGCGAATTGCTCAAAGGTCCAGCTCGGTGATCAAGGGAATGTGATCCGAGGGCTGCTCCCACTTGCGGGTCTCTTCCACGAAGCGGTGCCCGCGCGTTTGCGCTGCGGCCTGCGGCGAGGCCCACATGTGATCAAGACGGCGGCCTTGGTCCTTCGCGCGCCAATAGGAGCGGTACGACCACCACGAATAATTGCGTTCCGGCGCGGGGATATGCTTGCGGCCCAGATCCACCCAGCCATGGGCATCGGCAAAGCGTTGCAGTGTTTCGATCTCAAGCGGGGTGTGGCTGACAACCTTGAGCAGCGCCTTGTGATTGTAAACGTCGCTTTCCAGCGGCGCGATGTTGAAATCGCCGACGATTACGGTGGGACGCTCAATCTTCTCGGCCCAGCGCGTCATGCGTTCCAGAAAGTCCAGCTTCTGCCCGAACTTGGCATTCACCGTGCGATCGGCCACATCGCCGCCCGCCGGGATATAGACGTTTTCGAGGATCAGTCCGTTGCCGGGTCCGAGCAGTTCAACGCCGATGTGCCGCGCCTCGCCATTGTCCTGCCAGTCATGCTTGCTGAAATCGCGGAACGGAATGCGGCTGACCGTGGCGACGCCATGATAGCCCTTCTGGCCATGCACCGCGCGGTGCGTATAGCCCAGCTTTTCAAATACTTCGTGCGGAAAAAGGTTCTCCGGCGTCTTGATCTCCTGCAGACACAGCACATCGGGCGCTTCCTGCAAAAGAAAGCGTTCGACCTGATCGGCGCGGAGGCGAACCGAATTGATGTTCCAAGTGGCAATTGAGATCATGCCAAGGGCTTTAGGGTTGTGAGGCGGGGTTTGCTAGATGGCTTTTGGGAAACCCACTACCGCCCAAACGTGAAAACCCTCGGACCGGGGGCATTGGTCCGAGGGTTCCATTCGCGTTCGTCACGCTTGACTGGCGGTTGGATGGAGACCGGCAACAGGGGGGAAACCTGCCTCGACCGCCTCGTCAAAAGCCGTTCTAGGCCCGCCCCGCTTGCCCTTGGATGAACAAGGCTGACAGGCTTGTCGCAAGTTGTCGCATTGCGGGCACGCTTGCCGGACGAGGTGTGCCAAGCGGGCGATGGGCCGCTTTGCTTTGGTTACCGTTCCGAATCAGCAGGTTCTGTCCTGCTCCTCTTCAATGTCGTCCCGGCAAAGGCCGGGATCCATTCCGGAGGTTGGGTTTGGCGCGCTGGCGTCATGGGCCCTGGCCTTCGCCGGGGTGACGGCAATTATAGGTGGAGGGCGGTTGATCAGCGCGTGGTGGGGCGGCGCGGGTCGGTCCAGTTGAAGGTCTTGTCGTCAACCGCGATGCCATATTGATGGCCTGACAGGCGAATCGTCGTTCGCTTGTTTTGCGAATCGAGCGCGACCCACGAATCGAGTTGCAATCCGCCGGGCGCAGCGCCGTTGCGCACGAAGATCATGGTGATCGCACCATATTCGGGATGCTTGGGGTCGCGCACTTGCAGGCTGATCACATTCTTGTCAGGCGTGGGCAGCAATTTGGCAAAGCGGGCCACATCTTTGCTGGGGTTCAGGAGGGCGCCCAGCGGGCTGTTGCCAATCGGCCAACGCTGCACCTGGCGGACCTGATAATCGATCATGGTCAGCGCCTTGCCATCGCCCACGATCAGCAGGGGCACGCCCTTTTGATACTGAAAGCGAATTTTGCCGGGGCGCTTCATCGTCAACACGCCAGAGATGTTCTGGCCCGACCGATCAGTCTGGACGAAGTTTGCCTTGAGCGTGGAGATGCCGCGCAATGCAGCAACCGCACGGTCAATATCCGAGGCGGGTGCCTGTGCCTGTGTTGCCTGCGCCGATAGGGCGACGGGCGCGATGGCAGCCCCAACTGTGCCCAGGACAAGCGAAAGAGCCACCAAAGGGCGGCCCATCTTGTGAAGTTTTGTCAAAATCATGTTCATCGCCGTTCCTTGCAGTGTCGGCGTTGAACTCGCCGTGAACCGCCCCAGTTCCCGCAAGCGGGATTCCCCAGAGGGGGTAGGCGGTTCAGGCGGTCAATAGAAAAAACGCAAACGCGCTCTTACTTGATCTTGGCTTCCTTGAACTCGACATGCTTGCGCACAACGGGATCATACTTGCGGAAGGTCATCTTCTCGGTCGTGTTCCGGGGATTCTTCTTCGTAACGTAGAAGAAGCCGGTGTCTGCGGTCGAGACCAGACGGATCTTGACGGTGGTTGGCTTTGCCATTGCTCTATCCTGAACTTTTCGCGCGCGATTCTGAAACGAATGTGGCGGCGCGTCGCCACGCCGCCGTCATGTGGGCGGGCGGTTGGGGTAGAATCAGGGCAAAGTCAAGCGCGCAGTCGTGAAAAGCGTCGTTTGCTCGCACAGGTTTTGCATGATATTGGTTGCATAAGAAACTATATCAAGTGAACCAACCCGTGCCCTTCGATTACACCCATCTGCCTGAATTACCGCAAGGCGTCTACACCGCGCCTTTGCGCCGCCCTGCGCATTTGGGCGATGATTGGCTTGAGCCTGCGCAGAAACGCTACTCTAATGAAGAACACGCGACATGGGACGCACTTTACGCCCGCCAAGTGGACCTGCTGCCGGGCCGTGCCTGCAATGCCTTCCTGCAAGGGCTGAAGCGCCTTGATCTGGGGCAGGGAGGCATTCCTGATTTTGCGCGGCTATCATCCAGTCTGGAGGCCCTGACCGGCTGGAGTGTGGTGCCGGTGCCCATGCTGATCCCTGATCACGTATTCTTTTGGCACCTTGCCAATCGGCGCTTCCCAGCAGGCAACTTTATTCGCACGCGCGAAAGCTTTGATTATATCCAAGAGCCTGATGTGTTTCACGACGTGTTCGGCCACGTCCCGATGCTTACCGATCTCACGTATGCCGATTACATGCAGGAATATGGGCGCGCCGGGTGGAAGGCGATGCAGCACAATCGCCTGAAGGCGCTGGGTGCGCTTTATTGGTACACGGTGGAGTTTGGGCTGGTGCAAGAGGCTGACGGATTGCGCGCCTATGGTGCGGGCATCCTGTCTGGCCCGCGAGAGGCAGTGTTTGCGCTGGAAGCCCGGTCTCCCAACCGAATCATGCTCAACGTCGATCGGGTGATGCGCACAGACTATGTGATTGATGATCTGCAACCTACCTACTTCGTGATCGAAAGTTTCGCGGACTTATACCATCAGACGGTAGGACGAGATTTTGACCGGCTTTATCGCGCGCTTGGGCCGGGGTTCACTTATGCCAACACCGCTGTTGTTGATGTGGATGACGTTTTGCACCGCGGCACGCTCGAGTATCACATGCGGGGTGGGCGCGGATCGCAGGCTTTAGCCAGATGACATAGGATTGGCCCACCGTGACGGAGCCGATTTTGGCTCAGGGCAAGGAATGAGGAGGGAGCCATGCCGTCGCATAGTGACCGACGAGAGACGCCGCACTGGGCCAAAATCGGCCCGCCCTTTCGGGGTTGCTCTGTGAGGCCCGCCGCCCGCGCCACGCCGCTGGCACGGGCAACCAGCCCGCGCTGCACGACGTTCCTTGACGGCGAACCTCACAGAGCAATCTCGGTGGGTCAATCCTATGTCATCTGGCTATAGGGCGGTCTAGGGCCACAAAAAACCCGGCGCTGCACAGGGCAGGCCGGGTTTCGGTTGCTGGATCGTAGCGGTTGCCCGTTCGGTCCCAACCGGAAGGCGTCAGGCTTTAGGCTTGGCGTCTTACATCTTGTCGGCTTTGTCTTCCATGGCATCGGCCTTGGCTTCACCGGCGTCACGTACGGCTTCAGCCTTGTTTTCCATAGCGTCTTCCGATGCGCCGCCGATCATGTCAGCCTGATCTTCCATCGCATCAGCGGTGGCTTCGGTCGATGCGCGCACTGCGCCTGCCTGATCTTCAGCAGCGTTTTCCTTGGCACTATCGCATGCAGAAAGGCCAAGGCCCATGGCAACGACCGATGCGATCATGGCGCTCTTGAAAATAGCTTTCATGGTAATCCCCTTTTTTAAAAAATGTCTTGGCGTGGTGAGGGCGACCCTTGCGGACCGCCCTCGGATTGCTGTTGCAGGTGGCTCAGGCGGTTTTAGCGCACCGAACCACGACGAACGAGATTGACGATCGCAAGCAAGATTATCGCGCCCAAGAACGAAACGATAAGCGTTGAGGCAGAAATGCCATTGGTGATGCTGCCGCCGCCAACCAGCGGAGCCAGCAGGAACCCACCAAGCAAAGCGCCGACAATGCCGACCACGATGTTGAGGAAGATGCCCTGCTGGCCATCGGTGCGCATGACAATGCTGGCGAGCCAGCCGAGAATGCCGCCTACGATAAGAAGAATGATCAGGCTCATTAGGATAACCCCTTGAAGTACAGTCTGTTCGATCAATCCCGAACAGGGCACTTGGTTCCGCAAATGCGGTGGGGCGTTTTGCGCGATTGTTGAATTAGCGCAGTGTAAGCCAAGCAATGGCGGCTGCGCCTGCCGCGATGCGATACCATGCAAATGGCTTGAACCCTGAGCGGCTGACATAAGCCACGAACAGACGAATGACCGCCAGAGCCACAACGAATGACACGACAAATCCAATCGCGATTTCGCTCCAGCCAACGCCAAGCGTTCCCGCCATCACAGCCTCGCGGTTATCAATCAGTTCAAGCGTGGTTGCGCCAAGCATCGTAGGGATGGCTAGGAAGAAGCTGAATTCCGCTGCCGTGCGCCGCTCAATCCCCATGGCCAGCGCGCCCATGATGGTTGCACCAGAACGGCTGACACCTGGAATCATTGAAACGCACTGCGCCAAACCAACGCCGAGCGCCTGACGCAAGGGCAGTTGCCCGATCCCCGTCAACTCACCCTGCTTGGCATGCTTTTCGATCACGAGAATGGCCACGCCGCCAACAATCAGCGCCCAACACACCACCATTGGGCTGCCGAGCATCACATCGATCTGGTCTTTAAGCAGCAGGCCCAGAATCGCCGATGGAATGAACGCGGCCAGCAAATTGCGCAAAAAGCGCAGGCTGATTGGCTCAAGCCGCAGCAGCCCCATGCCCACAGCCCAGAATGTTCGCCAGTATTGCACGACAACCGCAAGAATCGCGCCCAACTGGATCAACACGTTGAACATCGCCCATTGGTGCGGTTCATAGCCGAAGAGTTCGGTCGCAAGGATCAAGTGGCCGGTCGACGACACGGGCAGAAATTCGGTAAGCCCCTCGACAATGCCGAGCAGAATGGCTGTTACGATCGTATCCATGGGCTTCCCTAGTCCGGAAGGTTGAATTTGCCGCAGCGCAGCATCAAGTCAAGCGGGTGTGGCTTAAGCGGCCATGCCTTCGAACTGCAGCTTGGCAAGGCGCGCATATAACCCGTCGGATGCAGACAGGCTGGTGTGTGTGCCTTGTTCAACAATCCGGCCACCATCCATCACGATGATCCGGTCAGCGGCGCGAACCGTGGCAAGGCGATGCGCGATGACCAGCGTTGTCCGATCCTTCATCAAACGGTCAAGCGCCTCTTGCACCAGTCGTTCGCTTTCAGCGTCCAGCGCGCTGGTGGCTTCATCCAGCAGCAGGATCGGCGACTGCCGCAAAACCGCCCGCGCAATGGCTATGCGCTGGCGTTGGCCGCCAGAAAGGCGCGCGCCGTCTTCGCCAAGGAACGTGTCGAGGCCTTGCGGGAGTTCGCGCAAGAACGTCTCGGCATTGGCGGTGCGCGCAGCTTCCCAGATTTCGTCGTCGCTGGCCGACCAGTTGCCATAGCGCAAGTTGTCGCGCGCTGAGGCCGCAAACAGCGTTGCGTCCTGCGGGACCAGTGCGCTGCGGGCGCGCACTTCTGCAGGATCTGCGCTGGTCAACGGTACACCATCAATGCGCACGGTGCCGCCGTGTGGATCGTAGAACCGCTGGGCGAGCAGGAACAGCGTGGATTTGCCAGCGCCCGATGGGCCGACGATGGCAACCGTTTCGCCCGGCTCAACCGTCAGCGAGAAATCGTCGAGCGCCAGCACTTCGGGGCGCGAGGGATAGCGGAAGGAGACGTTCTGGAACGCGATCTGGCCGCGTGGGGGCACTGGCAGGGCGGTAGGGCGCGCAGGGGGGGCGATGTCCGGCTCTTCGCGGAGCAATTCGTTCAGTCGTCCGGCAGCGCCCGCGCCGCGTAGAAGATCGCCATAGACTTCGGACAGGGCACCGGCTGCACCGGCAACAAGTCCGGCTGTGATGACAATGGCAAAGATCGTGCCGCCGCTGATCTTGCCTTGAGCAACGCCCAGCGCGCCTTCCCAAACCAGCATGGTAATTCCGCCGAATATCAGCAGAATGACGATGGCCGTCATCCCTGCACGCAGCGAGATGCGGCGCAGGGCGGTTTCAAAGGTGGCCTCGACTTTTTCGCCAAAGCGATCAAGTTCGCGCTTTTCCTGTCCGAACGCCTGCACGATCTTCATCGCGCCCAGCACTTCAGCCACAATCACGCCGATTCCGGCCACGCGGTCCTGACTGGTACGCGAGACTTTGCGGACGCGCCGCCCGATGATCACGATAGGCAGGATCACCATGGGGATACCGATCATCAGGATCGCGGTGAGTTTTGGCGCCAGATAGAATAAGTAGAACAGGCCGCCGATGGCCGTGATCGTGTTGCGCAGGGCGACCGATACCGTTGTGCCGACAACTTGTTCGATGATCGCAGTATCCGAGGTCATCCGTGAGGAGATTTCCTTGGGACTGTTGCTTTCAAAAAACGAGGGAGGCAGGCGAAGCAAGTTGCCTTGCACGCGCAAACGGATGTCTGCGACGACACGTTCGCCCAACCACGACACGAAGTAGAAGCGGCAAGCCGTCCCGATGGCTAGCACCAGCACGATCAGCAGCAAATACTGGAACCAGCGTCCAAGCGCATCCACATCGGCCCCGGCGGCAAAGCCTTTGTCGATGATCAGGCGAAAACCGGCGGGGATTGCCAGTGTTGCCAGTGACGTGACCAAGAGTGCGCCCGACGCAGCAGCGAGCCGTCCAGGGTACTTCACAGCCTCGCGCCAGATCATGCGCAATGGGCCCAGCGTCCGTGCGCGAGCGGGTTCGGCGGGCTTGAGTTCCTCGTCCATGGCGCCCGCCTAGCCTATGGCGCGCGCTGCCGAAAGGGGGTGGTTGGTGCATAGCGAAATTGTTGCGTTGCACAATTGATCGAATCGCGGCAATCTGTCGGCAAGAATCTCTGCCGGACGTGGTTCGTTGTGCCCGACAGAAAATTAAAAAAGGTGTTCGCAATGCTATATAAAGCTTACGAGATACAGCGTTCGCTGCTGAACGCCAGCAGCGCCATGGCTTCGATCACGGCAGAAATGCTGAATCATGAGCGCAATCCCTGGGCAGGCATTGGCCCGACGCAGATGTTGGCTTCTGCGCTTGACGTGTTTGCCCACGCCAGTGCGCCGCGCGGCAAACCTGCCTTCGGGATCAAGGTGATTCACGTTGATGGTGCGGTTCACGCGGTCAAGGAAACCACCGTCGTTACACGCCCGTTCGGCGATCTCATGATGTTTACGCATGATGGCTTGCCCAAGGATGCGCCGCGTTTGCTGCTGGTTGCACCGATGAGCGGGCACTACGCCACGCTGCTGCGCGGCACGGTTGAGCGCATGCTGGAACACTGCGTGGTTTACATCACGGACTGGGCCGATGCGAAATATGTGCCGATGGCTGAAGGCATCTTCGATCTGGACGATTACATCGATTATCTGACCGGGTTCCTTGAGCATATTGGCCCCGGCGCCCACATGATGGCGGTGTGTCAGCCATCGGTGCCTGCGTTTGCGGCAACAGCGATTATGGGCGCGACCAAGCATCCTTGCCGCCCGGTTACACTGACGATGATGGGTGGACCCATCGATACCCGCGAAAGCCCGACCGCGGTGAACGATCATGCGGTTACCAAGCCGCACGTTTGGTTCAAGCACAACGTTATCACCACCGTGCCTGCCAATTATCCAGGCGAAGGCCGCCGCGTCTATCCAGGCTTTGTGCAACTTGCCAGTTTCATGTCAATGAATCTGGGCAGCCATATGATGAGCCATTACAAGCTTTATCAGCACTTGATGCAAGGTGCCGAAGACAGCGCAGACGCCACCAAGACCTTCTACGAAGAATATCGCGCGGTGTGCGATCTTCCCGCAGAATTCTATCTGCAAACGGTCGACGTTGTGTTCCAGACCCATGCCTTGCCCAAGGGCGAATTGATCCATCGCGGAAAGGTTGTTGATCTGGGTGCGATCACCGATACGGCGATCTTGTGCATCGAGGGTGAGCGCGACGACATTTCAGGCATGGGCCAGACCAAGGCAGCCTTAAACGTCACGCCGAATCTTGGCGATGACATGAAGCAGTATTTCCTGGCCCCTGAAGTTGGTCATTACGGTATCTTCAACGGGTCGCGCTGGCGTAACTCAATTGCCCCGGTAGTTGATCAGTGGATCGCCAAGTTTGAAAAGAAGGCCAAAGCCCGCAAACTTACCGTCGTCGCCTGACGTTCCACAAACCTTACCATGAATCGGGCTGGTTGGACGGAATGTCCGGCCAGCCCTTTTCTTGGCAGGCCTGCTACGACGCCCGGTTATCTCATATATATCCATATTGAACCAAGATGAATCCAAAAATGGTTAAGGATTGGTAGCGATACTCCGAAACTTCTTTGGAATTTCTGACAGTTAAGACGGCGTCATCCACGAGGAGGGCGGTATGAAAACGCGCGGTCTTATTGCAGTTTCGGCGATGTCTATTTTTGCGATGGGCGCATATGCGGCCACGTCGCCATCTACGGTTACCACGACAGTGTCGGCCAAGGCAGCCAAAAAGGCAGCCAAGCAAGCTGCAAAGGTCGCGGCAAACACGGCCTCGGCCGTTGTTTTGCCCACCGCGCTGGCAACGACAACACCTGTGGTGCAGCCCACACCCACACCCACAGCCACCGCGACGCCCACGGCCATAGCAACGCAGACTGCACTAGCAACGGTCCCGACTTTGGCAAAGTTGCCTGCGCTCGACTTATCCAACATGAAGCTATGGAATTACGCTGGCAATTGGCACGCATCGGAATGGGCCAACTGGATGAGTCTCACCCCTTGGAAGTATAGCCGCGTGGCCAAAGTTGCGAACGGCGATGTCCGTTTCACGCTCGATTCCACTGGCGCGCCTGAACTCAAGGCTGGCACTGCGATCCGCGCTGCTAAAGACGGGTTGTGGGAAGCGGATGTTACGTTGCCCACTTTGCGAGATGGCCTCGTGGTTGCTCCACTGTGGCTGTATAACAATGCCACGAAAGATGAAATTGATTTCGAGTATGCAGGCCGCAAGGGCCTTGACGTGACAGTTCACAAATATGTGAACGGGCTGCACTTGTCGAAGACCCAGCGATTGTTTGCAGGGGTTGATATGTCAGGCAAGCGCAAGCGTTTCGGCATCCGGGTTTCGCAAAGTTCAGGTACGATCAAGATGTACCTCGATGGTGCCTTGGTGCACACCTTTGACAAGACAACTCTGGGCTACTTCCCCACATCGGAGTTTCGTCCGCTTATCTCGATGTGGCCAGCCCGATCAGATTGGGGCAATTTCGTGCAATGGGTTGGCAAATGGACCCCGCTTAAGTCCACTGAACAAGTCACCATGATTGCGCATGGGTACGGCTATACAGCACCCTGATTTGCAACGAAATTATGTGGATAGCATGGCCCGATTGTCCCGTTGTTGGGGCGGTTGGGTCATGCTTTTGCATCCATTCGAATTTGGGCGAGGTGCCCAAGGCGTTCGACTGTGCATGTGAATTCGGATGGCATATGCGATGTAGGCAGTGCGTAATCGCAAACAGCCTTCTAACGTAGTGCGGATATAATCGGACGACTCTGTATGCCACCAATGGCGGCAACGGCCCTTTACCGTCGTGATAGCGATGGATTTCGATGATTTTTCGCTGACGCGGTTTTACGAACGCCGGGCACGGCGCATTTTGCCGGCGCAGCTGATCATGCTGGCAACAATCCTCGCGTTATGCGCCCGATTTAGAACAGACCACAAATCCACACGGACTACATTGCAGGAATCTGGGCAAGGCCTGCCTATCGCAAGCCCATCATGCTGGCCATGATCGACACCACGATCGCGCAGCTTCAAATTGCGGGGAAACAGGTCGTAGTAATCGGCCCCGTTCCACCCCAGTCATTCGATGTGCCCCGCCAGCTTGCCTATGCGGCCAAGCAAGGCAGGCTGGATAGGGTGCAAGAGGCAAGTCTTGCGCATTTTCGCAGATAAATTGAATGGTTTACGCGCAATTATGCGTGGCGGCAGCGCAGCGTGGTGGACATCATCGATCCCCTCGGCGTCTTGGCGCAGGGAAATCACAACCGGCTATCGCTTGATAACAAACCACTCTACTTCGATTCTCACCATTTAAGTGTTACCGGCGCGACTGCGGAGGTCTCGCTGATCAAGGTTGCGCACTAGGGTATGGACCTAGCAATCGCGCGCTCCGGAAAGACCGCTGCTTGCACTGCAGTCGTTTTGCGGAATGGCACTGCGCTGGCGGTGCTCACGCGCTTGACATAGCTCCACAAACCGCATTGCAGCCCAACCAGCATGTAACAGAACGGCTGGAATGCGATCCCGACGAATGTCGAACCCACAAGGTAGACGATCTGTGCTTGCTGTAGCGCCTCGGCCAACGGAGAGATCCAGCGGAATTCCTCGGACGTTTCTTTGCGATAGCGGCGGCGCAGCACTTCCATCTGCCACACCCCTAACAGGTGCAGCGCAAGCCACATCGCCAGGCCTGGGTAGCCCTGCTCGCCGAGCATCTCGAAGTAGCTCGAATGATAGGCGCGTGCCTTATCGATCACGGGCTTGTATTCTAGGGCTGCATTGTTGTCGCCTGCGTACTTGGCGTCCACGGTATCGTAGGCGATGTGATTCTGGCGATATGCGTCAAAGCCCCCGCCGAATGGCCGGTTTTCGACAAATTCCAGTGTCCAGCGCCAAACTGCAACGCGCGTAGAGGCAGATTGATCGGACTGATGATTGCGCATCGTGCCCATCCGGGCAACAAAGTCTGCGGGCAGCAGCGGTATTGAAATCAAAGCTCCGGCTGCCATCACCGAGATGATCAGCATGCGCCGCTTTGCTGTGCGCAAAATCAGGGCAGCCAGCACGACAACGCAGACAAGGCCCGTGCGCGCGCCCGTACCGATCGGCATCAGCGTGCAGGCAAAACATAGAGCCCAAGCAAACGCCGTCACGCGCCATTCGGGCGGAAAGATGGTGCCGAACCGCGACGCCCACAGCGCAAGCGGGATTACCGCGACAGCGACAGCCGATATGATTGAGCTTTCATAAAGCCCGGTGTTGTTGTCCACCAGCAGGCGCAATTCGCCATAGCCACCACCACCTGACAGTGTTTTGATGCCGCCGCCAATGACAATCACGCCAATCGAAAGCACCATAACGATCGTCAGGGCTTCGATGCGCAGGCGGGTGCGCAAGGTGAGAGGCAGGAACATCGCGAACAGCAAAGCCTTCCAAACCCACGCCCATTTTTCGCCTGCTTCTAAGGGAAAATCAGCCGCCTGCGTGGTCAGCCCACAATAGACAAACAGAAGCAAAAGCAAGAACTGGCGCAGAGAAAAGCGCGTGCCGTTTTTATCTTCGGCTACGAACCACGCGATGAACGCGCACAAGAACGCGATGAGTGATACCGGGATATGGCTGAGGATGCCCCAACTGACTTTCTGTGGCGAGACTATATCGATGTAGGTATAGGCCAGCACGAAGATAAACGGCTTGCGGAAGCCCGCTCCGATAAAGGCGAGCACACAACTAAGCAGAAACAGGTCAAGCATCGCGGCCACCCTGGTCGTGTGTTTCGCGCTTCTGCCGGAATGGCGTCTTCCTGCTGGGCAAAGACGGATCGTCGTCCAGATCCGCGCGGTGCAATAACCGCCAGACAGCAATCGCCATCAACAGGTGTGGCAGGAAAAGCGTGAACTTGTCGATCATGGCTGCCCCCTCGCTAAAGCATTGAGGTTGACGCGGCGTTAAGGCTTCTTGTGGCAGAGCTAGTCACCATGACCCGCGTTCTTCACGTCCTCGACCATTCGCTGCCGCTACAAAGTGGTTATACTTTTCGCACACGCGCGATTCTCAAGGCGCAGCAAGCGATGGGCCTCGAAGTGCGCGCCGTTACCGGACGGCGGCAGGAAGGCCCGGCGACCGGGTGTGAATCCGACATCGTTGATGGGCTTCAATTCTACCGTACCCCCGGCGAAGCGCAGGGCTTGCCCCTATTGCGCGAATGGGGCGAAGTTTCGGCCTTGGCAGAGCGCATTGTCGAGGCTGCGGGTAAATGGCGGCCCGACGTTCTCCATGCGCATTCGCCTTCGCTTTGCGGGCTTGCTGCGGTCAAGGCTGGGCGGCGGCTGGGCATTCCGGTGGTCTACGAAATCCGCGCTTTTTGGGAAGATGCCGCTGTCGGGAACGGCACGGGCCGTGAAGGCAGCGCCAAATATTGGCTGACGCGCGTTTTGGAAAACGACGTGGTCAGCGGTGCGAACCGAGTCGTCACCATTTGCGAAGGGTTGCGGCAGGATCTGATGTCACGCGGTTTTGCTCCTGAAAAAATCTCGATCATGCCCAATGGTGTCGATCTTGCCTTGTTTGGGGATCCACTGCCGCGCGACATGGCTTTGGCGCAAGAATTGGCACTTGGTGATGGTCCGGTGATCGGCTTCCTTGGCAGCTTTTATCCTTATGAAGGCCTTGATGATCTGATTGCAGCCATGCCGGCAATAGTCGCAAAAGTACCCGGCGCTCGCTTGTTGATGGTCGGCGGCGGTCCTGCAGAAGACGCTTTGCGTGCCCAGGCGGCGGCATCATCTGCTGCCGATGCGATCTGCTTTGTTGGCCGCGTGCCGCACACCCTGGTCGACCGATATTACTCGTTGGTTGATGTCGTCTGCTATCCGCGCAAAGCCATGCGGCTGACCGAATTGGTAACGCCGCTAAAGCCACTGGAAGCCATGGCGCAAGGCAAGCTGGTGGCAGCATCGGATGTTGGCGGTCACCGCGAACTGGTCCGCGATGGGGTGACAGGGACATTGTTCCCCGCCGATGATCCTGCCGGTCTGGCGTCGGCCATGGTGCAAATGTTGATCGCGCAAGCAGATTGGCCAGAGCGTAGAAACCGCGCGCGCGAATGGGTTGGCCAGCACCATGATTGGGCCGCGAACGTCAGGCGTTATCAATCCGTTTACCAAGCCCTGATACCTCATTTCCAATTACCGGCTGTGGCAGCGTAAATCGCTCGGCCCTTTTGAATACCAAGCTGTTCCATAACTTTGAAAGACAGGACGCAACGCCCGTGACCGCGACAAAGCGCAAGCCCAAGCCCATCACCGCGAATCCGCTGTTTCCGTTCGTAACCGCGCTATGGTTAGCGACGCTTCTTGGATTGGGCAGCTTTGCCACCGCACCGATGCTGCTCGAAGGACCGGTGGTCGCGCTCGGAATCCCGGCGCTGATCCCGGCAGCTGCACCGCCGCTGGGGTTCACCACGCGGATTATCTTTGCCATTGCGATGATGGGGCTTGGCGCGATCTTTGGCTATAGTCTGGGGCGCTTCTTTGGCCGTGAAAAGGTTGCCACTCCTGCGCGGGCGCGCGGTTTTGGCCAGAACGCCAGCCCGGCCCGGTCTGCACAGGCACGCCAGCCGATCAACGCTGCTCAAGATCTTGGCGCACCGCTTGATTCGCCCATCATTGAAGAGCCGCAAGCACGGTACCGCGCCACCATCCAGAATGACGAACTGCCAGCTGTTGCATCACCTGCATTCATCAATTCCCCGGTGGAATATCCGGTAGTCGATAATGCCGAGATTGGCGAACGACAGATTTTCAAACCTTCTGCTACGACCAGCGCCGCGCCGCATCTGGCCGACGAGACTGATCCATTGGGATTGGAACTGCTGCTGGATGACGCCAATGCCATTGAGCCTGCGCCATTCGCAACCTCGCAGCCCATGTTTGCCGCCCCGCAACAGGTGCTGGAACAACCAACCGCGCCCGCGCTGCTTGAACCGCTTGAGGTTGAGGCAGAAGAACGCGCGTTGACGCCCGATCCGTTCATGCCGCCGGCATTTGCGGAAGTAGCAGCGGATGTGGCCCCTGAACCGGCCTTCATTGCTTCCGCACACGTCCCGCAAACGTCGTTTCTTCAGGCGCGCGCGGTGGATGCAACGCCAATTGACCGCGCTCCGCTCGACAATCTTGGGCTGGTTCAGCTTGTGGAGCGCCTGGCTTTGGCCATTTCGCGCCGCGCTACGCGGTCAAAGCTGCTAGAGCAGGTACAAGTCAAAGCGTCTGAATTTGTGGCAGCAGCACCAGTGGCAGAACCATTGATCGCGCGCTTCGAACAATCGCCCAGCGTCCCGCTTCAGCCTGAAACAGACAGAGTTTTTTCAACGGCTGCCTTTGCACAGGCCCAGCCAGAGCATTCAGAGCGCCCAGAGCGCGTTGTGCAACTGCGCCCTTCAGCCCTGCAGCCCCTGCATTCGTTCGCTGATGATGAAGCGGATTCAGATGCTGAGGTTGAAGAACAAGACATTGGCCTTGAACGCTTCTTGCGCATGTCACCCCTGCTGGCGCGCAATTCGGACCAAGTTGCCGAAGCCTTTGGCGTGACCGATTCAGCAGCGCCAGAGCCGGAAGTTGTCGAAGATTGCTACCCGTCGCTGCTCGATATGGCCCCCGTTGTTACCCGCCGAGAGCCGCTGCGTATTGATGATAGCGTCACAGGCGATGATGCAGTGATTGAGCCGGTCGTAGTGTTTCCGGGGCAGGAATCGCCTTGGCCAGCAGAAGCAGCATGGGGGGGGGCAACGTCCTATGAGACATCCCATGCGGCACCGGTACAAGCTGGATCGGCAGGAGCCCGGTTGTTCGAACGCCCAGCGGTGGTCGTTCCAGTGCCCGGATCGCCGTTGGCATCGCCAGGTCGCGCTGCGCCTTCGGGGCAAGCCTTTGGCACCGACTTTGCTGACGTTGCGGCGTCGCCTACAGACATGCCCGATGCCGAAGAGGCAGACCGTGCCTTGCGCGCCGCACTCGCTACGCTGCAGCGGATGACTGCGCGCGGCTGATTTTCTGATGTAGAAGCGCGAAAACGCGGCCCTTTTTGCCGTATCGCATCCGTATTCACGGATTAAGGTTGCGCATGCCCTTGCAGCGCAGTTGCAAAATAACTTTCCTGCAGTCATGGGGATGTCTCGCGCAACTTTCGTCGCCTTTCGGGCGTCGTGATTCGCGCGCGACTCCTCTTTTTGGGTGTAGGACAAACTTCGAAATGGGATTTCCGCCGGTTCAGGGCCTCTACGATCCACGTAATGAACATGATGCCTGTGGTGTGGGCTTCGTCGCTCATATCAAAGGCCGAAAAAGTCATTCCATTGTTGATCAGGCACTGGAAATTCTGCGCAACCTTGATCATCGCGGTGCGGTGGGCGCTGACCCCTTGCTGGGCGATGGCGCAGGCATCCTGATTCAGATCCCGGACCTGCTGTTCCGCAAATGGGCAGCGTCCGAAGGCAAGGAACTGCCGCAGCCGGGCGATTACGCCGTGGCCATGTGCTTCCTGCCGCAAGACGAAGCCGCGCGCCTTTTCGTCACCGAATTCTTCGAAAAGTTCATTGCCAAGGAAGGCCAGGAACTGATTGGCTGGCGCGATGTGCCGGTCACGATGGACGGTTTGGGCAAAGCTGTGGTCGATTCCATGCCGGTGATCCGCCAGTGCTTTATCAAGCGCGGCGCGGGTACGGCTGATCAGGCAGCGTTCGAACGCAAGCTGCTCGCCATCCGCAAGCAGACGCAGAACCCGCTGGCATCGATGGCTGAAAAGCATGGCCTTCCCGGCGTGACCCAGCTTTACATGCCCAGCTTCTCGACGCGCACCATCGTCTACAAGGGCCTGCTCCTCGCCAATCAGGTCGGCTCGTTCTATAACGATCTGCGCGATGCTGATTGCGTTTCGGCTTTGGGCCTTGTGCACCAGCGGTTCAGCACCAACACGTTCCCAAGCTGGAAGCTGGCACATCCGTTCCGCTTCATCGCGCACAACGGCGAAATCAACACGGTTCGCGGCAACGTAAACTGGATGAACGCGCGCCGCCGCACGATGGAATCAGAACTGCTTGGCCCTGATCTTGACAAGATGTGGCCGCTGATCCCGCATGGTCAGTCAGACACGGCCAGCCTCGACAATGCGCTCGAACTGCTGTTGGCCGGTGGCTACAGCCTTGCGCACGCCGTAATGATGCTCATCCCCGAAGCATGGGCGGGCAATCCGTTGATGAGCCCTGCACGGCGGGCATTCTATGAATATCACGCCGCCTTGATGGAACCATGGGACGGCCCTGCCGCTGTGGCCTTCACCGATGGTCGCCAGATCGGCGCGACGCTGGACCGCAATGGTCTGCGCCCTGCGCGCTTCTCGATCACGCGCGATGATCTGATCTGCATGGCCTCGGAAAGCGGCGTATTGCCCTTCCGCGAGGAAGACATTGTCCGCAAGTGGCGGCTGCAGCCGGGCCGCATGCTCCTGATCGATATGGAGCAGGGCAAGATCATCGAAGATGAAGAGATCAAGGCTGAACTCGCCGCCGCCGAACCATATGCGGAATGGCTGGATCAGGCGCAGTACAAGCTTCAGGAGCTCGATGTGATCGAGCCTGAACTGGCGGCGCTGCCGGTGGAAACCACTTCGTTGCTCGATCGCCAGCAGGCGTTCGGCTATACGCAAGAGGATATCTCCAAGTTCCTCGAACCCATGGCCATTGCTGGCGAAGATCCGCTGGGTTCGATGGGCACGGACACGCCAATTGCGGTGCTGTCGAAGCGTTCGCGCCTGCTCTACGACTATTTCAAGCAGAACTTCGCGCAAGTCACCAACCCGCCGATCGATCCGATCCGCGAGCAGCTGGTGATGAGCCTGGTGTCGTTCATCGGCCCCAAGCCCAATCTGCTGGGCATCGACGAGAACAATCCGCCGATCCGGCTCGAGGTCAGCCAGCCGGTGCTCGACGTCGAGCAGATGGAACTGATCCGCGCTATCGCCGCGGCGACCGACAACAAGTTCCGCTCCTACGAACTCGACATCTGCTACCCGGTTGCCTGGGGCAAGCAGGCGATCGAAGCGCGTCTCGCCTCGCTTGCTGCCGAAGCCGAGGATGCGGTGACCTCCGGCTACAACATCCTGATCGTCAGCGACCGCAAGGCGGGGCCGGACCAGGTGGCGATTCCCGCGCTGCTCGCCACCAGCGCGATCCACCAGCACCTGATCGGCGCCGGACTACGGACGTCGACGGGGCTCGTCGTCGAAACCGGCTCGGCGCGCGAAGTGCATCACTTCGCGCTGCTCGCCGGCTACGGTGCCGAGGCGATCCACCCGTACCTGGCGCTGGAAACCCTGGTCGCCATGCACCAGCCGCTGAGCGGCGCGCTGGCGCCGGAGAAGGCGGTTGCCAACTACGTCAAGGCGGTCGGCAAGGGGCTGTCGAAGATCATGTCGAAGATGGGTGTCAGCACCTACATGTCGTATTGCGGCTCGCAGCTGTTCGAAGCCATCGGGCTGGAGAAGAACTTCGTCGCCAAGTACTTCCGCGGCACCGCCAGCCAGATCGGCGGCATCGGCATCTTCGAAGTCGCCGAGGAAGCCATCCGCACACACCAGGCGGCGTTCGGCAACGACCCGGTGCTCGCCACCATGCTCGACGCCGGCGGCGAATACGCCTGGCGCGTGCGCGGCGAAGAGCACATGTGGACGCCTGACGCGATCGCCAAGCTGCAGCACGCCACGCGCGCCAACAAGTTCGACACCTACAAGGAATACGCCCAGCTCATCAACGACCAGAGCCGGCGCCACATGACGCTGCGCGGCCTGTTCGAGTTCAGGCTCGACCCCAGCAAGGCGATCCCGCTCGACGAGGTCGAGCCGGCGGCCGAGATCGTCAAGCGTTTCGCCACCGGCGCGATGTCGCTGGGCTCGATCAGCACCGAAGCCCACTCGACGCTGGCCATCGCCATGAACCGCATCGGCGGCAAGAGCAACACCGGCGAAGGCGGCGAGGACCCGGCGCGCTACCGCAGCGAACTCAAAGGCATCAAGGTCACCGCCGGCACCAAGGTCAGCGACATCATCGGCACCAAGGTCGTCGAGGCCGACTATGTGCTGAGCGACGGCGACAGCCTGCGCAGCCGCATCAAGCAGGTGGCCTCGGGGCGTTTCGGCGTCACCACCGAGTACCTGGTCAGCGCCGACCAGATCCAGATCAAGATGGCGCAAGGCGCCAAGCCCGGCGAAGGCGGCCAGCTGCCCGGCGGCAAGGTCAGCGAATACATCGGCATGCTGCGTTTCAGCGTGCCCGGTGTCGGCCTGATCAGCCCGCCGCCGCACCACGACATCTATTCGATCGAAGACCTGGCGCAGCTGATCCACGACCTGAAGAACGTCAACCCGCGCGCCAGCATCAGCGTCAAGCTGGTCAGCGAGGTCGGTGTCGGCACCATCGCCGCCGGTGTCACCAAGTGCAAGGCCGACCATGTCGTGATCGCCGGCCATGACGGCGGCACTGGCGCCTCGCCGTGGAGCAGCATCAAACATGCCGGCACACCCTGGGAGCTGGGCCTGGCCGAGACCCAGCAGACGCTGGTGCTGAACCGCCTGCGCAGCCGCATCCGCGTCCAGGCCGACGGCCAGATGAAGACCGGCCGCGACGTCGTCATCGGTGCGCTGCTGGGCGCCGACGAGTTCGGCTTCGCCACCGCGCCGCTGGTGGTCGGTGGCTGCATCATGATGCGCAAGTGCCACCTCAACACCTGCCCGGTCGGCGTCGCCACGCAGGACCCGGTGCTGCGCAAGAAGTTCGCCGGCAAGCCAGAGCATGTCGTCAACTACTTCTTCTTCGTCGCCGAGGAAGCGCGCCAGATCATGGCCCAGCTGGGCGTGCGCAAGTTCGACGAGCTGATCGGCCACAGTGAACTGCTCGACACCAAGAAGGGCATCGCCCACTGGAAGGCACGCGGGCTGGACTTCGGCCGCATCTTCCACCGCCCCGAGGTGCCGGCCGAGGTGTCGCGTCACCACTGCGAGGAACAAGACCACGGCCTGGACCGCGCGCTCGACCGCAAACTGATCGAACGCTGCAAGCCGGCGCTCGAACGCGGCGAGAAAGTGCAGTTCATGGAGGACGCGCGCAACCTGAACCGCAGCGTCGGCGCGATGCTGTCGGGCGAGCTCGTGCGCCTGCGCCCTGAAGGCCTGAAGGACCACACGATCTTCATGCAGATGGAAGGCACGGGCGGCCAGAGCTTTGGCGCCTTCCTGGCCACCGGCATCACGCTGTACCTGATCGGCGACGCCAACGACTACACCGGCAAGGGCCTCTCGGGCGGGCGCATCGCCGTGCGTCCCAGCATTGAGTTTCGTGGCGACGCGGGCAAGAACATCATCATCGGCAACACCGCGCTGTACGGCGCCACCAGTGGCGAAGCCTTCTTCCGCGGCGTGGCGGGCGAACGTTTTGCGGTGCGACTGTCGGGTGCCTCGGCCGTTGTCGAAGGCACTGGCGACCATGGCTGCGAGTACATGACCGGCGGCACCGTCGTCGTGCTGGGCAAGACCGCGCGCAACTTCGCCGCCGGCATGAGCGGTGGCATCGCCTACGTCTACGACGAGGACGGCCAGTTCGCGCGCCGCTGCAATACCGACATGGTGGCACTGGAAAAGGTGCTGCCGCGCGAGCAACAAACCGGGCCGGCGGCCGGCTGGCATCGTGAGCAAACCGATGAGACCTTGCTCAAGAAATTGATCGAAGACCATCACCGCTGGACCGGCAGCCTGCGCGCACGCGAGATCCTCGACCACTGGAACGAGTCGCGCGGCCGCTTCGTCAAGGTCTTCCCACACGAGTACAAGCGTGTGTTGGGTGAGCGCGCGGCACGCGCCGAGGCCGCGGCCGTCACCCACAAGGCCCAGGCTTCGGCCGCCACCGTGCCGGCCAAGTAATCCGGCGACCATCCCTCGCAACCCATTCAGCCAAGCGCAACAAGGACAGCCGCCACCATGGGCAAGGTCACTGGATTTCTGGAATACGAGCGTCTCGAAGAAGGCTACCTGCCGATCAACAAGCGGGTGAAGAACTGGAAAGAGTTCGTCATCACGCTGAGCAGCGAGCAGTCGCAGACGCAGGCGGCGCGCTGCATGGACTGCGGCACGCCGTTTTGCAACAGCGGCTGCCCGGTCAACAACATCATTCCCGACTTCAACGACCTCGTTTACCGCGACGACTGGGAGCAGGCGCTGGCCGTGCTGCACCAGACCAACAACTTCCCCGAGTTCACCGGGCGCGTCTGCCCGGCGCCCTGCGAAGCTGCATGCACGCTCTACGTCAACGACGACCCGGTGGGCATCAAGAGCATCGAACACGCCATCATCGACCGCGGCTGGGCCGAAGGCTGGGTCAAGCCGCAGCCGCCCGCGACCAAGACCGGGCGCCGCGTCGCAGTCGTGGGCTCGGGCCCGGCCGGCCTGGCCGCAGCGCAACAACTCGCGCGCGCCGGCCATGAGGTCACCGTTTTCGAGAAGAACGATCGCATCGGCGGGCTGCTGCGCTACGGCATCCCCGACTTCAAGATGGAGAAGTCGCACATCGACCGGCGCGTCGAACAAATGCAGGCCGAGGGCGTGGTCTTTCGTACCCGTGTGCTCATCGGCGCGATGCCCAGCGAAGGCCCGGCGAGCAGGGTCGGCAGCGACGCCAAAGAGACGCTCGCCGCCAATCAGCTTCTGGCCGACTTCGACGCGGTCTTGCTGTGCGGCGGCGCCGAGACCTCGCGCGACTTGCCTGTCCCCGGGCGCGACCTGGCTGGCGTGCACTTTGCGATGGAGTTCCTGCCCCAACAGAACAAGGTCGTTGCCGGCGACAAGATCAAGGGCCAGATCAGCGCCGCGGGCAAACACGTCATCGTCATTGGCGGCGGAGACACCGGCAGCGACTGCGTGGGCACAAGCAACCGCCACGGCGCGGCCAGCGTGACGCAGTTCGAACTGATGCCGCAGCCGCCCGAGGAGGAAAACCGTCCGCTGACTTGGCCCTACTGGCCCGTGCGCCTGCGCACCAGCTCCAGCCACGAGGAAGGCTGCGAGCGCGAGTTCGCCATCGCCACGCGCGAGTTCACCGGTGCCAAGGGCAAGCTCACGGCGCTCACCACCGTGCGTGTCGAGTGGCGTGGGGGCAAGATGGTTGAAGTCGCGGGCAGCGAACAGAGCCACAAGGCCGACCTGGTGCTGCTCGCCATGGGTTTCACCCAACCAGTGGCCAGCGTGCTCGAATCCTTTGGCGTCAACAAGGACACACGCGGCAACGCCAAGGCCGGAACCGAAGAGGCCCAAGCCTACGCAACCAACGTGCCCAAGGTCTTCGCCGCCGGCGACATGCGGCGCGGCCAGTCGCTGATCGTGTGGGCCATACGCGAAGGGCGTCAGGCGGCGCACAGCGTCGACGCCTTTTTGATGGGTCAAAGCCGGCTGCCGCGCTGATACGGAGGCTTGCGCCCACGGCAAAGCCCTGAGGCCGCCCCGGCGAAAAGGCCATCCCCAGGGCAAACCCTTGGAAACTCGGGGCCCGTGCGAGAATCTTTGCCATCGCAACCACGACCTCGCGGCGGAAAGTCCGTCTGCGCTGGAGAGCTTTTGACCGCCGACACGCTCATCGCGATCGAAAACGTCAGCTTCGGCTACAACGCCAGCCGCACCATACTCAAGGACGTCACGCTGAACTTCAAGCGTGGCAAGGTCACGGCCATCCTCGGCGGCTCGGGCTGCGGCAAGACCACGCTGCTGCGCCTGATCGGCGGTGTGCACGCCGCCAACCGGGGCCATGTGGTCTTCGACGGCGAGCAGGTCGACGTGCGCGACAAGGCGCAGTTGTACCGGCTGCGGCGCCGTCTGGGCATGCTGTTCCAGTTCGGCGCGCTGTTCACCGACCTGACGGTGTTCGACAACGTGGCGTTTCCGATGCGCGAGATGACCGAGATGCCCGAGTCGATGATCCGCGACATCGTGCTCATGAAACTCAATGCCGTGGGCCTGCGCGGCGCGGCGCCGCTGCGCATCTCCGAGATCTCGGGCGGCATGGCACGCCGCGTGGCGCTGGCGCGCGCCATCGCGCTGGACCCCGAGCTGATCATGTACGACGAGCCCTTCGCCGGGCTGGACCTGATCTCGATGGGTGTGGCGGCCAAGCTCATCCGCACGCTCAACGACGTCACCGGCGCGACCTCGCTGGTGGTCTCGCACGACGTGCCCGAGTGCATGGCAATCAGCGACCACGTGATCTTGATGGCCGACCAGGGACGCATCGTCGCCCAAGGCACGCCAAAGGAACTGATGGACTCGAACGACCCCGAGACACGCCAGTTCGTGCGTGGCGAACCCGACGGGCCGGTCAAGTTCCACTACCCGGCGCCGACGCTGGACCAGGACTCCGGGGTCAGCGCAGCATGAGCTGGATCGCGCGCCTGGGCGCATCGACGCTCCTGCAAATGCGCGGCTGGGGCCATGCCGCGTTCTTCTTCTTTGAGCTGCTGCGCGCGCTGCCCGCCTCGCTGCGCCGGGCCAGCCTGGTGGTGGCGCAAATTCACGCGATCGGCAACCGCTCGCTGGTCATCATCCTGGCCTCGGGACTGGCGGTGGGCTTTGTGCTCGCGCTGCAGATGTATTACGCGCTGGTGCCCTATGGCGCGGCCGAGAGCCTGGGCCTGATCGTCAACCTGTCGCTGGTGCGTGAACTTGGCCCGGTGGTCACGGCCTTGCTCTTCGCCGGCCGCGCGGGGACCTCACTGACCGCCGAAATCGGATTGATGAAAGCGGGCGAGCAGCTCGCCGCGATGGAACTGATGGCCATCGACCCCAAAGCCCGGGTGCTGGCACCAAGGCTGATCGGCGGCATCATCTCGATGCCCATCCTGGCCGTGCTGTTCTCGGCCATCGGTATCCTCGGGGCCTGGGTCGTTGCGGTGCTGCTGATCGGCGTCGATGCCGGCAACTTCTGGTCGATCATGCAAGACCGCGTTGACGTCTGGCGCGATGTGGGCAACGGCTTGTTCAAGGCTTCGGTGTTCGGTGTCATCTGCACCGTCGTCGCGCTGTACCAAGGGCACGAGACCGAGGCGACGCCCGAAGGCGTGGCCTACGCCACCACGCGCACGGTGGTCATCTCGTCGCTGTGGATTCTGGGCATGGACTTCGTCCTGACCGCACTGATGTTCTCGACGCCCTGAAGCGGCGTTCAGTAGAGGGTGATATGGCAAAAAAGGGAATTGAAACGCTGGTTGGCCTGTTCGTGCTGATGGGCGTGCTCGGGCTGGTCTTCTTGGCGTTGCAGGCGGCCAACCTGGGTTCGCTTACCGGCAGCGACAACTATGCGGTGCAGGCGCGTTTTGACAACATTGGCGGGCTCAAGGCGCGCGCACCGGTGCGCACGGCCGGCGTGGTGGTGGGGCGCGTCAAGTCGATTGAACTCGACGGCAAGACCTTTCAAAGCATCGTCACGCTCGAGATCGAGCGGCGCTACCAATTCCCCAAGGACACGGCCGCCAAGATCCTGACCGCGGGCCTGCTCGGCGACCAGTACATCGGGCTTGAACCCGGCGGTGACGACAAGAACCTGGCCGCGGGCGACACCGTGGCGCAGACCCAGTCGGCCGTGGTGCTGGAGAACCTGATCGGTCAGTTCCTCTCGGGCAAGGCCGCTGACGCGGGTACCGAGGCCGGGGCCGCGAAGTGAAAACCGTGCGACCTTGGCTGCCGGGACTGTGCTGGGTGGCGCTGGCGACCTTGACCACGGGCTGCGCCACCGTGGCGCCGGCGGCTGGTAGCAGCTCAGCTGCCGAGGCCGCGCCCAGCGTCGACCCCTGGGAGCGCTTTAACCGCAAGATGTTCGCCTTCAACGAGGCGCTCGACGAGGCCGTGCTCAAACCCGTCGCCGAGACCTATCGCGACGTCGTGCCCAGCCTGATCCGGGCCGGTATCGGCAACGTGCTGGGCAACATTGGCGACGTGTGGTCCGCGGCCAATCACCTGCTGCAGGGCAAGCTGCAAAGTGGCGTCGAGATGGGCATGCGGGTGCTGACCAACACCTTCATCGGCCTGGGCGGGCTGCTTGACCCGGCGACCGAGATGCGCCTGACGCGTCGCTCAGAAGACTTCGGCCAGACCCTGGGCCACTGGGGCGTGGGCAACGGGCCCTTCGTGGTGCTGCCGCTGCTCGGCCCGTCAACCCTGCGCGATACGGCGGGACTGCTGGTCGACCGCCAGGCAGCGCCATCAAGCCTGCCGCGCACCGACGCCGGCACCTACACCGTGGGTGCGCTCGAGGTACTGCACACGCGAACCCTGCTGCTGTCGACCACCAACCTGATCGACCAGGTGGCGCTGGACAAGTACCTCTTCGTACGTAACGGCTACCTCGCGCGGCGCCGCGACTCGCTCTATGACGGCGCACCGCCCATGGACAACTTCTACGACGAGCCAGCCGAAGCGCCGGCGCCGCCCACCACCAAACCCAAGAATTGAACCGCCGCGCTCATTCTGGGGTCACAGACGCTCGACAGGCCCGCACACCGGCCTGCTTGCCACAAAGGAAGAACATGCTCTATTCCGTATCCAACACCTCGCCGATTCGCCGTGGTTTTTTGCTGGGCGCGCTGTGCGCGTTCGTGGGCACCTCGCCCGTGCTGGCCGAGACCAGCGCCGACGCGCTCGTCAAGACGCTGTCGGTCGATGTCATCGACACCGTCAAGAACGACAAGGCGATCCAGGCTGGCGACATCGGCCGCATCATCGCGCTCGTCGACACCAAGGTGATGCCGCACGTCAACTTCGAGGTCGTCACGCGCTCGGCCGTCGGGCCCGCGTGGCGTGGCGCGTCGGCCGAGCAAAAGGCCAAGCTTCAAGCCGAATTCAAGATCTTGCTCGTGCGCGTTTACGCCGGGGCACTGGTTCAGGTCAAGGATCAGGCCGTTGAAGTCACCAAGACCTTGCCCGTGACGGGCAGCAGCCAGGTTGTCGTGCAGACCGAGGTGCGCGGTTCGGGCGAGCCGATCAAGCTCGACTACCGCATGGACAAGTCCGCGGGCGCCTGGAAGATCATTGACGTCAACCTCGGCGGCATCTGGCTGGTGCAGAGCTACCGCTCGCAGTTCGCGCCCGAGTTGTCCAAGGGCGGCGTCGACGGTCTCATCGCGACACTCACCGAGCGCAACAAGTCCTCGGCCAAGTCCTGAGCAGTCTGCTTGCCATGCAACTGCCCGCCACCGCCACCATTGACGAAGCCGCGGCGCTGATGCGCGAAGTCAGCGCCGCGCTGGAATCGGGCAGCGGCGCTGCCAGCATCGACGCCGCAGCGCTACAGTCCTTCGACACGTCGGTCGTCGCGCTGCTGCTGCATGCCGGGCGTCTAGCCCAGGCCAGCGGCAGGCCGCTGCAAGTCGTGGGCGCGCCGGCCAAGCTTGTGCAGCTGGCCCAGCTCTATGGCGTGGACAAGCTGTTGTCGCTGTCGCCTGAGGCCGCGGGATCGGCCGGCGCGTAGCGGCGCTGGCGCAGGTTCTTCTTGATCTCCTGCAGCAGGGGTCGCAGCTGATCGGAACCCATGCGCAGGGCCACGCCCGTGGTCAGGATGTCGACGATGACCAGGTGCAGCAAGCGCGAGACCATGGGGCTGTAGCGGTCAGCGTCCTCGGGGTGGTCGGCGGCCAGCAGAATGTGGTTCGCCCCCTTTTGCGCCAGACGCGCCAGCGGCGAACCGCTGGCCGTGATGACGATCACCGTCGCGCCTTTCTTGCCGGCCAGCTCGGCCACATCGATCAAGTCGCGGCTGCGCCCTGAGTTGCTGATGATGACCGCGCAGTCGCCCGCACGCAGCATGGTCGCGCTCATCACCTGCACGTGGCTGTCGACGACCGCCGCGGCGCTGACGCCCAGGCGAAAGAACTTGTGCTGCGCGTCCTGCGCCACGATGCCCGAATTGCCCACGCCGTAGAACTCGATGCGCCGTCCGCTGTTGCCCGCCTTTGTCAGGGCTTCGACGGCCAGCGCTATCGATTGGCTCGCGGCCGCGTTGCGGTAGCGCAGCATCGCCGCCACCGCGTTGTCGATGACCTTGACGACGATGTCGCCGGCCTTGTCGCCTTCGGCCACCGCGCGATGCACGAAGGGCACGCCCTCGTTCACACTGCCCGCCAGCTTGAGTTTGAAGTCGGCCAGGCCGTCATAGCCCACGCTGCGGCAAAAGCGCACCACCGTGGGCTTGCTCACCTGCGAGCGTTCGGCCAGCTCGCTGATCGGCAGGCCGGCAAAACCACGCGCGTCGGCCAGCAGCAGCTGTGCCACGCGCTGTTCGGCCGGTGGCAGCGCCGGGATCGCCGCCTTGATGCGCTCGAGCATCACTGCTCTTCGGCCCAGACGAAACCGTCGCGTGCCACCAGCGCGCTGGCCGCGGGCGGACCCCAGCTGCCCGCGGCATAGGGGCGCGGGCCGGCGCTGTCCTGGCGCCAGGCCTCGAGTACGGGTTCTACCCAGCGCCAGGCCTGCTCCTGCTCGTCGCTGCGCACGAACAGGTTCAAGCGCCCGGCGATCACGTCGAGCAAAAGTCGCTCATACGCGCCGACACGCTGGCTCGGGAAGGCCTTGTCGAAGTCCAGGTCCAGCGACACCGGCGAAAGTGTCTCGTTGCCACTGCCGCCCTTGACGGCCAGCAGATGCAACTCAAGCCCGTCCTCGGGCTGCATGTTGATGACCAGCTTGTTGGCCTGGCGCGTGCCCGGAAAGATCGGGTGCGGCACTTCGCGAAAGTTGACCACGATCTGCGCATCGCGCGCGGCCAAGCGCTTGCCGGTGCGCAGATAGAACGGCACGCCAGCCCAGCGCCAGTTCTGCACCTCGGTGCGCAGCGCAACGAAAGTTTCGCAGTGGCTGCCCGGTGGCACTTTGACTTCGTCCAGGTAGCCAGGCACAGCCTTTCCTTCGACGTTGCCAGCCTTGTACTGGCCACGCACCACGTCGCGCGCCACGCTCTCGGCGGTGAAAGGCTTGAGCGACATCAGCACCTTGAGCTTCTCGTCGCGAATGGCGTCGGCGTCGTTGCTGGACGGCGGCTCCATGGCGATCATGGTGAGCAGTTGCAGCGCGTGGTTTTGCACCATGTCGCGCAGCGCGCCGGTCTTGTCGTAGTAGTCGCCGCGCGTGCCCACGCCCAGGCCCTCGGCCAGCGTGATCTGGATATTGGCGATGCATTCGCGCCGCCACAGCGGTTCAAACAAGGCATTGCCAAAGCGCAGCGCCATCAGGTTCTGCACCGCAGGTTTGCCCAGGTAATGATCGATGCGAAAGGCTTGCTCTTCACGGAACACCGAGCGCACGACGCGATTGATTTCTTGCGCGCTGTGGATGTCGTGGCCCAGCGGCTTTTCCAGCACCACGCGCACCTTGGGGCCGTTCAGCCCGGCAGCGCCCAGCTGCTCGCAGATCACCGGGAACAGGTAGGGGCTGGTCGCCAGGTACATGACCACCGTCTCGGCGCGCGCGCCGCTGCGCCCTTCTTCGGCACGCGGCTCGTCGACCCAGCGGCGCAGCCCGGCGTAATGCTCGGGCTGCGACAAGTCCATGCGCCGGTAGTGAAGCAACTTCGCAAAGCGCGCGAACTCTTCGTCGCTCGGCCGCTTGGACGCTTCGACCGCGGCAAAACGCTCGTGGATGTAGGCCCGGTATTCGTCGTCGCTGCGCTCATCGCGCGCCACGGCCAGCAAGCGTCCGCCGGGCGGCAGCTTGCCGTGGCGAAAGGCCTGGAACAGCGCCGGCATCAGCTTGCGCCAGGTCAGATCACCGGTGCCACCAAAAAAGACCAGATCGAATGACATCGGTCGCCGCGCCCTTGGCGCATGTAATTTTGTTACGGCCGGAATGATGCCGCAGTTTCAGCGGGGGGTCAACGCGCGAGAAAGGCTCGGTGCGCGTCTGACGGGGCTCAGCCGGCCCGCATCAGCCTTGCGCCGCGCGCATCGCCTGTTCGAGATCAGCGATCAAGTCGTCGACATGTTCGATGCCCACCGACAAGCGCAGCAAATCAACGGGCGCGGGGGTGCCCGGGCCTTCGACGCTGGCGCGGTGTTCGACCAGGCTCTCGGTGCCGCCCAGCGACGTGGCGCGTTTCCACAACTTGACCTGCGCCGCGGTGGCGACGGCCGCGGCCTCGCCGCCTTGCACGCGAATCGACAACATGCCGCCAAAGCCGCCCTGCATTTGCGCCCGGGCCACTGCGTGCCCCGCGGCACCGGGCAAGCCGGGGTACAAGACCTCGGCCACACGCTCGTGCCCAGCGAAGTGCTCGGCGATGCGCTGCGCCGAAGCGCTGGCCGCGCGCACGCGCAAGTGCAAGGTGCGCATGCCACGCAGCAGCAGCCAGGACTCAAACGAACCCAGCGTGCCGCCGAGTTGCGCGCGCAGCTTGCGCACCTGCTGCCACAGCTCGCCGTCTGCACGCGTGACCAGCACACCGGCGATGAGGTCGGAGTGGCCGTTGAGGTACTTGGTCGCCGCGTGCATGACGATGTCGGCGCCCAGCCGCAAGGGCTGCGTCAGCACCGGCGTGGCCACGGTCGAGTCCACGGCCAGAAGCGCGCCGGCAGCGTGGGCGATCTCAGCCGTCTTGGCGATGTCGGTCACGGTCCACAGCGGATTCGCCGGGGTCTCGATCCACACCAGGCGCGTCTGGCCGGGCCGGATCGCCGCCTGCACCGCCGCCGGGTCGCTCATGTCGACGAGTTCGACCAGTAGGCCCCAGCGCGTAGCAAAACCCATGAGCCAATTGCGCAACGACCAGTACATGACCTTGGGCGCCAGCACATGGTCGCCCGGCGCCAGCGCCTGGAACACCGCGGTGGCCGCCGCCATGCCCGAGGCGAACAGCATCGCCTGCGTGCCTTCTTCCAGGCGCGCGATCACCGCCTCGGCCTGGTCGAACGCCGGGTTGTCGGCGCGCGCGTAGACGCGGCCCGAGCGGTACTGGTTGTCGGGGTCGCGCAGGTAGGTCGACGAGACGTGGATCGGCGGCGTGATCGCGCGCGTGGCGTCGTCGATCCAGCCCAGGGCCTGGGCGGCGATGCTTTCGGGGCGGCTGTTTTTCGGGTCCATGCGGTGCGGCAGCGAAGGAACTGGAAGAGGCCGATGATGCCGGATCGGCGGCGTTCGCTCCCGCGCCAGTGGGTGAAACGACCGACGGGCCGTTGTCGGAAAGCTTTACATCGGTACGAGTTCCGGCCGGCGGGCGGCCTGCCTTCGATGCATGGGTTGGCACGAAGACCTTACGAAACAAGGACTTGGATGGATGGGCGAGCCATAGGCCTGGAAATTGCTTGTAGAACTGAAGATAGCCATTTTCAATGGAGCACGCCTTGACATCACGAATTCCGAAGATCTTCGGCTCTGCCGTACTCGCCCTTGGCGTCAGCCTGGGCAGCGTGGCGCCGAGTCAGGCGGCGGTGATGGTGCTCAGTTATGACCCGGCCTACGGCGCAGCCTATCCCAGCCTGGGCTGGAAGGTGTCGGCCGACCTGTTCGTGCCCGAGGGCTGCAACTGGCCGGTCTTCTCGACCTTCTTGGCGCCGCCGGCGTGTCAAGGCACGGCGGTGCGCAACACCTGGCTGCAGTTCTACAACGTCCTCGACCCGCTGCAGACCGTCGTCGAGAACATCTTCATCGGCAACTATGGTCGTGACCTGCCGCCGCCGACGCTGAATCCCGACAGCGAGACGCAGGAACTGATCAACCTCGTGATCAAGCAGCCGCTGTTCGGCGCGGCGACGAGCTACCTCTTCCAGACCTCGATGTCGCTGCGCCAGCAGGCCTTTCACCCGATCGCCGGCGGCGGCGACGCCTGGTTCTCGCTCGGCCTGAGCAGTAGCGGGGCCGAGCTGATCCACTTCACATCGACCACCCAGACCCGAGACGATGCGCTGGCTGCGGGCCAGAGTTCCACGGGCGATGTCGTGTACAGCGCGCAAAGGTTCGCCGGCCCCGACAACACCTACGTGCCGCCGGCGCTTGTCGCCGGCCTGGTGCCCGAACCCGGCTCTGCCGCCCTGGTGATGGCCGCGCTGGCCGCGGCCGGTTGGGCGCGCCGCCGACGCGCCTGAGAGGTTGCGAGGCAATCCCATGGGCTCGCGCCGGGGTGTCCAAGGGCCCTGAGCAAGGCTGAGCCCGGACACAAACAGCCCTGAGGACTGTTTGTGCCTGGCGAAGGCCATGCCCTCCAGGCCATGGCGCAGCGCGCCACCCGCACTGACGTGCGGGCCAGCGATGCAACGACGGCCGGGGCCCTTGGCCACCCCGGCCCTTCGGGTTGCACCCACAAAGCCCGCCCTCGGCGTCGCAGCGCT
>CAMTWP010000017.1:0-37076 GCA_947085475.1 uncultured Novosphingobium sp. | reverse complement strand
GGGGTCGGTTCCGGCTGAGGGCGAAATGACACCCTAAGGGAATAGCTGTCCTTGCCGTCGCCGCGGCTGCCATTGATCACAAACTGCGTCACTCTCGATGGATAGAACATTCCGTCAGCCACCTTGCAGGCATGACGTTGACCGCTGCCCTCAAAGGTATGCGATAGAAGTTCATCGTTCGATAGCTCCATGCATATGGCACGCAGTGCTTCATGACGGCGGTATGCAGGAAGAACTGAAATTCTTCCGGGGCATGCCGGACCGATTCTAAAAACGAGTGTTGGGTTTGCCGGTCAGCACCGAACTCGTTCAACGCCTTCAATCTCAGATTATCCGCATAAGCTCCGACTGAGAGTAGAGAGCCCGCCAGCGCCACCGCTACAAAAATGGGGCCTCGAACGATCGAAAACCGAGCCGGTATCAAAAAGCTGGTCGCTCCGACCGCGAAGCAAGCGGATACGATCCAGAGCCAGTGAGCCGCGCCCAGTCTATCTGACCAGATCGTCGCGAGGAATACTGGCTTCAGCAAGCTACCGAAGACGAAGCCTGCAATCGCCAGGTACGTAATGCATCCAAGCGCGGCGGTCTTCATCCTGTGCTTTCGTCCGACATCCGGCGCGACGCTCATGCCGCCACCTCGACCTTGTGATCCATGTCCGCCCTGGAGCGTCCGACGATTGCGGCGACAGTATTCTTGCTGAGGCCGAGGTCCCGGGCTATCCAGCGATAGCTGCGCCCCTCGGCAACAAGGGCTAGCACCTTGGGGGCAAGCCGATCCGACTTCGGGCGGACGCCGGTCTGCCGCCCGAGTTTCCGACCCCGCGCCCGTGCCGCGGCGAGGCCGGAGCGAACCCGCTCGCTGAGCATGTCGCGCTCGAACTGCGCAATGCCTGCGAGCATCGTCGCCATCATACGACCGTGCGGCGTATCGACCTCGAAGGTCATGCCGCTCATCGCGACCACCGACACGCGCCAGCCCGACAGCCGGTTGAGCGTATCGAGCAGGTCCTGCGTCGAGCGCCCCCAACGACTGAGTTCGGTGACAAGGATCGCATCAATGTGGCGCGCTTGGGCCAGCTTCATCACTTCGGCACGTGCCGATCGGTTGGCCTTCATCCCCGAGGCGGTTTCTCGAAAGACCTCGACCACCTCATAGCCGCCACGCTCGGCAAAACCGGCGAGGTCGCGAAGCTGCCGCTCGCACGACTGGTCGGCTGTCGAGACCCTGGCGTAGATGGCGGCGCGCTGTCCCAATTGAACCCTTCTGGAATTAGGCCTCGAAAAGCCTTGATCTGCGTGGGGTCAGTGTTGTCCAAAACAGACTTCTGTTCAACAGGGACAAAGCCGCATGCCGAGACGCCATATCCTGAGCGCCCGGCAGCGGTCGTCGCTGCTCGACCTGCCGACCGACGAAGCGTCGCTGCTACGGCATTATATCCTGGCGGACGACGACCTGATCCACATCGACCGGCGACGCCGACCGGAAAACCGGATCGGCTTCGCGCTGCAACTGTGCGCGCTGCGCTATCCGGGACGAATGCTGGTGCCGGGCGAGGTGATCCCGCTCGCGGTATCCGCTTTCCTCGGCGCCCAGCTCGGCATCGCCGGTGACGTGCTCGTCCACTACGCCGTCCGGCGCCAGACCCGCCAGCAACATATGGAGGTGCTGCGCTCCATCTACGGATACAGGACGTTTCCTGGTCAGGGCGCGCCGGCACGGACGTTCCGTGACTGGCTGTTCGCCGAAGCCGAGCAGGCACACTCGAACGACGATCTCGCCCGGCGCTTCATCTCCCGCTGCCGCGATACCATGACCATCCTGCCGGCGATCACGACGATCGAGCGCCTGTGCGCGGATGCGCTCGTCGCGGCCGAACGCAGCATCGAGAAGCGCATCGCATCTCGCCTTGATCTTGTCGCCTGCACCCGTCTCGACCGGCTGACGACCGAGATGCTGCCGGGGGCAATCAGTCGCTTCATCTGGCTGCGCCGGATCGAGCCGGGCAACAATTCCGCCGCGGCAAATCGACTGCTCGACCGGCTTGAGTTCCTGCGTGCGATGAACCTCGATGCCCGCCTGCTCGGCGACGTCCCGCCGCATCGCGTCGCCCGGCTGCGCCGACAGGGCGAACGTTACTTCGCCGATGGCCTGCGCGATCTCGGTGCCGACCGGCGTCGCGCCATCCTCGCGGTCTGCATCATCGAGTGGGCTACCGCGACCGCGGATGCGGTGATCGAGACGCATGACCGGATCGTCGGGCGCACCTGGCGCGAGGCGAAGCAGCTACATGACGTACGCGCCGCGGAAACCAGAGGTGGGGTCACTGCGACGCTGAGCGGCTTCACTGCGCTTGGCCAGTCGCTGCTCGAAGCGCATGGCGACGGCGCGTCGCTGGAGGATGCGGTCGCGCGTGCGGCGGGATGGGACCATCTCTCCCGCCTCGTCGCGACGGCCAGGATTCTGACGGACACGCTTGGCGATGATCCGCTGGCGCATGTCGATCAGGGGTATCACCGCTTCCGTCGCTATGCCCCGCGTATGCTGCGCTGCCTCCATCTCCAAGCCGCGTCGGCTGCGCGCCCCTTGCTGGACGCGGTGATCGCCATCGCCACCAAAGACGCGCTCCCGGCGACCGACGATTTCCTGCGCCCACATTCCAAATGGCGGCGTCAATTGCGGGCGAAGGGCGACGATGATGCGCGCCTCCGGGAAGTCGCGGTCATGTTCCATCTGCGCGACGCGCTGCGCTCGGGCGACATCTGGTTCGACCGCTCGCATCGGTATGGTGACCTGCGCCACGTCCTCGTGCCGATGGCGGTCGCGCATGCCGCGAAGCTAGCGGTCCCGTCCGACCCGCATGTCTGGCTGGCTGACCGCAAGGTGCGTCTCGCCGATGGCCTTGCCCGGCTCGGTCGCGCCGCGCGCAGCGGTACAATTCCGAAAGGCAGCATCGAAGACGGCACGCTGCGCATTGATCGCCTCACCGCCGACGCGCCGGATGGGATCGAGGATCTGATGCTCGATCTGTATCGCCGCCTGCCGCCCGTCCGCATCACCGATCTGCTGCTCGAAGTCGATACCGCGCTGGGTTTCACCGATGCCTTCACGCATCTGCGCACCGGCGTGCCGTGCGGCGACCGAATTGGTCTGCTCAACGTCCTGCTCGCCGAGGGCCTGAATTTGGGCCTGCGTAAGATGGCAGAGGCTTCCAACACCCACGACTATTGGCAACTCTCCCGTCTCGCGCGCTGGCACGTCGAAAGCGAGGCGATCGACCAGGCGCTGGCCAACGTGGTCGCGGCGCAAGGGGCGCTGCCGATGGCCCAGGTGTGGGGTATGGGTAGAGCCGCATCGGCCGATGGCCAGTTCTTCCCCGCAGCACGGCAGGGCGAGGCGATGAACACGATCAACGCCCGCTACGGCAACGATCCCGGAATCAAGGCCTATACTCACGTCAACGACCGCTTCGCGCCGTTTGCATCGCGGACTATTCCAGCCACAGTCAGCGAAGCACCTTACCTGCTCGAAGGGCTGACGATGAATGAGGCAGGGCGACGGATCGAAGAGCAATACGCCGACACTGGCGGGTTCACCGATCATCTGTTCGGGATCAGCGCCATGCTCGGCTACCGCCTTGTGCTGCGCATCCGCGACCTCCCATCCAAACGACTGTACGTATTCGACCCTGCCACCACGCCGAGCGAGCTGCGCCCGCTGGTGGGCGGCAAGGTTCGTGAGGCGCTGATCGTTTCCAACTGGCCCGACCTGTTCCGCTGCGCCGCCACCATGAGCGCGGGGCAGGTCGCGCCGAGCAGCATCTTGCGCAAGCTCGCCGCCTATCCGCGCCAGAACGATCTTGCAGCCGCGCTGCGCGAGGTGGGCCGGATCGAGCGGACGTTATTCATCGTCGAATGGATTCTCGACGCCGGTATGCAGCGCCGTGCACAGGTGGGCCTCAACAAAGGTGAGGCACATCATGCGTTGAAAAATGCCCTGCGCATTGGCCGTCAGGGCGAAATCCGCGACCGCACGACGGAGGGTCAGCATTACCGGATCGCTGGCCTCAACCTACTGACCGCCATCATCGTCTACTGGAACACCCTGCATCTCGGCCATGCCGTCGAAGCTCGCCGCCGCGAAGGGCTCGATACCCCCGACCATCTTCTCGCCCATATCTCGCCGCTCGGGTGGGCCCACATCCTTCTCACTGGTGAGTACCTTTGGCCCAAGGACTCCGCCGCTTAGGGTGTCATTCCGCCCTCAGCCAGAACTGACCCCTATCTGCCGTTCGCCCGCTCAGGCGGCCAGTTGCTGTTCCACCTGATCAGCAAGCTCTACGAACAGACCTCGGTAATCATCACCACCAACCTGGCGTTCGGCGAGTGGCCCACCGTGTTCGGCGATCCCAAGATGACCACCGCGCTGCTCGACCGCATCACCCATCACTGCGACATCGTCGAGACCGGCAACGACAGTTGGCGCTTCAAGAACCGCAGCTGATCCGCCCCGATAGCCGACAGAAATGACCTTCGCTCTGCTGGCGCCTCCGGTCGGGCTACGCCCTCCCTACGCCACCAGCAGAGCGAAACCCGCGCCCCCCATCAACGGATCGCACTATCGCAAAGGGGGTCCCTGTTCGGCGCCGATCGGGGGTCCCGTTTGGACGCCGATTGACACACCAGCACCATTCCACGTCGTGCCGCGTGGATGGGCGGGCCCGGGCTTCCTTGCCATGCTGCTGTTCGAGAAGTTCGGACAACACCAGCCCCTCAACCGGCAGGCCGAACGCTTTGCTCGCGAGGGCGTGCCCTTGAGCCTGTCGACACTCGCTGACCAGGTCGGTGCGGCAAGCGCCGCACTGATGCCTCTCTATCGCCGGATCGAGGCCCATGTCCTGGCCGCAGAGCGATTGCATGGCGACGATACGACGGTCCCGGTTCTCGCCAAGGGCAAGACTGATACCGGTCGATTATGGGTTTATGTGCGCGACGATGCTCCGTTCGGCGGACCAGCACCACCTGCCGCGCTGTTCCATTACTCGCGCGACCGGCGCGGCGAACATCCGCGCGCCCATCTCGTATCCTGGGCAGGCATCCTGCAGGCCGACGCGGCGTGACTCTTGGTCGTAAATCGTGGCTCTTCTGCGGCTCCGACCGCGGCGGCCAGCGCGCCGCCGTCATGTACTCGCTGATCGGTACCGCCAAGCTCAACAACGTCGATCCGCAGGCCTGGCTTGCAGACGTTCTCACCCGCATCGCCGAACAGCCCGTCACCCGCCTCGACGACCTGCTGGCATGGAACTGGCGCAAGTCGAACACCGCGCTCGCCGCCTGAAACAGTTCATAACGCGGTACTCGGCGGATGCTTACGTCGATTGTTCGTTGTTTGCGATTTTTCGTTTGACACGAGGTTCCTCGTTTGATCCTTTAACGATGCGCAAAACCCACTAGCTCAGTGCGCCCATGCGGGGTGCACAGTGAAATTACCCAAAGCTGCGATTCATTTATGCTTAGTGGCATGCTGCTGCGGTAGTGCCGCTGCGCGCGAAGTCGACATCTTGGATTTCGCAAAGTTGCATGCCGTGCAGCAAAAGCTGGTTGACCCTCAATTGCGGCATGGCTCTCCCAAGCGAGACGTCGAGTTATCGTTACGAGCCCATCTCGAACAGAGTGGGCTGGAGCATTGGGGTGGAACTTCGCCGGCAGATGGGACTAATCTTAGCACTGTAATGTTTGGTGGCAATTTTGAAGTGGATCAAAGGCTTTATAGGGGGGTGATGCCAATCATACAGCAGGCACATGAACGCGGGCTCGGAGCAAGAAACATCGAGAACTGCGAAAGTGTTCGCTACGCTCCGACTTGGTGGTTGCCAAAGGAAATTGAGAGCCGCAGGGCACTCAATTTCGACACGGTCGCAGCTATAGCCTGCGAGTTCGGCCTCCCGACCAATCTGCTCGACGCTGTTATCACGCAGGAGTCCGGACATAAATCCTGGGTGATCAGCAGTGCTGGTGCAATGGGCATCATGCAGATCATGCCGGGAACCGCCCGCCTTCTTGGGCTATCGTATCCGTTTAATAAAGTTTCAAACATGCGGGCAGGTGCGCGGTATCTGCGTCAACAGCTTGACCGTTTCGGACGAGTGGACCTAGCACTTGCCGCTTACAATGCAGGTCCGGAACGACGGGCTCTGCAACGAGGTTACGTGCCGGCCATTCCGGGAACCCGAAACTATGTGCGCACGATTACCACCAATTGGGCACGACTTGCGCGACTGGGCGTTGCAACCACCGATGCCGAATTTCGGGGAAATGTGGCCATGAAGGCCGTGATCGCATCAGGCTACCGTAGCATTGAGCTGGTCCGCTACGATGGATTGAACGCTTCGAACCCGATGTAATGCGCATAAAGCAAGGCAATGCCCATGATGCACGGGAACCCGCTCAAATAGCTAAGCTGAAACTGTAACCAGAGACGTGGAACCCAGAGAACCTTCTGTTTCCACGTTGTAAGTGGGACGGTGACGGCGCCACTTCGCAGTTCAAGGATTGTTTTCAAAGCCGCACAGCCTGCGCAGATGACGGCAAGCAGGCCAACGGCTGCGTAAAGCTGTGTCCAGGCGTGGACAGCCTCTGGCTTCACGCCTGAAGGGCCCGGTCGTTCTCCATGACTCGCTCCTGGTGGGAAAGGAGAAGTTCATAGGCCCGGCCCAAGGCTTCGTGGATGATCGGCGGGCGCAGCGCCACCTGGATTTCGCCGCGACGGCGTGAAATGATCTCACAGTAGAAGCCCTTCAGCCCCTCACAAACCAGAAATACGTCAGGATCATCGTAGACCGTGTGATCGTGCAGGAAAGCAACGCAGAACTTGGCGCGCACGCAATCAATTCCGAGTGCCTCAAACAGGCGGTCCCGGAGGTCATCTTTGAGCGCCAGGTTCTTCCGGATGACCTTGTGCAATCGCGGTCGCCCTATCACGAGGCGGTCGGCCAAATGCGCTAGTGGCACGCTCTGCTTCGCAGCCTGGTCGTCAATCAGGCGCTTGTACTGCTCCTGCTCGGTGAGCCTCGGCGATATTTCGCCGAAGGAGAAAACCGAGTCATGCATCGAGGCAGGCCTCGGCCGGAACACGGTCTCGGGTGTCACAGTGCGATGCGGCATGGCTCGTCCCTCCCGAGCCGATTGGTCTATGGGATGCCATAGAGTGTCAAGACGTGAACGTGTTGTTTGCCTTGTACAATCCGAAATGGTTCAAAAGAGGCCCCTGGCCTGCGCAAGGTGGACCACGAAAGGTATGACCGCCTTGTCCTGCACTGGTTTTCCGCTGATCTGCGCGATTTTTCGGCGGATCGCGTCATAGTCGGCGAGCCAGTCTGGCTTTATCTCGAGCCAGACCCTGATCTTGCCGTCGAATGGATGTTCGGCAATAAAACGCTCGAGATCCTCGCGCTCCAGTGCGAGCGATTTGGTGCTTACGCACGCATGCTGTACCGTCGAGCGAAGGCTCTGAAATTTCGTTGTTTTCTTGGAATATTCGCACATGGCATCGGCCAGGAAGGCGAAGCAATCCTGGTTTATGAGCATCCGGATGTTGCGTGTGCCACTGGCCATTCAGTTCGCGCCCGGTTTTCCATTGTTCCCACCATAATGCCCCCGAATCGTTAATTTTACGAATCCGTCCTTTGGGGCAGGCGATTCGCCGGGCCGGTTTCCCGTTCCGGTAATGCCAATCACATTGTTCGGGTATCGCGATCTCGTTCGGGGATACCCGGTATTCTCAATGTAGAACCCTTAATTTCCCGATCCGGCAAACAACGCCAACAATGAATCTGTAATCGGCAAATGTTTCGATTCGCGGATCACAAGAAACCAATCGTTAATTGCTGAGCGGGGTGCAGACCTGTTCTTTCGAGATGCCCCTGGATGACGGAGGCGGTTTCGAGAAAGGGAACGATGCGATGCAAGACAAGTTCAAAGGAAAAGGGGCGCCGCTTGTGCAGGCAGCAGCCGTGGTCGCGGTTGCCGCACTTTTCGGCAGCGAAGTCGCGATGGCGGGTGCCGACACGACCTTCAACACCGCGCTTTCCAGCTTCACCGGCTTCCTTGAAGGCTCGGGTGGCAAGATCATCACCGTGCTGTCGCTTGCTGGCGGCATCGTCGGTCTCGCCTCGGGCCGCTTCAGCCTCGGCCAGGTCGCAATTCCGGTCGGCGTCGGTGTCGGCGCGGGCACGGGCGTGCCGATCGTCACCGCTGCCGTCACCGCGACGGTCTGATCCGGGTTCGCCGATCCGCCTCGCCTCAATAGGCTTAACGCGGAACGGCTGGAGGGCGGTGCTGCCTCATGAACAGATACACGGTCCCGGCGCATCTCGATGATCCCGAGCTCATCGGCTTTTGGACGCTCGATGAATTCCTCGCGATGATCCTGCCATTCGCCTGGGGCGTCCTGTCTCAACATATTCTGATTGGGCTCATTTCAAGCGTGCTGGCCTGGTGGGGATTGCGCAAGTTGAAGGCGGGACGTGCCGTTTCGTGGATCATTCATACGGCCTACTGGTACCTGCCCGGTGCCTTCATGGGGCTGAAGGCAACGCCGCCCTCGCATCTTCGACTGATGGCGGGCTGATATGGACCTCTCGATCACGCACCAGCAATCGCAGCGGCTGCTGAAGCAGCGCAACCTGCTGGCGAGTTCCTGCCTGGTCCTGTTCGGCGTCTCGGTGATGCTGACGCTGACCGCGCTGAAGCGCGACCGCGAAGTGGTGCTGCAGCCCGTGCTGGCGCGGCCGCTGACGCTGACATCGAGCCATGTCGACAAGGACTATCTCGAGCTGGTGACGCGTGATGCGGCGCTGCTGACATTGAACCGCTCGCCCTCGAACCTCCAGTACTGGATGGATTCGATCCTCAGCATAACCGACCCCAGGACACACGGCCGGATGAAGGCCGAACTGATGAAGGTGGTGGGCGAGCAGAGCGGTTCGAACGTCTCGCAATACTTCACGATCCAGAAGCTGAGCGTCGATCCGGACGCCCTCACGAGCGACGTGAACGGCACGCTCCACACTGTCGTCGGGTCGAAGGAAGTGACCGCCGAGGCGCGCACCTTCCGCTTCGTGTGGAGCTACTCTGGCGTGTCGCTGAAGCTCGCCGGGTTCGGCCGGATCACCGAAAACGACAACAAGGGGGAGCAGCCATGATGGCAGGGCTGGGATGGGGCGCGATTGGGGCAGGCGCAGCGTTGGCGGGACGGCCCCATGCCGTTTCCGGACGACCGCTGGGAGCGGCACTCATTTGTCTCGGCGCGCTGTGCCTGGCATCGCCGGCGCTCGCCGACCAGAATGTGATGGCTGCCGACAATGGCACGGTGAGTTGCGTGGCATCGGCCAAGGACCTCACCCGGATCAGTCTCGCGGGCGACCAGTTTGCCTCGGTGTCGAAGATCACGACCGGAATCCCCAGCGAAGACTTCAAGGTCGTCAACGAGCCGGTGCGCGGCGACATCTATATCTCGGTCCCCGACGGCTTCGTCCGGCCAAATCTCTCGTTCTTCGGCACGACCCGCAAGGGCTTCGTCTACAAATTCGTGTGCCAGGTGCGCGGGAGCGACGCCGAGCAGGTGTTCATCGCCAATGCCGCGATCAAGGCCGAACAGGCGCGTGACTGGGAGGTGCGGTCCTCGCCTGAAGACGCGGCCGTGCGGCTTGCCCAGGCCATGTACCGCAGCGAGGTGCTGGACGGCTTCGACATCCGTCAGTCGGTGCTCGAACCGGTCACGGTCGGCAAGCTCGAGGTCCAGCAGGTCGGCGAATACCGCGGCGCGGACCTCAAGGGCCTGATCCTGCGCGTGCGCAACTCTGGCCGTGAAGCCCAGGTGCTCAATGAGAACATGCTCGCTGCGCGCGGCGCCGTCGCCTTCATGACGCCGGTAAGCGAGCTCGCCGCAGGCCAGGAAACGGCCGTCTACCTCATTCAGGAAAATGGAGGCCGGTGATGGATCTGCGCAGGATATTCCGGAAAGTACCCAAGGCACTCGATGCAGGCGGCGGTGAAGATGCCTCACCGCTTGGCGATGCCATCGCCGCCAACGAGGTGACCCGGAAAAAGCAGATGCTGCTGCTCGGCTCGGCAGGTGCCGTCGCGCTGGTGGCGGGTTCGCTCTATATCTTCGACGATAGCGGCAAGGCGAGCGATGCCGAGGTCAGGCAAGCCGCCGAAGGCGTCTCGGTCGACGAGCTGGTCAACAAGAACATGGCCGAGAAGGAGTGGCGCGCGCAGTCCGAAGCGCAGATGATGTCGATGAACAACAACATGCGTGCACTCGCCTCCCGGGCCGAGCGCGCCGACCAGCTCGAACAGCAATTGGCAGCTGCGCAAGGTTCAGGCGGGGGCCAGGGCGGGGCCATTTCCTCCGATACCGAACGCGTATTGTCGGCCTACCAGTCGGAAAACGAGCAGCTGCGCGCAGCGCTGAATGCCGCGCGCCAATCGCCGGTTGGTGCGAGCGCTGGACCAAATGCGCTTTACGGACGCACCAGCCCGCCAAGCTACCAGGTCGCCGGTGCTCCGCGGATTGGCGGACCGCTGCCGTCGACACCCGCCGGACAGGCAGCAGCCTCGGCAGCAGGTCTTCCGGCGATGCGCGGGAGTGAAGTGAGCCTGGTTTCGTTCAGCGAAGGCGCGAGCGGGACCGGCACACCGGTGCCCAAGGGCAATACGGTCTTTACCGACAGCGCAAATTATCTGCCGCCCAATTCGATCGCGGTCGCCAAGGTGATCGTCGGGGTCGATGCCATTGCGGGGGTCGAGAGCCAGACTGATCCCTTGCCAGTCGTGCTGCGGATTACCGGACCGGCGCGCTCTGTCTACGAAAACGGCCGGCTGCTCACGACCAATATCGCCGGCTGCCTCGTCAACGGTGCGGCCCGCGCCGACCTCTCCTCGGAGAAGGTCTACGTCAAACTCCAGCGCATGACCTGCCCGCAGCCGGGCGGGCGCTACGCGGTCTCCGACGTCAAGGGCTTTATCGCCTTCGGCGGCAAGACCGGGGTGCGGGGCCGGGTGGTGAGCCGCGAAGGCGCGCTTGTCGGCCAGGCGTTTCTCGCCGGGCTCGCCGGCGGGTTCGGGCGCGGGTTTTCGGCCAACACCAGTTCGCTGATGACAGGCACCAATGTCTCGGTGAACGGCCAGCGCCCGAAACTCGGGGCGGGCGAGATCCTCGAAGGCGGGCTCGGCGAGGGCGTCGCGACCTCGGCTGACATGGTCTCCAAGTACCTGATCGAGCGGGCCGAGCAGTATCAGCCCGTTATCGAGATGCCGACCGGGATCGATGTCGAAATCGTCTTCCTCGAAGGCGTGTTCATCAGCGGGTGAGGAGAAAACGCATGAAGCTTGAACAACTGCACCTGCGCCAAATGGGTTGGGCACTTGCCGCCGTGACGCTCGGCAGCGGCGCATCGCTGGTCTGGGCGCAGGCAAGCGAGGGGGCACCCGCAAGGCCATCACCGCAGGATACGTCAGTCGCAGCCCTGCTCAAGGAGCGCCTGCCGCGCACGCAGGTCTCCCGCGTCAACTGCCAGGTGGTCGACGGGGTCTGTGAAGTGACCGCAGGCTCGCAGCTGTTCTACGTCGACAAGACGGCACGCTACCTGATGATCGGGCGGGTCTACGACATGCAGACCCGCCAGGACCTGACCGCTGTGCGCCTGCTCGAGGTCAATCCCGATCTGCTGGTGGGCGGTGCAGCAGGCAGCCGGCGTGAGGCCGAAGCTGTCGAATCGCCAAGGCGCGGTGTGAACACAGCTGCCGCGCAGGCGGCCCCCCGGACGATGTCCCTGGCCGCACTGCCCGAGGCCGGCGGCATCGTCTGGGGAAATCCATCGGGTCAGACCGTCACCGTCTTCAGCGACTTTCGCTGCGGCTACTGCCGCGCGCTTTCAGGCGTGCTCGAGAGCCTCAATGTGCGGGTGATCGAGCGCCCGATCTCGGTGCTTGGCAGCCGCGATCTTGCCAACCAGGTGTTCTGCGCGCGCGACCGCCGCCGGGCGGTCAAGGCTGCCTATGCGGGCGAGCCGATCGCTGACACCCGGGCCTGCGACACTTCGCCGCTCGATGCCAACGAACGCTTCGCGCGCGAGAACGGCATTGCCGGAACCCCGGTCATCGTCCGCTCGGACGGCGCGGTGATCGAAGGGTTCCGCCCGAAGGAGTTCCTGGTCACCTGGCTCAAGGGTCCGCGCTCGTGACCTGGCTTTCGGTCCAGCAGTTTGCGGGATTCCAACGCGCCGCCGCAAGTCGCTCGCGCGGGCAGGTGGCTATCCCCGATGTGCGGCTGAGCCTCGCCGAAGCCACCGGTCTGTGGACCGATATCCGCGCAGCCTTTGGCCCTGCAAAGGGCCGGAACCTCGCGTCCCAGGAACTCGGTCACTTGCGCCGGCGAGCCTGGCGCCGATCCGCGGGCTTTGCCAGCCTGTCGGCACCTGCACTGTCAATCGAGGCGGCCCACGCCTTCTGGCGGCTTGCCGGAAAACTGGGCGTGCTGGCGGCGCGGCGCAAGGCTTCACGACGCTCGAAAGTCGTCGGCGCTGCCGTTCTCGGCCTTGCCGCGACTCAAATGGCGGCCTGCACCACCTTCCTGGGCAGCAACATCAAGGGCAGCTTTTCATGCAATGCGCCGGGCGGCACCTGCGCGCCCTCGACCGTGATCGATGACCAGGCGCTTTCGGTGATCCAGAACGCGCGGCCGATGACGCCAGCTGGGCCGTACTTCCAGCCCCCGGCACGCAAGGCCGCACCTGCATCAGCCCTGGCACCAAGCGGACGCGGACGCCTCGCTGCCGCCAGCGGAGACCTCGTCCACCGCAAGCGCCGGGTGCTCAAAGTTGTGTTCCCTTCTTACGTCGATGGCGCGGGCAACCTGCACGAACCGCGCATTGTTCATACCGTCGCCGATGAGGGAGGCTGGATGCAGCTGTCCTCGGGTGCGCCCAATGCTGGTGATCAGGTCACGGGCCGCGGCGATGCCGCAGCCGCGATCCCTGCATCGCTGGCGGGCACCATGACCGCGCCCATGCCGGGGATGGATGACACCGTTCATGCGGCCAGGGATGTCCCCAGTCAGGCTCTAACAGTCCCGCAGGCACAGGGCGGGCCGCCCGACCCGAGGCTCGTTGCCGAAGCCCGTGCGAGGGGCACCGAGCGGCGCGCAGCGTCGCCGGTCGATACCATCAAGGCGCAAGTTCAGGCACAGCTTGCGCAGGTCCCCAAGCCACCGGGCAGCGGCGGCACGGTTCAAACGCCGCCACTTGAAAGGCCTGTAGAGCCGGCCACCGCGCAACCTGCGGCACAAACACAGGTCTTGCCTGCCCCCAAGGTCGCCAACCCGCCCGCCGGTTTTTCCGGCAGGCAAGAGGAGTAGCGCGTCATGGCCGCCCGCAGCTTCTGGGACAGCTTTCTCACCCTGCTTTTCGGCGACGCGGCGCATCCCGAGGCGGCACGGCCGCTGCTCGGCGCACCGATGCTGTCGAACTGGCTCCCATACCGCAGCTTCGACGCCAAGAGCCGCATGTTCATCAACACAGAGTCGGTCGGGTTCATCCTCGAACTCGCGCCGATGATGGGGGCGGACGAGCGCAGCGGAGAGATCCTGACGCAGTTCCTCTCTGATGCCGTGCCTTCGGGCTGCGAGATCCAGCTGATCCATTGGCAAAGCCCGTCCATCGGGGAGCGCATCGCCGACTGGGTCATGCCGCGGGTGGTTGCCAAGGGTGTCTATGGGCGCGCGGCAATGCACCGCGCGCGCTGGCTGCGGCGCGGGGCGTGGATGTCGATCTCGAAGGACGCCCCCTTCTTCGTGCGCTCGCACCGGGTGATCCTGAGCGTGGGCGCATCACTGCGAAGCCCGATCGGAGCGGATATGCTCTCGACTGTGCGCGACAGTCTGATGGGTACATGCCAGGCGCTCTCGATCCCGGCGCGGGACATGGGGCCGGTTGAACTCATCGCCTTCCTCGACGATTTTCTCTGCCCCTCGGTCGACAACGCCGACCGGCCCGAGCACTATTCCGAGCTCGATCCGATCAACGTGCAGTGCATCCGCCGCGACCTTGAGACACAGGTCACGCCTGACCGGATCGTGCTCAAAACCGAGCGATTCCGTCCTACCGGCGAGGAGATCGACGGCGCCCCGGTGATCGGCGAGGTGGTTCCCGACACCTTTGACTGGCGCTTCTTCGCAGTGCGCCAGGGGCGAGGCGCACCAGGCCGAGGCCGAAGAACTGAGGGATGAAGGACTGAAGTCGATTTCCGAACTCGATCCCGCCAGTCTACCCAAGGGTCCGGCGGGGCCGGTCGACTTCGACGAACTGCTGAGCGGCGCTGCCGCCAACACGCGCGCACCCATGGGCGAGGGGCCGCTGTTCACGGTCTTTGCCAGCCTGTCGATGCCGCAGGCAAGCCTGAGTGCCCTGATCCGCGACACGACAAAGGCCGGGGGTGTGGTCGTGTTTCGGGGATTTCCGCACGGCAGCACCAAAGCCTTTGTCGAAGGTTTGAAGCGCGTGGTCACCGATCAGGCGCAGGAGGCACACATCGCGATCGACCCGCGGCTGTTTCGCGCCTTCAAGGTTACCGCCGCGCCGACCTTCGTGGTGACGGGCCGCGCATACGAGCTGTGCGACGGGTTCGATTGTTCGAGCGCAGCGCCCGACCATGACCGCATGGCAGGCAACGTAACGGTCGAATACGCACTCGAGAGCTTTGCTTCGGCGCGCGGGCCAGGCGCCGGTGTCGCCGGTGTCGCGCTCGCCAACTTGCGGAAGCGGGACTGATATGCGCGCGCACTCCCTCCCGCGGCGGGTCAGGTCCTGGCTCACGCCAGCATTGCTGCTCGTTGGCGCGGTGCTCGGCGCTCTCCTCACCGCCGTGCCAGCAAGCGCGCAGGTCTATATCCCGCCGCCCGACGATCTGATCGAAGACCTGCCTGTCCTTCCTTCCGCGATCGATCCTGGCATCGCGCCGCCCGCACCGCCGCCCCCTTCCGCGCCTGTGACGATGACGGCGGACGAGGCCAAGGCCGAGGCGCGTGGGCTTGGGGGCACGCTGCGCGGCGCTTACGAGGGGTTGACCCAGGCTCCGGGCGCAGCCGGGCAGATTCCAGGCTATCAGGACACCTATCCGGGCCAGACGAGCTATTACACCAACTCCGAAGCCATGCAGAGCGATGGCGCGGTGGCGGGCTGGAACAGCGAGGCCTACCAGACCGCCAATTCCACAACGCGGCCGACGGTCGATATCACCCGCGGCGATCTTTCTCGCGCCACCGCAATCGAGGCCGATCCGAACGCCTATCTGGACGGCATGAGCGCCGATGGTTCGACCGGATCCTGCACGCCGCTGCCGCCGGGCTCGGGCGCAGCCAATACCGCCGAATGGACCTGTCATGTGGGTTCAAGCGTGGTGGAGCAGCCACGGACCTGCACCCGCAGCCTGGCAGTCGCTGAATGGAACGACACCCTTTACCAGTATCTTTGCGTTACAGCTGCCGGTTTCGATGGCTGCGCATCGCTCGCCGGCAATGCCATGTGCCACAAGACCGCGAGCTATCCGGTACCCGAATATGGCCTGACGGTCGATTATTACGACTGCGACAGCCCGGTCAGCGATCCGGGCGCCTACCTCATGGGCACGCTGCCTAAACCGCCGCCTGCGGGCGCATTTCAGGTCGTGAGCAATGTCTATCGCTGCAACCGCGAGGGGATCGCTGCTGCCCTGACCTTCGATCCCATCACCGGCACGCCGCTGCAATACCTGACTGGCCTCCAGCAATGCGGGTCGATTGGCTCGAATGCCAGTTGCACGGCCACCAGCGCCACCGCAGCTGGCCTAGCTGAGCGCTCACTTTGCAAGACCTGGGACTTCATAGGGGATCCTTTCGGCGGCGGCTCGCTCTATTGCCTTGAGCCCGCCGTGCCCGAGGAAGTCTACGTCTGCACCGCAAATGTTGCGGGGATGACGGCGGAAAGCTCGATCTCGAAATGGTTCGTCGAGACCTGGACTGACAACGCCTGCGCCATCGACCTTGGCTCGTGCACCTATGCCAGCGAGCAATGCACTGCGGTAAACGAGACGCGGGTCATCAGCGGCGTGGCAGTCACCCGGCCCTGCTGGGAAATGACCAAGACCTACCAATGCCAGACCGTGGTCGGCGGCGGTAACGATTGCGGGACGCTCGAGGCCACGGCAGGCTGCTCGCAAACCCGCGAAATATGCCTCGACGATCCGCCGCGCAGCGATGGCGCCTGCGACGTGCTCGAGCGCGTCTACACCTGCCCGATCCCGGGCACGGTCCAGGAACCTACCCAGTATATTTGCGGCGGCGACGTCTACTGCGTCAACGGCGAATGCGAGGCCGTTGAGCGCGAGGCCTCCGACGAGTTCAAGGATGCTGTCGTTGCCCTGAACGCGCTCGGCCAGGCCAATGCCGAGTTCGATGAAGCCGCCCTCACGCTGTTTCGCGGCACGCGCGAGAGCTGCTCGCACAAGGTCTTCGGGCTGTCGAACTGCTGTTCGGGCAAGGGCATTCCGCTCCTGACCCCCTGGTTGTGCTCCTCGGCCGAGAAGCTGCTCGACGAAAAGGACGATGCCGGGCTCTGCCACAAAGTCGGCACTTATTGCTCATCGAGCTTCCTTGGCATCTGCGTCACCAAGAAGGACGTCTACTGCTGCTTCCAGTCGAAGATCAGCCGCATCCTCCAGGAGCAGGGCCGCCCGCAGATCGGCAAGCCCTGGGGCAAGCCCAAGACCGAAACCTGCGAAGGCTTCTCGATTTTCGAGTTCCAGCAGCTCGATCTCGCCGCGATGAATTTTTCCGAGGTCTACGCCGACTTCATGGAAGCCGCGAAGCTCCCCGACGAAGCCGCCGCCCTCGTCCAGATCCAGCAGAAAATCGCGGACTATTACGCCGCGCACAAGCCGTGAGGAGATCGTCATGACCAAAAAATTCGAGAAGCAGCCTCCCGGCGACGTGCGTGCGTTTGAGGTCGGCGGCAACCTGCTTTGGCCCAACATGGCCCTGTCCGAATTCTTCGTCGTCTTGGCTTTGTGCCGCCGCGGACCGTCGACCTCTGCCGAGGTCGCACGCGAGGTATCGACCTGGCTCGACGCGCCGCTTCCTCCCGGTGGCCTCAAGCGCACGCTGCACGTGGTAGCCGGGCTGGGCTGGGCGCGTCACACGGAGGGAGTTTACGCGATCAGGAGCGCGGGGATCAAAATCATGCGCAGCTGCCATGTCGCCTACATGCGCATGTTGGCTGGCGGCCCGGCACACTCGGATGCCGCCGTTCACAAGTGCTGCATCGAAGAATTCGAAAGGTCCTGATGATGCTCCAGCGTCCACGAATATCGCTCGCGGTGCTGGCCGCTCTGCTGGCAGCACCCACCACTCTGGCGATTGCGGCCGACCGGAACGGCGACGGCGTTGAAGTCGAACAGCAGGAAGACGCGCTTTATTGCAAGGAACGAAGGCTCGGCACCTGGTTCTACTGCGAAAAGCCGAAGGAGGCGCCGCGGACCACGGCCGCACCGCAAGCGTCCGCGCGGGATCGCCTGGCCGCGATCAGTACCAGTCTCGAGGAGCTGAAGGCGCGCGCGATCCTCGAGCCGAGCCCCGAGAACGTTACTGCCTATGTCCGCTTCCAGCGCGAGCAGCTCGATCGTTCCTCGATGTTCGCCGATGTCTGGCAGCGCGCACTGTGGCAGGATCCAGGGCTCGACTACACATTGCAGCGCCCGGTCTCGACGCTCGGCAAGCGGGCGTGGATTGACCAGCGCAAGGGCGACCGCGACCTGGTCATGGCCCAGCTCTCGCAGCGCTACGGGGTGTTCTACTTCTACGCCTCGAGCTGCGGAGCCTGCGACATCTTCTCGCCAATCCTCAAAGCCGTCAGTGACAAGTACGGGCTCTCGGTGCTCGCCGTCTCGATGGACGGCGGACCTTCGGCGGTCTTCCCTGGCTACATGGTCGATAGCGGCCAATACGAGCGCCTTGGCATGGGCACCGACCGGCAAGTGCCTGCGCTCGTCCTGTTCGACAGCGTGACCAAGCAGCCCATGCCGATCGGCTACGGAATCCTCAGCCAGGACGAGATCATGGACCGGGTGTTCCAGCTTACCCAGGTTGCCGCCGGGAGTGACTACTGATGCGAAAATCCCGTTCTTTCCGCCGCAACGCGATGAAACTTCGGACCCGGTTTGCCGGCGTCTCGGCGCGGGTGCTCGGCACCCTGCTCGCCGGCTCGATCGTGCTCGCCTCGCCGACCCCGGCACTCGCCGGGGTCGAGGGTGAGATGCAGAGCTTCATGTCCGACATGGGCGTGCAGGGGAACGTCACGGGTCCCAGCGCCTACCAGGGCCAGTCGGCGGGCTACTATTCGGGCGGGGCGGTCTGGTCGCGGTTTCCGCAAAAGAACATCCAGCCCTTCAATATCCAGTTGCCGCATGCACGCGCCGGCTGCGGCGGCATCGACCTGTTCGCCGGCTCGTTCTCGTTCATCAACACCGCCGAACTCGTGGCCATGCTCAAGGCCACCGCCAACAACGCGCTCGGCTTCGCCTTCAAGCTCGCGATCGACACGATCTCGCCCGAGATCGGCAAGGTCATGGATGAGCTTGCCCAAAAGGTGCAGCAAATGAACCAGATGAACATCTCGAGCTGCGAGACGGCGCAGGCGCTGGTGGGCGGGCTGTGGCCGACTTCCGACACCGCCTCCTCGGTGATCTGCGAGGCGATCGCCAACAGCCAGGGCGCGGTTGCCGACTGGGCCAAGGCGCGCCAGCAGTGCAACAACGGCGGCCAGCGCGAGGCCCTGAAGGGCGCAAATTCCGACCCGGACATGCGCGAACAGGCCGGGATGCCCAACAACTACACCTGGGAGGCTTTGGGCAAGAAATACGGCGGGTTCGATGCCCAGTTCCGCGAGTTCCTGATGACGCTGGTCGGCACAGTGATCTACGACCCCAATGGCACTGGCGGCAAACCGCGCGTCCAGTTCATCGGCCCGGCCGATAGCGCGCTGATCAGCGCCATGCTCGATGGCACGTCATCGACGCCGCACAAGGTCTGGAGCTGCGGCTCGGATACCAGCAAGTGCATGAGCCCCAGCGAGATCGACATGGTGATCGGGCCCAACGCGGCGATCAAGACCAAGGTGCGCGCGCTCATCGAGTCCATGGCCCTCAAGGTGCGCGACCCCGGAGCCTCGCTGACGACGGGCGAGGTCCAGCTGCTCGGTATGGCGAGTGTGCCGGTCTACAAGATCATCACCGTGAGCGCGGCCGCAGAATTCGGAATCTCTGCCCAGGAGATCAACGACCTTTCCGAAATCGTTGCGGTCGATCTGGTCACCACAATGACCATGCGGTTCATCGACATGGCAATCAATTCGCGGTCCGACTTCAACGGGGCGGACGCGGATAGCTTGCGCGAATGGCGTGAGGGGCTTTACGAAACCCGGCGCAACTTCCTCGGGATCGCGGCGCGGACCTCTGACCGCTTCGACCAGACCTTTGCGCTGATCCAGCGCACACAGATGCTGGAGAAGACCCTGCGCACGCAATTGAGCCCGCAGATGTCGGCGGCGCTGCGCTTCTCGCGCACCTTGAACCAACAGGTCCAGTAAGGGGCGCTGGCGGATGCTCGAGGTCTACACGGTCGGCGGCGGCGACTATCTCGTCAACACCTTCAACGCGATCGCCGCCTGGACCGGTTCGGGCGGGTTCAAGTCGCTGATCCGGGTCGTCATGGTGATGGGGCTGATCTACGCGCTCCTCATCACCGCGATGGATCTCGACTGGCGCGCCTGGTTCCGCTGGTTCATCCAGTCGACGCTGATCTACCTCGTGCTCATGGTGCCGACGGTCACGATCAAGGTCACCGACCGCATCAATCCGGGCCTCGCGCCATCAACTGTCGCCAATGTGCCGATCGGGCTCGGCGTCATGGCCTCGTTCACCAGCCAGGTGAGCGACTACTTCACCCGCACCGCCGAAACCGTCTTCGTCATGCCGGCAGCCTTGAACTATTCCAATGGCGGCTTCGTCTACGGTGCGCGGATGTGGGACAAGGTGCGCGGGTTCGAGATCCGCAATCCCGTGTTCAAGGCCAACTTGGACGGCTACCTCAAGCAGTGCGCCTATTACGATATCCTGCTCGGCACCAAGAGCTTGAAGCTGCTCAGCGAGTCGACCGATCTCTGGGCCGATCTTGGGGTGGGTGCCGCCACCAACCGCGGCATGAAGTATCTAACCGATACCGGGGGCGGGACGGTCGATATCGAGGGCAAGACCTGCGCCGAGGCCTGGGGCCTGATCGATGCGCAGTGGGATACCGAGATCAATGCCTATGCGCTGCCTTTCGCGCATTCGATGTACCCCAAGCTCACCCAGGCCGCCGCCGGGGCCAAACTCGCCGCCGATGTTCCGGTGGTCTCGCAGCTGCTCACCGGTAGCGCCATGACCCGCAACCAGTTCTTCAAGCAGAAGAGCATGGTCGATGCTTTCGAGGCCGCCCAGCTCGACTTCGGCAATGCCGACAGCGATTCCTTCGCGCTCCAGCGCGCTGATGCTCAGACCCGCAACGCCATGACCACCACGGCCGAGCAGGGGCTGATCTGGATACCGGTGCTGAACGTGGTGCTGACGGTGGTGTTCTACGCGCTGTTTCCGATCGTCTTCCCGTTGCTGCTGTTTCCGCGCAGCGGCATCGCGACGCTCAAGGGCTATTTTTCCGGTTTCTTCTACCTTGCCGCCTGGGGACCAATCTACGTCCTCATTCATATGTTCATCATGGACCGCCTCGCAGCGCAGACCAATGCGGCGGCGGCGGGCGGGGTGAGCCTTGTGAACTGGGCCGGGATCGATGCCGTCAATCAGGACGTCGCCACCATGGCGGGGTTCCTGATGATGTCGGTGCCGGTGCTTGCTCTCATGGTGATGCGCGGCACCATGTCGGTCGCCTCCAACATGGGCTCGATGCTCGCCCCTGCGCAGGGCGGGGCGGATGCGGCCGCGCTCGAGCGGACCACTGGCAACTATGCCTTCGGTGATGTCAGCCATGGCAATCTCAATGCGAACAACCGCCAGATGACGCAGTGGAACCAGGCGCCCAACCTCATGGCCGGGGCCGCCCATTCAGGATTCCGGGGCGATGATGGCCGCATGTACCATCAGTACGGCGAGGGCCACACGGTGATCGACAGCAGCGGCGCCATCTCGCAGCTGCCGTTCAAGGCGTCGATGACGCGCGGCTACGCCAGCGATCTCAGGAACCAGGGCCAGTGGTACATGAACGAGGCCGAGCGCATCGAGAATGGCACCTCGGCAACCTGGAGCAGTTCGCGCGGGACTTTCGGCAGTGCGGTCGCCGCCAGCAGTGAAGTAACCGGTTCGCGCAGCGAGCGCGGGTCGCGTTCTTCAGACACGCATAATGTAGGCGGCAATGTCCTGGTCGAGGGCTCGTCGGGCAAGTCCACGCGCGAAGTTACGAATGACGATCTGATCCTGCGGCAGGGCAACAGCCGTTCGAGCGGGAACTTTGATCAGCGGGCGTTTGGAGGGTCGGTAACTGGCTCCGCAAACGGAACTATTGGAACGCCCGGCAAGGATGTTGCAGGCAGCGGTGTTTCGGCGGGCCTTGGCGCTTCGATTTTTGGCAGACGGGAATGGGGGGACGACGCCAGAACCGGATCCGAAAGATCTGCGACGAACCAGGTCACCCGCGGTACGGACAAGTCCGAGGATGTGGGCAGCCGGGTCGTGGTCAGTGGCAACAGCGGCGATGTCAAGTCGTCGGGTACATTCAGCCAGAACTCCGAGTACACGGATGCCAGCCAAACCCGGACTACGACCGATGGCACCGACTGGCGAATAGCCGAGGCCGACGAGCGGCGCGCGGCTGCGGCGCGCTACCGCGAGATCGGCGGCAGGATGATGTCCGAAGCCAGCTATGCGGAGAGCCATGGATTCCAGGTGTCGAGCGACATGTCGAACCTGATCCAGGATCGCTACGAGGCTCTGCAGCGTGAACATCCTGAATGGCATCTTCCCGACATCTCGAACCCGCGCCTCGACTACCGCGATCTCGCAAGGCGCGATCAGGCCATCAGCTACATCATGGATGACCTGATGAGTGATCTACGCAATCGGCGCATCGACGAACTGGCGGACGTAGCCGATATTGCGGGCAAGGGCTCGATCGGCAGCAACGCCGAACTTGGCATGCCGGGCAGCGTTGCACTCCCGCCTTCCGGACACACGTCGGCACTCCTAGCCTCACCCATGGAAGGAGGAACGCTTCTGGCGGCTCCCGACGGGCCGGTTGATGGAGCGAAGCTTGCGCGAGAGCTGGGACTAGGCGTCAAACCCAGCGCGCAACTAGGTCGTATGGATGGTGAACTCGTACCAGCCATGGGCGTGGTGGCAGAGGAAGCAACGGCGCTTGGACTGCCAAGGCCCGTTGTCACGTCGGGCAATGATAGTACCCAGCACGTGCCTGGTTCCGCCCATTATGACAACCGGGCGCTCGACTTCCGTGGGAACAACATCTCTGACGCACAAGGAGCACAATGGGCCGCACGCGTGCAGGAGCGTCTAGGGCCATCATATGCAGTCGGTTTTGAGCGGTTTCCTGACAACCCGGCTCGGGATCATCTGCATGTTGCGAAACGACGCAGTTGAAATCAGCCAGCGATCCCGGATTCAACCACGAAGACGATCACAAAGGCGATCATGCATACCACTACTGTCGGCAAAACGTAGGGATTGCCGTCCTGTGCAGATGGATCGGCATGAGGAACAGATGGCAACGGGAGGCCGGTGACAGGATCAGTGTTCGCAGCGCGGCAAGCCAAGGGTAAGCCATCCAGTCCGTATCGATCGTGGTTCATGGTGGGGCTCCTTGCTCTGGCAATCGATACCCTGTTCGGGCCGATTTTTCAATGATGTGCCAGGAAAAAGGGTGAGCCCCCGCCGCCCATTTCGCACCCCCCGCACTCCTCGGCGCAGAGCGCCGGATCTGGTGACGGTTATAACGCGATCTCAGGCACGTGCGGTGATTGAGTGCGCTATTCTCCGCTTATATTGCTGCGATTGCCATACCGGCGGCCTCTAGGCTGCCGAGCTCGCGACTTGACAATGTAAGAATTATTCCTTACCTTTTGGTTGTCACATGGAGAGTATCATGGCAATCGCGCTCGAGGAAATCAGCACCATCACCGCGAAGGGACAGACGACAATCCCCAAGGCGGTGCGTCAGGCGCTGGGCGTCGGTTACGGCGGCCGCATTGCTTTTCGCGTGAGCGATGGCGGCGTGACCGTTTGCCGTGCGGATAGCGATGAGGATCCGGCAGTCGAGAGCTTCCTGAGCTTTTTGGCTGCCGATCTGAAACAGCACCCTGAGGCCGTGAAGGCGCTTTCGCCCGATCTCGCCGCCCGCATTGCCGCGCTGACCGCAAATATTCCGGTCGATCTCGATGACGCGATCGACGGCGACGTCTCGCTTTGAGTAATGACCCGGACTTGCTCAAGTGATCACGGTCAACGGTTGGACACTTTACGCGCATCCGCTGTTTCTCGCCCAGCTCGAGAAGCTGACAAGCGCCGGTGAGCGCGCCCGCCAAAAAGACCCGATCGCCTATACCACCAGCGCCGACGCCAAGTTGCTTGCCGCAATACGCAAGCTGGTTTTCGAGGTGATCCCCGTCGATCCTTCACGTCCTGAGTTCCGGCAAGGCGGCACCCTGGGCCGGGAGCGCAAGCATTGGTTCCGGGCAAAGTTCGGAAATGGCCGGTTCCGGCTGTTCTTCCGCTACTCGACTGCCGCAAAGATCATCATCTTCGCCTGGGTCAACGACAGCAACACGCTGCGCACCTATGGCTCGAAGAGCGATGCCTACGCCGTTTTCAAATCCATGCTCGACAAAGGCAATCCTCCCGAAGATTGGGACGCCCTATTGGAAGCATGCACGGAATTGGCCGCAGGCTGATCCGGGACCAACCGATATCCGGCCCAAGTCCAGCTTTCAAGCATCATTCTGCACTTCAACGTATTCAACCTCGATCCTGTCAACATCGACTATGCGCCCGCGCACCCGGACACGCCCATTGAGCCCTGCCGCCGCGCTTTCGTCAACAAAGCCAAGCCGCCAGCACAGGCCGTCATCGCCGCGCAGGATCGGCCCGCGCGCGCCGGGTTCGATCATTCCGACATGGAATCTCGCTGAGGGGGAACTGGTCGATTTCATGGGGTGAATTGGTGTCGGATGGAGGGAACAGCCTGAGGTGCATGCCGCGGACCCTGGTCGGCCTTAGCCTGCAGGATCGAACTTGCCCAGCCATCGCAGGAACTGGCACCTACTGACGACCCGTCCAGGGTCCCACCAAAGGCCCCGCCAACGATGCAGGTTGCATAGTTATCAGCGTGTGATAACTATGCAGGGTGAATGAGCCGCACGACTCGAGCCTTGATGCCTTGCTTCCGCTCGATGGCGAAGTGTTTGTCATCGATCCTTCGGGGAACCACTGGGTCAAGTTCGAGGTCAAACGTGTGGCAAGCTCACCCGAGAGACCGCACGGCTTGCGCTACTCGCTCACTCTGCACGACGGGAAGGGCGAAAGGTTGGTCGGATTCGACAATGCCCATCCCGTGACATCAGGTTCGGGACCGGGGGCAAAACAAGCGGCTGCGTTCGACCACAAGCATCGGCTACAAACCATTCGCCCTTACGAATACGCCGATGCCGCCAGCCTGTTGGCCGACTTCTGGACAGAAGTCGAAGCGGTGCTGGCGCAGCGAGGAGTAAAGCTATGACGACGTTGAAAATCGGAATTGCCAGCCCGGCGGACTACAAAGCCCGGACCATGGCCATCGCGCGGGGCGAGTTGAAGCAGTCGGCGCAGGGGCCGAAGGTATGGTTCACCTCGATCGAGAGCCTCGCCAAGGTGCTGTCCGACCGCAACCGGGAACTGCTGGCGCTGATCGCCAAGGAAAAGCCGGAGTCCTTGCAGGCGCTGGTCGAACGTACCGGGCGAGCCAAGTCGAATCTGTCGCGCACATTGAAGACCATGGAGCGTTACGGTCTCGTGCGTTTCGAGAAGCGGCCCAACCGGGCACTCGCTCCGCGCGTGAATTACGACGATATTCGGCTCGACCTGTCGTTGCGCGCGCAGGCTGCCTGATCGCGCAATCCGCAAAATGGTGGCGCGGCCCGGTGGGAGGCGACCCGGGCCGCGCCTTCTGGTCAGGCCAGGATCGCTTCTTCGACGCAGTCGATGCAGTCGCGGTTGCGAACCTGGCTGGCAGAACCGGGGCGGGGAGCAACCGCCTTGTCAGGACAATCATCGCAGTCTGGCTGCTCGGCAGAAGGGGAGGGCCGCTTCATTGCCTTGATCCGCGCCTTGATCGTCTCGACGGAATCTCGCGTGTTCACGCCTGTTTTCGCACTGGCTTCGGCGGTTAGCGCATCGGCGACGCGCTGCAGCTCCTGCCTGCGGACCGCAGTAACCGCGGCGGCAGGCTCAATCGCAGTCTCGCCAAGGCCGGAGGCCGGCTCAGCAGCCAGCGAAGGCTGGGCACCCGCGGCAAGAAGCGCGAACAACAGGAATTTCAGTTTCATGGGTGGTCTCCTGGTTTCAGAAAAAGCCGGTCCGGCGGCCATATGAGAGGTCGCTGGTTGCAGAGTCCCCGAGCGCCGACCGGCGCACGCTCAGGGTAACGCCCCGATTGCCGCGACTGCGGTAGTGGAGGTCGCGGACATCGAGGTTGTTTCGTTCCGCCCAGTCCTGGGCGTCGCGTTCGTTGGCAAAGTCGCCGATTTCCTGATGGTCATAGGACATCCGTCTGGTCCTCTTCTGCATTGGCAGGGCCGGGCGCATTGGCTGGGGCTGGGTTCGAAGCGGCGATTTCGGCCAGTCCGCCCTGTGATGTCGGGCAGAGCGCGACGAATGCAGCGGCGAGCGCGACTGCGACCATCGCCCAGACCGCAACCTCCTGAACATCGGATCCGGGCGCAGCGAAGGCGAGCACCGCAAGCCAGATGAGGGTCGCCTGACAGCCGTCGAACAGCCGGGTGGCGCTCTCTTTGGTGAAGGTGGGAATGGGCCGGCGCCTCACAGATCGAGCCCCAGCGATTTTTCCGGGACAGGGAGCTGCCGCACCGGCGCCTCTGGCACCGGACCAAGCACCGCATCGAGCTTGGCCCTGAGCTCCGGGCTCATGCGCAATTCAGGAACCTGGCGGGTTTCGATGGGATTGACGTGTCCGGCGTCAACTTCGACCTTGCCGGTCACCTCAAGCGCGGAGGTCTTGTTGCCCGGTGTGCGGTCGAGCTGGAACTTGAGGGCACCGAGATCATCGGTGACAACATGCATGTCGTCTGTGGCGCGGGTGTTGAGGACATTTTGCGTCCGCTGCGTCGCCAGGTTGCGCTGGGACGACGAGATCACCTCGATTGCATGGGCCTTGGTCATGCCCTGCGCCATGTGGGCATTGAGCGCATAGCCAAGATCGAGACGGCGCAGCATGGGGTCACCCACGGGCAGGGTAAGCTGCCGCTTGTCGGCAAGTTCGACCGTCACCGTGTCAGGCTTTGCTTCGATCACCTTCGCGTAAGTCGACTTGGCAATGTCGCGGACGGCATCCTTGTCGCGCCAGAACACCGTATCGCCGTCATGGATCCGGATGGACTTCTGGTCATAGAGCCCGAGCCGGTCGAACTTGTGGTTTGGATCGATCCGGTCGGGATCGAAACTCAGGCGCTTGCCGCCCTTCTCGAGCGTGACCTTGCCGTCCTTGCGAATGTCGAGAATCGCATATTCACCGCGCGAGAGGCCAATCTCGCGCACATCCATCCGCGCCTCGAGGACCTGGCCGCGCCGGTAGGTTGAGGCAAAGCGCAGTTCCTCGCGGCTGACATTGGCGTTCTGAAGCGCTGTGAGCGCGATGCCTTCGCCCCTCAGCGCGCCCTCCAGGAGAAGCCCTTGCTGTACGAGGCTATTGATCTGGGTCCGGTCGTCGCGCCCGGCGGTGAAGATCGCCGTCGCTTCGCGCTTCTCCGGACTCAGCGACAACCAGAGCTCGGCGGCGCGCGCGACGTGGTTCTGACCCGCCTCGATCACCCGGCCGTGCGCCGCCAGCAGATCAAGCGCGAGGCTGGCATGGCCTTCGTTCGAGAGCCCCGCAACCGCCAGCAGGAGCGGCGAATTCCTCTGACGGATGTTCTCGTCCATCCGCACGGTCGCCTGGCCAGCAGCCTGCGATACCGCGAACATCTTGCCTTGTTCGATCGCCGACAATTGCTGGCGGTCGCCCATGAACGGCGCCTTGGCGACATCGAGTTGCTCGGCAATCGCGGTGAGCCGGAGCATATCGCGCGAGGAGACCATCGAGGACTCGTCAGTGATGATGACGGTATTGCTTAGCGCTGCTTTGGAAGCTTCGAAGCGCTCGCCAGATCCATGGGCTGCCGCCGAACCATGCTTGTTGATGAAACCGGCGATGGTCCAGGCCTCGATCCCGGCTTCCTTCATCTGCTCGACCGACATCGTCCCCGAAGCACCGCCGCGCAGATCGGCAACCATCTTGTTCTGAAAGGCGAGGCCAATCAGCTTGACGCCTTCTGCGCCAAGCACCTTGTCCAGCGCACCAAGCAGGGTCGATTTGCCGGCACCCGCAACGCCCTGGATGTTGAGGAACCGGTCGGTACCCGAAAGGATCGCAACGCCGGCGGCTAGCTGGCCTTCATTCAACTGCCAGCTATCGACGCCGGCCCGCTCGAGCCCGAGTTCGCGAGCGGCCTCCTGAAGCCGGGACATGGCCAGATCGGGCACCATGAAAGCGCGGCCCTGGCCGGCACCTGCATCCAGGCGGTCCAATATCTGCTGTTCGCGCGCCAGCGCCTCAGGCGTTGTCACCAGGTCGTAGTGGCCGTCGGCGCGATCGGACTTGCCGGGAATGAGGTGGCCGTCCCGGACCAGTTCACCGATCCGCGTGACCACGGCCTCACCCTCGAGGCCCTTGATCTGAAAGCCGAGTGCGCTCGCCAGGATGGCATGGGGTGAAAATGCCGCTTCCCGCTCGGAAAGGTGCCGGATAGCGGACGCGGTCGCGTGCTGGGCCTTGATGGTTTCAGCGGGGAGAAAGAGTGCCGCCGTCCCGCTGACAGCCAGCGCGCTCGGTGGACGCATGGCCGCACTGATCCGCTCGGCGATCTCGGCGAAGGCCTGAGAGGCGGTTTCCCGAAGCGATGGCCTGGCCTGGTGCTGTACCCGTGCCATGGCCTCGGCGACGAGCGGCTTGCCGTCGAAGCCCAGTTCGGCGGCGCGGGTCTTCCAGCCCTCGACCAGCGCGGTCCGATCTTCGACCGCAAGTTTGGGATCGCGGGTATAGAGCGTGATCTGCTTCTTGGTTGCCAGAGTGGTGGCACCGGTCTCGGCGATCTTGGCTTCGATCTCGGCAGCGCGGGTCGAAAACGCCTTGATGACCTCGCCCGGAACGCCCTTGATTTCGAAGGCGCCGTGCTTGCCGGCGGCCTCGGTCTCGTAGCCGAGTTTCTGCAACTGGGCGCGGAAGGCGGCATGGTAGAACTGACCAATCGTCGTATTGTTCTTCCAGATCTCACCGTTCCACAATGCCTTCCAGTTGCCCTTGAGATCGCGGGTGAGGTTTGCGACCACGGCATGGATATGGCCTTGCGGATCGAGCGCACGGCTCGTGTCATGGGCAAAGAGGGCATAGACGAGATTGCCGGTCCTCTCGGGCTCGCCGTTGCGGCTGCGTTCGTAATTGCGGGCCTCGGCGAACTGCTTCTCGACAAGCTGCGCCATGGTCGAACGCACCGCGGCCAGGTGCGCATCCAGAATCCGCCGGTCGCCCGAGACCAGGGCCAGGATTGAGGCAGACTTGGGCATCGAAAAGGTAAGATCGAGGCCTAGGCGGCGCCCCTCGACCTGCCCGACCTTATCGCCATCTGGCAGGTGTCCGTTCAAGATCGCCTCGAACGCATCCCTCTCGACCGGACCCGCAAGCCCCAGATAGCGCGCGCCCTCGCCAGCCCAGACCCCGGCTTCCGCGTTCTCTTCAGCCGTGTAGTAGTTGTCGTTTGCGAAATAGTCGGCGGCGGCGCTCGAAGACCGCACTGCTGCAATGGAGTGCATGGGCTACATCTCCATTCCATCATCCGGGCCGTCAGCGAGGCCGAGACCGGGCACCTCGGGGCCATTTGGACCGCCTGCGGAGCGTTCAATCCTGCTCTCCGGTTCGAGCGCCTCGCCAAGTTCGCGCGCGGTCTGACTGGTGCGCTGTCCAGCAGTCTTGGCTTGTGCGCTTGGCTCAGGCTTGATTGCACTTTCGGCATCGCGGGTTTGCGCCTGCGCATCGATTGGCGAACCGCCGGGACGAAAGACCATCGTGTTGCCGAGACTGCCTGCGGCGAGCGGGCTTTCGCCTGGCATGGATCCGGCAGGAGGTGCAGCAACATCCGCCTGCGGCGCAGGCGTTGGCGGCCTCGGCAGGTCTTCATCGCGGTCGATTTCGACCTTGGGCTCGAGCTCGTCCTTGGTCTCTCGGCCACCACCTTCTTCGTCTGCATCGTCGTCGCTGGCGGGCTTCGCGAACTCGATTGGCTCGACATTTTCCCGCAGAATGTAGCCTTCGGCGACCGCCGGGTAGTCCTTGTAGGTGAGCTTGATCCGCGCAGCATCGAAGCCCTCGGGGAATACCAGGAACCCGCGCAGCGAGGGCAGCTTCATGATGTCATCGGGGAGCACCAGAGGCTGGACTTCGGAGCGCGGGGTGATCGTCGCGGCGTCGCGGATGTTGGAATAGCCGTAGCTGTAAGCCTCATCCATCATGCGCACCTCGCGGTGGCCGATGTAGTCCGAACAATGCTCGGCTGTGTCGCGATCGGCGGCGGCCAGAATGAGCTTGGTGCGCGCCAGCGAAGAGAGGTTCTGCGCGCCTTCCTTGCCGTAGGTCTCCGACAATTTGGCGAAGGAATGGATGCCGAGAACGAAGGCTCCGCCGAATCCCCGTGCGGTCTGTAAGCCGTCCTCGATCGCGGGCAGGCGGTGCAGCGCATGGACCTCGTCGAAGAAGAACCAGGTGCGTAACGAGCGCGTGCGCGGCAGGCGCATCAGCGTATGGACGGCAAGGTTCATCCAGAGCGAGAGCAGTGCGCGGTTGAGGACGAGTTCGTTGTGCGAGGAGGTGATGAACAGGATGCTGCCCGGCTTGTCATCGGTGCGGATCCACGCTTGAATCGAGAAGGGTTCCTTGCCCTCGGGCAGGAAGCGCAGCGCCTGCGCATTGGTGTTGAACACGGCCCGGATCGACTCTGCCATTTTGGCCGCTTCGGGCGCAGTCAGGGGATCGGCGACGGTGTTTTCGAGCATCTTGTGGACCTCCTTGAGGTCCGCCATCATCAACCGGCTTGCGAGCGCCTGGTTGGTCGCCTGGCCATCCTTGATGAGCTTGATGCAGGTCTCGACAAACAGCGTGCGGGCAGCGAGCATCCAGAACGGCTCGGCCCCGCCGCCATCAGCCGGAAGCAGGGCAGCGGCGATGCCGGTAAAGTCGGCATGGTTCTTCGCCTCGCCGAACACCGACCAGCTCGGGCAGCGCTCGTCCATCGGGTTGAGGATCACGTCGGTCTGGGGATTGTAGAACGCCTCCACGTAGGCACCGGTGAGGTCGAAGACGACGGCGCGGTCGCGGCGCACCCGCATCTGCGCGATCAGCGCGCGCATCTGGGTGGTCTTGCCGGTCCCGGTCGAGCCAATCATCATCGTGTGCGACTGTTCGGTACGCCAGGGGAAGGCGACCCCGGCGAGCGAATAGGCGTGGTGAATGCCTGCCGCTTTGCGCGGAGCAAGCGGCATCGCCATGACCTCGTCGAAGCTCATGGCGGGAAGCCGCTCGGCGATTTCCTGTTCGAGCGCAGCCCGGTTGTGGGCATTGATAACGGCTGCCAGCTGTGCGCTGTCGACCAGCATTGCACCGCGCTGGTGACGCTCTTCGAGGATCGACTTGCCGCGCCGTTTCGAGAAGTCGACGAACCAGATGGCGAGCGGCACGGCGAGGAACAGCGAGATGAACAGCGAGCCCCAGACCGCGCGCATCATCCGGTTCCAGGCGATGGCAACATCGGGGTGTGAGGCGACCATCGAAATCGGCGCCGGGATCACTTCGCCAGAGGGCAGGGTGAGGTTGATGACCTTACCGGGATTGAACTCCATGAACCCCCATCCGGCGGCGTAAATCCGCATGAGGATCATCTGCACTTCGTGTTCGTGAAGACGCAGCGCGAGCGCGGCTGAGAGCACGAGGAGGAAAGTGATAAACCACACCATGAAAGGCAGGCGCGCGGAGGCAAACCACATCAGGAATTCGTGGGTGATGAGCTGCGATCCGCGGGTGAAATCACCGGCATTGCGCGGCATGGTCCCGCGCGCGGAATGGTGCTGCAATTTGCCCGGGCGAGCGCGGTCGGACCAGGTGTCAGGCCCCGCCATGGAAGGCCTCCATGCGCCGCTCGGCTTCGGTCAGAAGCTCGGTGTGCACCTCGGGGTATTCGCGCTGGACGATGAGATCGAGCGCGAGGAAGGTATACTCGGACGAGAACTGACGCCGGCGATCCTGCTCGGATGAACCGGAAAGGTCATCGATGAAGCGCTCGATGGCGATTCGCAGAAGCTTCGATCGGGAGATATTGCGCGAGACCGCAGCGGCATTGGCCGCCTCGGCAACCGACCCGGGAAGCCGGACCGAAATCAGGACTGTTTCTGTCATCACCAAACCCTTCGAAAAGGGCCCGGTGGAGATTGCGCCTCGATGTTTTAGGCCATCGCCGATGGCTTGGCAAGGGAAGGGGGAGCCGGTGCCTGCCGTATTCAAATGTATTACGCGCAAAATGGCGCAAGTGCGCCGTCCCCAATTGTGTTCAGTAATTATAACACATTGTGATACAGGAATGGCATTGCTGTATACGCGCGCAGTTCTGCCAATTTCTCCTACTGCCGTGCAGTGTACGGTCTGCACCTTTACCCCTTGATCCGATGCAACTTGGTTCGCGTTGGATTACTGGTTTTTTCAGGATCGAGGATCGGGCATTCATTGCCATTCTATAGGCACAGCAGGGGCAATCTATGCTTCGCAGGCCACGGCAAATTACAGATGGTTTGAACAAGAGGACTTGCCAACCGGCTTTGGCGTTGTGATGCTTTTGCCGGGAGGTTTCAGCGCCAACCCACGAGGTATCATCATGGCCAGGAAAGGAAGTCTTGAAGCGGAACGACAGGCAATCGCAAGGGAGCGAAACGCGCTGGAAGCGCGCGAAGCGAAGCTGCGGGAAAGCGAGCAAAATGCCATGGCCGAACTGCTGAGAAAATCGGCACTCGGCAAGGCACCGTTCGAGCGGGTTGAAGGCTTCTTCGCCGCACTCGGAAAGCTCGGCCTGGACGAAGCGGAAAAGCGCTTGGCGAAGAGCTGAAACCGGTCTCGCAAGAGACCAGCGCAGCCGGGGCTCGATGCCCTGGCTGCGCTTTATGAACCGGAGCAAAAAAGGGGCCGGAGAGCCCCTTGCGAGCCCTCCGGCGCCGTTCGAAGGTCCTGCATGTCAGAACGGGCAGTCCGCGTCCCATTCGGGATCCATCACCACGCTCATGAAGCTTGCGGCGCGGGCGATGTTCGCCTCGTCGAAATCGTCTGCCATCATGCCGGGCACCGTATGGACGATCCGGTCGATCAGGTGCTGGGGCAGCGCATTGTAGTCGCCCTCGTCGATAGCGACGAAGCAGCCCTCGTCGTCCTCGATAACGTGCTGGTCGAAGAAGCTGTGCTGGGCCCGGACGGTGGCGGCGCGCAGTGCGGCGTCATAGCTGATGGGATCGAAAGCCGGGATGTCGAGTGCGGTCGTAAGAGCGTTCATGTGAGCCTCCTGTCAAAATCATTGAAGAGGCCTCCGAAAAGATGACCGAGCTTGGCCCGGGTCAGGAACGGGCCGCCCACCGCCTCGACCGGCTTGAAGCTGAGCATGCGCGCATTGCGTTGGTAGGGCGCCGAAGGACCCCGCGAGGCATCGGGCTTGCACAGGATGACGGGGACGTTCTTGCTCGAAGCCCAGGCCGCCGCGATCACGTCAGCGCCCTTGTTCTGCGCGGTCGTTGCCAGCACCATCGAAGGGATGCGCGTCCGGATTGCGTTGAGGTAGTCTTCAACCTGAGCAATGTCGGTGAACTGCTGCCCGCCCGAGAACACCACAACCGGGCCCGTGGGCGCAAACTGTTCGCGCCGCTGCGCCTTTTGCGCGGCAAGGTAATCGCGCGCCTCGATCATCGAAGCATTGGTCTTGGACGACACCCGCGAGCCGCGCACCGGTGAGAAGGGACGACCGGTCTCCACGAGGTAGATCTTCGCGGCATGGTCGCGCATGCATTCCATCGCGTCGCGGCACTCGGCCAGACTGCGGGCCTGCATCGTGAGGTCTTCCAGATCGGTCGCATAGACTTCGCTCGGATCGTATTCGCGCAGCTTCTCCTGCAGCCGGTTCGCCATCGAATCCTCTCGGGTATCGAGACGCTTGGCCACCACGTGGAAGCTGTTGGCAATGCCCCAGGCGACCTCGCTTGCCATGTCCTCCATCCGGGTATCGCGGAACAGGTCGAACACCGTTGCCAGCATCATCTCGATTGCCGCCTGCGCCACATCCGGATCGGGCATTTCGGCAGCGCTCGGCTCATGCTCGATCGAGAGCTTGGCCAGCTCGGTCTGCTCCATGAATGCCCGGGCATAGTCGGGAGTGGCGATTTCGCGCGCGTAGTGTTCGGCGAGATCGGCGAAGTTCGAGAAACGGTCCGTCATGATAACCTCCAAAAGGAATTGTCTCTCATCACGCTGATGAAAGATGCCCATCGGAGGGACGCCGGAGTCAGGCAGTCAGGGACGGCGGCGCGCACGCGCTGCCGCCGCTTGGCAAGCGGGCGTGGGGGGAGCCGATTTTTGCTCGCAAGGCGGTAGCCGCAGCAGGTCAAAATCGGGGGGCACCCGCGATCCTTGACGGCCGCCAATCTCCCAGGCGTCATGCTATGGCGATGCTGATTTCGCTCAGCCACCGAGATGAGAGAGAGATTACGGTTTTGCCCCCGAACCCCATTTGGGCGTTCGGGGTTAACCGCAAAACGCATTACGCGTTGGGCTGGACTCGTTGGGCTGGCTGGGCCCGGTCAATCGTTCTGGAGATGGTCGGAGATCTTACCCTGAATGTCTGTAGCTATCGCCCAGTAGAGGTCATACTTTGCGCCCTCCATTGATTGGGCGTCAGACCGGAATTCGAGTTCTTGATCCAGTTCGTGGCCATTCAGATCTATCATGACCGGATGCCAATGGTCGTCGCAAGGGGCAATGCGGATTGCCTTCCCGATCGCCGCCAACGACTGATCCACCAGATCAATGACGTTTTGCGCTTCGACGGTTACAGATGGCGAAAATGCGCGGAGCGGAACGACATTGGCGTAGGCCTTGCGCAGCGCCGCATTGTCGCGCAGCATTTCTTCATCGATGCGATCGAACAAAGCGTCGTCGAACGCTTGCCCGAAAAACTCCGGGAAGAGCTCTCTAACCTCGTTTGTGTGCGGGTATTTCTTACGACGCTCGATCCGGCGAGCGCCGGGAGCGGCCACATCCGATGATGGCCGCTTGCGCCGGCTGAGATGATAGGATGTCATCGAACCTGCACGCGCGATGCGTTCCGATTGGGTTTCCGCATCGAAATACGGCCACTCTGGCGTGGATATATAATCGACGATCAGTGTGTGCCGGTAGTCCCGGCCAGCAAGCCTGATATCGATGTCGTATTCCAGCGCTCCTGAAAATGGGTGATCGTGAATGCCGTGATCTTCTGCGGCCTCATGCCTTCGAGCGACAAACCGGCCAGTTTTTGCATCGTCGAGATCAATTCCCAGAGCATGCAGAATGTCGATGAGGCGCGATTTAGGGAGCCGGCTTACTTGCGACAGTGACTCGACGTGCTCGAGAATGTCCGGGTGGGCACGCAGCGCAAAACGTACGTTCTGTCGCTCTTCCGCTGTCAATGTGAGCTTCTGCATACCGCCTCCGTCAAAGGCATGGTTATGCCCATCCTGTCCAATTGTCCAGCTTCTTGGACAGTTGGACAGGAGCCGACGCAGCGGCAAAGGTCAGAGGTGGTCGAACACCGATCCCATGCGCGGGGAGAACAGACGTTCGTAGGTCTTGAGAAGATGCGTATCGGTCATCGCCGCGACGACGTCGCAGATGACCCGGAGGTCGCCGCCAACGGCATCGTACTTCGCGAGTTCTTCGCGCGGCAGCAAACGGGCGGGATCGGCCTGCATCACCTCGAAGACGGCAACTACCATTTCCTGGCCCTTGAACTCGAGATGCTGAACGGCAGGCGAGGTAATCACCGTGATCGGCAGCGCCAGCAACAAGTGACGGACCCCTTGCCGGAGCAAGTCAGTCGGCGCGTGGCCCGGTGCATCGCACGGGCGCGGGACGGCGACGGAGCCGAAGGCAAGAGTGCCGGCGGCCCAATGCAGGGAACGCCGCACCCGCAGGAGCGCGCCCGCCGGGCGCGCGGAACCGAGTGCGTCCAACTCGACAGGGCCGCTCATTCTTCGCCATGCAGGCCGGTATCGCGATTGATTTACCCTGCAATAGGGAAAATATGACGATTTGCAGGGTAACCCTTGTGTTTTGGCAATTTACCCTGCATTTTGCCGATATGCGTAACTTGCAGGGTAAAGCATGAACTTCCAGCCATTCACCGACGAGCAGGCGAGGGTGATCGTTAATCTCGAACAGGCCTACCAGGTCTGGATGGAGGCTCTGCGCACGTTGAACGATCTGCCATACAACATGCGCATCAAGGAGGTGTCGGGCCGAGAGTATCTCTACGAAGTTACCGACCGGCGCGGGAGCATGAAAAGCAAGGGGCCGGTGGATCCCGAAAAGCTGGTCGAGTTCGACCAGTACAAAACCGAAAAGGCGCAGCTGAAGGATCGTCTCGCCCGGAGCAAGGATACGCTCAAGGAACAGGCCAGCCTTTACCGGGCGCTGCGCCTGCCGCTACTGCCGGCGGAAGCCGGCAAGATCCTGCGCGAGGCAGACCGCCTTCGCTTCCTCGGTGAGCAGGCCATGGTTGTCGGCACCAATGCACTGATTGCCTACGCACTCGAGGCCAACGGTTTCATTCGGGATGCTCCTGACGAAACCCTCGATTTCGACATGGCTCTGACCGGGCTCGATGCCAACGAAGAGCGACCGACCTTGTGGAAGGTGCTCAAGGAGGCGGACATGACCTACTCGGTGAACACCGAGCGGCCATTCCAGGCCCGCAATGCGAAGGCCTACGAAGTGGAGATCCTGTCCGCACCGAGCCGCATCGGCGGACAGATCGCGCAGGATCGGCCTCGGCCGATTCCGCTCCCCGAGCAGGAATGGCTTCTGAACGGCCGGCGGGTTGACCGGGTGGTCGGTGTTCGTGACGGCGAGGCTGCGCGCATGGTCGCGCCCGACCCGCGATGGTTCGCGCTGCAGAAACTCTGGATGGCGGCAAAGCCCGAGCGCGCCCCGCAGAAGCAGCCCAAGGACCGCAAGCAGGGCATTGCGCTGCTCGACGCCGTTTGGGTCGCCATGCGGCATTACCCGTTGGACGAGGCGTTCTACGAAGAACTGCCCGATGCTTTGAAGCCGCATTTCGAGCTTTGGGAAGCCAATAAGCCACAACGCGGCTGAGCAGGATAGGACAGGTGGAACTCAGGGTGACATCTCTATGTTGGAGAGGTCGTTGTCCTTGCTAATTAGAGAAGGCACTATTTCTGCCAGATAGAAATGTCACCGTCTGATGCACCAGGGGCTGCGCGGAACCTTTCCATCTTGTGCAGCGTAGCCCCTGCTGGTGCGCAGGTTTGGCATTGGTAGCGCCTGTGGACCCACTGCTTTGCAGTGGGCCCGCTCAACAGCCATCAAGCATTCGCAGCGCCGCTTGGAT
>CAMTWP010000016.1:0-35298 GCA_947085475.1 uncultured Novosphingobium sp. | reverse complement strand
GGCAGGTTCTTGATCGGCCAGATTTCGCCCAAAAATGGATTTGCAAAACAGCATGATGGATTGAGTCAACGCCAAAATCGGTGGTTCTCAAAAAGGGTTTTGCCATCGGCTTGATGCTGACATAGGATCACGGCATCAAAAGAATATCAATACTTTTCAATAAATAGCAACGCGCACGTAAGTAATGAGGATGGTGAAGGCTCCAATATAACCAGATATGGGGGCATCCATGGTTTATAATACTGCAAATGGCGCAAGTAAAATCTTCGGAATTAAGAAGATACTGCTTTGCACTGCTTCATTATCGTGCGTCACGATTGGTTCTGCCACATTCGCTCAGGAAGCTCCTGACGCTGCTCCGGCGCTGGAAGGGCAGCCCGCGGATGGGGATCCCGCCCCGCAGATCACCGTAACCGGCTCGCGCATTGTTCGCGATGGCTATGATGCTCCAACGCCGGTCAGCGTGATTAGCACCAAAGAATTAAAATCTGAAGCCCCGGCCAACATCTCGGACTTTGTCAACACGCTGCCTTCGGTGCGTGGTTCAACCACTGCTGCCAGCACCAACGGATCACTTTCCAACGGTGCAGCCGGCGTCAACAGCGTCAATTTGCGCGCGCTTGGCGCAAACCGCACGCTGGTTTTGTTTGACGGGCAACGCTCGGTTGCGTCGACCACGACAGGTTCGGTTGACGTCAACACCTTTCCGCAGGCGCTGATTCAGCGTGTCGAAGTGGTGACTGGCGGCGCATCTTCGGCCTATGGCTCAGACGCTGTGTCAGGGGTGGTGAACTTCATCCTCGACAAGGAATTTACCGGCTTCAAGACCGAATATGAATATGGCGTCACCACATATGGCGATGGCCCCAACCACAAGATGTCGGCCACAGGCGGCGCTTCGTTCATGGATGGGCGCGGCCACATTCTGGCATCGTTTGAAAACTACAGCCAGTCAGGCATCCAGTCGATTGATCGCGACTGGAATGACAGCGGTTATTTCCTCGCCAACAACCCGGCATATTCCGGTGCTGCATGTAGCGACGCATCGGCGACGACACTGTGCGTGAATGAATTCCTGATCGCTTCGGGCATCGGCACCGGACAATTCACGCCCGGAGGCTTGATCAGCACCGGCGCGCTGCGCGGCACCTATTTCGGGGCAATCGATCCGGCCACGGGCAAGGCCACGGTCAACAAGCTGGCATTCGGAACCACCAGTGGCCAGTGGATGGTTGGGGGCGATACCGCCATTACGACAGAAGGCCATCGCGGCAGCGCCACGCTGCTCCCTTCGGAAAAACGTAACTCAGCCTTTGGCCGGTTGAGCTATGAATTCTCGCCTGCTTTCGAATTGTTCGGCCAATTTTCCTACAGCCGCTACAACGGAAAAAGCTACTACCAGCAGACCCCGACCACGGGTGTCACCATCCGGCGCGAAAACCCGTTTCTCCCGGATTCAGTGCGCACGGCCATGGCCAACGCTAACCTTACCACGGTTCAGATTGGCACCAGCAACCTCTTCCTGCCGCCGCAGGGCAGCGACAATACACGCGAAGTCTATCGTTATGTCCTGGGTGGTGAAGGTGCGTTTGGCACAGGCGGCATCGATTGGCAGTGGAACGGGTATTACCAGCTCGGCAAGACCAAGACCAACGAACTGCTGACCAACGCCTGGAATGTTGCGCGCATGGCCGCCGCCACCGATGCAGTTACCGCAGCAGCAGGCAACGTCGGCGGATATGCCCCCGGTACGATCGTGTGCCGCATCAATGTTGACGCCGTCACGACCAACGATGATCGCGCCTGCGCCCCGCTCAACCGCATTGGCACCAATGGCGCGTCAGCAGAAGCCATCAGTTATGTTCTTTATGGCGGCCTGCAACCCTTGCGCAAACAAGAGTTGAAGCAGGAAGTCGCGGCGCTGACGTTTTCGACCAATAACCTGTTCAGCAATTGGGCAGGCCCGATTTCATTCGCGATTGGCGGCGAATATCGCAAGGAATCTGTTACCGGCACGGTCGATGATTTGTTCCGCCCCATCGTCTCCAATGGCGTCACCACAGGGACTTGGATTTACGGCAATTACCTGCCCACCGTTGGCGCATACAACGTAAAGGAAGGTTTCGTTGAGGCAATCATTCCGATCATGTCCGGGATGGATCTTAACGGCGCCGCGCGCATCACCGATTATTCGACGTCTGGCACTGTCACTACTTGGAAGGCTGGCCTGACCTGGCAGGTCATTGATGACATCAAATTCCGTGGCACGATCTCGCGCGATATTCGTGCACCGAACTTGTCAGAACTGTTTGCGCCGGGGACAGGACGCACCAATACGGTCAACGTGCCGCAACCAGCGGGCGGCGTTGCGGCCAACCAGTTCAATGAATCGACAGTTGGCAACCCCACTTTGCGACCAGAAGTGGCCAAAACATATGGTGCAGGGCTGGTATTCACTCCCACCTTCGTGCCCGGTCTCGCGATGTCAGTCGACTATTACAAGATCGATCTTGATGGTTCGATTGACTCGTTAACCGCGCAGACTATTACTGATCAGTGTTACTTGCAAAGCATCACAGCAGCCTGCTCGGCAATTTCGACCACGGGCGGACGCGGCGTCGTCACTCCCGGCCTTGCGGTCACCAGCATCGAAATCAAGCCAACCAACTTCGTCAGCCTGAAAACCAGCGGTATCGATTTTGAAGCAAGCTACCGCGGCGAAGTAGGCCCCGGCGCAGTCACTGTCCGCGCGCTGGCCAGTTATGCTATCGAACTGACCACCGATAACGGCGTCACTCTTCAAACCGACGCAGCAGGCCAGAACACCGGCGCGCTGCCCAAGTGGACGTACCGCTTTACCGCAGCTTACGATTTTGAGTCAGGCTTCGGCATTCAGGGCGTTGCGCGCGGTGTTTCGGGCGGTGTTTACAACAACAACTACGTTGTCTGCACCACCGATTGCCCGATTTCCACCGCAGACAACCGCACGGTCAATCTCAACTCGATCCCCGGCGCGTTCTTCTTCGATCTGAATGCCAGCTATAACTTCGAAGTATCGAACATGAAAAGCCAGGTGTTCCTGTCAGTCCGCAACATCACCAACAAGGACCCGGTGCTCGTCGGCAATGGCCCAACGGGCAACAATACGCCTGCCTATCCGCAAACCAACCGCGCGCTTTACGACGTGCTTGGCCGCGTGTTCCGCATGGGGGTCCGCTTGCGTATCTAGTTCTCCGGTAAAAGTGCGGGGCGGTGCAGGCAAAACTGCTCCGCCCCGAACGCCATTTTTGTTTCCAGTTTGGGAGCCTGCATCATGTTCAAGACGACCGCAAAGTCACTCACCGCCCTGCTACTCGCCACGACACCACTGGCGGTACACGCCAAAGCGCCGCCTGCGCTCAAGAAAGAGGCCGCAGCATTGGTCGATGGCAATGCCAAGCTCGTTCAGGAAATGGTCGATTCCATATTCAGTTTTCAGGAACCCGGATTTCAGGAATTCCAGACAGCCGAGTATCTGACCGGTATCCTGCAAAAGAACGGCTTCACCATTACCAAAGGCGTGGCAGGTATTCCAACCGCGTGGACAGCCACATGGAGCAATGGCGAAGGCCCCGTGGTGGCACTGGGTTCCGACGTCGACGGGTTGCTGGGCCTTTCGCAAATGCCCGGCGTACCGCAAATCAAGCCATTGATACCGGGCGCTCCCGGTCACGGTGAAGGCCACAATTCTGGTATGCCGCTGATGGTTGCAGCAGCACTTGCGAGCAAAGAGGTGATGACCAAGCATGGCATCAAGGGCAAGCTGATGCTTTGGCCTGGCGTTGCTGAGGAACTCCTTGCAACCAAGGCTTATTATGTGCGCGCAGGATTGTTCAAGGACGTCGATGTTTCGATTTTCACGCACGTCGCCTCCAGCTTCGGCACCAGCTATGGTGACAGCGGCAACAACGGCATGGTTTCTGTTGAATATACGTTCAAGGGCATAACAAGCCACGCCGCTGGTTCGCCATGGTCCGGACGCAGTGCGCTTGACGGCGTTGAGCTGATGGACATCGCTTGGAACATGCGGCGCGAACATCTGCCGCTGACCCAACGGTCGCATTATGTAATTACCAACGGCGGTGGCCAGCCCAACATTGTGCCGGGCGAGGCATCTGTCTGGTACTACTTCCGCGAACAGACATTCGATTCAATCCGCAAGCTTTACGAAACAGGAAACGAAATTTCCGAGGCTGCTGCGAAAGCCACCGGCACGACCGTTACCCGCAAAGTCCTTGGATATGCGGCGCCAAACTTTGGCAACAAGCCATTGGCGGAAGCGGCTTATGAGAACATCAAGCTGGTCGGAATGCCGAAATGGTCTGCTGATGATCAGGCTTTTACCAAGGCCGTGCAGCAATCGTTGAAGTTCAAGGTGGCACCTCTCAAGGACATCGTCGATCCACTTTCCAGTCCTGAAACACGATCGCCTTCCATGGGGGGCGGTTCTGATGACATTGGCGATATCATGTGGACTGTGCCAACCATTACCATTCGTTTCCCTTCCAACATCCCCAGCATGATTGGCCACAACGTCACCTCGGCCATCGCAATGACCACTCCGATCGCGCATAAAGGAGCGGTTGCCGGGGCCAAAGCTGTCGCGATGACTGTGCTTGATGTCTTGACCACGCCAAAGCTGGTTAGCGATGCCAAAACCTATTTCGCGACGGTCCAGCTTAAAGATCAAAAGTATGACCCCGTTCTGACGCCTCAAGATCAGCCAGCAATCTTTCTCAACAAGGACTTGATGGAACGCATTCGGCCAGAGCTTAAGAAGTACAATTACGACCCGTCGAAATATCCGACGTACTTGGATCAGCTTGGCGTAAAATATCCCATGCTGACCCCGCAACCGTAAAATTGAAAAATGCAAGCGCCACGGGTGAGAGTCACCCGTGGCAAATGTTGCCCAAGCTTCCAGGATGAAGCAGTAATCAACCCGTTGGCGAGCGACTGCCCTGTGTCCGGCCCGGTCAGGGCCTGATGCGCCGGGGCGCGGTGCAATGCATCGCCATTGGCCTTCCGAAAAAGGGAATCGTCCAAGGGTTTGAGCACAGTAGGCTGACGCGGCCCTTGAACTTCATCCAACCAGTTTTTTTGCGCGCGCGTTCTTGCTAAATGTTGCGGTGCAGCGCAGACGCTAGACGATGCGTATCGCGATCGTGGATGAAAGCGCCAGCCGTGCGGCTGTTATGCAAGAAGGCTTGGCGGCCCTTGCGGATTGCGAGATATTTGTCCTGACGGAACGGCGCGGACTGGTGGCGCGTATCGGTGAGATCGGGCCGGACATCGTGCTGATGGACCTTGGCAACCCCTCGCGCGACGTGCTGGAAGAATATTTTGCCGTCAGCCGGGTGCTGGATCGGCCCATCGCGATGTTCGTGGATGAGAGCGACGAAGAGGCGATCAGCGCATCGATTGATGCGGGCGTATCGTCTTATGTCGTGGATGGGCTGGCGCCGCATCGGATTCGTTCGATCCTCGATCTGGCGGTGAAGCGGTTCAACGCCTTTGCCCGCCTGCAAGCTGATCTGGACGAGGCCAAAGGCAAGCTGGCAGAGCGTGATACAATCGATAAGGCCAAGCGCATCCTGATGGACAGTCGCGGGTTTACCGAGCCTCAGGCCTATACCGAATTGCGCAAGGCGGCGATGAACCAAGGCAAGCGAATTGCCGAAATCGCCGATGCGGTGGTGACCGCGCACCTGCTGATGGGAGGCAAATGATGCAGACGGAACTGGCGATCGGCTTCTTGCCGCTGGTTGATGCGTGCTTGCCGATCTTGGCGCGCGAACATGGCTTTGCCGAGGCTGAAGGGCTGTCGCTGCGGCTTGTAAAAGACATGAGCTGGGCAACGGTGCTTGACCGTTTGCTTTATGGTCACACCGACGCTGCCCACTTGGTGGCACCGCTGGCCATTGCCGCGACGTTGGGCCGGGGACGGCCCGCGCAGCCGTTGTCTGTACCATTCGTATTGGGCCTGAATGGCAATGCCATCACCATGCGCGGCGATCTGGCGCAGCGCGTGGCGCAGCCCGGAAAGCTGGGCGATCCGGCGACAGTTGGTGCGGCATTGAAGGCCGTGGTAGAAGCCGAACGCGCGCAAGGGCGAACCTTGCGCTTTGGCGTTGTGCACCGCTTTTCAAGCCATAATTATATGCTGCGCTATTGGCTGGCAGGGTGTGGCATTCGCCCCGATGTTGATGTTGAAATCACCACAGTGGCTCCGCCTTACTGTGCTGATGCACTCGAATCAGGGGAAGTCGATGCGATCTGCGTCGGCGAGCCGTGGAACAGTGTGGCGGTTGAACGCGGGGCGGGCGAGATCGTGCTGGCAACGGCGCAGATCTGGCGGCGCGGGGTGGAAAAGGTCCTCGCGTTTCGTGAACCGGTGTTGGAAGAGCGGCGCGGCGATGCCGAGGCGTTGGTGCGCGCTTTGCGCAAGGCGGGGGAACATTTCGTCGATCCGGCGAATCATGATGTGAATGCAGCAATCCTTGCGCGGCCCGAATATCTCGATGGCAATGCAGGGCTGATCCGGCATGCGATTTCAGACAACCTGCTTTTGGCGCGTGGAGGGGACTTGTTGCATTATCCAGATTTCATGTTCCAGCACCGTGAGGCGGCAAACTTCCCATGGGTGAGCCAGGCGGAATGGCTTTATAGCCAGATGGTGCGCTGGGATGGGGCCGGATTCGATGCTGACGAAGCGCGCCGCGCCGCACGGGTATTTCGTCCTGACGTTTACCGCAGCGCACTATTGGGGACGAAAGACCCGCTGCCGGGAGCAAGTTCGAAAGTGGAAGGAAGCCTTGCAGGGCCAACATCCGTGTCGATGCAGCAGGGCGTTATAACACTGGGAAACAACAGCTTTTTTGATGGAAAAGTGTTCGACCCCAATCATCTTGCTGACTACGTGGCTGCGCAGGCGATTCCATAAAATTCTGCTGCGGTGCAAAAAGTGCTTGCCCAATAGGGGGCGAATCACATAGCCTTGCGTTCAGCAGATGAAGCGCCGCCCAAGGTTGGTCGGAAACACGCTTCAATCCGCTTTCAGTTTCATTGCGTGGCAACGTCGCCGCCCAAACCTCCCCATCGGGATGCGTTCGGGCGGCTTTTTTGTGTTGTTTGCGCCGACCAAGGGGTGGTTCGGATGAGTGGACGTCAGAGCATGAATCGTCGGGGTATCATCGCTGCACTGTTGGCAGGTATTGCCGTGGCCAGTTGCGGCAAAAGCGCCGATACTGCCGAAAAGCCAGCCGCTGCGGCAGGTGGCATCGAAAAGCCCGTGTTGAAGCTGGGCTTCATCAAGCTGACTGACATCGCACCGCTGGTGGTGGCGCAGGAAAAGGGCTTCTTCCGCGAAGAAGGGCTGACTGTGACGCTCGAACCGCAAGCCAACTGGAAAGTGCTGCTTGATGGCGTGACCGGCGGGCAACTGGACGGTGCGCACATGCTGGCAGGCCAAGTCTTGGCATCAGGTGCGGGGATTGGCTCCAAGGTTCCACTGCTGACGCCGTTCTCGCTAGACCTGAACGGCAAGGGCGTAACCGTTTCCAATCAGGTGTGGGACATGATCGCGCCGACTTTGCCCAAGGGGCCAGACGGCAAGGTGCAGATGCCAATCTCGGCAGCCGCGCTGAAGCCTGTGGTCGCGAAGTTCAAGGCTGAGGGCAAAGCGTTCAAGATGGGCATGGTCTTCCCGGTCTCAACGCACAACTATGTGCTGCGTTATTGGTTGGCCGCAGGCGGGCTGAACCCCGGTTACTACCTTCCGGCTGATACAGCAGGCGTAACCGGAGCCGATGTGCAGCTTTCGGTAACCCCGCCGCCGCAGATGCCCGCGACCATGGAAGCTGGCACTATCAACGGCTATTCGGTGGGTGAGCCGTGGAATCAGGCATCGGTGGCCAAGAAAATCGGCGTTCCGATCATCGTTGATCCCGATATTGCCGGGACCACGGGCGACAAAGTGTTTGGTCTGACTGCTGAATTTGCCAAGAAGAACCCTGGCACAGTCAAGGCGCTGACCCGTGCGCTGATCCGTGCATCGATGTGGCTTGATGCTGAAGGCGGCAAGAACCGGCCCGAAGCAGTCAAGCTATTGGCCAATTCGAAATATGTCGGTGCCGATGAAAAGGTGCTGATGGCATCGATGACGGGCAAGTTTACCTTTGGCGCCGGAGACACTCGCGATACGCCAGAGTTCAATTTGTTCTTCGACCAGCAGGCCAGTTATCCGTTTTATTCAGACGGCATCTGGTTCCTCACGCAGATGCGCCGCTGGGGGCAGATTGCCGAAGACAAGACTGACCAGTGGTACCTCGATACGGTCAAGTCGGTCTACCGTCCTGATCTGTACGATGAAGCGGCCAAGTCACTCGTCGCCGATGGCAAGGCCAGCGCCGATGCCTTCCCGACCACTGATGGCTTCCGCGTATATACCCGCAAGGCAATTGATGGCGTGGCGTTCGATGCGCACAAGCCTGCGGCTTATGCCTCAAGCTTCACCATCGGGTTGAAGCCGGGCCAGAAGGTTACGCCTGCGGGCGTCAAATAAGACAGGACACGATCCCATGAACGCCGTTCCGATCCGCAAGGACGAGTTCCTTGCCAGCGCACCTCAGGATAAGGAGGAGAGCGTGGCTCTCCTCCCCACTTCGCAGGAAACTTTCGTGACACCTTCGTTGAAGCTTCCATTTGGTATCAAGCTGCCTGCGGGTCGGGCGGTGTTTGACTCGCTGTGGCCTCCATTGGCCGGAATTGGCGGCTTTCTGCTGCTGTGGGCACTGCTTGCGCCGCTGGTACAGACTTCTCTCGGTACACTGCCGGGTCCGGTCGATGTGTGGACGGCGTTTGGCGGCTTGATGGAAGAAAACGCCGCAGCGCGTGTGGCCGAAGGTGAGTCCATCGCCTCGGGTTATGGCTACACTGGCCCGCCGACATTCGTGGACCAGATATTCACCTCTCTTGAGACGGTGGCAGCAGGCTTTGTGCTCGCAACCATCGTGGCCGTGCCGCTGGGTCTCATTGCGGGCATGTCGAAACGTGTGAATGCCGCGATCAATCCGATTGTACAGGTGATGCGTCCGGTCAGCCCGCTCGCCTGGCTGCCGATTGTGACGATGGTCGTCTCGGCGTCGGTCACCAGCGATGATCCCACGCTTGCCAAAAGCTTCATCATCTCGGCGGTTGTCGTGATGCTGTGTTCGCTGTGGCCCACGCTTATCAACACTGCCATCGGCACGGCCAGCATCGACAAGGACTTGATCGCCGTGGGCCGCGTGTTGCGGCTGGGCTGGTTCGCGCGGCTCACGCGCCTCGTTCTGCCTTCGTCGTTGCCCTACATCTTCACCGGAATGCGCTTGTCGCTAGGCACCGGCTGGATGGTGCTGATCGCGGCAGAAATGCTCGCGCAGAACCCCGGCCTTGGCAAGTTCGTGTGGGACGAATTCCAGAATGGCTCCGAAAAGTCGCTGGCCCGCATCATGGTGGCGGTCGTCGTGATCGGCCTGATCGGCTTTGCGCTCGATCGCGTGATGATGGCTATGCAGGCCCTCGTCAGCCGCAACCGCAACGTCTGAGGGAGCGAGACTATGGCCACGATCCTTTCGCTCAAGAACTTGCGCAAAAGCTACACCGGCAAGGCTGGCGGAACTACCGAAGTGCTGGGCGGCATCGACCTTGATGTCGAGGAAGGCGAATTTATCGCGATCCTCGGTTTCTCAGGTGCTGGCAAGACCACGCTGATTTCTGCCATTGCCGGGCTGGTAGAGCCTGACTCGGGTGAGATGCTGCTGCATGGCAAGCCTATCACCGGGCCGGATAAGGACCGCGGTCTGGTGTTCCAATCCTACTCGCTGTTTCCATGGCTTACGGTTGAACAGAACGTCGCGCTCGCGGTGGACTCGGTACACAAGGACCGCAGCAAGCAGGCCCGTGCTGATCTGGTGCGCCAAAAGGTGCAACTAGTTGGCCTTGGCCACGCGATGGACCGCAAGCCAGCCCAGCTTTCCGGCGGGATGCGCCAGCGCGTTTCGGTTGCCCGTGCTTTGGCTATGGAGCCGGAAATCCTGTTGCTGGACGAGCCACTTTCGGCACTAGACGCGCTTACGCGCGCCAAACTTCAGGATGAAATCGACCGTATCCGGGAAGAAGAGAAGCGTACGATCATCCTTGTCACCAACGACGTGGACGAGGCGCTGCTGCTGGCAGACCGGGTTGCCGTGCTGACGCCTGCGCCTGCTGCCGTCATCGGACGGATTTTTCCGGTCAACCTGCCGCGTCCACGGGATCGTGAAGCGGTGAATGATAGCTTGGCGTTTCAAGCGTTGCGCACGGAAATCGTCAATTACCTTGGCGGTTTGGCAGGCGAAAAAGCCGCGCAAGGCAGCGATTCTGGCAGCTTGCCCAACGTCACGCCGCTTGATCTGGCGCCGCCACCCAAGGCCTATCAAGAAGCAGCGCGCAAGGGTGCGACGCGGCGCTACATGGAATTTTGGAAGCTCAACAAGATTTATCCTACGCCTAAAGGTCCGCTGACCGTGGTCGAGGATTTCAACCTGTTGATGGATAAGGGCGAATTCGTCTCGCTGATCGGCCATTCGGGTTGCGGAAAATCGACTGTGCTGACGATGGCGGCAGGTCTCAACGCAATCAGCAAGGGCGGGATCATCCTTGATAACCGCGAAATCGATGTTGCCGGGCCAGACAAGGCGGTGGTTTTCCAAGCACCCAGCCTGATGCCATGGCTGACCGCGCGGCAGAATGTGGCGCTGGGCGTGGACCGGGTTTACCCGCACGCCACGCGGGCCGAACGCCGTGAAATTGTGGACTATTACCTTGAACGCGTTGGCCTGGCCGATGCGCGTGACAAGATGGCGGCGGAAATGTCGAACGGCATGCGCCAGCGGGTTGGCATTGCGCGCGCCTTTGCGCTCAGCCCGCGTTTGCTGCTGCTGGATGAACCGTTCGGCATGCTCGATAGCCTGACGCGGTGGGATTTGCAGGACGTGCTGGTCGAGGTGTGGAACCGCACCAAAGTTACCGCGATCATGGTGACGCACGATGTGGACGAAGCGATCCTGCTGGCCGACCGCGTTGTGATGATGACCAACGGACCAAACGCAACCATTGGCAAAGTGCTGAAGGTTGATCTGCCGCGCCCGCGCGACCGGAAGGCACTGCTGCGGCACCCGGACTTTTACGCTTACCGGCAAGAGGTTTTGCGCTTCCTTGCCGAATACGATCATGGACCGACCGACAAGGCGGCCTGATCTGAATTTGAGGATGCCTGATTGTCTTTTCGGGGTTAATCAGGAGGGAAATCATGAAAAAACGTATTCTGGCGGCGGCGGCGCTGCTTGCGTCGCCGATCGCACTCGCACATCCAGCTTTTGCAGCTGACAAGCCTTTTGGAAGCCCGGTGCCAATGGCCGATGGCTTGACGTTCGATCCCATTATTGAAGCACGGTTGCGTTACGAAGCAGTGGATCAGCCAACGATTGATGCCGATGCGGTAACAGCACGGTTGCGGGCCGGTTTCGAAGTGAACCATGCGCCATCGCATTTGTCGTTTCTGGCAGAGGCCGAAGGTACGCTGGGCCTCCAGAACGACTATAATGCTTTTCCATTTGCACTGCCCGGCAGTTCGCAGCGCCGTCCCGGATTTGCGGTTGTGCCCGATGGCGAAAGTATCGAACTCAACCGTTTGCAGGTTCAGTACAAGACGAAGTCCTTTGCGCTGACGATTGGCCGGCAGAGGATCAATCTGGATGACCAACGCTTTGTCGGTTCGGTCGGCTGGCGTCAGAACGAACAGACGTTTGACGCCGTGCGCGCCGAAGCGACGCTGGGACCGGTCAGCCTTGATGGCACCTATGCAAATCAGCAGAATTCGATCTTCGGATCAGAAGCAGGACCGCGTCGGTCAATGGACGGAAAGTTCGCATTTCTTAGTGCATCTGCAAAATTGGGGCCGGTAACCGCCAAGGCGTTCTCCTACATTCTTGATTATGATGAAGCTTTTGCCTTCGCCAACTCGTCGCAAACGTATGGTGGCCGCGTTTCGGGCAGCGTACCGATTTCAAAGGCGGTGAAATTCAACGTGCTGGCCAGCTATGCCCGCCAATCCAACATCGGGAGCAACCCGGTGGCCTATGACGCGGATTTTGTTTTGGGCGAACTTGGCCTTGGCTACCAAGGGTTTACCTTGACCGGTGGTTACGAGAAGCTGGGTGCGGACAAGGCCGCAGGCAAATCTTTCCAGACGCCGCTGGCGACTTTGCACAAGTTCAATGGATGGGCTGATCTGTTCCTGACCACGCCTGGAGCGGGACTTGAAGATCGCTATATATCGGTGGCGAAGGTTTTTCCGAAAGTGAAGGATTTTCCCGGACTGAACGCGACCGTGGCTTATCACGACTTCCGCAGCGATGTGGGCAGCACCAGATATGGCACGGAATGGGATGCCAGCGTGGGCTTCAAGGTCAAGACTGTGGGCCTGTTGCTGAAGTATGCCGATTACAACGCCAAGAAGTTTGGCGCGGACAGAAGCATCTTGTGGCTTCAGGCCGAAGTGGCGTTTTGATCTTACGGAACGTGCCCACCCCGCTGCGACTAACCTCGCCTGCGGCTCGCTAAGTCTCGCTCCCCTCCCGCAAGCGGGAGGGGTTGGGGGAGGGCATTTTTGCTAATGCCTTGCTGCACTGCAAAATAACACTTGCAGTGCAGCAGCCGAATCGGTTAGCCTTCATTTCGAAGGCAAATGTGCCGCCCAAAGTTGGGTGGAATTCCGCAAGGCCTGACAAATCAACATTGCGTGGCAACGTCGCCGCCCAGACCTTCCCCAATCGGGATGTGTTCGGGCGGTTTTTTTGTGTCGCGCGTTTGGCAAGGAAGAGTTCAAGTGAACGCGCCCACGATAGCAACGGAAAAGGACCGGTCCGCCAACGAGCGCCCTCAGATGCGGGAACGCCTGGTGGTGATTGGCAATGGCATGGCCGGGTGCCGCGCGGTTGAGGAAATCCTTGCCCGCGATGCGCAACGCTTTGATGTGACAATCTTCGGCGCCGAACCGCGCGTAAATTACAACCGCATCATGCTCTCGCCAGTATTGGCCGGAGAAAAGACGTTCGACGAAATCGTCATCAATGGTGACGATTGGTACGCCGACAATGCAATCACGCTGGTTGCGGGCGATCCGGTCGTGTCGATTGATCGTGCTACAAAAACCGTGCTGGCAAAGTCTGGCCGGGTCGAACCCTATGACCGGCTGTTGATTGCGACGGGTTCTGATCCATTCATCATCCCGGTGCCCGGCAAAGATCTGGCAGGCGTGGTGACGTTCCGCGATCTGGATGACGTCGACAAGATGCTGAGCGCCGCCGAAAAGGGCGGCCCAGATGGACCTGGACGGGCGGTGGTGATCGGCGGTGGCCTGCTCGGGCTGGAGGCAGCGCATGGCCTCTCGCTTCGCGGCATGAAGGTCGCCGTCGTTCACCTTATGCCCACGCTGATGGAGCGCCAACTGGATGAAGCGGCGGGGTATTTGCTCAAGACCGAACTGGAGCGGCGCGGCCAAACCATCGTGACCGGCGGCGATACCGCTGAGATCATCGGTCGTGATGGCCATGTGTCGGCGGTAAAGCTGAAAGACGGGCGCGAATTTGCAGCCGACATTGTGGTGATGGCGGTCGGCATCCGTCCCGGCACAACGTTGGCCAAGGCCGCAGGTCTGGACGTCGAACGCGGCATCGTGGTCGATGACCACATGGTCACCAGCGATCCTGCGGTCATGGCGGTGGGCGAATGCGTGCAGCATCGTGGCAATTGCTATGGCCTTGTCGCGCCGCTGTGGGACATGTGCCGCGCGCTGGCCGATCATGCTTGCGAACAGCCTAGTGGTTATGAAGGCTCGGTAACCTCAACCAAGTTGAAGGTGTCGGGTATCGACCTGTTTTCGGCGGGTGATTTTTCTGGCGGCGATGGCGCAGAGGACATCGTCATGCGCGATGCGGCGCGCGGATTGTACAAGCGCGTTGTGGTCAAAGACAACAAACTGGTCGGCGCGGTGCTCTATGGCGATACCGCCGACGGATCGTGGTATTTCGATTTGCTGCGCAAGGGAGAGGATATCTCGGACATTCGCGAGGCGCTGATTTTCGGCCAAGCCTTCGCATCGGGGGGAGCATTGCTGGACCCTAATTCCGCCGTTGCGGCACTTTCCGACGACGCAGAAATCTGCGGCTGCAACGGCGTTACCAAGGGCAAAGTCGTCGCCACGATCAACGCGGGCGCATGCAGCCTTGATGCTGTGCGCAGCACCTGCAAGGCCTCTGCCAGTTGCGGCAGTTGCACCGGGCTGGTCGAAAGCCTGCTTGCGCTGACGCTGGGTGGTGACGTTCAATCTGGCCCCAAGACCATGTGCAAATGCACCAGCTTTGGCCATGATGATGTACGCCGGCTGATCTTGGAAAAGAACTTGCGCGCCATTCCGCAAGTCTTGCAGGAACTGCACTGGACCACGCCCGATGGCTGTTCTTCATGCCGTCCGGCGCTGAATTATTACCTGCTTTGCGCTTGGCCCGGTGAATACGAAGACGATCAGAAAAGCCGTTTTGTAAATGAACGGATGCACGCGAACATCCAGAAGGATGGCACTTATTCCGTGGTCCCGCGCATGTGGGGAGGGCTGACCAACCCCAAGGAATTGCGCGCGATCGCCGATGTCGTCGAGAAGTACAATGCGCCGATGGTCAAAGTGACCGGCGGGCAGCGACTGGACATTTTCGGGATCAAAAAGGAAGATTTGCCCGCCGTTTGGGCCGATCTGAACGCGGCTGGCATGGTATCAGGCCACGCATACGGCAAATCTTTGCGCACCGTGAAGACGTGTGTTGGTTCTGAATGGTGCCGGTTCGGTACGCAGGATTCTACGGGCCTCGGAGTCAAGCTGGAACGCATGACCTGGGGGTCATGGATGCCGCACAAGTTCAAGATCGCGGTCAGCGGTTGCCCGCGCAATTGCGCTGAGGCCACGATCAAGGACTTCGGCGTGGTCTGCGTGGATTCAGGCTATGAACTGCACGTTGGCGGTAATGGTGGGATCAAGGTCCGCGCCACGGATCTGCTGTGCAAAGTGGCCACCGAAGACGAGACGATGGAGGTCTGTGCAGCGTTCATCCAGCTTTACCGCGAACAGGCGCACTATCTGGAGCGCACCGCGCCGTGGATTGAGCGCGTGGGGCTGGACCATGTGAAAGCCGGGCTGTTTGACCAGTCCGATACGGTAAAGCGTCTCGCTGCCAAGTTCCGTTTTTCGCAGACATTCTGTCAGGACGATCCGTGGGCGCGGCGCGTCGCCGGAGAAGATGCCGATTTGCACCAGCACATGGGCCAAGTGCGCCCGCTTCAATTGGAGGCCGCATCATGATCGGCGATTGGCTCGACATTGGTCCGGTGGATCAGATCAACCCCGGCACTGCCCGCACCCTTCCGGTTTTGGGCGGTGATGAAATCGCCGTGTTTCGCACGCAGGCGAACGAATTCTACGCGCTGGTCAACAAGTGCCCGCACAAACAGGGTCCGCTTTCGCAGGGGATTGTGCACGGCAATGTCGTGGCCTGTCCTCTGCACAACTGGAACATTTCTCTGAAAACCGGCGAGGCGCTTGGCGAGGACAAAGGTTGCGTGCCGACAATCCCGCTGCGGGTGGATGCGGGGCGGATTTATTTGCTGCGCTCTGCCGTTGTGAGCAATCGCGCGGCGTGAAGAACATACGCACCACTTGCGCCTATTGCGGGGTCGGCTGCGGCATTCGCGCGACAGTGACGGGGCAGCGTTCGGTCACGATCAAGGGCGATGCGGAGCATCCCGCCAACTTCGGCAAGCTGTGCTCCAAGGGCACCCACCTTGGCGAAACGGTGGGGTTGGAAGGGCGCTTGCTTTACCCGATGATAGGGGATCAGCAAGTGGGATGGGACACGGCGCTTGATGCCGTGGCAGGCAAGATGCGCGATTGCATCCAACGGCATGGGCCTGACAGCGTGGCGTTCTATGTCTCAGGCCAATTGCTGACTGAAGACTATTACGCCGCCAACAAGCTGATGAAGGGCTTTGTTGGCAGCGCCAATATCGATACCAATTCACGCCTGTGCATGGCCAGCGCAGTGGCCGCGCATAACCGCGCGTTTGGCGAAGACATTGTTCCGGTCACCTATGACGATCTGGATGAGGCAGACCTCATAGTGCTGGTCGGATCGAACACCGCTTGGTGCCATCCGGTGATCTGGCAACGGATTGAGGCTGCGCGTGAGGCCCGCGGCACCAAGATCGTGGTTATCGATCCGCGCCGTACCGAAACGGCAGAGCAAGCGGACTTGCATGTTGCGGTTTCTCCAGATGGCGATGTGGCTTTGTTCAACGCGCTGCTGCATGAGATGACGGCGCGGGGATTGAATGTTGCACATGCCCACCCCCAACCCCTCCCGCAAGCGGGAAGGGCGAAAGGCGGCGTAGATCCAGATGTGTTTGCTGCACTGACCGATCTGGTCGCGGCTTATCCAAAAATGGTCACAGTATTCTCGATGGGGGCCAACCAGTCAGTTGCTGGCACCGACAAGGGTAACGCCATCATTAACCTGCACATTGCCACAGGCCGCATCAACGCGCCGGGCATGGGACCGTTTTCGATGACCGGACAGCCCAATGCCATGGGCGGGCGCGAAGTAGGCGGGCTTGCCAATATGCTGGCGTGTCATCTGGGCTTTTCGGATGATGAGCGCGCCGATGTTGCGGCATTTTGGCAGACCGATCAGCTTTGTAGCGCGCCGGGACTGAAGGCAGTCGACATGTTTCGTGCGGTTCATGATGGCCGCATCAAGTTCTTGTGGGTGATGGCCACCAACCCTGCCGTATCGATGCCCGATGCAGGCTTCGTTCGCGAAGCACTGGCACGGTGTGAGACAGTTGTCCTGTCCGAAGTCATCGCCGATACCGATACTGCCAAATTTGCGCACATTCGCTTGCCAGCGCACGGGTGGGGCGAAAAGGATGGTACAGTTACCAATTCCGAACGCCGGATCAGCCGTCAGCGCGCGCTCTTCGCCGCCCCTGGTGAGGCACGTGCAGATTGGGCAATCATGGCTGATGTGGCTGCGCGAATGGGCCATGGCGATGCTTTCAGCTGGCAATCGGCGGCTGACGTTTTTCGCGAATATGCTGCAATGACCGCCCTTGCGGTAAAGCACGCAAAAGTGCTGGACTTGACCGACAAGGCCGCAATTTCCGATGCGGAATACGATAGACTTGAGCCATTCATCTGGGGCGGGCGGCATCCGATGGCGGGTCGGGTAATGTACCATGTGCCGGTGGAATCGCGGACAAGACCGTTTGATCCTGATTTTCCGCTGAGGCTGAATACCGGGCGTTACCGCGATCAGTGGCACACCATGACACGGACCGGCCTTTCGCCCACGCTGTCGCAGCATCGGCGTGAACCCTTGCTTGAAGTGCATCCCGCCGATGCAGTGATAGCGGGCGTAGTTGATGGCGCTTTGGCGCAAGTGATCACCGTTTCCGGACAATCGACTTTCCGGGTCTGCGTCACCGATGCGCAGGCGCGGGGGCAAGTGTTCGTGCCGATGCATTGGACCGATGCGATGGCCAGTGGCGGGCGCGGGAATGTTTTGCCCGATCAGGCGGTTGATCCAGTATCGGGCCAGCCCGGCTTCAAGAACAATGCTTGCCGAATTGCACCAGTCACCACCGATTGGCGGGCCTTTTTGATAAGCGTCGAAGCTGTTACGCCGGAAGGGCTAGTGTGGTGGAGCAAATCGCGCGTCACAGGCGGCTGGCTGCACGAACTTGCAGGCAATGGCGCAGTCAATGCCGATGCTCTGCTGCCCGCAGGTGCGCGCGCCGAAGCGGTGGATCTGGGGCGGGGCATGCGCCGCGTGGCCGTGCTTGATGGCCAAGGACGATTTGCAGCCGGGCTTTACGTCACGCGCAACGGCCAGTTGCCTGAACGCGATTGGATTGTCGCGCAATTGGGGCAGGTTATGGCAAATGTGCCTGAAATGCTTGCTGCACGCCCCAGCACCCCTGCGCCTGATCGCGGCGCGATGGTTTGCGTGTGCCACGGCATCGGCGCCAAGCAGATCCTTGCTGTTGCGCAAAGCGGAGCAAGCACTGTCGCCGATGTGGGACAAGCCTGCGCGGCGGGCACAAATTGCGGATCGTGCCGCCCGGCCATTGCCCGATTGCTGCGGGAGTGGAACGAGGATCTTGTTGAAGCTGCGCAATAGAGCCAGATGATATCAGGTTGCACCGCCGTGACGGAGCCGAGTTTGGTCCAGCGTGAGGAGAGAGGAGTGAGCCATGCTCTCGCATAGTGACCGACGATGGACGTTGCGATGGGCCAAAAGCGGCCCGCCGTTTGCGGTTGCGTCAGGAAGCCTCTCGGACTGCGTCACGCTGCTTGTCCAGGCAACCAGCCCGGTCTGCGCTACGTTCCTTGCCGAGAAGCTTCCTAACGCAATCCCGGCGATGCAACCCGATCTCATCTGGCTCTAGCGCCGACAGTATATATGCCCCGCAGAAAAAGCGTGTCAGAGCTTCGTCAAACCATCGAGCATTGCAGCAAGGCCGTTTGAGAAGGTGAGGTCCAGATCCATCATGCCCGCAAGATGTTCGTGCATGCTGCGTGATTGTTCATAGACAACCCAGCCCAGCGTTAGCGCGAGTACTGAGGCGATGGCGGCCAAAGCTTCAGTTTCGCCCATGCCAAGTGCAACCAACCGCGCGGTAATTTTGCTGGCAACCTCTGGCGAGCGCGGTTCGTCGGGCGGGGCGATAGCGCACAGCCGCGCCGAATCACGATATTCGAGCAGGACGGTGCGAAACCGATAGCCCAAGGCTTCGAGCCATTCGCGCGCCGTTCCGGCTTGGTCTGCGTGCGTATAGGCCGAGGCATAAAATTCTGCGGCCATCAGCGCATAGAGCCGATCCTTGTCGGCGACGTGCCAATAGAGCGCCGAGGCCCGGACGCCGAGTTTCGCTGCCAAGGTGCGCATGGCCAACCCGTCCAGCCCTTCGGCTTGCAACAGTTCGAGGGCGGCCTGGGTGATTTGCGGGGCATCAAGCTTCATTCCGGTAGTGTGGGCAGTGCGGAGGCACTTGACAAGTGAACACTGTTCATTGAACCTTGTTCAATAAAGAAAACGGAGAGTGCCATGACCTATGTTCGCAATGCCTGGTATGTTGCCGGTTGGACCCCCGATATGCCGCGCAATGAACCAAGTGCCATTTCTATCCTTGGCGAGCCTGTGGTGCTGTGGTGGGCAGATGGTGTGTTGCGCGCCCATGAGGATCGCTGTTTGCATCGCCTTGCGCCGCTGTCGAAGGGGCGCTGCGAAGGTGCTTCGTTGCGATGCATGTATCACGGCCTGCGTTATGACGCTGACGGACTATGCGTGGAAATTCCGGGGCAGGACAAGATCCCCGAAGGTGCCCATATCCGGTCCTATCCGGTGGTGGACCGCCATAGCTGGGCATGGGTGTGGATGGGTGACCCGGCACTGGCCGATCCAGCCTTGATCCCGCCCGCTGTCGGTTTTGACAATCCCGATTATATCCTCGGTCGCGGCTTCCTTGATTACGCGGCCGAAGCCGCGCTAATCAACGACAATCTCCTCGATTTCAGCCACTTGACCTATGTTCATGCCGCCAGTTTCCAAGCCACTGGCGTGTTCGCTGACAGTTTGCCCAAAATCACACCACTGGAGCGCGGCATCCGTGTCGAACGCTGGGTAACCGATGCTCCGGGCCTGCCGCAGCGTGGCGGCAGCGGCCCGGCAGATGTGTGGTCCACATACGATTTTCTGATCCCCGGAGTTCTGTTGATGACTGGCGGCAACTTCCCTGTTGGCACCGCGCAAGCGAGCAATTTTGGGCCTCCCGATTTTGCGCTGGTTGAAGGTGGCACCACTTTTACCAGCCAGGCCGTCACGCCCACCGGTGATGGAACCGCACGCTATTTCTTTTCGTGGGGGCCGCGCCGCGACCACGGCGATGAAGCCATGCGTGATGCCTTGATGGAAGTGGCGGCAATGGCCTTTGCCGAAGACAAGGCGATGATTGAAGGCCAGCAAAGGGTCATCAATGCCACGCCGAACCCAAAAATCATGCCCACCGTGCACGACAAGGGGGTGACGATCTTCAATCGGTTGGTGGAGCGTCTGGCGGGGGCTTGATCACGCCGGTTGCCTGTATCATTTCGATGTGGCGATAAAGCGCGCCTCATCGGCCAGAAAGGCGCGGACGGCCTCGACATCTTGGTCAGGCAGTTCTGCGCCGAATTGGGGCATGCCATTGCCCAGCAAGGCCCCGTCTTTCACGACCATGCGAAACGCCTCGGCATCTTGCATAACAAGCGATCGGCGCAGGTCGGGCAACACTTGACCACTGATCGCGCCAAAGCCGTGGCAGGCTGCGCAAAAGACACCGTATTTCTCGGCACCTCGGCGCAGCACGGTCTTCTCGGTGGATATAGGCGCTGGCGGGCTGACCGGATCGGGCGCGGTGTCCGCGCGATCATAGGCCAACTTCCCGCCCAGTTTGAACACCAGCACGCGACCTGTCGGCAAGCCTTTGCGCTGGGGTGAACTCAGTCCGCCAGCCAGCCAATGCGAGCCACCGTTGCCAATGGCAATCGCAATGTATTGAGTGCCACCAATACGATAAGTGATGGGGCCGCCCATGGCGGTTGCTTGCGCATCGAATGTCCACACCGGTTTCCCGGTAATTGCGTTAATTGCACGAAAAATGCCGTCAGCGCCCGATTGGAACACCAGATTGCCGTCTGTGGCCAGAAGGCCGCCGTTGCCGGCAAAGGCATAGTCCAGCGTCCAAGCGGGTTTCTGCGCGCGAACATCCCAAGCGATCAGTTTGGGGTGCACACTTCTGGCAATGGCTGAGCGCAGGGCATTGTCCTGTGGGATACCGCCACCGGGCATCAGTCCGCTCGCGCGCGCGTTGACGGTTGGCTTATACTGCGGATCAGCTTGAAAAGTGGCTGCGTAATCCTGTGTGGGAATGAACGCGAGATTGGTCTTCGGGTTAAAGGCCATCGGCTGCCAGCTGTGCGCGCCCATGCCGGTGGGATGCACCATAACGCGGGTGTTACCCGGATAGCGTGCTTCTGGATTTTCCAGCGGTCGTCCCGTTTGAAGGTCGATGCCGTATGCCCAGCTGATCGGTTCGCCTTTTGGCGTATCGGCGGTCTTGGCCATTGGCACGATATTGCCTGCCGAAAGCAGTTTCCCGGTGATCCGGTCGATCGCATAGAAAAACCCGTTCTTGGGTGCTTGCATCAGCACTTTGCGCGGCTTTCCGGCGACCGTTACGTCGGCAAGGATGATCGATTGGGTGGCGGTGGCGTCCCATGTGTCGCCCGGCGTTGCTTGATAGTGCCACCGATATTGGCCAGTCCGGGCATCCAGCGCGACAATCGAGGCTAGGAACCAGTTGTCGCCTTTGTCCGCTGATCGCACTTGCCGGTTCCACGGCGATCCGTTGCCGACCCCGATGTACACTTGGCCAAGCGCGGCGTCATAAGTGATGGAATCCCACACCGTGCCACCGCCGCCTTGCTTCCACCATTGGCCAGCCCAAGTCTTTGCCACTTCCGCCATGATCGGATCGGACGCCGCGTTATCGGGGCCATTGGCCGGATTGCCGGGAACGGTGAAAAACCGCCATGCGAGTTTTCCCGTATCGGCATTATAGGCGGTAACATAGCCGCGAGCGCCAAGGTCTGCGCCGCTGTTGCCGATCAGCACAAGATTGCCCGCCACGCGCGGTGCGCCGGTTATGACATAAGGCCAATCGCCGCCATCGAGCGTCTGCGTGGACCAAGCTTGTTTCCCGGTTTTGGCATCAACCGCAATCAGTCTGCCGTCCAGCGCCGCTACAAAGATACGGCCATTGCGGTATGCCAGCCCGCGATTGACCGCATCGCAGCAGGCTCTCGCCCCGACAGCGCGATCCACAGCGGGATCATATACCCACAGGGGTTTGCCGCTGGTTGCATCAAGTGCATAGACTACGCTCCACGCCGAAGTGACATAGAGCACGCCGCCGACTTCCAGCGGCGTGTCGCTTCCACCCCGCGCCCGTCGCGCATGTCAAAGCGCCATGCCAATCCCAATTGCGCAACGGTGTCGGTGTTGATCTGGTTCAGTGGGCTGAACCGCTGTTCGCTTTCGTCGCGGCCATAGCTGGTCCAGTGTTCGTCTGGACCTGACGCGCCAATCAGGGCCAGCGCGGCAATGATACATGCGTTACGCAGCTTCATGGACAAGCGCCCTTTTGAGCAAGCAGACCAGTATCGCGCAGATTGCCATCGGCACGGCCAAAAAGCCGATGATTTGGGCAGGCGGAATCTGCAACGACATCATGCCTGCCAGCGCAAGTGGCCCGAAGATAGACCCCACCCGGCCAATGCCACTTGACCAGCCCACACCGGTGGCGCGAATTGTAGTAGGATAGAACGTTGAAGCCAGTGACCCCAGTGCCAATTGTGAGCCGATGGAGCCTGCACCCACAGCGATGATTGCCGCTATCCATGCGGCTTTCGATGTGGGGGCCGTGGCGATGCTGGCAAAGGCGATGGCCGCCAGCATATAGGCGAAGGCAAGGGCGGGCACTGCATGGCCCTTGTCAGCCGCACGTGCCAGCAACAGCCCGCCCGCGATACTGCCCAGTGCCAGAAAACCTGTCGCTCGCATGGCATCGGGCCGCGCCCAACCGGCGGTTGTCAGCAAAGTGGGCAGCCAGCTAATCAGCGAATAGGTGGCGAAAAGGCTGATGAAGAAGATGCTCCACAACAGGATTGTGCGCAGCCGGTAAGGTATTGAAAACAATCCGGCCACCGCAGCGGGCAAGCTGGCAGGCTTGAGTGCCGACCGTTCGCTTTGCGGGGCAGGGGCCGCGTCGCGCATGATCGAAAACGCCAGCGCAGCGGCCAGAGGCATGGCGGCTCCTACTGCAAAGATGCCCTGCCATCCCCAATACTTGTCCAGGACGGGAGCCAGTAGGCCTGCGGCAAACGAACCCAGCCCTGAGCACGATGCAATCAGCGTGACGATAAACACCCGCCGTGCAGCAGGCGCCGCTTCAGCCGACATCGTCACCGCCAGCGGCAAAAGCGCGCCCATGCCCAACCCGGTCGCCGTGCGCCACATCGCCAATTGTCCCGGCGTCGTCACGGCAATCGCTCCCACTGTGGTCAAACCGATCAGCAGCAGCGCAAGCACCATCATGTTTCGCCGCCCGAAGCGGTCAGCATAAGGAGCCAGCAGCAATGCTCCTGCAGCCATGCCAGCCAATGAGCCGGACAACGCGGGCGCAAATTCCGTCGGATTTACGGCTAGTTGTTGGGCAAGGCCGGGGATTGCCAAGCCAAGCGCCTGAATGTCGTAGCCATCAAGGAATGCGCCGAATGCGCACAACAGCAGGACCTGACGCGGGGTCACAATGGGGCCTCGGCGCGGGCGATGGTGGCAAGGGCGGGGGCGATCACCACGGGATCGAGAAATTCTCCATCGGCCATGCCTGCGCCTTCGTTTGCTGCGGTCAGTTCTGCCATGCGGGCCAGCATCGCGCGCGCGCGCGCCAGTTCCGGCTCGGTCGGGCGATAGGCCTGATGGACGATCCTCACCTGTTCGGCAGCCAGCACCAGCTTGCCGTCAAATCCCATCATCGCGCCCCAGCGGGCATCTTCGGCGAGTGTGGCGTGATCGTTGATCAGGGGCCACGGCGCATCCAGCGCCCATAGGCCGTAAGTGCGGGCCGCCAGAATGATCCGCGCACGGTGGAAGTGGTACATGTCGCCCGGATAGAGCGAGCGATCCATCAAATAGGCCGAGATGTGCATCCCCAATGAACCCGACAGATCACCGATGGCAAAGCCCAACGCTTCGACATTAGGCGAGCACGAGGCCAGCATGTCGATATTGGTCAGGGCATAAGCGGATTCGATCCCCACGACATAGCCGATAGGGTTCGCAAAGCCCGCCTGCGCGCGCAAGGCTTCAATCTGCCCGTCAATCCAGCGAATTTCCTCGACCTTGTCCGGTTTGGACAGGAAGAGCGTATCGACATGTGCGCCTGCGTTTCCAACAATCACCGCGAGATCATCGGCGGCATAGGCTGACGATACTGCGTTGATCCGCACAGCGCGTGCCGACCGGCCCCAGATATCCTCGTGCAGCAATCGGACAATGCGTTCGCGTGCGTCTGCCTTGCGCGGGGCCGCAACGGTGTCTTCGACATCAAGGCAGATGAGATCTGCACCGCAGGTCTGTATGAGTTCTCGCTGCGCTGCCTCGTCCATGCTGCCGGGGATGAATATGGTGGTGCGGCGCAGCTTCATTGGGCGGGATTCCTTTCGACGGTCTGGAAATGTGCGTTAGGTGCCGCATTACTGGGAGACAGGCGCAGGACTGCATCGCCGCGCGACGTTGTTGTAATTCGGGTGAGCGTTGGGCTGTTGCCCCTTACGGTCAAATTCATCGGGACAAGTCCCTCCTTCTCCAACATCATGTTATCGTTGTTCAAGTGTCATTTTCTGCTTTTTTAGGACGGCATTACAGGGGGCACAGTCACAGAAGTCCCCATGATGGGGCTATGGTGGGTATTTGTGACCCAGCTTTGCTCAAAATCGAAAAGTCTCCAGCTCGGCTTGACACGTTGGCGATTCGCAGCGCATCATTTAAGGGTATTAAATAGAGGCTGAAAGCCCACGTGGAGAGGATCGGGAAAATGATCACCCGGCTTGATGTGCCAATGGCCGTCATTGGCGAAGGACCTGTCTGGGATGTGGCCGAACAGGCGCTGTACTGGATCGACATTCTGGGGCGGCAAGTGTTTCGCCATGACCCGGATGCTCATGAAACGCGGCAGTGGGCCTTGCCCGACATTGTCGGATCGATGGCCCTGCGTGCAAGTGGCGGCGCGATTGTTGCGTTGGGTGACGGGGTTTATACGCTCGACTTAGTCAGTGGTGAATGCACCTTGCTGGCAACCAGTCCGCATCTCAACGATGAGGTCCAGCTTGCCGATGGCAAGGTAGATCGGCGTGGGCGCTTTATCGTCGGTTCGAGCGATCGCGGGATGAAAGAAGCGCGTGGCAAATTGTTCGCGCTTGATCCCGGTGCCACGGAATTGCGCGTGATCGATGATGACATATTCCTCGCCAACGGTCCTTGCTGGTCGCCCGATGATGCGACGTTTTACCACGCCGATTCCATTCGCAAGACGATCTTTGCTTATGATTACGATATCGCCACGGGGACGGTCAGCAATCGCCGTGCTTTTGCCAGTACCGAGGATCTCGGCGGCATTCCCGATGGCGCCACTGTCGATACCGAAGGCCATATCTGGAGCGCCATTTGCGAAGGCGGCAAGATCGTCCGGTTCCGCCCCGATGGCAGCATCGAACGCATCATCGAGTTTCCGCAAAAGCTGCCCGGTAGCGTGATGTTCGGCGGCCCGGCCCTTGACCAGTTATTCGTGCCCACGCTCAGCCCAGCATTCCTGGGGCGAGAGGCTGATCCGCAGGACGGTGCGATGTTCGTCATCGAAGGACTTGGTGTGACCGGCTTGCCCGAGCCGAGGTTCGGCGCATGAAGGGACCGATGCCGCTGCTGCTGGTGCTGGTGTTTCTCAACATCGCCGGTTTCAGCCTGATCTTGCCACTGCTGCCGTTCTACGGCTCGCTTTTTGGGGCATCCTCGTTCGGGGTGGCTTGCCTGTTTGCGGCCTATTCGTTGGGCAATGTATTTGGTGAAATCTTCTGGGGCCGCCAGTCTGACCGCATCGGGCGCAAGCCGGTATTGATCCTGACCACATGCGCTGCAGCATTGACTTATGTGGCCTTTGCTTATGCGCCCAGCCTTGGCGTGGCCATCGCCATCCGCATCGTCAGCGGCTTTTTCAGCGGCACGCTTGGCGTAGTGCAAGGGGTGATTGCAGATATCACTGCGCCGCAGGACCGGGCGCGCAGCATGGGCTATTTTGGCGCAGCATTTAATCTGGGGTTCGCCACCGGCCCGGCGATTGGCGGATTGCTGGCGATGCCGGAACTGGGCGCGGCTGGGTTCCATCCGCCGATTTTCGCTGCGGCTCTGCTGGCCGCAGGCGCATCGGCATGGGCGTGGCTGGCTTTGCCTGAAACTCGGCCCTCCGACGGACAGGCCCGACCTGCGCCGCGCTATCGTGAGGCGTGGATATTTGTCGGCAGCCATTCGCTTTTGCTGCGCCTTTTCCTGATCGCGTTTTTCGGCATCGCTGCATTCTCCTCGATGGAGGCGATCTTCGGCCTGTGGACCGCGCGCAACTTTGCGTGGAGCGCGCATGAGGTGGGGCTGACGTTTATCGCGGTTGGCGCGGCGGGCCTGTTCGTTCAGGCGTTCCTGATTGGTCCGCTGGTCAAACGCTTTGGCGAAGCGTGGATCATCGTGGCCGGTTTGACCGTGCTGATCGTCGCTATTGTGTTGCAGCCGATCATCAAGCTGCCGGTCGCGTCCGTGGTGTTGATGTCGCTGCTGATGATGGGGCATAGCCTTGCTTTCCCCAATGCAGGGGCGCTGGTTTCGCGCGGCACACCGCCCGAACGTCAGGGCAGCGTCATGGGGCTGTTGATGGCCTCCAACGCGCTTGCCCGGATTATTGCACCGCTGTTTTTCGGATGGACGTTCGGCCAGAATGCCGACGCGCCCTATTTTGTCTGCGCGGGCATGATCATGCTGATGCTGCCGGTTGCGCTGTCAGTGGTGCGAACGCGCCAAAGGGAGGCCATAGCATGAACCCGATCAACCCCGCAGCATGGCGCGCATTTGCCGCAGCAATCGGCAAAGATCAGGTGATGATCACCGAAGAAGATCGCAATGCCTATGCCGATCATTTCGCGGCTGACGAAACGAAGCACGAACCTGCAGGCGCCCTTGCCCCTGCCAGTGCCGAAGAAGTGCGTGAAATCGTGCGGATTGCCAACCAGTACCGCATTCCACTCTGGCCGATCAGCCGGGGCAAAAACTTTGGCTATGGCGGATCGGCACCGGTAACGCGCGGCGCGGTTGTGCTCGATTTGTCGCGTATGAAGAAGATCGAGGTCAATGAGGCAACTGGCACCGTGCTAGTTGAGCCGGGCGTCGGGTTTTTCGACCTCTATGACCATTTGCAGTCCAAGGGCATTCCGCTTTGGCTTTCGGTGCCGGGCAATAGCTGGGGCTCGGTTGCGGGCAATGCGCTTGACCGGGGCGTGGGTTATACGTCGTACGGCGATCACGCCTCGCGCATTTGCGGGCTTGAAGTGGTGCTGCCTGATGGGGATCTGGTGCGCACCGGCATGGGCGCAATGGATGGCTCACCCAACTGGACGCTTTATCGCAATGGTTTTGGTCCCGGCTGGGACACGATGTTCTGCCAATCGAACTTGGGCATCGTCACCAAGCTCGGCCTGTGGCTGATGCCCGAGCCTGAGGCGGTGGCGGGCTATGACTATGAATTCGACAAGCCCGAAGATCTCGGCTGGGCCATCGACACACTGATGCCGCTGCGCCGCGATGGGTTGATTCAACAATCGCCCAGCATCGGCAACTGGCTGCGATCAGCGGCGGTGATGACCACGCGCGAACAGTGGACCGCGGATAAGGGGCCGCTGGACGATAAAGTGGTGGCTGCCATTCGTGACCGGTTCAAGATCGGCTGGTGGAGTGTTCAGGTACGGTTTTACGGCCACCTCGACGTGGTCGAAGCGTCGATGCGGGTGCTCGACCGCGCTTTTGACAAGAAGCCGATCCAGTCCAAAAAGCCCGCATTGTGGAAGCGCGGCGATCCGCCAGAAGGCTCTCCGGTCACCGGGGTTCCGGTCAGTTTCCCGCTGGCCAATGCCAATTGGCACGGCGGGCGCGGTGGGCATGTCGGCTATTCACCAGTGCTGCCGCCAAGCGGCGATCTGGCGATGGACCAGTTCAAGCGCACGTATGCGCTCTATCAGAGCTACGGCATGGATTACCACGCCAGCTTTGCCATGGGCGAGCGCAGCCTGACCAACGTCAACCAGATCCTCTACAACAAGGATGATCCCGCAATGATGAGCCGGGTGGATGGGATGTTCCGGGCGCTTGTCGCCGATGCCAGTGCGCATCGCTATGGCGAATACCGCACGCATATCGACTACATGGACCTCGTTGCCGATTGCTATGATTTCAACGATCATGCGCTGCGACGCTTGAATACGCGGGTGAAGGATGCACTCGATCCCAATGGCATTATCGCGCCGGGCAAAAGCGGTATCTGGCCCAAGGGGAAGCGGCCATGAAGCGGGCCAGCTTGATCATCGCCGGGATTGCCTTGTGCGGCGCTGCTGTTGGCGCGCAGACCCCGCCTGCCAAGGACAATGGCGCGCAAGTGGTCAATCCGTTTCGCGGAGTGATGCAGGACCGTTCTTCGCATTCGCCCGATGAGGCGCTGTTCGTTGAAAAGTGCGGCATGTGCCACCGCCAGATGGGGATGGGCACGGTCTTGCTGGCGCGGCGCATGGACCCGGCCATTGCGCGTCTGGAACAGCGCGACGACTTGACGACGGACTATGTCAAACTCGCGGCTCGGCAGGGCATCGGCAATATGCCGCGCATCGGCAGGGGCGAGGTAAGCGACGTTCAGCTTGACCGGATTGCTGCCTATCTGGCCGAGGGAACAACGCAATGAAGGATGGTTTGACACGCCGATCCTTTGTGGTGGGAGCGACTTCGGCAACGGCTTTGGCCGCTGGGAGCGGATTGCCTGCCTTTGCCCAAGCAAAGTCCTTCGCCGCGCCCCTTGCCCTGCTCGACGCGCGGCTTGCGGCGACTTCGCCAGATGGCAGCATACTGCTGGGCGATCTGGTCAGGCAATGGCAGAACGGGTTGCGCGAGAATGTAGCGGCCAGCGGCGCGATTGCGCTGGTACGCTGGGATTTGGCGCTGATGCTGCGCCAGTTGGGCCGCGAAGCCCGGCTCTCTATCAAAGTTGCGCCACGTGCCGACGGCTTGTTCGGCGTGGATATTTCAGCGCGCTCTACGCCGCAATTATCAACCTCAAAACCCAAGGACGCATCATGCAACGAAAAGTAGCTCTTCTTGGTGCCACCGGCTTTGTCGGCGGCCACATTCTGACTGAAGCCCTGTCTCGGCCCGAGCTTGATATCACGGCGGTCGTGCGCAATCCGGCTGCGCTGGCAGCGCATGAGCATCTTACAACCGCGGCTGGCGACGTGTTTGACGTTCCTGCGCTGACCGAAGCCTTGCGCGGCCATCATACGGTCATTCATGCCTTCCACCCCGGCCGAACTTCCAGCCCGGATGAAGTCTATGACCAAAGCGTCGCGGGTCATGAGGCGATTATTGCCGCCACCCGTGCGGCGGGCGTACCGCGCCTTGTCTGCGTTGGCGGGGCAGCCAGTTTGATGACGCCCGAGGGCAAGGAATATATTGATTCTTCGCATTGGGACAAAGAGTTCGACCCCTACCGCAATTCGATTTTGGGGACGCGCGCGCTCTATTACATGCTCAAGGATGTGACCGATCTCGACTGGGTGTTTCTGGCCCCGTCAGCATGGCTCCGCCCCGGCGAACGCACGGGCGTTTTCCGCACGAGTTCCAACGACATGCTGTTTGCCGCCGACGGCACCAGCCGCATCTCGCTCGAAGACTATTCGATGGTGCTCATCGACGAGGTTGTGACACCTGCGCATCACCGCGAACGCTTTACCGTGGGGTATTGATCATGAAAGCTATGCTGATTCACTTTGATATCACACCGGGAAAGCAAGCGGACTTCGAGGCTGCGACGACGCAGCACGTCCACAATATCCGCGAGCGCGATCCCAGCTATTCGCTGTATAATCTGACCCGCGATCGCGACTGCGACACGCGCTATGTGTCGATGCAACTGTTCGAAAGCTGGGAAACCCAGCTTGCGCATCAGACTTATGATTATGTGTTGGAAATGATGCCCGCGATGAGCGCGTGCCTTTCGGGACCGCCCACCGTCGAATGGCTAGAGGTCGTCGCCTGATGGCTCGCTTTGCCGGCAAAGTGGTGCTGGTAACGGGCGCGGCGGGCGGCATCGGCCTTGCTGCTGCGCAAGCCTTTGCGGCAGAAGGCGCGCAAGTTGTGCTGGCTGACCGCAACATTGCCTTGGCCGAACAGGGCGCAAAGGCGATTGCGGATGGCGGCGGGACTGCCAGCGCGGTGTTTGTCGAAGTGTCCGATCCTGTATCGTGTCAGGCCATGGTCTCGCATACCATGGCGACCTATGGCGCCCTGCATATCGCGTTCAACAACGCCGGGATGCCATCGGCCATCGGCGGTGCGTTCGAAGATTTCTCGATCGAGAACTGGGATACTTTGCTCGCTACCAATCTGAGCGGCGTATTCTACGCGATGAAGGCGCAAGTCCCCGCGCTCAAGGCTTCTGGCGGCACGGCCATTGTCAACACGGCATCCATCGCCGCGCTGATCGCCGCACCGGGCATGGCCGCTTATGTCGCCAGCAAACATGGTGTGGCCGGGCTGACCAAGGCCGCGGCGCTGGATCTGATCGGTCATGGCATCCGGGTGAACGCGATCTGTCCGGGGTTTGTCGATACGCCAATGCTGGCAGGCGCTTTGGCGCAGCCCGGCGCGCGTGAGGCGATCAACGCCCAAGCGCCCATCGGCCGCATCGCTTCGCCACAGGAAGTTGCGCAAACCGCACTGTTCCTCTGCTCTGACGCGGCCAGCTATATGGTTGGTGCCTTGCTCAGCGTGGATGGCGGCGTGGTGGTTCAGTAAGGATAACGGATATGCAAAAGATCGTCATCAGCGGTGCATCGGGGGATTTGGGTCGGCGGATTACCGCCATCCTGCTCGACCAGATCGCGCCTGCCAATCTGGCCTTGGTCACCCGGACGCCTGAGAAGCTGGCGGAACCGGCTCAGCTTGGCGTGGCTGTCCACGCTGGCGATTACAACGATCCAGCGGCACTGGAAGCTGCTTATGCGGGAAGTGACGTGTTGATGCTGATCAGCGGTTTGGCCGTGACAAAGCGGGTGCCGGAACATCGCAATGCGATCAATGCCGCCAAAAAGGCAGGCATCAAGCATATCGTCTACACCTCGGTTGCTGGTATTCATCCGCGCAACCCTACGCTGTCAGCCACCGATCATATCGTAACCGAGGGCGACTTGCGCGATTCAGGGTTGGGCTACACCATCCTGCGCAACGCAACCTATGCCGAGGTTTTCCCGACGATCGCGTCGCAGCCAGCTTTGCGGACCGGCAAATGGATTCAGGCGGCGGGCGAGGGCCTGATGGCGCCCGTGTCAAAGCGCGACATCGCCTTGTGCGCAGCCACCTGCCTGATGCACCCGGACCTGCACAATGGCGCGACATATGAGATTAGCGGAACCGAACTTTTCGGCTTTCGTGACATCGCGGCGATTACGTCGGAAGTCTATGATGTGCCGATTGAATATGTACCGGTGACGACGGAAGAGCGTTATGCCCAATTCGATGCGATGGGCGTGCCCCGCACGTACTCCGAAAGCATGGACGCGCACCCTGATACGCACTTGTGGGCCAGCGACGAAATGGTGACAGCGGATATTGCTTGGAGCATGGGCTTCCACGCCATTCTTTCGCACCATGTCAAATTCATCACGGGCAAAGACCCTTACACGTTGCGCGAAGTTTTCGAGTTTTGCAAAGGCCGCAGCTATGACGATTGCTGAGCCGAAGCACGCAGGTTTGCGTCCCGCTCTCGACCTCAAGACTTTGGCCAACACCGGGCGTCCGCTGGTTCTGCCCGGTGCCCACGATGCCTTAAGCGCGCGCATGATCGAGGCTGCGGGGTTCTCCGCATATGGTGTGGGCGGCTCTGCCTTGGCGGCGGTGCAACTGGCTTTGCCGGATGCGGGCCTGCAAAGTTTTGGCGAATACCGCGATGCGGTTGGCCGGATCATGGAAGGCTCGCAATTGCCGGTAATGGTCGACGGCGAAAACGGCTTTGGCGATGCCAAGGCGGTCACGCGCACCGTGCGCAGCTTTGAAAAGCTTGGCGTCGCGGCAATTGCCTTTGAAGATCTGGTGCTGCCGCCTCGGCTGGATCGCCCGCCCGCCGTTTCGACCAGAGAGGAAATTCAAGGTAAATTGCGGGCCGCGCTTGCAGCACGCAGCAGCGATGATTTCCTGATCGTGGGCCGTAGCGATGCTGCCTATGCCCTCGATCTGGACGAAGCCATCGCGCGGGTTGTGTCATACCAAGACATCGGCGTGGATGCGGTGATCGTTCCCGGCCTGGCCAATGCTGAAGCCTTCAAACGTCTGCGCGATGCGGTGAGCGTTCCCATCATGGCGGTCGTCGTGCCCGGCACGCCGTGGTTTGCGCCGTCGTTGGATGAGCTTGCGAAGATCGGCATCGAAGTTGCCATTTACCCTGCTGCCATTCTGTGGCGCGTGGTCATGGCTATGCAGCAGGGGCTTGACGCCATTCGCGACGAAAGCGGCGCACCGCCTGCTGGTTTTGATCCACGGATAATCGGACAGTACCTGAAAACCGCAGAGTGGACCGAAGTGGATCGTCATTTTGCGGCTTGATCGCGCAAGGAACACCCTGTGAACCCTGACTATATCGTGATTGGCGCAGGGTCTGCAGGCTGCGTCCTTGCCAACCGGTTGAGTGGGCCAGGCGGCGGCAATGTCTTGCTGTTGGAAGCAGGAGGCACTACGCGCAGCGTCCTTTACCGGATGCCGCTGGCCGCGACAAAATTGTGGTTCAATCCAAAGACCAGTTGGGGCCTGTGGAGCGAACCGGAGCCGGGTCTGGACGGACGCAAGATTCCTGTCCCGCGCGGGAAAGGGCTGGGTGGCAGTTCAGCGATAAACGGCACGATTTACAACCGCGGCAGTCCGCACGATTACGATCAATGGCGTGACCTCGGCCTTGAAGGCTGGGACTATGCTGCCTTGTTGCCTTACTTCAAACGCATCGAAAACCATTGGCGCGGGGCTGATGCTGCCCATGGCAATGGCGGCGAAGTTGCGGTTTCGCCGGTCCGAAGTCGCAGTCCATTTACCCCAGCTTTTCTGGAAGCGGCCCGACAGATGGGCTGGCCTGTGACCGACGATTTTCTGGACCATGGTGGTGAAGGCGTTGGCTTGTCCGATCTGAATGTGGATCGTCGTGGCCGCCGGGTGAGCGCCGCCGACGCTTTCCTGAGGCCTGTTGCCAACCGCCCAAACTTGACGATTGAAACTCTCGCGCAGGTTCACAAGATCATCATCGAGAACGGCCGCGCGACTGGCGTGGAATATTTGCATAACGGCGAGCGCAAGCGCGTCTTTGCCGAGCGCGAGGTCATCCTTGCGGCAGGCGCCATTGCATCACCGCAGATCCTGCTGCTTTCAGGAATTGGTCCGGCGGAGGAACTACGCGCCGTCGGGATAAACCCGGTGGTGGACCTGCCGGGCGTGGGCCGCAATCTCAATGACCAGCCGGGTGGCAGTTTTGAATTCACGGTGAAACAGCCGCTTAGCTTTGTCCGCAACTTGCGCGCTGATCGGTTCGCGCTGTCGTTGGCGCAATGGGCACTGGGGCTGGGCGGCATTGCTGCCGGGCCGCCGATTGTGGCGATGGGATCGATCAGAACCAACACCTCGGATCGCTCGCCGGACCTTCGTTTGAACCTTGCCGCTGCAACTATGCTTTCGAAAGTCTGGTATCCCGGCATTACACGACCCAGCCCGCACAAGTTGATGATGAGCTTCGGCCTGGCACATCCGGAAAGCCGGGGCAGCATCACGCTTGCATCGCCCGATCCCGCTGCGCCGCCGCGCATATGTTACAACCTGCTAACGGCGCCGAATGACATGGTTCGGATGAAGGGCTATTACCGCTTGCTTACTGGGATGATCAGGCAGCCTGCCTTTGCTGATATAGCAGGGGAAATAACCCGCCCAGCAACGCCTATTGACGATGATGCGGCATTGGAGACGTATCTGAAATCGGTGGCGGGCACGACCTCTCACCCAATGGGCTCATGCAAGATGGGCGTCGACGCAGCCGCAGTTGTTGATGCTGAATGCAAGGTGCGCGGAATTGCTAATTTGCGCGTGGTCGATGCCTCGATTTTCCCCACTCAGATTTCGGGAAATCCCCACGCTGCGATTATGGCTGTGGGTGACAGGGTGTCTGACATGATCCTTGGGCGCGCGGCGTTGCAGTGAGGAATCTTGCCTTAAACCGCGAGCCGGTGAATAGGGCACCGATGGAGAAAAAGCCGAACCTTGATACTGCCGCCATTCGCGAGGCAGGCCTTGCCATTTTGCAAGCGGAGGGTTTTGACACCCTGAGCCTGCGCAAGATTGCCGATGTGTTCGGTGTTCAGACACCGGCCCTGTACTGGTATGTCAAAAACCGTGCCGAACTTTATGGCCTGATGGCGGAAGCTTTGTTGCGCGAAGTGCTGGCCGAGGTCGACTTTACCTTGCAAGGCCGCGAATGGCTGGTCGATCTTGGCAGGGCGCTACGCCGAAGCCATTTGCGCAGGCGAGATTCCGCGCGCCTGATTGCCTATGTCGCGCCAACCGAGGCAATGGCCAACGAACTGGCCGAACGGATTGACGCCCATCTGGTGGCGGGCGGCATGACGCCGGCAGAGGCGAGGCTTGCCCAATCAACGATCAATTCCTTTACGCTGGGCTGGTCATTGTTCGAAGGCAACCGGCGGCTGGATACGATCATGGTTGGCGGCGCAGACCCCGAACTGGCGTTTGATGCCGCGTTGAATGCAGTGGCGCAGGGGCTGTCGAGCATCAGAGCAGTCTAGAGCCAGATGAGATCGGGTTGCATCGCCGGGATTGCGTTAAGAAGCTTCTCGGCAAGGAACGTTGCGCAGACCGGGCTGGTTGCCCGGACAAGCAGCGTGACGCAGCCCGAGAGGCTTCCTGACGCAACCGCAAGCGGCGGGGCGCGTTTTGGCCCAGGCACCCGGAAAAGTGGGGGGCCATTGGGGTGGATGGCGGCCCCCACCTTTCGCCCCCCGGGGTGTTCATTGTGGGGGCACCAATCACCCCCCCTGCCCCCCCTCTTTCCCGGCGGCGGGGCCAAACAGCCGCCCCGCCGCTTGCGGTTGCGTCAGGAAGCCTCTCGGGCTGCGTCACGCTGCTTGTC
>CAMTWP010000015.1:0-72869 GCA_947085475.1 uncultured Novosphingobium sp. | reverse complement strand
CTGCGATCTCCCGTTCGTGATCGGCACCCCAGAACAGCAACGCGCCTCGCTCGACCTGTTCGGCAAGCAAGTCCTGCCCACCGTGCAAAGCTGGGACATGGCAACCTTCCCACAACCAGCCCAGACCGAAGCCGCAGAGTAAAACTGGCTTAGGCCCAACAGTGTAGAAGGCGCGGCCCACAAGGCCGCGCCTTTTCCTTAGGTCGCGGGCTGGCCTGCGGCCTGCATCGCCGCGATCATGTCGCGGAAATCGGCCAGCGATGGCGCGTGGCTGGCATAGCCGCCATCGACGTGCAGATTCTGGCCGGTGGTGTAGCGTGATTCATCCGACGCAAGGAACACAGCAGCTTTGGCACAATCTTCGGGTGTACCAATAAACGGTGTGAGCATGTGCCGCAGCATAACATCACGCACCGGTGGCGGCATGTTGTCTTCGGTGGCCCCCGAAGCAATCAACCCAACCATCAGCACGTTGGCGCGGATGCCGAACTTCCCGTATTGCGCAGCAATGTTATACGTGAGGTTGTGCACTGCCACTTTGGACGCGCCATAGGCCGTCTGCGCAATATCGCCCTGTAGCGCCTTGGTCGATCCGGTAGTGATGACCGATCCGCCACCTTGCGTGATCATGTGCGGGATCACATGTTTGGCGCAAAACATCGGCCCTTTGACATTCACCGCCATCGTGCGGTCCCACAAATCGCCATCCATGTTCACCACATCGACGTCCCGGGTCATGATCTCCGGCCCGGTCATGGCCGCATTGTTGTGCAGCACATCGATCCGGCCGTAGCTTTCAAGTGTGAACGCCACCATCGCGCGCACTTGCGCCTCGACGGCGATATCGGCGGAAAAGGGTTTGGCATGGCCGCCTGCGGCGACGATCTGCGCGGCGACTTTTTCGGACGACCGGCTTTGGCTGCCAACAACAACTTTTGCCCCTTGGCGCGCATATTCAGCCGCGCAAGCCGCGCCGATGCCTGATCCGGCACCGTTGATTAGGATGACTTTACCTTCAAGACGGCCCACGCCCGCTCTCCCCTTTGATTTATATGCTGCCTGAAATCCGTTCAGTCGATGCTGGCAAGGACGCGCGGGTGGAAGGGGCGGAACGGTTCGTTTGCCTGCACCTTTTCCGCCCAAGCGGGGTCTGCGATCAGCGAGCGGCCAACACCGACAAGATCGAATTCGCCGGCCTCAATCCGCTGTTCGACATCGGGGACATTGTTGACCGAGCCGACTTCACCGGCAAAGCTGTTCTTCAACTCATTTTCAAGGCCGATGCCGCCCACCGCCATCGTTGGCCGGCCGGTGATCTTGCGCGTCCATCCTGCCAGCGTCAAAGGCGAGCCTTCGAAGGCGGGGTGGTGATAATAGCGCGTGCTAGCATCGAAGATATCGACGCCGCCATCGGTCAAAGCGCCAAGCAATTCCTCAAGTTCGGACGGGGTCTGCGCAAGGCGGGCATCGTAATCCTGCTGCTTCCATTGCGAATAGCGGAACATGATCGGCATATCGCCCGCTTCAGCGCGGATCGCCTTGACAAGTTCTGCCCCGAAACGCGCGCGTTCGCGCAGCGCGGTGCCGCCCCAGCGATCATCGCGCCGGTTGGTTTCGTGCCAAAAGAACGCATCAGGCAAATAGCCGTGCGCGCCGTGTATGGCGATGCCATCGAACCCGGCGGCGCGAGCATTGGCGGCACTGCGCGCAAAACCTGCGATCACGTCGACGATGTCTTCGTCCGTCATCGGCGCGGTGGGCTTGCGCATTTCATCGATATAGGCCGGAGCCGCTGTCGTAACACCAACTTGCGGCCCCCAAATTCCTGAAGGTCGTGATGATATGAGGTCGGGATACGATCCCGTATAGTCGGTGCGGATCGGGCCTTGGTGCCACAATTGCGGGAAGATCACGCCGCCAGCCTGATGCACGCCCGCCACGATATCTTTCCAGCGCGCCAGCGCGGCATCGCCATGCAATTCCGGCATGTTTGCCTCGCCCAGCGAACCCTCACCCAGCGCAGTAGGATGATCCACACCGATGCCTTCGGTGACAATCAGGCCCACGCCATGTTCGGCGCGGCGACGGTAATAGGCGTCCATCGGCTCGGACGGCACGCCGCCCGGCGATGCCATGCGCGTCATCGGCGACATCACGATACGGTTGCGCAAGGTGACGTTGCGAACGGTCAGCGGGCGAAAGATCGGTCGTTCCTGCGTTGTCATTTCTGGCCTGTCATTGCTGGGCACCCATGACGTAGGGTGCGCAAAAAATTCTGAGGTTTTGTGTCCATATAGGCCCTGCTCAACACCTGCCGCAGGGCAGGAGTACGATCAGCCTACGCCAAAGCTGCTGCGGATCACGTCGGCAATCTCGCTTGCCGGCTGGCGTGCGCCGTCCATCGGATTCGACATGAAGTTATGACAGAATGCGACGGCAAGGCCGGTTTCTGGATCGGCCCAGCCCAGCGATCCGCCAACGCCGGGCGAGCCGATGGCGCGCGTGGACTTTATCGGCGTGGTGATCGGCATAATCCCGTCGCACAACCAGTAGCCACCCTGGCTAATCGGCATGACTGCGCCAAAATAAACTGGATCGGGATCAAGTCCGCCCTCTCGCCGATCACACGCCATGGCGATCCGCTCAGGTGAGAGCAGACGCACGCCATCGAGTTCTCCGCCGTTAGCAAGCATGGCCCAGACCCGCGCCGAACTGCGCGCGTTAAAGATGCCGCCCGTGCCCGGCACGCACGCGCGGCGCATTGCAGGCTGTTCATAGACTTCGGGGATCAGGCGTATCGCATTGGGCATCGACATCGCGATCAGCGAACCTTCGGATGGCGCGGCTTGACCAGCGTCGGCATTGACCAGACGGGCAATGCGCGGCTCAACTACCGGGTCGATGCCGATCCATAAATCGGTAATGCCAAGCGGGGCGGCGATTTCTTGTGCCACGAAATCGCGAAAGCTTCGCCCGGCAGGATCGGTCCGACGGACAATCTCACCAATGATCCAACCGAAAGAGAACGATTGATAAGCTGGGCTGCTCACCGGCAACAGCGGCGAAAGCGCGGCGCAGCCGCTGGCCATCGCATCCCAATCGCCGATGGTATCAATTGTTACGCCATCTGGCATCTGGGGCGTGCCGGTGCGATGCGACAGGGCATCGCGCACTGTAACCGCCTGCTTGCCGTTGACGCCGTATTCAGGCCAGTAATCCGCGACAGGCCGGTCATATTCGACAAGCCCGCGTTCTGCCTGAATGTGCAACGCGGTGGCAACGATGCCTTTAGTCACCGAAAACACGTTGAACAGCGTATCGCCGTCAACCGGGCGATTTGTGGCACGATCTGCCATGCCGCCCCATGCATCGATCACCAATTCACCGTGGAGATAGACTGCCACTTGTACGCCGATTTCGCCGCGTTCGCTTATCGCGCGAGCAATTGCTGCCTCGACCGCCGCATTGGCCTGCTGGTTGATCGCCATGATTTCACTCCCGTCGCACAAAATGCTGCGGCCAGCTTCCACATCGTCAAAGGCCCCGCCCATATCAGGCGATAGGCGCGAGGCGGTCTGCCCGGTGTAGGCCTTGTTGCTCCGGCAGTCACAACAAGACACGCTGGATCGTGGGGACAGGTTCAGTGAATATACCGCAAAACAACGACAGTGAAACGGGGATGCCAGGGGCAATAGGCCTGTGGGCGCTTTTGCTTAGTTCGTTGTTTCCGATGCTGGGATTGTTCGCGCTTGGCCCGGCGTTGCCAGCAGTGGCCGCAGCTTTTCCCGGTGATCCCAATGCCGAAGTCATGGCACAGCTGATTGGCGGCGCCAGCGGCATCTCATTTGCGCTGAGTTCTCCGATTATCGGCCGGATGATTGAACGTTGGGGCTACAAGCAGATTTACATCATCTCGCTCGTAGCGTTCGCGATTGTCGGAACACTTCCGGTGTTGCTCAACAGTCTCCCACTAATCCTGCTGAGCCGCTTGGTGATGGGCATGTGCGTGGCTGGGACGATGACGGCCGGCCTTGCAGGTCTGGCAACACTTCCCGCCGACGTGCGTCCGGGCCTTTATGGCCGCAACGCCATGATGTCGAGTGTGGGGGCGGTCGTCGTATTCCCGCTGGTAGGTGCCATATCAACCTATGGCTGGCGCTGGCCGTTCCTGATCCATCTTGTGGCGCTGGCAGCAGTGCCGATGGCGATGACATTGCCAAACTGGCAATCCCCGGTCAAACATGCTGCGCGCGCAGCGGTTGGCGGACGCGGGCTTGGCGTGTCGCCCGTGCTGCTGCTGCTGGCAGGGTTCATCGGACTGGTAATGTATGTCGGCCCAATGTTTTCGCCATTCTATCTTCATTCCATTGATGTGACCGACCCGCGCCTTGCCGCCTTGCCATTGAGCGGGATGTCAGTGGGCGCGTTGATGATGACAGGCAACTATGGGCGGCTCTATGCCCGATTAGGAGCGCACAAGCTGTTTGCGCTGACGTTGGTGTTGTCTGGGCTAGGCTTACTGGCCGCAGGGTTTGCGCCAAACTTGCCCGTGTTCATGGCCGCCATGTTCTGCGTTTCATGCGGGATTGCGCTGTTTGCGCCCAACGTCAATTCGCACATCGCCGCGACATCAGCCAATCCCGCGCGTGGGATTGGCTGGGCGATGTCGGCCATGTTTGCGGTGCAAGTGGCATTTCCGTTTATCGCCCGCGCAATTTCGCAAGCCACAGGTCCCGCTGGAGTGTTCATCAGCTTCGGCATTTGTGCGCTGGTGCCGGGAATTGCCACGGCGGTGTTCGCTTGGCGGAAAGGGCGTTTGCACGCGCAACTGCAAGCGGCCGAACAGGCCTGAAATCAAGGGAAAAGGACGAAGACAATGTGGCGGATCACAGCCTTCCTGAAACGGCATCCGGGAATAACGCGCAAGGATTTCATCCCGCAGGCAAAGGCGCTGCTTGCCCTGATTGCAGATCATGCAAGCGCCCCGCTTCGCACGATTCTCAATCTTCCGATGGACCCACTGCCCTCAGAGCTTGCCGAAATGTTTGGCGACCGGTTCGATGCCGTGGCCGAGTTTTGGTATGCTGATGCGGAAACTGCACAAGCTTCGCTCGCACAACTTGGTTCGGATAGCGCGATCAGCGCGACTGCCGGATCGACCATCGACAGGGACGGGAGCCATGCGTGGCTTGCCGAAGTGGTCCCACAGATTCCCCCGCCGCCAAATTTCCTCAAGTTCGTGGTCGCAGGTCAAATGGCCGATAGCTTTACTTTGGCCGAAGCACAGGAATACTGGCGCGTAGAGCATCCGCGACTGTTCCTGACGGTGACAGACTTCGTGCCTTACATCGTGGGCTATACCCAGATGCATGGTCGCGACGTACTGGCACCCGGCGCAATCGATTGGCTGGCTGCCCATGACTTCTATCCAATGTGCGCTGAAATGGGCCTGCGCAGTGTGGAAGATGTCGTCACGGCCTATTCGATGCCCAGCTACCTTGCGATCATCCGCCCGGACGAAGAACACTTCAGCAAACCGGGTGAAATGCTGTCATTTGCCTCCGACCGCACCGTTTCATGGCAAAAGAACGAGTGATCAATCGTTTGCCGTCGATGGGCCCAGCGATTGACAAGGCAGGCTCAGATACTGTTATGGCTGATGCCCATGAATCAGCACAACACAGTGAGCCTTAAGACGCGCCCATTACGCAGCACGAACGGCGATCTGACGTGAGCGTGACAGAGCTGGCTACAGTGGATTCGGGTAGCACTGGGCTGACTGAGAGCGACGACCAGAGCATCACGCACCGCGCTTATGTGCAAATTCGGGCGGGGCTGATTTCCTGTCGGCTCAAACCGGGATCGCGGTTGAAGATCGCGCAATTGCAGCGCGATCTCGATATAAGCCAGGCGGCGGCCCGCGAAGGGCTTTCGCGTCTTGCCGCCGAAGGCCTCGTCACGATTGAGCGCAACAGCGGATTTCGTGCCGTGCCGCTCTCGGTCGACGGCTATCGCGAACTTGCCGATGCATGCCTCACCATCGAACTGCCTCTGCTGCGCGCTTCGATAGAGCGAGGCGACTTTGCGTGGGAGGGGGCGCTGCTTTCGGCCTACCACATTTCATCGCGCGTCTTGGCGCAAGTGGGTGACGACGAGATTAGCATGGACGCCTATGTGCGCCACCGCGAGAATTTCCACCGCATCCTGTTTGCAAAATGCGGCAACCAGTGGCTGTTGCGCGCATGGTCGCAGCTCTATGCGCAGCAGATGCGGTACCGCCACACGTTCCGGGAACTGGCCCGTTACGAACGCGGACTACCTGACGACTACCGCAAATTTCTGGACGCGGTGATTGAGCATCGCGGCGACGATGCCGAAAAGCTCTGGCGTGACAATCACGACAAGGTCGTAGCCTTCATCGAGGCCAACTTGAAACATCCATTGCCCGATGCAGGCAAGCCGCGTCGGACGCCTTAAGCCGTAATCTCTCCTTTCGTCCGGCAGGATATCTGACCCGGCGCTTCGGGTGACGATGCATCGCCAGAGTTTGTCACGCCGCGTACCGTCAATTGCAGTGATGTGGCGTCCAGCTCGGATTTGCGATACATTCCATAGGAGAATATCAATGGTAGCTTATGCAACCGTCGGCACGAACAATGCCGCCAGCGCGATGGAATTCTATGACGCACTGCTGAGCCCGTTTGGCATCGGCCGCTTTTTCGACCATCCGCGCGGCGGTGCAGTCTATGGCAAGGATGGCCAGCCCAGCTTTGGCGTACTGGTTCCATATGACGAAGCCCCCGCAACTGCGGGCAATGGGTCAATGACCGGATTTGCCATGGACAACCGCGCACAAGTCGACGCTTTCCATGCCAAGGCGCTGGAATTGGGCGGTTCATGCGAAGGCGAGCCGGGCCTGCGCGGACCGGAAGAAATGGCCATGTACTTTACTTATGTGCGCGACCGCGAAGGCAACAAGCTCTGCGCCTTCAAGATCGGCTGAACGCACTCTGCTGATTTGGCATCGCCGCCGCAGACTGCGGCGGCGATGTTTCACAGGACAAGTGTGACTTCCCGTCAGCCAGTGACGCTATCGAAATCCAGACCCAGATCTTCAAAGATCACTTGCGCGGCATTGCGGCCCGGCCCGCCGGTCACGCCGCCACCGGGGTGCGTTGATCCTGCGGTCATGTAAAGACCTTGGATCGGCATGCGGTACTGGCCCCAACCGGGAACCGGGCGGTTGCCGCCAAGCTGCCAACTGTAAAAGGCCAAGTGCTGGATATCGCCATTTACCAGACTGGTGTTGTAGCGAGTGATGTCCAGCGGGGTCATGAAATGCTTGCCGATGATGTTGTCATCGGTGACGTTGGGCGCGATGGTGCGCAGTCGCTCGATAAAGCGATTGGCCCATTCTTCGCCGATCTCGTCCCACTTTTCTCGCCCGCCATCTTTGAGATCAAGCGGGGCGAAAGCGTAGATGTGCAACTGGGCCTTGCCTTCGGGTACGCGCGTGGCGTCGGCGCGGAATTGCTGGACATAAATGGCGAAATCGTCACGCGGGATGCCACGCTTCAGCTCCTGAAACCCCTGCGCGAATTCATCGACATCGGCATGGCCGGTTTCGACCCAATAGAATTCGTCGATTTCCTGCCCAATGAAATGTGCCGGTTCCTTGAGCGCAAGATGCACGGTCATCGGCTGCAACGAAGCGTATTTGAGCACATCGACACGGTGCAGGAATCCGGAGGGAAGCTCTGCGCCTTCGACCATGTGTGGGAACACTTGGGCCACGTGCAACCCGGCGACCACCGCCTTGTTCGCGCGGATTTCCTCGCCAGTATCAAGCACCAGACCGCGCGCAGTTTGGTCTTCCAGCAGGATGCGTTCGACCTGAGCATTCAGCCGAATTGTGCCGCCGTGGTCTTCGAAGCAGCGCACCAGCGCATCAGCCAACGCGCCCGACCCGCCAACCGCAATGCCAAGGCCAAATTTGTAAGTGTATGGCAGGATGAGATAGAAGCCGAAGCCGGTGCCGTAATCGAACGGGTCCAGCATGGTTTCCGAAGCATATCGGGCCAGCGCGATACGAATCTTGGGATGCTCGATCCATTCGCAGATTAGATCCCACGCGCTGATCGCCTGAAGGCGCATCAGTTCCTGCCCCTCAGGCGAGGCGTTCATCATCATCGCTTGTGCGCCCGGATCAGGCGGCACGCTGAACATGCCCATCACCAGCAGGTCGAGCGTCTTGTCGACGGTTTCGACAAAGCGGCGGTAATTGTCGGCATCCTTCGGGCTGATCTTGGCGATGGATTGCGCGGTGCGCTCCATATCGCTCCAGAATTCCAGCACGGTGCCATCATCAAACAGCAGCGCCGAGATGCGCTCAGGATGATTGTATTGAAGCCCATATTTCGACAGCAATTCAAGTTCGTCATTGCGGATCAGCGGATTGCCCTGAATCAGCGAATGGCTGACCGAGCAGACGTCTTGCTTAAAGCCCGGCCCGGTCAATTCGCGCGTCGCCACGCTTCCGCCAGCCCGGTCCGAACGCTCGACGATCAGAGTCTTGACGCCCGCCTTGGCCAGATAGCAGCCCACGATCAGCGCGTTGTGGCCTGCGCCTGCGATAACCACATCATAATTGCCAGACATTGGTTCCTGCCTCTCTGTCTTGATCGTAAACCACCGCGGTCGCTTGCAGACCGCCGCGTCATGCTGTTCAGAACGTGTCCACCGGCGGCAGTTCGGGCGCTTCGATTTCGCGCATGTCCGCCATCTGCGGCTGATGCGCAGCGTGGCCGCCATCGACCGAATAGGCCTGCCCTGTGATGTATTCGGATTCATCCGCCGCAAGGAACGCAGCCATCGCGGCAATGTCGGCCGGAATCCCGATGCGCGAGGTCAGCGATTGGCGCTTGATCCGCTTCACGAGGTCAGGATATTCGGCCAAGCTGTCATTGATGATCGGCCCCGGAAGGATCGCGTTGCAGCGGATGCCTTGCCGCCCGTGTTGCGCAGCCACATATTTGGTCAGCCCAATCACGGCCGCTTTCGAAGTGCCGTAAGCGATACGCACGTTATCGCCCATTAGGCCCGAATCCGATGCCGTATTGATGATCGAGCCACCACCGGCGGCAATCATGTGCGGAAGCGCATATTTGCAGCCCAGCATCACCCCGCGCACGTTAACGTTCATCACCAGATCCCAGATTTCGATCGGTATATCGACGGCGGTGCGATCCTGCAGGTTCACTTCCTTTGACGTGGCTGCGGCATTGTTGAACAGGATGTCGATTTTGCCAAAGCGCGCGATGACTTCGGCAATGCCTGCTTCAATCGAGGCAGGATCGCCACAATCGAAATGAAGCCCGATTGAGCCGCCGCCGATGCGTTGCGCAACGTCTTTGGCGCGGTCTTCGAACAGGTCGGCGACCACCACCGTCGCGCCTTCGCTGACAAAACGTTCTGCCGTTGCCGAACCCAGTCCGCCAGCGCCACCGGTAATGACCGCAATTTTTCCTTCAAGCCTGCGCATGTGCACTCTCCTGTCTGTTGTTATTAGCGCGCCGTATCAATGATAAACCCGCCGTCCGGTGTCAGGCTGTAGCCGGTCATGAACCGCGCATCGCCACTGGCAAGAAACAGCGCCACAGGCGCAATGTCTAGGTCGGGCGAACCAAGCCGCGCGATGGGAGAGTTGGGCACCCAAGTTGGCGTGCCGGCATCGTCTGCCGTGGTCGCATCGAAGGCATCGGTCTGCGCAATCGGTAGAATGTTGTTCACGGTGATACCATCTGCGCCCCATTCACGCGCCGCAACCCGGCTCAGTGCGCGGATCGCTTCCTTGGCCATGGCATAAGGAGCAAAGCCCGCAGCACCGATCACGCCTACCGATGACGCAAAGTTGATCACTCTGCCAGCACCGCTCTGCTTCAGATAAGGATAAGCCGCTTGCATCGTGCGCAAGCATGCAATCGGCCCGGTCTGGAACTGATGCATCAATTGCTCAACAGACAGGTCGTTGACCGTTGATTGCACTGTCGACAGGTCGAACGCATTATTGACAAGGATATCCAGCCCGCCGAACGCATTTACCGTGGCGGCAACAGCGGCCTTTATCTCGTCTTCGCGCGACACATCGCAAACCAGACCGATCGCATCTCCACCCGCCGCCACGATTTCGGCCACGACCTTGTCGACATTCGCGCTGGTCCGTGACGTGACGACCACACGTGCACCTTCGGCAGCGAACAACTTCGCAATGGCACGGCCGATGCCGCGACCAGCTCCTGTGATAAACGCGGTTTTCCCGTCCAGTCGTTTCATCAACCTCTCCACCTGGCCTTGGCGGCCTTTGACGCATCTTGTCGGCAGACTAGGCGCACCGTTCCTATCCGCCGGAGGGGTTTTCCCTGCCATACACGCCAGACAACCCCGCTGGACGCGCCGTCAAACGAATGAGATCGGGCTGCCCTCGCCCCCTCCAGAGCCATTCACGCGACCTGTCATCGGGCAGGGCCTGCGGCGGCGAAGGCAGGTAAGGTAAGCATGGTCGCGACACCGGTCATCAAATCGGGCGCTGTCAGGGTTGAGGATCGGAGCTTTCGATGGGTGCAGTTCAGCAAAGGCGATGGTTCATCACCGGGATTTCAACCGGATTTGGCCGAGAATTGGCCCGCGCCGTTGTGCAATCGGGCGATAAAGTACTCGGTACGGTGCGCAAGCCTGCGCAAATTGCCGAACTGGCCGCCGAAGGCATCGACGCAATCATCATGGATGTGAACGATCAGGCCGCAGTCGATGACGGTGTGCGCAGCGCGACCGAACGGCTCGGCGGCATCGATGTGCTGGTCAACAATGCAGGCTTTGGCATGGTCGGCGCGATTGAGGCGCTATCGCTGGATGAAGTCCGCGCGGTGATGGAGACCAACTTCTTCGGCGTCTTGCGCGTAACGCAAGCCCTGATGCCAACAATGCGCGCCAGCGGCGGCACCATCGTGATGATTTCGTCGATGGCCGGCCAGATCGGCTTTGCCGGGGCAGGGGCCTATTGCGCTTCGAAGTTCGCGCTTGAAGGCCTTTCCGATGCGCTGGCAGAAGAACTGGCACCGTTCGGCGTGGACGTCCTCATCGTTGAGCCGGGGGCCTTCCGCACCGATTTTGCCGGGCGCTCGATGAAGGCGGCTGACGGATCGGTCGATGCTTATGCCGGAATGCAGGCGGGCGAGGCCAAGCACCGGGCCGCGGCCTATACCGGGAGCGAGCCCGGCGATCCGGTGAAAGGCGCGCAGGCCATTGTCGAGACAATCCGCGCCGGCAATATGCCACGCCGACTGGCGCTGGGTGCAGACGCCGTTGACGGCATCTTGCACAAATTGGCCAATGTGAAGCACGATATGGATACGTGGCGCGAAGCCTCGCTAGGCACAGCGTTTTCGTGATGCAGCAGATTCACTGCGGCGATTTTCTCAAAATCGCGAAGCACGTTTGAACGATTGTAATGACAAGGATTCCAGCCATGACTGACATTGCGACCAAGCCAGATTCAATCATCGCGGTTGAACGGTGGAATATCTTCTGGGGCGCGCGTGATCTTGAAGGCATGAAAACTGTCGCTGCTGATGATTTCATCCAGTGGCACGCGACAGTGCGCAAGGATCTGACCAAGGATGAAGAGTTCGACATGCTGGTCGAGGCGCTCAAGGTGATGCACATCACGTTCAAGGACATCCGCCTCACACCGATGACCAATGAAACGGTGCTGCAGCAGTGCCTGGGCGATATAACCATCGACGGCGCAGGAACGCGCAATGATGTGCCTTTTGCGATGGTCTTTCACACGCGCGGGCAGCAAATCACGAAATGTGAGGAATACATGGACGGCATGTCGCTACCGCCAATTGAATTCACTCCAAAGGATTAATGCTGCGCGCAAGGTGATATTGTGATGACCAAAACAGTTGCTCCACCCCCGGTTGAAAGCGATTTTTCCGACGAAAAGAAGATTGCGCGTTGGGTCGAAGCAAATGTCGGCGGAACGGTAACGTCCGTGGTCAAGCTGCGGCGCTGGCGCCCGGTCTGGCGCGTCGACATTGCCGAAAACGGGCTGCAAAGGTCTGTTCTGGCCAAAGGGAACCGGCCGTGGGAATCAATACCGTTTTCTCTTTGGCACGAAATGCGACTCAATCAGATCCTTGAGGACCATGGCATCAAGGTGCCACATGTGTATGGAATGGTTGATGGCGTGGAAGCTTTCGTCATGGACTGGATTGATGGCGGGCGCGATGCAGGACTGGTGCAGCAATCGATAGAATTCGGATCGACGATGAGCGCGGATCGCTGGCAGGCGAGCCTCAAATATATGGATGTGCTTGCCAAAATTCACGCCATTCCGGTTTCAGCATTTGCGGATACGGAAGCTGGCAATCCGCAAGGGGCTGCGGCGCTCGCGCTCGATCAATACGAACGCAATTACCAACTTCTGGTCAAGCGCGACGGTGTCGACGCGATGATCGAGTTCTTCACGCTGTGGCTGCGACGCAATTATCCAGCAAACCGCACCGACCGCGCCTTCGTTACCGGCGATTGTGGCCAGTTCCTCAGCATCGGGGCCGAAATCGCGGCAGTGCTGGATGTTGAAATTGGCCATATAGGCGATCCCATGCATGATCTCGCCTGCTTCAGAGGGCGTCACCCGGTTGAAAACATGGGTGATCTTCCTGCCCTGTTCCGCCGCTATGAACAGGCATCGGGAAAACCGCTCGATATTCCGGCCATAGCCTATCATACCGTATCGTTCCTGGCCTTGGCCACCATCGGGCCGATGCTCGCGCACATTGAGAAACATCGCGGCGGCGACTGGCTCGAAGCCTTGATGCAACTTGCATTTATTGGTCGGCGCACATGCGATGCCATGGCCGAAATCATCGGCGTTACATTTGAACCGATAACTTTGCCCGATTTCGGCCACGTATCTCGTCATGCCGAACTTGCATTGGAAAAACTGCAATCTGAAATTGCCGCTTTGCCCCCGTCTGCTGACTTAGCTGACTGGCAAAAGGCTGTTCTGCTGTCGCTGCCCGATTATCTGCGCAATCACCTGCGCTATGGCCATTGGCAGGAAACCGAAGACTTGAACGACATCGCCGAGATGATCGGCGAACCGGTCAACGATCTCGTCAGTGCTGATGCGAAACTGAAGACATTTGTCCAAGCCGCAGGGCCGGAACAGGACAAAAGTCTGCTTATACTGTTCCAGCGTCGCCTGATGCGGCTTTGCCTGCTCATTGCGGGCAAAGACGCGCCGGCCGACCATCTGCTGTTCATGCCTGTCGAACCGATTTTCGACAAAAAGCTGGGGTAGATCGGCCGAGGGCCGCGCAGGTATTTCACCCCGCGCGGCCAAGATTGCTTATTCGGCAGGAACCATTGCAGGCTGTTCGCTCAACTGATCATTGCGCAGCGCGGCAAGTGTTGCAGCACTGGGCGGAACAACGCAAACGCTGCCAATACCAAGGGCCTTGAGCACCCGGCCCGTGCCGACCCAGCAACCCAGCATCAGGTTGGTGTCGCCGATTTCCTCTTCGGTAAACAGCGCGTGCATGCGCTCCCACAACGCTTCATCGCCGTTGATGCTTTCGATATCACGTTCGAACCGATCCGAATATTCAATCAACAGCTTTTCGCGCTCGGTAAAGCCTTCCCAATCGTAATTGCAATCAATGGCATTCTGATAGAATTCTTCAGGGATTTCGCCACCGGCAAAGCCCGGCCAGTCGCGCCACAGACGCATGCCAGCGCAAATCGGGCAGTTCGTACGGGCCGCACCCATGATGCGCATGCCTTCGCGTTCGCGCGCGGTTAACGACGTCTCTGGTGCGTCATAGATTGTGCGGAACATACGCTGGCGCGTATCCAGCAGCTTTTCGGTGCCGACGTGATTGAGGATGTGGACCAACGGTTCGCGGTCAGCGGGAATCTCTACTCTGTAGGGCATTGACCTCTCCTGCATTTATTCGTCTGGGATTTTTCCGACGATAAGGAGTGCATAGTTTATCGCCGCAACTCACATCTCTCTTTGGATAGGGCCACCATATCGCCATTTCCCACATTATGGCAGGCGCAAATCCATGCATTATCATATCAAGCGGCAATTGAACCGCAACCGATGGAGAGAAAAATGGCTGCAGGGCAAGTCGGGCTGGCGCTTGAGGATGATTCCGGTTTCACCATCGGCAGCTTTATCAAAGCGGTCTACAAACAGGTTCCGGCAACAATCACGCGCGAACAGGCACTTGCAACTTTGCTCGAACTACAGGACACATATGATCGCCCTAACATCGCCAAGCGACTGGCGCTGCTGACCGAAGACTGCGTAATTGAAGACCCTGCTGGCTTGCCGCGCGGCGGCGGTCGTGCGGGCATGGAAGCCTTCTATCGCAGCACCTTTGACAACGGCGTAAGGATCAACCGCAGCCCGCGCGAGCGGATCATAGTCGGTAATGAGGCGATAGAACATTCCGCGATGACGTTGGAGAAGGATGGGCTGGAGCCACACGATCTGGCCCATGTTGTCCACTATACTTTCGATGATGCTGCGCGCATCAAAACGATGCGGGTGTTCTTCGATCTCAAGAGTATATTCCGTCAACCCGACGTGAAGGCTGACGGCGGCTGGTAACGGGAAGCAGTTCGCCAGTTTTATGCACGATCTGGCGTCAATCCCGCCAACGGCCTGCCCGCTGGTAGGACCGATGCTTGCAAAGGTATCGCAAAGACCGCGCTCAGGTTGCGCAACGACGCAGCAGGGAGAACCTAAGGATGCCCACCCTTTCCACCGCGCGCCAAAGCCTTGCCCGATTGGATGCCCGGATTGCGGCTGAACCCGATGCCAAGCGCAAGGGCTGGCTGACGGTCCATCGCAATCACTGGTGGGGCGAAGTGATCAACGATGTAGACATGGTAATGGAAACGATGTCGCATGGCCCTATTTCTTACAGCTTTGACGGACACCCGTTCATGACGCCAGAAGGCGGCATGGCCGCTATCGCTGATCGCGCCGGAACCCGTGCAATGTATGAAGGCGTGGTGGCGCTGGGTGTGCGCATGGCAGGGCCGTTTGACGAGGAACGTGTGGCCTTCGATGAAAATGGGATGATCGTTCATGCCATCCTGAGTGCGATCTATCCCGGCGCGTTCATGACCAAGCATAGCGAACCTGTTGATCCGGCCGAATTCTATCTGGCCCGCTGGCCCAATGTCACCATGATGCGCTTCGATGCAGACGGACTGATGATGGGCGAAGACATTATCAACGGCGCACCGCTTCTGGTGCAGCACGTGGACCGCAGCAAAGTCGACATGCTGGTCGACGGTCCGCTCGAACTGGCCTGATGGCGTATATCTTGAAGGAAAATGCGATGAGACGACTGGAAGGCAAAGTTGCCGTGATCAGCGGCACAGCCGTTGGGATCGGCGCAGCAACAGCGCGGCGGCTTTCGTCCGAAGGGGCCAAAGTGGTGCTTGCCGATATCAATATCGAAGGCGCTGAAGTAACCGCTCAAGGCATTCGTGATGCTGGCGGCGAAGCCATCGCCCATTACCTCGATCTGGCCGAAGAGAACAGCATCAAGGCGCTGATCGCGGCGACAATCACGCAATATGGCCAGATCGATGTGCTGTTCAACAACGCCGCCGACACCCGGTTTGACACCATGTTGAACGATGCGTCGGTCGAATTCATGGACCCTGATTTGTGGGACAGCGTCTTCCGCATCAACACGCGCGGCACCATGCTGATGATCAAGCATACGCTTCCGCACATGATCAAGCAGGGCGGCGGGTCGATCATCAACACCAGTTCTGGCGCTTCGCTGCGCGCCGATCTGTTCCGCGTTGCTTATGCGTCGTCAAAGGCTGCGATCAACGTGTTAAGCGAATATGTCGCGGCGCAGTATGGCAAGAAGGGCATTCGCTGCAATGTCGTGTCACCGGGACTGGTGGTTACCGAAAACACCGAGATGAATCAGGGCCACAATCTGGACTTGTACCTTGCCCATCACCTGACCCCGCGCTTGGGCCGACCGGACGATCTGGCCGCGATGGTTGCACTGCTGGCATCGGACGACGGCAAGTTCATAACCGCACAGATCATTCCGGTGGATGGCGGCATTTCCACCCACTTTCCGCATGTCGCAGAAACCCGTGGCGGCGTTGACGCCTACAAACCGGCCAAGAACTGAGGAGCACCCCAATGGGCAGACTGACCGGAAGAACATGCATCGTCACTGGTGGCGCGGGCGGCCTTGGCTCGGCCACGGTGCGGCGGTTGTGCGCCGAGGGCGCCCAAGTGGTGATCGCCGATATCATGCTGGCACCAGCTGAAAAGCTGGCAGCGGAAATACGGGCCGAAGGGGGCGATGCCATTGCGCTCCACCTTGACCTTGGCGATCCTGCCAGCATAGAAAAGCTGATTGCGTCAACGCTGGCGCACTATAGCAAGCTGGAAGTGATCTTCAACAATGGCGCCGCCACCAATCCCGATTTCCTGAACCGGGACGGCATGGCCGGCGACATGGACATCGACGTGTGGGACGAAACCTTCAAGGTCAACGCGCGCGGCACCATGCTGATGATCAAGCACGCGCTGCCTGCGTTGATCGCATCGGGCAGCGGCGCGATCATCAATACCAGTTCGGGCGCTGCGCTGCTCGGCGATCTGGCGCGCACCGCCTATGCTGCGTCGAAGTCGGCGATCAATGCGCTAACGCTTTATGTTGCCGCGCAGTATGGCAAGCAAGGCGTAACCTGCAACGTCATCTCGCCGGGCATGGTGCCCACGGCCACATCGCGCGCCAATCAGCCTGAACTGATCCGCATGGTTGAGCGTCACCACCTGACGCCCGAATTGGGCTATCCTGAAGACATCGCGGCAATGGTGGCGCTGCTTGCGTCCAGCGACGGCCGCTTTGTTAGCGGGCAAATCCTGCGCGTTGATGGCGGCGTAACCAAGGCATTCGCACACGTGGCCGACAATCGCGACCAGTTCGAGACGCACGTTGCCAATACCAACGGTGCAGCATGACGCAGGTGGCACTTGATCGGGTAGCGGCAGTCGCAAAAAGTTGGGAAGCGGCTTGCCGCTCGCTCGACAACCAGCAGATCGTCGATCATCTCAGCGACGATGCCGTGGTCTGGTACAATTTCCAGCCCGACACCGAGCACTCGAAGTCTGCCTACCTCGGCATTCTGGAATCGAGCGCAGAGACGTTTTCGAACCAGCGTTACGATGACATGCGGGTGCATTTGCATCCGGGCGGCTTTGTCGAGCAAGCAACTTTGGCAGGTGATACGGCCAAGGGCGTGATCGAAGTGCCCTTTCTGCTGATCGCTACGGTCGAGGGCGACAAGATCACCCGTATCGCCGAATATTTCGATACGACTATCATGCACAAGGCCGGGCTAGCAAACAGCTAGCCCGGCCCAAGCGCAGCTTACAGAATCGAGTTTGTCTGCCCGCCATCACACAGGATGGTTTCACCTGTAGTGAACCCTGCTCTTTGTGAGCACAGGAACAGGCAAAGTGCCGCCATTTCCTGCGGCTGTCCGGCGCGGCCCGTGGGGATATGCTGCACCATGTTGCCCCGGAAATCGTCAAAGCTCATGCCGGCAGCCGCCGCCTGTTCATGCGTCCATGCCCGGTTCGCGTCTGTGTCAATATAGCCGGTGCCGATGGTGTTGATGGTGATACCTTGCCCTGCGACTTCGCCCGCCACCGTCTTGGCCAGCGCGCTGGCCGCCACGCGCGTGCTATTGGCCAGCACATAGCCAAAGTTGAGGCCGCTGCGCACCAGTTGCTTGGCAGTGCCTGATCCGATGGTAACCACACGACCCCAGCGTTGCTGCTGCATGTGCGGCAGGACCACGCGCAACATGCGGGCGTAACACAGCACCACGCTGTGATACGCCTGCGCCAGCATTTCTTCATCCACATCGGCAAAAGTGCCGGGTGGGGGTGGGTCAAGATTGTAGATCGCAATGTCCGGCGCGGCGAGTTGCGCCACAGCCTGATCCTGAATCCGCTGATAGCTGGAAAGATCGAGCAAGTCGGCACTAATGCCGATGGCTTTTGCGCCCTTGGCCTGCACCGCCGCAACCACTTCATCGATCGCCGCTTGCCCACGCGCAACGACGATCACGTTGGCCCCGGCATCGGCCAGATCAAGCGCGATCTGCCGCCCGATTCCCTTGCTACCGCCCAGAACGAGCGCGGTGCGCCCTGCAATTCCTAAATCCATTAGCCGGTTTCCTCATCCTCAGGTCGTGCGAGGAGAGGACAGCGGCGAGGTCAAGCAATCTGCCGCCCGGTAGGTCTTGTATCCTGCCGGGCGGCGAAAGCGCGATCAACCCCAGCGCAGGGGCAGTTCGGTCACCTGAATGATATTGCCTGGGAACCACGGAACGCGGAAGCCTTCCTGCACGCGGAACTGCGGAATGACTTTCACAAATTCCTCGATGGCAGTCTGCAATTCCCGTCGGGCCAGATGCTGGCCAAGGCAGCGATGAAGGCTGTGCCCCAGCGTAACATGCATTGGCTTGCGATCAAGGCGCACTTCCTGCGGATTGTCATAAGCGTCAGGATCACGACCGGCGAGCGGCGTGGACATCGAAACAACATCGCCCGGCAGCAGGGTGTGTCCGTGAAGCTGATGCTCTTTCGACACAATGCGTTGAGTCGAAACCGCAGCATAAGCGCGCAGCAATTCCTCGACGGCCACGACATTTTGCGTTGGGCTGTTCTCCCGCATGATCTGCTGATCACGGGGATTCTCGGCAAGATGGCGGAACTGCAGGCTGAGGTTGGCGGTCACTGTATCAAGACCGCCAAGATAAAGATTAAAAGCGTGGCCGAATACTTCCATGTCGTTCCACTTGCGGCCATCGACTTCAAGCAACATCGTCTTGCTGATCAGGTCATCGCCGGGGTTTTTACGGCGCTGCGCGATGGTTTCCATCAGCAGTTCCTTGACCGCCCGCACACTGGCCACGCGCACGTCATGATCGGTGCCGCGCAATAGCTGGTTTTCCCATTCAAGGAACTGTTCCAGTCGCTCCAACGGCAGATCAATCATCTCAAGAAAAATGGTTATCGGGAACAGGATGGCGAAATCCTGCACGAATTCACATTCGCCCTTGTCCTTGAACTTGGCGATCAATTCCTGCGCACGACCACGCACCTTCCCGTCCAGCTTCATCATCTGGCTGGGAGAATAGATGGGGTTCAACGCTGAACGATATGCGGTGTGGACTGGGGGATCGAGTTCGGTGGGGATGATGTCCCAGTCTTCGCCGATCATCTTGGCAAAACCGGTGTTGCCGCTCTTGTGATAATTTTCGGTATCGGCATAGATCTTGCGCAGATCTTCGGCCCGGCGCACGACCCAGCCCGGCTGATTGAACGACACGTTATCGGCATAGAACACGGCAGGCCCGGCATGAATTTCGGGAATAAGCGTTTCATGCGGATTGTCGTAAATGATCTCGCGATCGAACAGCGCGCAATGGCGCATTTCGCGGGCAGGTGCCTGCGGACTGGTCGCAGTATCATTCATGTCAAACGTGCCTTCCATTCTGTTCACGGTCACATCCGCGCCGCCGCAACGAGTGGGCGGAAAATCCTGATCGCACCCCCCTAAGATCGCAAACGTGCGATGCAATCCGGGCAGGTACGGCATTGCTGCCGATGACAGACCCCACAGTGGCGAGCGCCTATCCAAAGGCGGGTTCGCCCTGCGACCTTTGGCTAGACCTGTCGTGCAAACTGGCACAGCCGCCCGAACGCGGAATATGGCCTTATTTTTTCAGAAAGGGGAGCGCATGGTCGGTTCCGCAGAAGCGGAGAAAGCTTCGAGCTATCGGTGGATCGTTCTGCTGGTCCTGACGCTTGCACACAGTTGCCACATCATGGACCGCATGGTGGTGAGCATCGTGATGGAACCGGTGCGCCACGAGTTCAATCTGAACGATACGCAACTCGGCCTGATCTCCAGCCTTGGTTACGGACTGTTCTATGGTGCAGCCGTGCTGCCTATGGGCATGCTGATCGACAGGACAGTGCGCAAGAATGCGCTGGCTGTAATCCTTGCACTTTGGAGCGCCGCGACAGCAGTCTGCGGTCTCGCGACCAGTTGGACTGCATTGCTGATCTCGCGTTGCGTTGTCGGGCTGGCTGAATCGGGCGGATCACCTGCGGGCCTCTCGTTGCTGTCTGACTATTTCCCGCCGCGCGAACGCTCAACTGCGGTGGGCTTGTGGTATCTATCCTCGGCGATCGGCTCGATCGTGACGTTCATCGTTGGCGGCATGATTGCTGCCGCTTATGGCTGGCGCATGGCCTTTTTCCTTGCGGGCGTGCCTGGCATGATCATGGCCGTCGTCGTGTTCTTCGTAGTGCGCGAACCAAAGCGCGGCGCGAGTGACGAAGTGCCAGGAACCGTGGCAGTTACCACGCCACCTGAAAAGCTTACGTTCTTCCAGTCCCTTGCAGAAATCGGCGCGCGTCCGGCAGCCGTGCATATCCTGCTTGGCGTATTGCTCACAGCGGCCGCCATCTCGTCCTATTCAACTTGGTCCATCTCGTTCCTTGTGCGCCAGCACGGCCTCAAGCTTTCAGAAGCCGGGCTTACCGTTGGCCTTACCAGCGGGCTGCTCGGCGCTCTTGGCGGTGCCACCTTTGGATGGCTGGCTGACCGTAGCAGCCGCCGCGACGCAAAGGCGAATCCGTGGCGTTCAGGCATGATCGCGGCAAGCACATCTTTGATTGCCACATTCCTGGGCATCGGTTCTCTGTTGACAGAAAGCACCGTCCCCGCGCTCGTCTTGGTCGCCTGTTATGCGTTCTTCTTCAACAGCTACAATGGCCCGGCCAACGGGTTGCTGCTGATCGTGGTGCCGCCGCAGGTGCGCGGATTTACCATCGCGCTGCTGCAACTTGGCGCAACCTTGTTGGGATTTGGCGTGGCACCTTTCGTTGTCGGGCGGTTAAGCGACATGATCGGCGGCTCTAACTCGCTTGGTTGGGCGCTCTCGATCATGCTGCTGTGCCATCCTTTGGCGGCGATGCACTTTGCGCTGGCAGCTCGGCACGTGAAGCGCAACGGCACCGGCCGCAACGATGGCCCGGATGATGCAATGCAGCCCGCAACAGCATAACGGCGCTAACAAGCTAGTTTTGGCATTCCGGCGAAGGCTTGTTGCCGTGACGGCGCGTGTGCATTTCGCCTAGAAGGCTACGATACCCGGTTCAGGAGAGTTCCAAATGGCGCAGGCGATCAGTTCAGTAGGTTTCATTGGCCTTGGCAGCATGGGCGGATGCCAAGCGCGTGAGCTGGCCAAGCTGTCGCTGCCCCTGACTGTATTCGACAAGTTCCCCGCATCGATGGAACCATTCCGCGGCAAAGCCACATTGGCGGGCAGCATCGCAGAACTCGGCAACTGCGACGTGGTGGGCATCTGCGTTCAGGACGACAAGCAGGTGACTGAATGCTTCGATGATCTGATCCCGGCGATGAAGTCAGGTTCGGTAATCCTCGTCCACAGCACCATTCGCCCCGCAACGGCAAAGGCGCTAGCCGAACGCGCAGCAGCGGTTGGCGTGACACTCATGGACGCAGCGGTCACGCGCACCGAAATGACCAATGACGGACCGTTCGTGTTCTGCATGCTCGGCGGTGATGAAGCGACCATGGCGCGCGTTCAGCCCGTGCTTGATGCCTATTCCACCAACACCATGTTGGTTGGTCCACTCGGTTCGGCAATGGGCCTGAAGATCTGCAACAACCTTGTTTCATGGTGCCAGATCGAACTCGGCCTCGAAGCCATGGACCTTGCCGAAGCTGCCGGCGTGCCCATCGACAAGCTGATTGCGGTAATGCAGCGCAATGGCGTGATGACGCCGCCGATGAACGGCTTCATCGCCTTCCGCAACAACCCCGGCGACCAGACCCGCCGCGATCTGATGGCGGTCCAGGCCGGAATTGGCGAAAAGGATCTGACGTTGGCCCATGAACTGGGCGAAGCTGTCGGCAAGCCATCTAGCATGGGGGCCAACGTGAAAGACTATGTGAAGCAGGCAATTCTCGACGTCTGCCGCCGCTAAAGCAGGAGTGATGCGCCGTCCTCAAGCGTGCTGGTGCGGCTTGACGGACGGCTGCGGGGGCTTCACTCCTTGGCCATGACGAACAACCAGCCTCGCCGCCGCTTCGACGAACTGGCGGTCGGAGAGCGCCGCCATTCCGCGCCATTTGTGTTGGATGAACAGGCGATCATCGCCTTTGCGCGCCAGTTCGATCCGCAATGGTTCCACATCGATCCCAGCGCAGCACAGCAATCGGCCTTTGGCGGGTTGATCGCCAGCGGGGCGCACCTAATTGCGCTGTGGCGGCGGATGGATCACGATCTCAACGGCGACATCGACTATTATTGCGGGGTGGGCATTGAAGAGCTGCACTTCCGGCAGGCGGTTCGACCGGGCGACAGCCTGACGCTGGAATCCGAAATCGTGGCTTGTCGTCCCTCGGCCAGTGATCCGGGGCGGGGCCTTGTCACGCAGGCCTATCGCATGGTCAGTGGCACCGGTGACGTTGTGCTCGAACTACGCGCCATCAATCTCGTTTATCGTGGAGCAGGGGCATGAAGGAAGCAACGGCAGGCGAACAGACGGTTGCCGGCAGCGAACGTTGGTTTCTGCTGCTGCTCGGGCTGATCTACATGATGAACTTCGTGGACCGCACGATCATCTCGGTTGCAGGCGAAGCGATCCGGCGCGAGCTGCACCTGTCGGATTTGCAATTGGGTCTGCTCGGTGGTCTTGCGTTCTCGCTATTCTACGCAGCCCTCGGCATCCCGCTCGCCCGTCTGGCAGAGCGCCGCAGCCGCGTTGGCATCATTGCTGCTGTCACCGCGATCTGGTCGGTTATGACGGCGCTGACCGGTGCAGCGGGCAGTTTCACGCAAATGCTGCTGTGCCGCATGGGCGTTGGCGTGGGCGAGGCCGGGTTCACCCCCGCGCTCGTCTCGATGATCTCTGACCGCTTTCCCGAAGAGCGCCGTGCCAGTGCCTTTTCCACCATTGCCATCTGGGTATCGATTGGTGGTGCCGTTTCGGCAACATTAGGTGGCTGGGTCGTGCAAAATTATGGCTGGCGCGCTGCGTTCGTGGTGCTCGGCCTGCCCGGCGTGATCTTCGCCGTGTTGCTCAAGCTGACGATCCCGGAACCTCCGCGCCGCAATGCAGGCGATGTTACGCCTTCGTTCGGGGCTGTCCTGCGCCGCGTCGGGCGCTCACCTGCGTTTCTCTACCTCACAGCGGCCAGCGGACTGGTGGGCATGGTCAGCTTCGGGCTTAACTTGTTCATGATTCCGCTGCTGGTGCGGCGCTACGGCCTCGACATTGCGCAAGCAGGCATGATTTTTGCAATCTCGCTCAGCCTGGCGATGGTGATCGGCAATTACTCCGGTGGCCGCGCCGCTGATTGGCTGGGCAAACGCGATATTGGCTGGTTTGGCAAAGCGCCCGCAATGCTGCTGATGGTGTCGCTGCCGCTTTATCTGACCGCAATCCTGCAATCGGACTGGCGCTGGTTCATGGTGCTGATGTTCTTTGCAGCCGGATCGCTCAACGCTTTCCTGCCAGCGATCATGACCGTGACGCAAAGGCTGGTGGAACCCCGCATGCGCGCGTCTGCAGCCGCCCTTCACGCATTTGGACAAACAGTGGCGGGGCTGGGATTAGGGTCGGTTCTGCTGGGCTGGCTGAGTGATCGCCTTGCCGCTCAAGCTTATGCGGGCGACTATCAGGCCGATTGCGCGCAGAAAGCTGTAACACTTGAGTGCAGCGTTGGCGCGGCACAAGGATTGCAGCACGCGATGATGGCGGTTGGTGTAGTGTTGATCGCTGCCATCGTGCTGTACTTGCGCGCTGCCAAGGCGCTGCGACGCGAAATCCAGCCCACGGCGGCTTAGCGACTGCCCGTTTGGGCAATTCTTTTCATCGCGCTCACATCCTATCGTACGAAAGGCACGGCGGTTGCTTCGCGGGCTTAATGCCCCATGCGTGAGATAAAGGATGTGCAAGATGGCAAGCTCGATCGCCGAAGTAACCACTGACCGCAACGATCCCCAAGCCATGCTTGATGCAGCGCGCGCGATGCTGCCGCTGGTTTGCGCCACGCGCGATGAAGCAAATCGCAACGCAGACGTACTGCCTGAAACCATCGCGGCCATGAAAGCGGCGGGCCTGCTCCGTGCATTCCAGCCAAAACGCTGGGGCGGCTTGGAACTTGATCCGCGCCATGTGTTTGCGTTGCAGAACGTGTTTGCCGAACAATGCATGTCAACCGCGTGGGTATTCGGCGTGTTGTCTGTTCAGTCCTTCATGCTCGGCCGGATGGACCCGCTGGCCCAGTCCGATGTCTGGGGTGATGATCCCGACGCGCTGGCTTCATCATCATTCGCGCCGGTCGGGAAAGTCACCCCCACTGACGGCGGCTATCGCATCAGCGGGCGCTTCACTTTTTCCAGCGGCAGCAGCCATGCCAAATGGGCCGTCGTGGGCGGCATGGTTCCGCCGGACGAAGCGCGTCCAGCGCCGCAAATGCGCCTGTTCCTTGTTCCGATGAGCGATTGCCGCATTGATCGGGTGTGGGACACTTTCGGTCTGCGCGCCACCGGCAGCAACGATCTGGTGATCGATGATGCGTTTGTGCCTGCCTATCGCACGTATGTGCCCGATAGCGGATTGCTGCCACTGCCGGCATCGTCAGGCCTCTCACCGCTCTATCGCCTACCGTGGCTTTATGTGTTCGCTTCGTCGATTTCGAGCCTGTCCATCGGCGCGGTGCGCGGCGCATTGGCCGCATTCACGGCATCCACCCGCGACCGCCAAGGCGCGTTTGGTTCGGGCGCATCGCGTGATAATCCGCGTTTCCTTTCGATCATGGGCCGCGCGCGCGTAGAGCTCGATTCGGTTGAGCGTCAGTTCCGCGATAATTACGCAAGGTTGGCAGAAATTGTCGCGCGGGACGAAGAACTGCCAATGGATGAGGCTCTGCTCTACCGCGCCGAACTCACGGGCTTCATGCGCCGTCTTTCGCCGTTGGTGGACGAGATGATGCTTCTGCTGGGTGGGCGCGGCATCCAGCGCGACGGACCGCTGACACAATTGTGGCTGGATATGTCCGCCGCACGGGCGCACGCAGGCAATGATCCATCTGCCGTCCATTCGCAGATCGCAGGGGAATTGCTGAGCGCCTGATTGGCGTTCAGTCTTATCCGAAACTGAAAACGCCGCCGAGAACCTCGGCGGCGTTTTCAGTTGGATAGGCCGTCGCCTGCGCCGTTTTGTTCGGGCGCAGGCACGAAACCGATCAGAGGCGGCTGATTTCCTTGCGGCTCAGCGAGCTAACCAGACCGCGTGGGCTGGCAGTCAGCGTTGCGATAGGGATGTAGATCATCGCCATGTCGCTGACGACGGCAACAGCCGTGCCGCGCACGCGATCAACGCGGCCGATCCGGCGACCATCGGCTGACCAGACTGTTTCGCCACCCTTGATTTCGGGAGCAGCGGCAACAGCAGCAACAGGTGCAGTTTCTGCAGTCTGTGCAGCGGCGGGAAGTGCAACAAGGCCAAGGGCCAGCGCGAACAGGGAATGGATTTTCATGTCTGTCACCAATGTTTCAATACGATGAGTGACGGGGTGGCCCGCCGTCGGTTCCAATTACCGCCGCATGAGCCAATTGTCGATAGCGATTCGGAAAATAACTTGTCGACGCTCAGACCAGTTGTATGGACCTATTGCAACTAAGTCAGAGACAGTTCAGTCTGCACCCAAGCGCATGAAAAAGCGCATCTGCTGGGTACAGGATGCAAAGGAGCAAAAATTGACCGTCAATAGTGCGTCGGTTCACGATGATTCCTTCTCTCCCGCGCAACCCACCGCCCTTGCGGGCAAGCGGGCAGTTGGTAGGCCTCGCCGCCTGACACTGGACGCTATCGTGGATGCTGCGTGCTTGGTGGGAATCGAGCGGTTGGAAATGTGTACCGTGGCACAGCAGCTTAATACTGGTGTCGCTACGCTTTATGGCTACGTTCGCGGGCGTGACCACTTGCTCGAACTGGTTGCCGAACGCATGGCATCGCGTGCCATTTCCGATAACTATGGCGGCACATGGCAAGAAGTGCTCCACGGGCACGCCGCGCTGTGCTTTGCCATGTTCAATTCCAAACCCGAAATGATCGGAAACCTGATCGGCGGGGAAAAGACCGACCGCGAAGTCGCCTATGCCACCAACATCATTGCCATGCTGGAAAAACGCGGCCTGAGCCGCGAACTGGCGCTCAACCTTTATGTTGAGGCTAATCAGGCGGTTATCGGGGCGGCTGTCATGCTAGTACGGCGCAAGATTCTTGCGAACGCAGGTGTGGACGAGCAGGGCAACGTCATCGCATTGCCACCGGGCTTAGGCGACTATCGCCCCACGCTGGACCGGATCGTGCGCGGCTGCGAAGAAACCTTGGCAGCAGGCTGATCGCGCAGCGACTGGATTGCGCATTGCCTGCGTAGTTAATTGTAAGCACCGTTCAACGATTGTTGTCGCCAGCTTCGCCCAGCCTACCTTAGGTTCCACCGCATAAAGGCGGTGACCGGCCAACGGGACCAAGCCGGTTCGGGAGAGATGGCTGTGGCGGAAATCATCCGCAAAGACGTGATAGTTGTCGGCTCTGGCGGAGCTGGTCTTACTTGCGCCTTGGTGGCGGCACGAGCAGGGCTGGAGGTTCTGCTGGTCGAAAAAGAAGATCGGATCGGCGGTACGCTGGCATGGTCAGGTGGTGGGGTGTGGTTCCCCCTCAGCCAACCGGGGCGCGATGCAGGGTTCGAAGACAGCCGCGAAAATGTCCTGACATATCTTGAATCGATTGGCGAAGGCACATTCGATCCTGCGCTGATCAAAGCCTATGTCGATACCGCGCCGGAACTTGTCGATATGCTCCATGCCACCACGGACGTGCGCTTGATTGCATATCCTGGCATGGGCGACTGGTTTCCCGAAGCGCCCGGCGCCGCTACAACTGGAGGACGCGCGCTGGCTCCGGCGGAATCGGATGGCAAGCGGCTAGGCAACGACTTTGCAAGGCTGCGGCGTCCACTGGGCGTGTTCAATGCTCCCGGCGGTGGTTTCATGGTTGATCTGCCAGATCTGCCGCACCTTGCCGCAATCGGAAAATCTCTCAAATCGACCGCCTACCTTGGCCGCCTGTTCGTGCGGTTCCTCATGGACCGCGTGCGATTCGGGCGGGGGACGCGCCTGACCATGGGCAATTCTCTGGCCTCCGGGCTGATGAAGGCCGCGCTTGATGCGGGCGTCGAAATGTGGACCAGTTCGCCTGCCACCGGCCTGTTGAAAGATGACAACGGACGGGTGATCGGCGCAAAGATCAAACGCTCAGGTGGCGAAGTTCAGGTTCATGCGGCGCGCGGGGTGCTGCTCGCTTCCGGCGGTTTTTCTGCCGATGCCGATATGCGCCGCAAATACATTCCCTTTGGCGATCAGCATTATTCGCTGATGTCTGATTCCAATGCGGGAGATGGCATCCGTATGGGGCAAGCTGCAGGCGGTGAATTCATTGAAAACGGTTTCCAGCACGGTGGCTGGGTAATGCTATCGCTGGTGCCGCAGGAAGATGGCAGCATCGTCAAATTTCCGCATATGGTCGCTGATCGGACCAAGCCGGGCTATATTACCGTCAACACGGCCGGACAGCGGTTTACCAATGAAGCCTCTCTTGATCCCATCTCTGGCATGCACGCCACAGGTTCAGTGCCTGCGTGGCTGATCTGTGATCATACTGCGATGCGCAAATACGGCATGGGCCCGGTCCGACCTGGCGGAATGGGACTGAAACGCCATGTGCGACCCGATTATATCGTGAAAGCGGAAACAATACCGGAACTGGCGGTAAAGCTTGGCATCGATCCTGACGGCCTTGCCGCCACGGTCGAGCGGCAGAACGGGTTTGCCCGCACGGGCGAAGATCTTGATTTCGCGCGCGGCAAATCTGCTGCCGACCAGTCACTGGGTGATCCCCGCCACTTCCCCAATCCCAATCTTGGCGAGATTATGACTGCGCCTTTTTATGGGCTCCGCGTTCATCCGGGCGATTCCGCCACAATGCTCGGCTTGCGGGTGGATCAAGACGCGCGCGTGCTCGATCCACGGGGCAATCCTGTTGACGGGCTTTATGCGGCAGGCCTCGACATGCATTCCGTATTTCGTGGCCGCTCCCCCGGCAGTGGATCGAACAACGGTCCGGCGATGATTTTTGGCTATCTCGCCGGAAAATCCATGGCGCGCGGTGTCAACCGAACCAACACAGCGGAGCCGGTTTGACGCTCCGTCAATGGAATTGTCGGGCAAGGACGGCCCAATGCCGTGCAAGCTGTTCCTCCTTATCGTTTGAAGCCAAAAACGAATCATAAGCGCACGTATGCATGAAAACGTGCCATGGACCCCGGAGAGGACCACTTGATGAGCGTCATGCCGACCGTAGTCGTGCCGCCGCGAGCGCCACATGATCAGATCGTCCGCCCGAACCTTGAAGCAAAGATTGATGCGGTTGACCGGTCCCGCGTCACAACCGTGTTTGCGCCTGCCGGGTTTGGCAAAACCATAGCCGTGTTGCAGTGGGCAAATGCACTGGCCGCGCGAAATCGCCCGGTACTGTGGCTCGCCTCTCGTGCGGGGATCGCCAATTTTGGACAGTTTGCAGATGCCTTGCGCGCTGCTTGTGCAGCCCACGGCATAGAGTGGGTCGGGCAGGTGGACGGGGCGGTAAAGCGCATCGATGCTGCGGCCAGCTTCGTAGAGGTGGTCGCCTCACATCCGACACGGCCAGTTCTGGTGGTCGACGATGCACAGGTTCTGCCGCCCGACGTCTACGATTTTCTGACAGAAGTGGTTGCGGGCGCGCGTGACGCGATGACCACGATCATCGTGTCGCGCAGCATTGGCAACGTACCCATCGCGCGCCTGCGGGCGCAAGGTTACTTGTTTGAAATTGGCTGGGGCGACCTGCGCTTTTCGGTCGAGGAGACTACCGACCTGATTGATCGTGTGGGCGCAGTTCCCTTGTCTTCGCGTGAAGTCGAAATGATGGTGGTCCAAACGCAAGGGTGGCCTGCGGGGATCACGATGACCCGGTTGATACAGGACCGTGAAATGCGCGATGGCGAAGGCCGCTTCATTCCACCTTCTGGCCTAAGGCGGGAATTTGAGGACTACTTCGGCGAAGAGGTGATGTCGCGCGAACCTGCTGACGTGCGCGATTTCCTCGTGAGCACGATCATACTTGATGAACTCACAGCAGATATTTGCGCAGCAATGACCGGCAATGACGATTCACGCGCGATGTTGGAACAGGTCGAGGAACGCGGATTGTTCCTGCGCGCCATTGACCTCGACCGAACGAATTACCGCTATCACCCGCTTTTCCGCGAGATGGTGCTCCGCCGACTGAATGATCGCGATCCGGCGCGCGCCGCTGAATTGCAACGCCGCGCCAGCCGCCATTTCGCGGCGATCGGACAGCATCTCAAGGCCGTGGAACATGCCCAGTTAAGCAGCGATAGCGAATTTCTCGCCGACATGCTGGACCAACTTGCTGATAAGCTGACATTTTCGGGCAACCTCGATCTGGTCGACCAGCTGGTTGCGGAACTTTCAACGACAGTTTGCCGTTCGCGACCGCGGTTGGCACTGGCCATTGCATGGCGGCGCATCCGCGCACTCGCGTTCGAATCAGCAGAAACGCTGATCAGCATCGCCCGGACCGAATGGCAGCGACGACAGGCCATCGCCCATGACCCTATCGATCAGCAGCGTCTGGAAATGGCCATTGAGCACCGCGAATTGATGCTTGCGGCCGGGCGAGATGATATGCGTGCTGTCGAGAGCCGCTCCGAACGCCTGTTGCGCAAATTCGGTGACGATGAGCCATACCTTAGTTGCACTGTGTTGGCACAATTGATGGCATCCAGGCGGGAGATGTATCAATTCAAAGACGTGTTGCGGCTTGAGGCCGATGCCCGTCGCGCGCTGCGCAGGCCGGGGTCGGATTTTGCCGCCATCGCGCTCAAGACATCCATTGCGCCGACGTTGGCAGCACAGGGTAAAACTGATGCCGCCGAGGCTATGTTGGAAGAAGCCCTCGACTATGCCCGAGCCTTCGGCAAACCCGGCATTGCGGCGCTGCCTGCGCTGCCGCTGGCAGAGATGCTGTATGATCGGGGCGATGTTGCGCGCGCACGCTCGCTGGTCGAAGAACACCTGCCGGTTGCTCACGAATGGGGCTTTGCCGATCAGATCGTTGCTGGCCACATCGTAAAAGCACGTTTGCTGTTCAATGATGGTGATTCGGCACGAGCGGATAAAGTGCTCAAGGACATGCAAATCTTGGCCATCGAATGCGGATTGGACCGCATGCGCACCGTCGCCGTCAGTGAACAGGTGCGAATGATGATCCGTTCAGGCGAGGCGCAACAGGCACGCGACTTGATGGAAGCAAACAACTTGTGGCCGGGTGCCGAACCCTATCCCACGCTCAATCCGTCGCGCATGCAAGAAAGCATCGCCACCGCTGTGATCCGCATCGAAATGCTTGGACATCGCCTGCAACCGGCGCGCAAAATCGCCAAGCGTTGGTCGGAATTCGTCCGCCGCAATGGTGCCGTGCAGTCGGGAGTAACCTTTGAACTGCTGCTGGCCGAAATCGCCATTCTGAGTGGCGACCGGTCAGAAGCAAGGCGCGCCGTGCGCGAAGCTGTGACGCTTGCTGCGCCGAGCGGATGGACGCAAATCTTTCTTGATGAAGGCGAAGCCATCAAGACAATCCTGCACGAAGCTTATGCGCAGGGCCCTCTGGTAGATAGCGTGCCGGATAAGTTCGGACGCAAGCTGGTTGCCAAGATTCAGACCGTGATAGCCATTGACGACCAAGACGGTGACGGCGGCGAATATGGCCTTTCCGGCAGGCTGATGAATCGCGAGATCGACATTCTGCGCATGGTCGGCGGGGGCTTGCGCAACCGTGAAATAGGTGATCGCTTAGGCCTGACAGAGGGCACAGTGAAATGGTACATGCAGCAGATCTACGATAAACTGGGCGTCCGGCGGCGGCCACAGGCAGTTACCCGTGCTCGCCAACTGGGCGTACTCGGCTAACCCCTCAATCAGGGCTTTTCCGGCGCGTCCACGGCGAAAACATAAATCGCATTGCCGGTGGGTGGCAAGTAGATCTTGCCGATTTGTCCGGTCACCACTGCCCAGGCACCAAGCGGACCTGCTGGCACGGCGATGTATTGCTTGCCGCCCGCCGTATAGCTGATCGGAAAGCCGTGCGCTGGAGCACCGAGCCGCGCCTGCCACAGCACTTTGCCGTTGGCACTATCGAAGGCGCGGAAATGGCGATCCGCATCACCGATGAACACCAGTCCGCCCGCCGTGGTCAGTGCGCCGGTGGTGAATGGCGTGCGCTGTTGATAGTCCCAAACTTGCGTCAGCGTCCGCACGTCATAAGCGGCGAGTTTTCCGAAATTGCCGTTGCTGCCCGGCATTTCGATCTTGCCGCCCGGTTCAATCGCATTTGCGCCTCCAAGCCCGCCGCCGCCGATTTTGAATTCGACTTCGGTGCCCTTCATGCCCCCGCACATTTGCAGCAAGGGAATGATCAGCGTGCCGCCCTTCGAATCATACGCACTGGCAGGCCAATCGTGGCCGCCAAACGTTGTGGGGCAGGTGCGCACAACATCGCCCACTTTGGCGGTCAGGATGTCGGGCCGATATGTCAGGCGACCGGTTTTGCGGTCGATTTTTGACCAGACATCCTGATAGACGGTCTCGACCACGTCGACAAAAGCGCCGGTCTTGCGATCAAGCTTCCACAACAAGCCATCCTTGCCAATGGTGAGCGCCGTCTTGCGCCCTTCAATGTCCACCAGCACCCGTTCAAACACGCTATCGAGGTCGAGTGTATCGCCCGGCATGTGCTGGAAATGCCACTTGATCTTGCCAGTACGTGGGTCAAGCGCAAGCGTGGAGTTGGTATAGAGCGCCGCATCGCTAGGCGTCATGTGACGACTGGCCGCGACCCACGGTTTGGCCTGTGCAGTGCCGATGTAGAAGGTATCGAGCGCGGCATCATAACTGCCGGGAATCCAGCCATCACCGCCCGCCCGAAATTCGGACGGCAGGCCCGCCCACGTATTTCCGCCGGGCTCGCCGGGCTGCGCCACCGTTGCCGTGCGCCACAATTCCTTGCCGGTCACAGGATCATAGCCCGCCACAAAGCACGGTGTTTTCTTGAAGCGGTCACAGCCGTTTATGCCACCAACCAGCACACCATTTGCCACGATGGGCGATGCTGTCTGGGTAAATCCCTCAGCAGGATCGGCGCGCTGGGTGCGCCACACTTCCTCACCGCTGCGAGCGTCAATAGCCACCAGTGCCGCATCCTGCGTCGCAAGGAAAAGGCTGGTGCCATAAATCGCCATGTTGCGCACCGGCCCGAGCGCGACCGGCTCACCATCGGCGCGCTCATAGCGGTATTTCCAGATGAAATCGCCGCTCGCCGCATCCAGCGCCTGCACCTGACCTCCGGGCGCGAGCATATACATGATGCCATCGCGGACGATGGGCGTTGGCTCGTTGGTGCCATCGGGCAGGGCCAAGACCCATGCCAGTTTCAAGCCACTAACATTGCCACTGTGGATTTGCGCAAGAGGACTTTCGCCGTGACCATCGCGGGTGCGCCGCCAGTTCAGCCAATCTCCCGGTGGTGGCGTGGTCAGCATCGCCTCGGTCACCGGGACAAACGTTTCCACCCGCCGGTTTGGCATGGCGAAGGTTGCCATCAACTGGGCAAAGGCATTGCTTTCAGGCGAATCACTGTGCGAACTCGCCCCGATGACAGGCGTTGGCTCAGCGCGCGATGCGCGTTGTGAAGGGGAAGGGGCCTGATTCCGGGCCAAAACATATCCCGCCAACGCTTGCGCTTCACGCTCCGTCAGCGTGCCCGGCGATCCCGGCGGCATCATCGCCTTGATATAGCTTGCAAGATCGCTGCTGCTGCCCGCGCGCCATTTGTCCGCAAACACTGGCCCAACCAGTGCCGGACCATGCGATGATCCGCGCAAGGTAGAATCATGACAAGCCGCACAGTTGGCATCGAACATCGCCTTGCCAGGTTCCACTTGCGCGGGGGCGGCGGTTGCCGTTGCCAACAACGCAAGCAATGCCGCGACGCTGGACGCGGCCAGACCTTTGCTTGCAAATAGTATCGGCATCTCATCCCCCGTGGCATTCTGACCTGCCACCCTCTCCTCATGCGAGCGAGCGACATCTGCCGAATGATAGCTTGGCGATGTACACCAAGAAGCCTGCCGGACGACGGGATGCGTTCTGGTTGATTTAGTGGAATTTCGCGGCATGAGCATTTTCACCCATATTTGCCTCGGCACTAACGATTTGCAGCGCGCGCAGCGTTTCTATGACGCCGTGTTGACGCCACTGGGCATCCGCAATCTTGGCGACTTCCTCGATCAAGGCGTCGGCTATGGTCACAAGCTGGCCGAACTGCTGATCCTGCGCCCGCTGGATGGCACGCCAGCCCATGCCGGAAACGGCGGGACGACAAGCTTCAAGGCACCGGGGCGCGAAGCAGTGCGCGCCTTCCACGCCGCCGGATTGGCCGCGGGCGGCACTGACGCGGGCGAACCCGGCCCGCGCGGCGCGGTCGAGCACGCCTACGGTGCCTACTTGCGTGACCCTGATGGCAACAAAATTTGCGCTTACTGCTTTGGCGCCAACGACTAATCCGGGACGATCAGCTTGTCTTTACGTGCGGTGCCAGGATCGGCTTGACCCGCAGGGCTAGAGGCACATTGTCTACGCCGATTTTACGGTCGATTTCCTCATTGTACCAATAAAGAAACTGTTCCTGATAGCTCAGCACAACGTCAGCGATGTCGCCTTGCTTGTAGGATCGCTGGATCGTGGGGAATAGGCCAACATCTTCTGCAAGAACAGTTTTCTGGTTTTCGAGCATGGTCTCCCAGAATTTGGTGTCTTCCTCGTCATCGCGCGGCCAGCCCATGAACATGTTGGACATCACCATCTTGTCCGGTCCTTTGGGCCAGAACGTCTGCCAATTGAAGCCCACCGGATCGAGCGCGGTAAAGCTGTTGGGAAAACAGGGCAGCGCGAACACATGATCCTTGAATCGGGTGGTGAAATCGTCGGGTGCGGCTTCGTCGTGGCCTGCGGAAAAGAAGGACTGACCGCCGCGCTTGCGCGTAACGAAGCGAGCATGGCCACCTTCGAACAACGAAATCGTAAAGCTTTTCGATTCGAGATAGGGTGACAGCGTTTTAGCGTGGACCGTGTTCACGTGATAAATTTCAAGGAAGTTATCGTAAGCCGTCTTCCAGTTGCAGTCGATCTCCACATCAAGCGTGCGTTTCACCACCATGCCATCAATGGGGAAATCGTCGATCTGCGTGGTCAACGGTCCCAGAAAGTCGGCGAGCGGTCCGGCGTTCTCGTCGAAATTGATGAATATGAAGCCGCGCCAAGTTTCGCACCTCACCTGAGCCAGCGACTTGTCCGCCTTGTTCAGGCAGGCGAAGTTGTGAGCTTCGGGAACCGATTTCAGTTCCCCCTCGGATGAAAAACCCCAAGCGTGGTAGGGGCAGATAAACCGCTTCGCCACGCCCTCGCTCTGGGTCACAAGCGCGGCACCACGATGGCGACAAGCGTTCTTGAACGCGCGGATCGTGTCGTCCGTCCCGCGGCTAAGGATGATCGACTGATCGAACTGTTCGAACAGGCGATACGATCCCTTCTGGGGCAATTGGCTGGCATGGCCCACGCACAGCCATGTCTTGCGAAACACGTGTTCCATTTCCAGCTGATAAAATTCAGGATCAAAATAGCGCGCAGCCGCCAAGTCTGGCAGTGCCGGAAAGCCTTCGGGATAGGTCGAACGCTGAAATTCGCTTTCAACTTCGGCATACATGGTTTCGAGTGATTTCGGATCCATCGGCTCTCTTCCCCAAGCTATTCTTTTTTATTCGATTACGTTGACACTGCGTGCGCTGGTAGCCGCACATTGGAACCGGGGCCGTGCGCGCAAATTAACGCTCCACCGCACCGCTCCCGGATACTTCAGTTACTGAAGCGGGAGTACCATGAATCTAAGAAGTGTGAAGTTGCCCTCGCTTGACGGTCAGTCTGAAAGCGATTGGCTAAACGCGCCGGGCGCGAAAACGGGGGTGGCACAGGAATAGCCGCACCACCCGCCCGTATTAGTCTTCAGGAGCAATCGTCACGCGCATGCCATCAAGCGCACTGGTGAAATTGATTTGGCACGAAAGGCGCGAATTGGACTTCCGGTGGTCGGAACTGTCGAGCAGATCGCTTTCATCGGCGGTCACTTCGGGCAATTGGCCAGCAAAGCTTTCGTCGACATAGATGTGGCAAGTCGCACATGAACAGCAACCGCCGCACAGCGCCAGCAATTCATCGACCCCGGCATCACGGATGATTTCCATTACCGAAACATTGGTGCTTGCGTCGACGTTCTGTTCCGAACCATCGCGCTTCGTGACAATAAGCGTGGGCATTACTGGATCAACTCCGGAAATTGAGTGGCAACTGCGGGCCTGGGCTGCCCGCCCGCAGCGTGCACCTCCGGACACGCAAACGTCCCCTGCCTGTCGATAGGTCTACCCGGACCCTGTCGCGCCTAGCTGCTAACAACAATTGCGGAGCTGCCAACTATGACCGCCTACGTACGTTTTTACCGGATGACGGCACGCAGCGGCGACGGTCCGGCGCTGCGTTCTGCGCTGGAAGATTTGGCCGGCCAAGTGCAGCAAATTGAGGGCTGCCACGGTACTGAATTGTTCGAAGATGCCGACAAACCCGGCAAGTTCGTATTCCTTGAACGCTGGGCCTCGGTCGCTGCGCACAAGGCTGGCAGCGTACTGCTGGGCAAGGGGGCCTTTGTGCCGGTGATGGCCGCGCTGGACGGCCCGCCCGAAGCCGCCTCGCTTACGCCACTGGATTAAGCTGGGGCACGGTGCCTGCCATGTAAGCGGTCACCTCGTCCGAAAACCAGCAATGTTCGACATAGTGGCCCAATGTGGCGCGTTCGTCGGTATAAAACCAGCGCACGTCGTCGCCCGCCCAACCATCCACGACAATGGGATGCTTCGCTTTATCCCAAGTGGCACGATAGCGTTCGAAATCTGCCAGCGTGCCCCGCACAGTCGTGCCGAAGTGATGGAACAGCATCGCAAAAGACCCATCCTTGGGCAGCGGGTCTGACCACACTTCTGCGCCCGGCCCAAGCGGCTGAATCACTTCCAGTTCCGTACCCGCAGTCCTGACCAGAGCAAGACGCAGAGGCGGCTGATTGGGATGGGTCGGGTTATCCTGCGTGTTCATGATGCAGTAGCGTTCCAGTTCGAACGCCGCATCCAGTCGGCGCAGTGCCTCGTCGAGATTGGTGGTGACATAGGCGATCTGGTGCATGTGCAGGGTCGGGAAGCTGAGCATCCCGCCCGCGTTGCCTTTCGGTCGTTCCATCATGGCTTGATCATCACCTTGCACTTGGTGTTGCGCCCGCGCAGCTCTTCAAACGCAGCAGGTACGGAATTGAGATCCACGACATCGCTGATCATTGCGCGCGGTTCCAGATGTCCGTTATCCAGTGCGCCCACGGCGATCTCGAACTCACGCGTGTCGTACATATTGGTGTAGCGCAGTGTGACTTCCTTGATCATCGCCGGCATCGCCGAAAACGAATCCGGCACCCAACAAAAACCGGGCGCTGCAATCGTCCCGCGTCGGCGGACCGCCGAAACTGCAAGATCGAGCGAGCCGGGAGCGCCAGCACATTCAAACACGATGTCCGCAGGTGCACCCAGTGCCTCGCTCGCCTGCTCGGCCAGCATGCGGCCCTCTTCGGGCAGAATGAAATCGTGCACACCCATGGCACGAGCTATGTCCTCGCGGCGGCGTGAGGTGGCTGACATCACCACGCGCTGCGCTCCAGCGCGCATTGCCCAATACGCTGCGGACAGGCCAATGGCTCCCGCTCCGATCACCAACACACGGTCGCCCGTCCCGATCCCCGATGCCCTTGCCGCGCGCAGCGAGACAGCCAGCGGTTCCACCAGTGCGCCATCATCAAAACTCAGAGAACCGGGCAGTTTCACGCACCAACACGGATTGGTGACCAGATATTCGGCATAGCCGCCACCAGTGCCAAACGATCCAAACATGCGGAACTGTGGGCAAGCCATCGCATCGCCGGTCCGGCAGCCAGCACATTCACCACATGTCACAAACGGGAGGACTGACACGCGATCGCCCAAGACAATTCCTTGCGCATTGCCGACCGTTCCTGGTCCCATGGCGATGACTTCGCCCGCCACTTCGTGGCCGGGGATTTCCCCGTCGCCAAATGAATAAGTGTGGCCTTCAGCCATATGCAGATCGCTGCCGCAAATGCCGCAACGATGAACTTTGATGACAACCTGTCCCGGCCCCGGTGTGGGATCAGGCACGTTTTGCACCGCCAGCTTGCGAGTGTCAGTTGTGAAGACGGCTGCGCGCACCAAATCTCTCCGTTGCCTGCAAGGTCTGTGCACATGGCGCAAACATCACAAAAGCGTTTGGCAAGTTCGCACAGCGCCCGCCCCTATCCCCGGACCGGCATACCGACACTGGTGCCGTTTACTTGCGCAAGGCGCGCAAGATGAAATCGAGCGCAAACGCCCGCGTATCAGACGGTGTCTTCTGCCAGTTTCGGCCAGAATAGCGTTCGAGCATGGTCGAAGACGACAAGCAGCCCACGGTGATGATAACGGTCATGAATTCGATCTTGTCGCTGTCGATGTCCGGGTGGAACACGCCTTCAGCCTGCCCCCGCCGGACCACTTCGGCAAGCCGATCTGCCAGCGTTTTCTGGAGATTGCGGATTTCATTGATCGAACGCAGTTGCGCCCCGCCATGCATACTTTGGTCAAGCGAGACCATCCCGATCAGCGGGTCTTCGGCATAGATATCGTAAACACCTTCCAGATAGGCGCGGATCGCGTCTTCAGGCGCAAGATCTTCGAATGGAATCTGTAAAAGACGCTCGTTCGTGGTGATCGAGATGTCTTTCAGCAATTCCCAATAGAGCTCGTCTTTACCCTTGAAATAGAAGTAGACGATCTGTTTGCTGACGCTGGCACGCCGCGCGATGTGCTCTACCTTGGTGCCATCAAAGCCATTGGCACCAAATTCCTCGCGCGCAGCTTCCAGAATTTTCCGGATGGTCGCCATGGGATCGCGCGTGCCGCGGGGGCGCACAGGTGTTTGCTCGTCAGTCACGGGGTTAGACTATCAAGCTGCGACGCATCATACCAGCCCACTCGGGCGACCAGATTGTCCAACTTGCGCAGATTTGCGCACGGGCCACCCGCTTTCCACGCCCGGTGCCACAAACAATTCGCGTTCGGCAACCATCATCGTGACGATGGCGGTGCGGTCCACGAACAACTCTTCATCCTCGGCAATGGCGCGCATGACGGGCGATTCCGCACCGACTTCTGCCAAATCCGCAGGATCAACCCAGAATTCCGGCATACCGTCGAAATCCAGCGCAGAACCCTGTGGCTGATCGGTATCGAACACGTGATTCTGGAAATAAAGCTGCAGAAAATCAGCGGCATTGTGCTCGACCAGTCCAACTTCAACATGACGGGTCCGCCAATGGTGCTGCGCCTGTTCGCGCGTCAGATCGGCACGGCGCATCAAAGTGACCATGATTTTATTGGGCAATGGCCGACGCCCACAATCGTTTATCAACAGCGCATTGACATAAAGCTGCACGGCATCGCCCATTTCGCGCACGGTGGCGGCGAAGGCATCGGCGCCCGCCCGATCCTCAAACCACGCTTCGATGATGGCCACGTAAGGCAGCGGCGCATCAAGCCCACCGCGAACATCCACTGGCAGAACTTCGTTGAACACCAACCTGCTAAGGCTGCCAATGCCCGTGATCAATTGCGCAGCGACGAATGATTCCCAGTCTTGCGCGGTATGCACAGGGCCAAGCAACGAAATGAGTTTTACCGAACCTTCCATGGAATCCCATCCGTTTTCGTTTTGTGCACTGCGCGACACTTTATGCTGCGATCCTCCTTGAACCACACAACTGACAAGGTTGCCCGCCGCCGGGCAGGTCACGGCACTTGTCCGTCACGCTCTTTTTGCCGGGCATGGAACTTGCGAACAAGGAACGGCATGGAGCGGATGAAAGACAAAGTCGTGCTGATTACCGGCGGCGCAGGCGGAATTGGTAGCGGCATCGCGCATCGTATGGCGGCAGAAGGCGCGGTTGTGTTAGTCGCCGACATTGCGCTTGATGGCGCGCAAAAAATTGCCGCCGAACTGGGCAAAGGCGCATCTGCAATCCATTTTGATGCATATGACCAAGCGTCAATCGAAGCGATGATTGCCGCAGTGTTCGCGCGGCATGGCCGCTTGGACGTTCTGGTCAACAATGTGGCAGATACCTCGCTCACTACATTCGATGGCAACGTGTTGGAAACCGACGTGGCGACGTTCGACAAGTCCATGTCATCGAACCTGCGCTCGATCTTCATCGCAACCAAGGCCGCACTGCCGCATCTGATCGAAAGCAAGGGTTCCATCGTGAACATCGCCTCAGGTTCTGCCATTGGCGGCGACACTTGGCTGACGGCTTATTCAGCCGCCAAGGCTGGCTTGCTTTCCCTGACGCGCAACACCGCTGTGCAGTTTGGCAAGCTGGGCGTGCGCTGCAACTCGATCTGCCCCGGCTTCATCGCGCATGGCAAAGCCAAGGAAATGATGCCCGATACGCTGCGTTCCGTGCTCGACGTATCGTTCGTTACCCGCAATGGCGAGCCCGAAGATATCGCCGCGCTGGCCACGTTCCTTGCGTCTGATGAAGCCGGTTTCATCAATGGCGAGAATGTCGTTTGCGACGGTGCACATTCCGTCGGCACGACGCCGTGGCGCACCGGGGCAGTCAACGCCGCATGACCGGAACCCTCTTTTTCAAGGACTTTGCAGATGTTCAAGGAAGCTGACCGGCCCGAAAGCAAAGTAGACCTGACCGGGCGCTGCGCCATCGTGACAGGAGCAGGGTCGGGTATTGGCCGCGCCATCGCGCTGACCCTGGCGCGTAGCGGGGCCGAAGTCATGGTCAACGACATCATCGGCGAGCGCGCCGAAGAGACCGTTGCCATGATCGCGGCTGCAGGCGGCAATGCCTTGGCCAGTATCGCCGATATTGCTGACGAAAACGCGGTGGCAGGCTTCGTCAGTGATGCTGTGCAGCGTTGGGGCCGGATCGACATATTGTGCAACAACGCCGGGATCATGGACAAGATCGAGTTTGTCGAGGATGTTTCGACCGAACTGTGGAACCGCGTGTTCGCGGTCAACGTCACCGGCCAGTTCTTCGTGATGCGCGCGGCTCTGCCGCATATGCGCAAGGCTGGCAAAGGGGCCATCGTCAACACCGTGTCGATCGCCGGTTTGCGCGGCGCGGCAGCAGGCGCGACTTATGTAGCTTCCAAACATGCGCTGGCAGGCCTGACCAAAAGCGTGGCATGGAGCCATGGCAACGAGGGCATCCGCTGCAACGGCATTTGCCCCGGTGCCATTGATACCAACATCACCAACGGGCAGGGGCTTGAAGCCTTCGACGAGCAGGGACTGGCACGGACGTGGCCGGTAATGGCGTTGTGCGAGCGCGCTTCAGGCCCGCAGGCCATTGCCAATGCCGCGCTATTTCTGGTCTCCGACGCAGCTTATTACATCAACGGCGTGATGCTGCCGGTCGATGGCGGATGGATGGCAGGATAGCCCACGCACTAACTGTTTATATTGAGGATATAATGGACAAGACACCACTCGACGCACCTGCCTTGGCCCAGCTTTTTACCGAGGCGCGCACATTTAACAGTTGGTCCGACCGTCCAGTGGACGAGGCCACCGTGCGACAGCTGTATGCGCTGGTATCAGCCGGGCCGACGACCGCCAATTCAAACCCCGGCCGGTTTGTGTTCATACGCAGCGCACAGGCGCGTGAGCGATTGCGCCCACACGTGAGTGCGGGCAACATCGACAAGACGATGAGCGCGCCGGTCTGCGTGATCGTGGCCTATGACACACAGTTCTACGAATTCATGCCGCAGCTTTTTCCGGGGCGTGATTTTTCTGCAACTTTTGCCGGGAAAGATGCCGTCATCGCCGATACCGCGACGCGCAGCTCAACGCTGGCCGGTGCCTATCTTATTCTGGCGGCACGGGCTCTCGGCCTCGACGCAGGGCCGATGTCAGGGTTCAACAAGGAAACGCTGGACGCAGAATTCTTCCCCGATGGGCGCTGGAAGTCCAATTTCCTGTGCAACATCGGCTATGGCACGCAGGAAAACCTGTTTCCGCGCAACCCAAGGCTCGCTTTCGAGCAGGCTTGTCTCGACCTCTGACGATTACCCATCTAAAGAAAGGTGGCGCGCAGGGCCTGTCTGCATCTAGAGGCGGGCACATCTGTTTGTACAAGGAGCTTTTGATGCGGTTCGTTCGATACGATGACGGCGGCACCCCCCGCCTTGGTTTGGTTCGGGGCGAGGCGATCGTATCGCTTGCGCCTATCGCGGACCGTTATCCCACCATGCATGCCATCATCGAGGGCGGTGATGCTGCGCTTGCCGCCGCGCGCGGCGTGCTCGACACAGGGGCCGATGCGCTCGCTTTGAAAGATGCCAAGCTGCTGGCCCCCATTGAACGGCCTAGCAAATTCATGGCCATCGGCATGAACTATGCCAAGCATCTTGAAGAAGCAGACCGTCTGGGCATCGCGCGCGTTGCCAGCCAGATCTGGTTCAACAAGCAGACGACCTGCATTTCCGGGCCGTTCGATGATATCGATCCGGGCGTTACCGAAAAGCTCGATTACGAAGTCGAACTGGGTGTCGTGATCGGCAAGTCCGCCAAGAAGGTCAGCATCGAAAACGCCAAAGACTATGTTTTCGGCTATTTCGTGGTGAACGACGTGTCGGCGCGCGACTGGCAATTCCAGTCGCCGACGATGACGATGGGCAAGTCATTCGACACGCACGGTCCAATGGGTCCATGGATCATCACCGCCGATGAAGTTGCTGATCCGCATGCGCTTGATCTGCGCTGCTACGTGAACGGCGAACTGCGCCAGTCGAACAACACCGGCAACATGATCACGAACATTTGGTCACAGATCTCGCACCTGTCGACCGCGTTCACATTGCTTCCGGGCGATCTGATCGCCACCGGCACGCCTGAAGGCGTTGCAGCCGGCATGGAACCGCCAGTGTTCCTCAAGGCAGGCGACGTGGTCCGCTGTGAAGTGGACGGCATCGGCGTGATTGAAAACAAGGTGATCGAGCCCGCCTGATTGGGTGCTCAAGCCTCGCTCCCCTCCCGCTTGCGGGAGGGGTTGGGAGTGGGCAGTCTAACGCGCTCGATATTCAAACAAAAAGGCCCCCGCGCAGTTCATGCGCGGGGGCCTTTTTGATATCTAGCGGAGTGCGCCGCGCTACTTCGATTGACCGGTGCCACCGCCGGTAGCAGGCATCAGCATATTTGACATGCCGCCATCGACCAGCACGTCAATGCCGTTGATGTGCCCCGCTTGCGGCGAACACAGGAACAAGATGGCGTTGGCAACATCCTCTGCTGTACCCAGCTTGCCCAGTGGGATCGTTGATTCCCGCTGCTTGCGCCGCTGATCATCATCATAACCCGCCTTGGTCATCGGCGTATAAGTTGGCCCCGGTGACACCGTGTTGCAGCGAATGCCGTCAGGCCCCCATTCGAGACAAAGCTGACGCATGAGCATTAACAGCGCGGCCTTGCTTGACGAATAAAAGCCCAATGCAGGCGTTGGTTGCGTGGCCGACATCGAAGCTGTGGCGATAAGCGCGCCACGGCTTTCGCGCAGATACGGATGCGCCGCCTTGCCAATGAGCCAGGTAGCACGAGTGTTGATGCTGTAAATCAGGTCGAACTGTTCGGGCGCAAGATCAACCAACGCGCCGCCCATGATGATCCCTGCGTTCGAAATCACTGCATCAATCCCGCCCATGTGCGCAATTGCGGCATCGACGATGCGCGTGCCGCAATCGAGGTTGGACAAATCGACAACTGCAGTGGCCGCGCTGGGGCCAATGGCATCTGCCACAACCGCAAGGTTGGCCGCATCGCGGTCCGCCAGCAGCATCTGATGCTCACCCAGAATGGCAGTGCCACCGGCGAGAAGTTCGGCGCAAGCCCGGCCAATACCGCTGGCCGCCCCGGTGATGATAAAGCGCATCGCTGTGTCCTTATTCCACGATATCGAGTTCGGCGATCAGTTGTTGCCGCAGTTTGAACTTCTGAATCTTGGATGCCGACATTGGCCATTCGTCAATCAGGCGAATGTGGCGCGGCACCTTGAACGAGGCGATACGCTGGCCCACGAAAGCGATCAGTTCAGCGGCAAATTCCTCCACCGAGCCAGTGATAGGCCCATCGGTTTCAACGAACGCTGCCGGAATTTCGGCCAAACGCGGATCGGGCAGGCCGACAACTTGCGCAAGGCGGACCAGCGGGTGCGAGGCAAGCACGGCCTCAACTTCAGCAGCAGCGACATTTTCGCCGCCGACCTTGAGCATGTCCTTGAAGCGGCCGTGGAACATCAGGTGCCCGGCATCGTCAAGCGAGCCGATGTCGCCCGAATGATACCAGCCTTGCGGGTCAAGCGCCTCGGCGGTCTTTTCAGGATCTTTATAGTATCCGTCGAACAGGTTGTAGCCGCGGATCAGCACTTCGCCGCGCGTTCCGGTGGGCAAGTCATGGCCGTCAGCATCGACAATGCGCACCTCAATGCCCAACAGCGGTGTGCCGAGCCGGGTGAACCCCATCTCAGGGTCCATGTCATAGCCCCCCGTCGTGACGATCCCGCTCGCCTCGGTCATCCCGAAGGTGCCGACTTGCCGCATTTTCGGCGCCTTGTCTCGATAGGCCTGCCCAACCGAATCCGGCATGAAGGCAAAGCACGAGTTTTGCAGGCGCACCGAGCTGAGATCAGCCTTATCCCAATCGGGATGCGCGATCATCGCCTGATGGAACGTGACGAACGGCAGGAACATCATCGTCACCTTTTCAGCCTCGATCTGACGCAGGCTTTCGCCCGGATCGAAGTGGGGCTGGCCGATGAAAGTGCTCGCAACATTCACCGCCCCCAGCATCGCCAGCATCGCCGCGATATGGAACAACGGCATGGGCGACCACGCCCGTTCGTCAGGCGTGAACGCCCAGCGGTTGGCGGTGAGGTTAATCGTTTCGCGCACGATGGCTTCGTGGCTAAGCAGGCAACCCTTGGGATTGGCCGAAGTGCCCGATGTATAGAGGATCATCGCAGTATCGCGCAGCCTCACGCACAGGCGGCGGCGATGAACATTTGCAACAGGAACCGTACTGGCGGCAGCATCGAACGCATCTTGGCCAAGGCAGCCGGGGATCACACCGCTAGCGCCCGAACCGTCTGTGGCGCGCAGCACAACGATGCGGCGCAAGGCAGGTGCAGCACTTAACGCCAGCGCGGCGGGAGCCTGACCGGCAAGGTCGGGGAATGCTTCTGCAAGGCGGGCGGTGAAGTTGACATGCTGCGTTTGCGTATCGTCGGTGACAATGGCAACAAGATCAGCATTTTCAGCGACATAGGCCATTTCTGGCGCTTTATAGCGCGCGTTCATCAGCACCGAAACGGCACCGACCATGGCATTGGCAAACAGCGTTTCAACAAAGGCGATGCCAGACGGCAGCAGCACGCCAACATGATCGCCCGGACCCACACCAAGTGCCAAAAGCGCACGCGCCTTGTGCAGCACGGCTTCGACGACAGCGGCATAAGTTTTGCGGCCTTCGGGGAATACCAGCATTTCCTTTTCGGGCGCGCGGTCGCAAGCCCCCAACAAAAGATCGCCCAGCGTTGTCGCCGTGATCCGCACCTTTGCCGGATCTTCCGACAAGCCCGAACCCGTACCCCTGTCACTCATCCCCGAACCCATCCTGTTATCTTGACGCCATGCAGCAACCCTGAACCACAACGATTACGGACAGCGCGCCCGGCGCGGTCCTTTCCATCGGTAGGGACCGGGCGCGGTGCAGCCCTTAGCCGCAGCCGACAACGCCGCCATCGACCGGAATCTGCGCGCCAGTAATGTACCCGCCACCTTTGCCGCACAGGAACACAATCACTGCCGCAATATCGCCCGGAGTGCCCAGACGGCGCAGCGGAATATGCGCGAGCAGCGTCGGGTCAACGCTGTCTTCGTCGCGCATATGTGCGGTCATCTTCGTGGGGAAGAAGCCGGGGATCACCGCATTGACGGTAATATTGCGCTCAGCCAGATCACCGGCCAGATCGCGCGTCATCATATGCACGGCAGCCTTCGATGCCGAATAGCTGTAGGCGTGAAGGCGTTCGACCGACATGCCCGCGACCGACCCGATATTGATCACCCGCGCCGGATCGTCTGGCGTACCCGCCGCTGCCAGTTCGGGCAGCAATTCGCGCACCATGGTAAACGGCGTCTGCACATTGACCGCCATGACCGAAGGCCATGCCTTGTCGGGGAAAGTATCGATCTCTCCGCCCCAAGTCTTCCCAGCGTTGTTAACAAGGATGTGGCAAGGACCAACTTCGGCGCGATACCGCTGGACCAGTTCGACGGCCGCTTCCGGGGTCGAAAGGTCTGCTGGCAAGGCAATGCAACGCCCCAGCGACGCCATTTCCGCCGCCGCCGCTTCGCACACGTCAGCCTTGCGCGAGGTGATCGCCACGGTTGCGCCTGCAGACAGCAGCCCCTCGGCGATCATCCGGCCAAGGCCCTGCGCGCCGCCGGTTACCAGTGCGGTCTTGCCGGTCAGGTCGAAAAGCGGCGACATTACATGACCACCGAAATCTTGCCGAACGAATGTTTGTCGCGCAAATGCAGCAGCGCCTCGCGCGCTTCGGCCAGCGGGAATGTGCGTTCGATCACCGGCTTGATCTTGTGCTTATCGGCAAAGAGCAACATTTCGCGGAAGTCCACAGGGTCGCCCACTTGGCTGCCAAGCAGCGTCGCGCTTTTCAGGAACAAGTCCGTCGCGTTGAACTTGATTTCATTGCCTGCGGTCGAGCCATAAATCACGATGCGACCGCCAGGATTGATCGCGCGGATATAATTGGGCAGGCTGGGGCTGGGCGCGCCATCAAGCACCACATCGACGCCGCCAGTCATTTTGCCGACCTTCTTGCGCCATTCGGGATCGGTGAACAGCAAGCCGTCCTTGGCACCCATCTTACGCGCGGTTTCAAGCACTTCTTCACTTTCACCTGTGCACCAGACATCGCAACCAAGCGCCACGGCAAAGGCAAGGCCGAACGTGGCAACGCCGCCACCGATGCCGGAAATCAGCACTTTCTCGCCCGCTTTGAGCTGACCCTTGAACATCAGCGCGCGCCACGATGTCAGTGCGGTCAGCGGCATTGCGCCTGCTTCTTCCCACGTCATGAACGCAGGCTTGGGCGCAAGATTTTCAGCCGGAACGCAGATGTATTCGGCAATGGTGCCGGGGAAAGGCATGCCCAACAGACCGAAATCGAGGGCAGGCGTATCGCGGCGCGGACCCCACTGCCGGGCGGGGTAAAGCACAACTTCATCGCCAACGCTGGCACCGGTCACGCCTTCGCCCAGCATGTCGACCACGCCAGCGCCATCGCAACCCATAACCGAAGGAACCGTCATGCCCGGATATTGCCCGTGCGCGATGAACAGTTCGCGGTGGTTGACCGAAGCGGCCTTTACCGCAACGCGGACTTCGCCCGGACCCGGCGTTGGAATGGCCACGTCGCGCACAGCAACAGCTTCAGGTCCATCGGTGGATTCGAGCAACAGCGCCTTCATTGTCGTCATCTTTTAGTATCCCGGTTGCCATGTCCGGCCGCGCGGCCGTTTGCGTCGCGTTGCTCGGTCCTGCAAAAAGCGGAACCTGTCAACCGATAGGCTGACAGGTTATGGTATCGTAAGGTGGCGGTGAAGGCGTGCCTATCCTTAATAGGAACGCGGCAGGCCCAAACTTTCGGCAATGCCGTTGCGCACCATTTCGTTGGTGATCGGCCCAATCCGCCACAGCCGTGAATCGCGCCAATACCGCTGCATGTCAGTCTCCGCCGAATAACCCATTCCGCCCAATATCTGGATGCCAAGGTCCGCTGCCTGATTGGCGTTTTCCGAAGCCATCAGCTTGAGCATATTGGCCTCGACGCCCACGGGTTCACCACGGCTCTGCTTGTCCGCGCAATACATCAGCATCAGTTCGGTGGTCTTCTGCATCGTCGCGATGTCGGCCACATAATGTTGCAAGCTTTGAAACCTGCCAATCACCCCGCCGAATGCCTTGCGCTGTTTCATATAGTCAACCGCGTCTTCTAGCACGCCGTCGATCACGCCCAAGCAGAATGCACCGACCATGATGCGTTCGTTGTTGAGTGTGGGCAGCAACATGTACCAGGCCTTGTGCGGTTCCCCCAGCACAAGTTCATCGGGCACAAACGCATCTTCGAAGTGGATCGAACACGAACCCATCGACCGCATGCCCAGCTTTGCCAACGGGGTGATTTTTACACCCGGTGTTTTCGTTGGAACCCAGAACAACGTCAGGCCCTGATGCTTCTTTTCCGCAGTCTTGTCGCTGCGTGCGATGACAAGCAGGTAATCGGCAACATGGGCCGACGAACTCCAGATCTTTTCGCCGTTGATTTTCCAGCCGCCGTCAACGCGCTCAGCGGTCGTTGTCATCGCGCCCAGAAGATCGGTGCCGCCCGCAGGTTCGGTAAACGCGATGGCCGCCTTAAGCTGGCCAGTAGCGATCAAAGGCAGGAACTTCTTTTTCTGTTCATCGCTGCCGTAAAGCCCGATGGACTTCGATCCGGCAAACGAGGTGATCCCCCAGATCCATGCCAACCCACCCAGCGAACGGGCCAGTTCGCGCGCCAGCAGCATCTGCATAAGCACATCGCCACCTTGTCCGCCAAACTCCTCAGAGATGCCAACGCCATGGAAACCTGCTTCGGTGAACTTGTCCCACAAAGCGAAGGGATAGGCGTGTTCATCCGATTCGAGCTTGCGCGCCCATTCTTTGGGCACTTCAGCATCGACCCAGCGATGGACCATATCGCGAAATGAGCGGTATTCTTCGGGAAGTTCGAAATCCATGGGTCAATCTCCAGCAAGTTGCGGGCTTGCGCCCACAGGCTCGGCCAGCGCGATCATGCGCGCGGCGAGCGAATCGAAATGGGCGAGGGCTTGTTCACGTTCACTGCGTTCAAGCGCAGCAAGAATGTCTTCATGCAGACGCAGGCCCGCAAGGCTAATCGTTGCACCGCCGCGCAGCAGGATGAACCGTGCAACCAGAGCGAGTCGGTCCAGCGTGACACGCAGCAATTCGGTATTGGCCGCCGCTGAAATCACCGTGGTGTGGAACGCATGGCTGGCGCGGATTGCATCCAGACGATTTTCCGTACCCTCTGAAAGAACGCGGCGATAAATGCCCACGTGCAAGTTCAGGTCACGGATTTGCGCGCTGCCGATATGCGGCATACCGCGCACATAGCCCAGCCGCCACAAGTGCGCCTGAACGTCCAGAAGATCGCGCGTCGCGGCAAGATCAATGGGCGTGACCCGTTTGTGACGATGGGCCTCAATCTCCACCAATCCTTCGGCCTGCAACAGGCCCATGGCTTCGCGCACGGGAGTTGCGCTAACGCCCAGTTGTGTGGCCAACGTGGTTTCGCGCAAGAATGCACCCGGCTCCAACGCGCCGGTAATGATGGCGTCACGCAAACTATCGACCACCACATCCCGGCGGGTGACGGGAGCGCCAACGCGCGCAAGTGCAAGTGACATCGTGAAAGTGCCGCCCCTGATGAATGGATGCCTCGTGCTAATCGCCACGGGCATAGTCGTCAATACATTCTATAGAATGTAGTCTATTTATGTGCCGATGGCTGGCAAGCGATAGTCTGGGCGCATGGGCACAACTCAGCGCGCTTGCCAAAAGGCTGCTTCATCGGGACGATGTGGGCAATGATGAGCGGAGCAATGACCGCTGCAAATGCATGGAGAGCCGCATGACCCGTTTCCGCACGCTCGATCACCCGATGATGCCCGCGATCGCGTGGAATCCTGATCGTCCTGCCGAATGGCTGAACGATCACATCGCGATGAACCGCGCAACGTCCAATTCCTACTTGATCCCCGGCGACCAAGGCGACGTGGTGATCAATACCGGCACCGGCGCGCAGGGTGAGCAAATCCGCAAGAACTTCGAGGCGCTGATCGGTCGCCCCCTGAAAGTTGCCAAGATCGTGTTCACACAAAGCCACCCGGACCATACCGGCGGTTGGCAATTTTTTGCAGATGAAGGCGCGGAAACCGTCGTTCAACGCAAGTTCGAGCGCATTTGCCAGGAACGCAAGCAAATGGGCCAGTTCTTTGGCCGCCGCAACGCCAAGGTATTGGCGGCACTGATCCCGCCGGGCAGCACGGGAGCCTACTGGTTCGAAACGCGCGATCCTGCACCACTGACTGAATTTGCCGATTCGCATGACATGACCGTGTCGGGCCATCACTACCAGTTGCTCTCGATCCCGTCGGGCGAAACGCTGGATGCGCTGGCCGTCTGGATGCCTGCGGAAAAGACACTATTCTTCGGAAACTGGGCTGGCGCAATCATGGGGGCGTTTCCCAACTTCTACACCGCGCGCGGTGATCGCGACCGATCCATCGTGTTCTGGCTGGAAGAATGCCAGATGATGATCGACCTCGCGCCGCAAATGCTGGTGACCGGGCACGATGATCCGATTGTCGGCGCCGATGCCGTCCGCGCCCATCTGACCAAGCTGCGCGATGCCGTGCAATACGTGCATGACCAAACGGTAGCGGGCATGAATGAAGGCAAAACTCTGCCCGAACTGATGGCGTCCATCACATTGCCCGCACACTTGAAAACCAACGACGGGCGCGGGCCGATCAACTGGTATGTCCGCTCCACATGGGAGGAATATGCAGGCTGGTTCCGGCAAGAACGCACCAGCGAACTTTACGCCACCCCGCCCAGCGCAATATGGCCCGAACTTGCCGAACTGGCGGGCGGGGCAGGCGTGCTGGCGACAAAGGCACGTGCGCATCTTGATGCAGGCGATCCGGAAAAGGCGCTCCACCTGATCGAAGTTGCCATCGCAGCCGCGCCTGAGGACCGCGCCGTTCGCGAAACGGAACTCGCCATCCTTGAAGCACTGGCAGACCGCACCGAAGGCCGCGTTTTCGATGAACTGGGCTGGCTGGAAAGCGCCATTATCGACAACCGCAAGGTAACAGACGCAAAAGCATAACAGGAGGATCGCTACTATGTCCGAAGTTGCCGAAAAGATCCGCCTGACCGATCTTGCCAATCCCGTGCTGAGTGACATTCAAGCCGGCGCGCTGGCCTGGTCGCAGGCAAATCCCGTAACGCTGACGCCCGAAGCAGTGCTGACAGCCGCACAGCAGGCCACCGGTCTTTCCGATTTCGGTGCAGACGATTTCCGCGAACGCTTGGCCGTGTGGATGCGCGCGGGCGATAATGACACAGAACTCAGCGCCGCCGGTCGCGGAACGCTGTTCAGCGAAGCGGTGCGGCTTGCGTCCAACCGCCTGCAACTGGAAGACACCGTGCGGCGTTATCCCGAAATCCTCGACATCAATATCGAACGGCCCCTGATCATCGCAGGCCTGCCGCGTTCGGGAACGACCTATACGCTGCAACTGATGTCGGCTGATCCGCGCCTGCGTTCGTTGCCGCATTGGGAAGCCACCCGGCCCATCGCCGCGCCTTGGATCAAGGACGGCAAGGACACCCGCTATGATGTGTGCGCCGCCGATTGGGCGCAGATGGACGCGGTCATGCCCTACATCAAGATGATCCACGAATTCTCGCCCGATCACATTTCCGAAGACATCGAATTGCAAGGCCTCGATTTCGGGGGGTACTATTTCGAATGGATCGCGCACGTGCCCGAATGGCGCGATTATCAATTCGCGCACGATGCCACCTCGATTATGCGTTACGTGCGCAAGGCGATGCAGGTACTGAGCTGGCAAAAAGGCCCGAACCGCTGGGTCTCGAAATGTCCGCAGCACATGGAGCAGTTGCTGGCGGTAAAAGGTGCATTCCCGGATTCCTACATCGTTATCAATCACCGCGATCCGGTGGCCTCGATCCAGTCGGCGATTACGGGCATTGCCTATGGCGCGCGGCTGACACGAACCCGCGTCGATATGCAGGCGATCGCTGATTACTGGATCGACCGTTACGAACGCCTGCTGCGCGCCTGCGTCCGGGATCGCGACCAGCTTGAGGCCTCGCAGTCTTACGATCTGTATTTCCACGAACTCATGGCCGATCCATTCGGCCAGCTCGAAAAGGTCTACGAAGGGGCAGGGGTTCCGTTCGACCAACAAACCCGCAACGCCTTCCAGGAGGCCATCGACGCCAACAAACGCGGCAAACACGGGCAACTCGCCTATAACCTGCGCGAGGACTTCGGCATCGAACCCGCAGCGATCCGCGAACGCTTCCAGTTCTATTACGACCGCTTCCCCGAAGTACGGATCGAGGTGAAGTAATCCTCTGCACGCCTGTCTCGTCCGCCCTGCCATAAGGAAGGTTTACCGCCACAGCCCACCGGGCATGACGGCAACGATATCCGGTCCCGAATGCGGGTCGGTTTGCGTGCCTTGCTGGCAGCCTCGGAAAGTGTGGAGCGGAAATGAGCGGATTGTTGTCGGTTGAAGGTAAGACGGCGCTGGTCACAGGTGGTGGCAGCGGCATCGGGCGCATGATCGCGCAAGTGCTGGTGGCCCAGGGCGCGCGCACATACATCGTCGGCCGTACACTCGCCACGCTGGAATCTACCGCGGCTGAGCTTTCCGCCAATGGCACCTGCATCCCGCTTGCGGGCGACCTTTCCACTGTTGACGGTGGCCGCGCGGTTGCAGCCGCCTTTTCCGCACTTGAACCCAAGCTGGACCTTTTGGTGAACAACGCCGGCACCATGTACGATGCGCCCCTCGAAGATTTCACCGAAGAAGGCTGGGATTCGGTCGTCGACCTGAACCTGAAATCGGTGTTCTTCTTCACGCAGGCCTTGTTGCCGCAACTGCGCGCAGCCGCCTCGACCGAATCCCACGCTGCCGTGGTCAACATCGGTTCGATTGGCGGGCTACGGATTGGCCCCAAGGAAAACTACTCGTATCAAGCAGCCAAGTCCGCGCTGCACCACATGTCCGGCGGGCTGGCAAAAAAGCTCGCGGCCGAAAACATCACGGTCAACGCCATTGCGCCGGGCTTTTTCCCGTCGGCGCTGACGCCAGTTGATAACCCCGCAATCGTCGAGATGATGTCTGGCCTTGTCCCACGCAAGCGGATCGGCACGCCAGAGGATATTGGCGGCACGGTGGCTTTCCTTGGCAGCCGTGCGGCCAGCTTCATCACCGGCGCGGTCATTCCGCTCGAAGGCGGCATGGCGCTCTGACCAGCAAGGAACCTGTGGTGAGCGCAGTCACGATCAAGCCCTTCGAAGTCGTCATCGATCCCGCCGATGTCGCCGACTTGCGCATGCGCCTTGCGCGCACCCGGTGGACGGACTGGCTTCCGGACACGGGCTGGACCTATGGCACGGACGAAGCGTTCATTAAACGCTTGTGCAGCTACTGGCAGGACGGCTTTGATTTTGAAGCTTTTGCCGCACGGCTGAATGCCTATCCGCAATTCTTGGCTGAAACGCACGGCGAACAGCTCCATTTCTATCACGTGCGATCGCCCGTCGCCACGGCGCGTCCGCTGGTGCTGGTTCATGGCTGGCCCGGTTCGATTGTCGAATTTCTCGACCTGATCGGACCGCTCAGCGATCCAGAAGCGCATGGCGGCAATGCCGCAGACGCTTTCCACGTAATTGTACCATCTCTGCCCGGCTACGGCTTTTCCGGCCCCACCCGGCACAAGGATGTGAACACCAAACAGACCGGCGCCATGATTGCCAGCCTAATGGGAGCACTCGGCTATGCGCGCTATTTCATTCAGGGCGGCGATTGGGGCTCCATCGTCACCAGCGGGATGGCGCAGGATTATCCGCAGGCCGTTGCCGCGCTTCACGTCAACATGGCTCCCGGCGGCCCCAGCAATCCCGCCATCCCGGTCGAAGGGCTGGACGAGGCAGAAGCGGCCGAATACGCTCGCCTCGGCCAGCATATGGCGATGGATGCAGCCTATGCCTTCATCCAGTCGACCCGGCCACAGACACTGGCCGTGGCGATGAACGATTCGCCCGCCGGACTTGCCACGTGGATCATCGACAAGTTCTACGCATGGACCGATCATGGCGGCGATCTTGAGGCCGTGTTCAATTTCGACCATCTGCTCGATAATCTGTCGGTCTACTGGTTCACGGGCACTGCCGGATCCAGCTTCCGGCTCTACCATGAGAACAATTTCCGCACCGCCTATGCTCACGCCGTGGTTGACGTACCGACTGGGGTTGCGCGCTTTGCAGGCGAACCGTTCCGCTGGCCGCGGTCCTTGGTAGAGCGCACCTATCGCAACGTGCAGGACTGGCAGGAATTGCCGCAGGGCGGCCATTTTGCGGCGTTCCAGCGCAAGGATGATTTCTTGCGCGTGGTGCGTGGCTTCTTCGCCAGTCAGGCGCTGTAAATCGTTTTAGATTGATGATTTGATGAAAATGAGAGGACAATGACGATGGCTTCGACCGAGCTGGCTGGCGGCCCCGCCGTTCATTCACTGGACCACTTCTGCCTGACTGTGCCCAATCTGGACGAGGCCCGTACATTCTACAGCGAATTCGGTCTTGACGTGCGCGACGTTTCCAACGGGCTGGAGCTTTTCACGTTCGGCAACCCGCATCGCTGGGCGGTGATCCGCCCCGGTACGCGCAAGAAGCTCGAATATATCTCGTTCGGTGCCTATGAAGGTGACCTTGAAAAGTTCCGCCAGAAGTTTGCCGATCTCGGCATCGCGGTGATCGACACCCCTGCCATCGCCAAGGCTGGCAGCGACGACAAGGGCATCTGGTTCCACAATGCCGACGGCACGCCCATTCAGGTTGTCGAAGCGGCCAAGTGCTCTCCCGATGAAAAGACTCAGTTCCTGACCCGTTCGGGCGAGCCGGGTGAAAGCGCAGCAATCCTGCGCAGCCAAGCGCAGCGCGTGCGCCCGCGCCGCCTGTCGCACTTCCTGATCTTCACCAGCAGCGTTCCGCGCGACATCGAGTTCTATAGCAAGGTGCTTGGCCTGAAACTTTCGGATCGCTCGGCAGATGCGGTGGCTTTCATGCACGGCGTATATGGCAGCGACCATCACATGCTGGCGCTGGCAGGATCGGGCGGGCCGGGCATGCACCATTCCAGTTGGGACGTCGGCACGGTTCAGGAAGTGGGCATCGGTGGGTCGCACATGGCAAGCCTTGGTTATGACAAAGGCTGGGGCTTTGGCCAGCACGTGCTCGGTGCCAATTACTTTCACTATGTCCCCGATCCATGGGGCAGCTATGCCGAATACAGCTGTGACATCGATTATGTGCCGGCAGGGCACGATTGGCCCGCCGGAGACCATGCAGTAGAAGACTCGCTCTATTTGTGGGGTCCGCCACTGCCCGAAAACTTCATCACCAACTTTGAGCTTCAGGCTTCCTGAACCTTACACCGATCACGACAGAACAAGGACATCAGCACGATGGCGACGATAGTTTTCCTCCACGGTGGCGGCATGGGTGGCTGGGTGTGGGACGAATTGGCCACAACCCTGCGCACCGAAGGGCACAAGGTCTTCACCCCGACGTTCACCGGCTTTGGCGAGCGTTCGCACCTGATCAGCCGCGACGTGACACATGATGTGCACGTCACCGACATCGTCAACGTCCTGACTTATGAAGACCTGCGCGATGTCGTGCTGGTCGCGTTCAGCTATGCCGGAACCGTCGCGCCGGGCGTGGTAGCCCGCGCAGGTGACCGCATCGCCCGCGTCGTCTATTTCGATGGCATCGTGCCGCTCACTGGCAAAAGCGTTGGCGAAGCGATTGGCTACATGAAGACCGAGGATGCCGCAGGCCTTGATGCTCTGCTCGCTTCTGGCGAAGGGCCAATCGGCACTGGCGTTGACGAAATGCAGCGCAATGGTGCCAAGGAAAAGCCGATGAAGATGTCGGTTGAACGGCAGGAATGGCTACTCGCCCATCTCAGCGATATGCCATTGCGTGGTATGGTCAGCCCAGTCACTCATGGCGCGGAAGCGATCGACAAGCCGGTCAATTACATCGGCATTCTCGGCGACGTGATGGACCCAGTACAGCATGATCGTGCGCGTGCATTGGGCTGGAATGTCGAGACGGCAGGGCCGGACATCGACCACGCCTTTATCGTTGGCGCACCTGATCGCGCCCTGGCGTTCCTGCGCCCATTGCTCTGAATTGCGCTGGCCGGGCCTGTTCGATCGGGTCCGGACAACCGGCCTAGTTGGTCAGTAACATTGGGCCATCATCCCGCCATCGAGCGTGATGGTATCTCCGCTGTGATAGCGCGACATATCGCTGGCCAGATAGACCGCGATTCCAGCCAGATCATCAGGTTTGCCAATCTGTTTGATCGGCGTGCGCGCGACGGTGATGTCGATCATGTGCTGCAGCATCGCAGCATTCTCGCCTGCATCGTCCCCCCCGATATCAGTGGGGATATAGCCGGGGCAGATTACATTGCAGCGGACGTCATAAGCGCCCATTTCCACCGCAATTGTCTTGGCCATGGAATTCAGGCCACCCTTTGCCGCTGCATAATGCGCCATCCCGCCGACGCCGGTAAACACCATCAGACTGCCGTTCAGGATAATCGATCCGCCTCGATCGCCAGACGCGGCCCGCGCCTTCATGTGTTTTGCCGCCTCACGCACCGTATAGAACACCCCGTGCAAGTTGACGTTGAGCAAGCCGTGCCACGTTGCGTCTTGCATCATGTCGACAGGCTCCATGGTGGCAAGCCCGGCATTGGCGATCACGCAATCGACCCGGCCGAATTGCGCGACGGCAGCCTCCATCGCTGCGGCAACGGCCACGGGGTCAGTCACGTCGACACACTGGCTAGCCACGCGGGTTCCAAATGAAGCAAGCGTCGCCACTGCTTCACGGTTACGATCTTCACGGCGTCCCCAGATCACTACATCGGCACCAGCACGCGCCAACCCGGTCGCAAAGGCAAGGCCGAGACCAGAATTGCCGCCAGTGACCAGCGCCACCTTACCAGTGAGATCGAAAAGGTTTTCCGCCATTTGAAGCACTCCCACATGCGTACATAGCGCACTCTAATCGACCGATTTGCCCCATAGCAACCGGTCTGCATATTTGGTGTCAAGGTACTCCCAGTATTCGGCCACGCGGCCATCTTCGCAGCGATAGAAGAAGTTGTAGAAATTGCGGTAATGCTCATTTGCGCGCACGGTTTTGGCATCGAGTATGAACCGGCAAGCAACATGATCATCCTCAGCGATGATCGTCTGTATCTCGATGGTCACGGTGCCGCGTTGATACAAAACATCGTGGAAGCAACCGCGTATTTCTTCTATAATGGCATCGCGACTGGCAATGACTTGCGCACCATGCTGCCCATCATCAACCATGAAGGACGGCGCAACATAATGCTGCACGACATTCTCGGCGAGACAATCGCGAATGCCCTCCAGATCAAACGCTGCGACCGATCGCAGATATTTTGTCACCACCGCCTTGTTGATGGCCAGCGTGTCGGTAACGCTCATAAAGCCTCCAGTCCTGCTCAGCGGCCAGCATCCATTTTCAGCCCGCCATCAGCGAACCAGCTATATCCGGTAACATATCCCGCCTCCGGACTGACCAGGAACAGCGCGACCGGTACAATGTCCTTGTCCAGATCGCCCATGCGCGGCACCGGGCTGGGGGCCACTTGCGCCAATCCCTGATCCAGCGCGTTCTGGAAGCTTTCGGTCAGCGCCACTGGCATCAAGGCGTTGACGGTAATCCGCTTGTCACCCCATTCGCGCGCGGCGGTGCGCGTCAACCCGCGGATCGCTTCTTTGGCCATGTTGTAAGGTGCCATGCCCATCGTGCCTTCAATCGCGGCGGCAGAGCCGAAATTGAGGATGCGCCCGTCGCGGCCTTCCATGAATGGATAGACCGCCTGCATCATGCGAAGCGCCGCCAGCGGCCCAGTGACCATCTGGCGGTTAAAGTCTGCCAGCGATGTGCCGAGCACCGACTTGGCGGCAGACGCCAGTTCGAAGGCATTGTTACAGGCAATATCAACCGTGCCGAACATGGCGACGGTCTGGGCCACGGCCTGCGCGATGTCCGCTTCCTCACCCACGTCACAACGGATGGCCAAAGCCGTGCCCTCGCCATGCGCTGCGTTGAGCTCACCAGCCAGAGACACAGCGTTCTCATGCGTAAACGAAGCGATGGCGACTTTTGCGCCTTCAGCCGCGAACCGCCGCGCCATGGCCCGGCCGATGCCCCGGCCCGCGCCGGTGATGATGGCCACTTTGCCTGCAAGCCTTCCCATGTTCTCTCCTGTGGGTTTTGATCCCTTGGCTGGCACAAGTCTGTCAGGACGGGCAGCATTTCACCTGCCGGGGGAAGGGCCAAGTGCATGTTTCTGCCGCCTATGGGTGGCGTAGCGGACGGACCGTAAAACACTGGGCGAGAGCTGCGATTGCCCGCGAACGGGCCGAAGCGTATGATCCGCTGAAATCTTGATAACAAGACATGGGAGATGTCGAAATGGCGAGCGTAGTTGACACAGTGGACGCCCATCTCAAGTACCTCAAACATGGCGGAAAGCTATTCATAAACAATCAGTGGGTCGATGCGCGATCAGGCAAGACTCTCGACGTATTCGATCCCTCCACCGGCGAAGTGATTGCCCGCGTTGCCTCTGCCGACAAGGAAGACGTCGACGACGCGGTCAAGGCCGCGCGCGCAGCGTTTGATGGCGGCAAGTGGTCACAATTGACGCCTTCAGTACGCGGCCAGCTGTTATGGAAAATCGCCGAACTGCTCGAACGCGATTTTGACGCTTTCTGCCATCTCGAAACGGTCGATAACGGCAAGCCTCTGGCATTTTCGCGCGGCGACGTGACGCTGGCGATTGATATGTTCCGCTATATGGCGGGTTGGGCCACCAAGATCCGTGGCGAGACTACGCCGCTATCGCTCGGCTTTCCGCACCTGAGCTACACCACACGCGAACCTGTCGGCGTCGCAGCGCAAATCGTGCCATGGAACTTCCCGTTGCTGATGGCAGTATGGAAACTTGCCCCGGCGCTGGCCGCCGGGTGCTCTGTCGTGCTCAAAAGTGCGGAACAAACGCCGCTATCGGCGTTCAAGCTGGCCGAACTGTTCCAGGAAGCCGAATTTCCAGCGGGCGCAGTCAACATCCTGTCAGGCTTTGGCGAAACCGCCGGAGCCGCAATGGCGGCCCATCCGGCAGTGGACAAAGTGGCCTTCACCGGATCGACCGAGGTCGGCAAAATGATTGTCCGCGCCGCAACTGGCAACCTAAAGAAAGTAACGCTGGAACTCGGCGGAAAATCGCCGGTGGTGGTCCTGCCAGACGCTGATCTTGACGCTGCCGCCGCTGGTGCTGCTGCCGGCATCTTCTACAATCAGGGTCAGGTCTGCACCGCCGGTTCACGCCTTTACGTGCACAAGACTGTGTTCGACCGGGTCGTCGGCGCGGTTGCGGATCGTGCCAACGCGATCAAGGTCGGGCCGGGCCTTGACGAAAGCAACGACATGGGTCCGCTCGTTTCGCAAGAACAGCACAACCGCGTGATGGGCTTCTTCGATTCAGGCCGCGAAGAAGGCGCGCGCGCATTGGCAGGTGGCGCGCGTCATGGCGACAAGGGCTACTTCGTCCAGCCCACCGTCTATGCCGATACTACCCACGATATGCGTTTGGTCCGCGAGGAAATCTTCGGCCCGGTGATTACCGCGATGCCTTATGACGACGACGATCTCGACCGCATCGCCGCCATCGCCAACGATTCCGATTTCGGCCTTGCCGCATCGGTGTGGAGCCGTGACATTTCCAAGGCGCTGAAGCTGGCGGGCAAGATCAAGTCGGGCACAGTGTGGATCAATTCGCACAATGTCTATGACGCGGCGCTTCCGTTCGGCGGGTTCAAGCAATCGGGCTGGGGCCGCGAAATGGGCGAATACGCGATCCAGAACTACACCGAGGTGAAGGCCGTCACGGTCAAGCTTTGACTAAAGGGCAGGGCGTTGCCAACGAAAGGCAGCGCCCCAGCCTTGGTCAATAAGCCGTAGCGACGCTGACGGCGCGATGGCCTTCAATATCGGCAGTGATCGCAGCAAGTTTGGCCTCCACAACGGCCATACCATCGGCCCCGCCGACTAGGTAAAGCGGCAAAGTTTCGCCCCCAACCATCTCAATCATAAGCCGCGCAAGCTTGGCCGGATCGCCCATCTCGTTGCCGACATGCTCTTGTGAGCGTTCGGCAACTTGGCCGCACGGGTAGGCACCGTAAACGTCGTGCAGCCCACTGCGGATCGTGTTCGAGCGGGCCGACCAGAAATCGGTGCGGTAGCCGCCCGGAAGCGAGACCATCACCCGCACGCCAAGCGGCTTCAGTTCCGCGTGCAACGCCTCGCTCAAACCAACGACGGCATGTTTCGATGCCGCATATGCCGATCCGCCGCCAAAACCTTCCATCCCAGCCATCGAAGCCACGTTGATCAGAGTGCCACGCGTGGCGCGCAAATGGGGCAGGGTGGCCTGACACATGCCGACGGTGCCGAAATAGTTGACGTTCATGGCATGGCGGAAATCTTCAATGGAGCACGCCTCGACTACGCCGAACATGCCGCAACCGGCATTGTTCACAACTACATCAATCCCGCCCAGCCACTGCACTGCTTCAGCCACACCTTGCGCCACGCTGGCCGGATCGCTGACATCCAGTGTCACAAGGTGGGCGTTGGTGGCTTGCGCATAGGCGGGCAACGGATTGGGAATGCTTCGGACAGTTCCGACGACCTTGTCGCCATGGGCAACCACCGCCTCCATCAGCGCCTGGCCCAGGCCGCTCGACACCCCGGTGATGAACCAGTTCCTAAACGCCATTTCGCCTCGTCCCATCTTTGTTCAAGGCCCTGCATAGTACAGCATTACCCATGTGAGCCTGTCATCGGGAAGGCATCTGCCTGTTACGCCTGTCGCCAATTGGACGGTGCGTCGCGTCGCGGGCTTGGACTAATTTTGCAACCACTAGTATCTTCAATAGATAAGCGAGGGTGCCAATAAAGGTGCCACGACGCGGGAGTGGGACAAACATGGCGCAAACCGATGGATTTGATCCCTATTCGCCCGAAACGCAGGTGCGCGGAACCGACGCTTTTGCAGACCAGCGCCATCAATGTCCGGTGCAGCATTATCGCGGCCGGTTCGATTTTTTCATAGCCAGCGACCCTGACGATGTGCGCGAGAAACTGCTCAAGGATCAGGCAACCTGGACCATTGAGGAGGGAAGTTCACCCAAGCTGTTACCACCTGAACAGCGAACCGCGTTAATGGACGATACGCCTTACCACAACAAAGTGCGCTTTGTGGTGCAGCGCGGTTTTTCGCTGCGGGAACTGGCGCGCCTTGAACAAGTGGTGCTGCAACTGGCCGATGAACTGATCGATGCCATGCTTGCCAAGCCAGAAGCCTGCGGTGACTTGTTTGAAAATCTTGTCATGCCGCTGCCCGCCAGGCTAATGTGCGTGATGCTGGGGGTGCCCGAACCCGATCACATGCTCTACAAGGAATGGGCAGACCACTATTTCTACGACATCCTGAATAACCCCGCGCAAGATATGTCGCTAGAGGCGATTGCGCGCGTTTCAGAACCGCTGTTTGCCGAATTGGAGCGTCGCCGCACTCTGTTATCAGAACAAGGGCGAAAGCCGGACCTCGCCCATCTGGGAATTGCTCTGCCCAACGACTTTCTATCACGCTTCATGTGCGACAAGGTGGATGGCGAATATTTGCAGGACAACGAAATTCTCAGCCTGATGCTGGGGATCATCGTGGGCGGTAACGAAACCACGATGAACCTGATCGGCAATCTTCTGGTCCGGTTGCTGAACGATCGCAGCCTTTGGGAACAGGTGCGCGCAGACCCTGCGCTGGTGGACGTCGCCATCGAAGAAAGCCTGCGGATTGATCCCCCGGTGATTGGCCTGTTTCGCGCCGCGCGTCATGATACGCAGCTTGGCGACGTGGCCATCCCGGCGCATTCCAAGGTTTTCTACAATATTGCAGCAGCGAACCGTGATCCTGAGATCTTCGACGATGCCGACACTTTCCGGTTAGACCGGCCCAAAGCGCAACTGCTTCGGCATGTGGCATTTGCAGGAGGCAACCATTTCTGCCTCGGTGCCCCACTGGTGCGGATGGAAGTGCGCGCGGTGTTGCGGCGACTGCTTGAGCGCATGCCCGACCTGCAAATCGATGGCGAACCAAGGCGAGCGGAAGGTTTCAATGTCTATGGCTGGTCATACCTGCCGGTGCGCTGGGGTTGATTGCTTAAAACACTACAGGGGGAGAGCGAAATCGTGCGGGGATTGAACGGAAAGGTCGCCATAGTGACCGGCGGCGCGGGCCGAATCGGCAGAGCCGTGGTGGCACGGCTTGTGTCCGAAGGGGTGCAGACTGTGGTGGCAGACATCAACCTCACCGACGCCCAAGTCGTGGCCGCCCAGCATGGCGAAATGGCCCACGCCATTGCTTTTGACGCAGGTGACGCCGCTTCTGTGCGGGCTCTGGTCGATGGCGCGGTCGACAAGTTCGGCGGGCTCGACATTCTGCATAACAACGCCGCATTCGTGGGACTGGGCGAACTGGGCGTGGATACGACCGCGCTCGAAACCCCGCTCGACTTGTGGGACGTGACCATGAACGTCAACGTGCGCGGCTATTTCGTCGCTTGCTCTCAAGCGATTCCGCACATGATTGCGCGGGGCGGCGGTTCGATCATCAACACCAGTTCAGGTTCGGGCCACCGCGGTGATGACGTGCGCATCGCCTATGGCACGTCGAAAGGCGCGGTTTCGGCGATGACGCTCTATGTTGCTGCGCAGCATGGCAAACAAGGTGTGCGCTGCAACGCAATCGCCCCCGGCCTGATCGCAGATGAAAAGTTGCGTAGCTTGGCACCTAAGCTGGTTGCGTTGAACGAGCGCCATAACCTGCTGTCGCGCGTGGGCAATCCTGACGACATCGCATCGCTTGTGGCATTTCTGGCTTCCGATGAATCCGCATTCATCACTGGTCAGATCATCACTATCGATGGCGGCCAAACCTCGCATAACCCGCAGATGGTCGAAGCGATCGAAATGGGCAGTTCTTACGCCTGAATTTGTTGGAAAGACCCGATATGACCAGACCTACCCGTTTCTGCCGCGTCGCATGGATAGTCGACGACATGGACTCCACCCTCGCGCAATTTCGCGATCTGTTTGGCTTGGGTATGCGATTTGGCCCCATTGCCCCCGACATCATCAAAGCCGGGATCGACGAGCACGGGTTCGAACCGATCCAGCTTTACGTACCCGCCGCAGACCTGCCGTTCATGCACGGGCTGCCCTATCCGCTGGTCGAAGTCGCGCTGGCGGTCGATGATTGCGAGGAGACCTACCGCGTGCTCGCCGCCGATGGCCTGTTGCCATCGTTCACCAGCCCGCTTCCGGGACCCGATACGCAAGAGCATCTCTATGCCCACGGTTTTGGCGGCATTCCGGTGATGGCATGCACCGATGGCGACAATGAATCGATGATGGAACCCTTCCTCGATCTGGAACATGCGCCGGTGCCCAAATGTGGCGTGGTGGTCGTGGCGGCTGACGATATCGACGCGATGGCGGCGAAGTTTTCCCAGTATTTCGGCATGACGTGGGTTGAAACGGACGCCGGTGGCCTTGGCGCGCGGGCGCTGGTCGGGCCGCACCGAATCAAGCTGGTGGAAACACCGTCAACGGTCGCCCGAAATCATGCCATGCAATGCGTGCTGTCGTCTGAGATAATGGTTGAAGACGTCGATGCCTCACGCGCAAAGCTGGAGGCAGCAGGGTTCAAAGTGCAGACCGAACGCACCTTTTCCAGCGGGCGCAAGGGGTGGTACTTCGGCAAAGTGCTCGCCGGAATGCCCATCGGCATTTACGATGCGCGCGATGACGCCGAAGCGCGCGGGCTGTAATGCACCGCGCTTGGGTGTCATCACAGAGTCTGATCGCAAACCTTAATCAGGCGAAATTGGACCCTCCTTCTTGGGCACCGTGGGCTCCTCCAATTCCTTTATGCGCTGCCTGAAGGCCTGCTTCAGTTGCAGCATTCCCGGAGATTGCGAGCGGCGGTCGAGCGAATAAATCACCAACCGGAAAGTTCGAGGTCCGTGGATCTTGAACTGGTCAAGTACCTCCAGCTCTCCCGCTTCAAGTTCTTGAGCGATCGAATAGACTGACGAAACCCAGATTGCATCTGTGGTTTTGGTGAGCATCACAAGCGTGCCGTAATCTTCAACCACATGCGGTGGCCATATCGTCCGGTCGTGGAGATCTTCGAATAGCTCTCTGCCAACGCCCCCCCGGGTCGAAATCAGGATCGGGAATGCCCTTTCATGGTCACCCCCCACCAGCAATGGATGGCCCGCGCGGACAATCAGGTTGAAGGGGAATAGCCCAAGCGTTTCAGCCCTCACGGGCGGTGCATCAGGCACCTGCCCTTCAACGCTGACGAAAAACTCGATGTCGCCAGCAATAAGGAGCGGCCACAGCGCCTCGACATTGCGAACGACAACCTCATTGGTGAAGGTCGGCACTTTAGCTATCCGGGCTGAAAGAGCGGTCGGCAACAAGGTCCATGCTGGCAACGGGGCCATACCGAAACACACGCGCCCGTCCTCGCCCCTGGCAGTTTGCAGCAACTGGCGTTCGAAATCATCAGCGTCGGCGAGCAGGCCGCTGGCTCGTTCAACAACAAGGCGGCCCTGCGCAGTAAGGCTTACCCCCGCACGATCCCGATCAAACAGCCGCATTCCGGCCTGACGTTCCAGCGATTGAATGCTTCGAGTGAGTGCGGACTGGGACAGGCCCAGATCTTCAGCTGCACGTGAAAAACTCATGCGACGGGAAACAGCAACCAGATGTCGAAGCTTTCGCAGATCCATGCTTATGCGTCCAGATCATCAATATTGGCACACATATGCATTAGACGTACAACTGCCTCTCTGCAACATTGGGCCCCTACAAGAAGGGTGAGGAAATGGATCATCTCGGGCTTTGGGTTTTGGCGATCACCGCTGTAATCCTTTTGGCGGAAGTTATCGCTGGCAGACATCGCAAGATCTACAGTCGCAGCGACTGGCTGGTGAACGGTATCTGCATGATTGGAGCCGCGCTGGTGCGCCCGGCGGGTGCTGCTGTGGTGGCAACAGCCATCGCCTACCTGTTCCCCGCTGGAAAGGATGCCTTACGCGATGTGCCATTCCTGCCCGCGCTGATCGGTATCGTGTTGCTGGGTGAGTTTGCCAATTATTGGGTTCATCGCGGCAGCCACCAATTGAAGGACACCCGCTGGTTCGATTGGTTTTGGCGCATGCATCGCACGCATCACACCGCCAAATATGTGAACGTCTTGCTCAACTTCCGCATCAGCCCGTTCTGGATTTTGGTAGGCGGGTTGGGCTGGGTTTTTGCGCTCGCAATCTATTTGGGTCAGGCAGAGGCGGCGGGCGTGGCAATCGTGATTTTCACCTTCTGGGGCATCTTTACCCACAGCGATTTCCGCTGGGACGACACGATCAGGCGGCACGCGGTTTTCGGCCCGGCCTTTCGTGGTCTGGAACATGTATTTATCTCACCTGGCATACATCACAGCCACCATGGGTATGGCCGCGATGGCGGCACTTTCCGCAACTTCGGTGTTTTTCTATCCATTTATGACTGGATGTTTGGAACACTGCACATCCCGGAAGGCCGGCCGTTCCGCTATGGCATTCCCGGTGCGACCCCGCATTGGGCTGACGATGCTTTCTCACCGTTCAGTGTCGGCACACTCGTCACTAAGCGCCCATCGCGGCCAGTTCCTGTCGAATGATTGCGTGGCGCGCGGGGGTCAGGCGGAAACGGCTGACGACCAGTGCTGACGCAATATAAAGCGCGCCCGGCACAACGCCGTAGAGGATCGAAACGCCGCTTAGCGCCGCATCGCTGTTTGCCGGGCTGCCCGCCTTGAACCCGATCAGGTCGAGCGCGAAATAGACGATGCCGATGGACATCGCCTGCCCGAACTTGTGCGTCACCGTCAGCAGAGCAAACAGCATGCCGGTGCGATCCTGCCCCGAGGCAAGCCGGTCTTCGTCTGCCACATCGGCCATCATCGAGCGCGGCAGCATATCGACCGAGCAGGCCATCGTGCCACCCAATAGACCCATGCCAAAGAAGTAGACCATGTTGCCCGGCGGCATCGCCATCATCAGCACCATGTACGCGGCAAAACCGCAGCAACCGATGCCAAGCGCACGGTGACGCCCGATGCGGTTGGCGATCATCGACCACACAGGAGCGGTGGCCACGCCAACCACATAAAACGCCACGAATTGCAGGCCTACATAAGCAAACGGCACTTGCTTCAGCATCGTGAAGAAGAACAGGAACACCGCCGCGCTGATCCCCAGACCAAGGCCGACCAGCAATTGCGTAAGCAATAACAACCGGGTGGAGGAAAGCCTGAACAGGCCGAGGTAATCGTGCAATCGAGCGGTGTGCGCCTGTGTCGGCGCGGTGCCTTCGCGTACCGCAGCTACCGTCACCGCGATGGTCAGGGGCACACTGGCCAGGATGAACCAACCCATCGTGCGCACGGTAAAGCTACTGTCATTGGCAATCCGGTCGGCAAAAAACACCGGCATCGCCATGACGAGGATTTGCCCGACGGTATTGAACACCATCCACCACGCAAATACCCTCGATCGTTCCTTGTAATCGTCGGTAATCGCAGCGCCCATGCCCATTTGCGACAGCACGACAATAGAATAGCCGACATAGGCAAGCACCAACCCAAACGAGAGATAGAGCGGCCCCACGCCCGGCCGGGCCATGAACAACATCCACGTTCCAGCCATCACCAGCGGCCCGCCCAGCAGCAGCCACGGGCGGAACTGGCCCCAGCGGGTGCGCGTACGATCCATCAACCCGCCCACGAACGGGTCGAACAGCAAATCGGCCAGACGCACGACCGTGAAGATCAATCCCACCGTGGCCAGATTCAACCCCAGCGAATGCGCATAGAATTCGGGCAAGTAGATGATCAACGGCAGCGTCAGCGCCGACATCGGCAGCGCCGGCATGGCCAGCGCGGCAAGCAGCAAGTGGGACGGGCGGCTGCGCTGCCGGGTGGTCACAGAATTACCGGACATTGCAGCACTCGGCGGCAGTGATCCGGTTTCTTACCAATCGTGCTTCGCCAAAATTCAGATCAGCCATGCCACTTCCCCCGCCCCAAGCCGCCAAAAAGGCTGCCCCTTGGCTCAAGGATTATCGCGCGCTTGGCCGCTCCAATACTATCTTGCGAAAGGCTCAACCTGCTCTGGCAGCGTCGTATCCGCGCTTGCCGGGGCTGCGTTACGGCGAATGCTGGTGCCAAACTCCTTGGACCAGTTCATCAGCGCCCAGATGGCGGGTTCAAGCGCAATGGTTGCGTCAGTCATCCCATATTCGACACGCGGCGGCACTTCGGCAAAAACTGTGCGGCTGACCAGCCCATCCGCTTCGAGTTCGCGCAACTGCCGCGTGAGCATATGCTGCGTAACGCCGTCGATATTGCGCAGCAGTTCTCCGAACCGATAAGGCCGGTGATAGAGCAACCAGAGAATTTCCAGCTTCCATTTGCCGGATATCTGAGTCAGCGTTTTACGCAATTCTGCATAATCTTTGGGCTGCACATCCCTATTCTTCGCAACAGGCACATCCATGATACTAACCCACGTAAATTGATACTACTTGTTGCCCCCCATTGTGTCCGATAATCGCGGCCTTGGAAAGCTGGCAGATCAAGGCAACACGGTTCGGGCATCACACCTGCGACCATCTAAGCTGTGATTCCGGCGCGATGCAACAAAGGGAATACCATGGATTTTCAACTGCCAGAACCTGTCATCCCGGCCCACGTACCGGCAGACCTTGTCCGCCCTTTTCCCTACATGTTCGGCATGACCACACAGGCCGATCCGTTTGGCGATTGGGCAACCGCAGTGCATCAAGGTCCGGCGATTTTTTACGCCCCTCATGCCTATCCCGGCGCAACGCCTGCATGGATTGTCCGCAAGGTTTCTGATCTGCGCAAGATTTACATGGACACCGAAACCTTCTCCAGCAAGGACTTCTCGCCCTATTCAAAGATGGTCGGCGATACCTGGACGAACCTGCCGGTCGAATTCGACCCGCCGCAACACGGCAAGTATCGCGCCTTCATCAATCCACTGTTCACGCCCGCCGCAATGGCCCGTTTGGAAGACCGCATCCGCAACTACGCCGTAGATTATATCGAAGGCTTCCGCGAACGCGGCTCCTGCGAATTCATGGCTGATTTCGCGTTCGAATTCCCGATCAAGGTGTTCCTTGAACTCATGGATTTTCCGCTCAGCAACACCGCACAGTTTCTCGAATGGGAAACCGGCCTGCTGCACGAAATGGACATGGCGAAAATGGCCGACGCAACGCGCAATGTCGTGGCCTTCTTGCGCGAACAGATCGCTGAGCGCCGCCGCAATCCGCGCGAAGACATCATCAGCTATGCGCTGGGTGTCGAAGTGGAAGGCCAGAAGTTGACCGACGACGAACTGGTCGGCTTTGCCTTCAACTTGTTCATCGGCGGTCTGGATACGGTTTCGACCAATATGGGCCACCAATTCCTTCATCTGGCGCGCAATCCCGATCACCAGACGTTCCTGAAGGAAAATCCGCAGCGCACGCAGAACGCCATAGACGAAATGATGCGCGCCTATGCTGCTGTCACCACGTTCCGGACCTGCACCAAGGAAACCGAAATTGGCGGCGTGCGGATGATGCCCGGAGACAAAGTGGCGATGTCCACCACACTGGCGGGCCGCGATCCCGAAGAATTTCCCGAACCGGGCACAGTCCGCTTTGATCGCAACCCGCGCCATGTGTCGTTCGGATTTGGCCCGCACATGTGCGTCGGCATGCATCTGGCGCGCCGCGAAATGCGCATTGCCATTGACGAGTTTCTCAAGCGCATTCCGCAATTCAGCGTCGAATCCGGCACCGAAATCGAGTACCACTTGGGCATGATCCAGCCGGTACGCCTGCCGCTTGTTTGGTAAAAAACTCACCTTGCGGCAGGGCACGTGCGGGCCATGCCTGCATATTTCCGGCAATGCCATGATATCAAGGATATGACATGCCACACTTCGCCTATGTAGTGCACAGCAATCCGGTTCCGGGGCGCGAGGACGAATATAATGACTGGTACAGCAATCGCCATCTGGCCGATGTTGTCGCCGTACCCGGCTTTGTATCGGCCCAGCGTTTTTGTCTGACCGACGGGGAAGAGGAGGGCCGCCCTTCGCAAAAGTACATGGCAATCTACACCATGGACACCGATGCGCCGGAAAAGACGCTGGCACACCTGACATCGCTGGTTGAAACCGGCACCATGCTGATGAGCGAGGCCTTCTCGATGGAAGGCATGGCCACCCATCTTTATAAAGCGATCACACCTGTGGTGGCTGCTCCGACGAAGGGCAATTGATATGACAGCCAAGGAATTTGACGGCAAAGTCGTCCTCGTGACCGGGGCAGCATCGGGTCTTGGCCGCGCAGCCAGCCTGCGCTTTGCCACAGAAGGCGCAAAGCTGTGCCTTGTCGATCTGAATGCTGAAGGTCTGGCGGAAACCGCGCGGCGGATCGCCGATGCCGGCGGACAAAGCGTTTCATACGCCGCCGATCTTGGCGACGCAGGCAATTGCGCGCAGGCCGTCGCCACCGCTGTTGACGCATTTGGTCAGCTCGACGTCTTGTGCAACATCGCAGGTATCCTGCGGTTCCACGCGCTGGCCAAAGTCACCACCGAAGATTGGGCGCGGCTGTTTTCCGCCAACGTGACAGCGCCGTTCTTCATGATGCAGGCCGCCATGCCGCATCTGGTCGAAACCAAGGGCAATATCGTCAACGTCGTATCAACAGCGGCATTTCTCGGCCAAGCCTTCACCGCACCTTATGGCGCAACCAAGGCCGCACTCCTTAGTCTGACCAAATCGCTGGCAATGGAATTCATGCATTCACCGGTCCGCATCAACGCGCTCGCACCGGGCGGAATGCTGACGGAAATGGTCCAGACGCTAGAGTTTCCGCAAGATGCCGATCAAAGCCTGATCGCACGCTATATCGGCCTTCGCCCCCCTGCGCAGCCCGAAGACATTGTCGAACCATTGCTCTTCTTGGCATCCGACCGCGCACGCACCGTGCATGGCGCCTGCTACACCGCAGACAGTGGCATAACCGCAGGCTGATAGCTTCTCCGGCGGCCGTGCAGGGTCGCCGGAAACTTCGCACATTTGACCTACATCAATGCGCCGAACTTGCTTCGGTGCAGGACGCTGCGCGTCTGCAACAGGCATACGATCTCGCAAGTGACTAAATTACAACATAAATCACAAAACGCCTTCAAGTCGCGCAGGCCATCGTGAAACCCTGTCGAAAGATAGGAACTGATAATTACGTGGGCTTTGTACCGGGCCTCAGGTTCGGGCGATCTCAGGCCGCTCCGTTATTTTGAGTGCCGTGCACCAAGTGCCGGCGATTGTTTGGAGAGATTACCATGAGTGCCAAATTTGTGCAGCTTCTCGCAGGTACTGCGACGAGCGCGCTGCTCTTTGTTTCCGGTGCTGCGTATGCATCAGAAGCTCAAGTCGCTGCTGAAACTGCAGTCTCTTCGCAGGCTGACGAAGCGCCCGCGCTGGCAGACATCGTCGTTACCGCGCGCCGCCGTGATGAGCGTCTGCAAGACGTGCCGGTTTCGGTCGTCGCGTTTTCGGGTGCCGCACTGGAACGCAGCAGCGTTCAGACCATTGCCGACATCCGCACGATCTCGCCGGGCCTGACGTTCTCGTCAGAAGGCGGCAAGGACAACACCGCCGTCACGCTGCGTGGCATCGGCCAGATCCCAACCGGCGAAGTGACGCCGGGCGTAGTGACCTATTTCGCCAACGTGCCCATGGCTTCGCTTGGTTCCAACGTGCCAACTTATGACATTGGCAGCATTCAGGTGCTCAAAGGTCCGCAGGGCACGTTGTTTGGCCGCAACACGCTGGGCGGTGCCGTGCTGATCACGCCGCAAGCCCCCAAGCAGGATTTTGGCGGCTACGTGCAAGGCACTTATGGCAACTTCGATTATCGCGAAGTGCAGGGCGCGCTGAATCTCCCGCTAGTCCCTGATGTGCTGGCCATCCGCGTTGCCGGCCAGATCCGTCGTTCCGATCCGTTGATCTACTCGATCAATGGCGGTGCGGGCTTCAACAATATCCATCAGGACAGCGCCCGCGCGACCATCGCGTTCACGCCCAATGATTGGCTGGAAAACACCACGGTCGTTGATTACTTCAAGGCCAAGGAATACGGTTCGGGGTACTATCTCCTGCGCCAGAACTTCAGCTTCACGAACCTGTTTGCACCGTCGCTCGGCCCGGTTGCTGGCGGCATCGTCGGCGGCTCACTCGATGCTCAAACCACGGGTTATCTTGCTCAACAACAAGACAATTTCTACGGTGCCTTCACCGACAGTTCGGGCACGGGCCGTGCCAACCGCCGCGCTTTCGGCATTTCGAACGATACCTCGGCGTCGTTTGGCGATTTCACGCTGCGCAACATCTTCGGCTTCCGCAAGAACCGCAGTGACCAGCTGATTAACACCGCCGCATTGGGGCCAACAACCCTGCCAGGCGCATTGTTCGGCAGCCCGGTCGATGTGCCGTTCACGGTCTTCCATGCTGCCGCCCTGATCCAGCGCCAGTACCTGACCGACGAAATCCAGTTCCTCGGCAACTTTGACAAGTTCAACTTCATCGTCGGCGGCTTCTACAGCCACGACACGCCCGACGGCCCTTCGGGTTCGACGTTCGAAGCATTCGTCACGCCCGGCAGCCCCGCTTCGGTGGTGACTGCCAACGTGACCAACACCAACTATGCCGCGTTCGGCCAGATCACTTACAAGCTGACCGACAGTGTCACAGTGAACGCGGGCGCACGCTATAGCTGGGATCGCGTCTCGGCATGTGGCGGCGCAATCGGCACCACATACGCTGAAGACGATGCTTGCCGCGCCATTGCGGCTAACGGTCTGGCCGATGGCGTGGGCGTCGTCTCCAACCGCGGTTCGGCACCAAGCTGGACCTTCGGTATCGACTGGAAGGCTACGCCGGACCTGCTGCTTTATGCGGTAACGCGCCGGGGCTATCGCGGCGTCAACATCAATACGCCGCTGTTCGAAACGCCGTTTACGACTGGCGGCAGCGATCCAGCCTGCGGCTTTGGCAGCGGCCAGTGCGTCGATCTGCGTCCTTTCCAAAAGACGGGCAAGGAAACACTGACCGACTTCGAAATCGGCCAGAAGCTGAACTTCGAAGTGTCGGGCGCTACCGGCCACATCAATACAGCCGTGTATTACAGCAAGTACAAGAATGCGCTGCAATTCCTCAATGCGCAGGCCCTTGTGCCTTCAACCGCACCGGATAATCCCACCAACGGCTCATTCGGCGTCAACGCAGCGGATCTGACGATCTATGGCGTGGAACTGGATGCGGCGGTCAGCCTCACCCGCGATCTGACCTTTACGTTCAACGGTGCTTATACGAACATCAAGGTCGATAAACTCACGCTGCCGGCAGTGGCGGGCATTTCGTTTACCGCCAATGATGTAAACCGCTATTCGCCATCAGTTTCAGGCACAGCCAGCGTCAACTGGACGCTGCCTTTCCACCCTGCTGACGGCGATCTGGTGTTCAACAGCGATCTGTTCATGACCGACGATTTTGGCGGACAGTACGGCGAAAAAATGCCGGGCTACAAGCTCGTCAACATGCGCCTCGATTGGAAGAACATCGCAAGCAGCGGTTTTGATCTGGGCGTCTTCGCCCGGAACCTGACCGGCGAGCGGTACTTTGCCGCACCGGACGTTCTGCTCAAGAGCTTCCCGGTCAATTCCGTGGCCGTGGGCGATCCGCGCACATACGGCGTGGTCGCCCGACTGACGTTCTAAACCTCTGAAAGACTTCGGCCATGCACACACAGCAAGTGCATGGCCGGGTCTATTTCAATCGGCAAACCCAGTTATATATTTTACATAATCATTATTATCAATTCTAATGCATGTAAGCGCTAGATAGAAATGACACCCCTCCGCTAGATAGAAATGGCACCCTCGGGCGTCGTCAGCGGAACAACGGTGGCATGGTTCTCCTGCGGGCCTGGAGAACGCTGCTATGACGGT
>CAMTWP010000014.1:0-196790 GCA_947085475.1 uncultured Novosphingobium sp. | reverse complement strand
GCTGTGGGACCGCCATGTCGGCACCGATCCCTTCTGGACGGGTTTCTCTACCGAATTGCCCGGCTTCCTCGAAGCGATGCTGCGGCTTTCGCCCGACATCTTCACCGGCTTTTTCGAATATTGCGCCATTCCGTGGCGCAGCGGCACAGTGCGGGCGCGGATCAAGGAACTGGCTGCGCTTGCCTGCGATGCCGCGCCCAGTCACCGTTTCCGCCCCGGCTTCCGGGTTCACTTGAAAAACGCGATCGCGCTGGGCATTGGCCGCAGCGCGATCATGCAGACGCTGGACATCGCCGCTGCGGCACCAGAGCACCACGGCACCGATTGATCATCCGGCGTTAAGGCCGCGCCAAGCCAGCGCGCCGCCATCGATCAGATAGGATGCGCCGGTGATGAACGAACTGTCACTGCACGCCAGAAACACCGCCAACTTGGCGATTTCCTCAGGTTCGCCAAGGCGCGGCAGCAAGTGTGCGCCGCGCAGGACTTTCTCCAAACCAGCGGGATCGTCCGAAGCCTGCAGATACTTCTCCAGCATGGGCGTGCGGATCGCAGCCGGACAATAGCAATTCACCCGGATACCGAACTTGGCAAGGTCGGTGGCGCTCGCCTTCGTCAGCATTTCGACGCCGCCTTTGGTCGCACAATAAGCTGCCGCCATCGGGTAAGCCACCGTGGCTCCGGTCGATGCCACGTTGACGATCGACGCTGCATCGGACTTCTTGAGATAAGGCACCGCGTGTTTGGTACAAAGCCACACTGCCTTGAGATTGATGTCGTTGACAAAATCCCAGACGTCTTCCGACAGCTCCTCAATCGAGGTGTTCGGCGTCAGGTCGGTCTCGTGGACTGCAGCATTCGCATGCAGCACGTCGATCCCGCCATAGAGCGCGGCGGTTGCATCCATCAGGTTGCGAATGGAATCACTGCTGCGCAGGTCGACTTTGATGAAGGTGGCCGTGCCGCCTTCCGCTACGATCGAGTCAGCAGTTTCCCGCCCTGATTGTTCGTTTATGTCTGCGACGACGACCTTGCCGCCCTCGCGCGCCATCTCGCGGGCACTGGCACGCCCCATCCCTTGGCCTGCGCCGGTAACGACGCAAACCTTGCCCTCAAGCCGTCCTGCCATATGATGATTCTCGTCTTATAGATGTCAGGATTTGGCCCAGACCAGCGGCACGTTCTCGACGGCTGCGACGATCCCCGAGTGATAGACCGGGTTCGCACCGGGCTCGAGGCTGAACTGAGGAATGCGCCGTATCCATTCCTGAAGCGTAACAGTCGCTTCAAGTCTCGCTAGATGCAGTCCGGCGCAGCGGTGCGGCCCGCCACCGAAGGTGCTGTGCTGTGGTGCCTTGCGCTCCCAGTCCAGATCCCAAGGGTTCTCGTTCGCCCCATCATCAAGGCCGTGCAGTGCGGTGGGCAGCAGAATCATGTCGCCGCGCTTCAACTCCACGCCGCGATAGGTTTGGTCGACAGCGACCATCCGCGCTTCCGATACAACCGGAAAACGGCGAAAAAGTTCTTCCACGCCGCGGCGCAACTTCAACTCGTCTTCACGAATTTCCGTGACCTTCTCCGGGTGCCGGGCAAGGTAAATCATCGAGAAGCTGAGGAAGTTGACGACCGTATCGAGCCCGCCGAGCAACAAAAGTGATATTAGGCCCACAGCCTTGTCATGCGGCATCGGCTCGCCATTGATCGTGCCGTTCACCATGACGGATATTAGGTCAGTGCCGCTACCGCCCCGCCGCGAGCGGATGATCGGATCGACATAGGCGTCGAACCCTTTGTTCGCTGCGTCCAGAGAAGCCGCCATTTCTTCAGGCGAGTTGCCTGCAGGCCGGGTCATATCCCTGGCAAATTCGGAAAGCTTGGGTACGTCCGACATCGGCAGGCCCGCCATCGCCATAAACACCTTCACCGGGAACACGTTGGCGTATTCCGCAGCAAAATCGCAATGCCCCTTGGCAACAAGCGGCTCGATCAAGTCGATTGCCGCCTGCCGGACCTGCTCTTCGACCTTGCGGATCTGTGAAGGATTAAGCCCGGTATCGATCAACTTGCGGTAGGGCGTATGTTCGGGCGGATCCATCCGCGTCGGCACCATGCCGTACTTCTCGCCTGCTTCCTTGGGCAGGAAGATGACCTCGCTCGAAAACCGGGAAGGATCGCTGTAGATGTCCTTGACCAGTTCCCCGCGGGTGGCGATCCAGTGTCCACCGGTCAGGGGCGTCCACACCAGTTCAGGCATATCCGGCTGCTGCAGCGCCTTCCATGCTTCGTGATAACCCTGCTCGATCCCATCGAGCGCATACATGTCGATGTCCCTGACCAATGTTTCGGGAACGTGCGCCGGACGGTCGGCACGAACGCGATGATCGGCGACGGTTGCCTCAACCATAAGTCGTCCTTTCGTTTGTCAGTTGATTTCGGGGTCGATGATGGCTTTGATCACCGAACCTGCCGCAGTGGCTTCAAGGGCTTCAAAGGCCTGGCTTACTCCGAAGCGATGGCTGACTATTTCGGCCAGCGGGTATTGCCCGTTCAGTCTCGCGGCCAGATGTAGCGCCTGATGGTAATGCTTGGGTTTGGGGAATGTCGCCCCGGCAATCGTCAGGTTCTTGAGCGTCAGGTCACGCGGGGAAATCGGTTGCGTGCCAATCGCGCCCCACAGCCCGAGGATGATGTAGCGCCCGTGGTTGCCGGCAATGTCCACGCCTTCGGGGAAGGCAGGCAACACACCTGCGGCTTCAACAACGATGTCCGGGCCGTTGGCCGAAACCCGGTCGTAAATCTGCCGCCGCCGCTCCTCGGCACTATCCTTGAGCGACACAGTTGCCGTGGCACCGAGGGCCTTGGCAATGGCGAGGCGATTGTCGTGCATATCCACCGCGATGATCTCACGCGCGCCAGACATTTTCGCAACCAGGATTGCCGAAAGGCCCACAGGACCGGCACCTTGCACGACGACGGTGTCACCCATCCTGACAGGGCCGCAGCGTTCGAAGCCGCGCAGCACTGTGGGCAAGGCACAGCCCAGCGCAATCACCGCATCAACCGACGCGCCATCGGGCAGGCGGAAGAACGCAAGGCCGTTGGGCAGGCAGGCAAAATCAGCGTAACTGCCCCAGTTGGGCTTGTCAGCATGTTCGAAAAACTGAGAATTGTCGCACGGCGTTTCGTCGATCACCGTGCAACTGTGGCAGCGATGGCACAGCGCAATCGGTGCCCAATACACAAGGTCGCCCGGCTTTACCGTAACGCCTGCATAATCGGTGGTAACGCCCGGACCGAGCTTCTCGATCCGCCCCACGCCTTCATGGCCCAGGATGATCGGAAACGGCATGATACCCGCTTCACCCGTCATGATGTGGACATCGCTGCCGCACACGCCGCCCGCGACAATACGCACCAGCGCACCGCCCGGTTCAGGATCAAACACCGGCACGTCCCAAGTTTCGACCCGGTTGGGCTCAACCAACACGCATGCTCTTGCTTTGCTCATTTCTTCGGTCCTCTCCACGGTCCGGCGATGGCAATAGCGGCGCTCTTCCCGGCACCTTGGCTTGCCATCGCTGGCAGGAATTCAGTTTGGCATTCGAACTTTGGGACAAACCTCGGTCGCCAGACGGCGCAGCGATTCTTCCCACGGCTTGGGATCGTCGATGCTGTCGTGTTGGTTGGCCACGATCTGCCCCCAGCCGCCAACTGCATCGGCCAGCTTTTCGAGCTTCTCGATGACAGTATCAGGCGATCCGCACAGGATCACGTGTTCGACCAGAAAATCTTCGTCGATCGTGTCCGGCGTGATGTCCACGCCGCTGTCGTGGATGATGCCGTCGAACAGTCCGAACTTGACATAGATTTCCTTCAGATACTTGTGCCACGTCTGCATCAGCCCGGTCTTGCGAACTAGTCGCTTGGCCTCGGCATCGGTATCGGCGATGAAGATATCGCGGCACACGCGGTAACGCTTGCGGTCGGGCGTATGGCCTTTCGAGATCATAGCGTCGGACCAGGTATCCCAGTGCGCCTTCATCTGCGGCGTTCCACCGAAAAACGAGATCGGCGAATAATCACGCTCGCCCGCAAACTTCATCGAAGAAGATTTTTGCGACAGACCCGTCACCGCGATTTCCAGTGCCGCACGCCCACCATAAGGCGCATTGTTCGCAATCTCGACATTGTATTCGGGCATCGTGTCAGGACCGGGGAAACCCGCCTGATAGTATTTGCCCTTTTCAAGGAAAGGCTTGCCCTCCCACACCCGCTCCATCAGCCCAAGGGCTTCAAGCTGGCGCGGCGGCAGTTCGAAAATGTTGTCAAAGCCGTGCAGAATTGCGTCAGTGTGGTGCCCGCCGGGTGCAACGCCAAGGAAGTAGCGGCCTTCCATAACCTGACTGAGCCAACCGATCCGGATCGCAAGCGTTGCGGGGTCGTGGTACGGTAGCAAGTGCGCCATCGGGGCAAAGCGGATGGATTTGGTGGTCTGCGCGCACGCAGCAATAATTGCTTCGGGCATGGGAATGTTTTCCCAGCCCAGCGTGTAATGTTCACCGATCATGTAATCGGCAAACCCAGCCTCGTCCGCGATCCGCGCAATATCAACAGCCCAGTCGAACACCTGACGTGGTGTCCGACTTGGCGGATTATATGGCGTCATGAAAATTCCGCATTGCATAGACATTACACTCTCTCCCAGAGCCTGTTTTCGTGTGTCGGTACGTTCAGATCAGACGAACACACCCTGTTCGTTCTTGGTCGAAAAGCGTGGCGCCACCTTGTCGATGAACTTGTCCAACTCTTCCTTGTTCGCTTCGGGTTCAAGATGGCCTTGCCCGAACATCAGGAACAATTCGTCAAAACCGAGACGATCGTGTGCTTCACCGATCCGGTCGGCTATCTCATCGGCTGATCCGATAAGCACGTTTGGCGGACGCTGCCCCATCGGGATAAACCATTCGTCCCAGAACCACATGTGCTCTTCCATCAGCTTGGCCGCACGATCCTTGTCGTCAGTCAGCATCAGGAAGCCGCCCCAGGCCGATGCCTGCGTCTTGGTCACTTCGCGTTCAACCTTGGCGGCTGACGCAATGTAGCGATTGTTCAAAGATTCACAAAAGTCGAGATTGTCCGACAGCACAATAAGCTTGCCGCTTTCTTCGGCCCAGAAATCGATAGTCCGGCCAGAAGCTGCAAAACCGCCATAGATCGGGGGATGCGGATCCTGAAAGCACTTGGGGGCGATACCGATCTGGCGCACAATTCCATCAGCGTCCTGACCCTTGCCGTACTTGGCATAAGCAGGATGCCCGGCGGAACCGCCATTTGGCGGGAATTCCCAATTCTCACCCTTGTGGCTGAATACATCGCTGGTCCACGCCTTCTTGACGACGCGGACGCCCTCTTCAAACATCGAACGGTTGCGCGCATCCTGCACGTCACGTGCTTTCACATTGTCGGGCGTTGTCGCGCTGATGCCTTCCTTGGCGGCGTAGCTGTCAACCCAGCGCGCATGATAGCCGCGCGTAAAACCGCAATACATCCGGCCTTGCAGCATGTGATCGAGCGTTGCGATTTCCTCGGCAACACGCACCGGATTGTGGGTGGTCATCGTGTAGCCCATCAAGCCAGCCTTCAAACGCTTGCTGTTTTGGCCGACGAAAAGGCTAAACATGCCGGGGTGATTGTTCACCTCGAAGCCTTCGATCTGAAGATGATGCTCTGGCTGGCAATAGCCATAGAAGCCAAGGTCATCTGCCAGTTTCACATAGCCGCGAACTTCTTCGAGAAACCGCTGATACAGGTCATTGCGCTGACCGGCCATACCGGCCTCGATCTCATGACGGCGCCCTACGACACCGGTCTGCATCAGGTGGAATTTCATCGCCTCAAATCCCCAATCATTCTTATCAACACTAGCGTTGATATGTTGTCGAGGCTCGCCTTGTCAATGGCGATCAGGGCGATCTGCAAAGTTAATCAACTTTAGCGTTGACTGACGGCGATTTGCGCTTGCCTCTCTGCCACCGGCGTCGCAGTTCATCTTCCATGGAAATCTCGGGAATCGATCATGTCGTCGTCAGAGTGGCTAACCTTGACCGCTCCATCCAGTTCTATTGCCAGGTTCTGGGGTGCAAGCTGGAATGGCGCCGCGATGAGCTGGCGCTGGCGCATCTGAGAGTCGGCACGGCATTCGTCGATCTGCTGGGCGGGCAACCCTTGCCCACCGGTCCGGGCCGCAACATGGACCACCTTTGCCTGACCGTCACAGATTTCGATCTGGAAAAAATGCGCGAACACTTGCTACGCCATGGTGTTGAAGTAGGCACTGCAGGCGAACGCTTTGGCGCATCCGGCTGGGGCCAATCGCTTTACATCACCGATCCCGATGGCAACGGGCTGGAGCTTCGCGGCTAAGCGCAAGACACAAAAAATGCTGCGGCATGGAGCGCAGCATTTCAAGGTAGAGAGCGCCATCGGTGCCGAAACTGCCGCAATGCAATTCCGACACCGATGCGATCTTAAACGATCAGAACTTGACCGAAAGCTCTGCGCCAAATGTGCGTGGTTCACCAGGATAAGCCGTGTTCACGCCGTTTGACGCGCCCAGTGCATAGCCCGAGACATAGTACGTGTTCTTGGTCAGGTTGCGCGCAAATAGGGCAGCAGAGACCTGGCTTTGCAAGATCTCCTTCCAGTTCAGGCGCATCGCAAGGGTCGAGTAACCCTCAAGCTGCGTGTTCGGCGTCGATGTCCCGTTGGTGTTCGAGAAAAAGAAGCTCGACTGCTTGTAATAGTCTGCACGCAGACTGACTCCGCCGATTTCCACAGGAACCGGGAATTTCAGTTCGGCAAAGGCCGAACCGGCCCACTTGGGAGCATCCGGATAGGAATCGACCGCGATGTTGCCAACGAAAGGAATTGGAACGTTGCGCTTCGTGTACTTCGCATCGGTGTAGGCAAGGTTGAAGCCAACATCGAGCCATGAGGTCAGACCGGCAAAGGCATCAACTTCGACACCCTTCGTAACCGCTTCAGGCACGTTGACGGTGAATCCTGCCGGAGCACCTCCAACCACCGCATAAAGTGCGCGCTGTGCGTCTTTCACGATGATTTTGTAGGCCGCAACATTGAACTGGACCGGAACATTCGAAATCCGACCGTTGAACTTGTACCCGATTTCGAAATCATGGACCTTTTCGTTCTTGAACTGGTTTGCAGGCTTGCCGGTCAGCGGATCGGTGAACGGTGCCACCGTGCCGTTGAGGTTACCCGACCGGAAACTTCCCCTTTGGTTGAAATACACCATGTTGTTGGAGTCGATCTGGTATTGCAGGCTGGCCGTCCATGCTGGAGCTGAAAGCTTCGTGCTTTGATCTGCGGCAGCTGAATTGGGATCAACGCCAAAGACATTGCCCGGCGCCTGACGAATGCCGACCGTTTCCCACGTGTAACGGCCGCCGAGTGTGGCAGTGAGCTTGTCTGTCACCTGATAGCTGGCTTGCGCGAACACCGCCTTGGACGTCTGCCGGTTCCGGTATGCGTAAGCAATATCGGCAATGCCACCCGGTACCACATCAGCACCGATGTTGATCGGAATAACCTCGAAACGCTTCAGGTTTGAATAGAACACACCGGCGGTATAGTTCAGCTTGCCGTCAGCCGCGGTGCCCTGCAACTGCAGTTCGTTGCTGTAGGTTTCCGATTTAAACGTTTGTCCGCCCGGCGCACCAGTTGCATTGAGGCCTGCCAGCTTAAACAGCCAGAGTGAGCCAAAGGGTCCGCCGCCCAGATTGCCTGGGGTGCGTGAATTGCCCTTCATGTAGCTGAAGATGTTCTTAATGACGGCATCGCTGCCAACTTCGATTTCGGTCGTGTTGGATACGAAGGTGTTGTTGGCGCGGTGCGGTAGATCGTACTGCAAAAAGATGCTGTACGGATTTGCTCGCGAGAACTTGGTATAGCCCTCAACGCCGCCGGGGAAGAAGCCAGGTGCCGCCGGTCCATCGTTGTTGCCATAAATCGCGGCCAAAGTGTTATCCAAAAGGATACCGGTCGTATTGGGCGTCTTGGTGGTGCCATCGCTGATGAACTGGGTCGAAGGATCGCCCGGCGTGGTTGGTACCGAATGGTAATTGAAGATGCCACCAACGCCTTCGGTGCCGCGAACCCGGTCATGCTGGAATACGGTGATGTTCTTGATCGTTTCGGTCGGCGTAAACAGGACTGTGACGCGACCTGAACGGCTGTTCTTGTCGCCCAACGTGTTACCGGTATTGATGTTGGTAACATAGCCATTGCCGCGTGTGGCGTCGAATGCCAGACGGATGGCCAGCTTGTCCTTGATCAGCGGCAGATCGACGGCAGCCTGCATCTGGCCGAATTCACGCGATGCGCCGCGCAAGATCACATAGCCACCAAAATCATCGCCGGGCATTGGCGTCGTATAAAGCACCGCGCCGCCAGTTGCGTTGCGGCCGAACAGTGTGCCCTGTGGCCCCTTCAGTACCTGGATCGAACCCAGATCGAAGAACGCGGTTGCGGTATTGCCGGGATTGTACGGTGCTTCGTTGAGATATGGCAGAACGGCGGGGCTGGTGCCCGAGAACGGATCGAGCGACTGACCGCGCATTGAGTAGCTGAGTTGGTTGGAGTTCTGGCCATTCTTGACCTGAAGGCCCGGAACCAGCGTGCTGATGTCCTGCTCGCTGGCGATGTTGCGGGTCTGAAGCGCCTCTGCGCCATATGCGACTACTGACACCGGAACCTTTGACAGCTTTTCTTCGCGACGCTGTGCGGTCACGACGATGTCTTGGGTGGTGAGTTCCTCCGCTGCCACACCTTGCGCTGCCTGAGCGAAAGCCGGTGAAGAAATTGCCGCAATAATTACCGCTACCACGCTGGCGCTACCGCGCAACAAGGCGGCATTGCGCAAGCCAGACGAACGGCTGCCTGCTGAAACGTGAACCATATCCCTTCTCCCATTTTATGTTATTGAAAGTAATGCAATTTCAAGGGTGTTTGCTGCGTTGCTCTGGCGCAGCAAACACTCAAGGTCGTCAATTAGAGTGCAGCATTGATGCTCAGGCCGAAACCAGCTTTGCGCCCGGAACCTTCACGCGCGGCGCAACTTCTTTGGAAATCAGTTCGAGCGACTTAAACCACGCCGAAGGATCATCGAAGTAATCATGCCCTTCCACTTGCAGCGTTCCCCAGCCACCGGTCTGCTCGAACAGATGGCTCAATTTTTCGACAACCGTATCGGGCGATCCGACAACGAAGACTTTGTCGACCAAAAATTCCAGATCGATATCAAGGGAATCAACGCCATTGTCCTTGGCAAAGCCATCCATCATACCGAACCGACGCCAGATCGGGATCAAGTAGCGATCGAAGCAGTATCCAATCGGACCTTCCATCACGAGCCGCTTAGCTTCCGCGTCCGTATCTGCACAGAATACGGTCTGCGATACGGCGTGGCGCTGGCGATCAGGCGTGAACCCGGCCTTGATGTTAGCTTCGGAATAGATTTCCCAATGCTGCTTGAGGGCATCAAGGCCTGAGTAGATTGAGACGGGCTTGAAGTTGCGTTCGCCTGCTAGCTTCATCGAAGGCGATTTGGCGCTGAAGCCGGTTACGGCAAATTCTGGGAAGCCGCCGCCATAAGGCGAATAATCGGCGAGCATGTGCTGCTCGTCTTCCTCGGTTACCGCAGGTTCTTCCTCAGGATAGCCCGCGCTCCAGAACTTGCCTTCATAGAAGAACGGTTCGCGCTTCCATATCTTTTCCATGATGAACAGCGATTCACGCACCATTTCGTTGAGGAAGTTGGTGTCAGTGTTCTTGATCCCGTGGATGTACGAAGCGAGCGGATAAGCCCCTGCCCCGATCCCCATGAAGTAACGGCCTTCAAGGATCTGCGAAAGCCAGCCCACCGTCATCGCCAACTTGGCCGGATGCTGGTGCGGAAGGATGTGGGCCATTGGCGCAAACCGGATTGTGTCCGTCTGCAAGGCCGCCGCTGCAATGATCAACTCAGGATTGGGGATGTTTTCCCAGATCTGCGAAGCATGCTCTGAGATCATCATCGAGGTGAAGCCGATTTTGTCGCACTGAACAGCGCTGTCCACACCCCATTGGAACGTCTGGCGCGAAGTGCGGCCTGGACGCATGTAAGGGTGAAAAATGAGGCCGGTTTCCATCGTCATTTCAACTCTCCCAAGGCTTTTGATTTAAGCCATGTGGCTTAGTTGCCTCTAGCGGGCCACTTCGTCAAGCCCATTCAACCTACCTGTTGACGAAAATCAACACTGTCGTTGACCCGTTGTGCAAAAAGCTCGCCCGCTGCTCGCACTTGACGCTGGCACCGCACTATCCCAATTGGCTTAAATGACGTCGAAAATTGCCCAATCGCCTGCCCCCGATGCTTATCCATCGCCAAACGCGCCTAAGATCGCTCTCATTCTTGCAGCAGAGGTTCTGTTCGCTCGCGATGGGATAGAAAGCGCATCCTTGCGTGAAATTGCTGCACAGGCGGGCCAGCGCAATCATCACGCCGTGCAATATCACTTCGGTTCGCGCGACTCGCTTGTGCAAGCCATTTTTGATTACCGGATGAACCAGATGGAAGGCGCGCGCGGCACAATGCTTGCTGCCGTTGAGAAAGCCGACAGGCTTTCCGACCTGCGCGCGATAACAGAGATCATTTTTCGGCCACAGATCGAATTGATCGACGAATTTGGCGATCATTCTTATGCTGGATTTCTGACCGCCTATTTGCTGCGCTACCAAGCCCGGCGCTTCGGCCAGTTTGGTGACCGCGTGGCGCCCAATCTTGCCCGAACACTTGTGCTGTTAAGAGCCTGCCTCGCCCCCTTGCCCGAAATAGTAGCGCAGAGGCGCTTGGTCACCGCATGCTTCATGTTCCTCAATATTCTTATTATCCACACTCGCGACAGTGGGGACGACGGTGAATGTTTCGAAGATGCAGTCGTGGATACGCTAGGACAAATTGTAGCAGCTTTGACCGCACCAGCGCCAACGCCGTAAGGTCAAGTTCCGAAGAATGTATCTTTGGCGTGCTGGGTATCCATATACTCACGCACGTCGAACACCTTGCCATCTCGTACCGTCACCAGAAAGTGATACTGCGGCAAGTAGCTTCGCCCGTCGGCCAGTTCGGCAAAACCCGTAGCCTCTACCGCTACCTTGTCCCCCTCGGCGATCATCGAAATCGGCGTGATCGAGAGGCCACCTGACTTGTACATGGCTTTGGCACCCTCCACTAATGGACCAAAGCTCGCCTTGTCGTAGCGACCCGACATGCCGTCGAGCCTGCCCGAAACCCACCAACTGCCACCATCGCCCATGGCATCCAGCAACTTCGAGACATCTCCGCTTGAAAACAATTCAAAGAAGCGCGTAACAATCGCCTTGTTTTCGGCCGTATTTTTGCCGACTTCTGCCAGTTCTACCATCTTCTTGCCTCCTTAAGTTCGCGCATTCATGCCCGAACCTTTCCAAAACCGGCGGCCTTGCCGTCTGATAGCTAACCTAGGCTGCGCCACCTTGTAAACAATAGCGTTGACTGAGAGCAAATGTTTCAACATTAACGTTGACTACGAAGCGAGGACCGATTGCCGTAGATGCTCCACGGCTCGCAATAACGGAGAGATCGAATGGGAAAACTTGATGGCCGTACCGCGCTGGTCACCGGCGCATCGCGCGGAATGGGATCATCACATGCCCGGCGCTTCATCGCCGAGGGTGCAAAAGTCGTCCTGACCGATCTTCGCTCCGACACCGGAGAGGCATTGGCCCAGGAACTGGGCCCAAATGCAAAATTCATTGAACACGATGTCACCAGCGCGGCCGATTGGTTGCGGGTCGTAGCAGCGGCAGAAGATTTCTTCGGCCCAATCAACGTGCTGGTCAACAACGCCGGCATACTTGGCGTGATGGCCAAGACCGCAGACGTTTCAGAAGCCGATTATCACAAGGTTTGTGACGTAAATCAGCACTCTGTCTACCTCGGCATGCATGCGGTCATTCCCTCAATGCTCAAAGGCGGGCGTGGTTCGATCGTGAACATCTCGTCGATTGCGGGGCTCGTTGCCAATTATGGCTTCCCCAGCCTTGCTTATGTCGCAAGCAAATTCGCTGTGCGCGGTATGACCAAGGCCGCGGCCGTGGAATATGGTCCGGACAACATCCGCGTGAACTCGGTCCATCCGGGTTTTATCATGACACCGATGATGATCGAAGCGACGGATGAAGGCGGCGGCGAAGCGCTACTACAAATCCCCTTGCGCCGCATTGCTGAACCCGAGGAAGTTTCGAACCTAGTCCTGTTTCTGGCTTGTGACGAATCAAGCTACATCACGGGCGCTGAACACGTGATCGATGCTGGCATGACAGCACAGTAGTTATCAGTACGGACTTTCACCTTCCCGCTGATTACCACAGGGATCTGTATCATTTTTGCCTCCTGATCCCCACAGCCGGCGTACCAAATCGTCCGCAACCTCGCTCCTTTCTACTCCACAGCACTCCGAGGAGCGTATGGCAGATCGGGCTCAACCAGCGATCTAAAGAGGGCTTACCGGAAAATCGGCGATATTGTCTGAAGCGAGCTGCGAAGGCCAATGTCCGATCGTGACAATAGTAAACACTCACGCGCAGAATTACGAATCGCTGGAGTTGAGGCGGCAACAGCCTGAAGGAACTTGGACTTGTAACGGTTTTGCGCCGATCAACTGAGCGTTTTAAGCTCGCAGCAGGAGACCGACGAGATGATCAAGCATTCAGAAGAGTTCAAGCAGGAGGCGGTGCGGATTGCGCTGTCCAGCGGTCTGGCGCGTGAGTGGGTCGCAGTGGATTTGGGGATTTGTAAGTCGATGCTGGGCAAGTGAATTACACAATATCGGCCGACGGACCTGATCTCAGCGCCGCAAGCAGATTTGACGCGCGAGAATGAGCGGCTTCGCCTTGAGAACCGCGTACTCACGGAGGAGAGGGATATCCTCAATAAGGCTACACAGTTCTTCGCGAGCCAGCGGCCGTGAGGTTCGCGTTCGTTGAGAACTGGTGCCACGTATGGCCAGTAGTGACGATTTGCCGGGTGATGCAGAACAGTACCCGTGGCTATCGCTCGTGGCGGTCAAGGACGATCAGCCAACGTACGCGGACGGATATGACATGCCCCTGCCTTACCCCAAGTTGCTCACTCTCGCCAACCGGCTCAGTTCCTTTGCCAAGACCGTCGGCAACCAACACGTACTGGGGCTATAAAATGTCCCTTGCAATCAATGTATCCGCGAAATTTCCCGAAATTCGGTTGGAGTCATGCCCGTTTCTTGCCTGAACGACATACTGAACGCCGCCGCGCTTGTGAATCCGCAACGAAACGCGATCTGCTTCACCATCTCCGCGTCCTCAAGCAGAAGCCTTTTCGCTTTGTCCAACTTGGCTTTCGCCACATAGGTTCGCAGTGTTTGACCTGTAGCGTTGCGAAACCGTGTCGAGAAGACAGGTGCGCTTACCCCTGTAAGTCTTGCAAGTTCGCCAACAGAAGGCGCGCGTCCGTCTTCATCATTAATCCGGTCAAGTACGCGACGAAGACCTGACCCGCTCAGTTCATGTGCGACACTGCTATCGGCAGGATGACGCCTTTCGACAAGGCGTTGGAGTTGTGCACCCAAAAAAATCAGCGCGGATTCAATCTGGAATTCACTGGCAAAACTGGGAGCGAGGACTTCTTGGCGCAGCCGTTGAACAGCCATCTTTACGAACGGGTCGCGTATGTCGAAGGCAAGGGAAGGGTCGATATCATCCCAGTTCCAATTCGCAGCTCGATCAAAGCCCAACGCATTGAGGTCGAACAAGCAGGAGATCGTGCGTCGCGCACCGCGCGTAAAATGGCATTGTACGGGTTCATCACGCGGCACGAACATGACCGGCCCGACTCGGATCTCTTCGCCGCGTGCCCGGTTCAGAAATCGGTTCCAGATCGGCTGGCAAGGTTCCAGCGTCGCCTCCAGCAGATGCCAGGGCGATTGATAAATGCCGTGCCCTTCGCGCGGGCAAACAGAGGTATGGACCCGCAATTGATAGGCATCTGCCCGCAGGCTCGGCTCGGAACGCACTTGGAAGTGAATATCGCTAGCTATTGCGGCATCAAGCGCATCATCGCGCAACATAGCCCTCTCCCCTTATATTTTCGACAAGCATACGCTTGGCGAGGGAAAGCTCAAGTTCGCCCTGACCGTTTATTCGCCAGTGGCAAGACGGCCATCGGCATAGGCCGCCGAATGCGAGGCAATACCGCCATCTACGAACAGTTGCTGCCCGGTCACAAAACGCGCCTCGTCGGATGCAAGATAGACAGCGGCACCAGCTACATCCTCCGGCTCGCCGATGAATGGGGTCAGGTGGTGGCGCTCCATCACCTGTGTCACTTCAGGGGGATAACCTTCTTTCGCGGCCTGCGTCATGATCATTCCGATGACGAGAATATTCGAACGAACACCCTGCTTGCCGTACTGCGCGGCAATGTTGTGCGACAGACTGACCAGCGCCGCCTTGGACGCGGCGTAGGCAGTATAGAGCATATCGCCCTGCGATCCGCGTGCGGATCCGCTGAAGATCAGCGATCCGCCGCCATGGGCGATCATCACCGGAATGACATGCTTGGCAACAATGGCCGGGCCGCGCAGATTGACTGCAAGCACACGATCCCACAGCGCGGTGGTAAGTGACACGGCGTCTCGGTCCTGCGCCATGATGGCGGTATCGGTAAGTGCAGCATTGTTGAACAGGATGTCGATCCGGCCAAACTGCGCCACGACGTCTGACACTGCGGCCGCGATACTTTCTTCCTCCGCAATGTCGACTGCTACGGAGATCGCCTGCCCGCCTGCTTCACGAATTGCGGCGGCGACGCGCTCGATGGCATCCTTGCGCCGGCCCAGCGCCACGACCGTCGCCCCTTCACGGCCAAAGCGGAGCGCCGAAGCCTCGCCGATCCCCGACCCCGCGCCCGTTACCAACGCGACCTTGCCCTGCAACCTTCCCATTCTCGCCTCCCAGCCGTTTTTACTCTGCGCCTGAATGTGGGCTGCCCGGCACCCATGTCAAAGAACCAAGTGTTTCACCGATAGTGATCGCAATTCACCTGAAGTGTCCGGACTGGTCGCGATCCACTTCGCCCCGCATTCTCAGCCACAGAAGCAGAACCGCCGGACGATGGCGGCGCACAAGGAGAGAATGGCGTGGGAACCGATACGATCGCCCGGATGGTCATCGACACAGCCGCGCTGAGCGACGTCGACCGTCCGGTCTATGAATGGCTGCGCGATCATTTCGGCTGCGAACCGCAAAACTTCTGCCGGCAGCTGCGGTGGCGGATCAGCTGGGAGGCCGATGTTGTGATCAATGGGCGTCTGCAGGGCGTTCTGGTTCGCGGCGCACGCGGCAAATCGGCCCGCTACCCGATGACGCTGCATCAGGAAGCGCAAGTGCATCACGTGATGGAGCGTCACGGCGTTCTTGCGCCCAAGGTCTACGGCATGATCGAAGATCCGATAGCAATCGTGATGGAGCGGCTGGACGGCACCATCAACAGTGCGCTGATCGAAGCTCCCGTAGCACGCAACAAAGTGCGCCGCGAATTCATCAATGCGCTGGCAAAGCTTCACGCTATCCCGGTTGAGGAATTCGGCGCTATCGGCCTGCCCGTTCCGAAGAGTGCGCGGGAGATCGCGCTCAGCCTTTACAAGCCATGCATCGACATAGTGCGCGCTGCCTTTGCAGATCGTCCGTTCCCGCTTACCGAATTCTACGCGCGCTGGCTGGAGAAGAACGCACCGGAGGATCGTGATCGCCCCGGCTTCGTCACTGCCGATGCCGGGCAGTTCCTTTATGACGGGGATCGCTTCACCGGTCTGATCGACTTCGAGGTATCGTATATCGGTGATCCGGCGGCTGAGTTTGCCGGTATGCGGCTGCGCGACACGACTGAGCCGCTGGGCGACATTTCGGAACTGCGCAAATATTACGAGAGCCTTACCGGCGACCGCATTCCCTACCGGGCCATCGCTTATCACTCCGCAGGATTTGCCAGCACTAACAGCATGTTGATGTGGCCGATGATGTATGAACCCGAAGTGCAGAACGACTATGTCGCGTACTTGCAATTCTGCGTCGCGACGAGCCGGTGGGGCTTGCAGGGAATTGCTGAAAGCCTTGGCGTCACGCTCGATCCCGTGGCCGATCCCCTGCCCAATCCGACCGTGCCGTATGAGGCCGCACCCTCACAGTTGATCAACATGATGACGTCGTGGGAAACCGGCGACACCGCGCTGCGCTTCCATCTCGATAGCGCAGCGGTGCTGGGAACATACCTGCAGCGGTGTGCCATCTACGGTGGCAGCATTCTGGCGGCTGATCTTGCCGATGCAGAGGCACTGACGGGCAAGCCCGTCACCACCCGGCTTGAGGCGGACGCGGCGGTCGATGCCTTCGTGCGGTCGGCAGGCTCCGATCAGGATGCGACCCTTGTGGCCCATTTCAACCGTTGGCTGTCCCGCCAGAACTTCCTGCTCAAAGGCTGCGGATCGCAGTCCTATCTCACCGCCACCACATTGCAGCCGATCCGCGAATAACCGCGAGGAAGCAATGGCCTGAGGGACCGATAGAAGCGCAGGTCCGAAAAACTTCCTGCGACAGATCGTGATCCCTGCGAAAAAACATGAGTCCGCAAGGATCGGAAGGAAGAGTCAAATGAAGAACCGGACCAAGTTGCTCTCTAGCGTATTGCTGGGAACAGCATCACTTCACGGTTTTACGGCTTACGCCCAAGATGCGGGAATCCAGACGGCAGCAACTTCTGACACTGATCAAGGCTTGGCTGACATCGTAGTCACCGCGCGCCGCACGGCCGAATCGCTACAGACAACACCTGTTTCAGTCACTGCGCTTGACTCCACCACACTGGTGCAGACGCAAATCCAGAATCCGAAAGACCTGCAACGGCTTGCCCCGAACCTGAACGTGGCGACTGGGTCGCCGTCGGTTTCGGGCTATGCTTTCGTGTCCATCCGTGGCCAGTCGCAAGTCAATCCGGGCAGCGCCTCCGATCCGGCAGTCGGTATCTACATCGATGGCGTCTATGTGCCGCGCCCGTCACAGGGGCTGTTCGATTTTGCCGATCTGGCGCGGGTGGAAGTATTGCGCGGCCCGCAAGGGACGCTGTTCGGCCGCAACACGACTGGCGGCGCACTGAATATCATCACGAAGCAGCCGACCGGTGATTTTGGCGGCGAGGCACGCGTTGCCTATGGAAACTACAATACAGTCGAGGGCAGCGCCACCTTGAACGTGCCGCTTGCAGGCCCGGAACTGGCCGCCCGCATCACTTACAGCTTCAACCGCGATGACGGTTATGGGCGCAATGCTACGCTCAACCGGACCACAGCCGATCAGGCAGCCAACCACTTTGTCCGGGCAAAATTGCGCTGGGCGCCCGATGGCAGCGATTGGGACGCAACGCTTTCGGGCGATTATAATTATCGGCGGGACAGTGGTCAGTCGGTCGTTCTGGCCGGGTTCAACGCTGGCGCGCTCTCGCCGATCGTCACGCCCCTGATCGATTTCGTTCCGGCACTCGCGCCGCTGGCCGATCTTACACCGATTCTTACACCATTCCTGCAAACCAACGCCAATTTCCGCACAAGTTATGGCACGAATGGCCCCCTCGGCGAACTGCCGATGGACCTGATGAAAGCTGCTGGCGGTTCGCTTACCATCAATGGCAGGCTGGGTGATGTGAAGCTGCAGGCGATCACCGGCTATCGCTACAGCCGGACCGATGCGGTTATCGATCTGGACGGAACGCCGCTCCACTTTGCGCAGAACCACACCGGATTCGGGTCGAAGCAGTTTTCGCAGGAGCTACAGTTTTCGGGCGATGCCGGCGCGCTCAGCTGGATCGGAGGGCTGTATTTTTCACGCGAGAAAGGCGATGAGCGGTCCTTGTTCGAGGCGCTGGGCGTTCTTGGCGTGCCGCCACTGCTGAACGATGGCGACGTGCTGAACATTTCTCGCGGTGTCTATGCGCAGGGGTATTACAAGATCGCGCCGGGTCTGCGCCTGTCTGCCGGACTGCGCTGGACATGGGACAAGCGCGAAGTCGTCCTGCACAATCTCTCGGTCCACAACGACAGCACCACCTGCAACGTTGCCGCGCCCGATGGCGGCGCTTTCCCGCCCTGCAACCAGACCGAAAAGACCAGTTTCAACTATCCGGCTTGGACGCTTGGCGTGGACTATCAGGCGAGCGAAGGGATGTTTGTCTATGCCAAGACCAGCGCCGCCGCGATGGCAGGAGGCTGGAACCTGCGCTTCGGCTCGATCCCGGCCTTCTCTCCTGAAAAGGTGCGGGATGTGGAGGTTGGCTTCAAAGCCGATCTGTTCGACCGCAGGTTGCGTGTAAACGTATCCGTATTCAACGCCTGGCAGCGCGATGTGCAGCGCAACCTGAACATCCTTGTCGGGCCGACGGCTGTCACCCAATATGTCGTCAATGCCGGTAATGCGCAGGTGCGCGGCGCGGAATTCGAACTGGCCGCGCGGCCTTGGCACGGCATGGATCTTTCCGGGTCGATCGGCCTGCTCGACGGCAAGTATGACAAGGGCAGTTTCCTTGATACGCAGATCATCGGCGGTGTGCCGGTAACGGTTGATCGCAGCGGCGAACCCCTGCCACAGCTCGCTAAGTTCAATGCTACGGTTTCGGCCACACAGCGCTTGGACATGGCGTGGGGGTCAGTCGATCTGCACGGTGATTACGCCTATATCAGTTCGCAATCGTTCAGCCCGATCACCGCCGCACCGGGGCTTTCAGCTGCTGATCGTGCGGTGATCCAACGACAGGCGGCGCTCAGCCGGATTCCCGGTTACGGCATCGTCAACGCCCGCATCAGCTTCAACCTGGATTCGCCGCAGATCGAGATCGCAGGCTTTGTCCGCAACGCCTTCAACAAGAAGTACAACACGCGCACGTTCAGCGATCTATATTCAAGCCCACTTGCGACAGCAGTTGCCTTTCCGGGCGCGCCGCGTGTGTACGGCGTCTCGCTTTCGTATCACTTTGGCTCGCTCGCCCGCTAACCTCAGGGACTAACCATTATGCATCCCAATGAATCCCGTGTCCGCGCCGTTCTCGACATTGTCCATTCGGGCAACGTAATCGGCAAAGGCCTTGAAGACTTTTTTACACCGGAAAGCTATTATCAACCGCTCGTACCCGCAGTTGCTCCCATCCACGGCCCCGCCGCGATTGTCGGCGAAATCGCCCGCCAGCTTACCGTGTACAAGGATCTGCACGCCGAAATCCATGTCATCATGGCCAACGACAGCAATGTCTTTACCGAACGGACCGACCATGTGACCTTCGCCGATCTTGGCACACGTGTGAGCGTTCCGGTCATGGCAGTTTTCGATTTCACCGCTGAAGGCCTCATCACCGCATGGCGCGAGATTTTCGACACGAGGGCCGCAGAGGCACAGATCGGCGTCAGTCAGGACGATATGGCAAAGATCATGGGGCAATAGCGCCTGGCGAAAATCCCGCCCGATCAGCAATGGGTATGGCAGGATGACGTTACTTGTGAGAGCCCGCGCTTGAGCCAAGTGCGGATGAAAAGGAACTGAAGTAATGGCGGCATTGCAGGAAGCAGACATTGAGCCACTCGATGCGGACAAGCTGTTGGATCAGTATCCGCTGCCGGATTACTTGAGGAAAAACGTGCGGCCCGGGCTGGAAATGCTGATCCGATCCAGCACCGAAATGACCGATCTGAACGCCAACGGTCGCGCTCGCCTCGCTTTCGGAATCCACGATGATCTTACCCGGCTCAAGCAGATCGCCGATGACCGCGCGCGTTTTCCTGAAATCGCCGAAGTGGAAATCCGCGAACCGCTGTTCATCGTCGGCCTTCCGCGTTGCGGTACAAGCGTTTTGCACGCGCTGATCAACGAGGACCCGGACGTCCGCACGCCGCTGCAGTGGGAAATTGCCGCGCCTTCGCCGCCGCCGGAAAAAGCCACTGAGCTGTCCGATCCGCGGATTGCCCAGTATGATGCTTATCTGTGGCAGCATTTAGGCGGCGACCCCAAAGATGTGCTGAAAGGGCACCCGCTGGGTGCGATGATCCCGCAGGAATGTGGATCCTTCATGACCAGTTCGTTTCAGGGCAGCAACGTGGCCATGCTGCAGCATTTGCCGCGCTTTTACCAATGGTTCAAAGGAGTGGATGCCACATTCCGGTATGAAGTTCACAAGATGTGGCTGCAACATCTCAGCTGGAAAAACCCGCGCAAACACTGGGTGCTGAAAATCCAGGAACACATGTACAAAATGCGTGAACTACGCACCGTTTATCCCGATGCCATCTTCATTCAGCCGCACCGTGACCCGACGCAGGTCATCGCTTCCATTTCACAACTGATGTACGTTATCCGTCAGCCTGCCTATGACGAACCGGGCAAGGACAAGATCGGCCGTGAATTCCTGAACCTCTGGTCCGACGGGATCGAAGCCATGATGGATTATCGCGCAGCCACGCCAGACCTGCCCATCCATGACATGCGCTACAAGGATTTGATTGCCGATCCCGTTGGCACGATTCGCAAGGCCTACGCCCAGTTTGGCCGCGAACTGACGGGCGAAGGCGCGCAAGGCGTGTTGCGCTGGCTCCGCGAAAATCCCGCCGACAAGCATGGTAAGCGCAGTTACAGTCTTGAGGAATTCGGGCTTGACGAACAGACCGTATGCGATCGCTTTGCGCGCTACATGCAGACCTATCGCGACTTCATTTAACGAAGCCGCGCAACCGCGCTTTCACACCATAGCTCGCGTCAGTCGGTGGCCTTCCTGAATGGCAAATTGCAGGTCACGCGGTGCGCGCGCATCGCCGACGATCGTCAGGTTCTTGCCTTGGACGAAGCCCTTTTCGCGCAAGGCGTCATAGATGTCGCGCTGCGGTTGCTTGGCGTTGATGAAAACCGTGATGTCTGCAGGGATGGCACGGCTTGCTCCCTCATAAAGCGCCTGCGCTTCGCACACGCCATCGCCAAGGCGCACGATGCGGCTGCGGATCATAAGGTCGAACCGGCCGGTTTCGGCAAAGCGACGGAACGCGGGATCGACGCGAGTAACTGAATCGAGGAGCGGCGCCACCGTTTCAAACCGCGTCACGAAAGTCACCTTCAGCCCCTTGGCAAGGAGATATTCGGTGGCAGCCAGCCCTTCGTAATGCCCAACATCATCGAACACCACGGCAGTTTTTCCAAGGTCCATCTGCGGCGTGGCCAGCAATTCGACCGCCGACACCGTCCGTGCGGTCGCAAAGCCGGGCACAGGTTCTGCAGGGTAACGGTACTGTATGCCATTATCTCGCGGCAAGGCGCCCGTGGCGATGACCACATGATCGGGATTTTCGGCCACTACATCTTCGGCATCCCAGTAGTTCGATGTACGCACATCGACGCCCAGACGGTAGATTTCCTGTTCCAGCCAGAACGCAATATCGCCGATAGTGTGCAGAAACGGCGCGCGCCGGGCCAGCACCAACTGGCCACCCAGCGATTGCCCCGCTTCCACCAGAATGACCTCATGCCCCTTGAGACGGGCAATGCGCGCAGCTTCCATCCCTGCTGGCCCGCCGCCGACGACTATGACCTTGCCCGGTGTGTCTGCCGTCACCACAAGATCTTCGGCAAGGGTGCCTTCCAGTCCGGCCGCCGGATTGATCGTGCACGACATCGGATAACCAAGATTGGTTGCCTGCCAACAAGCCTGATTGCAGCCGATACAGGCCCGTACCTGTTCGGGATGGCCCGCCTGAGTCTTGCGCACAATATCCGGATCTGCGATGTGGGCGCGATTCATGTGAACAATGTCGGCGATGCCATCGCGCAGGATCTGCTCGGCCTCGTCCAGCGTGCGGAACCGCCCGATAACAAAGCGCGGCACTTCGGGCGTGGCAGCAGTGATCTTTTGAGAAGATTCAATCTGGTAGCCCATGGGCTGATCCATCGCGGCGACGAATTTGAAATTGTAATAGTCGCTGTAGCTGACATCGAGGAAATCGATGAAATCCTCGTCGCGCAGGGCGCGCACCACGGTGTTGATCTCGTTCTCGTCCAGCCCCCCGGCACCGGTGCTGACCGAAACTCGGATGCCCACCGGGTAATCCGATCCGACCTCGGCACGCACCGCATGCATGATTTCACGCAGGAAACGCATCCGGTTTTCCAGCGATCCACCATACCGGTCGGTGCGCTGGTTGGTTAGCTTGTTCAGGAACTGCATGATAAGATACCCATGCGAGGCATGGATCTCGACCCCGTTAATCCCCCCTTCCCGGCACCTTCGGGCCGATGCTGCAAAGGCGGCGATCACTTCTTCGATCTCGGCGATACCCATCGGATTGGGCACAATCCCGGTGGCCGGATTGGGCACGGCTGATGCCCCCCATGGCGGCGACTGGTCCATCACCGGATAAATGTGCCCACCATGCCAGATCTGCTGGAACACGCGCATTCCGTGCGGGCGGATGGCGGCCATCAGTTGCTGATAACCGCCGATGACGCTATCATCCATGTTCGAAAGACTGAGAACCGAGGATGGATGCACTGTCGCCGCTTCGAGGATAGACAGGCCCACACCGCCCTTGGCGCGGGCCACGTGATAATCGATCAGACGTTCAGTGATGGTCCCATAGTGGCTGAGCATCGTGCCGTGAGCGGGGCGCGCGATCCGGTTCCTGATCTCGACACCCTTGATCGTTAGCGGTTCATATACCAGTTTCAGGGCCATTTTTGTCTCCCAAGTCGGCGGAGCGAAGCTTGTAGCCCGCTGCTGCCGACGAATTCATGCCGGTGTAATCGAAGCGGCGGATCAACCGCCTGCGAGCATCGCTTCAAAATCCGCCACATAAGGCTGATGCGCGGACAGCCCGCCATCGACATGCAGCACCGTGCCGGTGACATATCCCGCCTCGTCCGAGGCCAGATAGGCGACGGCCGCGGCCACATCGTCGGGCGTGCCCACGCGCGGCGACAGGATCTGCTTCATGAAGGGTTTGATATCGGTCTGCCCGGAATTGGCGAAGGCCGGCGTCATGATCAGGCCCGGCGCAATCGCGTTGCAGCGAATGCCTTCGGCAGCGTGCTGGGTGGCGACATAGCGCGTCAGCGAAACGACAGCGCCCTTGGACGTACCATAGGCCACACGCGCCAGATCGCCCAGAAAAGCCGAACCCGAAGCCGTATTGATAATCGACCCGCCACCTGTCCGCACCATGTGCGGGATGGCAAACCGGCAGCCCACGAAATAGGCGCGCAGGTTTATCGCCATGGTCTTGTCCCACAAATCATAGGGGGTATCCGTGACCTTGGAATCCCGCGCCAGATCGGCACCGACATAAGCGGCATTGTTGTGCAGAATATCAAGCCTACCGAAGTGTTCCACGGCCGCTTCGACCATAGCCTCGACTGAATCGTTGTCGGCTGCGTCAAAGGCAAAGCCGCGCGCCGCATCGCCAATTTCGGCGGCAACAGCCTCGGCCGCGTCCTTCGCAATATCGGCAACCAGCACTTTTGCTCCTTCACGGGCCAGCCGCCATGCCGTGGCCGCGCCAATCCCGCCCGCACCGCCCGTTACGATGGCAACTTTGCCTTCAAGCCTGTTCATTGCGCTCTTTCCTGATGCTGTGTGTCATGCTGGTTGATTGCCTCGGCTGGCGCTGCGTTGACCCATTGCCGCACCAACCGCAGCGAACTGATCCGCCAGCCATCGTCATGGCGCGCATATGTCTCGTAATAGTGGCCGCAGCCCTGCAGCATGGCGAGGCCGAGACGACTGGCGCCACCCAGCTGCCACCACAGCCGATCCTCCATTGCCCAGATACCGCGCGCTGTTGCGGGCGTGATGATCTCGATCTCGGGCATGTGGCCGTGGTGCACGCTGGTGCTGCCTTCCATCCCGCTGGCGATGAAATTGATCGACGCTTCCAGCCCCAGCGCCGTATCCTGCGCTTCGGTGAAATGCAGCGTGGCATCAGGCGTGAACAGCGACCGCAGCCCCGCCCAGTCGCGCGCGTCGATAAAGCGGAAATACCTCGCCTTCAGTGTATGAATCGCCAGCACGGCGGATATGCTTTCCAGATCTGCGGACTGAACTGCACCCATTGGCTGCCTGCCTCTCCACCACAAGTCCGGCTTACCCGGATCCTGAATGTAGCTAGGCCCAACCAAGGCGGACCCGCAAGCCATCTGCCCCCTCATGACCTGCCCAAGCGATCCTTGTCCGACGCGCGACGTGCGCGCCGTAGTGCCTGCGCGGACATCGCTATGCCTTATCGGCCAAAATGGCCCGTGGGCATTCGGCAACGCACGGCAATCGGTTAGGACCACCTAGACCGTCACGCCAGAATGCTCAGCCAGTTCGCCCAACCAGATTACAAGGACACACAGGTGCCGAATTCGTCTGCCTCCACACCTCCCTCAGATATGGCCAACGGCGCGCATGGCGCGATCAAAGGCGGCAAACTGGTGCGCCTGCTGTTGGCGCTGTTGTTGACAGCGGCGGGTGCTGACATGTGCGTGGGCGGGCTGGCGTTGCTGCAAATGGACGGATCGTCTTATTACATCGTGACAGGCGCAGCACTGTTGGTGGTGGCGGCGCTGATCATCTTGCGCAGCCCGGCGGCGCTGCCGGTCTATGCGCTTATCGTGCTGGCAACGCTTGTCTGGGCGCTGGCCGAAGTCGGGCTGGACTGGTGGCAACTGGCCCCGCGCGGCGGGTTGCTGGTGCTGTTTGGCATCCTGCTGCTGGTGGGGCCGGTGCGTCGGCGGATCGGGCAAACCGATGGGCGAAAGTTTACCATACTGCCCTTGCAAACCGCCATCGTAGCAACGATCGGAATCGCCATCGCCGCGTGGATCGCTGCTCCCCAGACCGTGGATGGTGCCCTGCCTGAAGGCCCCTATGCAGATGCCGGGACCAATGGCGACTGGACTGCCTATGGCGGCGATGCTGCCGGGCGGCACTGGTCTGCGCTTGCCCAGATTACCCCGGCCAATATCAGTCGTCTGAAGCCGGTATGGCATTATCACACTGGCGACTGGCCCCGCTCCGGCGATCCGTTGTCAGTGACCAATGAAGTAACCCCGCTCAAGATCGGCCAGTCGCTGTACTTGTGCACTCCCCACGCTCAGGCCATCGCCCTGGATGCAGAAACCGGCCGCGAGCTTTGGCGGTTCGATCCCCGTGCCACGATCAGCGCCAGCGCGCCATTCCTTACGTGTCGCGGCCTTTCCTACATGCCAGCGGAGCAACCGGGCGATACCGCCCCTTGCGCCGCACGTCTGTTCCTGCCCACACCTGACGCGCGCCTGTTTGCGTTGGATGCGCAAAGCGGCAAACCTTGCGCCAATTTCGGCAAGAACGGCGCGGTCGATCTTGCCCTTGGTATGGGCGGGATGCAGCCGGGAATCTATTACTCCACCTCGCCACCGTTGGTTGCAGGCGCGCTGGTCGTTATCGGGGGCCAAGTGGACGACAATCGCTCAGTCCGCGAACCATCCGGTGTGCTGCGGGCCTATGATGGGCGGACCGGGCGGCTGGTGTGGAACTGGGATGCGGGACGCCCGTATGCGACCGCTCCGCTGCCCGCTGGCGCTACTTACACCAACAATTCTCCCAACAGCTGGAGTCTGTCAAGCTATGACCCCGCGCTGGGGCTGATCTATGTACCGCTGGGCAATGCCACACCCGATGAATTCGGCGGTGCGCGTACCCCTGTGGTAGACCGGCTGGCAACCTCGGTGGTGGCACTTGATGCGCGCACCGGCACCTTGCGCTGGTCGTTTCAGACCGTCCACCATGATCTGTGGGATATGGATGTCGGATCACAGCCGATCCTGCTCGATCTTGATCTGCCCGGCGGAAAAGTGCCCGCGCTGGTCCAGCCGACAAAGACCGGCAATATCTTCATCCTTGACCGGCGCACCGGCAAGCCTGTCCTGCCGGTGCGCGAAGTGCCCGTGCCGGGCGGGGCAGTGCCGGGGGATTACACGGCACGCACCCAACCTGTGTCGGCGCTCAATCTCCTTGCCCATCCCCATGAAACCGAAAGCGGCATGTGGGGCCTTTCCCCGTTCGACCAGATGCGCTGCCGCATCGCCTTCCGGCGTTTGCGGTACGAAGGACCATATACGCCGCCCTCGGTGCAAGGCACGCTGGTCTATCCCGGCCATCTGGGCGTGTTCAACTGGAGCGGCATCGCCGTCGATCCGGTGCGTCAGGTAGCAATCGCCGCGCCCAATTACATGGCTTATGTTGATCGGCTGATCCCCCGCGCAGACTATGCCCGCCAAGCCGCCAATGGTGGCACCGGGGAATTCGGCAGCAGCCCCAATGCCGGCGCACCCTATGGCGTAAACATCATGCCCTTCCTGTCACCGCTGGGCCTGCCGTGTCAGGCACCGCCATGGGGCGTGCTGGCCGGAATAGACTTGCGCACCGGCAAAGTGGTCTGGCGTAGGCCCAATGGCAGTGTGCGCGATCTGACGCCGCTGCCGCTGCCGTTCGCGCCGGGAGTGCCAACGCTGGGCGGCCCGATCGCAACGGCGGGCGGGGTGGCGTTTCTGACAGGGACGCTGGACCATTTCGTGCGCGGGTATGATGTTACCACCGGGCGCGAACTATGGCGCGCGCGGCTGCCCGCCGGGGGCCACGCCACGCCCATGACGTATCTGTCGCCGCGCAGCGGTCGGCAAATGGTGGTCGTGGTCGCGGGCGGCTATCGGGCAATCGGATCGCCCGCCGGTGACAATGTCATCGCTTATGCCCTGCCGGATTAGCCCGGCTAAGGCAGGCGCCGGGTAACTTCGATCCCCGCGCCGATCGGCAGAAGCACGCTTTCAAAGCGCGCATCGGCACGAATGCGGGCGCGGTAGGCATCCGCATTGCCGATATTTTCGGCCGGGAATGTCATATTATCGGCGATCACGATGGCACCCGGTGCCAGCTTGTCGGCAATTCGGTCGAAACAGGGAATGTAGAGGTCTTTCCAAAGGTCGATCAATGCAAAGCCGATCTCCCCATCAAACGCTTCAAGCGATGCCAGCGCGTCGCCCTCGACAAAGCGCACCACGGTATCGAGATCGACAGAAGTCAACATCGCTCTTGCCGCCGCGATCTTCCCTGCATGGATTTCGAAAGAGACCACCTTGCCGCCCACTGCGCGGGCCGCTTCGGCCAGCCAGAGGGTGGAATAGCCATAGGAGCTGCCGATCTCGGCCACGACAGCAGGACGTAGCGCGCGGATCAGATCGTTCATCAACCGCCCGGTTTCCGGCCCGACCGGCAGCAGATAATCGTCCACCCTGGCATAGGCGTCGGCTTGCGACAGGCTGGCTTGCTCGGCCTGCTCATGCGCCCAGCGCGCCTCCATTTCTGTCAGCAAAGTGGAAATCGCAGGTTCCATTTTCATGACAAGTTCCACAGCATATGGATGGCGCCGGGGTTGCGGAACTGCAGGCCGCTTATGGCCGGTGCCGGGTGATCCGGGTCCAGCCGCAGGCCGGGCAGATCGAGCAGGAAATTGGCAATCGCTTCCAGTTCCAGTTTGGCGATGGGCATGCCAAGGCACATGTGCACCCCGTGACCAAAGCCGAAGCTGCGCCGAAAGGGCCGGTCGATGTCCATGGCATCGGGATTTTCGAACACAGTTTCGTCGCGGTTTGCCGAACCGATCACCAAGGACACTGCCGCACCCGCCGGGATCGCCACGCCGCCCAGTTTGGTATCGCATGTGGCGCGTCGGGCCAGAAAACCCGCCACCGGTTCCAACCGCATCGTTTCGGTAATCGCTTTGCCAAGCAGGGCGCGATCGGCGCGCACCCGGTCCAGCATCGGCGGATTTTCGAACAGCAAGGTGAGCAGGTTGGCCACTGTACGGGTTGTGGTTTCAGCGGCGGCAGGCAGCATCATCCGCACGATGCCCGCGATCTGTTCGTCGGTGAACGTCTCGCCATTCAGTTCGGCGTGGATCAACCGTTCGATCATCGTATCGCCCGTGGCACCCGCCGCCCGCTTTTGCTGCACGATTGCCTTCACGCTTTCGTCCAAGTCGGCAGCGGCGGCAAAGGCACCGGCCATGGCAGCCTCGGCCTTGTCGGTAACAATCTGCGGGCCGTTCAGGATGCGCAGCGCCTGATCGGCAAATTGCGCCATCGCCGCCGGATCATCGGGAAAGCCCAGCACGGTATAGATCGCGTGAATCGGAAATGGCAGCGCAATATCCTGCACCAGTTCGGCACGGCCCAGCCCCCTGATCCGCTCACCATACTGCCGCTCGATCAACGGCACGATCAGCTTTTCCTTCCAGCGCCGGAGCGCATCGGGGGCAAAGCAGGTTTGCAGCAAGCCGCGCAACTGGCGGTGGGAACGCCCATCGCGGGCGCTCAGGAACATTTCGCCCAGAAATTGGCCCAGCCCATCGGCCAGGAGATCGCTTGACCATGTAGCATCATCGCTGAGCACCGCCCCAACATCGGCATGGCGGAACACGGTAAACACCTGCCGTCCGACATTGGCATAGTCTGCCTGCGACGGAATTCCGAAGCGGGCAAGAATGTCACCCTGCATCACGGGTTCATCGCGCCGCGCCGCGGCATAAAGGGGATAGGGGTCGACCATGCCACCCGCGCCATAAGTCGCGCTGACTGCATCAAATGCGTTTGGCGCAGGGGAGCTGCTGGCGAGTGTATCGCTGATAACGGCTGTCACGGTTGGGGCGGTCCTTGCCATGTTCTCACACGGGAGATCGGCTGACGATGACGCGGGGTCAACGTGGCGGCATGTAGGCGATCGGACAAGGCACTTCAGGATCGGTCAAAGGCCGTGCCGGGTGTTGAGCCCACGCGTCATGCAACCTATCGTCAGGACAACAATCGCGGGAGTTCAGGTGCAAGCCTTTCAATTCGAAAATGTGGCGACCCGCATCCGGTTCGGCAGCGGCAGTCTGGTTCATCTGCGCGACGAGGTAGCCCGCTTGGGTGCCACGCGCGTCATCGTGCTGACCACGCCTCAGCAGATTTCACTGGCAGACCGGGCAGAAGAGTTGCTGGGCGAAGTGGCCGTCACCCGTTTTACTGAAGCCACAATGCACACACCTGTTGCTGTGACGCAGGCCGCGCTCGAACAAGCGCGAGAGGCCGGGGTGGACGGCATCGTATCCCTGGGCGGCGGATCGACAATCGGTCTGGGTAAGGCCATCGCATTGCGCACCGGCCTGCCCCAGATCACCGTGCCCACTACGTATGCCGGTTCTGAAATGACCCCGATTCTGGGCGAAACCGATGCAGGCCGCAAAGTGACGCAGCGCCTGCCTGTCATTCAGCCCCGCGCCGTGATCTATGATGTCGATCTAACGCTAAGCCTGCCCATTGCCGCCTCTGTTACCTCCGGCATCAATGCCATCGCCCATGCCGTCGAGGCGCTTTATGCCACCGATGCAAATCCGGTAACATCGTTGCTGGCCGAAGAGGGCATCCGCAGCTTTGCTCAGGCTTTGCCCCGCCTGCTCGCCGATCCGCAGGATCGCGGCGCGCGTGAACAGGCGCTATATGGGGCGTGGCTGTGCGGTACCTGCCTCGGGCAGGTCGGCATGGCGCTGCATCACAAGCTCTGCCATACGCTGGGCGGGACTTTCGACCTGCCCCATGCCGAAACGCACAGCGTCATCCTGCCCCATGCGATCGCTTATAATGCTGCGGCAACTGATGCGATGGCTCGGATCGCCCGAGCACTGGGCACCGATATGCCGCCCGCTCTGGGGATGTTCACGCTTTGCCAGCAATTGGGCGCACCTGTTGCGCTGCGCGATCTGGGAATGCCAGAAGCGGGGATTGCGCAGGCCGCCGACCTTGCCACCGCCAACCCCTACCCCAACCCACGCCCCATCGAACGCGATCCCCTCATGGCGCTATTGCGCCGCGCGTGGACCGGATTGCCGCCCCTAATTGAGGAAATATAATGCGTGAATTCGACGAAAGCAGCATTACCGACGCCGTTGTCGCCAGAATGGCCGGGGCGTCCAGCGAACGGGCGCGCCATATCAGCGAGGCGCTGGTTCGCCATCTGCACGCCTTTGTGCGCGAGATCCGTCCCACGGCTGCGGAATGGGAAGCAGGCATTGGCTTCCTGACCGCGACTGGCCAGAAGTGCGACGACAAGCGGCAGGAATTTATCCTGCTTTCCGACACTCTGGGGGTTTCCACCCTTGTCGATGCCATCAACAACCCGGTCACAGGCGATGTCACCGAAACGACGGTGTTCGGTCCGTTTTACGTGCCCCCGCCTGAATTCGGACTTGGTCAGGATATAGGCACCGCGATCGAGGGAGCGCCAATGCTGGTTTCGGGCAAGGTTCGCAAAGCCGGGGGCGCAGCAGCAGCAGGCGCTATCATCGACGTGTGGCATTCGGACGAAGCGGGGTTCTACGATGTCCAGCAGATGGACAAGACCGGGGGTTTGGCCGGGCGGGGCCGCTTTACGGCGGATGCGGATGGGGCGTTTCACTTCTGGACGCGCAGACCGGCTGCCTACCCGATCCCTACCGATGGACCTGTGGGCGATATGCTGGCAGCACAAGGACGCCACCCGTGGCGCCCGGAACACATCCATTTCAAGATCACCGCGCCCGGTTGCAGACCGCTGGTTACGCATGTCTTTGCGCAGGGCGATGCCTATTTGGATTCCGATGTGGTGTTCGGCGTCAAAGAATCGCTGATTCGGCCCTATGTTACCCACACAGACACAGGAGAGGTGCAAGGCCGCTCTATTAACGGCCCATGGGTATCGCTCGATCATAGCTTTGTGCTGAACGACCAGCAGGTTTAAGGCCGTGCCTGCCGCACCATCAGGGGGTGCGGCAGGCTTACAAGATCAATTCAAGCGGGCGGCGCGATACTGCTGCGGGGTAAGGGTCGTGGCCCGGCGAAAAGCGGACGAGAAGCTCGACGAACTTTGAAATCCGCAACGAAATGCGATTTCCTTGATCAGCAGGCGCTCTTCGCACAACAAGCGCATCGCACGTTCGATCCGCACTTGCGCAGCATATTCGCTCACTGTTCCGCCCGTCGAGGCGCGGAAAAGGCGTGAGAAATGACGCACACTCATCCCTGCTGCCTGAGCCAGGCGGGCAACAGTGGTCGGGTTCGAAGCATCCTCTTCTTCCAGACTTTCGCGGATCCGGTGCAATTCGTTGTGGCTCAAACCGCCCTCGCCCTCAATCAGCGCATCATCCTTGTCGAGGATGTCGAAATGTCGGCGCAATTCCACCGCCAGCGCCGTGCAAAGCGATTCGATCAGAAGGGTACTTGCAAACTGCGGCTCCAGAGCTTCGGATACCAGGCGCATCATCGTGCTGCGAATGATCGCATTATCGATGCCGAGGCTGGCGACAAGCTTGCGGTCACCCCAATCGAAATCGAACAGGTCCGTCACGCTGGCCGGATCGAAAACACAGCACATTGACCGACGAGCGCCGCGATCCCAGCGGCTGTGCAGGGTGTAGCCCGGCGGCATGAACAGAATATCGCCCACACGGCGCGATTCCGGCCGCGACAGCTCAAGAAATGAGCAATCAAGACTGGCCTTTCGGCGCGACAGGACAATATCGACGATCGGCGTATCGGGCTTGAACAGGGCCTCTTGCGGCTCGTCCCAGCTGTAACGGTTGATTTGAATCACGCTGGTCGGGCCACGGGCTTCACACTCAACCGTTCCGGCCAAGCTGCTAGGCTTTGGCAAGCAATCAACTATCATCTGACTCTCCCGGGCAGACTTGGTCCACACCATTATATTTTGCCGGGAAGGTTGCCACAAATGTGCCCGAAAGGGCAACCTCTTTCGATTGCTCTTGCAGGTGCGCCAACCTAAAGAAACACTGCAAGATTGTGCGTCCCGATGGTTGTCTGATCGGCAACGATCTTTCGGTCCCGCAACAGCAGTCTACCATCAGGTAAGAACCGGACCCGGTCGAACCTTTCCGCTGTCAGAATATCCGTGCGATAATCATCGTCTGTCGAACGGACGAGCAGCAGCGAACTGGTGACGTCGAAGACATCCGACGTTTCCCCTGCCCAGACGCGCACCCCTGTCACGAAACGCCGGGTCCGGGTGGGCGGATCGGCTGCCCAAGCCTGCGTTTCAACAAAGCGCCGGATACGAAATGCAATCGAGAGGTAATCCTCGTCGAAATGCATCGTCGGCGTCTCGAAGCTTTCGCCGCTATGGCGCTTGCGCGTGACGCATACCGGCATGCGATATACGATGGCCTCATCAAGCATGGCTTTCCAGCCGATCAGATCATCGCGATCAAGGATCGCTGCCTCTTCCCACAGGAAGTCCAGCACTTCCATGTAGCGAGGTTCGGTAGCGCGCAGGCGGCGGCCCTTGCCGAAAACTGGCGCGCCTGCCTCTCCCATCTGGTCGTGTTTCAAAATCTCAGTCACCAGTTGGCCACTCCACTCTTGCAATCAGTTGCTCATCACTTCGGCATAGCGTTTCCACCATGCCCATTGCGCATCATCACGGCTGAAACCGGCGTGGACATCACCGCCACCATGAAAATCGTCTGGCTTCACGATGCCGATCTGCGCTTGATACTTTCCGGTCAACTTGCGCCCGATCGGCCCCTGCACCACCTTCTGGATGCCCTGCCACGCTTCGGCATCATCTTGTTCGATATAGCCGCTGATCCCGAAGTTGCGGACGGTCGTGCGCTTGGTCTTCTCGCGCAGTTCTTCGGATGCGTCCTTTTCAACCAGAATCCAGGTCAGCATTTCAAACAGATCGGGTGCGCGCGGTATCCATGTCCGTGCGACCATGACCGGCCCGTGGCTGCCGTCTTCAGACCCACTGACGCTCATCAATGTGAAGAAATCGGTTCCGGGAAACAGACCCATCACCAGCGGCGGCGTATCAGCTATCAGCGCAATCTGGTCGTCCGAAAGGTTCTGCCCGAACTCTCCGACCATGGCCGGATTGGCACCCGGTGGCGGGATCGCTGTCAGCCGCTCCTTTGCAGTGGCTTCGGCGGAAAGACCTTCGAAGTTATAGGCCAGACGCATGTCGATACAGCGCAGAGTATGGCCGCCCGGCGTACTGACATTGATACCGATCAGCCCCCACGAAGCTGGATCGTTGGGATTATGCCCCAACGTGCCCATATCGCCGGCCGACTGGTGCAAGGCGCGCGCGTGATAGCCATCGGCCAATTGCTCGGCCAGCAGCTTCCAGTTGGCTCGCATGATGTGCCGCTGGGGTGGCCCCACAACCTCAAGACCGCGATTGGTCCTTTCGAGCGCGGCCTGCAAATACCATGCAAAATCGCCGAGGTAGTCTTGAAAACTCTCTGCCTCATGGTCCCAATTGGCAAAGACCATGCCCGCCAGCATACCGGTTTTGGCAGTCACCAGACCAAGATCGTCGGCATCCCGGCGAAGCTGGTCCCCGTACATCTGCTTTTCGAAGGGTGCCGCCATAAAGCGGCCCTCCTTGCTGAACGCCCAGCCGTGATAGGGGCATTTAAAGTTCGCAGCCTTGCCCTTTTCTTCTCGGCACAACGCCATGCCGCGATGCGAACAGGCATTGAGCAAAACCGAAATCCCGCCATCATCGCCGCGCACGACAAGGCAGGAGTCCTGCCCCATATAGCGGCGCACGAAATCACCGGGGTTGGGAATTTCGCTTTCATGCGCAACCGGCAGCCATGATTTTGCGAAAATCCGCTCCATTTCGAGATCGAAGATTTCGGCATCGTGATGCACGCGCAGTTGCACCTGTCGCTTGCCGTGATCGAACAGATCGCGCACCAGCGTTCCATCTTTCAGGCGTGGCATTGCGCCGCTTTCCTCAGCCCCAGTGCTCATTCTATGCTCCATCGGGTCACGTGAGCGAAACCTGCTCACCGCGTTTCATTTGTTCGAATATCTTCAGAACGTGCGGCGCAGACCAGTAAAGCTCGGTATAGCAGCCCAACTGGTCGACCGTGTCGAAATAGGCCCAAACACCGGTATTCTCGATCTCGCCGCCCATCGCCAGCAGGGCGCCCTGCGCTACGAAGTTTGCCGCAGCCGCTTCATATTCCGCGCGCGTATCCAGCCGGAAACCCAGATGGTGCAGGCTGGGTCCGCGCGTGTCGAGCCAGTCCTTGTAAATGCTGCGCCCGCCATCATGCTGGCATAGTTCCACCTGCAGATCGCCGACATAAGCATAGGCGCAGCTGAACTGGTAATCGCCGGATGTGCCGCGATAGGCTTTGTTGATTTGCCCATCGGCAAGGTTGCGCCATACATTCCAGTTCGAAATGCCATAAAGCGCGCCGAACTTTTCCTGCGCAGGTTCCAGCCGATCGACGACGAACGCCACCTGATCAAACTGCTTGCCAACAAACCGTGCTGCCGCATCTGACATCGTCATTCTCCTGAGCGGGGATCTGCCGCCCCCTTGGTGGCAGGCGGGCGATCTGTTTCAGATCCCCCGCCCACAGCGGATTTACTTGTAAGGATCGACCGGCTGCTTATCCTTCGAGATCACGCCAATATCGATGAGCATGCTCAACACGTCCGAGATCGAATAGATATGGATGATCTTGTCATCCTTGAACGTCAGCACTGAGAACCAGTGGACATTGATCTTCTGGCCCACTGGTGGAATGCCCATGTAGGGTCCGCCGGTCTGCTCACCCTGATGGTTGCAGAACACGCAAATCTTGTCCTCACCCTTGCCATAGGCTTCCAGCACCCGGTACACCGAAGGCGGGAATGTTTTGTACAGTGCGACTGGCGAGGTCTTCCACGCCTTGTACGGCCCCAGATCGAGACGGTTGGGGTTGCTATACGTCATGTCAGGATGGAAAAACTCATCCATCTTGACGAAATCGCCAACATTGAAGGCGTGATCGAACAGGTCCATCCAGTGATTGGCCATCTTGGCCTGCTTGTCCGTCAGCCCTTGCACCACTTCCGCGCGACGCTCCGGCGTATGGTGAAATAGTTCCTTGTCGATCATTACGTTCACATCCTCTTTCTTGAATTATTCCACTGCGATGATTCAGTACATGAAAGGCGGCACGGCATTGGGCGTAATTCCCACTAACGATCGGCCATATACTTCGTGACCTACCGAAGGGATGTTGCCGAAATGGCGTGCCACCATATTGAAATCCCGCCAGTATCGCACCGCAACGTTGGAATTGTTAAAGGCACCTGATCCGGCGATATTCATCAATGATTGAACAGCCTCGCCCAGTATCTGCATCGCATAGTTGGCTTGCGCCTTGTTGCGGGCGCGTTCACGCTCAGTCAGCACGCGCATGGCCAGTGCTGCCGCATCGATCACGCCGGTGGCATCCTCGATCAGCAATCGCGCCGCATCGATCTTGATTGCCGCCTCGCCGATTTCCTTCACGATCACATGAGAATCGATCTGGCGGACAAAGATCGTCCCTACCATCGGCTTTACCTTGGCTGCCTCACTGACAGCAGCCAGCAAGCCTTCTGCGGCACCAAGCGGAGTACCCGTCATCGTGCGGTGCACAAAGGCCATCTGAGCAAAGTAGTCCGATGCCGCGCCATAATTGCGCTTGTTCGGCGCCACGAAGTTATATGACTTTGCGGCATGGACAACACGGTTTTCGGGCACGAACAGATCGTTCGCGACTGCCGTATCTGATCCGGTCCCCTGCAGCCCGGTCACGAACCACGTATTTTCGATGACCAGCTGATCGGTGGGGATATAGCAGAAATTCCCAGGCACTTCAGTGCCATCGGGATGCACAATCTTGATCCCCCACTGGCTCCACTGGGTGTGCCGAATGGCAGAAGCATAAGGCCACGCTCCGGTCACGCGATAACCACCGTCGACCGGTATTGCCGTACCCGGCGGATTGAATGCACCGGCAATGCGCGGAACCCCATCGGCGAAGATTTCGTCCTGTAGCGCATCCGGCCCGATCGAAGTTACCCACGTGGTGCCGTTGATGATCTGCGATACCCAGGCCACCGAGGGATCGCCTTTAGCCAGTTCAGCCCCCATGCGGGTCAAAGCCGTGGCCGAAGCACCGCGCCCGCCAAGCCGCTTGGGCACCGCAACGGCCCAGAGGTTCGCCTCGGTCAGCGCGTCGATCACCCGTTGCGACGGGTAGCGCTGCACATCGCCTTTCTCGGCTTCCGTCCGTAGCAATCCTTGCAGGCCGATTGCCGCCTCGATAGCCTCTTCACCAGCCTGTTCATCAAAACCATTGATCTCGTTCAGCGTGGAAGATGCTGGCGCAATTTTAAGCATGAAAGCCTCTCAAAGGTCAGTCGAAGAACCCGAACGCAACGCACCCGGCCAATTCTATTATTGGCCCCAGCGTTTTCTGTGCAATCCCAGCCATCGTAGTAAATCGGCCATTGGTATAGGGCAGCGGACGGGTGCTATTTGGCCGCATGTCAACGGGGTTCCCAAACCAGTGGCAATGTCTCTGGCTGAATGATCGGGCCGAGTGTCGAGACAATGGTCGCACCCGGTTCGATCCGGAACTGCGGAATTGCCGCCAGCACTTCCTCCAGCGCGCAGTGCATCTCCCGGCGGGCCAGATGCATCCCGACGCAGCGGTGCGGTCCAAAGGCGAAGCCTTCATGCTGCGGCCCGCGATCAAGGCGGATTTCGTGCGGAATTTCATATTTCCGCTCGTCCCGGCAAGCCAGCGTGGTGCTCAGCGCCACCCGGTCGCCGGGCATGATCCGCGCACCGTTTATGACCACTTCGCGCGTGCATATCCGGAAGGTCGTGACCGCAGCATAAGCACGCAGCAATTCCTCGGTCGCCAAGGGTATCCTTTCGGGATGCGCGCGCAAGACAGCCTGATGATAGGCGTTTTCGGCCAGATGCCGGAAATGCAGCGCGATGTTGGTCGATACAGTATCAAGGCCGCCGGTGTAGAAATTGAACGCCATGCCGACCTGCTCGTCACGGCTCAAAGCACGATCGTTCAACCGCGCAGTGGCGATGAAGCTGATGAAATCATCGCGCGGATTTTTGGCGCTCTCACCCAGTTTCACTTCCAGATAATCGCGAACAGACCGGGTTGCGGCTGCCATCTTCATTACATCGGGTTCGTGCAGCAGCCCCATTTCCCAGGCCAGCAATTGTTCGACATCCTCTTGCGGCAGGCCCATCAATTCAAGAAAGACCGCAATGGGGAATTTGAAAGCGAATTCACTCATGAATTCGCAATGCCCCCGGTCCTTGAACAGCGCGATGTAGTGGCGGGCATAATTGCGCACTTTGCCATCCAGCGCGATCATCCGTGCTGGCGACAGCAACGGGTTCAGCAGCGCCCGCAAAGGGCCGTGTTCTGGCGGATCATATTCGACCGGCACCTGATACCAGCTGTCGCCGATCAGCCCGCTGAAACTGGCCCAACCGCGCGCGGTAAAGTTTTCGGTGTCCTTGAACAAGCGTCTGACATCCGAGGCGCGGCGGAACACCCACGCAGCATCGCCCGTCGGCACCGCGCCCGGGGCATAAAAGACGTCCGGCCACGTGGTAACTTCGGGGATGATACGGTCGAACGGGTTTTCGGTAGTCTTGCGTGAGACGATCAGCGGGTAATCGAAGACCAGTTCAGGTGGCACATGATCCGGGATGGCCGGGCGGGCTGCTGCGGCAACGCCATTGCTCATTTCATCTACTCCTGCTGAAGGCGCGCTCAACTGTTGGCGCCCATGGCGTGGCGCGCGGCCAGATAGCCAAACGTCATCGCTGGCCCCAAAGTGGCCCCGCCGCCGGGATATGACCGCACCATGGGCGAAGCGACGAGATTGCCGGTGGCATAAAGACCGGGGATCTGCTTGCCTGCCTGATCAAGCACCATGCCATGCGTATCGGTGACCAGCCCGCCATTTGTGCCGATGTCGCCGGGATATATGCGCAAGGCATAAAACGGCCCCTTTCTGACCGGAGCCAGTGCAGAATTTTTCGGCAACCTTGGATCGCCGAAAAGCGTATCGTAGAAATTTTCGCCACGGTGAAAATCTTCATCCGTGCCGCTTTCTACAGAAGCGTTAAAGCGCGAAACCGTCTGTTCCAACACCGCCGGGTCCAAAGCCAGCTTGCGCGCAAGGCCCGCAATCGTGGCATCGGAATAAAGAATCGAGCGAACCGAGCGAGGCAGCATCCAAACCGGCAGCATCGGCATCACCGGCCCCATCGGGTAGCGCCATTTGAACACTGCATCGAAGATTACAAACGAAGGCGATGTGCCCGCGCCCGGCAGGTCATTATCGACCATCGCCTGCCCGGCCAGATGATAATCCGTGGATTCGTTCATGTAACGCTTTGCTGCCTGATTCACGATGATCGCGCCGGGCAGCGAGCGTTCGATGAACAGCGGCCGCGCGCGGTCTTCACCCGGCACATGCACGGTGGGCGCCCGCCAGGCTGAATCCAGCCGCTGCGTCGCTGCGCCCACGGCTATGGCCGCGACTAGCGCGTCGCCTGTGTTGTAGGGCTGCGATCCGCTCCAGTCGGTGTTGGGCGAGGCCTTGAGATAGCGCGCCCGCAAATCCTTGCTGCGTTCAAAACCGCCTGCCGCCATGATGACCCCGCGCCGCGCGCCAATTGCCACGCGCCGCCCGTCTTGCTGGGCAATGACTCCGGTTATCCTGCCATCCGCATCGCGTATCAATTCCTGCAAGCCGGTACCCGTCCAGATCGCCACCCCCCGCTTGTCAAGCGACAGTTTGAGCCGCCCGATCAGGGCATTGCCCCCAGTCAAATATCGCGAGCGTGAGGATTTCAGGCGCTGGCCCACATCGCCATAGTAGCGCCACAAAGTGCTCGCCATCGCCTTCATCCAGCCCGGCGTGCGTGTGATCAGCTTCGAAGCTTCGGCGGTATTCCAGACATATTTGCCGAACAGCATGTTGGATGGGTGGGTGCGTTGCAACCGTTCAAGATCATCGCCCAGCACCCGCCCATCAAGCGGGGTGACATCATGGTTGCGATAGCCCTTTTTTCCGCCAGTGCGGTGGCTTTGATAATCGGGATAAGGGATGGCGCTGTATTGCACATCACTGTGCTGCATCATGTAGCGCAGCATTTCACGCGCCTGCGTCACATACGTACGGATCAGATCGTCAGAGCCTTCATCGCCCGTCAGACCCTTCACATAGGTGAAAGCTTCTTCGACGCTGTCCGTGGCGCCAGCCTGCTGCGCCAGATAGCTGGCCGGAATCCACAAGACACCGCCCGATGTTGCCGAAGTGCCGCCGAACAATTCGCCCTTTTCGATAACGATCACTTGCGCCTTCTGATCGGCAGCGACCACCGCCGCAGTCAGCCCGCCAGCGCCCGATCCGATAACCAGCACATCGCATTCGTGATCCCATACCTGTTCGGCCATCGCTCACGCTCTCCCGTCATGGCGCGACCATTCCCTTGGGGGAATTGTCCGTCGCGCAATCTCAAGACGAGTTAAGACGCCGGGCGAGGCGCACTGCAACTGCCGGAAGGCCCGATCTTCGCTTGGCGACAGCGATGTCCGATCAAAGCCACATTCGAGCGTGACGACAGGGGACTCTTCCCCGGCCAGCCGGTCACGGCGTCGCGGTTTGGCCGCCGTCGATGGAGATGGCCTGCCCCGTTACATAGGACGAGCGTCCCGAACACAGCCATGCTGCCAGTTCGGCCACTTCTCTGGCTGTGCCAATGCGCCCCATCGGGGCATTGATGATCTGTGAAAAATCGGTGCCAGCCGCAGCCAGCGCGGCAATCGGCGGTGTGTCGATCACGCCCGGACAGATGGCATTGGCGCGGATGCCGCGTGATGCATATTCAACCGCCACCGTTTTGGTGAGGTTGATTACGGCGGCTTTCGATGCCCCATATCCGCCCAGCATTGGTGTGCCATGCGTGCCGGAATTTGACGCAGTGTTGACGATCGCACCGCCACCCGCCTTGATCATGTGGCGCAGTTCTGCCTGCATCGAAAGCAGTGTGCCGGTGGCGGTGACGTCCATGGTGCGCTGCCATACGGACAGCGGCAATTCGTCTATCGCGTGCAGCGGATGGGCTATGCCGACATTGTTGAAGGCAGCATCGATCCGGCCCAGCCATTCGGCCGCATTCTCGACCATAAGATCCACCTGCTGCGCACTTGATGTATCCACTGCAAGCGCGATGGCCGATCCGCCACACGCCACGATGGAATCCACGACGATTTGCGCAGCAGCCATGTCGATGTCCGCTATGGCAACTCTGGCTCCGTAATCGGCAAACAGTTCAGCCGCCGCCCGCCCGATGCCGCTGGCACCGCCGGTAATCAGAATGCCCATTCCTTCAAGCATGACGATTCTCCCCGAATTCATTGCATCGCCCGCACAAGCGGCCGTGATTGTTCGGGCGACTTTCACCCACAGGCCGCAGCCCTTGTCAATTGGCTGCCGCTGATCGCCCGGCGCGATGTTACTCCAGCGTGATCCTTGTCCGCCACGCGATAGCGAATGCCGAAGGTGGGAACCGGCAAGCGTGCTACTCGCAATCATGCCGCAGGCGTGTTTCGGACAAGGCGTCGTTCCTTGCACAAAGCACGCGCACAATGGGAATAGACGATGGCATCAAAGATATACGAAAGCCCTGCCGCCGCGCTTGATGGCCTGTTGTTTGACGGGATGACGATCATGGCAGGCGGATTTGGCCTAAGCGGCAATCCAGAAAGCCTGATCCCCGAAATCCGAACCGCAGGGGTACGCGGGCTGACCGTAATTTCGAACAATGCCGGCGCAGAAGGCTTTGGCTTGTGGATGCTGCTGCAAAGTCGGCAGATCGCTAAAATGATTTCATCCTACATCGGCGATAACAAGCTGTTCGAAGCCCAATACCTTTCGGGCGAACTGGCGCTGGAACTCAACCCGCAAGGCACACTGGCCGAACGCATCCGCGCTGGCGGTGCGGGAATCCCGGCCTTCTATACCAAGACGGGTGTGGGAACAGTGGTAGCTGAGGGCAAACCAGTCGAGACATTCGACGGAGAACACTATGTTCGCGAAAGCTGGCTGAAGGCCGATCTTGCCATCATAAAGGCGTGGCGGGCGGACCCGGCGGGTAATCTGATGTTCCGCAAGACGGCGCGCAATTTCAACCCGGTGATGGCCACCGCAGCAGCCCTCACCGTGGTCGAAGCGGAAGAAATCGTGGCCGAGGGCGATTTCGACCCGGATCACATCCACACGCCCGGAATATATGTCCAGCGTATCGTCCATTCGACTATCAACGAAAAGCGCATCGAAAACCGGACCGTGCGTCAGCGGGTAAGCGCGTAATGGTCGCTATGAATCAGGCATTTGTGTGCGATGCCATCCGTACGCCAATCGGCCGACTGAACGGCTCGCTTGCCACCATCCGCACCGATGATCTGGCCGCGATCCCGGTCCGGGCGCTTATCGAACGCAATCCCGGTGTGGATTGGACTGCGCTTGACGATGTCATGCTGGGCTGCGCAAATCAGGCGGGTGAGGACAATCGCAATGTTGCGCGCATGGCCGTGCTGCTGGCTGGCCTGCCCGAGGTAGTTCCCGCCGTCACGGTCAATCGCCTGTGCGGTTCGGGGTTGAACGCCATCGGACTAGCCGCGCAGGCGATCCGCAGCGGCGATGCGCAATTCATCCTCGCAGGCGGGGTCGAGGGCATGAGCCGGGCGCCCTACGTTATGGGAAAGGCGCTAGGGGCGCTTGATCGCACACAGAAGCTGGAAGACACTGTGTTGGGCTGGCGCTTCATCAATCCGGCCATGCGCGCTGCTTATGGCGTTGATTCAATGCCGCAAACGGGCGAAAATGTTGCGGCACGTTGGCACGTCACGCGCGAAGAGCAGGATCTGTTTGCACTGCGCAGTCAGGAGAAGGCCGCCGTTGCAATGGAAAGCGGCAGACTCGCCGCAGAGATCGTACCTGTAATAATCCCGCGCTTGGTCGGTGAACCGGCGATATTCGCGCAAGATGAACATCCGCGCGCCACCAGCCATGCAGCGCTCGCGAGCCTGAAACCCGTCGTACACGCCGATGGCACGGTCACGGCGGGCAATGCCTCAGGGCTGAACGATGGCGCGGCTGCCATGCTGATCGCCTCAGAGGCGTCTGCGCATCGTCATGGCCTACGCCCGCGCGCGCGGATCGTAGCGATGGCAGCAGCAGGCATCGCACCGCAGATCATGGGCGTGGGACCAGTCGAGGCGGCGCACAAGTTGCTGCGCCTCAGCGGCCTTGAAATGGACCAGATCGATGTAATCGAATTGAATGAGGCATTTGCCAGTCAGGCGATCGCGTGTCTACGCGATCTGGGGATCGCGCCGGATGATGCCCGCGTCAATCGCAACGGAGGGGCAATTGCGCTGGGTCATCCGCTGGGCATGTCGGGCGCTCGCATTACCCTTTCCGCGGTCGAAGAATTGCAGCGTACTGGGGGGCGCTATGCCATGGCGTTCATGTGTGTGGGCGTGGGGCAAGGCATCGGGCTGATCCTGGAAAAAGTATAAGCGATCACATTGCCGTGATTCCGCCATCGACGACAAGTTCCGTGCCGGTCATGTAACTGCTGTCATCACTGGCCAGAAAGGCGATGACATTGGCGATTTCACCTGGTTTGGCCATGCGCCCCATAGGAACGCCTTGTTCGGTCATGGCAATCAGCGCACCACTTTCCATTCCGGCCTCGACCGCGACCCGCGACAGGCCATTGCGCAGCATGTCGGTGTCGACATACCCCGGATGGACGCTGTTGGCGCGAATCGGCACGCGGGCTTTGGCAAATTCGACCGCAATCGATTTGGTAAATAGCCGCACCGCCCCCTTGGCCGTACTGTATGCAGAGGTATTGGGCAGCGCGACAAGCCCCATCATCGAACTGACATTGACTATGCTGGACCCATGTGGCGTGTGATGGCCCGATTGCGCCAGCATCGGCTGAAAGGTCTTCACCCCAAGAAACCCGGTTTCCACGTTCATCGCCATCATGCGCCGCCATACTGCCAGTTCCATCTCCTGCACCGGAGACGAGGTTTCGGCGCCGACATTGTTCACCAAAATGTCCAGACGCCCAAAATCGCTGGCCACACGGTCGCGGGCGGCCTGCCATGCTGTTTCACTGGTTGCATCCAATTGGAGATAGTGCGCACCGGGCAAGTCGCGGGCGATCCGAGCCGCAGCGTCCTGCTGCGGCTCGTCGATGTCCGTGACAATGACCAAAGCCCCATCGGCATGAAGTTGATTGACCACCGCCCTTCCGATCCCGCGCAATGCCCCGGTGACCAACGCAACCCGTCCAGCAAAACGCTTCATTTTACAGTCTCCCACGCAATCGCCGCTTTAACATCGGCAGCATTGGTAGGAGTTGGCCATATTGGGCCAAATGCTAATAATACTTCTGACAGGACAAATGCACCTCGAAGAAGACAAAATCCAAAGCATAGCAAAATATATGCCAAATATACCTTATATCAGATTCACAAATATATCCGATAAATCAGAATAAACCACCTCTCAAAAATCAATCTATCCAATTGCTCTGATAGGACAATTGATAGGTACGCAGGACAAACTCTTTCACGTAGGCGGACTTTGTGTTCCCTGTCTGCGTCCCGCAAGCGAAACCAACCAAATGGTCTGATGCGGAAGAGGAGAGGGTTTATGCGTTTCCATTCAGTTATGAGCAGATCCATACTTGGGGCGACCGCCCTGATTGGCGCTCCGGGCCTTGCCAATGCCCAAGCAGATTCCGGCGCGACCACAGAAATCGACGCCAACAGCCAAGAACTGAAAGACATCGTGGTTACGGCCCGCCGGTCTTCTGAAAACCAGCAGCGCACACCAGTGGCTGTCACCGCAATCTCGTCTGTCCAGATTCAGGAAAAGCAGATCGTCCGCCTCGGCGATCTTACCCGCACAACGCCGGGCTTTGCATCGCTTGGCGGCGGGACGGCCGGGCCGTTGGTCGCAACCTTTTCAATCCGTGGCCAAAGCCAGGCCAATCCCGGATCGGGCAACGATTCTCCGGTCGGCATCTATATCGATGGCGTCTACCAGGCCCGCCCGATCATGGGGAACTCTGGCGTCCTTGATCTTGCCAGCGCCGAAGTGTTGCGCGGACCGCAAGGTACACTGTTCGGCCGCAATACCACCGGCGGCGCAATCAATATCACCACGCAGGCACCAACTGAGATATTCGAGGGCTATTTGAAGCTCGGCGTGGGCAATTACTCGCACTATATGACCGAAGGCGTCGTCAACATTCCGCTCAGCCAAACCGTCTCGACACGCTTTGCAGGCCGCTATGAAAAGCGCGATGGATATGTCCAAAATCTGGCAACAGGCCGGCGCGAGAACGACATCAAGGGCAATTATCAGGCCCGCGGCACCTTGCTCTGGCAGCCCGATGAACTGCCTCTCAAGCTGCAGATCAGCGGCGATTATACCAACTATCAGGACAACGGCCTCGCGTCGGTGCAGATTTCCGACGACTTCGGCTTGGGCAATGCGTTTTTCGGAACGTCACTCGTCAACACCAAAGACGATTTTCACAAGAGCTATAGCCGTGCCGTCGGAGCAGGATCTTTCCTCAACACCACTTTGAATATTCCTGTGGGAACGGGGGCGAGCGGTAATTCCGTCATCGATGAACCAAGCAGCAAAGTGGTCGGAAAAGGCCTCAACGCCAATCTGGACATCGATTTCGGTGGTGTTCAGGTCAAGTCGATCACCGCTTATCGCACCGGGCGCAGCATAACCAACGTGGATATTGACGGCAGCCCGGCGCGCGGCGTCAGCTTCTCAAGCGATTATTCCAACAAGCAGTTCAGCCAGGAAGTGCAAGCTTCGGGCAAGCTAGGGGATCTGGACTGGATCGTCGGCGCCATCTATTTTCAGGAAAGTGGCGTTGAAGATACCGTATCCGACCAGCAATTCTTTGGCGGCAACCCCTTCCCCTTTGCGCGGGATTCAACCGATTACAAATCGATCTCGCGCGGGCTTTTCACCCAGTTGAACTACCGCGTTACCAGTGAATTGCGGATCACGGGCGGCATCCGGTACACGTGGGACAGCCGCAATGCGGTGCGGCATGGCCGAAATGGCAGCGTACTGCCTGATTTCAGCGATTCCGCTTGCGCCGTGGTCTCAGGGTTCGTTCCCACGGCAACCATGCGCGATCCGGCAGGCGGCTGCAACGATGCGCGCGGCGGCAATTTCTCGTACCCCGCTTGGCTGGCCAGCGTCGATTATCAGCTCAGCCCCGTCACCTTTGTCTACCTCAAGACCAGTGGTGCCTCGCTCGCGGGCGGCATTAACTTCCGCGCGACCGCGCCGGGGCTGGAATCGATCAGCCCAGAAGCGGTGCGGGATGTCGAAGCCGGCATAAAGAGCGACCTGTTTGATCGTCACGTCCGGCTGAATCTGTCGGCCTTCCATATTTGGCGCAGCGCCCTTCAGGCAAACGTCAACCCGATCATCAACGGGCGCACTACGCAGTTCCAGATCAATGCAGGCGATGCACGCCAATATGGCGGTGAACTGGAAACCACGATCCTGCCGTGGCAGGGTATGGAACTCACCGGAAACGTAGCCTATCTGCACTCGCGCTATGTGCCTGGCAGCTTCCTAGCCCCCACCGGCGTTCCCGCTACGCCGTTCTACGATCGCAGCGGAGAAATGGTTACCCAGGCGCCGGAGTGGACCTGGTCGATCGGTGCAACGCAAAAAGTAGACGTGCCCAATGGCAAATTATCGTTCCACGCCGATTATTCGTACATTTCGACTTTCGCGTTTTATGCAAACAGCTTCAACCCGACCAACCCCGCGCTCACGCCTACGATAATTGAGCGGCTGAATGATCTTGGCCTGGTAAAAGGTCACAGCAATCTGAATGCGCGGATCACCTATAATGTCGAACAGCCTGACATCGAAATAGCTGTGTGGGGTCAGAACCTGACTCAGGTGAAGTATTACGATGCCCCATTCACCGGCCTTTACCAGTCGGTCGGGATTGCCACATCCAGTGTCAATGCCCCCCGTACCTATGGTATCTCAGCAACCTACAAGTTCTGACATTGCGGTCAGAAAACCCACCGGTCGTTCAGCGACCGGTGGGTTCCCCCAACACGGGCCGTCGCGTCGAGCTGAAAATTGACCCATGTTTGCCACGCCATGCGGCAAAGACAGGGCTGAGGCCGTCAAGGACGATCGCATCAAAAGGTTTGGCGTCAGTGGCGCGGCTTGTCGTTCTTGTCCTTGCCGATGGTTAGCGAGCTTGTACGCTTAGTCACCTTATAGCAGCGTGCTGGCCATCCGCGTGCTGTCGGCTTGGTGGCCGGTGATGATCTCGAACGCCCGAGCGGCTTGTCCGACGACCATGCCCATGCCGTTCATTGTACGACAACCCTTCTTCCGTGCGACCCGAAGAAGCTCTGTTTCCGGAGGGAAATAGATGATGTCGGCAACCCAGTGATGGGGCATTACGTAGTCAGCGACCAAAGGCATGCCGGGTTTCCCGTTCATGCCGATGGGAGTTGCGTTGACAATACCATCGGCGCTGGCCGTATCGACACTGGCGGGCGTTCCGGTGCAGATTTGCCGCTTGGGAAAGCGGCTGGACAGTTCACTGGCAAGGCTTGCCGAACGCGCTTCGTCGACATCGATCAGGTCAAGCCTGCCAACGCCAATGGAAAGCAGTGCGCTGGCAACGGCGGCGCCCGCACCGCCTGCCCCAAGCTGCACAATGTGGCCCGTTGCGGCTGCGGGCAGTTCGCGAACGAATGCCCTGCGAAATCCGGCCATGTCGGTGTTATAGCCGATCAGCAAGCCCTCGCGGACCGCCACGGTATTGACCGCCCCTACAGCCAGCGCGCTTTCGTCCAAAACATCGAGGAGCGGGACGACGGCCTGTTTGAACGGGTACGTTACGTTGAAGCCGCTAAAGCCATCAGCGACCAGATTGGCCATGATCGCACCAAGGTCTGCGTCGGGCCAGCCTCTGTCGGTGAAGTCGAACAGTTCGTATTGCAAGCGCAGGCCTTGGGCTGCGGCTTCCTTTTCGTGCAACTCAGGTGACCGTGATGCGAGGATGGAGCGTCCAAGAAGGCCTGTGCGGATCATTATTGCCTTGTGCAAAAAGGTCCCGGCACCAGTGCGGCGCCGGGACTTCAGGTGGATCAGAAAGTGGCGCGCAGGCCGATGTAGAACGAACGGCCGATCACGTCGTACTGGGCTGTGTCGGTCAGCGTCTGGTTGCTGGCGACGAACGGCAACCCGCGATCAAACAGGTTGTTCACACCGCCGCGCAGTTCGAACCTTTCGTTCACACACAGCGAACTGAACAAGTCCCAAGTCTGGTAAGACGGCACGCCCAGCGCCACGTTTGCGGGGCTGTTGATCCGGCTCACGTCGTCAAGCGCGTTCTGGTACTTCCAGCGCATGCCAAAGCTGACCACATCCGAACGATAGCCGAGCGTTGTCAGGGCCTTCCACTTTGGCGTCGCGCGCGGTGGCACTGCGCCAGAATCGAACACCGAGCCGTTGCTGATCCCGTTGTAGTCGATAAACGCAGCGCCCGGCAGGAACTGAACCTTGTAGTTGTTCAGATAGCCGATTGCGGAGTCGACATAGAGCTTGCCGCTTTCTGCCAGGAACGGTGCACGGATGCCCCAGTGGATTTGCACTTCGACACCATCAGTCTTCAGCGCGCCCAGGTTTTTGAACGGCGTATTGATGTTCAAAAGCTGCCCGTTGACGTCACGAGAGATCAGCGCGCAGTTGGCATCCGCAATCGAATAGTTCGGGTTGCTGCCGTTGAGGTTGTAGCAGCCCGACAGCACATTTCCGCCCGGAACCGCCGAGATCACGTTCTTGATGCTGATGTTGTAGTAATCAACCGAGAGCGAGAAATCCCCAAACACGCCTTCGCCACGCGGCGCGTTGAACACGAAGCCAAGGTTGAAAGTATCGGCCTTTTCAGGCGTCACAGCAAGGCTGCCGGCCGTGGTCGAACCAGTTGCCGTAGTCTGGAACTGATACGTGCTGATTTGCGCCTGCGGAACGCCTTGGGCAACGCAAAGCGCGGCAACTTGCGAACCATTGGCGCCGGTGCGGGCGCTGGAACGAACATCGCATGGATCGCCCAACGAAGCAGGCGGCGTGCCAAGCGCAAACTGCGCATTCTGCGGTGGCGAATACAGTTCGGCGATGTTCGGTGCACGGACCGCTCGCTGGTAGCTGCCACGGAACAGGATCGTATCGGTTGGGCGCCAGCGCATATCGGCTTCATAGCTGACCACCGAACCGGTTACCGAATAGTCCGAAACGCGGGCTGCTGCGCCAACGCCAAATTCTTCGATGAACGGCTTGCCTGAAATCAGCGGAATATCGATCTGGCCTGCCAGTTCCTTGACGCTGACGGCTTTGCGCGAAACCGGAAGCTGCGCAGCGAAACCTTCGACATTCGCACCGGGTGCAAAACCCGATGCCGGAGTCACGTCGATGTCCGGCGCATATTCATAGGTGTTGCGGCGCCAGTTGCCGACAACGGCAATCTGGGCAGGTCCTGCGCCAAGATCAAACAGCTTGCCGTTGACCTGAAGCTGCGCCTGAGTCTGGCTCAACCGCTCGGTGCTGATCGCGTTCTTGGTGATGTAGGCCTGGCATGCAGCAGACAGCGAACGCGCATTGGCATCGCCAAACGGATTGAACCCGCCCGCGCAAAGCGAAGCGCCGCCGTCGGCTGCATCAAGGAGTGTCTGAACGCGGCTTTTCAACACGGCATCGTGCATGACCGAATCGTGGACTGACTTATCGTAAGCAACAAAGCCGTCAAAGCTCCAGCCTTCGGTAATGTCGCCCTTCAACCCGCCGAGGTATTGCTGAACCGTGTACTGCTCGTCCCAGCCCTTGTAAGGGATGCCGACGTAGCGCGAGCTCCAGTTGAAGTTCGCTCCGGGGTTGGTGCGCGATGCCAGAATCGTGGCCAGATCTGCCGGAATGAACGGGTTGGTCACCGGGATCGTGGTCAGGCGCGGGAACTGCGTCAGGCTGCCACCGCTCTCAGTGCTGGTGGTCAGGTCCACATACATGAACTGGCCATAGAGGTTCAGCGATGGCGTAATGTCGAAGTCAGCCTTGAGGAAGGCACTCTTGCGCTCAAGCCCGTTGATATAGTCGATCTGCTGGCCAACAGGCATACGCACGTTGCCGCCGACAACTGAATAACCGCCGGTGCCGTTTGGCCCTTTGTAATTCAGCGCGCCGGTCTGGGTAAACAGCGTCCCGTCGTTGTTGAAGCCAAGGTTCGAACCCAGCGGATTGCGCGCGCCTGCAACACCGTAGGAGTTGAACAGCGCAGTCACCGCAGCGGCGCTGGGTGCGTTTGTGGCGCTGGGAACATAAGTGCCAGTGCCGATAAAGCCCGATGGCGTCTTGTCCGAGAAGAACGAGCGGCGGCTGCCGTTGAGCGGGTTCTGCTTGGCATAAGCGAACGCTGCGGTCACATGGCCGCGACCATCGGCAAAGCTGGTTCCGCCGGCGATTGAGCCCTTGAACTTGTAAGCATCCCCGCGCGAGCTGATCGTGTTCTGCGCATCGATCGTCACGCCTTCGAGCGCGCGGATCGACTTGAAGTTGACCACGCCCGACATGGCGTCCGAACCATAGACTGCCGATGCACCGCCGGTGATCGCGTCCACACCGCCGATGATCGCATCAGGCAGGATGTTGATGTCGACGTTGCCGCGAATGTCCGAAACCGGCAGGCGGCGTCCGTCCAGCAAGACAAGGTTGCGGTTGGTGCCGAGGCCATGAAGGTTGATGCTGGCGCGGCCACCGGTGCCTTGGCCGCCGGTCGCTTCGTTGCCGCCTACGGTAAAGCCGGGCAACTGGTTGAGCGAATCAACAAGGCTGGTCTTGCCGGTCTGGCGGATCGCGGAATCGCTGACGCTGACAATCGGGCTGACCGCAGTGTTGTTCGGGCGCTGGATCAGCGAACCGGTGACGATGATTTCCTGATCCTTGGCAGGCGCTTCAGCCGCCTCTTCCTGCGCGGCGTCTTGCGCCAATGCGGGTGTGGCCAGCGCAAAAGTCACTGAAACCAGCGACGCGGAAACAGCCAGGCGAGTGCCCCTCAAAATCATGGTTATCCTCCTCCACAGACAGCTTGATTCGCCGCCTTACCGTGCCGTCATTTATGGTACGAACTAGTCCCTGTCAATTTAGTTGTTACTGGATAGTAACACTTTGTTTCGCTCGACCAGAACCACGGCAACCGCGCAAATCGCCAGTGGCACGCAATACGCAAGAAACAGAAAGGACAAAGGCGCTTGCGCCGCCATGAGGTATCCGCCGAGCATCGGACCAATCACCGCCCCGCCCCGGCCCACGCCGATGGCCCAGCCAATCCCCGTGGCGCGCAAGTGTGCGGGATAGGCACCTGCCGCAATAGGCCACACGCCGTTGTATCCGCCCTGCAACAGCACGCCGATTGCAAAGGCCACGCACAGCGTCAGCCAAACCGGCATGCTCACCGATCCGAACACCACCATCGCCACGCCAGCCAGCACCAACATCGTCGGAACCAGCCGCCCCAGCGGCACGCGCAGCGCCAGTACGCTCATCGACATCGTGCCAATGAACGCGCCCAGATTGTAGAGGGCGCCTGCATAAATTCCATTGGTTTCAGAAAGGCCAGCGGCAATCGACAGCTTGGGAATCCAGCTGACGATGAAATAAAGCACCATCAGCCCAAAGAACACCGCGCTCCACAACGCTATCGTGCGCGAGCGCAAGTCTTGTCCGAACAGTTCACTCACGCTGCCTGCCTTCTTGGCATCGTCGCCAGTTGCCGGACGGTGCTTGGGCAGCACAAGTACGGCGGCCGGGAACAGCACAACAGTCAACACCGCGGCACCAAACAGCATTGCTTGCCAACCATAGGTCGGCAACAATTGCGCCACGATCAGGCCGGTAAACACCGCCGCAAAGGGATAACCCGCCTGCACCAAGCCTACTGCTAGATTGCGCCGCGCAGGCGGTGCACTTTCCGCCGCCAGTGCTGCCATCGCCGCCAGCACCGTTCCGATGCCCGATCCGACCAGCACGCGCATCGCAAACAGCACGCCCACACTACCGGCAAAACTGCTGGCAAACATGCCGACAGACATCAGCACCAGTGCTGCGAGAATAACCGCGCGCCTACCCAGTCTGTCGGCCAATGGTGCAATGAACATGCCGCCGATGGCCATGCCGATCAGCCCGGCACTGAACAGGTTACCCATGGTGCCGGGACCAATGCCCCATTCGCTTTGCAGGCGTGGGGCGATGAACGAAAGGATCGTTACGTCCACGCCATCGGCCATGTTGATGGCAAAGCACAGCGCCACAATGGCGATGCCCTTGGGCGTCCAAGTCGTCGCGCCATTCATCGTGTCATCGCCAATGGCGGGGGGAAGTGCCATTCGTCCTCTCCTTTAGTCCAGCCTTGGGACGCATGGCCGATCCGCAGGAGGGGCAGCAGCGCCGCCCGCCTTTGCGGTCAGTCCTTTTTCGTCACCCAGGCCAGTATGATGTCCGCAACCTGCTCTGCCCGCCGCGCAATCGCCTCGTCACTGGTCATGTCGACCTCGAAGTTGTGCGCGAAGGTGAATTGGTTCGAAACGTTGTAAAAACTCAGCGCAGTCAAATTGAAGTGCAGATCCACCGGATCAATGTCCGGGCGGAACAATCCCTCAGCCTGACCACGCGCAATGATCGTTTGCAGAATATCGATCACGCGGCGGTTGCCTTGGGGCAGCCCGGTGATTTGCTTCAGATGTTCGGCCCGGTGGATATTCTCGTTCATCACCAGCCGCACCAATTCGGGGTGGCGCGCGTGATAATGCACGTCATGGTCGATCAGGCGGCGCAGCGCCTGCGCGGCATTCCCGCTTTCGATATCGACCTGCATTTCACTTTCGCGCACGCGAGCGTAGGCCCGCTCCAGCACCGCGCGGTAAAGTTCGTCCTTGCCCTCAAAATAATAGTATATCTTGCGCTTGGTCGCCTTGCCCGCAATCTCGTCGATACGAGCGCCGGCAAGACCTTTTTCGACGAACTCGTTGGTCGCGATGTCGATGATCTGGTTGATCGCCTGTTCGCGGCTTTCGGCACGGCTGCGACGCGGCGGCTTTGCTTCAGTTTCGGGTTCGGACAATTGGGCGACCTCCGCAAGCGTGGACATAGCGCGCGTGGCGCGCGCTTCTGCTGCAATGCTTAGCGCCATTTCAGAGCGTGGTCTGCCCACGATGCCGCGCGAACCGGGTTTTCCCCGATCCTGTGCCATCGCTTTCACAAACCGTTCCGCCCCGCCTGCCACTTGCCTCCCCTTGCGTCATCGCTTCATTTATGTAACGAACTAGTCCCTAACAATTTAGATTGTCAACACCGGCCCGCAGAGTCGGGTGACGGAGAGCCGGATCTGAAGCCCTATGAAGACGTCTATCGCCACCGTCTCGATCAGCGGCACGCTGGATGCCAAGCTCCATGCCATTGCCGCAGCGGGCTTTGACGGCGCAGAGATTTTCGAGAACGACCTGCTTTCAACGCACTTGTCCGCACGCGAAATCGCCGTGATGATGGGCGATCTTGGCTTGGCCTGCACGATGTTTCAGCCGTTCCGCGATCTTGAAGGCCTGCCCGAACCCCAGCGCGGCCGCGCCTTTGACCGGCTTGAGCGCAAGTTTGACGTGATGCAGGAACTCGGCACCGATCTGCTGCTGGTTTGCTCATCTTGTTCACCACAGGCCGATGCAGACCGTGCCCGCACAATCGCCGATCTGCACGATGCTGGTGAACGCGCAGCAAAGCGGGGCTTGCGCATTGGCTATGAGGCGCTGGCGTGGGGCCGCCATGTCAACGATCACCGCGATGCATGGGGGATCGTACGCGATGTCGATCATCCGGCCATTGGGCTGGTGCTCGACAGTTTCCACTCACTCTCGCGCCGTATCCCGTCGTCCAGCATCGGCGATATCCGTGCCGACAAACTTTTCATCGTGCAAGTTGCCGATGCGCCGGTTCTCGACATGGACTTGCTGCAATGGAGCCGTCATTTCCGCTCCATGCCGGGACAGGGCGATTTCCCGCTGGATGATTGGGCCGATGCCATCCGCCGCATCGGCTATGACGGCTATTGGAGCCTTGAAATCTTCAACGACCGCTTCCGCGCCGGTTCTGCCCACGGCGTGGCACTGGATGGCTATCGTTCGCTGCGTTTGATGCAGGGCGGCATTGCCCGCCCCAGCTCCGAGGCCGCCGCGCTTCCGCCCAAGATTGAACCGCGCGGCGTCGAATTCCTTGAATTTGCCGCCAGCCACGAAGAGTCTGATGCGCTGGGCGCCATGCTCAGGCCGCTTGGCTTCTGCCCTACCGCGCGTCACCGCTCGAAGGACGTAACCCGTTGGCAGCAGGGCGCAATCAACATCGTGATCAATTGCGAACCCGACGGCCTCGCCCATTCCTTCGATGTGGTCCACGGCGCATCGGTCTGTGCCATCGGACTGGCGGTGGCCGATGTGCCCGCCGCACTTGCCCGCGCCGATTTCCTGCGTGTGCCGCGCTTCGAACAAGCCGTCGCGCCCGATGAATGGCCCGTTCCCAGCGTGCGCGGGGTTGGCGGTAGCCTGCTCTATTTCGTCGATGCCGCCACGCGCGATGCCATGTGGGCGCATGAATTTCCGAACGTGCTTGAACCCGCACCCGAAGCGCCGCTGCTGACCGGCATCGATCATATCGCGCAGACCATGCAGTATGAGGAATTTCTCAGTTGGCTGTTGTTCTATGTCGCCATGTTCGATCTCACCAAGACGCCGCAACTTGAAATCGCCGATCCAATGGGTTTGGTGCAGAGCCAAGCCGTAGAAAGCGCGGACAAATCCGTGCGCTTCACGCTGAACGGATCACTGGCGGCACAATCGCTAACCTCGCGTTTTCTGCAGAACTATTTCGGAGCAGGCGTGCAGCATCTCGCCTTTGCCACCAATGATGCTTTTGCCGTTGCTGAAATTGCTGCGGCCAAGGGCCTTCCCCGCCTCGCCATTCCGCGCAATTATCACGATGATCTTGAAGCGCGCTGGGGCTTGGATGCCGAACTGGTTGAACGCATGGCCGGGGCCGACATGCTCTATGACAAAGATGGCGAGGCTGAATACCTGCAATTCTACAGCCGCGCCTTTGCCCGCCGCGTGTTCTTCGAAGTGGTCGAGCGGCGGGGCTATGCTGGCTACGGGGCCATCAACGCACCGATCCGGCTTGCAGCACAAGCCCACTACAAGCCTGATCCGCTCACCTATTCCTGAACGAGACTAAACTACAAAAACTGACCGTACGGAGAGAATGATGACCCTGAAGCGCCACCGCGCGACCCTACTCGCGGCCTTGCTCGCCACTGCGTTCGCACACCCAGCAACCGCCGGGACCCGCGTTTTCCCCATCGCCGAAAAGCCGGCATTGGATGACCACTTCCCGCAAGTGCCCGTGGCCTTTCCCGGTGGGGTTAAGGCGTGGCGCGATGTGACCTACCAGACGGTTGATGGTTACCGCCCGCAAGTGGTGGATATCTATGTTCCATCGGGCAAAGGCCCGCATCCGCTGGTGCTCTATATCCACGGCGGCGGCTGGCGCGGCGGACACACCCGCCATTCGGGCGCTTTTGCAGATTTTCCCAAAGTTCTGGCAAGTTTGGCCGCCGAAGGCTTCACCGTCGCCAGTCTCGAATATCGCTTGTCCTCCGAAGCACAGTTTCCCGCGCAATTGCAGGATTCAAACGCCGCGCTGCGCTTTCTGCGCGCCAATGCTGCGCGCTATGCCATTGATCCGGCAAGGGTTGGCGTCTGGGGCGGCTCTGCGGGCGGACACCTGACGGCGCTCACCGCACTCACCTGCAAAGACACTGCGCTTGATCCCGCCGCCGCCAACGATGGCTGCGTGCAGGCAGCTGTCACATGGTACGGCGTGTTCGACTTTGCCGGAATGAATGCCACGCCCGATGGCAACGCCGCCGGAGCCAAGCTGCTCGGTTGCACCGGTCCGTGCAGTGCCGAGCAAAATCGCCGCGTCAGTCCTGTGGCGTACATCGACGCCAAAGACCCACCCTTCCTGCTGATCCACGGCGAGGACGACAAAGTCGTCCCTGCTGCACAATCACACTTGGGCGAAGCAGCTCTGAAGGCGGCGGGCGTGCCAGTGCAGTCGATCTATATACCAGGCGCCGATCACAGCTTCATCGGCCAAACGCCTGCCGAAACCCGCGCCGCATCGCTAAAAGCGATCAACGCGACGTTCGATTTCTTCCATGACAAACTGGGCGTTGCGAAGAAATGATGCGCAAGGCACTGGCCGCAATCGCGCTGGCGCTGGCTAATCCGGCGCTGGCGGCACCCATCGCTGTCGATGGGGGCCTCACACAAGGGATCGAACTTCCCACGGGCGTCTCGGCGTGGCTGGGGCTTCCTTTCGCTGCACCGCCCTTGCGCGATCTGCGCTGGAAGCCGCCGCAGCCGGTTCAGCCGTGGCAGGGCGTACACCATGCCGACCGTTTCGCGCCCGAATGTCTCCAGCCGTTACGCGGTTCCATGCAGAACCACTACTTCGGGAACGAGGCAACCAGCGAGGACTGCCTGTACCTTAACGTCTGGGCACCAACGGCCGCCGCCAAGGCACCCGTGGTGGTGTGGATTTATGGTGGCGGATTCAACATCGGTTCGGCTGCCATGGCCAATTATTCGGGCGAACCGCTCGCACGTGACGGCGTGGTGCGGGTGAACATCGCCTACCGCGTGGGCGCGCTGGGCTTTCTGGCGCACCCTGATCTCACCACGGAATCAGGCTATCGCGGATCGGGCAATTACGGCCTGATGGACCAGATCGCTGCCCTGCAATGGGTACAACGCAACATCGCACAATTCGGTGGCGATCCGGCCAATGTGACCATCGTCGGCCAGTCTGCCGGGGCGATGTCGGTCGCCATGCTGCAAACCAGCCCGCTGGCAAAAGGTCTGTTCCACAAAGCCGTGGCGATGAGCGGCAGCGGTTTTGGCGGCATGCTGGGTCCAGTGCCGCTGGCGCAGGCCGAGGCACAAGGCAGCGCGCTGCAAAAGGAACTAGGTGCAGCCTCCATCGCTGAAATGCGCAGCTTGCCGGGCGACCGGATCGCCAATGCCACAACCCGGCGTGATCCGCTGGTGCGCGATGGCCATGTGCTAACAGGATCGATGGAAGAGGTGTTTGCCGCACGCGCGCAATCCGATGTGCCGGTGCTGATCGGCTATACCCGTGATGAAACCTTTCAGCCCTTCGCCCCCGTACAGGATCAGGCCGCGCTGGAAGGCGCAGTGCGTGGCCGTTATTCCGCCGCAGCATCCGCCATCCTCAAAGCCTATGGCAAGGATGCCCCCGCCCGCGCCGCTGCCGATATCGCCCGCGATGCCACGGTTGGCCTCCAGATGGCGCAATGGGCGCAAGCCCAGCACACTTTCGCAGCGCAGCCCGCCTACGCCTATCTGTTCGCACGGCGGCAGCCCTATGCGCCCGGCATCACCTTTAGCGACCATGACCCCGCGACTGTCGGCGCGTATCATACAGGCGACGTGCCCTACTGGCTGCGCACTCGTCCAGCACTCAACCTGCTGCGCCAGACCCGTGTGTGGGAGCCGGTAGACGATATGCTGGAAACAGAAATGGCCGGGGCCTTGCTCGCCTTTGCCCGTACCGGCACACCGCAAAGCGCCCGACTGGGAAAATGGCCCGCATTCAATCCAGCAAGCCCGCGCTTAGTCTGGCTGGCAGAGCAATCCCGCGTCATGCCTTGGCCGCACCTTGCCGATATGCCGCTGCTGGAAACAGGCGGACCGCAATCGCGTCCTGCTTCCACGCGCCCAAGGGATTGAAACAGCGGCTCCATCGCCAAAATCCATCCGTCATTCTGCACGGGCTGGCGCGGTGTTAACGCATGGCTAACCGTGATGTGGCACGTTTTGCCGATGGCGATGAGAGTCCTTTCCGCAGTCATTTCGGCGGCGCTGGTGGCCGGTTGCGCTGGCTCGCCCGATCAGGCGCAGCGGCGTCCATCAGGCAATACCGGCGCGTCCATCGGCCAGACGCCGCAGGGCCGCGCCTGTCTTGCCAGCCTTGGCGCAGCGCAAGTGAACTTCACCCCGCTCGCCGATCGTTTTTACGGGGCCGGTTGCGCAACGCTTGGCACAGTGAAACTGGGGTGGCTTAAAGGCGACGCTGGACGGCTTGATGTGGCCAATTTGGGGCCAGTATCATGCCCTGTTGCCAATGCGATGCAGAATTGGGCGCGCTTTGGTGTCGACCGTGCTGCGCGGCAGATCCTTGGCAGTCCGCTTGCCCGGATTGAAACGATGGGCAGCTATTCCTGCCGCAATGTTGCGGGCACGGGCAGGCTTTCGGCGCACGCCACCGCCAATGCGGTTGATATTGCGGCATTCCGCCTTGCAGATGGACGACGGATTAGCGTGGTGAACGACTGGAATTCAAACTCGCCGCAAATCCGCGCCTTCTTGCGCACGATCCGCGACAGCGCGTGCAAGCGTTTTGGCACGGTGCTTTCACCGGAATACAACGCAGCGCATCGCGATCACCTGCACCTGGAGACGAGCGCCATGCGCCCGTTGTGCCGCTAGCCGCCAAACGAACAAGGCGGGGAATTGCCCCCGCCTTGTTCACATTATACTGATCGTATTCAAAGGCTAGGCAGCCAGATCGTCCAGCCCGGTTGCCTCAATCCGCAACCGCACCGCTTCAGCGGCGTGGCGGGCACCAAGTTTGCCCATCATTTTCATGCGATGGATTTCCACGGTCCGCGGGCTGATATCCAGTTCGCGCGCGATGGCTTTGTTGCTGCAACCTTCGGCAAGACGGTCCAGCACTTCCCGTTCGCGTGAGCTGAGCCGCGAGATGCGCTGGCGGGCTTCGGCAGCACGGGCGCGCTGGGCGCGGAACGAATCCGCCTCAAGTGCAGCTTGCGAAACCGCCTCGTTCAGCGGCGCAATCTGCGATGGCATGGCCAGATAATCCAGAGCGCCTGCTTTGATCGCGCGGACCACGGCTGACGTTTCGGGGGTTTCTGCAATGGCGATGACAGGCAACCAGTGCCCTGCGCGCATCATCGCAGCGATCAGGTTCGGGATACCTTCCCCAACAGGATCGTCTTGCGCCAGCACAAGGCCGCCTGATGGCGCATGCGCCAAAAGCTCCTCTGCATTTGCATAGATTTCAGCATGATGCCCCGCTGCAAACGCGAGACGCGCCAACTGGGCCCTGCGGGCGGTGTCACCATCGAGGATGTGAAGTGTTACGCGATCAGCCATGTGCAGACTAAGCCACTGGTCTGCCATATAAAGCCACAAAGGTTAGTTTCGGAATGAACCGATTATTCGGAAGTTTAGGACAAACATACAGGTTTTTGCTTAGGAGTAACGCTTCGGGAACGGATCATTCCCTTATGCGTTTTGCCATGCCGTTCAGAAATCAGCGCCAAAAACGACCTAAGCTCATGGCAACACTGATATTTTTGGCAATTCTTCGTTAACCATAGCGCGCCTGACAAACAGGGCGAAGGTGCCGTTTTGCCCCCTAACTTTCGTGGGCATCTTCACCATGTTGCGTGAAGCTGTATTCAGGCAAGGAATGGAACGCCTGACGCAACGCCTCGCTCCAACTTGATGATATTGCCTTGAAATAAGGATCATTGGCGAGGACACGGCGCTGGTGCAACGGTTCAAAACGGTCACGCTCGATCACCATCATATCAAGCGGCAGGCCAACCGAAAGATTGGCTGCCAGTGTTGAATCGAACGACACCATCAGCAGTTTGACCGCATCTTCAAAACTCATCGCGCGGTCATAACCACGCAACAGAATTGGGCGGCCATACTTCGTTTCACCGATCTGGAAAAACGGCGTGTCAAAGCTTGATTCGATGAAGTTGCCTTCCGGGTAAATCATGAACATGCGCGGCTCCATGTCCTTGATCTGGCCCGCGACGATCATGGATGCGGTAAAGCGCGGCCCTTCAGACTTCATGCCGCCATCTTGCCGTCCCTCTATCACGCTGCGCAGCAGGCGCCCCACTTCGGTGGCGACTTGAAACATCGTCGGCGCCTCAAGAATGGAGGGGCGGCGATCGCTAGGCGCTTTGTTGCGCTCTTCAAGCTGGGAGATCACCGATTGCGTGGTGGCCAGGTTACCGGCGGTCATGATCGTGATCTGGCGTTCCCCCGGCACCGACCAGTGAAACATCTTGCGGAACACCGATATATTATCGACGCCTGAATTGGTGCGGGTATCGCTCATCAGGACAAGACCCTTGTCGAGCACCATTCCCACGCAATACGTCATGACTTGCCCCAATTATCCCTGTCGCGCCGCTTGCTTGCAGCTTTTGCCCGAATCCGGCGCGCGTCCCCGTTGTAGCAGCTTTATTGCGCTACGTGTTGTTGTTCCACTGATAGCTTCACCCGCATCGCCTCGTCCAGTTCGCCATAGCGTATGCCAGTGATCGGCGCGGCATCCTTGTAGTCACGCCCAGTGGCGACACGGACATAGCGGGCATCGGGACTGATTCCGTTGGATATGTCAAAGCCGACCCAGCCCAACCCTTCGATAAAGGCCTCTGCCCAAGCGTGGCCCGCCTCTTGGTTGATCCGGTCATCCATCATCAAATAACCGCTGACATAGCGCGCCGGAATGCCCATCGCGCGCGAAGCCCCGATGAAGACGTGCGCATGATCCTGACAGACCCCAAAACCCGCCGCCAGAACGCCTTCGGCATTCGTGGCAGAATCCGTGTGTCCCGAAGCATATTCCACGCGCTCGCGGATCATCGCCGAGAGGTTGTGCAATGACGTCAGCGTATTTGCCTCGGACGGCAATCCGGAAATCAGGCTGCGCGTCTTTGCCCCTGTGCGCGTCAGGTCGGTCTGTTCAAGAAATTGCCACATCGGCATAAAACCGGAATGGCGGCCGATGATCCCGGCTTCATCATTGGTGTCGACCAGACCTTCGCACCGAATGGTCACTTCGCTTGCGCCCGGATGGAACGAGATCAGCGAGACGTGATTGCAGTTGGGATCTTCGTATTCGACTTGCTGGAGCGCACCGTCGAAGGTCATGTTCCATTCGACCACGCGCTGGCCGGACGAGGTTTTGGGCCTCAGCCGCAAGCGTTGCACCCCGCGCGTGACCGGCCCGGAGAAGACATAATGTGTGGTATGGTCAACGGCGATGCGCATGGGCTGCCTTATTCTGTAAAGCGATAGTCACGCTGAATTTGCAGCGCGAGCGCGGTATTGCCGCGAATGAACTTGCCGATGAATTCGTGCAGGCCCTGCTCAAAAATACCTTCGATCGTGACGGTGTGAAACTGGCTGTCGGCATCGCGCAGGATTTCATGGCTATGCATTTCGTTGCCATATTCGCGCGCAAGGCTCGCCAGGTTTGACCGCAGCTTGGAATAGCAAAACGCCAGACTGCGCGGGAACCGTCCATCAAGGATCAGGAACTCGGCAATCCCGCGCGGATCCATCCGCCCGGCGTTAAGCCAGCGATAAGCGCGCTCGCCCGCCACGGACCGCAACACGTTTTCCCACTGCACATTGTCAAGGCTGGAGCCGACGTATGATACCGATGGCAACAGCACGTAATACTTCACGTCAAGAATGCGCGCGGTGTTGTCGGCGCGTTCGATAAAGCTGCCCATGCGCGCAAAATTGTAAATCTCGTTGCGCAACATGGTGCCTTCCATCGCACCGCGCACTTGCGTCGATTGGCGGCGCACCAGATCGAGCACTGCGCCCAGCCGTGATTCCGGCACCGGGCGCGCCAGTGCGTCCTTCAACTGCATCCAGCCGTCGTTGACCGATTCCCACACCTCGCGCGTAATGCCGCCGCGCACCATGCGCGCATTGGTCCGCGCTTCTTCAGTGATGGCAAGGATGCTGCCGGGATTGTCCTTGTCGCGCAGGATGAAGTTGAACACGTGCGGGCCGGTATATTCCTTGCCATGCCGTGCTTCGAACGCTTGCCGCAACCCCAGCGTGACGATCAACGATCGCCATTCGTCGGTCGCGTCAGACGCCGAACGGGTGAGCGCCATACGGAAGCCTGCTTCAATGAGACGCGAGATATTTTCCGCGCGCTCAAGATAGCGGAACAACCAGAAGATGCCGTTTGCCGATCTACCTAACATCAGTCGTCCAGTACCCAGCTGTCTTTGGTGCCACCGCCTTGCGACGAATTGACCACCAGCGATCCCTTTTTCAGCGCAACCCGCGTCAACCCGCCCGGCGTAATGTCGATGCCATTGGGGCTGACCAGCACGAATGGCCGCAAATCAACGTGGCGCGGTGCCAGCCCAGCCTTGGTCAGGATCGGCACGGTTGATAGCGCCAGTGTCGGTTGCGCGATGTAATTCTCAGGCCGCGCGCGCAGTTTGGCTTCGAACGCCACCAGTTCGCGGCGCGATGAGGTTGGCCCGATCAGCATCCCGTAACCGCCCGAACCATGCACTTCCTTGACGACAAGTTCCGCCAAATTGTCGAGCACGTACTTCAAGGCTTCAGGTTCGGAACAACGCCACGTCGGCACGTTCTGCAAGATCGGTTTTTCGCCGGTATAGAATTCGACGATTTCCGGCATGAACGAATAGATCGCCTTGTCATCCGAAATCCCGGTGCCCGGCGCATTGGCAATAGTGATGCCGCCTGCCCGGTAAACATCCATGATGCCCGAAACACCCAACACGCTGTTCGGGTTGAACGTCAAGGGATCAAGGTATTCGTCGTCCACCCGGCGGTACAACACATCAATCGGTTCATATCCGCGCGTCGTGCGCATCGCGATACGCCCGTTTTCGACGCGCAAATCGCTGCCTTCGACAAGTTCCGCGCCCATCTGATCAGCCAGAAATGCGTGTTCGAAATAGGCTGAGTTATAAATGCCCGGCGTCAGCACCGCGACCAGTGGCTTTTTGCGATCACACGCCGGCGGCGCGCATGCTGCAAGGCTGCGGGCCAGACGGCGTGGATAATCAGACACTTCGCGCACCCGCACCCGCGTGAACAGTTCCGGGAACATCGCCATCATCGTCTCGCGGTTCTCCAGCATATAGGAGACCCCGGACGGCGTGCGGGCGTTGTCTTCCAGCACCATGAAATCATCCTCGCCCGTGCGGACAAGATCGATTCCAACGATGTGGGTGTAAACCCCGCCGGGCGGCGTAAAGCCCACCATTTCGGGCAGGAACGCCACGTTGTTTTTAAGAAGACGTTCTGGCAACCGCCCCGATCGCACAATTTCCTGCCGGTGATACAGATCGTGCAAGAAGGCGTTGAGCGCCCGCACCCGCTGTTCAATCCCGCGTGACAGCTTGCGCCATTGTTGTGCGGTAATGATCCGGGGGACCATGTCGAACGGGATCAGCCGTTCTTCGGCGTCCTCGTTCCCGTAAACATTGAAGGTAATTCCGGTGCGGCGGAAAAAGGCCTCAGCCTCACTACCTTTTCGCCGCAACAAGTCGGCTGGTTGTTCATCATGCCATTGGCAGTAACCGGCATATGCAGATCGCACTGAACCATCGGTTCCGAGCATTTCGTCATACGACGCGGGCAAAGTTTTTTTCATAGGCACATCCCGTCTGTTGCCCAAGCTTGCACAACGAATCGGGTTTGCCAAGCGCATGCATGTTGCACTTGCGAAATAAAGTTGGTCCCAAATTGTAACAGTCGCGTGGCGGCCCCGCGATCAGTAGGCGTCGACCAGCCGATTGACCATTGCCGCCACATCGGGATGTGCGGCAAACCCCAGGTGCGTACAACGCATTGGCACGGCCAGATCGCGCTCATCCTTGCGCCCGCAAGCAGAGCGTGGAGAGACGATGCCATCGCGCGCGCTCCACAGCGCAACCGTTGGCACCGGCGGCTTCACCGCCATTTCACGACCGATCGGCGGTTCATCCACCGAATGCCCCGCGATCAGTTGATAGGCCCGCCACGCATTGTTGGCGCGGCGATCACCTGAAAACGGCGTGCCCATCGTGATAACCAGCCGCACGGATTCGGGATGCCGCCGCGCCACTTCGCGCGCAAAAATGCCGCCAAGGCTCCACCCGACCAGCACAATCGGTTCACCTTCCTTGCGGGCCATGGCCACCACCCGTTCACACAACCGATCAAACCGCTCTTCGCTTGGCCCGAAATTGAAGCCAAGGCCCCAATCACAGACCCTATGCCCCGCGGCTTGCAGCACACGCCCCAGCGGCTTCATCCGCGCCGGATGCGTGCCAAACCCCGGCAGCAGCATAACCGCCCGCGACGGCCCCGTTGGCGCGCTGGCAATGTGCGGACGCCGCGTCGCCTGCCAATGCTCAATCGGCGTGCGCAATTCGCCCACAAAGCGTTCCCAAGCAGGCCCGCGCGATCCAGCCCGACGTGGCTCAAACGCCAGCGCGCGCCGCCGCACGATTTCATCGCGCAGCACGCCAAGCCGGGCCAACCATGGCCCTTTGCTGTGCGCAGCTTGTTGTGGTCCGATCATCATTTCCATTGCCTGCGCTCCATCGGCCTAACCCCGGATGAACGCCAGCATTTCAAAAATGTTTCACATGATCGTCAAGGTTCTTAAAAATGTCTTCAAACTGCGCAGGGGAATTCCAACTGAAGCCTCGATGGCAACTACGCCAACAGCGGCCTTTCCGGATAGGACCCCATTGCGGCTATTGTGCTCTCTCTGAGTTCACGGAACACGTGCAACACTTGTAGGGTGTCTTGGTCGCTCGCCCGGCACGATCAGTCGCGAGTTGCGGCGCAAAAGCGTGAGGATCAAAGTCTGGCCGGGAGGCTACGAGCAGGTCAGCGCAGGTGAAGCGCACGAGCGTCCAGTCTGCTGAGACGCTCGTGCGGCGAGCTTAGCTAGCGCAGGAAATTGGGCAAGTTGCCCTCAAACAAATCAGGCGAAGCAATTGCCATTAGGGGCCCCATTCGAGGCCCCCCGGACTTCGTTATGCCTTTGGAGTGGGTGTTCCCGAAACACCGACAATTATGGTACAGATGTGCAGCACCGTTGGCACCAACGGGATCATTGAAAAGCCGGGCAAGATATCGAACAGCCCAGCGAGAATCGGCAACGTGACCAGCCATGTCTTGCCCACCAGACTTCCGCGCAGCCAGGCTAGAAGGCATAGTGCCGCAAGGCAGATGATGTGGACCAGCAACAGCATGTTAAGGCCATTTCCGCCGCCCGCAGCCTCGTCTGCCGCTGCCAGCGCCGCATTGGCAACCAGTGAGTTTGAGCCAAAGTAAGGCAAAATGTAAGTCGGCAGCATAAACAGCAAGTAGAGCATAACTAACGACGGCCCAGAGCCGAGAATCCTCTTCAGATCATCCATGAAATTCCCCTTCTTCTTGTTATGGATCGGCCCGATCGCCTGACGACCCAAAGCAAGGCTAGTTCTATAGAAAACCCTTGTAAAGCCGAGCAACTATCGAATACTTGGGTTGATAAGACACCTTCAGTTCCAGAAGTCTATATTATACTGTAAATTCAAATGCTTAATTTAGCACTTCGCTTAAAACACGAATTACGGTGGCCGAATTGCGGTGACAGGTGCGGAAACCCGTAAATAGCACTTCTTGACGGAACCGTGGATGGCCGCTCTCCTCCCAAGTTCTGCCATTCAGCATCAACACCTTGAGGTCTAAGAGCCGCCGCCCCCACATAGTCGGCCCGGACTTGATCCGGGCTTAGGCTTTTCTTGGCAGCGAGGAAGGATAGGGTTCGCACAGAGATCGCAAAGGGCGCAGAAAAAATGCGGCTCAAGCAAAGCCGCAAAGGGTGGCTAGTTACAGGCGATTATGTCCTCGGCAAACATACACACCCACACGTTCGTCATTGCGAACTCTGGATTGCTTTGTCAGCTTCGCCTCCTCGCAAAGACGAGGTCAAGTTTGCAAAGGAGGCATCACCGAAATAAAATGCCGCCTAGCGGCCTAATCAAAAAATATCACGTCTTTGCGGCTTTGCGTGAAGCCTCTCTGCGCTCTTTGCGGTCTCTGCGCGAAATAAAAAAGCAGCGGGACCCCGGATCAAGTCCGGGGCGACGATGGGATGGGGGACTAACGCCAAACAGGCTCAGGACTGCTCATCGCCCTTGCAGTCACCCACATGTTTGGATGCAATCGCCATCGTCATGTTCATGACTTTGCCATTGGGCGCAGCGCCTTGCATGTCCATTGTCATATCATAGCTATCCGGGCTGTAGGTGCCCGCAAGTTTCATCTTTGCCTGGCCCGCACCTTCGGGGCCTTCACCCTTGCACGTCATTGTTGCGTCAACTTTGCCGCCGCCCATCGTGAACGTATCGTACCGGCAACTGGCGCCTTCCTGCCCAAAGAACGAACCGTCGGGCTTCTCTGCCTCTTCCTTGGTCAGGCAACTGGCATAAGTCCTGCCCTTACCCAGCATTTGCTCCATCGCCTTCTTCGCTTCGGGCGGCATGCCTTCCACTTCGAACTTGGCGAAGTTCATCGTCAGCTCCCAGCGTCCGGGGTTCAGTTTCATCCCGGCATCGGCGACAGATTTTGCAACTTCTGCGGTTGAAGCATTCTTCTTTTCAACCGTCGCGTCATCGCCGCAGGCAGACAAGGCAACGGCAAGGATCAGGGCATAGGCGGCACGCATCGGACTCTCCTCAACTCATCACAGCCGAAGCTAGCAGGCCAAAAACAAAGCGCCAGTGAGTCTCGTCACTCCCATGCCCCAGTCACCCTGTTGCATGGGCGCGGTTTGTTCCCCATATCCTGCCCATGGCTGAACTTGTTATTCGCAGGGGACTCGAAGAGCCCGACACTTCTGGCACCTTCGTGCCGCACCGCCCCGCCCGCCCCGACAAGGTTGAGGGCGGAAGGCCGTTCAAAGTCGTCTCAGAATACCAGCCCGCAGGCGACCAGCCGACCGCGATTGCCGAACTCGTCGCCGCCACACGCGAAGGCGATATGACGCAAGTGCTGCTCGGCGTTACCGGCTCAGGCAAGACGTTCACGATGGCCAAAGTGATCGAGGAACTGCAGCGCCCTGCGCTGATCCTTGCCCCCAACAAGATCCTCGCCGCGCAACTTTATGGCGAGATGAAGAGCTTTTTCCCCGAAAACGCGGTGGAATATTTCGTCTCGTACTACGATTACTACCAGCCCGAAGCCTATGTGCCGCGGTCAGACACCTACATCGAGAAGGAAAGTTCGACCAACGAAGCGATTGACCGGATGCGCCATTCGGCCACCCGCTCGTTGCTGGAACGCGATGATGTGATCATCGTCGCTTCGGTTTCGTGCATTTACGGCATCGGCTCGGTCGAAACCTATTCGGCGATGATCTTCGACTTGAAGGCCGGAAGCACCGTAGATAGTGGCGAAATCATCCGCAAGCTGGTGGCGCTGCAATACAAGCGCAACGATCTGGGCTTTGGGCGCGGCAACTTCCGTGTGCGCGGCGATAATCTCGAAATCTTCCCCTCGCACTATGACGATACCGCATGGCGCATCAGTTTCTTCGGCGACGAGGTGGAATCCATCGCCGAATTCGATCCGCTGACCGGCAAGACCGGCGCCAAGCTGGAAAGCGTCCGCGTTTACGCCAATTCGCACTACGTCACCCCCGGCCCGACGATGCAGCAGGCCGCCAGCGCGATCCGTTTCGAATTGACCGAACGGCTCAAGGAACTGGAGATCGAAGGCAAGCTGCTCGAAGCGCAGCGTCTGGAACAGCGCACCAACTTCGATCTGGAAATGATCGCCGCCACCGGATCGTGCGCCGGGATCGAAAATTACAGCCGCTTCTTGACCGGACGCCTGCCCGGCGAACCGCCGCCAACGCTGTTTGAATACTTACCCGAAAACGCGCTGCTGTTTCTTGACGAAAGCCACCAGACCGTCCCGCAAATCAGCGCCATGGCGCGCGGGGATCATCGGCGCAAAATGACGCTGGCGGAATACGGCTTCCGCCTGCCCAGTTGCATCGACAACCGCCCGCTGCGCTTCAACGAATGGGATGTGATGCGCCCGCAGACCATCGCAGTCTCGGCCACGCCTGCTGCATGGGAAATGGAGCAATCGGGCGGCGTATTTGCCGAACAGGTCATCCGCCCCACTGGCTTGATCGATCCGCCGGTAGAAATCCGCCCCGTCGAAGATCAGGTGCAGGACTGCATCACCGAATGCAAAAAGGTCGCCGCCAATGGCTACCGCACACTCGTCACCACGCTGACCAAGCGCATGGCAGAAGACCTCACCGAATTCATGCACGAAGCGGGCCTGCGCGTGCGCTATATGCACTCCGATGTTGAAACGCTGGAACGCATCGAACTGATCCGCGATTTGCGGCTTGGCGTTTATGACGTGCTGGTGGGCATCAACCTCTTGCGCGAAGGCCTCGACATCCCCGAATGCGGCCTCGTCTGCATCCTGGATGCCGACAAGGAAGGCTTCCTGCGCAGCGAAACCTCACTCATTCAAACCATTGGCCGCGCCGCCCGCAACGTCGATGGCCGCGTGATCCTCTATGCTGATCGCATGACTGGCAGCATGGAACGCGCCATCGCCGAAACAGACCGCCGCCGCACACGGCAGGAAGCATTCAACGAACTCCACGGCATCACCCCGCAATCGATCATCCGCGACATCCACAACATCATGGCGGATACTGCCAGCCGCGACGGCGTGCTGATCGATATCGACGCAGAAGGCGCCAACAACCTCGTGGGCCACAACTTGCGCGGCTACATCGAAGACCTGGAAAAACGCATGCGCGCCGCAGCGGCAGACCTCGAATTCGAAGAGGCAGGCCGGTTGCGCGACGAAATCCGCCGGATGGAAGCCACCGAACTGGGCCTGCCTGCGGGAGAACACAAAGCGCCGATTGTCGGCCGGAGCAACGAGGGCAAACCGGGGACACGCAAGACACGCTATGGCAAGAGCCAGAAGAAGTGGGGGAATTGATGACTGAGCATGGGGGTGTGGGAAATGCGGCCGAGTGACTCGCGCCACCCCCACTCCTCCAGTTAAGGCCTGTGTGTCCAAGGAACCGCAGCCATGATCATCAACTTCGCCAGCAAGGAAACCGAGGCCATCTGGTCTGGCAAGCGCAGCCCCAAGCTGCCCGCCGACATCCAGAGCCGCGCGCTTGCCAAGCTGGCGATGCTTGATGCTGCCGCCGAACTGGACGACCTCAAAAACCCGCCAAGCAACCGCTTGCACGAGCTAAAGAAGGATCGTCTCGGCCAACATTCCATTTCCATTAACAAACAATGGCGCATATGCTTTGTCTGGAATGACGGAAATGCCCACGATGTCGAGATCACCGATTACCACTGATAACGAATGGCTGCATAACCCGCACGCAGGCGAACTGTTGGTGTCGGAGTTCATGGAGCCGTTGGAACTTGATTGCGCGTCATTGGCCGGTGCCGTTGGTGTAGAACCCGCGCGCCTTGCATCCGTGATCGCAGGAATATCGCGCGTGGATGGCGAACTCGACCTTCGCCTCGCCCGCTATTTCCGCATGTCCGAAGGTTTCTTCCTTCGCTTGCAAGACCAGTTTGAACTTCGCGAAGCAAAGCGGGCCCTTAACGGTGCTCTTGAACGTATCGTGCCGCGCGCTGCCTGATTTTACCCCATGAAGTTTTCCATCACCGCCGCCCTTGCGCTAACCCTTGCCGCTTGTTCAAAATCCCCCGCCCCGCCGGTGCGTGAAGGCGCGCCGGAGAATGCGGTGCGGATGACTTTGCCCGAAGGCGAGGCGCTGCCGGGGGTGAAGGACGATGCTTCCTTGCCTGCATGGGCCGCTACGGCCGACGGCATGGCGGCGCGGTTCGGGCATCCGGGAGAGGTGCCGCTGGTTTCTGTCGCATGCCGCACGGGTGTGCTGGTGGTCACGCGCCATGCCTTTGCCCCGGTTGGCGCGCAGGCGTTATTTGCGCTGGTGGGTAGCGATGGCATCTTGCGGTTGCCGGTCGATGCCACCGCAATGCCCGGCCAGCGCGGCTATTTCTGGCAAGGCACTTTGGCGGCAGACGATGCGCGTGCCAATGTCATGGGCGGGGCTTTTACCGGCACATTGCCGGGCGCGGGCATGATCAAGGTATCTGCAGGCGGACCGGCACGCGATGTCATAGAGCGGTGCCGCAATGCAGCGCCTACGATTGCGCCGGAACCTGTCGCCACCTCGGCGACACTGGATTAATCCACACCCGTTGTTGGATTAGATCTTCCCGAACTTCGCTTCGTAAGCCGCCGCATCACCCGTGGCCAGTAACTTGGCCTGCTCCACCCAATTGTCCCGCTTGGCGCGACCGGCAAACGACCCCAGTTGCGCGTCGATCCGGGCAATGTCCTCATCGCCCCACGCGGCGATCTGCGCATAAGTGGTCACGCCAAGCGACGACAGCAATGCCTTCAATTTCGGCCCCACGCCCTTGATCCGGCCCAGATCATCGCCCGCAGGCGCTGCGGCCACAACAGGCCCGGCGTCCGCCACTTCCTCCGTCGCCGCATGGGCCACGATTTCGCCAATGCCGGCCATTGTGCCCACTCCGGGCGGCGGCGTGACCAGCGCGGCGGCGCTAGGCGCATCGATCAGCGCATTGTTGCGCTGTGCAGGCGCGGCACCTTCGGAAAGGACATCGGTATATTCGCGCTTGGCCGGTGCGGCTTTTGAACGGCCCCACACCCACCACACCACAATGGCAATCAGCAGGACGATGCCGCCCAGAACCAAGTGGTTGGCTTCGATCAATTCGAGCATGGCAAAACCCTCACACGCTTATCCAACTTGCTGTTTGCGGAACAACACGCGGTCTTCATGTCCAAACGAACGGACCCACAGCATATAGCAGTAAATCCCAAGAATGGCAGGGATTCCCAGCGCCAGTTCAGCCCATTCAGGCAGCCATGTAACGCCCGCGCCGACAGCGGCTGCGGGAACCACGGCCCACGCAAGGCCCCACCGCCAATTGCTGATACTTTGCCCCAGAATGCGCGCCAGCACCCGCGATTTGACCATGGAGGCCAAGCCCAGCGATACCGCCAGAGCCAGTGCGGCTGCGGCAGCGACGTACATCGGCCCCCACCCTGCATCGCGCGCCAATACCATAAGCCCGATCGTCAAAACCGCCTGAAAGCCAATCGTTGCGAGGCTGATCCACAAATTGCGCATCCGGGCAAGGTAGACCAGCGCCGCTTCACTGACGACCGCTTTGGACGCCACAACTTCGGCCACCAGCAAGAACGCCAGCGCCGCTGTGCCCGCGACGAAGTCTGGCCCGCCAAGACCCATCAGCCCTTCGCCCGGAATGCCCAGTGCCATCGCGATGCCCACTTGCGCCGCGGTGATCCAGAAGCCCACTTGACACACCTGTTTGGCAATCGCGGCATGGTCCTTGTCTTTGACGCTGCGCGTAATCACCGGGCCAAGCACTGGCTCAAAACTGGTTTTCAGCTTCTGTGGCAGCGATGCAAACTGCTGGGCGAAGTAGTAAATTCCCAGCGGCGCTTCGCCCACGAAGAAGCGCAGAATGAACACATCCAGCTTGCGCGTGCCCCATTCCACCGCATCAGCCCCTGCCAGCGGAATGTTGCGTTTGGCAATTTGCCACAGCAGACCCGGCTTTGGCTTCCACGCCTTGGGCAGGCCATAAGACCGCACCAGCGCGAACATGGCCACCGCCGTTGCCGCCCAGATGGACAGCAAATAGGCAAGACTTAGGCCTGAAGCTGGCCAGACCAGAAAGAAAACGCCCGCCGCAATGGAAATCGTCCATGGCTCCACCACAGACCGCGCGCGCACCGTTGTTGCCACATCAAACCGATAGGCCAGCGCCGCCAGCGCCAGATCGCCTAGCGCAAGGCCGGGAATCGCCAGCATCAACAACCGGTCCGCTAGCGTAAAATTGCCTCCGGGATACATCGATTCGGGGAAAGCAAAGATCGCTGCGCCCATGCCAAGCGAGAGGCCCATCGCCAGCAGGATCGCGTCGCCCACGGTATTGGCCGGGTGCTCATCGCCCTCGGCCAAACGCTGCGCCAGCCCGCGCTTTTGCCCCAGAGTGGCCAGCATTCCCGCAAATTCGACCATGACCAGCGCCGAGGCAAACCGCCCCATCGCAGGCGCGCCGTACAATCGGCTGGCGATGATCAGGAACGGAATGCGCGCCAGCAAGCGCAGCAAGAAGCCGAGGAAATTGGTGCGCCCACCCTTTGCGAGCGCGGCAATGTCCTGTTGTCCGGGGGGGGCCACAGCTTCAGACAAGCGGATTTTCCGCCTTCAACGGACGCGACAGCAGTCCCGCCACCACATCGCGCGCGGGCGCGGTGCCTTTCAGCAGGCTCACCACCGCATCAACAATCGGCATCGAAATACCACGTTCATTGGCAAGTTCGGCCAAGACCGGCGCAGTAAATGCGCCTTCGGCCACGGTTGTTTGCGTGCCCAGCACTTCAGCCGCATTGGCTCCCTCACCCAGCGCCTTGCCGAGCGAAAAATTGCGGCTGGAGGTGGACGAGCAGGTCAGCACAAGGTCTCCCAACCCCGATAAGCCCGAAAGCGTTTCAGGCTTGGCGCCCAAGGCGAAGCCAAACCGCTGCATTTCGGCAAAACCACGGCTTATCAACGCTGCCCGCGCATTCTGGCCAAGGCGCAACCCGTCGACAACGCCGCACGCAATCGCCAGCACGTTCTTCACCGCACCGCCAATTTCAGCGCCGGTTACGTCGTCCGAATAATACGGGCGGAACGCAGGCCGCGCGATGGCAGGCGACAGCCGCTGCCACTGCGGTTCCCCACCTGCACAAGCCAGAGTCACCGCCGTAGGAAGTCCCGCCGCCACTTCATGCGCAAATGTTGGGCCGGACAGCACCGCAAGGCTGGCTTCGGGCGCAGCATCGCGCGCGACATCCGCCATCAACCGGCCCGTGCCCGCCTCAATTCCCTTGGAACACAGCACCACATCGCCGCCGCTCCGGCCAATGCCGCCCAGCACGCGCGCCAAATGTTGCGCAGGTGTTACCAGCAGCAGCACCGGCAAGTGCGCCATATCTGCCAGATTGTCGGTCGCCCGAATTGAAGCGTTCAGCGTGGCCGAGGGCAAGAACAAGCCATTGCGCCGGTGTTCATTGATTTCGCGCACCAGTTCCGGCTCACGCGCCCACAACAGCACGTCGCGCCCATCGCTTGACAGCATCTGCGCCAGCGCTGTGCCCCAGGCCCCTGCGCCGACGACCCCCACTTTCCCGGTCATGCCTTCACCCCTGCCCCGCGCACTGGCGCGGCATTTTCGTCAAGCGGCCAGCGCGGACGCGCCGCCACATCCAGCGCATCGACATATCCCAGAGCAAAGCGTTCTGCGCCAGCCCAACCGATCATCGCCGCATTGTCTGTGCACAGGTTCGGCGGCGGCGCAACCAGCGCCAGCCCATGCGCGCCTGCCAAAGCCTCAAGGCTGCCCCGCAGCGCCGCATTGGCCGCCACCCCGCCCGCCACAACCAGCGCAGTCATTCCCGGCGATGCCGCATCCAGCGCGATGCGCGTGCGATCAATCACGCAATCAATCGCCGCTTGCTGAAACGACGCGGCGATATCCGCATCGGCGTAAAGCCCGGTATCTTTTGCACGCATGACTGCGCTTTTCAGCCCGGCGAACGAGAAATGCACCTCGCCACTGCCCACCAGTGGGCGCGGCAAACGCACGGCCTTGGCATCGCCCTCACGCGCCATGCGTTCCACTGCAGGCCCGCCCGGATAGCCCAGCCCGAGGATCTTGGCGGTCTTGTCAAACGCCTCGCCAAGCGCATCGTCAATCGTTGTGGCAAGGCGGCGATATTGGCCGACGCCTGCCACTTCTAGGATCTGGCAATGCCCGCCCGACACCAGCAGCAGCAGATAGGGATAGCGCAACGCCGGATCGGCCAGCCGTGGTGAAAGCGCGTGGCCTTCCAGATGGTTGATCGCAATCAACGGCTTACCTGCCGCCATCGCCAACGCCTTGCCCGTCACAAGCCCGACCATCACGCCGCCGATCAGTCCCGGCCCAGCCGTGGCCGCAATCGCGTCCATATCAGCCAAGCTCAACCCCGCATCAGCCAGCACCGCCTCGATCATTGGCGCCAGAACTTCGACATGCGCGCGCGCCGCAATTTCGGGCACGACCCCGCCATAGGGGCGGTGCGCATCATCCTGCGAGGCAATGCGCTGCGCCACGATACGCGCCTCCAACGAGGTGCCATTGCTGTCGATCACCGCGGCGGCGGTTTCATCGCAACTGGATTCTATGCCAAGGATCAGGGCCATCAGGCACTTTCCTCTAGAGATAATCGCGTTTACGGCAAGCGGCGCATGAACACTTCTCCCAATCTCGGCCTGCCAACACAGCCGCTTAAGCTCGGCACACGCCGCTCCCCGCTCGCCATGGCGCAAGCTTTTGAGGCGCGCGCGCGGCTTTGCGCGGCGCATGGCTGGCCCGAATCGATGGTCGAACTGGTCCCAGTCACCGCATCGGGCGACAAGATTCAGGACCGTCCGCTGGCCGACATCGGCGGAAAGGCGCTATGGACCAAAGAACTCGATGCCTGGCTGGTATCGGGCGAGATCGACTTTGCGGTCCATTCGATGAAAGACGTCGAAACCATCCGCCCTGAAGATTTCGTGATCGCCGCCGTCCTTCCACGTGCCGACGTGCGCGACGTTCTGGTGGGTGCAGCCTCCATCCAAGGTATCCCGCCCGGCGCGCGCGTCGGCACCAGCGCCCCGCGCCGCGCCGCGCAATTGCTCCACGCCCGGCCCGATCTCACTGTTGTCGGCTTTCGCGGCAATGTCGCCACACGGCTCGCCAAATTGCAAGCGGGTGAGGCTGATGTGACCTTGCTTGCTGCTGCAGGGCTTGAGCGCCTTGGCGAAACCGGCGTGGGTCATCCGCTGTCCCAATTCGATTGGCTGCCAGCCCCTGCCCAAGGTGCCATCGGCATCGAATGCCTTGAAACGCGCAGCGAAGTTCGCGCATGGCTTTCGCCCATCGATGACAAAGCCAGCCACGATGCCGTGCGCGCCGAACGCGCGCTGCTGCTGGCACTGGGCGGCAATTGCCACAGCCCGATCGCGGTGCTGACTTCCGCCCACGAATCTTCGCTCACCTTGCGCGCAGCCATCTTCAGCCCCGACGGCGCTGAGCGGGTTGAGGCCAGCGAAACGTTCGGCCCGCAGGACGCAGGCGGCCCCGCGCGCCTCGCACACCGCCTCTTGGCGCAAGCGCCCGAAGCCATCCGCGTGCACTTTCACGGAGCAGGATGATCGCCCTGCCGCTCATCATCCTGCGCCCTGAGCCGGGCAACGCTGCCACGCTGGCCGCAGCACAAGAGCGCGGCCTTGATGCGCATGGCTTCCCCCTGTTCAAGATCGCGCCTGTTCCTTGGCAAGCGCCGCAAGGCCCCTTCGACGCCATCCTTGCGGGCAGCGCCAACGTGTTCCGCCACGGTGGTCCTCAGCTTGCCGCGTTCACTGATGTACCGGTGATGGCGGTGGGCAAAACCACTGCCGCAGCCGCGCGCGCTGCCAGGTTTACGGTTTCCCGCACAGGCGAAGGCGGTTTGCAGCCACTGGTCGAAACGCTGCCCCCCGGCCAGTACTTGCGCCTCGCCGGGCAGGATCGCGTCACGCTCACCCCGCCCAAGTCCGTGCGAATCACCACAGAAGTTGTCTATTCAGCCCACGCACAAGGCATTTCGCCGCCGGTCGCTGCCCTGCTGAACGCGGGTTGCGTCGCGGCATTGCATTCGGGCGAGGCCGCCCGCCATTTCGCTTCGGAATGCCAACGGCTTGGAATCGCACGCAATCGTATCTATCTTGCTTGTCTTGCCCCGCGCATCGCAGACCTAGCCGGTCATGGCTGGGGGGCAATCGATAGCGCAGCGAAAAGAACCGATACGGACCTGCTGGCACTAGCCGCGCGAATGTGCCAGAGAGTGTGACTTCCGGGCGACAGGACAAGAAAAAAACGAATGCAGGACATTGGCCAAACTCCGCGCGCGACACCGCAACGCAGCGGAATGCGCACGCGAACCATCGCTGCTCTTGTTGCGGGCTGCGTCCTTGCAGGTGCTGCTGGGATGGCTTGGCTCGGCTGGCGCAACGGCTTCATAAATGTAGAAGTGTCTGACGGCGTTCCGCAACTGGTCACCGGCTCCACCACCGCTGCCGTGCTTGCGCCAAGCGTGCCTGCCGCCAATACTGCCGCGCAAATGCAATTGGCCGATGCATCCACCAAAGTCGCCTTGTTGGAACAACGGCTGGCCGAATTGAACCAGCAAGCCATCGCTGCTTCAGGCAATGCCACCCGCGCCGAATCGCTGCTGCTTGCCTTCGCCGCGCGCCGCGCTTTGGAGCGCGGACAAGCACTCGGCTGGATCGAAGCGCAATTGCGCGCGCGCTTTGGTGCCATCCAAGGGGCCGCTGTTGATCGCCTGATCGCTGCCGGTGCCGCACCCGTCACGCTCTCGCAGTTAAGCGAACAATTCGAACTGCTCGCCCCGCAACTGGCCGGTGGATCACCTGACGAAGGCACGTGGGACTGGCTATCGCGCCAAATGTCCGGCCTGTTCGTCATCCGCCACGATGATTCCCCCTCGCCCGCCCCCGAAGTGCGCCTCGTCCGCACCCGCGCTTTCCTGGCTGGCGGCAAAGTTGACGCCGCCATTGCCGAAGTGGAACGCATGCCCGGCCAAACCAGCGCCACCGACTGGCTAGCCCACGCCCGCGACTACATGGCCACAGAGCGCGCCCTAGACCAAATCGAAGCCGCCGCGCTGATGAGCACCCAACCTGCGGTAGCGCCTAGTGTAGCGCCAGTGGCTGAGCCTAGCACTACAGTGGAAAAGCCTGACTGGGCGTATTGAAGGTTGGGTTGTCCGCTTTTCGGCATGGGTGATTAAAAGCTGCCGTTCAGGACACGACGCCATTGCGGACGCTAGCCCAATCGGTTCGGGGTAGGATCGCCTCGTTCGGCAATCAAATGCTGGCGGGCTTCGCCACAGAAATGTTCGTAAACACGCGCCAGACTTTCACGTGAGAGTGAGGATTGTTCTGCAATCAAGTCGAGCAGGGCTTCTTCATTTCGTTGCGCAATCTCGCCCACTAAAGCTGCTTCGTTCAAATCTAGATTTCGGGCGAGAAGGCGTGTCGCGCGGACTCGCTTTCTGAAGTCGAAGTCCATGAGCCGTGCCGACTCGAACTCCGCCTTCTTGCGCATTGCTTCGCCTAAATCCCAGACCATACCGGCAGTATATAGCAAAACATAATAGGCTCAACCGAGCAGCAGCTCCCCACCCAAATTCTGCCATTCAGCATCAACACCCTCAGACCTAAAAGGCGCCGTCCCAACATCGTCGGCCCGGACTTGATCCGGGCTAAAGCTTCTCTTGGCAGTGAGAAATGATAGGGTTCGCGCAGAGATCGCAAAGAACAGAGGGTCTCACGCGAAGACGCAAAGTTGCGAAGGGTCAGCGTTTGACGCTGTTTCCATTGATCCTGCCCGAACTTCGAACAAGATGGCGATATTGAAAGCCGCTTAGCGGCTTGACGCAACATCTCTGCGCTCTTTGCGATCTCTGCGTGAAATAAAGGAAAGGAAGCGGGACCCCGGATCAAGTCCGGGGCGACGGTGGGATGGGGCGCATGGTTAGCGTCCCTCTCCCAGCCCCCTCAAGCCGCGCGCAGCAGCTTCGGCAAATCACCGCTCATCCCGCGCGCTTCATCCATGAACCAGCGTTTCAATGGCCCCATGCGCTGCACGCCTGCCATGCCGAAGCGGCGGATGGCTGAGGGGACGCGGCCCGGCAAGCCGAACAGCCGGGTCAACACATCGGTTGCCGCTGCCACCATGAACGTATCGGCGGCGCGCCAGCGTTCATAGCGGGCGAGCAATTGCGCATCGCCCACATCCAGCCCCAGCCGCACACCATCGGACAGCACCTCGACCAGCGCCGCCACATCGCGCAGGCCCACGTTCAGGCCCTGCCCGGCAATCGGGTGCATCCCGTGCGCAGCATCGCCCACCAGCGCCAACCGTTCGTCCACAACCTTTACGGTGTGGTGAAAGTTCAGTGGATAGGACGTGCGCGGGGATGCCAATTCGATTTTGCCGAAAATGCTCTGCATCCGCGATGCCACTTCGCCAAGGAACATGGCCTCGGGCATGGCCAGTACGGCAGCGGCATCTTTTTCCGCCACGGTCCACACCAGCGCGGAGCGGTGCACCCCATCCGCACCATCGAGCAGCGGCAGCAGCGCGAACGGCCCTGCGGGATAGAACACTTCCCACGCGACATTGTTATGCGGCTTTTCGTGCGTCAGCCCGGCAATAATCGCGCGGTGGCCATAGTCCCAGCGCGCCGGAGTAAAACCTGCCTCGTCGCGCGTGGGCGATTTGCGCCCCTCGGCACCCACCAGCAACCGCGCCTTCAGCACGCGGCCATCGGTCAGCGTTACCGTCACCCCATGTTCGCCGCGTTCACGCTTCAACACATGCGCATTGGGGTGAAAGCTGATCGCAGCTTCGCGCGCGGCAGCATCGTACATCGCGACGCGCAAATCGCGGTTGGCGTACATCCGGCCAAGCGAGCCATCGCCCTCGGCGGGTTTGAAATCGATGCGCCCCGGCTTCATCCCATCGGTCACCGCAATCGCCTCTATCGGGCACCCCAGCGGCGTCAGTGCATCGGCCATGCCCAAATGCGCATAAAGGTTCCAACTTGCGGTGGATATCGCCGAAGCGCGACCATCGAACCCGTCGGCGGTTTGCGCCGCCGGGTCCGAATTATCAACGACATGCGAAGTGATCCCAGCCTTGGCCAGACCAATCGCCAAAGTCATACCGACAAGGCCACCGCCAAGGATCACGACGTCGGCATGCAATTCGTTCATTTTGCGGCTCCACAAGTATTGCCAGCGCCACCATCCAGATCAAGGCAGCGTCCGTCAAACGATCCTTCGGGCAGTTTCAATCCCACCAATGCGGCAAGGCTCGGCGCGATGTCCACCGTTTCAACCGCGCTGGGCTGTTCAAACCCGGTCAGCCCTTGGCGCCAGAACAGGATCGGCACGCGGCGGTCATAATCCCACGGGCTGCCATGCGTGGCGACATAGCCTGCGCGCGGTGCCGGGATCGGCACCACCCCGCGCTTCAGAAACACCACGAAATCGCCGGAATGCAGCGGGTTATACGAAGCCCGCGCACGCTGCGCCATCGTCCACACTTCGGGCGAACCGTTGGGCATCGGCGTTGCGGCGATTTCGGCGGCGGTCAGCACAACTTCGACTTGGGGATTGGCTTCAAGGGTCGCCTTGGCATCGTCGATGATCTTGCCCTTAAGTCCGGGCGCAATGTCTGTGCGCAGCCAGTAATCGCCCGAAGCGCCGTCCGACAAGACCAAGCCCTTTGACTCAAGCCCGTATCGCTTGCCCAATGTCGCTGAAAGCGCCTCGGCTGAAACATCGGCGGTCACCCGCGCGGACGTCTCCAACGCCTGTTCGTGCAAACGCTCAGGCAGATCAAAGCCGCCATGATCGGCCGTCAGCACCACCGCGTAATCGATCCCGCGCTTGTCGAGGCTGGCGAAAAAATCGCCCAACGCCAGATCAAGTTGCGTCAATTGAATGCACATTTCCGTGCCCTCGGTGCCGGTCGCGTGGCCAACATAGTCCGTGGCCGAAAGGCTGACTGAGAGCACATCGGGCACACCGTCCTTGCCCAGCTTTTCCTCGTCCACCAGCTTGACCGCCAGGTCGAGCGTCGCGCGATCAAGGCGCGGCGATACGCGGAACGCATCAGCATCGCCTGCCTTCAACGCGAAACGCCCCGTGCCCACCGAGGCAGATCCCGCCTGCACGGCGCGGTCGTTGCGCGCGCACCATGCTGGCAGCGGGAACGCTGGCGCGCCCTTGGCCAAAGTCGCCGTGATCGCAGCAGTTTGCGCCACCGCCGCGGCGCCCAATGCGCGGCCTTCCAGCGTGGCAAATGCCTTGCCTTTCCACCAATAGACCTGATCGATAGCGCGTCCGCCCATCATCAGCGCGCCACGATCCTTGCCCGAAACGGCAATGTTGCGTGCCGCCGGATTGGCGCGCTTCATCCACTCGCCCAGCGTCGGCACCAGCAGGTGGTCCACCGATGCCACATAATCCTTCGATCCGGCCGTCCGTTTCGAAACGTCCTCGGCGCAATAGACCACCTTTGGCCCCACCTTTACCGATTGATCAATCCACGAATTGGCGATGATCCCGGTGTGCGCGGGGCGATTGCCCGTAAGGATCGTTGAATGGCCGGGGCAAGTCTCGGTCGCCGCGTGGCTTTGGTAACCAGCCGGAAACACCGCGCCGCTCGTCAACCGCGCGAAGCCGCCGGTAAAGCGTTGGCGATATTGGGCAAAGATATCCGACGAAAACTGATCGATGGCGATAGCCACGACAAGCTTTGGTGCGTTGGCAGGCACCTTTTGCGAAACGGCAGGGACCGTGTCCTGCGCCACGGCAGGCACAAACGGCACGGCAGTGGCGGCAAGCAGAACGGCGGCTTTTCGGGCAAAAGTGATCACGCGGAACATACTCCTTGGGGCACGCGGACTGGACTTGGCGACAGGCCAATCGTAGGACGCCCGAAGAGCGTTACGCATGGCCCCGGCGGCGTTCTGGTTCAAGGGGGCTTTTCGCCAAAGAATGTTTGGAAGCCCATGCCCGCCACGCCGACACTGCGCACCATAGCGATGTTTGTGACGGCCTTATGGCTTTCGCTCAGCTTGGCGATATTTCCTGCCCGCGCCGCGCCCAATCACATGCGCGCCTCGCTCTTGGCCGAAGGGCCAGTGGCCCCCGGCGAAACGGTTACGCTTGCGCTGCTGATGCAGCCAGAGGCGGGCTGGCACGGCTATTGGTCCAATCCGGGCGATGCGGGCTATGGCCTGACGCTTGATTGGACTTTGCCTGCGGGGGCAGCTGCGGGGGGCATGCAATTCCCGGTGCCGCAGACCCTGCTTATCCAGGGCTTGATGAACCATATTTACGAACACGATTATGCCGTGCTCGTCCCGCTACAGGTTCCCGCCGATGCCCGCCCCGGCACCCTACTTCCGATCAAGGTCAAAGCGCAGTGGCTGGTCTGCACCGAAACGATCTGCGTGCCTGAACGCGCCGAACTGTCCGGCTCCGTCACTATCGGCACCGGCGCAAAAGACCCGCGCTTCGAAGGCTGGCGCGCGGCGATGCCCGCCCCGCTGGATCGTAATGGCACTTTCGCGCTTGGCCCAAAAACTGTGCGCCTTGCCCTGCCTTTCCCCGCCAATGCGCCGCTCGATGCCCCGCATCTTTTCCTCTCAACCGAACGCCTTGCCGATTACGCGGCCCCGCAACGCTTCTTCCGCAATGGCGATACCCTGATCGTGGAAGTCCCCTTGGGTAAAGCGTCGGCCACCCCGGCAAAGGTTGAGGGCATTCTGGCCATGGGCAAGGATGCGGGCGGCATCGCCTTCACCACCTCCCTCGGCACCGTACCCACGGGCGGCGATGAAGTGGGCGGCGCGGCGTTCTCTGCATCGGTCCTTGGCCTTGCGCTGATCGGTGCGTTCCTTGGCGGGCTGGTGCTCAACATCATGCCCTGCGTATTCCCGATCCTCAGCCTCAAGGCTCTGGCACTGGCACGCGGCAATTCGCACAACGCCAAAGCCGAAGGGCTGGCCTACACCGGCGGCGTGGTCCTTGCCTGCCTTGCACTGGGCGGGGTGATGCTGGCGCTGCGGGCGGGCGGCGAACAAGTGGGCTGGGCGTTCCAGTTGCAGGAACCCGGCGTTGTTGCCGTACTCCTCCTGCTCGCGGTTGCGATCACCGCCAACTTCGCAGGACTGTTCGAACTTCCCGGCCTGTCGATAGAACGCGGCGCAGGATCATCGGGCGCATTCGGCACCGGACTGCTCGCCGCTTTCGTCGCCACACCATGCACCGGCCCGTTCATGGCCGCCGCCATGGGCGCGGCGCTGGTTCTGCCATGGTGGGCGGCGCTCGGCGTGTTTGCGGCGCTGGGCCTTGGCCTAGCCCTGCCGTTCCTGCTGCTCGGCTTCATCCCCGCGCTGCGCCGCCTGCTGCCCAAACCCGGCGCATGGATGGATCGCTTCCGCCGGATCATGGCCGTGCCGATGGCACTGACGGTGCTGGCACTCGGTTGGTTGGCATGGCGCCTGGGTGGGGAGACTGTCGCCGCCGCCACCGTGGCGCTATCCGCTGCCTTCGTCGTCGTTCTGGCCTTTGCCGGACAAGGCCAACGCCGTGGCCGCGCCGTCGCCCGCTGGGTCGCCCCCGCCACGCTGGCGCTCGTCGCCATCGCCTTCGCCGGAGCGCCGCGCCTAGCCACCGCCAGCGTTGCGGAGAGCGGCGGCCTTCTCGCCGCCAAACCGTTCAGCGAAGCAACCTTGGCCCAAGCACGCAAAGCCGGAAAGCCCGTCTTCGCCTATTTCACCGCCGACTGGTGCCTGTCGTGCAAAGTCAACGAAAGCACCTCGATCGAGCGCGAAACTACCCGCGCCGCTTTCGCAAAAGCAGGCGTCGTGGTGCTGGTGGGCGACTGGACCCGCCGCGATCCCGCCATCAGCAAATTCCTCACCGCCCAAGGCGCAGCAGGCGTCCCGCTCTACCTATGGTATCCCGCAGGCGGCGGCGATCCGCGCCAATTGCCGCAAGTGCTGACGCCCGATATTCTAGCCGGACTACCCACGGGTTAAGGGTCAGGGAAAGCTCCAGATCACCTATGGGGTGACGATAATCGGGCGCGCCACACTCAAAACTTGTTATCCCGCGGGAACCCGTTCGGCGGCAAACGCCCAGCCGCGCCGCGCGCAACCTTCCACGGCAGCAAGTCCTTCTCGGTCCGCGTGCGGCCGGAATCGCCGCCCATCGTCCACGAAAGCCCATCTTCCAGCTTCAGTGTGACCACATCGGCCATGCCGCCATCCTTGTAGCGTTGCAGTGATACGCCCTGCCCCTTGGCCAGAATCGGCACTTCGGACAGGCCAAACACCACCAGCTTGCGGTTGTCGCCGATCACAGCAACGTGATCGTGCTCTGCCGCAATTTCGCGCACGGCCACCAGTTTCACGCCCGGCTTGGTTGATACCACGCCGCGCCCTTTGCGCGTTTCGGCCAGCAGTTCGTCCATCTCAGCCGCAAACCCGCGCCCGGTGTTGGCCGCCAGCAGCAGTTGCCCTTTAGGCTTGTAGATTACCACATCGACAATGTGCGCTTCGGGATCAATATCCACCATCGTGCGGATCGGTTCGCCAAAACCGCGCGCGCCGGGGAGTTTATCGGCGCCCAGCGTGTAGAACCGCCCGTTGTCCACCGCCACCAGCAGCTTGTCCGTGGTCTGGCAATGGAACGCATAGGCCGGGCCATCGCCCTCCTTGAACTTGAAGTCGCCGTCCAAAGGCAAATGCCCCTTGGCTGCCCTGATCCAGCCTTTGGCCGAAAGGATCACCGTCACCGGCTCCTTCTCGATCATCGCGTCCATGCTGAACTCGCGCGTCGGCGCGGCTTCGGCAATGGTGGTGCGGCGGCGGCCCAGCAGGGTGTCTGGCCCATATTCCTTGCGCAGCGCCTTCAAATCGCGCTGCAACCGCTTGCGCTGCAATTGCGGACTATCCAGCAGCTTTTGCAGCTCTTCCTGCTCGGCAATCAACTCTGCCAGTTCCTTGCGCAGCTCCATTTCCTCAAGCTTGCGCAACGATCGCAGCCGCATGTTGAGGATCGCTTCGGCCTGACGGTCGGTCAGATCGAACTCGGCCATCATGATCGGCTTTGGCTCATCCTCGGTGCGGATGATCTCGATGATCCGGTCAAGGTTGAGATAGGCGATGATATAGCCGCCGACCAGTTCCAGCCGCGCCGCGATCTTGTCCAGCCGGTGCCGCGAACGGCGCAGCAGAATGTCGATCTGACTGATCACCCATTCCTGCAACAGCAGCTTCAGGCCCATCACACCCGGCGTACGCCGCGAATCCAGCACGTTGAGGTTCAGCCCGAACCGGTTTTCCAGATCGGTCAGCCGGAACAGCGATTCCTTGAGCAGATCAGGATCAATGTTGCGGCTTTTGGGGACCAGCACCAAGCGGATCTGCTCGTCCGATTCATCGCGCACATCTTCAAGGATCGGCAGCTTCTTGTCGGCAATCAGTTGCGCGATCTGTTCGATCAGCTTGCTCTTCTGCACCTGATAGGGGATTTCCGACACGACCAGTTGCCACTGGCCGCTGCCAAGCTTTTCAATCCCGGTCTCTTCCCAGTTTCCGTCCGCATCACGGCCCGTGGAAAAGCGCCCACGCACCCGGATCGCCCCGCGCCCGCTGGCATAAGCCGCTGAAATTGCCGCCGGACTATCGACCACAATGCCGCCCGTGGGCAGATCAGGCCCGTGGAACACTTGCATCAATTGTTCGTGCTCAACCGCTGGATTGTCGATCAGCAGCAGTGTGGCATCGACAATCTCGGCCACATTATGGCTAGGGATATTGGTCGCCATGCCCACAGCGATGCCGCTGGAACCATTGGCCAGCAGATTGGGGAACAGGCCCGGAAAAATATCCGGCTCCTCATCCTCGCCATTATACGTAGGGTGGAAATCGACCGTGCCGTCTTCCAGCCCAGCCATAAGCCGCATCGCAGTCTTGGTCAGCCGGGCTTCGGTATAGCGATAGGCCGCCGCGTTATCGCCATCGATATTGCCAAAGTTCCCCTGACCTTCAACCAGAGGATAGCGCAGCGCAAAATCCTGCGCCAGACGCACCATCGCATCATAGACCGAGGCATCGCCATGCGGGTGATACTTGCCGATCACGTCACCGACAACGCGGGCCGATTTCTTGAACGCGCCGGTGGCATCCAGCTTCAACTGGCGCATTGCCCACAACAAGCGGCGGTGCACCGGTTTCAATCCATCGCGCAGATCAGGCAAAGATCGCGCCGTGATGGTCGACATCGCATAGACCAGATACCGCTGCGAAAGCGCGGAATCGAAAGGTGCGTCGACAATAGCGTCAAACGGATCGGGTTCGTTGTCTGTGGTTATCGCCATGGCCCATGCGGCTTAGCAATCCGGTGCCCCGAACGAAAGGCCCCTGAAGGAAAGCCGGGGAACAACCCCATCCTCCATCAATTGTAAGGTCACGTCCCGCCCGTGTTTGGCGGCGCAACCTTTTCCCCGGAGAATACCCATGACCAAGCGCGTCCTGATCATCGCGACCGATGGCTTTGAACAATCCGAACTTCTAGGCCCAAAGAAAGCCTTGGAAGATGCAGGCTTTGAAACCGTAGTCGCCAGTCCCAGCCCCGGCTCGATCAAAGGCTGGAAAGACAAGAACTGGGGCGACAGCGTCCGCGTCGATGCCACGCTGGATGATGTTTCCGCCGCAGACTTTGACGCCCTGCTGATTCCCGGCGGCCAGATGAACCCCGATATCCTGCGCATGAACGAAGACGCGGTCGATCTGGTCATCGACTTTGACGATGCAGGCAAACCCATCGCCGCAATCTGCCACGGCCCATGGCTGCTGGTCGAAGCTGACATCGTTGATGGCCGCACCGTAACCGGCTGGCCATCGATCCACACCGATCTTGCCAATGCTGGTGCCAACGTCGTCGATCAGGAAGTGGCGATTGACGGCAACTTCATCACCAGCCGCAAACCCGATGATATTCCGGCATTTTCTCAGGCGTTGATTGACGCGCTGGCGGATTGACGAAGAACCCACCCCCAACCCCTCCCGCAAGCGGGAGGGGGGGGAAGTAGCACCCTTTTTCAGCCCTACCGCTTGCGGGAGGGCCGCGAGACTTATGAAGCCGAAGGCTGAATTAGTCGCAGCGAGGTGGGCACTACGACGCTCCCCTTACCCAAACACCGCCCCATACAGCGCCTCAATCTCCCCAAAATCTGCCAATCGCGGATTGTTCGCAGGTGATCCTGAAGCAATCGCCTGCCGCGCCATCTCGGGAATCAATTGCGTCCACTGCGCTTCGGCAATCCCATGCGCGCGCGGCGACGGCACACCCAGATCAGCATTCAACGCCGCCAATTCCGCCAGCAGCCGCGCCACCGCGGCTTGATCGCCCTCGGCCTCGGTCGCCACGCCCATCGCCCGCGCGCAGGCGGCATAGCGCCCAAGCGCAGAAGGTGCGGAAAACGCGGTCACCGCAGGCAGCAACATCGCGTTGGAAAGCCCGTGCGGCACATGGAAGAACGCCCCAATCGGGCGGCTCATCCCATGCACCAGCGCCACGCTGGCATTGGAAAACGCGATCCCGGCATGGTGCGCCCCCACCATCATTGCCTCACGCGCCGCGCGGTTGGCAGGCTGCGTGCAAGCGGTGCGGATATTGGGCGCTATCAGCCGCATTGCCGATAGCGCCATCGCATCGGAAAACGCATTGGCCCGGCGTGAAACGTACGCCTCAATCGCATGGGTCAGCGAATCGATCCCGGTATCCGCCGTCAGTCGTGCAGGCTTGCCCATCGTCAGTTCAAAATCGACAATCGCGATGGTCGGCAAAAAGGCAAGGCCGGCACAAAGCATCTTCTCTTGGCTCGCCTCATCGGTCACGATGGTCACCCGCGTCGCCTCAGACCCGGTGCCCGCCGTTGTTGGCACTGCGATAATCGGCAGACCCGGCGCATCGGTTATTGCGGGCGCTTTCATTGTCGGGATCGGGCGCGGATCAAGCGCCAGCGCGGCAATCGCCTTGGCCGTATCAATCGGGCTGCCCCCGCCAAAGCCGATTACGCAATCACTGCCGCTCCAGCGCAGAATCTCCAGTGCCTGTTCAACAACGGCAACCGTGGGATCAGACACCGTCTCGGCAAAGACGTTGACGGCAAGACCCGCCGATTCCAGCAAATCCACCAGTTGCGCAACCATCCCCGATTGCACCAAAAACGCATCGGTCACCACGAACGGACGGCGCAGCCCGCATTGTGCCATCGCGTCGGGCAGTTCAGCCAAAGCGCCGCCGCCCACCCGCACAATGCGCGGCAAATTGATCGCAGCCATCCGCTCTCTCCCCAGTCTTGCCACCATCCGACCGCAATTTGCGCGATGCTGCAAGCCTTGAAAAGGACAGCGCGCGTTACTTTTTCTTGGCTTGCACCCCTGCGTCAAGCCTATCTGCAGAATAAGGCATGATCAGCGTGCCATCGGGCGCAGCGGTGTAGGACGTCTGTGTGGGGTAGGCCAAACCAATGCCCTCGGCGACAAAACGGTTCACAATCGCTACCAGCAAACGGTCGCGCACGGGATGCGCAATAGCCCAGTCGGCGCCCGGCACATCCACAATAAACGCAAAGTCCAGCGAACTGGCTGAAAATGCTTCAAATCCCGCCCGCGCAACTTTGGCGATTTCTGCTTCGCCCATTTCCCGCAGCATGGCAGGAATGCGCGCCAAGGTCTGGGGGTCTGTCTCGTATGTCACGCCCAGCATGAACGACAGGCGGATATGGTGGCGCGCAGAAACGTTGCGGATTTCCTTGTCGAGCAGGTTCTTGTTCGAAACAATCAACAGTTCGCCCGTCACCAACCGGATGCGCGTGGTTCGCATGCCAATCTGCACCACCGTCCCCAGATGTTCGCCAAAGCCAATCGTCTGCCCCACCTTGAATGGCCGGTCGAACAGGATGGAAATGCCCGCAAACAAATCGGAAAAGATGCCCTGCGCGGCAAGGCCTATGGCAATGCCGCCTACACCAAGGCCCGCGACAAGTCCGGCAACGTTCACACCCAGATTGCCAAGGATCAACACCAGCGCAATCGCAAACACAAGGAACGTCACCAGCACACGGATGATGCCCATGGCCGAACTCAGCGCGCCGTTGCCATGCTCTGCATCGCCTGCGCGGTGCTCGACAAAGCCAAGCACCAATTCTCGCACCCAGATTGCTGCTTGCGCGGTCGTGCCGATGGTGAACAGGAAACCAATTGTCTGATCCAGCAATTGCGGTGTCTGTGCATAGCCACTGACGATCCGCGCTGCCACGATCACCAGAAACCAGAATTTGGTCCGCGCCGCCAATCGCCCGGCAATCGTGCCCCAGCCCACCAGCGGCTGATCAGCCCGGCACAACCGCTGCGCCAACTTCTGTGCAGCCAAAAGCACCGCCACAATGGCTGCTGCAAACCCCACTGCAATCGCGATTTTCAGCCAGTTCTCGGAAATCCACTGGGACATTTCCGCATAGAAAATCTGGCCTTGCAGCGTCACATCAGGCGCTGGATTGCTGCGGGAAATCGGCATGAAGCGGCACTGGTCCTTCGCGTGTGATTGCTGACATCGGTCCGGGCGATGGGCAAAAACCCACGCGCAAGGCTACGTCAGCAAGCGTTGCGACAACCCATTCCTGATTATCCTAAAGCACCATCGGCCAGACGGTTCCCGGAGATGGGGCTTTTGGTGACTGGCGCGAGGTCTGCGAACCTGCCCCACCGATGCCCTCAATCAACGCCCCTGCATATCCCGTGCTTCAGCCGGAATATGCACCACCAGCCCGTCAATCTCTTCGGTCAACTCGATCTGGCAGGACAAGCGGCTGGTGCGGGTTACACCTGCGGCAAGGTCGAGCATGTCTTCTTCGTCGTCTGCGGCGGCGGGGAGTTTGTCAAACCAGTCGGGCGCGATCACCACGTGGCAGGTGGAGCAGGCCATCTGGCCTTCGCAAGTGCCTTCCAGCGCCATGCCATTGGCTTGGCCCAGTTCCAGCAGGCGCGTTCCGGCCTCACCTTGCGCGGCGATTTTTTCGCCCTTTGGGGTTACGAAGGTAACGCAGACCATGGCTTACAAGACTCCCTGCTGCTTCGCCGCGGCATGGATTGCCGCTGCGGCCTTCACCAGATCATCGTCCCGAGTATAGCGTCCGAAGCCTAGCCGGATCGCGGTTTTGCTAACCCTGTCCGAAAGTTGCAGCGCGCGCAAGACATGGCTTGGCCTTCCAGACCCGCTGGAACATGCTGATCCTGCAGAAAAAGCTATAGTGCGGCATTCCGACAACAGCCGCGCAACATCCAGCCCATCCAGCCGAACGTTCAGATTGCCATGCCACCGCTGAGTGGCGCTGCCGTTCAGCGTCCAGCCTGCAAACAGCGACTGCGCCAGCGTCCACAGCTTTTCCACATGCTGTGCATCGCTTTCCCCCAGCTTTGCGCACAACGCTGCCGCCGCGCCGAACCCGGCGCACAGCGCAGGGCTTAGCGTGCCGGATCGCAAGCCGCCTTCTTGCCCGCCGCCATGGATCAACGGTGCAAGCTCCACCCCATCGCGCACCCACAGCGCGCCGATGCCCTTGGGGCCATACAGTTTGTGCGCGGAAACCGCGATCATATCCGCCCCTTCAGGCGCCGCCAGCTTGCCCGCGCCCTGCACCGCATCGCAGACGAACAACGCGCCCATCGCCCGCGCCCGCGCGGCCAACGCGTCCACGGGTTGCACGGTGCCAATCTCGTTATTCACCTGCATCACCGCAACCAGCCCGGTGCCATCGGGAATCGCCACATCAGGATCGACCAGCCCCGCCGCGTCCACCGGCAGCACCGCCACATCGCGATCAACAAACCGCGCGGTATCCAGCACCGCAGCATGTTCGATGGCCGAAACCGCCAAATGCTTCTTTCCCGATCCAATAATCGCCAGATTCAGCGCCTCGGTCGCGCCAGAGGTGAAAATCACCCGCCCGCCTTGCGGAAACAGCGCCGCCACTTGATCGCGGGCCACTTCAACTGCCGCTGCGGCCATTCGCCCGAACCGATGCGGGCTATGCGGATTGGCGAAACCCGCAGCTTCCGGCCCCGCCAGCCAAGGCATCATCGCCTCGCGCGCTTCGGGGGCCAGCGGCGTGGTCGCCTGATAATCAAGGTAGATCATCCTCGAATCTCGCGCCAAACGCGCACGAACCGCGCAATCTCATCAGCCGTCGTTTCGCGCCCAATCGACACGCGGATCACTTCGCTCAACCCCGCAACGCCCATCGCGCTGAGTACATGACTCGCCTTCAACGACCCCGACGAGCACGCGCTGCCCGCCGAAACCGCAATCCCTGCACCATCGAACCGGATCAACTGCGCTGCACTGGATTTTCCCAGCATCCGATAAGCACCAATTGTCGGGCTGCGCATGGCATCGGCGGCGATCACTTCTGCGCCCAGATCAAGCAACTGATTCTCCAACGATTCGCGCAAAGCTAAAGCTGACTTGAGCCAATCCGCCCCCACCTCAAGCGCCGCCGCCATCGCCAAGACTTGCGGCAAGGGCTCAGTCCCCGCGCGATAGCCGCGCTCTTGCCCGCCCGTGGGCTTCAACAGACCATAGTCACGCACCAGCAGCGCACCGATCCCCACCGGCCCGCCAAACTTGTGCGCCGATAGTGCAATCATGTCCGCTACCGGCAGGGGGAGTTTGCCCACACCTTGCGCCGCATCGACCAAAAGCAACGAATTGGCCGATTTCACCAATTCAGCAATGGGTGCCAGATCCTGCACGACGCCGGTTTCGCTATTCACCTGCTGAACCGCCACCAGCGCAGGCCCTTTACCAACAAGCGCCTGTTCCAATTCGGAAAAGTTCACCAGCCCGATTGGCCCAACGCCCACCCGCACGGCATCGGGCGTCAGTCGCAGCACCGCTTCATGCTCAACCGCGCTGGTGATGGTCTGCGCTTGCTTTGCGAAAGATGCCTTTTGCGTCGCAAGTTCCAGCGCCTCGCTCGCCCCGCTGGTAAAGATTACCTCGCCGGTCCAGCCCAGCGCCGCCTTCACCCGTGCGCGCGCATCTTCCAGTGCGGCCCGCGCCGCCCGGCCTGCCTTGTGCGGACTGGAAGGGTTGGCCCAGATTCGAAAACCCTCCTCCATCGCGGCCAAGGCTTGCGGCAGAATCGGGGTCGTGGCCGCATGGTCAAGATAGATGGACAAGAGCATTCCCGGAAAAGTTGCTTTTAGGACACTGCTTTCTATATAGACTGCAGCACTTTTCCCAGCCCCGGCAGTTTCTGCCGTCGCGGCCAGAACACAGGCAACCAAGACAGGCAATGCCCTCAGTCATTTTTCCCGGCCCAGAAGGCCGCCTCGAAGGCCGTTTCCAACCCGGTTCGCGCCCACGTGCACCAGTGGCAATGATCCTTCATCCGCACCCGCAAGCGGGCGGCACGATGAATGATCGCATCACGCAGGCGATGTACAAGACATTCGTCGCGCGCGGTTTTGCCACGCTGCGGTTCAATTTCCGTGGCGTTGGCCGCAGTCAGGGCTCGTTCGATAACGGCATTGGCGAATTGTCCGATGCGGCATCTGCGCTCGATTGGGTGCAATCCATCCATCCCGAAGCCAGCACCACATGGATCGCTGGCTATTCGTTCGGCGCGCTGATCGGCATGCAGTTGCTGATGCGTCGTCCGGAAATCCGTGGCTTCATCTCAGTCGCGCCGCCCGCCAACATGTATGATTTCAGCTTCCTTGCACCGTGCCCTGCTTCGGGCATCATCGTGCAGGGAACCGCCGATACGGTGGTGACGCCCAACGCGGTGCAAAAGCTGGTCGATAAGTTGCGCACGCAAAAGCACATCACCATCCATCACGATGAAGTGCCCCGCGCCAACCATTTCTTCGAAAACGAAATGGACGACATGATGCGCGCCGTCGACAATTACCTCGACTTCCGCCTCTCACCGGAATGCCCGATCCGCTAAACGAGCAGGCAGTTTTCATTCTCCCCTCCCGCTTGCGGGAGGGGTCGGGGGTAGGCCTACTTCTTCCAGCAACCAGCCCCGGATTTTAAGAAGGCTGGCCCCACATTTTACAAAACGAAATGGTCGCCCGCAGCGCGCACCGTCACTTCAGAGATGGAAACGCCCCACGGCTGATTGATTGCGTGGATAATCGCGTCTGCAATGTGATCGGGCGCAAGGCTGGCATAATCCATCGAAGCCGGATCAAGCCGTTCCTGTGGGAACGTACCTTCCCCCATTTGCCCAACCATCTCCATGAATTCCGGCATGTTATGGGCAACAATGCCAACGCCCGCTGCCGGATTAACGATTGTGCCCGAAAGGCCTGTCGTTGGCACGCCGGTTGGCTTGATCGTGGTAACTTTGATCTTGCCGCGGCTTTCCACGCGCAGCGATTCCGACAGGAAATTCACCGCCGATTTGGACGCGCCATAAACCGCCGCGCCGATCACCGGGAAATTGCCATAAATCGATGACAGATTGATCATCTGCCCGCGCCCTGCCGCCATCATCGGGTCATAGGCCGCAATCATGCCGTTCAGCACGCCCTTGATATTGATATCAATGCAGCGCTCCCACGCCGGATAGGCCGCTTCGTGATCGGAAAAGAACGCCAGCGGCATGATCCCGGCGTTGTTGATCATCACATCAACTGCGCCAAATGCCGCAACTGCGCGGGCCACCAGCGCTTTGGTGGCCGCAAGGCTGGTCACGTCAACTTCAACCGCCTGCGCCTTGCCGCCTGCTGCAATGATCTCGTCCACAACGGTTTGTGCTGCGGCCAGATTGATATCGCCGCATGTCACACTGGCTCCCAGTGCCGCTGCTTTGCGTGAGACAAGGCTGCCAAACCCGCCGCCCGCGCCCGTTATGACGATGGACTTGCCCGCAACATGATTGGTCATAACTTCTCCCGCGATCATAGCGCCGACGGCGTAGCGTCGATCAAAATCGTCTTCATCTCAAGGTATGGTAACAGGCCTTCAGGCCCACCTTCACGCCCGATGCCCGATTGCTTGAAGCCCCCGAACGGCAGACCAAAATCCATCCGCAAACCGTTCTGGCCAAAGCCGCCGGTACGCACGCGCCGCGCGATGCGATAGGCGGCATCGGCGTCGGTCGTCAGCACTGATCCGTTGAGGCCATAGGCGCTGGCATTGGCTGTGCGGATGGCGTCTTCCTCATCCTCAACCGGAATCAGGCTGAGCACGGGACCGAAGATTTCTTCTTGCGCGATCCGGCTATCGTTCTTGACGTTGGCGAACAGCGTTGGTTCGATGAAATAGCCCCGATTGAGGTGTGCGGGGCGATTGCCGCCGGTTATCAAATCAGCGGTCTGCTTGCCCTCTTCGATATACATTTCAATGCGTTCAAGCTGGCGCTTCATCGCCACGGGGCCAAGCTGCGTTTCAGGATCGTCCGAATAGCCGATGCGGACTTGGCGCATTTCTGCGGCAATCGCCTCAGCCAATTCATCATGCCGATGGCGCGGCACGATCACGCGGCTCAACATTGCGCAAACCTGCCCGCTCATCATCGTGATTGTGCCCGCGAGCATTTTGGCAGCTACCTCAATCGAGAAATCATCACGGATAATCGCCGCCGATTTTCCACCCAGTTCCAACGTGCAGCGCGCCATGCGCCCACCGCAAACAGACGCGATACGCTTGCCCGCCAATGTCGATCCCGTGAAGGAAACCTTATCGACGCCTTCATTGCAGACAAGGTGATCACTCGCCTCGCGGTGACCTGTGACGAGATTGACGACGCCTGCTGGAATGCCAGCCGCCTCTGCAGCCTCGGCAATAATGTAGGCCTCTAGCGGCGTTTCCGGTGAGGGCTTCATGATCACCGTGCAGCCCGTCAGCAAGGCATAGGCAACCTTGTTGGCCATGATCCCGAACGGTCCATTCCACGGCGCAATTGCTGCGACCACGCCTACCGGTTCATAAGCAATCAGCGCGGCTGCAGCGGCTTGGCTCGGGCGGGTTTGGACGAACTCGAATTGCTCGGCAAAGCCCGCGATCTGGCCCAGCGCCATAACTCCGCCGCTGTGCATCGGCCCGGCAAACGAGGCGAGACCGCCCATCTGCGCGGTCCAAGCCTTTGCCAGTTCAGGAACGCGCATTTCAAGATGCGCCACCATCGCGCGGAATGCGGCAATCCGGTTGGCAGGCTGCGTGGTTGGCCATGGACCGTTATCGAAAGCATCGCGCGCTGCGGCCACGGCGGCGTCCATATCCGCCGCATCAGCTTCGGCGACGCGACCCACAACCTGTTCGGTATTGGGCGATATCAGGTCGATCATCCGGCCGGAATGCGCAGGAACCCACCGGCCCCCGATATAGAGCTTGTCGGGATGAGCGATGTTGACGCCTTGTGGGGTCATGGCTTTGGTTCCTCTCAGCCTTGTGCCAACGCGCATTCGACGCGGGCAATCAGGCCATTTTCAATTGTGTAGAAGATGAATTGCCGCATTTCCTGCACTTCACCTTTGGCGATGGGGAAGAAGCCATGCAGCCCGCGCGCATCCAGCGCTTCGCGGGTGAGGTCCTTGATGCCTTCAACCCGGATGATACCATCAATGGCCGTGAGCGTTTCTGAGGCGGCAAAGTTCAGGACTCGAACGCTTTCCAGCACGTGGTCATGGAGGAAGGCATAGAAGTCCTTGAGCGCCTGTCGCGAGCGTATTTCGACGCCGAAAAAAGTCATCAGCGGCGGATCAACGTAGAAGTTAGCGACCGCATCGTAGTCCTTCGCATTGAAGGCCGCGACATAGCGATCATAGCCATCGCGCGTCAGCATCGGGCTCTCCCATTAACGGCCGGATTCGGCTCGCGATCAGTACGCTAACATTTGTTATAATTCTGTCCAGCCGCAAACTGACAGAAAAAAGGGCAGCCGTTGCCGACCGCCCCTTTCCCATAAACCATTATTCAGACGATCAGAACGTCTTGCGAACGGTGACGCCCCATTCGCGTGGACGTCCGACGTTCGAATAGGATGTACCCACGAACGAATAGACGGCCTGAAAGCGCAGCGGCAGGAAGTAGTACTTGTTGAACACGTTTTGCACTTCCAACGAAACTGCAAGATCTTCATCTGCATTCCGCCACGTCAGCCGCGCGTTGCCCAGCGTGATCGATGGGTTGTATTGCAGCGGGCTAAACACGCCAGCATTGATCAAGCGACCAATCGTTTGCTTGCCGGTGTAAGACAGATCGAAGCGCGGAGTGATTGAACCCGAGGTGCCAAGATCAGCCTTATACTGGATGCCAAGGCTCGCGCGCCATGCTGGTGTCGTGATTGGATCTTCAATGCGCAGTGCGCCCTGTGCCGAAGCATCGATCCGCTTCCACTTGCCATCGATCCAGCTCAGCGAAGCATCGATGTCAAGACCGGTGATGGGCGATGCAGCAAACTCTGCTTCAAGTCCGTACATTTCGCCATCGCCAGCATTCTGAATGGCAGCGCAAGGGAACGGGCCCGTACCCGGTGCAAAGCCATCAAGCACAGAGCAATCGCCGATTGGCAACTGAATGTTCTGGTAATCGTTGTAGAACGCCGAAAGGTTCAGGCGGACTTTGCGATCAAACAAGTCGGTTTTCAAACCCACTTCATAAGCGCGCAGGGTTTCGGGATCGAATGTCCCGTTCACAGCTTGCGTTTTGGTGAACGGGCGAGCCGTCACGCCGCCACCCTTGAAGCCCGTGCTGACGGTTGCATAAGCCAGCACTTCTGGGCTGAAGCGGTAATCGACCGACAGACGCCAATCGACTTTTTCGCCGTCATAGTTGGCTACGGTGCCGTTCAGCGCGCCGACACCGAATATGTCGTTCAGCTGGCCGCCATCCCACTGGGTGCGCACGAACGTATAGTCCTTGTGCTCCTTGGTATAGCGGATGCCGCCCGTCACGGTCATGGCTTCAGTCGGGTGGAAAATTACCGTACCGAATGCTGCCTTGCTGTTGGCGCGGACCGGATCGTCGCCCTGAAATTGCAGGAACAGCGACGGCACGCCAATCGGCACGATGTAGCGGATGTCCTGACGGGTGAAGTATACCGAAGTCTGGCTGTTATAGAACCCGCCAACAGTCCAGTCGATGTTGTCACCGATCTGTCCATTCAAGCGCAGTTCCTGGCTGAAGAACTTGAAGTCCAGATCATTGATGCCAGCGCCGGCAATCAAGCTGTAGGGCGTGTAATCGTCGTCGGTGCCGAACACCTGATTGTACTTGCGATAAGCCGTGATCGCCTGAACGTTCAGATTGTCACCAAGACCAACCGTCAGGTTGCTCGAGACGCCCCAGCCTTCGAACTTGGTGGTGTTCGGGGCATAATACGCCTGCGTCGCTTGTCCGCCAGCAGGCATATAGAAGCTGGCGTAAGTGCAGAACCGGCCGCACGAAAAATCGGTTCCACCGGTCAGCGCAGGATTGGTCGCGCCTATAACGCCAGCAGCGTTGGTGCGGTTTTCATACGTGTAGTCACCCGTGACAATCCAGTCGACATTGTCGTTTGGATTGTAACGCAGCGAACCGCGAATACCGGAGTAGCTCTTTTCGCCCAGCTTATCGACGACGCAGTCCGCACCGGTCGATGCAATACCGCCGATTCCCAAGGGGTTACCCGGATTGGCACAGCCGTAATCGACCTGATCGACATAGCCTTCCTGCCGCTTGTACACGCCGGAAATGCGGGCAAAGAGGTTTTCGGTCAGTTCAAAATTGGCCGTCGCGCGCATATCAACGCGGTTGCGCGAACCGTAAGTAGCCTCAACCGTGCCGCTGTTGCCAGCCGATGGCTTGGCCGAGAACAGCTTAATCGCGCCACCAATCGAGTTACGCCCGGTGAGCGTGCCCTGAGGGCCGCGCAGCACTTCAACGCGATCAAGATCGAGCAGATCCATGACGCTGCCGGTGAGCGTGGCGAAGTAGACATCATCGATGTAAATGCCAACGCCGGGTTCATAGGCGGGGTTGAAATCGTACTGGCCGATGCCGCGAATATAAGCCGCCATCGACGAACCGAACGCGCCGCCCATCTGGGTCAGTTGCACGTTTGGTGCCTGTGCAGCGATCTGCGAGATGTCGGTCTGATTGCGCGAAGCCAGCAATGCGGCATCTACAGCCGTGATCGAAAGCGGCGTATCTTGCAGCCGCTGTTCGCGGAACTGCGCGGTGACGACGATTTCGTTTGTGGTCGGCGCCTGATCGGCCTGCGCTTCTTGCGCAAGTACCGACGTGGTGGATCCCAGTGCCAATGCTGCAGTGCTTGCTGCAGCAAAAAGACGCACAATCGACATGGTACGAGTGGCTTTTGCCATATCCCCTCTCCTGAAAAGTTCTCTACGGAACTGTTATGAATGATTGTTAGTAAGGCATACTAATTTTTGATTTGCAAGCCTAACATTTGTGAACGTTGCGCAATGTGTCCGATGATGTACAAATCACACAGGGCGCTTTTCGCGCGCGCTTTACCAACCAGCCGTGCTGCCCGCCTCTTGCCCAACGCTTAGAACACGGCGATAGTATCGGCCCATGACTGACCCTGCGCCGCCCCAGCCACTTTCCGCCAACGCCCTCGACGGAATCACCATCAATGGCGATGTCGCGCTCCTGATCGATTTGCTGAAACTCGCGACGTTTATCGGAGGTCCGATGGGCGAAGGCGTGGCCGATCCTTTGGAGATCAGCGCCACTGATTTGCGAATCGTGCTGGCGCTTGGCGGCGAAGGCGAACTGGCAGGGCACGAACTGTCTGAAATCATGGGTGTGGCACCAATGAACGTCAGCCGCGCCCTGACCGGACTTGCGCAACGGGGCCTTGTGGAACCCGGCCTTGATCGCACAAACCGGCGGCGCAAACCGGTTCGCCTGTCTGCAAACGGTCAGCAACTGTTTGCGCAAACCCTACCGGCAATGGCAAAAGTCAGCGAAGATTTGTTCAAAGGCGTTACAACAAGAGACCGCGAGGCTTTCCGGCGCACCGCAGCAACAGTGCTGAGCCGGATCGCCCGCTGGACCTCTTAAGCCTGGACCTCTTAAGAACGCCTCATGGCCACTTTTCCTGCAGCTTGGTGAAGTCCCCAATGGCAAATGCCTTGGCAAGAACAGGATGCGCAAAGCTCATTGGCACTTCCTGCCGATGCGGCCAGGTTTGGCGCACTTCCTTTTCCGGCAGGATCACATCAGGCCCGATGGGATTTTCCGGATAACACACCACAGCAGGTTGAAGGTGCGCGATGGTTTTGGACCAGCCGGTTTCATAATCCGCCTGCCACTGCATCAAGTAATCGAGCCGCTTGATCTTCCAGACCCCGTCTTCCTTGACGTAGTCGTTTTCGTAAATGCCCGCTTCCCAGAATTGCTGGGGCACACCTTCGGGCTTCGCATTGAGAACTTCGTCGTGCCAGCCACCGGCCAAAAGCCCGCGAAAGCGGCCTTGCGCGCTTTGTCCATCGGGCGCGATAGTGATGACATCCTGCAACTGAAAATGATCGAGCAGCAATCCGTGAACTGGTCCGCGGCGTCCATTGGCGAACAGATTCTGGAACCATGTGCCGTAAAGGCGCATCACGCCAGCGCAACCGCGATATTCGCCTGAAAGGAACACGACCGCGCCATCCTTGGCGAACAGGCCCGCCACTTCTTCGGGCCGGTTATAGTCGATGTAATAGCCATAGGCCCACTGCAGGCGGCGGATCGCGTTAAGGTCTTCCAGTTCGGTCACGCGCGCTTCGAGCACGGCCAAGCGGCTTTCAGTATCCGGCATTTCGACTCTCCCAATCGCATTCTTTGTATGCAATACTAACAATTGATAGAACAATTGCGAGAGGAAAAACATGGGCAGCTGGCAGGGACAAGTGGCCGTCGTCACTGGAGGCGTGACCGGGATTGGCCTTGGTGTGGCACAGGCTTTGAGCAACGCGGGCATGCGCCTTGCGCTCAGCTATCGCAACGAAGATCACCGCGCCCGCACCGCCGAATGGTTTGCGCAAAATGGCCGCGAGGCGCCGCTGTTCGTGAAGCTGGACGTGACTGACCGCGCCGCCTTTGCCGATGCTGCCGCGCAAGTAGAGGCGCACTTCGGCGCGGTCCATGTGCTCGTCAACAATGCCGGCGTCAGCGTTTTCGGGCCAAGCGACGAGGCATCCTACGATGACTTCGACTGGATCATGGGCGTCAACTTCGGCGGCGTGGTCAACGGGCTGGTCAGCTTCCTGCCCCGAATCAAGGCATCGAGCGGTCTGCGCCACGTCGTAAACGTCGCATCCATGGCGGCGTTCCTGCCGGGGCCACAGGCTGGAATATACACAGCCAGCAAGTTCGCCGTGCGCGGGCTGACCGAATCGCTGCGCTACAACCTTGCCCCGCACGACATCGGCTGCTCCCTATGCTGCCCCGCGCTGACCCGCACCAACGCATGGGATTCGGCGCTGAAACGGCCTGCCGAATTTGGCGATAGCGGTTTCGCCCCTGCTGACCGGACAGAGCTGGAACAATTTGGCAGCGCCTTTGACGCAGGCATGGACCCTTATGAAGTGGGCCAGAAGGTCTTTCGCGGCATGGCCCGCAACGATGCCCTGATCCTCACCCACCCTGAATTTACCGAAGACTTCCGCGAGATCTACGAAGCGTCGCTCGCCGCGCTACCTCAGGAAGAGGCACCGCCCTCACGCCTGCACATCGAACACTTGCGCCGCGAGGCGATGAAGGCTGCCGAGGCGGGCCAAGTAATTCGGCTGGATGACCTGACATGACCTGAAAGGCACGCACCAAGGCGCTTGCAGGCGTTCACCGCCCCGCTATCGTGCAACCCGGACGGATAATGCAAAGAGGTGCCTCATGTGCGACGAGATTACCGAACAGGAAAACGCCCTCTGGCTCAGCCGCCGCCAGTTCGCCAATGGTGGCGCGGTCGCGGCGGCATTTGTTGCGTTACCCGGCTGCGCCACAACGCCTGATGGCAAAACCGCCAGCCGCACCGTCACCATCGATACGCCCGGTGGCAAAGCCGACGCCTTTTTCGTCTATCCTGCCAAGGGCAAACACGCCGCCGTAATCATGTGGCCCGACATTGCTGGTCTGCGCGATGCTTACAAAGCCATGGGCACGCAACTGGCCGAAGCGGGTTTTGCTGTGCTTGTGGTCAACCAGTATTACCGCTCCAGCCCGGCGCCAATCCTGAATTCTCTAATGGAATGGCGGACCCCGCCGGGGCAGGAAAAGCTAAAGCCAATGATCGCCGCGATCACCCCTGCTGGCACCGTTGCCGACGCTGGCGCTTTCGTGAACTGGCTCGACAAGCAGGCCGAAGTCGACACCAAAAAGAAGATCGGCACCTGCGGCTATTGCATGGGCGGCCCCTTCACCGTGCGCACCGCCTTCGCCAATCCGGCGCGTGTCGGTGCTGCCGCCTCGTTCCACGGCGGCGGCATGGTGGGTGACACACCCGAAAGCCCGATCAACCTCCTGCCCAAAACCAAGGCCGCCTATCTAATCGCCATTGCCTTGAACGATGACGAGCGCGCCCCGGACGAAAAGGCCAAGCTGCGTGCCGCCGCCGATGCTGCGGGCCGTCCTGCCGAGATTGAGGTTTATCCCGCGCAGCACGGCTGGTGCACACTGGATGCGCCGATCTATGACAAGGCGCAGGCCGAGAAAGCATGGGGGCGGATGCTGGCGCTGTTTTCAGCGAATTTGTGACGTAAATCACCAAGTCAGACCAGCGGTGTCAGGCCGCAGATGCAACGCCGCAAAAAACTCCCCTCCCGTTTACGGGAGGGGTTGGGGGTGGGCCTGTTGCTACCCCAGCCGCGCGTATCAAACCCGACCCAGCGTAAAACTCACGCTCGCCGATTTCGCGCACAGACCGCAAAGAAGAACGCCTCAACCCAGCCGGACATCACCCCGCCAACTGGTGACTGCTTCCCAAAGCCGAGCCGCGCAACAATTCGCCTTTCCACTTGGTCAGCCCCATGACGAGCCGCTCCGACTTTTCCGCATAAGGGCCGGCAAAAATGTGCTCCGCGCCGGGACGGTCACCGATCTCGACTTTGGCCAAAACGTCGCCAGCCAGATTGTGAAATTCTGCATGAAGGCGGCGGATGACCTGATACGGCTTCCCTGCACGAGTGTTTGCATCAAGACTTGCGCCATAGAGCCACTGCCCAAACACGCACTTGTTGTCACACCGCGCAGCAGTTGAGTGAACCTCACCGGCCCCTGTGTTGATTGCCGTGCGTAGGCGCATCTTCCACATGCCGTGGGCACCAATGGCATCGTTAATTTCTTTGATCATGTTTTGCGTGGACATCAGATCGTTCCGTCTGCTTCATTTCTGCACCGGACTCTAACCGCCACCTCTTTGGAATTCGGCATCAAACACGCTCTATGAATTCATGCACTGCCTTAGGGGTAAATACGGAGCCATTGCTGTCACCCACTCTTCCCCTTTGGGACGGAAAGGCTGCCCAGCCTGCGTTGAAAGCAAAAAAGCCCCCTCCTCTTCAGAGGAGGGGGTTGGGGGTGGTGCCATGCAGCATGAGGCGCGCTGGAACGGCACCACCTCCGGCCTCGTCCTCTTCAGAGGAGGGAGAGGTTTATACGCCCTGCAACAACCCGACGTTTTCCTCGATCATCTGACGCACCGAGCGCGCCTTGTGGCCCGTCAAGCGTTCGACATCATCGGTGCACAATTCGAGGAAGCCTTCACGAATGGCTTGGCCGAAAGTCACCATATCATCGCTATTCCATGGGATGCCAGCGACCGTCTGGTCATCAACCGGGCGGCGGGGAATGCCCATCGCATCGAACATGGCATATTGGCCGTCGTCATCCAGCGGGACGTATTCCAAATTCTTTCCGGTAACTTCTGCCATCAACGCGGTCACTTCGCGGAAGGTTTGCAACTCTGGGCCGGTGATGTTGTACGTCTGGTTCTCGTGGCCCTCACCCGTCAGCACCGCAACCGCGCTTTCGATGCAATCGTCGCGCCAGACCATCGCCTCGCGGCCCTCGCCTGCATTGGAAAACCACTTGCCCGATAGCATCACGCCGGGGCCTGCCATCAGGATCATGGCATCGGCATAATGGGCATCGCGCAAGCAAGTCCATGCCATGCCGCTGGCTTTCATCATCGCTTCGGTTTCAATATGATCGTGACGCACTTCGGCGGGGTTGGCGGGATCGTCGATGCCGATGAAGCTGCTATAGACGATATGGGCGACGCCGCTTGCTACCGCTGCATCAATTGCGGCCTTATGCTGCACCACGCGCGCACCGACGCGGGTGCCGGAAATGAGCAGTATTTTGTTCCCGCCCTGCACGGCGGCTGCCAGTGTTTCAGGCTTGTCGAAATCGCCATAGCGCACATCGCAGCCTTGGGCCGCGCGCTCGGCCAGCTTTTCCGGCTGGCGCGTAATCAGGATAAGATCGGCGGCGCGGCCTTCGGCAATCAGCCGGTCGGTAACGCCGCGACCATAATTGCCCGAAGCGCCCGTGATGACGATCCTGCTCACCTTCAGAGCGCGTCCAATTGCGCTTGTGGCACCCACCAGCCGTGAACTTGCGGACGCAGCCGCGCGGGGATGTGCACTTTGGCCACGGCCCCTGCTGCGATGTTCCCGGCATCGACCACCCACGCTTCGTGTACCAACTGATTATCGCCAATCTGCTGATCGACAATGAACACCAGCCAGCCGTCATGCGCGGGATCGGCGGCGGGAACATGGACCGGCTCGTTGTACCCGGCCATCGGCGGCAGCGGCAGAGCCTGCGTCACTTGCGGCGCTGGCGTATCCATACCGTCCAGCCGCAGCAGCATGTTGAAGCTGACGCCCACCGGCCCTGAAAACAGTGGCGGACCTTGCAGCGCGGGGTTCATCGAAAGCATGAAGCCGGTCTTGTACGGGCGGCCTTGCAGCTTGGCCGGGATCACCGGGAAATCGCCGGGCGGGCCGATGATCGTTTCCACCATTTCGCCGCCATCTGCCTTGGGGTCCACCGTCCAGCGGGTCAGCGCGCCTTGTATGTCTTGCGGCCCCATGTGGATGCCCGATGGTTCGCGGATGAAGGCAAAGGCGTTGGTGTTGTTCAGGCAGGCGTCGAAGTGGAGCATCCCATCGGCATCCTCCCACGCATTCATCATATGGTACGAATGGCAGCCCTTCGGCCCCTTGAACCACTTGATTTCGGACACATCGCCATATCGCGGCATCACGCCAAGCCATGAATCCAGTTCCGGTTCGTGGTGCCAATGTTCGCCGCCTGCCTTTAACCGATCAAGGTCTGCAGTGGTCGGGTAGATCGGGAACAGCGCGTAATTCTCGCTGATCGTGAAGTCGTGCATCATCGCGCAATAGGGCGCATCGAACCACTGTTCAGACTTCAACGTGCCGTCGGGCGCAACGATGCAATAGGCGACTTTGGTCGAAGCCTGCCCGTCCGCTTCGTAGCCATAGAAGAACAGCTCTCCCGTCGCGGCATCAATGCGCACGTGCGCCGTCATCGTCTCGGATTTCAGTGCGCCGCCGAAATCGTACGAACCGATGGTGTCGAGCGTTTTGGGATCCACCTGATAAGGCCGGCCATCTTCCTTGGCCATCAGCAGGCGTCCGGCGTGCCAGACAGGGGTGGTGTTGGCCACGGTGCGGTCCACGCCTGCGACGCTGGCGTCATCGGTGAACGGATTGCGGTATTTGCCGAACAGCGCCTTGCCCACGGCCTTTTCCGCCTTGTAGCGGGCTGTTTCAACAAACCGGATCGCATAATCCGCCGTTCCGTCGTCGTTGAACGAAACGCGGCTGATCATGCCATCGCCCGACAGCGTGTGATCGTTATCGAACATGGGCGGGAATGCCGGATCGGGCACCGCCCGGAAAAAGCTTCCGCGCACTTCGGCAGGCAAGTTGCCTTCGACTTTCAACCCACGAAGGTCGATTTCCTGACCGACCGGTTCATTGGGCCCTTGAAAGTAGATCGTCTGCGGAAACGCGCTCATATCCAATCCCTTACCCTAACTTTTGTTACGGTTGTTGTAGCGTGTTTACAGGCCAGATCAAGCCCACCAATATGCCGTAGCGCGCATCTCGATGCTAACACGCGGCACGGCGTCCGCAGGGCAATCTGGCAAGTCGAACGCCACATGTGGCACGTGATGCGCGCGCGCAGGATCGCTGTCGTTGGTCTTGAACAGCACGGCTTCGTTGATGGTCATTTGCGAGAAATAGTGCCAGCGGTGCGCCGGGTTGTGCGCCACGACGAGGCCCTCGAATGACCATTCGGGCTTGCCCGCCTCATCGAACACCGCCTCGGCCTCGATCAGATCCTCGCACGCAATGCTTCGGGCATCACAGAACGCCAGCGGCACATCCTGCGGCGGCGGGGAAATGGCACGCCACACGTTGTAGGCGGCGCAGCGTGTGAAGGCACGCCCGCCTGCACCGCGCGTCCCAAAGTCCGCAGCGGTCTTGTCCGAAATGTCGATATGGGCAAAGCGCGCGGGCATCGAGTTGTTGAGCGTCCCGGCCTTGCCCGACTTTTCGGAGAACCGCAGCAGGCCCGGCGCACCGACATGGACAAAGTCCGCGCCGGTCGCTGCCTGCACCAATTCCTCGATTTCGCGTACATGCGTGCGGGCGACTTCCTCGCGGTCGGCAAAATCCGTAACCGCGCTGGTGTGCTGGAGCAGTTGGAAACCTTCGCAGTCGATCGTCGTCGCAGCGGCGCGGGCATCGTGCATCGGCATCAGCGCGGGGGCGATATCCACCTGATCGCGCTCATGCGCGTTGGCGTAATAGACCGGACGGGCGAACTTGCGGCCAGAATAGGCAATCAGTGCTTCCATCATACTCTCCAGCGAAGGCCTGCTTGGCGCAAGTCCTGTAAGTGCCCACCCCCCATCAAATCAACCTGCAGCCAGTTGCTTTTCCAACTCGCCCAAAACACGATAGCAATCAAGCACTTGCGCTACCGAACTGTTCGGTTCGCGCCCTTCGCGGATCGCAGCGATAAATTCGCGGTCCTGCAATTCAATGCCGTTCATCGATACATCGACGTTCGAAACATCAATCGGCTCTTCCTTGCCATTCACCAGATCGTCGTAGCGCGCGATGTAGGTCGCGGTATCGCCAATGTAACGGAAGAAGGTGCCCAGCGGTCCATCGTTGTTGAACGAAAGCGACAGCGTGCAAATCGCGCCGCTTTCGCTCTTCAACTGGATCGACATATCCATGGCGATCCCCAATTCCGGATGGATCGGACCCTCAACCGCATTGGCCTTGACGATCTTGCCTGCCTGATAGGCAAACAGATCAACCGTGTGCGCGGCATGATGCCACAGCAGATGGTCGGTCCATGACCGCGCTTCGCCCTTGGCGTTCATGTTCTTGCGGCGGAAGAAGTATGTCTGAACATCCATCTGCTGGATGTTGAATTCACCGCCCACAATCTTGTTGTGCACATATTGGTGCGAAGGATTGAAGCGGCGGGTATGGCCGACCATGCAAACCTTGCCGGTTTCCTTTTGAACGCGCAGCACTTCTTCTGAATCCGCCCAGCTATCGGCCAGCGGAATCTCAACCTGAACGTGCTTGCCCGCCTTCATGCAGGCGATGGCTTGTTCGGCATGCATTTGCGTTGGCGTGCACAAAATCACTGCATCGACATCGTCACGCGCCAAGGCGTCTTCGAGTTCGGTGGAAGAATGCTTCGCACCATACTTTTCGGCAACAGCCGCCGCCTGATCGGCGCGACGGCTGATGATCGAGGTGATTTCGACACCATCGATATTCTTCAGTCCATCAAGATGCTTTTCGCCGAAAGCGCCGGCGCCTGCGAGAGCGATACGCATGGATTTTCTCCATAATCCCCCTCCCGCGTGGCGGAGGGGTTAGGGGGTGGGCACCCGCGAAAGCGGGTCAGATAACAAACACAAGGGGTGAAAAAGGCCCACCCCCAGCCCCTCCCGCAAGCGAGAGGGGAGACAAGTCAGTCCACAGGTTCGAGCACGATGTGGCCGATGGCCGTGTTGCTGCAAGGAATGTGGTAATGGCGGTGCAAAGTCTTGACCTTCTGGCCCAGCGCGCCGCGCATGATCAGCCACATCACCATTTCGATGCCTTCGCTGCCCGTTTCACGCAGGTATTCGATGTGCGGAATGTGGCGCACCGCATCCCCTTCGGATTCCAGCAAGTCGAGGAACTTGTTGTCCCATTCGCGATTAAGCAGCCCGGCACGCGGACCTTGCAACTGGTGGCTCATGCCGCCGGTGCCCCAGATCTGGACGTTGAGATCTTCGGGGAAGCTTTCGACAGCGCGCGCAATCGCCTCGCCCAATGCCCAGCAGCGGTTGCCTGAAGGGACGGGATAGGTAACGACGTTCACCGCCAATGGCACAACCTTGACCGGCCACTTTTCAGGCTGACCAAACATCATCGAGAGCGGCACGGTAAGCCCGTGATCGACGTCCATTTCGTTGATGATGGTCATATCGAAATCATCAAGGATCAGACTTTGCGCGATGTGCCAGGCAAGATCGGCGTGGCCCTCAACGTCTGGCACCGGGCGCGGCCCCCAGCCTTCGTCGGCAGACTTGTAGCTTTCACCACAGCCAATCGCAAAAGTCGGAATGATGTTGGCGTCAAACGCCGATGCGTGATCGTTGTAAACCAAGATCACGACATCGGGCTTGCTTTCGGTTTCCCACTGCTTCGTCCAATCGTAACCCGCAAAGATCGGGCCGAAATAGTCGTCGCGGGTCTTGCCCTGATCAACAGCAACGCCCAGCAAAGGCACGTGGCTGGAGCCGACACCGGCTGTAATCTTGGCCATGTCAGTAGCCTCCCTTGATCGATCGGTTGCCGATGGCAGAACGGCCGCCATCCATCATCATCTGGCGGTATTCGGGCCACGTCATGTCGGTCATCGTGCTGACCGCTTCGGCAAATGGCAGGCCATCGGATGAAAACAGCTTCGACAGGAAATAGACGTTGCCGCCAAGGTCCAGCAGCTTGTTGTAATCACGCGCCAGCAGGGCCAGCTTGGCCTCTTCCGAGATATTCCATTCATCCAGATAGGCGCGCTGGTCTGCCTTGAAACGGTCGCGGTTCTCGGCCTTCATCAGGCTCATCGCGAACTGGTTGATCCAGTAGCCCTTGCGCGCGCGGGCAGCGGTATAAATCCGCGTGCCGGGAATATCGTCCAGTTCGGCAAGATATTCGTGAATGTTCTGCTTGGGGGTAGCTTCGGTCATTGGCCCCTCTCCTTCAACTTGGCGTCGAGGCGCGGGAACACCCGGCGGGCGTTGCCCTCGAAAATGGCATGGCGTTCTGCGTCACTGATGGCCAGCGCATCGACGTAACGCTTGGTATCGTCAAAATAGAATCCGGTGGTGGGATCAATCCCGCGCACCGCGCCAACCATTTCTGACCCGAACAGGATGTTCTTGTTCTCAATCACATCGGCGAGCAAATTGACGCCCGGCTGGTGATAGACGCAAGTATCGAAGAACACGTTGTTCATCAAATGGCCCGAAAGATCCGGCTTCTTCAACATATCGGCAAGGCCGCGATAGCGGCCCCAGTGATAGGGCACCGCGCCGCCGCCGTGCGGGATGATGAAGCGCAAAGTCGGGAAGCGGCTGAACAAATCGCCTTCCAGAAGCTGCATGAACGCGATGGTATCAGCCGCGATGTAATAGCCGCCCGTGGCGTGCATCGCCGGATTGCACGATCCCGAAACGTGGATCATCGCAGGCACGTCCAGTTCCACCATCTTTTCATAGAAGGGGAACCAATATTCATCGGTCAGCGGTGGATGGGTAAAATGCCCGCCGCCCGGATCAGGATTGAGGTTGCAGCCGATAAAGCCCAGCTCATTCACACACCGCTCAAGCTCGGCAATCGAACTGGTCATGTCCGCTTCGGGCGATTGCGGCAACATGCACACGCCCGCAAAAATGTCAGGATACAGGCCAACGACCCGCGCAATCAGATCGTTGCAGACTTGCGCCCATTTCACCGCGACCGTCTGATCGCCTACATGCGGAGCCATTGCCGAGGCGCGCGGCGAAAAGATCGTCATATCCGCGCCGCGCTCTTTCAGCAGGCGCAACTGGTTCGATTCAATCGTCTCGCGAATTTCGTCGTCCGAAATATCGGGATAGGCAGGGCATTGCGTCCCGGCCTTGAACGCGGCCTTCTGCTTTTCGCGCCACTCATCGTGCGCCTTTGGCAGCACGGTGTAATGGCCGTGGCAGTCGATGATCATGGTCATTCAGACATCACTCCAATTCCCGACTTGCGGGCATCCCCAGTTCCGTTCGTGTCGAGCGAAGTCGAGACACCGCACACAAGCGTCTCGCCACCAGCCGGAGCGAACGGGAAAACTGTACCGGCCAATTCACGCTGCCGCTGAACCGTTCCGCTTGTCATCACAGGCTCGATACCAAGATCGATCAGCGTCTTGGCGGATTCTTCCATCTCGGCGGCGCGGCGCAATCCGTGGGTGGTCATGCGCTCGATGTTGTATTCGGCGCGGGTGAACCAGCTATCGCTCTTCTCGCTGGCATTAAGCGACGACAGCACTTCATCGACCACATCGGCCTTCGTGGCCGCCAGCATCATCTCGGCGGTCAGCGCCTCGATGCCTTTGACCATGATCGATCGGATCATCTTGATCGCGCTGGCGCGGCCAATGTCGGCCCCCACGACGCGGGTTTTGGCAAAGCCTGCCGCGCGCAGCATCGCTTCGCCTTGGTCGGCATGTTCGCCTGAAATCAATAGCGGCACGTTCATACGCGCCGGGTTCACCGGGGCGAGGACCGCGACATCAACGTAAAGCCCGCCTTCCGCCTCAATCGCGCGGGCAGCGGCGCGCTTGGTATCGGGGGCAACCGAATTCATATCGCACCAGATCGCGCCCGGCTTCAGAAGTACGGCATATTCCTGCGCAGCGGGCAGCGCGGAATCCGCCGTGACCAGCGAGAGCACAATATCAGCATCGGACAGCGCGCATTCGGCGGTAGCGCAGGCCACAACGCCAGCTTCTTCCATCACCGCGCGGCGTGCGGGGTTCAGGTCAAACGCCAATGCTGACGATTCCCATCCGGCGGCCTTGGCAAAGGTCGATCCGGCCTCGCCGAAGCCGATCAGGGCAATTGTTCTCTCCATGGCACACGTTCCTGCGTCGACTGGCCCGCCCCATCAAATGCAAACAACGCCTACCCCATAAATTTATGCAAAGCCTTCTTCCGCCACTTGCTGCAGCAGTGCCACAAATGCCCCCTGCGGCGCGGTGGGTCGCCAGCCGTCGCGCGTGGTAATGCCGATAGTGCGCTTGACCGGGATCGGGGTGGGCCTTGTCGCCAGGACACCTGCTTGCAATTCCACCGCAAGTTGGGCGGGTGACAGCAGGGTCAGCGCATCCGAGCCAAGCAGCAATTGGCGCACGGTAAGGACGGAGCCGCATTCGATGGCGACATGCGGCGGTTCTGCGCCAGACTTGCGCATCATGCCCTCCCAATATTGGCGCAAAGGCGTGTCGCGGGCGGGGAGTATCCACGGATAGTGCGCCAACATCGCGCCGGTTGCGGCAGGCTCATCCAGCAGCGGGTGGCCCGCGCGCATAACCAGCGCAGGCAGGTCTTCGAACACGGCTTCTTGTCGCAGATCGTCAAGCGTCGTGGCGTCGCGCAGCGCGCCGAGCATCAGATCGATCTCACCATCACGCAAAGGGCCGGACAATTCGGTATGGCTCCCTTCAACCACTGCAATATCAACGCCGGGATGCGTGCGGGTGAATCGCAGGATCGTTTCGGGCAACCAGCGCGCGCGGCTCAGCGGCATCGCGCCCACCACAATCCGCCCCGCCGCCTTGCCCTGCCATGCGGCCACTTCGGCCAATCCGCTGCGCAGTTCCGCCATGGCAAGGCCGAAACCGCGCGCGCGGCGCTCTCCGGCGGGGGTCAGCATCACCGAACGGCCACGGCGGTCAACCAATCGCTGCCCCAGCGCCACCGATAGATCGGCAACCGCGCGGTGCAGCGAAGCGGACGAAAGGCCCGTCGCCTCAGCCGCCACGGCATAGCTCCCAGCGCGGGCCAGTGCGAGGAACGCGCGCACTTGCGTGCCGGTAACGCGCGGAGAGCCGACTTGCGCAATCGCCGCTTCGGCGCGCGGCGCAAACAACAATGCCGGTTCGGTAGGAGTCATGCCGGATGGACCGCGTTCAAACAGCGAACAGCCAAGGTCTCCCTCCAGCCGCGCGATGGCTTGGGTCAGGGCTGGCTGGGTTAAATTCACGGCGCGCGATGCCCGCGTGACGCTGCCGTGACGCACTGTCGCAGCAAAGGCCGCGATGTGGCGAATGTTGATTGCCGCTTCAGCCATGCCCAATCACTTAGCATTTTTTTATAGGTGATGGCAAACATTGCATTGGTGGCGCATGCGCCGCAGTCGCATGGACACAGCAAGCAATTTCCAAGGGAGCCGGAAATGTCGGGTATCGTCGTCCAGAATATCGAACGCGCCGATCAAGCGGTAATCGACGGGCTCGCCGCTTGCGGCGTCGCCACTGTCCACGAAGCGCAGAACCGCACCGGCCTCCTCGCCAGCTACATGCGCCCAATCTACACCGGCGCGCGGATTGCCGGCAGCGCGGTAACGATCAGTGCAGCGCCGGGGGACAACTGGATGGTCCACGTCGCGATTGAGCAATTGAAGCCGAGCGATATTCTGGTCCTCGCGCCGACGTCTCCTTGCGAAGACGGCTACTTCGGGGATCTTCTGGCGACATCGGCGCAAGCGCGCGAATGCCGGGGCCTTGTCATCGATGCCGGCGTGCGCGACGTGCGTGACCTGACCGAGATGCAATTCCCGGTGTGGTCCAAGGCGGTCTATGCGCAAGGCACGGTCAAGAACACGCTGGGCAGCGTGAACGTCCCCGTCGTCTGCGCCAATGCTCTGGTCAATCCGGGCGATGTGATCGTGGCTGATGATGATGGCGTTTGCGTGGTCCCGCGCGAAAAGGCCGCCGAGGTTCTGGCCGCCGCTCAGGCCCGTGAGGCCAATGAGGGCGAAAAGCGCGCCAAGCTGGCGTCGGGCGTGCTCGGCCTGGATATGTACAAGATGCGCGAACGGTTGGAGAAGGAAGGCCTGAAGTATGTCTGACTTTTCCGCTCCATGCATGTGGATGCGCGGGGGCACGTCCAAGGGCGGATATTTCCTCAAAGGTGATTTGCCCGCAGACACCGCCCAGCGCGATGCCTTCCTGCTGGGCGTCATGGGTTCGCCCGATCCGCGCCAGATTGACGGGCTTGGCGGGGCCGATCCGCTGACCAGCAAAGTTGCGGTCGTATCGAAATCGAGCCGTGAAGGCATTGATGTCGATTACCTGTTTCTGCAAGTGTTCGTCGATCAGGCCATTGTGACCGACGCGCAGAATTGCGGCAATATCCTTGCAGGCGTTGGCCCATTTGCGATTGAGCGCGGACTTGTTGCGGCCACGGGCGATGAAACGCGCGTGGCGATCTTCATGGAAAATACCGGACAGGTTGCAGTGGCAGCGGTGGCTACGCCGGGTGGCGTTGTGACGTACCAAGGCGATGCTGCGATTGACGGGGTTCCGGGCACACATGCGCCCGTGCCGCTGGAGTTCCGCGATACCGCAGGGTCTTCGTGCGGCGCTCTCCTGCCCACCGGCAACGCCGTGGATGTTATCAATGGCGTAGCCGTCACGCTGATCGATAACGGCATGCCTTGCGTCGTGATGAAGGCCGCCGATGTGGGCATCACCGGCTATGAAGACCGCGACTGGCTAGACAATGCAACCGAGCTGAAAGCACAGATCGAGGCGATCCGACTGATCGTTGGCCCGATGATGAATTTGGGCGATGTGAAGGACAAGTCGGTCCCCAAGATGATGCTTGTCGCTCCGCCCAAAAACGGTGGCGCGGTGACGGTGCGCAGTTTCATCCCGCATCGCGCCCATGCCACGATTGGTGTGCTAGGCGCGGTCAGCGTGGCGACGGCGTGTCTGATCGAAGGATCGCCTGCTGCTGAGGTGGCAGAGATTCCCGACGGTTCACGCAAGACGCTTTCGGTCGAACATCCCACGGGCGAAATGAGTTGCGTTCTGGAAGTGGATGACAATGGCGCGGTGCAGACTGCCGCGCTGTTGCGCACGGCGCGCAAGCTGATGGATGGGGTTGTGTTTGGGTGATGGGTTGCACCAAATCTTAGACGTTGCTGCCCAACCCCAACCCCTCCCGCTTACGGGAGAGGGGCCTGCCTTGGCCCAAAAATGTGAGAAAGACAAAATGATGGATCGCATCATCAGCTGGCATTCCAACCCGTCCAAGCCGCGCTATGTTCCGCCCGTTGGTGCGGTGGATGCGCATTGCCATGTGTTTGGGCCGATGGCGCAATTCCCGTTCAGCGCGAAGGCGAAGTACCTGCCCGATGATGCTGGGCCGGACAAGCTGTTCGCCCTGCGCGATCATCTGGGCTTCGACAAAAACGTGATCGTGCAGGCAAGCTGCCACGGCACGGACAACGCTGCGACTTTGGATGCTATAGCCAAATCCAACGGTCGCGCGCGCGGTGTGGCGGTGGTCGATCCCGCGATTTCCGAAAATGAGTTACACGCGATGCACGCAGGCGGCATTCGCGGCATCCGCTTCAATTTCCTCAAGCGGTTGGTCGATGATGCACCCAAGGACCAGTTCCTTGAAGTGGCAAAGCGTCTGCCCAAGGGCTGGCATGTGGTGATCTATTTCGAAGCCGATATTCTGGATGAATTGCGCCCGTTCATGGACGCAATCCCGGTGCCGCTGGTGATTGATCACATGGGCCGCCCCGATGTGCGCCAAGGACCCGACGGCGCTGATATGAAAGCGTTCCGTGCGCTCCTTAGTGCGCGCGACGATATCTGGTTCAAGGCCACTTGCCCTGACCGGCTCGATGCAATCAAAGACGGTGGCGCGGGCGATCCGTGGAACGCATTTGCCGATGCAGTCGCGCCGCTGGTGGCCGATTATCAAGACCGCGTCTTGTGGGGCACCGATTGGCCGCACCCCAATATGGACACCGAAATCCCCGACGATGGGCATCTGGTCGATATGATTCCACGCATTGCGCCAACGGTTGAATTGCAGCGCAAATTGCTGATCGACAATCCGATGAAGCTCTACTGGGCGGACTGATCGCGCATCGTTCGGAATGTGATTGACCATCGCGTTTTTGCGGCAGGCGTGATGGAATGTTCCCATTCCCAGCGCGCCGCCTTGTCGAGCCGATAAGCTGCGCGCGGCATCAGCGGCAGCGCGTAGCGATCAAAGCCACCGTCTGTGCGCCGCCGCCGCAATCGCAGTGTATCGCTAGCACCGAGTGAAAGACCCATGATTGTCCCATACTGCGGACGATCGCGGTGCCAGCCAATACCTGCTCCCGGATCATATCGGATGACCAGTGCCTGGACGAGGGCGTCTGGCTGCAAGCCTGCCCATTGCGCCAGCCGCCCGCGCAACGGCAGCAACCAATCCGGAACGGGCGGCGCGGTAAACAGTCGCCCTTTTTCAAAATCGTAATCACTGCCAAATGAAGCTGTCATCCGTTTGCCCAACCAGCCCTGAAACGCAAATGGCGCCAGATCTGCGGCATTGATCCGGGCTACAAGCTCCAGTTCCTCCTCATGTGAAATGATGTCAGCTTTGCTCGACAAACCATCAATGAGCGGAGGCGGAGCGGCAAAGAGATCTGGCTGAAGAGGCGTCATATCTGACATATGGGCATGATGCGCCAATCTGTCACTCAACTCAAAATCACCACGCCCGGACAGGGCCTGCATGACATCACCCGCGAGGTGGTACTGTGGGCCGAACAACAGGGCATGACCATCGGCCTGCTGACAGTGTTCTGCCGCCACACATCGGCATCGTTATGCATTCAGGAAAACGCCGCGCCTGAAGTGCGTGGCGATGTGGTGCATTGGCTAAACCGGATTGCGCCCGAAAATGCAGGTTATGCCCATAATGATGAAGGAGCGGACGACATGCCGGCTCACCTCAAATCGATACTGACAGGGGTGAGTCTCTCGATACCGGTGGCTGACGGCAAGCCTGCGCTTGGTACTTGGCAAGGTATCTACATTTGCGAACATCGCCGCGCGCCGCACCGTCGAAATATCGCTTTGCATCTTATCGGAGATTAATGCGCCGTTTACCCTAATGTTCCGCAGAAAACTTCGCTTTATCAAACGTATACGTTCACGAAAGGCAAAGATTTAGTTAACAACCGCCATCCTGCACTGCGCGGCAATACGGGTGTGCAACCTTACGCACATTTCCACTTCCCTTGATACGAAAGGCCAAGTGCCGATTGGCTCTCGGGGAGTGAAGATGTTCAAATTTAACATTTCAGCGAAGTTCATTGCTGCCTTCACACTGCTTCTGGCAGTGACTGCCGGGATGGGATTGTTCGCCGTCGCGAAAATCGGAGAGGTCAACGCGATTGCCGCCGAACAACGCGATCGCTGGATGCCTGCTGCGGCGACGTTGGGCGATGTTCACGTGTTCACGTCGCAATATCGCCTGAAGCAAGACGACATGTTTGCTTCAACCACTCCCGAAGGCTCCGCCCGCGGCCAGAAAATGTTGAGGAACGCACGCAACGTTATCGATGGCGGGCTGTCGGATTACGAAAAGCTGGCGATCACGCCTGAACAGAAGGGCGCTCTCGCCGCGATCCGCGAAGCCTGGGGCACAGCCATGCAGCAGGACGAGCAAATGCAAGGTCTGGCATTGGCAGGCGATAATGTAGGTGCCCAAGCCATTCATGACGCTGAGGCGCTCGACACATTCTATGCACTCGAAGACGCGATTCTGGCTGCCATCGAAGTGAACCAGAAAGCATCCAATGCCGTAGCTTCACATAGCGAGGAAATTTACACTTCTGCGCGCAAGTTTACGCTGGCAGCGATGGGTGTGGCCCTTGTCACCGCACTTGGCCTGCTGGCATTCTTCATGCGCAACATCGCCAGCCCTGTTATCCGGATGTCAGAAGCTGTTGGCAGCCTGATTGGTGGCAATCATTCGGTCGTCGTCCCCGGCATTGGCCGCAAGGATGAGCTGGGCCAGCTTGCCCGTGCACTTGATCAATTCCGCGATGTCTTCGCCTCTGATCATGCCCGCGCCGAGGCAGAAAACGCCAACGCCCGCGAAACGCAAGTGACCATCGACGCGATTGGCGAAGGCCTGACGGCGCTCGCCGAGGGTAAGCTGACCCACCGTGTGCCTGAAAACGGCAGTGGTGCACTGGCAAAGCTACATGTGGATTATAATGCAGCGGTTATCTCGCTTGAGCGGGTGTTGAGCAAGATTGCAGACGGTTGCAACACGATCAAGCTGGGCACCGATGAAATCGCCAGCGCCGCAACCGACCTTTCGCTGCGTACCGAACAGCAGGCCAATTCGCTGGCTGAGACCTCGCGCACATTGGGCGAGTTCACCACATCGGTGCGGACCACTGCTGACAACGTCCAGCAAACAAGCTCGCGGCTGACCGTGGCACGCAACACTGCTGAAGGCGTAGGCGACACCGCCAACCGCGCCGTCGCCGCCATGCGCAGCATTGAAACAAGCTCTCGTGAAATGGCAGAAATCGTAGGGGTGATTGACGGTATCGCGTTCCAGACGAATTTGTTGGCGCTGAACGCTGGCGTTGAAGCGGCCCGTGCAGGCGATGCAGGCAAAGGCTTTGCCGTGGTTGCCACCGAAGTGCGTGCCTTGGCGCAGCGATCATCTGATGCAGCCAAATCGATCCGTGAATTGATCAGCAAGAGCACGAACGAAATCAGCGGCGGCGTGGCCTTGGTGGAATCGAGCGGCGAGGCCTTGCGCCAGATCGTTTCCGAAGTGAGCGCAGTATCGACGCTGGTTGAACAGATCGCCGAAGCCGCCGGACAGCAAGCTGCGGGCATTGCCGACATTTCGGCGATGGTCGGCTCCATGGACGCCTTTACCCAGCAAAATGCTGCGATGGTTGAGGAGAGCTCAGCGGGCACGCGCAATCTGGCAACAGAAACCGTGGCGCTGGTTGAGCAATTGGGCCGCTTCCAGTTGAGCGGCAGCAGCACGTCGTACTTTGCACCAGCACGCCCAGCGATGCGCGACGCGCCTGCGCCCTATACGCCACCTGCTACGGCATATCGCCCAGCACCGCAGGCCCGCGCACCACAAGTCGTCGGCAACACCGCTCTCAAGGCCAGCACAGACGACTGGGACGAGTTTTGACGCCCCCGTTGTGAATTTTCAACTTCAAATGACCACCCCCAAGAGAGGAACTAAACCCATGAAGATGATCGGAAAAATTGCCGTCGCGTTGACAGCTCTGTCGATGACCATGTCTGCCGCCTTTGCCCAGTCTCCCGATTGGCAGCGTCAGGTTGCGCGGATCATCGCATCGAAGCAGACCTATCCCCGCACGGCGCAGATGCGCGGCGAAGAAGGCACCGCACGGGTCAAGGTCTATGTCGGTTCGGGCGGTGCGATCGAGCGTACCGAATTGGTTGCACCTTCAGGCTCAAGCACGCTCGACAAAGAAGCCCTTGCCATGCCAACGCGCGCCGGATCAGTGCCACCGCCTCCAGGTGGCGCCACCACCGTCATCGTACCGGTGACGTGGAAGCTGCTCTGATCTGAACTCTGTACGAACCTCGCCGGTCCCCCTGCCGGCGAAATTAATGGGGCGGCTCCGCAAGGAACCGCCCCTTTTTTTCGCGTGTGTGGCGTGGGTTAACTGACCGCGAACGACAGCGCGCCATCGCCTTCGTCAATAGTCACCGTGCTGCCATCGGGGATTTCACCCGCCAGCAACCGCTCTGCCAGCGGGTCTTGCAAATGGCGTTGCACCGCGCGCTTAAGCGGCCTTGCACCATAGACCGGATCATAGCCCACACGCCCGAGCCACCGCTTGGCGGCGTCGGTCAGATCAAGCACGATCTTGCGATCCTTCAGCAACTTAGCAACACGACCAACCTGAATCTCCACAATAGGTGCCATATGTTCATGGCCCAAACGGTGGAACAGGATGATCTCGTCCAAGCGATTGAGGAATTCGGGGCGGAAGTGGGCGCGCACGATTTCCATCACTTGGGGTTCAACGCTGGCCACGTCTTGCCCTTCATCCAGATTGGCGAGGTACTGGCTGCCAAGATTGCTGGTGAGGATGATCAGGGTGTTGGTGAAATCTACCACACGGCCCTGCCCATCGGTCAGCCGCCCATCATCAAGCACTTGCAACAGCACGTTGAACACATCGGGATGCGCTTTCTCGACCTCGTCGAACAGGACGACCTGATAGGGCCGCCTGCGAACCGCCTCGGTGAGAACACCGCCTTCATCATAACCAACATAGCCCGGAGGCGCACCAAGCAGGCGGCTGACCGAATGCTTCTCCATGAACTCGGACATATCGATGCGCACCATCGCGCTGTCATCGTCAAACAGGAAACCGGCCAACGCCTTGGTCAGTTCGGTTTTGCCAACGCCCGTGGGGCCAAGGAACAGGAAGCTGCCCAAAGGACGGTTGGGGTCTTGCAACCCAGCACGTGCGCGGCGGACGGCCTTGGACACGGCGAGCACCGCGTCCTTCTGACCAATCACGCGCTCACCAATCACGTGCTCCATTTTGAGCAACTTCTCGCGCTCGCCTTCCATCATCCGGTCAACCGGAATACCCGTCCACTTGCTGACAACAGCGGCGATATCGTCGGCGTTCACTTCCTCACGCAGCATGGCGTTCTGACTGACGCCTTCTGCCTCAATCAGCTGCTTTTCAAGGTCGGGGATGCGCCCATAGGCAAGCTCGCCCGCCTTGGCCAAATCGCCATTGCGCTGCGCCACATCCAGTTCGCTGCGCGCCGCATCAAGCGCCTCTTTAAGTTTGCCTTCGGCGGCGATCTTGTCGCGTTCGTTCTGCCAGCGCGTGGTCAATTCTGACGACTGCTGTTCAAGATTGGCAAGCTCTTCGCGCAAGGTGGCCAGTCGCTCTTTCGATGCGGCATCGGTTTCCTTGGCAAGCGCCATTTCCTCAATCTTGAGCTGGATGATCTTGCGATCCAGCTTCTCGATTTCCTCAGGCTTGCTTTCCACTTCCATGCGGATACGGCTGGCGGCCTCGTCCATCAGATCGATGGCTTTGTCCGGCAAAAACCGATCCGCGATATAACGGTTGGATAGCGTAGCGGCTGCGACAATCGCGTTGTCGGCGATGCGCACGCCATGGTGCAACTCGTACTTGTCCTTGATGCCGCGCAGGATGCTGATCGTGTCCTCCACGGTCGGTTCGCCCACGAACACCGGCTGGAACCGGCGTTGCAGCGCAGGATCCTTTTCTACATGCTTCTGGTATTCATCCAGCGTGGTTGCGCCAATGCAGTGCAGTTCACCGCGTGCGAGCGCAGGCTTGAGCAAGTTCGACGCATCCATCGCGCCCTCGCCTTTGCCCGCGCCAATCAAGGTGTGCATCTCATCGATGAACAGGATGATCTCGCCCTCAGCGCCTTTAACCTCGTCCAGTACGGCTTTAAGGCGCTCTTCAAACTCACCGCGATACTTTGCACCCGCGATCAGCGATCCCATGTCGAGCGCCATCAGGCGGCGGCCCTTGAGTGAATCCGGTACATCGCCATTGGCGATGCGCAGCGCAAGCCCTTCCGCAATTGCGGTCTTGCCAACGCCGGGTTCGCCGATCAGCGCAGGGTTGTTCTTTGTGCGGCGGGCGAGGATTTGCACGGTACGGCGGATTTCCTCGTCGCGACCAATGACCGGGTCCAGCTTGCCCTCGCGCGCAGCCTGCGTCAGGTCACGCGCGTATTTCTTCATTGCGTCATAAGCGTTCTCTGCGCTGGCGCTGTCCGCGTTGCGTCCACCGCGCAATTCGGTGATCGCAGCTTCCAAGGCTTGCGGAGTGACGTTTGCAGCCTTGAGCGCCTGCCCCGCCGCAGTGGTGCTGGCAAGCGCCAGCGCGACCAGCATGCGTTCAACGGTGACAAAGCTGTCGCCCGATTTCGTGGCGATTTGTTCGGCGGAATCAAGCACGCGCACGGCATCGTTATCCAGCCCCGGCGTCTGTTGCGCGCCTGAGCCTGATACCGCAGCCTGTTTGGCCAGCGCCTTGTCAACCTCGGCCTGCGCCACAGCAGCCGTGCCGCCTGCGCGCTGAATCAGCCCGCTGGCCATGCCCTCGCTATCTTCCAACAAGGCCTTAAGGATGTGTTCGGCGGTAATCCGCTGATGGCTCATGCGGATGGCAACGGTCTGAGCGGCTTGCAAGAAGCCCTTGGCGCGATCAGTGAATTTCTCGATATTCATGATTCGAGTGTCCTCCTGTTGCGCTCAACATGGTGTTACTTATTTGCAACACAAGGGCTGAGACGACGAAAGTGTTTTAACACTCGGCGGAAGGCATGGCGTTGATTTGAAACAAGGTCTCGAATGGGTCGGCCCACCCCCGGCCCCTCCCGCAAGCGGGAGGGGGGAAGATGCACAGCACTTTGCCTTCCCGCAAGCGGGAGGGCCGCGAGACTTACGTCACGCAGTGGCGTTAGGCACAACGGGTGGGCATGCGCAGCCCATGCTCATTCGGCCACCGCAGCCTTGGGCGCGTTCGGCGCAAATTCCTTGCCGAAGAAGCTGCCCGCATACCAACGCGGGCGTTCATCGGCGTTGGCCAGCGCCTGCACGGTGAAGTAATTGACCTTCGCAAACAACGCGGCGGCATCCCAGTTGAACGGGAGCGTCAGATCATCGCTGGGCTGGTGGTAATTGGTCTTGAGGAAATCGCGGAAAGCCTTTTCGCCGGGGCCTTCAAAGCCGCTCATCATGAACACGGCGGGCACGCCTTGCTGGACGAAGCGGTAGTGGTCCGAGCGGGTGAACAAGCCTTCTTCAGGCATGGGGTCGGGTGATAATTTGATACCCGCTTTGCGCGCGGCCTCTCCCACCACCGGACCCATCGTCGAGTTTTCCGCGCCGAACGCCACGACATCCGAAAACATGTAGGTCAGCACCGGCATGTCGAAATTGACGACAGCGACAAGATCACTTTTCGCCACGGGATGGCGGGCGAGGAAATCGGACCCGATCAACCCACCTTCTTCGCCGGTCAGTGCCGCGAACAAAACCGAGCGGCGCGGCTTTTCCTTAGCGATGGCCTTGGCGACTTCAATCATCGTGGCAACACCCGATGCATTGTCCATCGCGCCGTTGTGCAGCGTGTCCTCACCCTTCCCGTGAATGCCTATGTGATCGAGATGTGCAGTCATTCCGACAAATTCACCGGCACGTTCGGAATCGCTACCGGGTAGCATTGCCACGACATTGGCGCTGGTCACGTCTTTCCAGGTGCTGGCAAATGACAGATTGGCGGTGCCCGGAAGCGCGAAGCCTTTGGGGCGTCCCCCCTTTTTGTTTGCCTCTGCCAAAATCTTGGCGAGCGGCCTTTTTGCAGCGGCAAATAGCGGCGCAGCGGCATCGGGGTTAAGTGTGATCGCCGCCTTGATCCCCGGCGCGCGATTGAACGCCACGCCATCGGTGCCGACCCAGCCCTTGGCCGGACCATCGGAAATGGCCACCCGCTTGTCCCATGGGCGGCGCGCGGTATCTTCGATTGTGGGCACAGCGATTACGGCCACTGCGCCCCGCTTCATCGCCATAACCGCTTTGTCGGAATTGAGATGAGCGCCAAGTTCGCTGGGCATGCCCTTGGGAAAGCCTGACAGCACAACGACGATCTTGCCCTTCACATCAAGGCCTTTGTAATCATCAAAGCCGAGTTCGGGGCGATCAAAGCCAAAACCTGCAAACACCATCGGCACGCCAAGCGCCACAGCCTTGTCCGTCAAACTTGGCCGCACCAGCACTTGCGCGGTATCGGAAAAGATCGTGTCTTTCCCACCAAAGCTGAGCGTCAGTTTCGGCACGCCGTCCAGACGGGCTTCGCGGACCGTCATCTTCTGGAAGAACGTACCATCAGCAGCGGCAGGCTTTAGGCCCATCGCGATGAATTGCGAGGCGACGTAGTTTGCCGCGATATCATATCCCCGTGATCCCGTATCACGGCCTTCCAGCAGATCATCGGCCAGGAAGGTTACGTGGGCGCGCACAGCCTCTGCATCAAACACAGGGTCTTGCGCGATAGCAGGCGTTGCGACGGTGGCGAGCAATGCGGCGATCAGGGTGGACTTGACGTTCATCGTTTTCTCTCAGTCGTTCATCGAATTGGCGGGGTTGGCGGCTGCCCCTTGGACATGCCCCCCTTGCACGCGCGATCATGGCCATTAGAAAGTTTCCATACAAACTAATTTTTGCCTATGTTGAAGCAGTTTTATTCCGGCATGGTCTGCCCTAAGCCATCGTTCAGCTTTGGCCGCATACCTTCAAGCCGCCAGAATTTCGGGAACACCATGCAACGTATTTTCTCCGCCAGCCTGCTTGCCATCGCCGCCACGCTTCCAGCGCAAGCCTTCGCGCAAGAAGCCAAGCCCGCCCCGCTGGCCGATCTGGTAAGCAAGGTGCAGATTCCTTACGAAAGCTTCAAGCTGGACAACGGGTTGACGGTGCTGGTCCACACGGATCGAAAAGCCCCGGTCGTCGCAGTATCGATCTGGTATGCGGTGGGTTCCAAGAATGAACCCAAGGGCAAAACCGGCTTCGCCCACTTGTTCGAACACCTGATGTTCAATGGCACCGAAAATGTTCCGGGCGATTTCTTCCAGCCGCTGATGCAGGTTGGCGCGACTGATCTCAACGGCACGACGTGGTTTGACCGCACGAATTATTACCAGACCGTACCGACTGGCGCGCTGGACATGACGCTGATGATGGAAAGCGACCGCATGGGCCATCTGCTTGGCGCGGTGACGCAACAAGTGCTCGATAACCAGCGTGGTGTTGTGCAAAACGAAAAGCGTCAGGGCGACAATAATCCGTATGGGATGGTCGAGTATGAGCAACTCGAAAACCTGTATCCGGCGGGCCACCCGTATCATCACTCAACCATCGGTTCGATGGCAGACCTCGATTCCGCCAGCCTTGACGATGTGAAAGGCTGGTTCAAAGGCAATTACGCGCCGAACAATGCAGTCCTTGTACTGGCAGGCGATCTGGATGTGGCGACGGCTAAGTCCAAAGTGGCCAAATGGTTTGGGCACATCCCGTCCGGCCCCGTGGTAAAGCCGGTCAGCGCGCCTGTACCAACGCTGCCTGCGCCGCTTGCCAAGACGATCAAGGACCAAGTCGCGACCACTCGCATCTATCGCATGTGGGCCGTGCCGGGCCTGGACAATCCTGATTACCTGCCGCTTGATCTGGCAGCTTCCGTGCTGGGTGGCCTTGCCTCGTCACGGCTGGATGATGCGCTGGTTCGCCAGCAAAAAGTGGCCGTCTCAGTCGCTGCCTCTGCATCAATCTTTGCGCAGGCCGGACAATTCGTGGTGCAAGCTGACGTGACGCCGGGCCAAGACCCAGCGAAAGTTGCCACTGCTCTCGACGCAGAAATCGCCAAATTCATCAAGGAAGGGCCAAACGCAGATGAAATGCTGCGTGCGGCTACCTCTGCCACAGCGGGTGAAATTCGCGGGCTGGAAACTATTGGCGGCGGCGCAGGCAAGGCGCCAACTCTGGCTGAAGGGCTGCTCTACAATGGCGATCCGCAGCACTATCGCACCGAACTTGCGCGCATTGCCGCGATGCAATCAGGCGAAGTTGCTGCCGCCATGCAAAAGTGGCTGACACGGCCCGTACTCGCGCTGACGGTTGAGCCGGGCGCGCGCGAACAAGGCGGCGAAGGGCGCGGGGGCTTTTTCACGCGCGAAGCTACCAGCAGCCATCCTGCCTATTTTCGCGATCCTGATGCGCTTGCCAAAGGTGCACCGGTAGCCAACGTCGGCCCGGTGGATCGTTCGAAGCTGCCCGCGGTGGGTGACCTTGCTCCGCTAGATTTCCCCACGATTGAGCGGGCTACGCTGAAAAATGGCATCCCGGTTTACTTTGCGCGACGTACGGCAGTGCCAACAGTATCCGTGCGCGTCAGCTTTGATGCGGGCTACGCCGCTGATCCCAAATCAGCATTGGGCACACAATCGCTGCTGCTCAATCTGATGGATGAAGGCACGCAAAAGCTCGATAGTTCGGCGCTGGCGCGCGAGCAGGAGCGGCTGGGTGCCAGCATCCGGCTTTCGGCGAACTCGGATATGACCTCGTTCCAACTGGATGCGCTGTCGTCGAACCTTGCCCCCTCGCTTGGACTGCTGTCCGATGTGGTGCTGCACCCGGCGCTTGATCCGGCTGAATTGGAGCGCGTGCGCACGCAGCAACTGGCAGGCATTGCGGCAGAAATGAAGACCCCGTCGGCGCTGGCCTCACGCGTGCTGAACCCTGCGATCTTCGGCAAGCAGTTTCCTTACGCCTTCCCACCCACGGGGACAGGCGATCCTGCCGTGGTCAAAACGCTGACTCGTGACGATCTCGCCGCGTTCCACGCGCGCTGGTTCCGCCCCGACATGGCCAAGATCTTCGTCGTGGGCGATACTACGCTGGATCAGGTGGTGAAGGTGCTTGATGGATCGTTCGGCAGTTGGAAGGCCAACCGCATGGCGCGTCCGGTAAAGGACTTCTCCGCCCCGATCCCGGCACCCAAGGCGCGCATCATTCTGGTTGATCGCCCCGGTTCACCGCAGTCCTACATCACCGGTGGCAAGGTGATTGACGCCAAGGGCACGGACGATTTGCTGGCTCTGGGCACCGCAAATGACATCCTTGGCGGCAATTTCCTCGGCCGCATCAATATGAACCTGCGCGAGCAGAAAGGCTGGAGTTACGGCACCTACAACGGTGTGACCGAGCCGCTTGACCGGATCAGCTTCCGCGTGATTGCCCCGGTCCAGACCGACCGCACCGGAGAAGCCATTGCTGAAATCCGCAAGGAGATCGCGGCATTTTCAGATGCCAGTGGCGTGAAGCCAGAAGAGCTTAACTGGTCGACCAAGGGCAGCGCACGTGAGCTTCCCGGCATGTTCGAGACCAGCGGTGCCGTGCTTGATGGCATGGCCAAGATCGTCAATTACCAGCGGCCCGATGACTATTACGAAACGTTGGCGGCCAAGTATGGCAAGATGACTACTGCAGATGCGGACAAGGCCTTCCGGTCAAAGATCACGATGGACGGAATGGTCTGGGTTGTGGTGGGCGATGCCGCTAAAGTGAAGCCACAACTGGCAAGCCTGGGCCTGCCGATCGAAGACGTCGCTGAAGCAAAGTAAGTTAATAATAACAACAACAAGCGGAGAGAACGCCATGTCCGTTGCAGGCAGCTACACTTGCGTAACCAAAACCCCGATGGGCGATCAAACCAGCACCTTCACGGTCGCCCCCAATGGCAACACCTTCACTGGCACCAATGTCGGCCAAATGGGGTCAATGGACGTCGAAAGTGGCATGGTTGAGGGCGATACGCTGACTTGGCAGATGAAAATGACCGTACCCATGCCAATGACGCTGGACTGCAAAGCCACGGTCGATGGCGATACACTGAGCGGCACTGTCACCGCCGGTATGTTCGGCTCATTCCCTATGGAGGGGACGCGGATCTGACACGCAAAAGGGGAAAGCACCCGGTGCCTTCCCCTTCATGTGTTTCAATGCTGACGCGCGTTAGGCCAGTTTCTGCTTCAGCAAATCGTTGATCATTTGCGGGTTGGCCTTGCCCTGCATGGCCTTCATCGTCTGGCCAACGAAGAAGCCGAACAGGGCTTCCTTGCCCGCCTTGTATTGTTCAACCTTGTCGGCGTTATTGGCAAGGATCGTGTCGATCATGGCTTCGATCGCGCCCGTGTCGGTGTTCTGTTTGAGACCATCGCGTTCCACGATCAAGGCAGCGCCGTCGCCGGTTTCGAGCATCTTTTCCAACACTTGCTTGGCGATGGAGCCGGAGATGGTGGAATCGGCAACGAGGGCGAGCAGTTCAGCGCCAGCAGCCGGGCTGATTGGCGATGTTTCAAGACTTTTGCCGAGCTTGTTCAGCGCACCGAACAATTCGGAGATCAGCCAGTTGGCCGCCTGCTTTGCAACGTCTGCCTCTGGCTTGTCCGCTTTCGCCGCCGTTTCCGTCAGCAACACTTCGAACCAGCGCGCGGTTTCAACTTCTGCGGTCAGGACGTTCGCGTTGTAGGCAGACAGGCCCAGCGCCGCCTCATAACGCTGCCGCTTGGCATCGGGCAATTCTGGCAGGCTGGCGCGGCATTCATCGAGGAATGCATCATCGAGCACCAGCGGAAGCAAGTCGGGATCGGGGAAGTAACGATAATCGTGTGCATCTTCCTTTGACCGCATCGAACGGGTTTCGTTGCGGTCTGGATCATAGAGGCGTGTTTCCTGAACGACTTTGCCGCCGTCCTCAATCAACGCGACCTGCCGCTTGGCTTCCTGTTCAACCACGGCCATCACAAAGCGCACCGAATTGACGTTCTTCGTCTCGGTCCGTGTGCCCAGTTCATCGCCCGGCTTGCGCACCGAGACATTGACGTCGGCGCGCATCGAGCCTTGATCCATGTTGCCATCACACGAGCCAACGAAACGCAGGATCGTGCGCAGTTTGGACAGATAGGCTCCAGCCTCTGCGGGCGAGCCCATGTCCGGGCGGCTAACGATTTCCATCAGCGCCACGCCCGAGCGGTTCAAATCGACATAGGACATTGTCGGATGCTGATCGTGCATCAACTTGCCCGCGTCCTGCTCCACGTGGATGCGTTCAACCCCGATGGTCTTCTTGGTATCGGGGTTCTTGTCGTCCAACTGGATCTCGACGGCGCCCTCACCCACGATGGGGTGGTAAAGCTGGCTGATCTGATAGCCCTGCGGCAGATCGGCATAGAAGTAGTTCTTGCGATCAAACCGAGACCATTTGTTGATCTGCGCATTGATCGCCATGCCGGTGCGCACGGCCTGACGGATGCATTCGAAATTGGGCACAGGCAACATGCCGGGCATCGCCGCGTCCACAAGGCTGACTTGCGTGTTGGGTTCAGCCCCGAACGCGGTCGCCGCGCCGGAAAACAGCTTGGCGTTGGTGGTGATCTGCGCATGGACTTCAAGGCCGATCACGACCTCCCACTCGCCGGTGTCGCCCTGAATACGATAGTTGGATTGCGATACGCTCATGGCGAAGCGCAATGCCTTTTCGCGCATCGAATTGCAATGGCATGAAGCGACCTAACGCATTATTGAACCTGCATCCAAAAGGCGCCCGGCTCATGGTTTGCATCAGTCATAGGGCAGGCGTTTGAGAAGGCATTCCAATGGTTATGCTTGAGCCAGTTGTTAGCCAAAATTACTTTAAAGCGATTGTTAAATGCTAAAAACGATTCAAGGAGGTACTGCTCATTCCATAGTCGACGCTCGGCGCGAAGCCACCTTTCCGGATAATCGCGTGGCGTAAAAATATCATGGACATGAACCAAAACACCCGAATTCAGGCTGGGCAAAATTTCTTGAAATTCCCGTAAGACGTCTCCGTAAGGACGGATAACGTGTGAACTATCAATAAACAAAATGTCGTTTTCACCAAGCTTGCGAAAATAATCGATGCTTAATGCCTCAACTTTTTCACGAACAACTTTGACACCTGTTTTTTCCAACCACGGCATCTCGTAAGGCTCGATGCAAGTGACGTTGCAATCATAGTTGGAATCGTCCTTCTTATTTTCTGTAATCGCAAGCAACGCCACAAGTGTTGAGTTTCCAGAACCTATCTCTATGATTGATCGTGGTTTTTTGTGACGAATAATATTATAGTAGTTTTCAGCATCCCCAGGGCCATACATTTTATTTATATAACCAAATTCAGAATCGGATGGCTTTATCATCGGTAAATTCTTTAATTCTTCAGCAAATACGAAACGCTCCAGCAACCTTAGCTGTTCGCTTTCATTTAAATCCACTCCGGGGAGATCTCGCTCTTGTACAGTATTTTCTGGAAGATGGACTTCTGAATATGTCGGTTCATAGTAATGATCGGAACGGATCTGAAATCCATTTTTGTCTGAAAATTTCTGAAATCTTGGAAGAGAATAACGATTCCGGGCGACAAAGCGTAGCATAGGCGCAGTTACCGCACCGAACGCTATCGCAGAGAGATCAGCAAACACCTTGAAGCCAGCCATTAAGATTCCTCCAAAATCGAGGCAAACTTAATCACTAAGAACACGGATGCCAAACAGTTTTAGCGTCCAATTCAATAACCGAATTGAGAATCGGTTTAAATTCATGTCGGAAATCAATTTTGATTGTAAAATCCATGAATTTGGCGATCACAAAATAATTTGGATCAAATACTTACCACCACTTCTCCGGACGGGCTGTAAACTGGGCACGCTGTTCGATGGCGAGGCTGGCATTGAGCACACCCTGCTCATCGAATGCTTTGCCGATCACTTGCAGGCCGAGCGGCAACCCGCTGCGGTCAAGTCCAGCGGGCACCGACATCGCGGGCAGGCCTGCGAGGCTGGCGGGGACCGAGAACACGTCGTTCAGGTACATTTCCAGCGGATCGGCGCTCTTTTCGCCCAACGCGAAGGCCGAGGACGGCGCGGTGGGGGCAAGGATCACGTCGCAGACCTTGAACGCTTCGGTAAAGTCGCGGGCGATCAAAGCGCGGACCTTTTGGGCCTGTGTGTAGTAGGCGTCGTAGAAGCCTGCCGAGAGCACGTAAGTGCCAATCAAGATGCGGCGCTTCACCTCTGGCCCGAAGCCAGCGGCACGGGTCGCGGCGTACATATCTTGCAGGCCCGCACCATCGGGCAGATCGCGCAAGCCGTAGCGCACGCCATCGTAGCGCGCGAGGTTCGACGAAGCTTCCGCCGGAGCGATGATATAGTACGTGGGCAGCGCGTACTTGGTGTGCGGCAGGCTGATGTCGACGATTTCCGCGCCTGCATCCTTCAGCCATGCGATGCCATCGTCCCACGATTTGGCCACATCGGGATCAATCCCATCAAGTCGGTATTCGCGCGGAATGCCGACCTTCTTGCCCTTCATGTCGCCCGAAAGGCTGGCGGTCCATGCGGGCACGGGCAGGTTGAGGCTGGTCGAATCCTTGGGATCGAACCCGGCCATTGCTTCGAGCATGATCGCGCAATCGGTGACGTCACGCGCCATTGGTCCGGCCTGATCAAGCGACGACGCAAATGCGACAACGCCCCAGCGCGAGCAGCGGCCATAAGTCGGTTTGATGCCCGAGATGCCGGTAAAGGCGGCAGGCTGGCGGATAGAACCGCCAGTGTCCGTGCCAGTGGCGGCAGGCGCAAGGCGCGCGGAAACTGCCGTGGACGAACCACCCGACGAGCCACCGGGAGCCAGCGGCGCAGAGTCATTTGGACGCCGCCATGGAGACACCACATTACCGAACGCACTGGTTTCGTTGGACGAACCCATCGCGAACTGATCGAGGTTGAGCTTGCCCAGCATCCCCGCGCCCGCATCCCACAGCTTCTGGCTGACGGTCGATTCGTACTGCGGCACGAAGCCTTCGAGGATTTTCGACGCCGCAGTGGTTTGCACACCGCGCGTGGCGAACAAATCCTTCATGCCGATGGGCACGCCCGCAAGCGTTCCGAGCGGCTTGCCAGCAGCGCGATTCGCATCGATTTTGGCTGCGGATTCAAGCGCCTTTTCCGGCGTGGTAACAATAAAGGCGTTCAGCGCAGTCTGCGCTTCGGCAACCGCGCTGTTGAAAGCGGTGGCCACTTCGGTGGCGGTAAATTCACCGTCCACCACGCCTTTGCGGATGGCCGCGATGCCAAGATCGGTCAGCGCGTTGTCAGTATTTGGCATTATTCGATCACCTTGGGCACGCCGAAGAAGCCGTGTTCTGGCGCAGGAGCATTGGCCAGCACCGCATCGCGCATATCACCGCCGGTCAGCGGATCGGCGTTGACGATGTCTTCGCGCAGGCGTTGCGTGTTGGGGATGACAGCGGTCATCGGTTCGATGCCGGTCACATCAACTTCGCTGAGCTGTTCGACCCACGCGAGGATGCCGTTCAATTCGGGCACCATCGCCTGCAATTCGGACTCGGAAACCTTGATGCGAGCCAGCGAGGCAATTTTGGCCACGGTGGCGGTATCTACGGACATGGTCGGATACTTTCGCGCAGATAAAATGGAGACGCCGCGCGCTACCAGAGCGCACGGCGTGCTTCAAGCCGGGCGAGACCGCAACGGTCCCTCCCACGGCCAATTTAAGGTTGCGGAGCGCCTTCAGGCATAGGCATACCTTGGGGCATACCCTGAGGCATTCCGCCCGGAGCGCCGCCGCCCTGCATCTTCTGCATCTGCTCCATCATCGCGCGCTGCTGTTCAAGCTCGGCCGCGCTCTTGTAGTCGATCAGTTCGATTTCGAACACGAGATCGCTGTTGGCAGGAATGACGACTTCGCCGGTTTGCGGATTGCGTTTTTCTTCGGCACCGTAAGCTTTGTCGGACGGGATTTCGAGGACGTACTTGCCGCCCTTCTGCATCTTGCCAAGGCCTTCGGAGAAGCCGGGAATCACGGTTTCCAGCGGCAGGACAGCGCGTTCACCGCGGTCAAATTCCTTACCATTGGCAAGGCGTCCGACATAATTGATCAGCGCAACGTCAGACTTGGTTGGCGATGCGCCGGCCCCAGCCTTGACGGTTTCAATCGAGACGCCTTCGTAGCGAGTGGCATAAGCAACGCCCGAACCGACAAGCACGGCAGCAATAACGCCAAGCCAGATCTTGGTGAGCGAGCCTTTGGCAACTGGCTGCAGCGGAACGCGGGTGATTTCCGACATGTTTTCCCCTTTGGGTGACCCCGATGGAAGCGCGATTCGCAACCAAACGATTGTCCACGAATGATTCGGGATAACCGGATGTGCAAAAGGGCGCCGCAATGACGGCGCCCCTCTTGGCCCAGCAGGGCCAACGCGGCAAGTGGTTAGATGGGAGAGTTGCCCCTCCCGATCAACCTACTTCGCGCCGTCGCGTTCTTGACGCTTACGCTCAAGCTTGCGAGCGCGGCGGACAGCAGCAGCCTTTTCACGGGCGCGCTTTTCCGACGGCTTTTCGAAGTGACGGCGCAGCTTCATTTCGCGATACACACCTTCCCGCTGCAACTTCTTCTTGAGCGCACGAAGGGCCTGGTCGACATTGTTATCGCGAACGAGAATCTGCATAAACCGCTACACCTCAATCTAATGGCGAGAGCCCGCTATGCCTGCGGGAGTCACCTTAATTCCAAGAAACACTAAATGGGCCGAATCCAACGGGACCGGCTCGGACCGCGGGCCACTACCCAAATCGGGCAGCAAAGGCAAGCAAAGTCGTGCAATTGTCGGCCAGTCGGTTTAAGGGCGGCGGCATGAACTTACCTAATACATTACAGGCCTCCACGCTGGTTGCCATTGGCGGCGCAAGCGGGGCGGTGCTGCGTTATCACGCCGGACGCCTGATTGGCGCTGTTTCCGGCCCCAACGCGGTGTTCCCTTGGGGCACCTTTTCCATCAATTTTGTCGGCAGCCTGTTGATGGGGCTGCTCGCCGGATGGCTTGCCCGTCACAGTACCGGCGGTGAAGCATGGCGGCTGCTCATCGGCGTCGGCGTGCTGGGCGGCTTCACCACATTTTCAGCGTTCAGCCTCGAATCGGCATTGCTGATAGAGCGCGGGATGTTCGGCATGGCGGCAATCTATGCTGCCGGATCAGTTTTCGCAGGAATTGCAGGGTTGTTTATCGGCCTTTTCATTACAAGGGCTGTGGCATGAGCAAAGCACCAAAGAAAACGGGCGAAGATCACGTTCGCCAATTCACCGTCCAGCATGACGATGATGATGTGCGGCTGGACCGCTGGTTCAAACGGCACTTGCCCGAAGTCGGCTTTGCCACGGTATCGCGTTGGGCGCGCACCGGGCAAATTCGCGTGGATGGCAAGCGCGCCGATGTAGATACCCGCGTCCTGAAGGGTCAAATCGTACGCGTGCCACCGGGCGGTGCGCTTGTCCCCGGCCCCAAAGGCCAGCGCGAACGCAAGCCGCTGACCGACGCACAAATCCAGCTTGCCGAATCGATGGTGCTGGAAAAGGACCGCGCCGCGATCATCCTCAACAAGCCTCCGGGCCTTGCCACCCAAGGTGGCACCGGCACGTTCGAGCATGTCGACGGGCTGCTCGATGCTTATGTCGGTGAAACTGATGCGCGTCCGCGTCTGGTCCACCGGCTGGACAAGGACACATCGGGCGTGCTGCTGGTCGCCCGTTCGGCCAATAGCGCCGCGTTCTTTTCCAAGCGGTTTTCCGGCCGCACGGCGCGCAAGATCTACTGGGCGCTGATCGTCGGCATTCCCGATATCAAGGACGGCATGATCGAACTGCCATTGTCCAAGCAGCCCGGCACCGGCGGCGAAAAGATGATGGTCGATGAAAGCGGCGAAGGTCAATCAGCCCGCACCCGCTATCGCGTAATCAGCCGCGCGGGCAATTCTGCCGCATGGGTCGAACTGCAACCTTTAACCGGGCGCACGCACCAGTTGCGCGTCCACATGGCTGCCATTGGCCACCCGATCGTGGGCGACGGCAAATACGGCGGGCAGACTGCGTTTCTGACCGGAAGCATCAGCCGCAAGATGCACTTGCACGCACGGCGCTTGCGGATTGAGCATCCCGAGGGGGACTTGATCGACGTGACTGCGCCCCTGCCCGAACATTTCGCGGCAAGCATGGCGCAGCTTGGCTTCCATGAGGAAGACGGCGATCTGGCTATCGATCCGATCAAGCCGATCCCCGAAAAAACCATGCAAAAGCGCGCAGCCAAGGCGCATTCCAAGGAATACCGCAAGGAACGCCGTGGTGAACGCCGCAAGCGCGCTGATGGTGGTACGGCTTCAGGCGGGGGTGGTCGCAAGGCCACCGGCAAGCGCGCCGTGGCAGAAGCTGCAGCGGCTCCCAAGCGCAAATCCGGGCCAAGGAAGCCTGTAGAAGGTGCACCAGTAAGGTCTGGGCCAAAGCCTGTTGGCAAGCCGCCGTTGGGGGACAAGAAGCCTCCTGCGCGCAAAGCTGTTGGTAGCAAGGCTGTGGGGGGCAAACCCACTGCTGGTAAGCCTGCTGGCGACAAGCCCGCTGGCCGCAAGCCCGCGGCTCCACGTGCAGCCTCAACGCGGCCCAAGGGTCCGCCGAAGGGCAAAGCTGGCTAACGACGAGCGCCGATGCATCCCAATTCCGCCTTCCGCCACGATGACCGTGATCTGCACGAAACCCTGATTGCGGAAATCGGCTTCGGCATGGTCTTTGCCACCACGCCCGATGGTCCGCGCGTGGCCCATGTGCCGTTACTTTCAACGGGGGATGGGGCGGTGCAGTTTCATCTGGCGCGGGGCAATGGTCTGGCCAAGTATCTGGACGGGATGACCGCGCTGGCCGTGATCAATGGCCCTGACGGTTATGTGAGCCCGCGCTGGTATTCCGATCAGGCCCAAGTGCCGACGTGGAACTACGTTGCACTGGAGCTTGAAGGCCGGGTGCGGCGGATGGATCAGGACGGGCTTCAGGCACTGCTGGAAAAGCAGTCTGCCGCGAACGAAGCGCGCATTGCCACTGGTGAACCATGGACCATGGACAAGACTCCGCCCGATGCCTTGCGCAAGATGATGGCAGCCATTGTTGGGTTCGAGATGGAAGTGCAGGCATGGCGCCCCACGTTCAAGCTATCCCAGAACAAGCCGGCCGATGAACGCGCGCGTGTTGCAGCGGGGCTTGAAGCGGAAGGCTCACCGGGAATTGCCGAACTGATGCGAAAGTTGATCCCATGAAACTGGCTATCTTCGATTGCGACGGCACATTGGTTGACAGTCAGGCCGATATTTGCGCGGCGATGGAAGCTGCCTTTGCCGCCGCCGGACTGGTCGCGCCTGAACGCCATGCCACGCGCCGGGTTGTGGGTCTGTCCTTGCACGAAGCGATGCGGCAATTGCACCCGCAAGGCGCACACGCCGATCATGCTGACCTCACCCAGCTTTACAAAGACGCCTTCCGCGCGCGGCGTGAGGCAGGCGCTGTGGCCGAGCCGCTTTACGAGGGCATTGCCCGCCTGATTGAGCATCTGGCAAGCGAAGGCTGGCAACTGGCGGTCGCCACCGGCAAGTCTGATCGCGGCCTTGCCCACTGCCTGGCCACGCACGGCCTGACCCAGCACTTCGTTTCGCTCCAAACCGCTGATCGCCACCCGTCAAAGCCTGATCCTTCGATGATCGAACAATGCATTGCCGATGCAGGCGCAGACCGCGCGCGCACCGCGATGATTGGCGATACAGTTTATGACATCGCGATGGCCTGCAACGCTGGGGTCATCGGCTTGGGGGTGGATTGGGGCTACCATGAAACGCACGAGCTTTTCGAAGCCGGAGCCAAGGACGTGGCCACAAGCGTGGCGCATCTGCGCGATCTGTTGAAAGACATCACATGACAGAAAACCCTGATCTTGCAGCCAAACGCTTTGCCGTAATGCAACTTGCCCGGCTTTCCGGCGCGGTGCTGGTGCTGTTTGGTATCATCGTACTTTCGGGCAAGGCCGCCGCAATTCTGGGCGTGATCCCCAAAGTCGTAGGTTATGTTCTGGCCGCTGTCGGTCTGTTTGAATTCTTCGCTTTGCCAACTTTTCTTGCCCGTCGCTGGAAGACTCCGAATAAATGAAGCGTTTTTATCGTGATGTGACAGTTGCCGAAGCCGGGACAGGTTTCGGTGTGCAATTGGATGGCCGGCCAATCAAGACGGTTAGCGCACGTCCGCAAGTGGTGCCAACCCGCGCCCTTGCTGATGTTATGGCGGTAGAATGGGCGGAACAGGGCGACGAAATTGACCCCGCTAGGTTCCTGTTCCGCGATATGGCGGACTACGCAATCGATGTCGTCTCGCCCGATCCGGTGGCGGCCATCGACAGCCTGCTGCCATACGCCGCCACCGACACTCTATGCTATCGCGCAGAGCCTGACGAACCCTTCGCCGCACGCCAACGGCTGATGTGGGAGCCGTTGCTGGCCGATGCCGAAACGCGCCTTGGCGTGCGCTTCGTGCGTATCTCAGGCGTCATGCACAAACCGCAGCCGCCCGAAACGCTGGCGCGGCTTGGCCACGAACTCGCAACGCTGGATGCTTTTGCGCTGGCAGCCTTGCGCAATACCGCAGGTCTTGCGGCGTCTTTGGTGATCGGTCTGGCCGCGCTGGACGCTAACGCCGATATCGACGTGCTGTGGGACGCCGCCAATCTTGAGGAAGACTGGCAGGTTGAGCTTTGGGGCAAAGACTGGGAAGCGGCCGAACTGCGCGCCAAACGCGCGGCAGCGTTTGCGGCGGCAGCCAAGTTTGCGCAATTGGCGCGAAACTAATCACCCAACCCCCGGTCATGGGAGTTCGGTTCTAGGTTCGTTCAGCCCACCCAATCGGCCACAGCCTGCGCCACGGTATTCGCCGCTTCGTTCAAAGCAGGCCCGACATAGCGCGCCTCAGCTTCGGGCACTGGCACCACGCTTTCAAACCGGCGCGTTTCGATAGTGCCACCTCCGGTCTGCTTCACCGCATCATAACGCATTACAACCGATGCTGTGCGCACATCATAGCCCATATCGAGCAAGCGACCCGATAGCTGCGTTCCCCTTACTCCCGGATCGTTTTCGATCACCAGCCGCGTGCCCTTGGCGCGGATGGTTTCGGCCAGCAGGCGCTGGAACAGCCGCGATGGGCGTTCGACCCACATCGTATCCTTGAGATAGGCCAGCTTGGCGTCATCAATCTGCACCGGCACGCGGGTGACAGCCAGCCGCGCATCAGCCGACGGTTCCAGCACGATCAGCGCGGTTTCAGCCGTGCCACTAGCGGTGGCTCCAGCGGCGGGACCGTTGGTGGGGCGCAGCGACAGCAGCGTGTCTGGCGTCTTGGCACCGAAGCTGACGCAACCGGCAAGCGCAGCAGACAGGCCCAGTGCAATGATGGTTTTGGGCGTAATCAGGATTTTGGCGTACATGCGTCTCGCCTCCTTAGTTCTTGTAATCAGGCAACTTGGGGCCGCCGACAATGCCGCCGACACCTTCGTTGTTGATGCGGTCCGTAACCTCACGCAGCGACCGTGTGGTTGCCTGAAGATCGCGGATGGCAGCTTCGGCAGCTGGCAGCGTACGGTCGTTCAACTGGCGCGCGGCGGGGCGGGCCTCGCTCAGCGTTGCCTGCAATTCATTGGCCGCGCTTTCGGCTGAAACCAGAGTCTGGCGCAATTGCTTGGCAAGGCCATTGCCTTGGTCGTTGATCATCGCATCGGCAGAATTGGTCAATTTCTCAAAGCTGGCCAGCGAGTAATTTGCCTGCCGCAGCGTTGCTTGCAATTCCGCCAGCGTGCGTTTGATATCGGGCGAAGCATCAGCCAGATTGCCGCTTAGACGATCCGTATTGGTCAGGATGTTTTCCAGCGATTTCTGGTTCTTGTCAGACAGCACCATCGTCAACCGCTCGGTCAAGGTGGCAAGCCGCTCCAGCAGAAGCGGCGCGTTTGAAAGGATTTCGCCCAAGCCAGAGCGTTTTGTCGGAATCACCGGCACACCTTCAGGACAAGTCGCGCGCGTGTTCTCGCGCGGACATTCGATGGCGGGTGCACCCTTTTGTGCGCCGGAAAGCTGGATCGTGGAAACGCCGGTAAAGCTGCCCTGCAAACTGGCCGTGGTTCCCTGCAGGATCGGCACCTTTCGATCCACCGCAATGCGCACGCGCACGAATTCGGGATCACGTTCCCACAATTCGATGTTCTTTACCTGACCAAACGGCACGCCCGAAAACGACACCTCCGACCCTTTGGCCAAGCCATCGACCGACTGCTTGAAGAAGATGTCGTATTCGTCAAGTTCGCCCTGATTGATACGCGCGATCCAGATGGTCAGCATCGCCGCTGCCCCAAGCAGCACCAGCGTGACCAGACCGACCCAGATGTGGTTTGCCCGCGTTTCCATGGCCTGTCCTTATGCCTCGCCCTTTATGGACGAATTCTGCGGCGGGGCATCGTCTGCCGCCACCTGTGCGCGCACATCATTGTGCCGCGCCTGCGAATCTTGTGCGGCCCGCCCGCGCGGCCCATTGAAATATTCCTGTATCCACGGATGGTCGAGTGCAAGCAGTTCGGGGATGGTCCCCACCGCAATCACCTTGCGATCTGCAATCACCGCAACCCGGTCACAAATCTCGTAAAGCGTATCGAGATCGTGCGTAATCAGGAACACGGTCAGGCCCAGAGTCTGCTGCAATTGCAGGATCAACTGATCAAACGCCGCCGCACCGATGGGATCAAGCCCCGCCGTCGGCTCATCCAGAAACAGCAGTTCAGGATCGAGCGAAAGCGCCCGCGCCAGCCCGGCACGCTTGCGCATGCCGCCGGAAAGCTCAGACGGGTACTTGCTCGTCGCTTCAGCGGGCAGGCCTGAAAGCAGCACTTTGTAGCGCGCGATTTCGTGGCGCAACTCGTCGCTGATTTCAGGATAGAATTCGCGCAGCGGCACTTCGACGTTTTCCGCCACGGTCAGCGTTGAAAACAGCGCGCCGCCTTGGAACAACACACCCCAACGGCTGCGTATATCGATATCGGCATCATCGCGCGCCTTGGTGATCGATTGCCCGAGCACTTCGACTTCGCCGGATTCAGGTGTTTGCAAGCCGATGATCGTGCGCATCAGGACCGATTTTCCGGTGCCCGAACCGCCGACCACGCCGATGATCTCGCCCTTGTGAACATCAAGGTCGAGGCCATCATGAATTACGTTTTCGCCAAACACGTTGCGGATGCCGTGCACACGGATCGGGAATTCGCCTGAATCGGCTGGTGCGATGGTTTCAGCGTCCGCCATCAGCCCCACCCTATTTCGGTGAAGAAGATGGCAAAGAACGCATCCAACACGATCACCGTGAAGATCGCCATGACCACCGCTGCCGTAGTGCGCGCGCCCACTTCTTCGGCGTTGTTCTTTACTTGCATGCCCTGATAGCACCCAGCCAGCGCCACGATCAGCCCGAACACCGGCGCTTTGGTTACGCCCACCCACACGTCATGCAGCGGCACCACTTCCTGAATGCGTGCAAGAAACGTGAAGAAGGGAATGCCGAGCGTGGTCGTGGACAGAAACGCGCCACCAACGATGCCAAGGAACGCGGAATAAAAGCCTAGTAGCGGCATCATGATCATCGTGGCCAGAATGCGCGGCACGACCAGTGCCTCCATCGGCGAGACGCCAATCGTGCGCATTGCGTCGACCTCTTCCGTCAACTTCATCGTGCCCAATTGCGCCGCAAAGGCTGATCCGGACCGGCCAGCGACCATGATCGCGGTCATCAACACGCCCAATTCGCGCAAGGTCAGGCGGCCGACAAGGTTGACCGTATAGATCTCGGCCCCGAACTGGCGAAGCTGCACCGCGCCTTGTTGCGCAATCACGATGCCGACAAGGAAGCTCATCAAGCCGATGATTGCCAGCGAATTGACGCCGACCAGTTCCATCTGATGCACCAGCGCCTTCATCCGAAAGCGCGATGGGTGCCGCAACAGCGTGCCGACCGACAGGATAATCTGGCCCAGAAAGCCGATAACCTGCAGAAAACCTTGGCCCAACCCGACCATCACATCGCCAACGTGTTCGGGTACGCGCTGGAGCAAGGGCAGGCGCGGCGCGCGGATCGAATGGGCGTTGGAATCGGCCTTGCTGATCGCGTCGATCAGCTTTTGTGGCCCGGCCTTGCATCCGATGATCTCCGCGCCAGTATCACGGGATAGGCGCCAGACCGTCCAGGCGCCGACAGTATCCATCGTAGTGACCGCAGAGACGTCTATCTTTGTCAGAGAATCGTCGAGGTCGCGCAAGTTGCGGTCAGCCGCGCCCAGCGATGACACAGTCATCGGCCCGCTAAACGCAAGCACTGCCCCGTTATCCCCGTCTCCGGGAGTCAGTTGAAAATCGGTTAGTGCCCGCATGTTGTCCGCTTCATGCGGTAATTCGGGCAAGGCGACAAGTGCAACACATAGGCCGTAACGCGGGAACTTCGGCAAAGGTTCCGCTTTGGGACCGCCTGCGCGCTTGCAGCGCAGCTAAGGCAATGGCAAGGCGCTCGCCTATGAGCGCACAAAATTCCGCAGAACTCGCCAAGACTTTCGAGCCAGCAGGCCTTGAGGCCAAGTGGTATGCCCACTGGGAGCAGAACAATCTGTTCCGCCCGGATCGCCCCGACGCCGCGCCCTATACCATCGTGAACCCACCGCCGAACGTCACCGGCAGCCTGCACATCGGCCACGCGCTGGATAATACGCTGCAAGACGTGATGATCCGATACGAGCGGCTGCGCGGCAAGGATGCATTGTGGGTGGTCGGCACCGATCACGCCGGCATTGCCACGCAGATGGTGGTCGAACGCCAGATGGAAGCGCAGGGCGACAAACGCTCAAATTACACCCGCGAAGCGTTCATCGACAAAGTGTGGGAATGGAAGCACGAGAGCGGTGGCACGATCACCGGCCAGCTCCGCCGCCTTGGCTGTTCGATGGACTGGTCCAGAGAACAATTCACGATGGACCCGCACTTCACCAAAGCCGTGGTGAAGGTCTTTGTCGAGCTGCACAAACAAGGCCTGATCTATCGCGACAAGCGGTTGGTCAACTGGGACCCCAAGCTGAAGACCGCGATTTCCGACCTTGAGGTGGAGACGCGCGAGACGCAGGGCGGCTTCTGGCACTTCAAGTATCCGCTGGCTGATGGCATAAAGCGTGACGATGGGCTGGACTATATCGAGGTCGCCACCACACGCCCCGAAACGATGCTCGCCGATATGTGCGTGGCCGTGCACCCTGAGGATGCGCGCTACCTGTCTGTTATTGGCAAAGAGATTCTCCAGCCTTTGACCGGTCGCCGCTTCCGCGTGGTAGCCGATGAACACGCTGACCCGGAATTGGGTTCAGGCGCGGTGAAGATCACACCGGGCCATGATTTCAACGACTTCGAAGTGGGCAAACGCGCCGGGATCAAGGCCGGTGACATGCTCAACATGTTTGATGCCGAAGCCAAGGTCGTGCAGACTTCGGATGGCTTGGTGCCTGAAGAGTACATCGGCATGGACCGCTTCGACGCGCGCAAGTTGGTCGTCGAACAGATGAAGGAAGCCGGCTTCCTGATCCCGCACGTGACCAAGGACAAGGAAGGTAACCTCGTCGAGCACGACTTCGAACCGCGCACGATCCAGACGCCGTTCGGCGACCGTGGCGGCGTGGTCATCGAACCGTGGCTGACCGACCAATGGTACGTCGATGCCGCCGAACTGGCCAAAGCGCCGATGGAAGCGGTGCGGTCTGGTGCGATCGAGATCGTGCCCAAGACGTGGGAAAAGACTTTCTTCAACTGGATGGAAAACATCCAGCCATGGTGCGTCAGCCGCCAGTTGTGGTGGGGCCACCGGATTCCTGCTTGGTATGCTGAAGACGGCTCGATCATCGTCGCCGAATCCGAAGAGGAAGCGCATGCGCTTGCGGGCAATAAGCCACTGACCCGCGACAATGACGTCCTCGACACATGGTTTTCGTCCGCGTTGTGGCCCTTTGCCACGCTCGGCTGGCCAGACACTGACGCGCCGCTATTCAAGAAGCACTACCCCAACGACCTGCTCGTATCCGGCTTTGACATCCTGTTCTTCTGGGATGCGCGAATGGCGATGCAGGGGTTGCACTTCATGAAGGAAGTGCCATGGAAGAAGCTCTATCTCCACGGCCTTGTCCGCGCGGCGGATGGCGCGAAGATGTCGAAATCCAAGGGCAACGTGGTCGATCCGCTGCTGCTGATTGATAAGTACGGCGCTGATGCGCTGCGCTTTTTCATGTGCGCGATGGAAAGCCAGGGCCGCGATGTGAAGATGGATGAGCGCCGCGTCGAGGGCTATCGCAACTTTGCCACGAAGCTGTGGAACGCCGCGCGGTTCTGCCAGTCGAACGGCATTACCGGCAGCACCTCGGTTTCCGCACCCGCAGCAACTTCTGCGGTCAACAAGTGGATCATCGGCGAAGTTGTCGAGACATTGGCCGCGCTCGATCAGGCCATGGCTGATCTGCGCTTCGATGCGGCAGCCAACACCGTCTACCACTTCGTGTGGGACCAGTTCTGCGATTGGTACATCGAACTGGTGAAGGGCAATTTCGACGCCGAAACCAAGGCGGTTGCCGGTTGGGTGCTCGACCAGATCCTCGTCATGCTCCACCCGTTCATGCCGTTCGTCACCGAAGAGCTGTGGCACGCGTTGTCTGACCCCACCCACCCTCGCGACGACGAATTGATCGTCGCGGCGTGGCCTGCGCCGGAAGCCTCGGTCGATGCAGAAGCCAAGCGCGAAGTCGAATGGCTGATCGCGCTGGTTTCGGCGCTGCGCACCGCCAAGAACGAATTGGGCATTGCGCCGGGAGCAAGGCTGGAAGCCTATCTGCCCGATCCTTCACCCGCAACGCGCGCGATCATCGACGCCAATCCCGCAGTGATCGAACGCCTCGCCCGCCTCACCGCAATCCGCTTTGATGCAGCGCCTGCGAGCGCGGCGATGCAGATTGGTGCAGGCGATGCCAACCTGATCGTGCCGCTCGAAGGCGTGATCGACATCGCCGCCGAGAAGGCCCGCTTGGAAAAGGCGCTGGTGGTTTCGCAGAAGGAGGCCAAGTCACTCGAAGGGCGGCTTTCCAACGCCTCGTTCGTCGAGAAGGCCAAGCCCGAAGCGGTCGAAAAGGCCCGCGCCGATCACGCCATGCACGCAGCCGAGGCCGAACGTCTGGCCGCGGCATTGAAGCGGTTGGGGTGAAACACTCAGCCTTTCTTCTTCCCCTCCTCTTCAGAGGAGGGGATCGAGGGGTGGTGTTGGCCCGCAGGGGCATTGCCGCACGCCACCACCCCCACCCCCCCTCCTCTAAAGATGAGGGGGGTTAAGTTATGCTAACGCTTGCCACGGTAAACCCCGGCGAACCGGAGGTTTTTGCCTCGTTGCAAGGCGAAGGTCCGTCGATGGGGCGGCCGTCGATATTTGTGCGCCTATCGCGCTGCAATCTGGCGTGCAGGTGGTGCGATACGGCCTATACTTGGCGCTTTAGTGGCGACAATCGCCCACACCGCGATGAAGTGGCGTTCGAGCGCGGCGACAACCAACTGACGCTGGACGACGCCGCAGTTGCCGCGCTGATCCTCGCATTTCCAGAACACCGCTTGGTGATCACCGGCGGCGAACCACTGCTCCAAGGCGCGGCGCTCGCGCCCGTAGTGGCGCAGTTGAAGCAAGCGCGGCCTGCGCTTCATATCGAGATTGAGACCAACGGGACTGTGGCCCCTCACCCGGCACTGGACAGGTTGATCGATCAATACAATGTCAGCCCCAAGCTGGCACATTCCGGCAATGCGGCGGAACTGGCGCTGGTGCCCGAACGGCTTGAGGCATGGGCAAACGACCCGCGCGCCTGGTTCAAGTTCGTGGTGTCATCACCCGCAGACCTTGCCGAAATCGAAAGGCTGCAACAGACCTATGCCATTGCGGCGGATCATCTGTTTGTAATGCCTGAGGGCACCGCCAGCGGCGTGCTGCGCGAACGGTCTCGCTGGCTGGCTGAAGAGGCGCTGGAGCGTGGTTGGCGGTTTACAGACCGCCTGCATATACATCTGTATGGAGATACGCGGGGGACTTGAGCGCCTAGATGTAGACACGCCCACCCCCGGCCCCTCCCGTAAACGGGAGGGGGGAAGTGCAAATCAGAACGGGATGTCGTCGTCGAGATCATCGCCGAAGCCGCCGCCTGCTGGCGCGCCGCTACCGCCAAAGCCACCGCCCGACGATCCACCGCCGCCACCTTGGTTCCAGCCACCGCTGCTGCCACCGCGCGAACCGCCGCCTGATGAACCGCCTTCATTGTAGCCGCCCGAACGGCCACCGCCACCGCCGCCGCCCGCACCGGGAGCCCCGTCGAGCATGGTGAGCACGCCGCCTACGCCCACCGAGATTTCGGTGGTATAGCGGTCATTGCCGCTTTGGTCCTGCCACTTGCGCGTGCGCAAGCTGCCTTCGATGTAAATCTTGCTTCCTTTTTTCAGGTAGCGTTCTGCCACGCCAACAAGGCCGTCCGACTGGAGCACGACGCTGTGCCATTCGGTGCGCTCTTTCTTTTCGCCGGTCGCCTTATCCTTCCAGCTTTCGCTGGTCGCGATGCGCAGATTGCAGATGCGACCACCGTTCTGGAAGCTCTTGACCTCGGGGTCCTGCCCGAGATTACCGACAATGATGACCTTGTTGACGCTGCCTGCCATCGAATCGAGTCCCTTTGAATTTGAACGCTGACCTAGCGCAAGGTGGCGTGGTCGCGCGAGTCAGGGGCCTGAGTTTTCCCAAAGCAATTGGCTACACGCAGGCGACGTATAAGTAGTTGGTTCGCGCAGAGTTCGCAGAGATTTGGCGCTGGCTGCAGCCATATCATTTTTCAACAAAATCAAAGGTCCGGATAAGTTGCAAATATTCAAGGCGTTCCCGCCGGAGCAACATCTCTGCGCACTTTGCGGACTCTGCGCGAAAAACTTTTAGCCCAGCCCTAGAGCAGTCGCCGTCCAGAACGTGGCGAAGGACGCTAGGTACGCCAGCGCGAACAAGTATGCGAGCATGAAGGCGGGCCATGTCCAGCCGTTGGTTTCACGCCGGGCAACCGCGATGGTGGAAAGGCACTGCGGCGCGAACACGAACCACGCAAGGAACGACAGCGCCATGGGCAGCGTCCAGTGCGACTTCAACTGATCGCCCAACGCCATGGCGGTCTGCTCTTCATCGTCGCCTGCGCTGATCGCATATGTCGTGGCGAGCGAACTGACCGCGACTTCGCGCGCGGCCATGGCGGGGATGATCGCAAGGCTCATATCACGGTTGAAACCGATGGGTTCGAGCACAACCGCAAGGCCATTGGCCAGCGTGCCTGCCACCGAAGCGTTGATCTGGTCCTGTCCCGGCTCTGCACGCGGAAAGTTCAGCAAAATCCACAGCACGATGGTGACCGTAAAGATCATCGTGCCCGCGCGACGCAGGAAAATCCATGCGCGCTGCCACAGGCCAATGGCCAGATCCTTGACCGTGGGCAACTGATACTTGGGCAATTCCATGATGAAGCCCGATGCCGCACCCTTGGTTACCGAGCGGCGCAGGATTAGCGCGACCAGCATCGCGCCCACAATCCCGGCCACATAAAGCGCAAACAGCACCAGCCCTTGCAGCCCGATGCCGGGGCCAACCGGCCTATTGGGAATGAATGCAGCAATGATCACGGCATAAACCGGCAGGCGCGCCGAACACGTCATCATCGGTGCGATCAGGATCGTGGTCAGGCGGTCCTTTGGGTCGGTGATGGAACGCGTCGCCATGATGCCGGGGATCGCGCAGGCAAAACTGGACAACAGCGGAATGAAGCTGCGGCCAGACAGGCCCACGCCCGCCATCATCCGGTCCATCAGGAAGGCGGCGCGGGCCATGTAGCCGGTCGCTTCCATCAACAGAATGAAGAAGAACAGGATCACGATCTGCGGCAGGAACACCACCACCGACCCGACGCCCGCAATAATCCCTTCAGTGACGAGATCGCGCAGCAGATTATCAGGCACCGTAGCTTTCACCAGATCGCCAAGGCCGCCGACCACTGCCTCGATCCCATCGGCAAACGGCGTTGCCCAAGTAAACACCGCCTGAAACACCACGAACAGCAGCGCGAACAGGATCGGTGGCCCGGCCCATGGGTGGAGCAGCAGCTTGTCCAGCCGCGCATGAATGCGGTGCTTGGCGGTTTCCGAAATGATCGCGGCACTGGCCATTTCATGCGCCAACATCCGCCGTTCGGGCAAGGTGACGTGCGGGCGGGTGTGCGATTCATGGGCCTGCGCCCGGTCTCGCGCTTCGCCAATCGCGGTGGTAAGTTCGGTCAACCCGCGCCGGCGCACGGCCACGGTTGCAAACACCGGCACGCCCAGCGCAGTCTCCAGCGCGGCGGGATCGATCACCAATCCGTCACGTTCAGCCAGATCGACCATGTTCAGCGCCACCACGGTGGGACGGCCCAGTTCGATCACTTCCTGGGCAAAAACCAGATGCTGTTCGAGGTTCGAGCTATCGAGCACCAGCACGATGACGTCGGGCTGCGCTTGGCCGACCTGTTCGCCCATGATGACCTTGCGGGTCACCTCTTCATCAGGGCTGGTGGAATCAAAGCCATAAGAACCGGGCAGATCGACCAGTTCAACCGGTTCTCCGGTCGGCAGGATCAGACGGCCCGATTTGCGCTCAACCGTGACGCCGGGATAATTGGCAATCTTTTGGCGCGCGCCAGTCAGTGCATTGAACAACGCACTTTTGCCCGCATTGGGGTTGCCGACAAGCGCGGCGACAATTGGCATCCGGCTCATGCGGGTGCAGTTTCGGTAATGGGTTCGACCGTCATCGCGCGGGCGTGGACGCGGCGCAGAGCCACAGTCATACGGCCAATCTCAACCGCCAGCGGATCACGCCCGGCAAATACGCCGCGATAGGCCAGCGTCACCCGCGCGCCCGCATCAATACCAAGCGACTGCAGCCGCTGCGCCTCTTCGGCAACCAGCGCAGACCAATCGACCGACGCGATTCGCGCAGGCGTGCCAAGGGGGAGTTGATCGAGCGTCACCTCATCGCGCTGCCATAGCGCGCGAGACTTTGCAAGTCATTCGCAATAGAATTGCGCTGGATCAAAATTCTGTGCCATTTGCGGGCAATCAGGCAGCAGGATAGCGCAGCCTGCCCAGTAAGCGCGTGAATGAGAAGGTATCCTCGCGCGGCTTGGTCCATTGGGCCTTGGCCTTTTCGAACTTCATCGCACCATCAATCCGGCGATCAAGGAAAGCGCGCGCATCGGCGTGATCTTCGCTGGCGTCATTGGCGAATACTGACAGCGTGGCTGCATAAAGTGCGCCCAACGTCAGGCGTTTGGTATAGTGATTGTAATCTGTGGCAGTATCGCCCGACAGACGCCACATCTTGTCGGCACTTGACCAGCCAAGGCGGGTTGAGGCGGCTAGGTTTTGCGGCATCGCCATGATCGCCAACGCCCGGCGCAGTGCCTCTTCCTTGCCGTTCAGCGCATCAAGCCGGAATTGTACAAGGCGGCGGATGCGTTCGCGGATCGGCAAGTTCGACAGTTGCACTTGGGGCAGCGCCTCGGCCATTTCTGCATCAATCCGTGCGATCCACGCCGTGATCATGGCCATGGCCCCGCCACTAAACGCGAACTGGGCGAGAGCGAAGTCAACGCCTTCAATCTCAGCCGCGGCAGCAACAGCGGCATCGGTCCAGCCATCGAACACCGCAGATTCTGCAATGGCGGGTGCAAGGCGGAGGCGCAGGGCGTCGAGGCTGTGATCGTCAGTCATGTCAGATTGCCAGATTAGAAGGAGGGGCCGTAAGTCTTCTTGGGGCCAGTGCTTTTCGCCTCTTTCGAAGCACGCTCAATTTCGCCAAACACCGCGCTGGTTTTGCCTTCGAGCGCCGCATAATCGCGGGCTGATCGGCCAGAATTATCGGGCCGGTCAGGATTGGCACCAGCTTTGATCAGCATGCGCACCAACGTCAGATCGCGGCGGTGCACGGCGCTGATGAGCGGCGTTTCGCCCGTGTTGTTGGCGTCGTCAATCCGCGCGCCCGATTTGATCAGTTCATCAACGCCTTCAACAAAACCAAGTTCGCACGCTTGTACCAGCGGCGTCATGCCCTTGTTATCGCGCACGTTGACGTTCGCGCCTTTTCCGATGAGGAATTGCACCCACACCAGATCGCGCCGCGCAACCACGATATGAATCGCCGATTGTCCGGTCGTGTAATCCTTAGTGTTGATGATTTGCGTGCCCGGCTCGTTCAAGGCCTCGGTCACTTTATCGCCTTCCTTTTTACGGACGGCTTCGAGAAACTTGTAACTGTCGGAAAACTGGGCCTGCGCAGGGATTGAAACCGCAGCGGCAAGCAGGACCGCCAGAATGGCAAATGGCCTGCGCATGATCGACAGCATCAATTCCTCCTGTTGCAAGTCCGCGCCCTGTTAAACGAGACGGACTAGCCTCTTGCAAGCGCACGGTTAGCAGAGCATGAACCGCCACGCTATGGCCCACAAACTCCGATCCCTTTTCATCGCCCTTGCGGCAACCTGCACTTTCGCGCTTTCGGCGTGTGGTGGCGCGCCCAGCGAAAGCCCGCCTTTGGAAGGCGCAGCGATTGGCGGCGATTTTACGCTGACTGGCAAAGACGGGAAGCCTGTCCGCTATGCCGATTTCAACGGCAAGTTTCGCATCGTCTATTTCGGCTATACTTTCTGCCCGGACGTATGCCCGCTTGATCTGCAGAACATTGCGCAAGGCGTGAAACTCTTTGGCAAAAACCATGCTGACGCTGCTGCCAAAATCCAACCGATCTTCATCACCATCGATCCGGCGCGCGATACGCCCGAAGTCATTGGCAAATATGCAGCAAACTTTGGGCCTGGCTTGATTGGGCTGACCGGATCATCAGAACAGATCGCCGCTGTCGCCAAACAATGGGCGGTGTTCTATGGCAAACGCGATGGCAGTGGCCCGAACGATTACCTGATGGATCACAGCCGCGCTGCTTATCTGATGGGCCCAAAGGGTGAGCCGATTGCCTTGCTCCCCGCAGAAAAAGACGCAAAAGCCGTTGCCACCGACCTTGCAAAGTGGGTGCATTGATCCCGCGATGAGCGCCGACCAATTCTGGAATCGTCCGATCGAGACGCTTAACCGCGAACAGTGGGAAGCCCTGTGTGATGGCTGCGGTAAGTGCTGCCTGCACAAGCTCGAAGACGACCTGACTGGCGCGGTTTATCACACCAATGTGTCGTGCCGCCTGCTGGATTTGAAAACCGGGCGCTGCAGCGATTACAAGCATCGCCGCGTTTATGTGCCCGATTGCCTGCGTTTGACGCCAAAGCTGGCGCGTGATTTGCCATGGCTGCCCGATACTTGCGCCTATCGCTTGCGCGCAGATGGTGATCCCTTGCCCGATTGGCACTATTTGATCTCGGGAGACCGCGATGCCGTGCATGTGGCGGGGCAATCGGTGCGCGGCAAGGCGATTAGCGAAACCATTGCAGGGCCGCTGGAAGAGCATGTCGTCCCGGCTGATTACTTTACTGCCAAGGGCAAACCTAGTGCTTGAATGGCTGCGCCGTGCCGATACGCGGGCCAAGGAAACCCCGGCCCCGCGTAAAGTCGCGCCGCGCGTTATCGTTGTGGGTGAACGCGAATTACCGCTTGTTATCCGCAAGTTAGGGCACGCACGGCGGATGACGCTGCGGCTTGCCCCCGATGGCAGCGAAGCGCGCGTTTCGATCCCGGCGTGGTGCCGCGTGGGCGACGCCGAAGCCTTTGCGCGGGACCGCGCCGATTGGCTGGCCGGGCAACTCGCCAATTTGCCCGAAGCGCGTGTGGTAGGCCCCGGCGCAACGCTAAGCTTTCGCGGGGAGGCTTTGGTGATTGCGTGGAGCGACACGGCGCGCCGCAAGCCTGTGATCGACGACGGGCAGTTGATCATTGGCGGGCCGCACGAATCGCTCAACCGGCGTCTGCAACGCTGGCTTGAGAGTGAAGCGATGGCGAACTTCGGTGGCGATTTGGCGCATTATTGCGCACAAATGGGGCATGAAGTGCCACGTTTGTCGTTATCGCGTGCACAGCGGCGCTGGGGCAGTTGCGCGTCGGACGGATCGATCCGCATGAACTGGCGACTGATCATGGCACCGGATTTCGTGCGACGCTCAGTCGTCGCGCATGAAGTGGCGCATATCACGCATTTCGATCACAGCCCCGCATTCCACGCGCATCTGGGCACGATGTTCGAAGGCGATGTGGATGCGGCCAACCGTTGGTTGAAGCGGCATGGGCGTTCGCTCTATGCGCCGTTCGGGTGATGGCTAGCGCAAGGGGCATTGACGCCCTATCTACGCTTCCATGAAATCGTTCTTCCGCAATGTCTCGCCGCGCCGCGCGATTATCGACTTTTGGCAAGTGCTCGGCGCGCCGACCGAATATCGCGGTATCGCGTTGGTCCTTTCAGCGATCATAACCGGCACTATCTTTGTGGCGCTTGGCAGTGAGGGCGGACGTGGGCTACCCGATCCGCCCAAGGTGATCTACTTCCCCAGCCTGATTGCTGGGCGCACGGATGCTGAAATTCTTGCAGAAAACCGCATAGCCACAGCCAAGGCCCGCGCCGAGGAGGCCGAGTTGGAGGCAGGGCAAGAGCGCGCCCGCCAGATGTACCGTGCCGTTGGCAATGCAACCGGTGTTGATACGGTCAAGGCCTATGAAGAAGGCAAGGCCGAGCGCGCGGCGGCCAAGGCCAAAGTCGATGCCGAGCGCAAAGCGATCCTCGACAAGCACCTGATTGACAATCCCGCGTTCGATGAAGCGAAGAAGGAAGGGCTAGCCGAAGCGCCATGAGCCGCGCTGACGATCTGCGCTGGCTTGATGCTGCGGCGGCCGTGGCTGCGCGGGCACGTCCACTAAGCCGCCCGAATCCAGCGGTTGGCGCGGTGATTGTAAACGGCGGCATCGTTGTTGGGCGCGGATGGACGCAGGCTGGCGGCAGACCACATGCCGAAGCCGAAGCCCTGGTGATGGCGGGGGATGCAGCACGGGGCGCTACGCTTTACGTAACGCTTGAACCTTGCGCCCATGCCAGTACGCGCGGGCCTTCGTGCACATCGCTCGTCTTGACCAGCGGCCTTGCCCGCGTGGTGATCGGCGCGGAAGACCCCGATCCGCGCACGGCGGGCAGCGGCATTGCGGCTTTAAGGGCGGCTGGCATTACGGCCGAAATGCTGCCGTGCCCTGCCGCGCAAGCATCATTGGCGGGATACTTGACGCGCACCGCATTTGGCCGCCCGCACATCACGTTGAAGTTGGCGATATCACTCGACGGCAAGATCGCGCTGGCTGATGGATCGAGCCAGTGGATCACCGGACCCGAAGCCCGCGCGCATTGCCATGTTGAGCGCGCGCGCGCCGATGCGATACTGGTGGGCGGTGGCACTTTGTGCGCCGACGCCCCCCGGCTTGATGTACGCTTGCCCGGCCTTGAGGCGCGCAGCCCGCAGCGAATGGTCCTGACGCGCGGCGAGGTGCCTGGTGGCTGGACGGCAGTGCCAGACATCACCGCGCGGGGTGCCTTTGGTGATGCACAATATCTGTTCGTGGAAGGTGGCGCGCAGACAGCGGCGAGTTTCATCGCGGCGGACATGGTCGACCGCTTGTTGATTTACCGCGCGCCGATCATCGTGGGCGATGGCTTGCCTTGCATTGGTGATATCGGCTTAGGATCGCTATCTGACGCCCATGGGCGTTGGTGCAATGTGGACAGGCGGACGCTTGGCAACGACGCAGCCGACGTCTACGAACGCCTCCGTTAAAGGAGATTTTGAATGTTCACCGGGATCGTCACCGAAATTGGCAACATCCTCGCCATTGAAGACAAAGGTGATCGCCACATCACGATCTCGTGCGCGATGGACCCTGCCAAAATCGCCATGGGCGCGTCAATCGCCTGTTCGGGCGTCTGCCTGACCGTGGTTGATAAAGGCGGTGTTGCCGGTGAAGGCTGGTTCTCGGTCGACGTTTCGGGCGAAACCGTGAATTGCACTGCGCCGCAGCAATGGGTTGTAGGCGCACCGCTGAACCTCGAACCCGCGCTCAAGCTAGGTGATGAACTGGGCGGCCATATCGTGACCGGCCATGTCGATGCGGTGGGCGAGGTCGTCAGCATCACCCCTGAAGGCGGATCCCTGCGCTTCATCATCGCCACACCGCGTGAATTGGCGCCCTATATTGCAGCGAAGGGTTCAATCACGCTCAACGGCGTATCGCTGACCGTAAATGATGTGACCGACCAAGCCGACGGCACCTGCCACTTTGGCCTGAACATCATCCCGCACACCGCACAAGTTACCACGATTGGCTCACTTGCGCCGGGGCACAAGGTGAACCTCGAAATCGATGTGCTGGCGCGGTATTTAAAGCGAATGCAGAGCTTGGCGGCGCAGGGGTAAATCCGCACTCCCGTTCGGGCCGAACGGAATCGAGACGTCTTGTAAGGTGTCTCGACTTCGCTCGACACGAACGGACCTGAGGTTGAATTACGTCTTTAGCCGCAGCCCTTTACGCGCCGATGCCGTGTTTCTTGTTATAAGCATGCAGCCATTCGAGCGTCTTGGTCAGGCCACCGAATGGGTAGAAATGCAGGCGCACCCGGCCATGTTCGGGGCCAAGGCCTTTGGCGAACGCATCGACCAGCTTGTCCGGCCCTGCACTGCCGAGCAGGTTCGTCACGGAAATTCCGTACTTTTTGAGCACTGAAGTGGACGCGCCAACGCCGCACCGTGCGGCAAAGGACAGCAACCGCTTGATCCCGGCAGGGCCCGGAACACCGATCCGCACCGGCGCATCAATGCCGCGCGCGCGCAGTTCTTTCAGCCAAGCCAGAAACGCATCGGGATCAAAGCCAAACTGCGTGACGATAAGCGGAGCCATCCCGCGCCGCTCGATTTCAGCGACCTTGCTTTCCAGCACGGCCCAGCATTCGGCCACGCTCATGTTCGGGTGGCCTTCGGGATGGCCGCCAATACCGATGGCCTTGATGCCTGAGCGTTCAAACGCGCCGGTGGCGATCAACGCCGAGGTATCGAAATAAGGGCCAACCGGTTCGGGCGGATCGCCAGCCACAATGAAGCAACGCTCAACGCCAGCCTGTTCGACAACGGCTTTAAGGTAGCCTTCGAAATCGTTTTCCGACGTAATGCGGCGGGCGGAAAAATGTGGCATCGGTTCAAAGCCGAGTTCACGGACCGCAACCGTAGCGGCAACGCGGGCGCCGACATCTTCGCCCGGCAGAAATGTAACCGCAACCGGGGTTTCAGCCGGGATAAGCGGAGCAGCATCGCGCAGCGACGCTTCGTCCTTCGCCGTCATCTCCAGCGAAAAACCTTCAGTAATCCCGGCGGGCACCTTGTCCCAGTTCGGGTGAATCACGGGAGTGGCCATGGTCGGGATCCTCTGGAAATTGGAAGGCGTCCCGCCCGGTCGCCTTTGCAGCGATCCAGGCGGGGCCTTGTTTCAGCGCAGCTTAGCGAGCCGTGCGCCAGCCATCCGCATAAGTTTCACGCGCAACGCGGCTGTACGGTACGGGTGATACGATCACGCGGACGTTCAGCTGCTTGTGCGGCTCAACCGTGGTCTTCTTCGTGCCGCCGTTTTCTTCGCCCCACACAACGTGGAGTTCAGTGCCGAACGGGATTTCCGGATCGACAGTCGCCAGCGAAAGCGCCTGCTTTTCGTTGTACGAGAAGCCGGTGAACATCGAGAGGCCAACGGTCTTGCCGTCTGCATCCACAACGCGATCATAGTTCGACGAGGCATAGTTCGCGAGCGGAACGTCGAAGAACTTGTACGCATCACCATCGGGATTGAACATCGAAGCCATGATCTTGGCCATGTCTTCAGGATTCCAGGCCAGCGTAACCTTCTTGCGCTGTTCGGCAGGGTTAAGGGCTTCGAGTGCTTCACGGCCATGGAAATCATGGTCGAACTTGACGAAGTTGCCGTAACCCAGCTCCCACGGATTGAGGTAATAGTCCTCGATGTTTTCCGAGACGAACGAACCACCGATTGAACCGGAAGCTTCATAGCTGTCAGCCGCCAACCATTCGCGGAAGCCCTTGAGCTTTTCGCCAGTGTAGATGGCGGGAAGTGGTGACGGGATCCAGCCCGATTCCAGCGTGTTCGAAGGATAGGCGCGGCTGCCGCACTGAATCAGGCCGAATTCCTTGCCTGCTTCAACGATGGCGGCGCGGATTTCTTCCTGTTCGGCATAAGGGCCCCAGATTTCGAGACCCGGCGCGCCCGACATGCCGTGACGCAGCGTCTTCACCGTCTTGCCGGCGATGTTCATCGTCGACATGTTGAAGAACTTGAGCTGTTCGAGCGGACCGCCGTGCAGCTTTTCGATCACAGCCCATGCGTTTGGCCCCTGAATCTGGAAGCGCCATTCCTTGCGCGTGACGGGCTTGCCCATCGGACGCATTGGCGAACGGTCATCCAGTTCGATTTCGCAATCGTAGCCACCGGTTGCCGCGTGATAGCGCAGCCAGTTCGAAGCAGGTGCGCGACCAACGTACGTGAAGCTTTCTTCTTCTTCCCAGAAGATGATGCCGTCACCGATGACGTGGCCATATGGCGTGGTGGGCACATATTGCTTGGCCTTGTTGACCGACCAGCCCTTTGAGCTGTTGATCATCGTATCGGACAGCAACTTGTGCGCATCCTTGCCACGAATGTAGAGGTTCACCATGTGGTGCGACTGGTCAAACAGCACTGCGCTGTGCTGCCAGGCCCACTGTTCCGAACGCCAGTTCGAAAATTCTGGAGCAACCACTGGATAGACATATGCGCCCAACTGCGAGTTGCGCAGCATGTCCACTACGTTTCCGTTCTGATTGATTACCTCTTCGAGGTTCTTCGCACCCATACCGTACTCTCCCGACTGAAAATGGCTGGTTGATATATTTGTATGCAACACATACAAGTTCACGTGAGATTCGCAATGACAAATGTTGCGCCCTATGAGGCGCATCGAATGGGAGAGAGTTCATGGGCGCTTCGTTGATTTTAACGCTTTCGTGCGAGGACAAACCGGGCATCGTCGCCCGTGTCACCGGCAAGCTATTCGAAGCTGGCGGTAACATTGGCGAAGCGCAGCAATTTGACGACCCGCAGAGCGGCCAGTTTTTCATGCGCGTCGTGTTTAATCCCGGCGAATCAGATGCAGCTGCATTTCGCGCCGCGTTCGCGCCGGTGGCTGATGAATTTGCAATGACATGGAACATCCGTGACACGTCGGTAAATCGCAAGGTCATCCTGATGGTCAGCAAATTCGATCACTGTCTGGGTGACTTGCTATACCGCACCCGTATTGGTGAACTGCCGATGGATATTGTGGCAATTTTGGGCAACCATCCCAAAGAGGCGCTGAACATCTCGCTGATCGGCGACATGCCCTATTATCACCTGCCCATCACCAAAGACACCAAGCCGCAGCAGGAAGCCGAGGTTAAGCGTATCGTCACCGAGACGGGCGCAGAACTGGTGGTGCTGGCGCGCTATATGCAGATCCTGTCTGACGATCTGACGACGTTCCTTGCAGGCCGCTGCATCAACATTCACCACTCGTTCCTGCCCAGCTTCAAGGGCGCAAAGCCATATCATCAGGCGCATGCGCGCGGCGTGAAGATGATCGGCGCAACCGGCCATTACGTGACGACCGACCTTGATGAAGGTCCGATCATTCATCAGGACGTGGAAAGCGTAACACACGCCGACACGCCCGAAGATCTGGTGCGCAAGGGCCGCGATGTGGAACGCCGCGTTCTGGCCGAAGCGGTGCGTCTGCATCTGGAAGATCGCGCGCTGGTCAACGGCACCAAAACTGTCGTGTTCAAGAGTTGATGTGGTTTTGCGGCGGGAGCATCGTGTTCCTGCCGCTTTAGGCTCAATGGAGTGAAACATGAACGTCAACGCGCTCGACCACGTGAACATCATCACCGGCCAACTTGACGAAACTGCGGAATTCTACAGGACACTGCTGGGACTGGAGCGGCGCGATGGGCCTGTCCCGTTAACGCCGCAGAACGCGCAATGGATGTATGATGGCGCAGGCCGAGCGATCATACATATCAATGCGGTCGATTGCCCGCGCGCGTTTGACCGTGACGTGCAGCCCGGTTCACTGACCGGCGCTATCCATCATGTGGCACTGAATTGCAGCGGATATGACGAAGTGCTGCAACGAATTACTGCTCTCGGATTGGAATTTCAGACCAACACGGTTGAGGTAATCGGCCTGCGCCAGATTTTTACCGCCGACCCGAACAACGTGCTACTGGAATTGAACTTTTTCAGCGACTAGAAAGCCCCCTAAATTCCATTCGTGTCGAGCGGCATGGTTAAGCCGGAATTGCTGCCTCCAGCGCATCGGCCAATTCCACCGGCTTTGACAAATACGGACTGTGATCCGCTTCAAGCGTGACGATTTTCGCGCCGGGCGAATGTTTCTGCATGATGCGCTGGCTGGCGATCGGGATCGTGCGGTCGAGCGTGCATTCCACATAAGTGCGGGGCACGCTGCCCCAACGTCCGGGAGTGAGATGCAGCTTTTGCGAACGCGGTGCATGGGGTTCGGCCACCAAGCGCGGCAGGACCGCGGCCACCAGTTCAGGCGGAGAGACTTGCGCAAATACTTGCGCGGCATGAACTGTGTCGACGACTGTCGCAACGCCATCGTGAATTTTTGTGATGATGCCATCAAACGCCGGATTAGAACCTTCCAATTCCTTGAATTCAGCGCGGCTCATCCCCGATGGCAGCATCATCGCGCAAACATAGACCAATGCATCCATTGCTTCGGGTGCGTTTTCGGCGGCGGTCGAAATCACCAGACCCCCGCGTGAATGCCCTGCCAGCACAACCGGAGCGCCGCCCATTTGGCGCTTCAAGTCCCGGCAATGCTGCGCAGCAAATGCGCCCCATCCATCCAGCGTCACCGCTGCCATTTCGTCGGCCGAACCACCCATGCCAGGCAGCGTTGGCGCGACGACCGTGTGACCGCGATCCCGCAGCAATTTTGCGACTGGATCGAAACACCAACCGCCATGCCAAGACCCGTGGATGAGGACGAAGCCTGCCATTAGCGCACTTCGCCCGACCAGACGCGCAGGCCCGGCAATGTGCGGTCTTCGCCTTTAAGCGCCTCGGCCATGGCAGGGCGTGCCGTCACGCGATCGCGCCAGTCGATCAGGCGCGGCGCGCGTTTGGCGATCTCCATTTCGGGGAACATGCGTTCCACCATCATCCCACAGTGGGAATAGAAGTTGATGTCGGCCAGAGTGTAGGTGTCGCCCGCCAGCCACTTCGTGCTGGCCAGTTGCGCTTCAACTTTGGCGACCGCATATTCAATCTTGGCCGTCGCATTGGTCAGATCGGCCTCGGAAAAGCCTGAACGTGCCGTCGCCCATTTCTTGCGCTGATCGGGCAGCGGAATGCTTTCGAGCAGCTTTTCAAAATCGCCGCTCTCGATGTTGCGCGCAATGACGCCGACCATGCGATGCCAGCCGTGCATCGAGACATGGTTCATCACGTGTTCGTCAACGAACTTGTTCCAATAGCGCATCCGTGCCGCGCCGACCGGATCGCTTGGGCGCAAAGGGGCGTCGACAGGCTGTGCATCGGGGAAGGCATCTTCGAGGTATTCGTTGATGACAGTGGTGTGCGTGATGATCTGCCCGTCATGGTCAAGCACCGGGACCTGACCTTCGGGATTGATTGCGGTAAACCATTCGGAATGCTGTTCGAACTTGTGCAGATCGACGTAGATGCTCTCGTAAGTAAGGCCCTTTTCCTTGAGCGGAGCCATCGACTTGAGCGAATTCGCCAGTGGTTCGGCGTGATAGTATTTCAGGGCCATTGTTCTCTCCGGGTGCGTCCGTTGGTCAGACGCGCATTGTTCCAAGCATTCCGCCGTCCACCGCAAGGGCTTGCGCGGTCACGTGGCTGGCAGCATCGGACAGCAGGAACGCGGCGACTTGCGCCAGTTCATCCGCAGTGCCGGTGCGGCCCTGCGGCACGGCTTTGGCCATTTGCGCAGCGGCTTCAGGCGGCAGGCCTTCCAGCATCGGTGTGTCGATCAGGCCCGGCAACACGCAATTGCAGCGCACGCCGAATTCTGCCGCTTCATTGGCAACGGCGCGCGACAGGCCGAGAACGGCGTGTTTGCTGGCAACATAAGCCGCGTTCATCGGCATTCCGCGCTCGCTGGCCAAACTGCCGGTCACGAGGATCGCGCCGCTGCGACGCTGTTTCATCGCGGGCAGAACATGCTGGATCGCCCAGAATACACCCTTCACGTTCACACCCATGACAGCGTCAAAGGCTTCGTCGGTGTAGTCTTCGATCGCGGCGAACATGCCGCCGATCCCGGCGTTGAGGAACAGGCCATCGATTGGGCCATTGGCGGCCACGGCCTTGTCGAGCGCAGCATAGAGTTGTGCCTTGTCAGACACATCGGCGGCCGCCCATGCGGTGTTGCCGCCCAGTTTGCCCGCTGCCTGTTCGAGCAGGTCTGCCCGCCGCGCAATCAGCGTCACGACAGCGCCTGCTTCAACGAAGCGCGTGGCGCTGGCGCGGCCGATACCCGTCGAAGCGCCGGTGATGACAATGTGCTTGCCTGAAAGAAGGGTCATATTTCGCTCCGCGCGATGAATTCTGCCCAGACTTTGGCTTCGGGCCGGTCATTGCCTTCGGGCGACCATTGCCGTTCCATGATCGCGCGGGCTTCGGCTTCGGGCAGTCCGCGATAATCGCGGTTCAGCCGATAGAAGAACGCCGAGACGCGCCAGTTCATGATGCAGTGGACGTGGACGGGGTGCGGACCATTGTTCACCGCTTGGCAGAACGCGGCGAAGTGATCCTCGTCCGGCGCATCGAACGGCACCGGGATGTGGGTATAAGCAATGCCATGTTGGCGTAGCTTTGCACCTTCTTCCGCCAGTGCCTCTGGATGCGTTTCGAGCGCGAGGTTGACCACGTGGGCCACACCCAGTGCGGCAAGGCGTGCCACGTCCTTGTCCTCGATCCGACCCGATGTCGTGGTGGCATCGTCCAACCGCTGCCACGCACGAATATCGACCGGATCGCCGCTCATGCTATCAGGCCAACCCAAGCACGCGCGCGGCGTTGTCTTTCATGATGCCGGGCAGGATCTCGTCCTTGAAGCCAACCTGCTTGGCCGCATCGAGCCACTTTTGGGGGTGGATCAGTGGAAAATCGGACCCGAACAGCATCTTTTTGCGCAACTGCGTGTTGGCATACTGGATGATCTGGGGTTGAAAATACTTTGGCGACCAGCCCGACAGATCGATGAAAACATTGTCCTTGTGCAGCGCCATCGACAGGCTTTCATCGACCCACGGCCATGAGGGGTGGGCAAGGATGATCTTCATATCGGGGAAATCCACCGCGACATCGTCGACTAGCATCGGCTGACCATACTTCAGCCGCACCCCGCCGCCGCCGCGCATACCGGTGCCCATGCCAGAATGGCCGGTGTGGAAGATGGCAGGCAGTTTGTATTCGTTGATCACTTCATAGATCGGATAGCCAATATGGCTGCCCGGCTCGATGTTTTGCATGATGTGATGGAACTTGAAGCCCTTGACGCCGTGGTTCTCGATCAGGTCCCGCGCTTCTCGCGCGCCCATCTTGCCCTTGTGCGGATCGATAGAGGCGAATGGAATGCAGATGTCGTCGTTCTTGTTGGCCAGTTCGGCGATCTCATAGTTCGACACGCGCTTGGCACCGATGCCGCTTTCGCAATCGACCGTGAACATGCAGAACGCGATTTGCTGTTCGCGATACAACTCGATGATTTCAGGCATCTTCGGCCGTTCGCGCGGCGACTTGAAATAGGCGCTGGCGGCGTCGTAAAACTTGCCCATCACCGGATCTTCGGGATCGTGGCACGAAACCTCAGCATGGACGTGAACGTCGATGGCCTTGATCTTGGTGAGGTCTATCGGCACGGGCAAACTCCAATTCTAACTAAGACCGTTCGTGTCGAGCGAAGTCGAGACACCTCGCGCATGATGTCTCGACTGCGCTCGACACGAACGGGTGGGGGAATGTTGTCGCCCCCCAAAAGTCATCACATCTGAATGATGACGGTTTTGGTTTCGAGATAAGCTTCGACCCCGGCACGGCCTTGTTCGCGGCCCATGCCCGATTCCTTGTACCCGCCAAACGGCAAGGCGGTGTCAATCATCGCATGGCAATTTCCCCACACGGTGCCCGATTTGATGCGCGAGGCCAGCTTGTGCATCACCGCCACATCGCGCGTCCAGATGCCTGCACCCAGACCAAAGCAGGTGTCGTTGGCCATCCGGGCCACTTCATCAAGATCGTCAAACCGCTGAGCAACCACGACCGGGCCGAAGATTTCCTCGCGCACCACTGACATTTGCGGGTTCACGTTGGCTAGGATCGTGGGGTTCACATAGTAGCCGCCGTCGCTGCTGGGGGCATCGCCGCCCATAACCACGCTGGCACCATCACGCTTGCCCGCATCGATATATCCCATCACGCGGTCATGCTGTTCCTTGCTGACCAAAGGGCCCATGTGGGCTTCAGGATCAAGTGAGGCGCGGGGTGCCCAGAATGGCGCGGTCTGGGTCATACCCTCAAGCACCTGATCATAGACCGAACGGTGCGCATAGAGCCGCGAACCGGCAACGCACACTTGGCCTGCGTTAAAGAATATCGCGCCTGCAACGCCGGGAGCAGTCTGCGCCACATCGACATCGGGCATGACCACAACCGGGCTTTTCCCGCCGAGTTCAAGCGTCACGCGCTTCATCGTGGCGGTGGCATTGCGGTTGATCAGCTTGCCGATTTCGGTCGAACCAGTGAAGGCAACCTTGTCCACATCGGGATGCTTGACCATGCGATCACCGGCGGTGTGACCATTGCCGGTGATGATATTGATGACACCTGCGGGGAAGCCCGCCTCGACCACCAGATCGGCCAGCTTCAACGCGGTAAGCGAGGTCTGTTCTGCAGGCTTGAGGATCAATGTGCAACCTGCGGCGAGCGCCGGCGCAATCTTGAGCGAGGCCATCAGCAGCGGGAAATTCCACGGCACTATCTGTGCGCAAACGCCGACGGGTTCCTTGACGGTATAGCTGAACACCGTGCCGTTGGGCATCGTGTAAGGCTGTGTGGTTTCGCCCGAAACTTTGCTGGCCCAGCCCGCCATAAAGCGCAACTGGCTGATAGCGCCGGGAATATCGATGGCGCCTGCCATGCCCTTGGGCTTGCCGTTATCGATGGCTTCGAGTTCGGCGAAGATATCCGCGTTTGCTTCGAGCAGATCGGCAAAGCGGTTCATCGTGCGGTCGCGCACCATCGGCGGCAGGTTTGACCAGCGGCCATCATCGAACGCGGCGCGCGCAGCGGCAACCGCGCGATCCACATCCTTGTCCGATGCATCGACAACATGGCCGACGACTTTGCCGTTTGAAGGGTCTTCTACTTCGATAACAGCACCGTGGCTGCTATCGACCCATTCATTGTTGATGAAAAGCTGGGGCTTACGTGCGAGGAATGCCGTTGCGGCCTGCGAATAATCACGTTGAGCGCGCGAAATCGTGGTCATGTCGTTCATTGCCGACTCCTCTCCAGAGCAAGATAGTAATGTGTTATAACATTCTAAAAAGATCAAGCATATAGGATTTCGCTTAGCGCGATGTCTGGCAACCTGCGGCCACCAGACATCGCGCAACCGGATCAGCTGTCTTTATCTTCAAGCGCCTTGTCTTCATGGGCGCGCTGAATCACGTAATGGCGGATCGCTTCGATCTGATCCTTGGTCATGTACTTGCCCCAACCGATCATGCCGTTGTCCTTGAGAATTCCGTCATGAACGACCGATTGCCAAGCGTCAGCATCAGCGTTCAACCCGCTGTGCCGCAGATCCGGCAAAAGCCCACCAATCGCTGCATCGCCGTGGCAGACAGTGCAATACTGGCCATAAAGATCTTTGCCCATCGCCAGCGTTGCAGGCGTACCTACGAGGGCTGGCGGGTTCAGGCGCTGTACCTCAAACGGCGGTGCGTCAGGCAGCTTGGCCTTGCCGCCAATCTTGAACACCAGCAAGCGGCTGATATTGCGCACGGGGCCGGACTTATCGGCGAGCACGCCTGTAGCCAGCGGCCACACACCGCCCCAGCCCGCCAGAACTGCAACGTATTGTTCATTGCCAGCCTTGAACGTGACCGGCGCTGCTACAACGCCTGTCTGTGCGGCGAATGACCACAGTTCCTTACCATCTTTGGCGGAATAGGCCGCGAACATGCCCTTGGCGTTGCCTTGGAACAACAATCCGCCCGCCGTTGCCAACATGCCGCCGTTCCACGGACCGGGGAAGCTGATCCGCCAGCGTTCCTTTTTCGCAACCGGATCCCACGCAACGACTGCGCCGGTAGTGGCCGCCCTGGCCGCTTCGCGCGCTTCACGGATCGCGGGCATGGAGCCTGCCGCGCCATCAATTCCTGTATTGAAGCCGACGGCTTGCGGCTTCCAGTCCTTGGTCGGGAAATAAGGGTAGCCAGCAAATTGCGCGGGGATATAGACCAGCCCGTTAGTGGGGTCATAGGCCATAGGATGCCAGCTATGCGCACCAGCAGCACCCGGCGATCCGATAAACGGCTTGCCTGTAATGTCATAGCGCGCTTCGGGAACTTCAATCGGGCGGCCCGATACCGGATCGAGCCCTGTCGCCCAATTCACCGGAGCATAATTGTTGCCTGAGATGAACTGGCCATTAGTCCGGTCAATCACATAGAAAAAGCCATTCTTAGGCGCCTGCATCAGCACCTTGCGCGGCTTCCCTTCAATGGTAAGATCGGCAAGGATGATGTGCTGCGTGGCGGTAAAGTCCCACGTTTCGCCGGGCGTCTGCTGGAAATGCCAGGCATATTTCCCGGTCTTTGCATGGATTGCCACAATGGATGACAAGTACAGGTTGTCGCCGCCGCCGGGCGAACGATAAGCCTGATTCCACGGGCTGCCATTGCCTACGCCGATATAGAGCAGGTCAAGCTCTGGATCATAGGCCATCGCGTCCCACACGGTACCGCCGCCGCCCTGCTTCCACCATTCACCCTTCCACGTGGCTTCGGCTTTCTTGAGGTATTCCTCGTCATTGTTGCCGGGCTTGTCGGGCACGGTGTAGAATCGCCAGACTTGCTTGCCTGTTTCGGCGTCATAAGCCGTGACATAGCCGCGCACGCCCATTTCAGCGCCGCCATTGCCGATCATGATCAGCCCGTTAATTGCGCGCGGCGCGCCCGTGATCGTATAGGGCTTGGTCTGATCGACAGTGACTGTTGACCACACTTCCTTGCCGGTGGCGCGATCAAGTGCGACCAGTCGCCCGTCAAGCGTGCCCATGTAAAGCTTGTCGCCCCACGCAGCCATGCCGCGGTTGACCACATCGCAGCAGGCTTTGACCGCCGTTTCGCCAGGAACCTTCGGATCGTATTCCCACAGCAATTTGCCCGAAACCGCATCGTAGGCCTTGGCTTTGGACCAAGCGGTAGAGAAATAGATCTTGCCATCGATCACCAGCGGCGTTGCTTCCTGCCCGCGTGCAGTGTCAAGATCGGCAGCCCACGCAAGGCCAAGATTGCTGACGTTAGCCGGGGTAATCTGGTCCAGCGGGCTAAAGCGTTGCTCGTCCTGCGTGCGGCCATAGGACAGCCAGTTTGCACCATCGGCGGTCATCAGGCTTTGCGCGGTAACATTGCTCGTCGCGGCCTCCACCGCACCACCGTTGGTCGCCGAAGTGACACTGCACGCTGCCAAAGGCAGCGCCAGCGCGACCGTCCCAGCCAAAACCAGGTTTACCTTGCGATACCCAAACATCGTCAATCCTCTCAAGAACGTCCAGTAGTCCCGGATCAATCCCTTGCGTTTAATTCACCATGCGCTGGGAGTCGCCCCAGTATTTGGTGCGGAGCGCCTTCTTGTCCATTTTGCCCGCTGCCGTGCGCGGAATTTCGTCGACAAACTCAACCGACTTTGGCGCTTTCACGCTACCCAGACGCTCCTTGGTATGCGCGATGATTTCCGCATCAGTGATACCTTCGGCGACAACCACAGCGTGGACTTGCTCGCCCCACTTTTCATGTGGAATGCCGAACACGCAGGCTTCTTTGACTGCGGCCAATTCCGTAACCGCAGCCTCGACTTCGGCCGTAAACACGTTGAACCCGCCTGAGACGACCATGTCCTTTTTGCGGTCAACGATGTAGAGGTAGCCATCGTCATCGAACTTGCCGACGTCGCCCGTATGGTGCCAGCCAAACTTGCGAACTTCGGCGGTTTCTTCGGGCTTTTCGAAGTAGGAATGCGTGACGAGCGCACCGCGCACGCAAATTTCGCCCGCTTCGCCATGGGGCACCTCTTGACCATCATCGTCCAGCAGCGCCACTTTGATCGACCGCGTCGGCTTGCCGCAAGAGGCCAGCTTTTCAGGAGCGGTGGCAGCGAACAGCGCAACGTCCTCAGGCGGGAACCACGCGACGATCATCGGACATTCGACCTGCCCATAGGACTGGCACATCGCAGGACCAAAGATCGCAACGGCTTGGCGCAGCTTTTCCGGGCTGCACGGCGATCCGACGAGGATGAAAATCTTCAAAGACGAATAATCGTGATCGGCGATATGGGGCGAGGCCAGCAATTGGTACATCGCCGTTGGCGGCAAGTACATGTGCGTGACTTTGTATTCTTCAATCGTGGCCAGAACCGCATTGGCATCAAAGCCGGGCAAGATCACTTGGGTTGCGCCCAGGCACAGCGTCGAAAGCGCGATCGGGCCTGCTGCATGGGTGATCGGTGCAGAAACAAGCGCCACCGGGCTATCAGTGCGCCCGCCCATGCCATCGGCGGCAGTTTCAACCATCGTGCCCCAACCGAGGTTGGTGACATTCGCGCCCTTTGACGGGCCCGTGGTGCCTCCGGTCGGGAAGATGCCGACCAAATCCATCAGATTGCCGAATGCATCGATCTCAGGCTCGACAAAATCAGCTTCTGTCACGCCCGCCACAAATTCGGCGAGGCTGGGATCATTGCCCATGCGCTTATCGAGGCAGACAAAGTGCTGCAGCGTTGGGCACAGCGCCTTAAGTTGCTCTACTTCGTCAGCCAGCGAAGAATGATAGACCATCCATTTCAGCCGCACGTAATTGATATAGGCGGCGTTGGCGTCAATCGCGTTGCGGGTGTTGACCGGAACCCATTTGCCATTGGCGCGCCACATGGCCAGCAACACCACCAGAAGCATGCCATCGTTGGGACCATAAAGGCCGAGCAGGTCCTGATTTTCGAACCCACCCTTTTGCAAGGCCGCCGCGATCTGGATCGATTGCGCGCGGGTTTCCGCAAAGGTCAGCTTCAGGCCCGTCTCGGTATCGATGATGGCAAGGCGTTGCGGATCACGGTCATGGCCGCGGTCAAAATAATCGATAGAGCGCATTGGTTATCCCCAGCGGTTGATTTCTGGCCCCGGCGCCCAAGCGCGGAGCGGATCTGAAACGGTGGCGCGGGCAAGCGCCGCGACGACAGACGGACGCGCAGCAACGCGATCCAGCCAAGCACTGGTTGACGCTGCATCAGCAAAGTCTACAGGCCGCAGCAACCGCATGCCTGCCAGCCACGAGAACGTGACAAGATCAGCGATGGAGAACGACCCCATCAGCCACGCGCGGCCATCACCCAATTGCTTTTCGCAGCGTTCAACAGCGGCGGCGACTTTGGCCTCACTATCGGCAATCTGTGCAGCATCGATCACGTCGTCATGCAGGGCTTGCCAACGCGCGCGCAAATCGTCCGACACAATGCGGCTTGTCAAAGCGGAGAAGTCTTCTGCCGGAATCACCGCGATCACCGCTTGCGACGTGGCCAGATTGCCCAGCAAGGCTGCGGCAGGTGAGAGCCGTTCAGTAATCTGGCGGCACCACATCATCATTTCCCAGCGCGCATAAGCATCGGCGGGCTGCAACCCTGCACCACCTGCGGCCTCATCGATATACTGCGCGAGGAAGACGGACTCGGTCATCGCCTCACCATCCACGACCAGCACCGGGCCTTCACCCTCTACGCCAAGGTCGAGCGCGATGGCTTCGGTCACACCGGCAAGCGCGTGACGTTCGCCCGCCAGCAGATCAATCAACCGGCATTCGATGGCGAGGCCTGCTTCTTCAAGCGCGGCCAGAACGGTGAGCGAGGCGCCGTTGGGCTGCCCATGATAAAGCACCGCGCTCATGCCTCGATCTCCGCCATGATCAGCCCGTAGCGGCTGGCAAGGTCCGTCTTGCCCATCGCCCAGGTCTTCTTCACTGCATCGCGCATATAGACCCGCTTGAGCCAGCGCATGATGTTCGGAGTCTTGTCTTTGCCAGCAAGGTCCGGCTGCGACATTGGCAGCGAATAAGTGCTGTTGAAGATGTTGATATCGGCCAGCGAATACTGGTTTGATCCGACATAGGGCCGCTTGCCCAGTTCCTCTTCCAGCATCGTAATGCCAAGGCTGACACGGCGGCGACTTTCCGCCATTTCGGCTTCTGAAAAATCACCGTTAATCGCTTTGCGCCAAGCGATGCGGCGTTCCGGCATGGGAATGCGATCAATCGCAGCGGCCAGTTCAGCAGGATCGCGCTGTCGCACCATCGGGCCGACGAAAACACTCCACCCGATCATCGAGAAGCTGGGGCCAAGCCATTGGTCCATAAACTTCATCCACCAACGCACGCGCCAGCTTTCGTGGGGATCAGACGGCATCAGTTCCGGTCCGGCGAACTGATCGTTCACATATTCCATGATCGCCGTGCTTTCGACCAACACGCGCCCATTGTGAGTCATCGCTGGGATCGTGCCCTGTGGATTGATCGCAAGGTATTCGGGCTTGTGCTGATCGAATTGCAGCATGTCGGTATATTGGCTCGAAAAAGGCACGCCTTTTTCCATCAGCGCCAGCATGGGCTTGCCCGAATTGGCGTTCGGCTCCCAATGATAAAGCGTAACTTCGTCCATGTGCTCGCTTGCCTCTCTCCCGATTCCAGTCACGCCGGAATTGTTAGTAACACATACTAAATCAGCAGGAGCGCGGGTCAAGCCCGCAGGGCCAATTAATTCGTGCCCTTAGGGTTAGCGGGTGTGACGCTGCTTGGGCATTGAGGGATTTGTGGCGTTTCACCACGTGCAACGGTACTGAGCGGAAATTGGGGCAAGCCTATTCAGCGACGCGCCATGCTCCAACGGAACAAGTGATCGCGGCCTGACATTGGCGCTGATGCACGAGACTCCATTTCGGCGCGCAAGCCTTGCTCCTCCAGCGCCCCGCGCAACGCGGTCCAATCGCTCCAGCGGGTTAAGCCTGTCACGCGCGATGGCATGCCCAATGCGCGCCAAGCCGCTTCGGTCCCTTGGGCCAAATCGATACTGCGCGGCCCCGCCTGTGTTGCAGCGAAGGCACGGGATTCAGGAATGCGGCTGTCGAATATGACAAGCGGGACGGCCTGCATTTCCATTGCAATCGCAGGCATGGCGATGGCCGATGTCGCCATTGCCCCGCCTTTGAGCATAGCACGGCGTGAAACCTGCATCAGCCAGCCTTTCCAAGATACTTGGCCACCGCATCAAGTTCGGCATCAGTAATGTCGACTTTGGTTTGCTGCGGCATAGCGCCCTTGCCCATGCGAACCACGGTCTTGACGTAGTCGGCGGTGAGGTCCTGGCGGTTGGACAGCACGCCCATCTGTGGCGGATTGCCCGCAAGCATTTGCTGCTTGGTCAACAAGTTGGTGCCCATGCCGCCAACCAAGTGGCAGTAACCGCATTGCGCTTCGAACACCGATTGTCCGTCGCGACCGGCTTGCAGGCGGTCCCCGTCCGGCGCTTGCGCGCGCAGAATATAAGGGGGCATCGGTGGCGGACCTGAAGGGGGTCCAGGAGGGGCTGAAGGAGCCTGAGCGTAAGCTGCTGCGCCTAAGGCCAAGGCTGCGCCAGCGAGGATAAACCGCTTCATGTCACTGCCCTCCCTTGTAGGCGGAACCGCGCATGTTCGCATAATTGGCAGGCCACACTCCCTGCTTGCCCGGCGCAATGATTCCGTTGGGGTCGAGCGCGGATTTCACCTTCTCGTCGAAGCGGCGCAGCGCGTGATTGTTGAAATCAAACGTCTCCATCACAGGGTCCATCCAGCCAAGATGCGTGCGATATTCGGCATATCCAGCCTTGGCCGTATCGACGATCAGCGCATCAAACAGCTTGCGCATCTTGAGCACTTCGTCCGCGTTGTCGCGATCATACATCAGCATGTTGACGTTGTTGGCAAAGCGTCCGCCGATGGTGAAGCTGGCATAGAAATCGACGTCGAAATCAGCGATGATCTTGCGGCTGCGGTGCATCTGGTCGAGCACGTGTTTGCCGGTGGCTGGCACCACGGGCGAAAAGCCCATGTGTGCACCGCGTCCGCCGATCCAGTCCGACATTTGCAAGGGTACTGCGGTGGGCACGCCCATCGTGGTTTCATACTGACCAATCGGATCGCCCTGCCGCCACCAATGTTCTTGCGGGGCTGCAGCAAGGTGGCGCTTCATCGCGGCTTTGACCACTTCGGCGCGCGCCTTGACCACCGGTTCCTCACCATAAAGCCGCAGCGCGACTTGCCAGTAGCCAAGCTTGTATTGCTTGAGCAATTCGGCAACGCGCCATTCGGGAATGGCTGAAGGCTTGTCCCAGAAATCCTTGCGCTGGCCCTTTAGGACCATCTTGCCCAGCCAAGACGGGATGAACACGTTCTGATCTATCAGCCCGGAAATCTTGAGCGGCGTGATCGTGTCGATCACCCATGAAATGTCGTCAACCTCGGGGATATCCCACACGAGTTCGAGCGATGTTTCTGGGGCAGGCTGGAGCCAGAGGCCAGCTTTGGTCACGATGCCCAGATTCGATTGCGAGAACGCCAGATCCCACGTGGGGCCATAGCTCATCGGGAACAGATGCCAGGCCGGATTGTCCTTCATCGCGCCCATGCCGGTGCGCAGCAAATCGCCATCGGGCAATACGGCTTCAATCCCGCACAAGTTGCGCGCGTGAAGGCCATAGGTGGTGTAACCAATGCCGTGTTCCAGCGCGTTGCCCAGCACCGAACCCCAAGCATTGCCGGGAACAGACAGCCACAGCGGCGCTTTTTCGCGCTGAATCTGATCGTAAAGATCGAAGAAGCCGACGCCGGGTTCGACCACGCAATACGCAAGCGTGTGATCGAGTTCGAGCACCTTGTTCATGCGCCCGAGGTCCACGACTACGGACCCTTCCATACGGGGCGCGGCGGTGCCGTAACCAAGGTTCTTGCCGCGCGAAACAGGCCACAGCGGGACCTTGTGTTCATTGGCAAGGCGCACAACGGCCCGCACTTCATCGACACTGGCAGGCGCAACCGCCGCAGACGCGGGCCATTCCTCGGTCGATCCGGGGGCGTAGGTATCGGCATAGGCGTCGCGATCAGCATCGCTGTCCATAACCCATGGTTTGCCGACGACACCGGCAAAGGCAGTCATGGCAGACTGGAATTGCTTTGGACTGACGCGCGGGGGCAGATGCAGCTTCACCGGTCAGGTTCTCCCATTTGCTTTTATAACAATTGTTATTGTTATGCTGATTGAGACACGCTTCGTCAAGCCTGCTGCCCCTACTCCAAAGAGGTTGGGGCGTTGAAGCTTATGTCAGCGCGTAGTATTTCACATAATTGCCGTCGGGCTTGCGTTCGCCCACGCCGATGAAGACGTGGCGGGTGAGCCAGTCGTGCTTGCCTTTACTCACTTCGAAACTGGGCTGGGCGCGCAAATAGTATTCGGCGTGAGGGACCGGTTCGCCGCCAGCAAAGGCCCACGCCCGCAAACGATCCATGGTGCCGGGTTCACGGCCCCACAGGAAGCCTTTGTTCTGCATATAGATCAGCGTGCCATCATCGACTTCGAGCATGTAGCGCGCATCGAAGGAAGCGGTATCGTCGGGGCGGAAGAAAGCATAATCGCCGCCCGAATTGGGCACGGCCTTGCCCTTCAAACGCGGGCCTTCGAATTCGCCTGCATCAACATAGACCGCGCTGCGCATCCCCCCTGATGGCAGATCGGGCACCATCTGCACGCGCGTGAAGCGCAATCGGCAAGCGAAGGCGAATTCGAGACGGGGATTGTCGAGGGTTGAGAAGTCCATGAGGTGCCTCAATAATTCGAAAGGATGGTCAGGCTGGGGCCGTCGAGTGGTTTACCAGCCTTTTGCTTCTCCAGTTCGTCCTTGCGGGTACTGGCCTGCAAATCGATCAGATAGGCGTGTATGGCTTCGACGTCAGGCGATGAGAGGATATCTTTCCAGCGGGGCATACCGTTTGGCACGAGCAATCCATCAAGCACGATCTGGCGGAAAGCATCGTGCGTGGCGGGTTGCATCCGGCGCAGATCGGGCGTGATCGAGCGTGGCTGATTGGCGTGACAAATGGCGCAATTGCTGAAGAACAGTCCTTTCCCGCGCGCAATCGTGGCGGCGGTGACAGCAGGTAATTGCGCAGGCGGTTCGGGCGCGACTTCCAAAGCGGGCCGCAGATCTGGCAAAGGCACTGCACCACCGCCAATCTTGAACACCAGCAGCCGGTTTGCATTCTGGCGCGTATAGGCAGCCGAATAGCGCGGTACATAGGGAAAGCCGCCCCCGCCCCAGCCTGCCATGACCGCGATATATTGCATGCCGCCGACCTCGTAGGTCATCGGCGCGGCCATGATCGTGGAGCCGGTGTCGATCTGTTTGAGCAGTCTGCCGGTCTTGGTTTCGCGTACAAAAAGCTTGCCCGCGACGCCGCCATATATGGTCAGGCCGCTGGCGGTGGTGAGCACCCCACTCCGGTCCTGCCAGCCTGCCGTCTCAGCCGCCCACACCGTCTTGCCGGTGAGCGGATTGATCGCGCGCACTTGCGCGGTGGCCGGATTGCGCAAGACTTCTTGATAGGCGGGCAATTGGCGCACTGCATCGCCGAACGCAGGCGGAAAAGCGGCGAGCGCCTCTTTGACATCCGGCGTAAAGATCAGTGCGGCATCATTGTTCAATGCGCGCGCCTTGAACGGCTTCTGGCCTTCGGACATGAAGATCAGGTTCCCCATATCGAGCACCGCACCGATGTAGAGCCCGGTCGCCGGGTCATAACTGGCGGGGTGCCAATTGCGCGCGCCAGTAGAGGCTGGAAACACGATCTTGGGGCCGGTGGTATAGTCTGCCGTTTCTGGATCAAGAATCGGACGCCCGGTTTTGAGATCGACGCCCTTGGCCCAGTTGGTGCGCACGATAGGGTTGGCGCGCAGCAGTTTTCCATCGCGCCGGTCGAGGATGTAAAGATAGCCGTTCTTGGGCGCGTGAAGCACGACCGGGCGACTTTCGCCGTCGATGTCCATGCGCGTAAAGATCATCGGCTGGGTGGCGGTGAAATCCCAGTTATCGCCCGGCGTTTCCTGATAGTGCCATTTCATCCGCCCCGTCTTGGGATCGAGCGCGACGATGCTGGCGAGGTAGAGGTTGTCGCCGCCTGCAGGTGAACGCTTTGACGTGGCATAAGGCCCGCCATTGCCGGTGCCGACCAGCACGAAGCCGGTTTCGGGATCGTAATTGATCGCATCCCACGGCGAGCCTCCGCCGCCGATATCCCAGCGGCTGTTGGGATCCCACGTTTTCAGTGCGGCTTCGAGTTCAGGCGTTTCCTGCGGTCCCCGCTTGGGATCGTGCGGGACCACGTGCCAGCGCCAGCGCAGCTTGCCCGTGTCCAGATCAAGCGCAGTGACGTAGCCGCGCACATCGTATTCCGCGCCCGCCATGCCGATCACCACAACATCGCCAGCCACTTCGGGGGCGCCGGTAGAGTTGTCACCCCGGCGGCGGTCCTCGATGAAATCAGACTTCCAAACGACCGCGCCCGTCTTGGCATCGAGCGCATAAAGCCAGCCATCGAGCGCGGCGACATAGACCTTTCCGCGCGCCACCGCGATTCCGCGATTGACCATGTCGCAACAGACCGTGCGGTTGATCTGCATGTCGACTTCGGGTTCGAACCGCCACAGTTCCTTGCCGGTTGCGGCATCGAAAGCATAAGCGCGACCGCTCGTGCCCGAGTTGTAGAGCACGCCATTGATCACCACCGGCGTTGCTTCCTGCCCGCGCGTGGTGCCCAGATCAACCGCCCAAGCGAGGCCGAGCTGGCCCACATTTTCGAACATGATGGCAGAGAGGCGCGAATGGTGCGTCTTGCCCGCATCGCCGCCGGGGCTGGTCCATTGGCTGCCTGCGCCTTGCTGAACCGGTGTTGCTCCGCCCAGTGAGCAGGCGGCAAGGCCAAGGAAAGCACCGGCGAGGAGTTTGCGCATTAAAGCGCGTCCCACGGGCTGGGCATGCGATAGGGCACAGTGATGAAGTTGGCTTCGATCTGTTCGATCATGCCGTTATCGATCTTGAACAATTCGGCGATGTAGAAGCTGTGAGGTCGCAGGACCGGGCTTTTGACGGTGCGGCCATCGGTCAATTGATATTCACGCAACCGGCCCGAATGATCGATAAAGCCGTATGCGAGGACAAGGCCGCGTTGTTCATCGACCAGCGGAAACCGGCGCGCGCGCAGATCATCGTCATAACGGTAATTGCCCATGCGAAACTGTTCTTCGCAGCCCAGAGCCGAGACCGGCACGATCTTGGCAAATTCAGGATTGTGCGTGGTTTGAACGCCGTTTTCCACACGATTGCATTCGGGGTGGAATTTGGTGTGGATGGTGCCGTCATTGCGCTGAAGCGTATCGAAATAGCCATCGGACAAGCGGATCATTTCCGCGCGGCTATCGGGCGTTTCCGGCAAGCGGTGCAGGATAGGCTTGTCCCAATAGCGGCAGTTTTCAAACTTGATGCCGCTATCAGATTGGCGGACGATCAGCATTTCACATTCTGTGATCTGGCCGGTTTCGTTCACCGCAAGACGCAAGGTGAAAGCGGATTCCTCGATCGGTTCGATCACTGTGCCGAAATAGCCGACCTGCCCGGTCGGTTCGTCGGCAAAGCGCAATTGGTATTCGCCAAGCCGGTCAATCGTGCCCCACACGCCATCGCCAATTTCCAGCATCACGTTGTTTTCGCTGTGATAAGCGCCAAGTGCCCAATCAAGGGCGTGGGGAGCGCGTGCATTGAGCGCCGCCAAAAAGCGGTCGAGCACGGCATAAAGCTCTGCGCGGTTCATCACATCTCCCAATTTCGAAACAATCGAGGCTTTGACCGCCTTCTCGTTTCCATGCATATCCTACCAAATGTTATAAATAAAGGGGAGAGCGATGATGGCGCGGACATCGGCCGAACAAGCCAATCACGATCTCGTGATCGAGATGTATCATCAGGTCCTGATCGCCATGGATAGTAGCGCAGTGGACCGATATATTGCGCCGGGATATGTGCAGCATTCCTCGCTGGCAGAACCTTCGGTGGCCGCGCTCAAAAGCTTTCTGGATCGGGTGCGCACCGAATCGCCCGACGCCCGGCAAACGATCCACCGCAGTTTCGTTGATGGCGACCATGTCATCACCCATACCCACGTTGAGCGTTGGCCCGGTGACGCAGGGTTGGCCGTGGTCGACATTTTTCGATGCGACAACGGGATGATCGTTGAACATTGGGACGTAATTCAAGCGGTGCCGGCAAGCCCGGTTAACCCCAACAGCATGTTTTGACAGGAGAGATGACAATGCGCCTGATTTCCGCTGCGATTGCCTTCGCGCTCACTGCGACTGCCGCCCATGGCGAGCCTTGTAAATTCACCCCCAAGGAAGTGGTCAGCCAGTTCATGGATGAATTCTACATCCAGAAGAAGGTCCGATCATCCTTCGAAAAGTGGGTCGATCCCGGTTATATTCAGCACAATCCCTATGCGGCAACGGGTCGCGATGCCGCGATTGCGTTCCTTGAGCCATTCGTCGCCAACAACCCTACGCAGAAAACCACGATCCACCGGATCATTGCCGACGGAAACATCGTGGCGGTACACAGCCACGGCTGGAACGAAACCGGCGATGCTGCGGCCAAGCGCGGTTTTGCCGTGGTCGATATTTTTCGTGTCGATGGGTGCAAAGTGATGGAGCATTGGGACGTGCTTTCGCCCGTGCCCGAAGCTGGCGCCAACACCAACACGATGTTCTGAGCTATGCGGTTCACAGACAAATGCGTGGTGATCCTTGGCGGCAACGCCGGGATCGGGCTGGCTGCGGCACGGATGTTTGCCGCCGAGGGCGCGAAGCTGGCGATTACCGGACGCAATGCGGACACGCTGCGGGCAGTGGCCGAGGAACTGGATGCCCTATGCATCGGCGCGGACATGGGCGATCTTGACCAGACATCCAAAACGTTGACAGAAATCGAACATGCGCTGGGCGGGATCGACGTCTTGTTCGTCAACGCGGGCGTTGGCGGTTTTGCGATGGTGCCCGATGTCACACCAGAGTTCTGGGATCAGATTCACACCGTCAATTTGCGCGGTGCGTTTTTCGCAATTCAGCAGGCCCTGCCGCTTATGCGCGATGGCGGTGCGATTGTGGTCACCGGATCAATTGGATCGATGGCAGCAGTACCGGGCAATGTCGCATATGCCGCAGCCAAGGCGGGCCTGCGCGCAATGGCGCGGATCGTGGGCAAGGAATTGCTGCCGCGCCGTATCCGCGTGAACATGGTCAGCCCCGGTCCTACTGACACCGAGATTTTCAAACGCGATGCCAGCGCCGAGGAAATAGCGGGCATGCGCGACCTGCTATCGGCAGTCGTGCCGATTGGCCGCATGGGGACATCAGACGAAGTTGCCCGCGCCGTGCTGTTTCTGGCCAGCGCCGAGGCCAGCTTTATCAATGGCGTGGACTTGTGTGTCGACGGCGGGTGCATCGAACTGGGGTAGTTTACTGGGACGGGCCTGCTTGCGCCGCACCGGCCAGAGTGCTGCCGCCCTTATCCGGCAGGGTCCATATAATCAGGTTGATCACCATAACGCCTGCCAGCGTCAGCATGAGCACCGGACGCTGGCGCTCCCCCCGCTTGAATAGAAATGTTGCCCCCGCGACGAGCGCGATGGCGGCAAGCATGAGCAGAGAGAGCGCAGCGTCCAGCATCAGCGCGCGTTAGCCGCCGAACAGGCCCTTGGCCATACCGGCGATGTCATTGATTGGATTGCCGTCGCCATCCTTATCAAGCATTCCGGTAATGTTCTTCATGGCATCGCCTTGACCGAGCATCGCGGTGAGGTTGCCGAGGGCGCCTTCGCCGCCGAGTTGACCCAGAATTTCCTGAAGCTTCGATGCATCAAAGCCGGAAGAGGCAGCAGCCGTTGCGACAGTATCGCCTTCTGCTTGATGGCCGGCAGTAAGCGCGCCGATAGCACTGGCTGCCATTGCAGGGTCCAAGCCCACTTTCGCGGCCAGATCTTTTAAATCAACGTTGCCGGTAACTTGGCCGATAATCGAATCAAGCATGCTCATAATATATCCCCCTTATGAAGGGGCATCTTAGCAGCCCTCTTAAAAAGTGCAGGGCCAGAATCGGATCAATCGGCCCACATTGGTGCATTTGACGAAGCCATTACTCGGCTTCGCAAAGTGCCTGCAACTGATCCGTGCAAGCATTCCAACCGGATTCAAAGCCCATTTCAGCATGTTGTCGCATCGCTTCTTCGGTCCAGTGCCGGGCGCTGGCGGTGTAGCGCGTACCATCACCTTCAGGCGCAATTTCCCAAATGCCAATCATGAACGGACCAGATGGCATAAAATCGGCTGTGACAGCATCGGTTACGACGAAGCGACGGCCTTCATCCCATGCAAGGAAGATGCCGTCTTGCGGAACCACTTCGCCGTTCGGTCCGTGCATCGTAATCGCGCTGCGCCCACTGGGACGACGCACCTGTTCAGTGATCGTGACATACCAAGGCTTTGGGCACCACCATTCCTCCTGCCGATTGGTAAGGACGTCCCAAACCTTAGCCGGGGCTGCGTCGATGTAACGGGTGATTGAGAGTTCATGCATGGGATTTCTCCTTTGTTGCCGTCAGCCGCGCGCCGCTGCTTCAATAGCGGCAATGTCGATTTTGCGCATTGTCATCATCGCTTCGAACACCCGCTTGCGCGCTTCGGGATCAGGATCGGCCATGCCCCTGACAAGCGCGCGAGGCGTGATCTGCCAAGAAAGACCCCACTTGTCCATGCACCAGCCGCACGCACTTTCCTGCCCGCCGTTTCCGACAATGGCATTCCAGTATCGGTCGGTTTCTTCCTGCGTATCGGTGGCAACCTGAAACGAAAAGGCTTCGCTATGCGTGAATATCGGTCCGCCATTGAGGCCGATGCAGGGAATGCCACGTACCGAGAATTCAACCGTCAGCACGGTTCCGGCCTTGCCGCCTGGAAATTCAGACGGCGCACGATGCACTTTGCCGATGCTGCTGTTTGGAAAAGTATTAGCATAGAAGGCGGCGGCTTCTTCAGCATCGCCATTGTACCACAGGCACAGCGTAACTGGGGCGGCGGCGCTCACAGTGGTGCCCCCAGCGACAGGAATGTGGTAAAACTGCCCATGATCATGCGCGAACCATCAAACGGCATATCCATAGGCTCGGAATCTTCTGATATCGCCTTTTTCAGCGCAGCGTGGCCGGCATCGCGAGTCGCTTTGTCGGGCCATTCTATCCAACTGAACACGATGGCTTCGTCTTCGGCTGCGTCGGTGGCGCGATAGAAATCGGTGCGTTTGCCATGGGGCAAATCATCCCCCCATGCCTCAACGACCCGCAGAGCGCCAAGGCCGATGGCCAAAGCATCGAACTTTTGGGCAACGGCTTCGTACCGTTCGCGGTTGGCGGTGGGCACCGCCAGAACAAATCCATCAATATATGATATGACACTTACTCCTTTGCGGTTTCTCTCCCAAGCAACATGGCGAAATAGCGCCTCAGGTGCGCAACCTGCTCTCGCGCCAAATCGGCGGCGCATTCCTCTGGCTGAGTCTTGGCCAGAATAAACGCACCCTGAATTACGGCCTGAACGTGGCGGGCAAGACTTGCCCCGGTGGTGCCGGTGACGCCGGTTTGGACAATTGCCGCGTCCAGATCAGCTTCAAGCGCGCGAGCATTGCCCATGATGCTGGCCTCCGCCGCGATGCGGATCGCTGCGCTGGAGTGGAACGCCTCCTGCACCAACGTTCCTGCAACGCAGCTGAAGGCTTCAACCGGCCCGCCAATCAGCGCAATGCGCAAGTCGATATAGCCGAGCACCCGGTCTACCGGATCAGGCAGATCATGGAACGACGCATCCGCAAAAAATGCGCCAGTCATCGACGACCAGTGGTCCACTACCGCCACGCCCAATGCCTCTTTCATGGCGAAGTGATGGAAGAATGCCCCCTTGGTCACTCCGGCAGCGGCGCAGAGTTGATCGACCGAAGTGCCCGCATAGCCATTGGTTCGAATCAACATCACTGCCGCTTCGAGAAGCTTGTCACGCGCGGTGACCGCAGAAGGGCGTAGAGGGTGATTCGATGCCACCGCATCACCATACCAACCGGTTGGTATGTCGCAACCCAAATTATGCGAAGCGCATTCCGCGTAGGCGGACCTGCTGCGGTATCCGAGATTCCTTTCTGTTTTTCGCCGAGAATGCTGGCCGGTAGTGCCCTTGTGGGCAGGACAAACGGATTAGCGTCCGTTTTTCTGTGGTTGCAAGGCATCACGCACCGCAAACCTTATTGCAGCGCCGCACGCGCGCGTATAGGCGAAGCAGTGATGAGCGATATTCCACACAACCACACGACGACCGTGCTTGCCGCGCCCGACACCCAGATCGATGTCCGCGAGACTTTCGGCATTGATATCGATATGAAAGTTCCCGCGTTTTCGCGTGCCGACGAACGTGTGCCCGATATCGACACCACGTATGTGTTCGATCCTGACACCACTTTGGCGATCCTTGCAGGCTTTGCCTACAATCGCCGCGTGATGGTTCAGGGCTATCACGGCACCGGCAAATCGACTCACATTGAACAAGTCGCTGCGCGGCTCAATTGGCCCTGTATCCGCATCAACCTTGATGCCCATATCAGCCGTATCGATCTTGTCGGTCGTGACGCGATCGTGTTGCGTGATGGCTTGCAGGTCACCGAATTCCGTGAAGGCCTGCTGCCGTGGGCGCTGCAAACGCCAACCGCGCTGGTATTTGACGAATACGACGCGGGCCGCCCGGACGTGATGTTCGTGATCCAGCGCGTGCTGGAAACCGAAGGCAAGCTGACGCTGCTCGATCAGAACCGCGTGATCCGCCCCAACCCCTATTTCCGCTTGTTCGCCACAGCCAACACGGTCGGCCTTGGGGATACTTCGGGTATGTATCACGGCACGCAAGCGATCAACCAGGGCCAGATGGATCGCTGGAATCTGGTCGTAGCGCTGAATTATCTGGCCGAAGCGACCGAAGTCGAGATCGTGTCCAAGAAGATGCCCGAGCTTGATACCAAGATCGTGACCGACATGGTGCGCGTCGCCAACTTCTCGCGTCAGGGCTTCGTCAATGGCGATATCTCGACCGTGATGAGCCCGCGTACAGTGATCAGCTGGGCGCAGAACAGCAAGATCTTCAACGACGTCGGCTTTGCCTTCCGCCTTTCGTTCCTGAACAAGTGCGACGAGACTGAACGGGTGCTGGTGGCAGAATATTACCAGCGCGTGTTCGGCAAGGACTTGCCTGAAAGTGTGGCGCACCGGGGGTAAACCCTGGCGCTTTGGTGGAATTGAAAGGGGCCTTCGCGATTGCGGAGGCCTTTTTCGTTGGGGGAGCATTCAGGTTCAAACCCACCCCCAGCCCCTCCCGCCTGCGGGAGGGGAGCAAATTTGACGCCCCTCACGCTTGCGGGAGGGGCGCGAGACTTACGTCTCCGAAGGAGGCGTTAGTCGCAGCGGGGTGGGTATCGCCCAACCTCTCAAGTGTTGGGCAGGATCAGGTACTTTTCACCCGTGCGGCGCGCATTGAAATCGGTCGCGGCTTCGCGGCTTAGTGCTTGTTCGAGAGTGACGCGGGCTTTGTAATGGCTGGCGAATGTGGTGGTCAGTTCCGCCAGAACGCGGGCGCGCATGCGCTCGACGATCTCTGGCCCGAACTTGCCAAGCCACGGAGAGAGCAGCCATCCCGATACGTCCCAAACGAAGCCATAGTTCCGGTTCAAGACCGTAGGCGACATATCCAGCGCGCCATAAATGAACGCATGTTTGGGCGCGTTCGATCCGTAGCGGCTGTAGGCTGTCCCCGAATTGGCGACTTGTTCCATCACGGTCATGATCTGGCTGACCAGCTTGCCCCCACCTATCGCATCGAACGCCATGGTTGCCTTGGTTGCCGAAACGGCGGCGGTGAGATCACTAAGGAAGCTATCTTTCGAGCTATCGACGACATGCTCTGCGCCAATGGCCTTGAGGATCGCCACTTGCGCCTCGCTGCGCACGACATTGACCAAGGGGATGCCATCGGCCTGACAAATCTTGACCAGCATCTGGCCAAGGTTTGAGGCCGCTGCAGTGTGCACCAGCGCGCTGTGGCCATAGTGACGCATGGTTTCGGTAAAGCTCAGCGCGGTCAGCGGGTTAACGAAGGCCGATGCGCCTTGTTCAGCCGTGATGCCATCGCCCAGTTCAAGGCACATGTGCGCATCGGCGAGCGCATATGTCGAATACATGGCACCGGGGAAGCAGGTGACGCGCTTGCCCATCAGCGCCTGCGCTTCGGGCGCATTGCCTGCGGCCACAACCGTGCCAGCGCCTTCGTTGCCCACCGGCATCGCAATGCCGTGGCGTGATTGCATCGCGCGGACCGCAGCTTCGGGCATGCGGGCCACAATCTTGCCGGGGGTGAAGGTGGCGTTTGCAATGTCTGCCGGGCCGAACAGCAGGCCAAGGTCCGATGGATTGATTGGCGCCGCTTCCACACGCACCACCACTTGTGTGCCAGTCGGCGCGGGCACATCATGGTCTGCAAGCTCCACGGTAAGAGTGCCATCTACATCGAGCTTCGATACGAGTTGCTGGCCGCGAAGCTGAGTCATGTTACTCTCCGGGATAGAACGCTTTGACAAAATAGAGCCCATCAGGTGGTGCGTTCAGTCCCAGTTTGCAACGATCTTTCGCCTCAAGCGCGGCGACCAGATCCGCGCGGGTCCACTGGCCCCGCCCGACCATTGCGAGGCATCCGACCATTGAGCGGACCTGGTGGTGCAAGAAACTGCGCGCGGCAGCTTCGATGATCACCCGCTCTCCTTCGCGGCGGACGTCGAGCCGATCGAGCGTTTTCACCGGACTGGCGGACTGGCAATGGACCGAGCGGAACGTCGTGAAATCGTGCAAACCGATCAGCGATTGCGCGGCTTCGTGCATGGCATCGGCATCAAGGGGCTGAGAGATGCGCCATGCTTGGCCTGCGTCGAGCGTCAACGGCGCGCGCCGGTTGACGATGCGGTATTCATAAGCGCGGCCCGTGCACGAGAAGCGCGCGTGCCAGTCATCGGCCACGTCCACGCAATCGAGCACCGCCACAGAATGCTTGCCCTTTACCAAATGCGCATTGAGCGCGCCGGCCATGCGAAATGCATCGAACGGCTTCGACAAATCAAAATGCGCGCGCATGCCAAGCGCATGGACGCCCGCATCGGTGCGCCCGGAAGCATGAACACGCACGTCCTCGCCAGTGACGCCAAACGCCGCTTCTTCAAGCGCCTGCTGCACGGAAGGCCCGTGCAATTGGCGCTGGTAGCCTTGGTAAGGCGCGCCGTTCCATTCGAGGGTTAGGGCAAAGCGGCGTGCATCAGCCAAGATCAGTCCCCGTAGCAACTGCCCGCCCGCGTAGCAACGAGGCCGCGTCCATCGCAGGCCGTCCCGCGCGTTGGATCAGCGTGGGCCGGATTGCGCCCGAACCGCACGCCACCGTCAGCGCACCATCCAACGTGATGCCCGCAGTCCCAGCACTGTCCACAACATCGGCCGCCAACACGCGGTAACGCTCACCTTCCAGTTCGAAAAACGCGCCCGGTGCTGGCGCAAAAGCACGGACTTGGCGTTCAACGTCAACCGCTGATCGCGTAAAATCGAGGCGGCCTTCGGCTTTATCGATCTTGTGAGCGTAGGTTACGCCTTCATCAGGCTGAACTTGCGCGCGATAAGCCGGAAGATCGGCCAGCACTTCCACCATCAGTGCCGCGCCCTTTTCCGCCAGTTCGGTGGTCAATTCGCCCGCCGTCTTGTCCAACACGGCGGTTTCGATCTTCGCCAACATCGGTCCGGTATCAAGGCCGCGCTCCATTTGCATGATCGTCACACCGGTCAGATCATCGCCCGCAAGGATCGCGCGTTGCACCGGGGCAGCACCGCGCCAGCGCGGCAGGATAGAGCCGTGGACGTTGAGGCAACCAAGGCGCGGCGCATCAAGCACGGCCTGCGGCAGAATCAGGCCATAAGCGGCCACTACCGCGATATCGGCACCGAGCGCGGCGAATGCGGCTTGGTCCTCTGGTCCTTTAAGCGAAACCGGCGTGCGTACTTCGATGCCATGCGCTTCTGCCGCGAGATGCACAGGCGAGGGGTGAAGCTTTTTACCTCGACCAGCGGGGCGCGGCGGCTGGCTATAGGCGGCGACCACCTGATGCCCTGCGGCGACCAGCGCATTAAGCGTCGGCACCGCGAAATCGGGGGTTCCCATGAAGATGATGCGCATAAGCTGGAAAGGGCTCTTCCGTTTGACGTTTCCGGCCCTATCTGTGCTGCGATGGCATCGCAAGAGATCGAGGCACTTTCAGGCGCATTGGCGCGTTTGCCGGGGCTAGGGCCGCGTTCGGCGCGGCGCGCGGTGCTGTGGCTGATCAAGCGGCGCGAAACCGCGTTGGAGCAATTGGTCAACGCGCTGCGTCAGGTGCAGGAATTGCTCGTGGAATGCGACACGTGCGGCAATGTCGATACCACCAACCCCTGCGGCATCTGCGCCGATCCGCGCCGCGATGTGCGCTCAATCTGCGTGGTCGAAGAAGTGGCCGACTTGTGGGCGCTGGACCGCGCGCGGCTGTTTACCGGCAAATACCATGTGCTGGGCGGACGGCTATCGGCGCTGGAAGGCGTGCGGCCCGAAGATCTGACCATTGGCAAGCTGCTGGACCGCGTCGCCCAAGGCGGCGTCGACGAAGTGGTGCTGGCGATGAACGCCACGCTGGAGGGCCAGACCACCGCGCACTATATCGCCGAGCGGTTGGAAGGCATGACCGTGCGCGTGACGCAATTGGCGCATGGCCTGCCGGTTGGCGGTGAACTGGATTATCTGGACGAGGGCACTTTGGCGCAGGCGCTGCGGGCGCGGAGGCCAGTGGGATAATTGGCCCACCTCTCTAGCCTGCCGGGTGGGTTTTCTGCACACTTGCGAGTCAGCTTCATCTTCCTTATCTGGCCTCCATGGCCATTCTCGAAATCCTTGAAGTTCCCGACCCGCGTTTGAAGCAGGTCTCTGTTCCCGTTGAAAAGTTCGATGACGAACTGCGCACGCTCGTGTCCGACATGTTCGAGACGATGTACGATGCGCCCGGTATCGGGCTTGCGGCCATTCAGGTGGCCGTGCCGCTGCGCGTGCTGGTGATCGATCTTCAACCCGATGATCCCGATGCAGAGCCAGTGGCCTGTGCGCATGATGGCCACGCCCATCATCACCAACCGACCAAGCGCGAACCGCAAGTTTTTATCAATCCAGAGATTCTTGATCCTTCGGAAGAGCAGACGCTCTATCAGGAAGGCTGCCTTTCTGTCCCTGAGATTTATGCCGATGTCGAACGCCCCTCACGCATCCGGGCGCGCTGGCAGGACCTGGACGGCAACGTGCATGAGGAAGCCATGGAAGGGCTGATGGCAACCTGCCTGCAGCACGAAATGGACCACCTTGAAGGCGTCCTGTTCATCGATCACCTCTCGCGCCTCAAGCGCCAGATGGCGCTGCGCAAGCTGGAAAAACTGCGCAAGCTGGCTTGAGGATAACCGGCCAAGGCTGGTTGCAAGTTATCCCGCGACAGGTTAAGTTCACGCTTCGTTCTGTTTGGAGCAAGCGTGGACACGGCCCTGTTTCTTTTCGTTATCATTGCCTTGCTGGCCGGAATCGGTCTCGGCTGGTTTCTCGGCTCGCGCCCTGTTTCAGAATGGCGCGCGCGCCATGATTCGCGCGATGCTGAGGCCAAGGCGCATGAGGGTACGGTCAAGGCGATGACCGTCGATCTTGCGGGGATGAGCGAACGGGTACGCGCGATGGACGCGCTGGCCGTAGAATTGACGAACGTGCGCCGCCACCGCGATGAACTGGCCCCGGCACTGGCCACTGCGCGCCAACAAGCCGCCGATGCGCACATGGTCCGCGCAGAATTGGCGCAAGTGCGGGCTGATCGCGAGGCGTTGAGCACCGCGATTGAGCGGTTGAAGGCGGACGCAGAAAACTTTGCCGAGCAGAAGCGTATGCTGCTTGAGGCGCAAGAGGCTCTGCGCAAGGAGTTTGAGAACGCTGGCAACAAAGTGCTGGAAAAGGCGCAGGAAACTTTCCTCGCCCGCGCGCAGGCCCGGTTTGAAGAAAGCGAGAAATCGAGTGGAGAGCGGCTCAAGGCTTTGCTCTCGCCGGTTGACCAGCGGCTGAAAAGCTATGAAGAACAAGTCGGCAAGCTGGAGAAGGAGCGCGTCGATGCGTTCGGCAACCTCACCGGCTTGATCCAATCAATGCGCGACGGACAGGAAGCCGTTCGCGCCGCCGCCGCCCAACTCGGCAATTCCTTGCGCAACGGCCCCAAAACACGCGGACGTTGGGGCGAATTGCAACTGCGCAACGTGCTCGAACAATGCGGCCTTGCAGAACATACCGATTTCGTGACCGAGCAATCGGTGGAAACTGACGAGGGCCGCTTGCGCCCTGATGCGATCGTACGGGTGCCGGGCAACAAGTTGCTGGTGATCGACGCCAAGGTTTCGCTCAATGCCTATCAGGATGCATTTGAAGCGACCGACGACGAAGCCCGCAAGATCGCGCTGAATGCTCACGTCCAGTCGATGCGCAATCACATCCAGACGCTTGGCGCAAAGTCCTATCAAAGCCAGTTCGAAGAAGCGCCCGATTACGTGCTGATGTTCGTGCCGGGTGAGCATTTCATTGCGGCGGCTTTGGAGCGCGATCCGGGCCTGTGGGACTATGCCTTTGAACGCCGCGTGCTGCTGGCCAGCCCGACCAATCTGGTCGCCATTGCCCGCACCGTGGCGCAAGTATGGCGTCAGGATGGCCTGGCGCGTGAGGCCCGCGAAATTGGGCGCATGGGCGGGGAACTGTATGACCGTCTTGCGGTGGCGGCTGAACATTTGAAGCGCGTAGGTAATGGTCTCGACAGCGCGGTAACGAATTACAATAAGTTCGTGGGAAGCTTCGAACGTAATGTACTGTCTGCCGGTCGTCGCTTGAAAGACAAGCATATCGAGATCGGCAAACGTGAGGTAGAAGAAGTGCCGCTGGTCGAAGCCGCGCCGCGCTATGCCGATGCGGAACCAGTGGTCCTTGCAGGAGATGCGGGCACGGAATGAGCGAACGAGGCGGATCAGCACTGATCGCGGCAATCTGGCTGACGCTGGCCGGATGCGAACGCGAAGCAGCGCCTGTTCCAATGCCGTCGGCCAGCGCCTTGCCTACGCCAGACGCCAGCGTTGCCCCCCTGCCGGAACCGCTGAGCAGCCCCACCCCAATTGCCAGCGCCGAACCCACCAGCCCTGCTGGACTTAGCTATGCGCCGCAAGATGATTGCGCGACCGCGCCGGGTTGGTCGGCTTTCCGCAAATCGCTCGCATCCGCTGTCCGCGCGCGAGACTCTGTTGCGCTCGCGGCCCTTGCCTCGCCCGACGTTACGCTGGATTACGGCGGTGGCAGCGGGGGCGAGGAACTGCAAAAGCGCCTTGCCGATCCCGAACGGCAATTGTGGCAGGAACTTGAATCGATTTTGCCGCTGGGTTGCGCCGTAGAAGGCGGGCTGGCTGCAATGCCGTGGGTGTTCTGGAACGTACCAGACGATATCGACAGCTATAACGCCATGTTGGTGAACGGCAAAGATGTGGCCCTGCGCGACGCGCCCAACGGCAAAGATAAGGGCAATGTCGGCTGGTTTATCGTCGGGATTGATCCAATGGATTTCAAGCCCGGTGCCAAAATGACGCGCGTTACGCTGGCCAATGGCGAAAAGGGCTGGATCGAAACTGCAAAGCTGCGCAGCTTGCTGGATTACCGCCTGATTGCCGAACCCAAAGATGATACATGGCAAATCACCGCCTTCATCGCAGGCGACTAGGGTTAGGGCCTATCAACCGGCGTTCAATTCCAGTTCAAGCGTATGGCCCCCGGACGTGAGCCGCAGGCTTTTGCCGCTACGCTTGATTTCAGGCGCAGCCGAAAGCAAGGCGTTGACGGCCTCTTCCTGCTTCCAGACCGGACCTTCGCAAAACATGCGCGTGACCATCAGTGGCCCCGCAATCAGCCGATTGCCCTCAGTGCGATAATCGCCGCCAATGCCGTTGCAGCCGACATTGGCCGCCATGCGATCGCGTTCGAAGCGCATCGTTGCCTTTGCTGGTGCGACAGGGGCAGCGCCGTCGATCCGCGTGATCGACCATCGCGTGTCGGCCAGGCCTGATTTGGCAGACGGCGCTGTTGCACAGCCACTTAACAAAGCGGCGCTGGCGACGATAAAGGCGAGTGCCTTGGACATAGACGCTATTATGCACGAACCGGCTGACCATTTGATTAACTGGCCTGTCAGCAATCATGCATCAAGCGTGGCAAGAACTTCATAGGCAAGCACGGCGCCAGCAACGGCTGCGTTCAGGCTGTCGGCGCGGCCTTTCATCGGCATCGTCACGCGCAGATCGCAGGCCATTTCGTAATCTTCTGGAAGCCCGCGCGATTCATTGCCCACCATGACGAAACAAGGCGCGGCATAAGGCGCACCGCGATAGGGCACTGCCTCCCGCAAACTGGCGGCGACAAGCTGCCCTTCCCCTGCTCTCAACCATGTGGTGAATTCATCCCAGCGGGCTTGAGCCAGCTTCTGCGTGAAGATTGCGCCCATGCTGGCGCGCACCGCTTCGACCGAGAACGGATCGACGCAATCATCGATCAGGATCAACCCGCCTGCCCCCACCGCATCGGCGGTACGCAGCATCGTTCCAAGATTGCCGGGATCGCGCATAGCATGGGCAACCAGCCAGATCGGCGCGGCATGGCGGTCAACACCCTGAATCGAAGTATCCCATTCGGCGAAGACCCCGGCAACGGCTTGGGGGTTTTCCTTACCCGTCACTTTGGCAAGAATATCCACCGGCAGTTCGATCACTTCACCGCCCGCGGCATCAACCAAGGCTTCGAGTTCATCAAGCAGGGGATGGCCTTCGCGCCCTTGCGCCATCAGCAGAATTTCGGGCAAACGGCCGCCTTCGCGCGCATCGGTAAGCAAGCGCAGACCTTCGGCAAGGAATTTGCGTTCAAGCCGCCGGTATTTTTTTTCGCGCAAAGATCGCACGAATTTGACCGTGGGGTTGGAATAGCCGGTGATAATCTTGCGCGTCATGCCGCCCCCATGCGTCAGCGAGCGTCGGGGAGCAAGAGTATCAGTCCTCTCCGAAGCCGTCCTTGATCAGACCGGTGAGCTTCATCAAGATGGCATCGGCATCGCCTTCTGGCCCAGCGACGCTAACATCGACCGTATCGCCCTTGGCCGCGCCAAGCATCATCAGGCCGAGAATCGACGCGCCGTTTGCGTCCGTCCCATCTTTGGCAACGATAACGTCAAAGCCGTCCGGCAGCTTGGCCACGGCATTGACAAACTTGGCACTGGCGCGGGCATGAAGACCGCGCTGGTTTACTATCGTCACCGTTTCGCGGGTGACGTACCCCTGATCTGACATCTCACGCATCCTGTCCCAAAAATTCAGAAGCGATCGTTATATAGTTTCGGCCAGCGTCGCGCGCAGCCGATGTCGCTTCTTTGACGCCCATGCAATTGCGCGCCTTGGCCAGACGGATCAGCATGGGCAGGTTAATCCCGGCAATCACTTCGACTTTGCCCGCTTCCATCAACGAGATCGCGAGGTTTGACGGAGTGCCGCCGAAAAGATCGGTCAGAATAATCACACCCTGGCCGCTATCGACGCGCTTGATGGCATCGGCAATTTCCTTGCGCCGCTTTTCCATGTCATCGTTCGGACCAATACAGACGCCAATGACGTCGGTTTGTCGACCAACAACATGCTCCATCGCGTGGATGAATTCGTCGGCAAGCGCGCCGTGCGTTACGAGAATGAGACCGATCATGAAAATGGCAGGCTCCGAAGTGCGGCCGAACATCTTGCCAAGTATTGCATGAACACAAGCTTGGCAGCGATTCGGGGGACACAACACGACTGGGAATCGAAATGCATGACTTCCAGTACTGCCCCACCCATACTCACTATCCCTTGCCGCCTTGAATCTGACCGCCTTCCAGCATGTCAGCCGCCCGTGACGACAGGTTGCGATGCAGCAATGTGGGTGAAAATCCTGCATCGCGCAAGGCAGAAGCAATCTGTTCGGCCATGAAGACCGAACGATGCCGCCCGCCGGTGCAGCCAAAAGCCACATGAACATAGGCTTTGCCCTGCTCTTGATAGCGCGGAAGCAGCAGCAAAAGCAGGTCGTGAATGCGTGCAAACGCCTCAGCAAAGGCGGGATCTTGCTGGATAAATGCGCCGACAGGGGCGTCGCGTCCGGTCTGTGGGCGTAGTTCATCAACCCAGTGCGGATTGGCCAGAAAACGCATGTCGAAAACAAGATCAGCCAGCGGCGGAGTGCCACGCGAAAAGCCAAAGCTGCTGATGGTGAGCGTGGTGGGAGCGGGTGTTTCGCCGCCAAACTGGCCGCGAATCGCCTGTTGCAAATCGTTCGTGGTAAAGGCGGTGGTGGTGATCACCACATCGGCCCAGCGGCGCAGCGGTTCGAGCAGTTCCCGCTCCGCCGCGATGCCAGTGGCAGCGGCCTTGTCCTCGCTCATCGGATGGCGGCGGCGGGTTTCGTTGTAACGCCGTTCAAGTTCGCTGCCGGCGCAATCGAGGAACAGAGTTGTAACTTGCAAGTCTTTGCGTTGAGATAGTTTTTTGACTATCTCAATAGTGCGCGCAGGATCAAATCCGCGTGTTCGTGTATCAAAGCCGATGGCCATCGGCGCGCCTGATTCAACGCGTGCCGAACCCGGTTCCGTTTCCAGCAGGCGGTCGAGCAGCCGGATGGGGAAGTTGTCAATTGCCTCCCAGCCCAAGTCTTCGAGCGTACGCAGCGCGGTCGTCTTGCCCGCACCCAGCAGGCCGGTGACGAGAAGGATGCGTTGTGGAATCGACTCTTGCGCCATTACGCAAAGCTTTGCGCTTTCGCAGGCGTATTGAAAAGTCCGTAAGCGGACTTGTCCCGTATCAGGAAATCATCAACCCAAACGTGCGTAACGCGATTTCAGCGCGCAGAGCCAAAACAGGGCTATCGGGATAAAGCCGGATGAGCGGCAGCGTGATGTCAGCGATAGTGAGTCTTTCAGCACTATCGATGAAACGTGGGGCTTGCGGATCTAGACGGAGCACCAATGCTACAGGGACAGGCGGCGAGACCGGCATGTCCACCAGCCCCACATTGCGCACTTCCAATTTGCCGGTGATGGTAGGATGCGGGGCCGCGATCAGGCGTCCGTCAACGACGTTGAGTACCACACCATCGTCGCCCACCAGCAGCGCACCGCGATCAATCAGCGCCAGCGCAAGGCTGGATTTGCCTGAACCGGGCGCGCCTTCGATCAAGACCCCTCGCCCGCCAATCGCAACGCAGCCTGCTTGTCGCACGATGCTCATTCTGTGCCGTCCTCGGCGAGCAAGGGCAGGCTGAGCACGAGATAGGCGCCGGGTTTGCCATCGGGCCGGTCGTCCACAACCAGCGCGCCGTCATGCGCCTCGGCAATTGTGCGTGCGATGGCGAGACCAAGCCCGCTGTGCGCGCCAAACGCTTCTTCGGTGGGGCGGACGGAATGGAAGCGTTCGAACACTTTGTGGCGTTCTGGCGCGGGGATGCCGGGTCCTTCGTCTGACACGGAGAGATGCGCCATTTCCTCGTCCCCCCACACGACGACTTCGACCGCGCCCCCCGGTGGCGTAAAGGAAACCGCGTTGTCGAGCAGGTTTTCGAGCACGCGCTCCAGCCGCGCTGCATCGCCCGGTATCAGCGTATCGCCGCCAGCATAGTGAAAACGGATCGGGATGGAGGCGTTGGCTCGGACATCACGCGCGCCAACGATTTGCGAAGCCAGCGCGGCAAGGTCGAGCGGCATAAAGGTGGCGCGGCTGAGTTCGGCGTCAATACGGCTGGCATCGGCAATTTCGGTGATCAGACGGTCAATCCGCTGAACATCATGCGCAGCGATATCGGCTAATTGGCGGCGCAATGCTGGATCGTCCACGCGCTCCATCGTTTCAAGTGCGCTGGAAAGCGATGCAAGCGGGTTTTTGAGTTCGTGCGCGACATCGGCGGCGAACATCTCGACCGCGTCGATACGCTGACGCAGTGCCATGGTCATATCCGATACGGCGCGGGCAAGCAGCCCGATTTCATCGCCGCGTTCAGGTAACCGGGGGACGACAACCTCGCGCTCTCGGCCAAGACGCACGCGCACCGCGGCGCGCACCAAGGCGCGCAAGGGTTGGACGATCGTGCGGGCAAGGAACAGCGATAGCTGGATCGAGAGCAGCAGAGCGAAGCCGATGATGATCACCAGCGTTTGTCGCGCATCGCGCACCGATTGCGTAACGTCCAAGGCGTTGCGCAAGCTCAGCAGCACTTCGCCTTCGCGGCCGACCGGGGCTGCGGCGGTGATGACCGGCGTGCGATCAGGCGCATAGCGGAGGAACACTTCAGTGTGACCCGACTGCCGCGCCTTTGCAATTTCGGGCCAGCTTCCGGCGGGCTGTTCCGCCGTATCGCTGTACCGTTGAACCGAGGGCGCGTTGACGATGAAGTCCACGCCGCGATCCAGCAGGCGGGCTGCTTTTTGGTACCACGGTTCGGTTTCGGGATCGATCAGCGCGAAGGATGGCGAGGCCAAGGTAAAGCTATCGGCGAGCAAGTTCCCTTGCCCATCATAGAGGCGCAAGCGCAAGGTCTGTTCGGTGCCGATGCGCGCCAGCAGCTTGCGGCGCTGTTCAATCGGAGCACCGTCAAGCGCATCGGCGGCGATGTCGGCCTCTGCACGCGCCAGTTTGAAACGTTCCTGAATCAACTGGGTGCGGTAGCTGTCGAGATAAAAAAATCCGCCCGCCAGAAGCGCCAGCGCGATGACATTGAAGAACAGGATGCGCGCCGTAAGCGAGACCCCGCGAATGCGCCAGCGCCGTCCCAAGCGCGGACGACGGCGCGGCAGCAAGTCGTCGTCAGTCCTCGGCAAAGCTGTATCCCGCGCCATAAAGCGTTTCAATTGCGCCGAATTCGGAATCGGCCACGCGGAATTTTCGGCGCAGGCGCTTGATGTGGCTATCAATCGTGCGATCATCGACGAACACATCATCGTGATAGGCAGCGTCCATAAGCTGGTTGCGGGTTTTGACCACGCCGGGGCGCATCGCCAGTGCTTCAAGAATCATGAATTCGGTGACGGTGAGCGATACCGCCATGTCGTTCCACGTCACCGCATGGCGGGCTGGGTCCATGACGAGCCGCCCACGGCGGATAGGATCGGGCAAAGGTTCGCCGGTGGGTTCCTGTTCCTCGGCTTCGCGCCGCACGCTGTCGCTCCGCCGCAAGATCGCCTTGATCCGCGCGACAAGCAGGCGCTGGCTGAACGGCTTGGCGATGTAATCATCCGCGCCCATCGAAAGCCCCAAGGCTTCGTCCGCCTCATCGTCCTTGCTGGTGAGGAAGATCAGCGGCATGTCGCTCTTCTCACGCAAGCGGCGCAGCAGTTCGAGGCCGTCCATGCGCGGCATCTTGATATCGCACACCGCAAGATCGGGCGGGTTATCGAGCATGGCCTTGAGTGCACTATCGCCGTCGCTATAGAGCCGGGTGACGAAGCCTTCAGTCTGCAATGCGATGGAAACAGTGGTCAGGATATTGCGATCATCATCGACCAGCGCGATGGTTCTTGGGTCAGCTTGCGGATCGCTGCGCTCTGGTGGATAACTGCCCATCCAGGCATGAATACCGGCACCACCGACTGGGCGCAACTTTATGCCGACACAGGATTTGGAAAGATAGTTGCATGGCGCGCAATCTGCTGCGCAAAAAACTTCGTTGAAGTCTGGGATTTGACGCAGCATGGCGCAGACACTATGCGCCGATTCAGAATCAACGCATTCGTATTCGCAATAACGCGCAGGGCGGGGCCTCCTCTCGCTTACGCGCCGCCATCGGGAGGCCTTAAGTGTCCGCTAACAGCCTGAATGTATCACTCGCCAGCCAGGGTTTTCCCGAACCGGCAGAACTGTTTGCAAACCTCGGCACCGCGTCGCTGGTAGAACATGCCGTGCGCAACGGCGAAGGCCTGCTTTCGATCGACGGTCCGCTGGTGGTTGAAACCGGCAAGCACACCGGCCGCAGCGCAAAGGACAAGTTCATTGTCCGCGATGCCGAAACCGAAAACACCGTATGGTGGGGCAAGACCAACGTTTCGATGACGCCAGAGCATTTTGCCGCGCTCAAGGCCGATTTCATCAAGGCGCTGGGCGAAAAGGATCGCCTGTACGTTTCCGACCTGTTTGGTGGCAGCCAGCCAGAGCACCGCGTCAATGTGCGCGTGATCAACGAATTTGCGTGGCACAACCTGTTTGTGCGCACCCTGCTGGTTCGCCCGTCTGACGCAGAACTGGCTACGATTGCGCCGGAATACACGATCATCGATCTGCCAAGCTTCCGTGCCGATCCTGCGCGCCATGGCTGCCGCAGCGAAACCGTGGTTGCGGTCAACTTCACCGAAAAGCTGATCCTGATCGGTGGCACGGCTTATGCTGGCGAAATGAAGAAGTCGGTGTTCGGCATCCTCAACTACCTGCTGCCGGTCAAGGGCGTTATGCCGATGCACTGTTCGGCCAATGTCGGTGCCGATGGCAAGACCGCAGTATTCTTCGGCCTTTCCGGCACGGGCAAGACCACGCTTTCGGCTGATGCATCGCGCACGCTGATCGGTGATGATGAACATGGCTGGTCGGACACCGCCGTGTTCAACTTCGAAGGCGGCTGCTACGCCAAAATGATCCGCTTGTCGGGTGAAGCTGAGCCAGAAATCTTCGCAACCACCAAGCGTTTCGGCACGATCCTTGAAAACGTTGTGATCGATCCGGTTACTCGCGAAATCGATCTTGATGACAATAGCCTGGCTGAAAACAGCCGTGGTTCTTATCCGATCGATTTCATTCCGAACTGCTCCGAAAAGAACCTTGGCCCGGTTCCGGCAAATCTGATCTTCCTGACGGCCGACGCTTATGGTGTGTTGCCTCCGATCGCGCGCTTGACGCCAGATCAGGCGATGTACCACTTCCTTTCGGGCTACACCGCGCGCGTTGCCGGCACCGAAATCGGCGTGACCGAACCAGAAGCCACGTTCTCCACCTGCTTTGGCGCACCGTTCATGCCGCGCCATCCATCGGTTTACGGCAACCTGCTGAAGGAACGCATCGCCAAGGGCGGCGTGAAGTGCTGGTTGGTCAACACCGGTTGGTCAGGCGGCAAGGCCACGCAAGAAGGCATCAAGCGCATGCCGATCAAGGCCACCCGCGCACTGCTCAATGCCGCGCTTGACGGCAGCCTGAACAACGCAACCTTCAAGAAAGACCCCAACTTCGGCTTTGAAGTGCCGGTTGAAGTGCCCGGCGTTGAAACGCGCCTGCTTGACCCGCGCGGCGCATGGGCCGACGGTGAGGAATACGACAAGACCGCACAGGAACTGGTCCGCAAGTTCGTCGACAACTTCCAGCAGTTTGCTGAACACGTCGACCAGTCGGTCCGCGATGCAGCGCCTGTTTCGGCCTGATCCACCAATTGCACTGACAACGTTGAGAGGCCCCTTCGCGGGGCCTCTTTTCGATTGGGTCACGTAAAGGCTGCGCTGGCTTTAAGCAGATTATACGCCTCGACCACGGATTGAAGCTGGCCTTCGTAGCTGCGGTCACCGCCATTGCGATCCGGATGAAACTTTCGCACCAGTTCCGAATAGCGGCCACGCAGCGCGCGGCGATCCGCTTCGTAACCAAGGCCGAGCACGTCATAGGCCTTGCGTTCATCCGGACTGATCCCGCGTCGCGCCGCTTCTGCTGCCTTGAGGTGGTCTGAACGGCGCGCTTTGGCGCGGGAGGAGATGGCGTCCAACGGATCGTCAAAATCGGCCCAGCGCGGCGCGCCATCAATTCCAGCATCGCCACGAAAAGCGCGAGTCTCACGTTCCCAACCGGCAAGCGGAGATTGCGCGGCGAGGATTTCGTCGGCGGTCATCCCTGCGAAGAAATCATAGCCTGCATTGAATTGCCGCACATGTTCAAGGCAGAACCAGCGATAATCGCCGGGCCCATCAAAGCCTGACGCCCGAACGCCGGGCGCACGGAACTCGCCCGCGTCATCACAACCCGGCGCGTTGCAGATGCGTCCGTCAGTTTGAACGCGGCCATGAAATTTATCGTTGCGCATGCTGCTTCCACATGGCGACGGAGCCGCTAGAAGGGAAGCCATGACAGGACCAATCGCACAAGAAATCGAACGACTGCTCAATCAGGCGTTTGCCCCCACCCGCCTTGCGGTGATCAACGATAGCGCCAGCCACCACGGCCATGCCGGGCATGATGGATCGGGTGAATCGCACTTCACGATTGAGATCGAGAGCGCCGCCTTTGCAGGCGAATCACGGCTGAACCGCCAGCGCATGATCAACAAGGCACTGGGCGATCTGCCCGGTGAGCGCGTGCATGCCATGGCAATAAAGGCCAGCGCCCCCGATGAGTAAGTGCTGATTTCTTGCCCCGTATGACCAAGACCGCCAGCCACCCAAAACAGGAAAGCGAATCAAACGCCGTGGACATGACGCGCATAACGCTGGCCAGCGGGATAGAACTGGATGTGATCGATACCGGCCCAAAGGACGCGCCGGTGCTGATATTCCTGCACGGCTTTCCCGAAAGCCACCGCACGTGGCGGCATCAGATAGCACACCTTTCTGGTCGGTTTCGCTGCATCGCGCCCGATCAGCGCGGCTATCGCGGATCATCGCGGCCCGAAGGTGTTGAAAGCTACACGCCGCAAAAGTTGGTCGGCGATGTGTTTCAATTGGCCGATGCGCTGGGTGTGGGGCAGTTCACCATATTGGGCCACGATTGGGGCGGCGCGCTTGCGTGGTTGGTGGCGGTTATGGGCCAAGGCACGCGCGTCACGCGCGCGGTCATCGCCAATGCGCCGCATCCCGTGATTTTCCCGCGCCTTTTGTGGACCAATCCGCAACAGCGCACCGCCAGCCAATACATGCGCGCATTCCGCGATACGGCCAACGATGCGCTGGTGCGCAAACATGGCCTTGCCGCACTGCTGATGAAAGCACTCAACTGGCAGCGCACGGCCAAGATGGAAACAGTGGAGCGCGATGCGCTGCTCAGGGACTGGTCCAACCCCGATACGGCCATCGCCATGCTCAACTGGTATCGTGCCAGCACAATTGCCGTGCCACCACTAGACGCGCCCTTTGCGCTGCCAGAAGGCTACAAGGACGCCCCCTTGCCCCCGCTCGCCATCCCGACCCTGGTAATCTGGGCATTGGACGACGAGGCGCTGCCGCCCTGCAATCTGGAGGGCTTGGACAAGCTGGTGAGCGATCTGACGCTCGAACCCGTCCACGATTGTGGCCACTTCGTGCCGTGGGAAGCGCCGGACAAGGTCAACGCCGCGCTCGACATGTTCTTGGGCTGAAACTTTTCGAAGCACCCGATCATTGCGGTCGGGTTCATTTGGTTGCCCTTTGCGCTGCTCTGCCATAAGGGCGGCGGGTTATGTCCACTGCCGCACCACTCGTATTCGCCATACCCAAGGGCCGTATTCTGGATGAGGCGCTGCCTCTTCTGGAGAAGGCCGGGATCGTGCCCGACGCAGACTTTTTCAACAAGTCTTCGCGCGCGCTGTCGTTTGCCACCAACCGCGCAGACGTGAAGATCATTCGCGTCCGCGCTTTTGATGTGGCAACATTCGTGGCGCATGGCGCGGCTCATGCCGGGATTGTCGGATCCGATGTGATCGATGAATTCGACTATGCCGATCTTTATGCCCCGGTTGATCTGAATATCGGGCACTGCCGCTTGTCTGTGGCAGAACCCGTCAGCGCGGTGGAAAGCGGCGCGAATGCGCGCGAAAGCCACGCACGGGTTGCCACCAAGTACCCCAACCTGACGCGCCGCCACTTTGAAAAGCTGGGCGTGCAAGCCGAAGTCGTGAAGCTGAACGGCGCGATGGAACTGGCGCCGTCCTTGGGCCTTGCCAGCCGGATCGTCGATCTGGTCTCAACCGGGCGCACGTTGAAAGACAACGGCTTGGTCGAAACCAGCCAGATCCTGCCCGTTTCGGCGCGCCTGATCGTTAACCGTGCCTCGCTGAAAACCGATAGCGCGCGGATGGGTGCACTGATCGATGCGTTTCGTGCGATGGTCGCGCAAAAGGATGCCGCCTGATGCAGCGTTTGAAGTCTAGCGATCCCGATTTTCCGCGCGCCTTTGCGCGGTTGGTCAAGGACCGGCGGGAGAGCGATGAGAATGTCGCGCGTGATGTGCAGACGATCATCGCGGACGTGCGCCTGCGTGGTGACGAGGCTTTGGCGGAGTACACCACCAAGTTCGATGGCCACCTTCCCGCTGAAGACGGCTGGCGCATTTCCGCCGAGGCGTGCCGCGAGGCGTTCGATGCGTTGAAGCCTGATCTTCGCGCCGCGCTTGAACTCGCTGCACAGCGCATCCGCAGCTATCACGAAGCGCAATTGCCCGAAGACCGCGATTACACAGACGCCACCGGCATGCGCCTTGGCGCGCGGTGGAGCGCAGTTGACGGCGCGGGGCTGTATGTCCCCGGTGGGCGCGCGGCTTATCCGTCATCACTGCTGATGAACGCGATCCCGGCCAAAGTGGCAGGCGTTGAACGGCTGGTGGTGGTAACGCCAACGCCCCAGGGCGACGCCAATCCGCTGGTTCTGGCCGCAGCGCACTTGGCAGGAGCCGACGAAGTTTGGCGCATCGGCGGGGCACAGGCCGTGGCGGCGCTGGCTTATGGCACCAAGCGGATCAAGCCTGTTGATGTGATCACCGGCCCCGGCAATGCTTGGGTCGCGGAGGCCAAGCGCCAGTTGTTCGGCATTGTCGGCATCGACATGGTGGCAGGGCCTTCGGAAATCCTCGTGATTGCCGATGGCAAAAACGACCCCCAGTGGATTGCCGCCGATCTGCTGAGCCAAGCCGAACACGACCCGGTTGCACAGTCGATCCTGATTACAGACGATGCCGCCTTTGCCGATCAGGTGGCCGATATGATCGGCGTTGAAATTGCGATGCTGCCCACGGCCAAAGTCGCCAAGGCCAGTTGGGACTCATACGGCGTTATCATCGTGGTGGATTCGCTGGACGAAGCCCCTGCGCTCGCCAATGCGCTGGCCGCCGAACACGTCCAGATCGCGACGGATGATCCGCAAGCGTTGTTCGACAAAATACGCCATGCGGGTTCGGTCTTCCTTGGCCGGATGACCCCCGAAGCGGTCGGCGATTATGTCGCCGGTCCCAATCACGTCCTGCCCACTGGGCGCCGCGCGCGCTTTTCGTCGGGCCTTTCCGTTTTGGATTTCATGAAACGCACCAGCTTTATTGCCGCCACTGACGCCGCGCTTGCCGCCGTCGGCCCCGCCGCCATCGCCCTTGCCGACGCTGAGGGCCTTGCCGCTCACGCACGATCCATCGAATTGAGGCTTGGCATATGAGCCGCATTTCTGGCCAAGCCCGCTCTGCATCGCGACTAGCCGCGGTGCAGGCGCTATATCAGATCGATATGGAGCGGACCGAGTTGCACTTGCTGCTCGACGAGTTTCACCAGCATCGGCTGGGCGCGGAAATCGAAGACGTGGAATACGCCAAGGCGGACATCAACTTCTTCGACGATATCGTGCGCGGCGTAGAAGCTCGGCGTGGTGAGATCGACGCGCTGCTGACATCCAAGCTTGCCACTGGCTGGGCTATACCCCGCCTCGACAAGACCATGCTGCAAATCTTGCGCGCGGGCACTTACGAACTGCTGGCCCGCCCAGACGTGGCCATCGGCACGGCGATCAGCGAATATGTCGATGTGGCCCATGCGTTCTTCGATGAACGCGAGGCGAAGTTCGTCAACGGCCTGTTGGATGCCGTGGCGAAGCAAGTCCGCTAAATTAGGACCCGCTTTGCCCACCCCGCTGCGACTAAACTCGCCTTCGGCTCGTTAAGTCTCGCGGCCCTCCCGCCTGCGGGAGGGGCCGGGGGTGGCCCTAAACCTACAACCGATCAGCATGCCAACGCACATGGTCTTCCATGAACGTCGAGATGAAGTTGTAGCTGTGATCGTAGCCGGGTTGCGGGCGCAAGGTCAGATCCACACCTGCCGCCTTGCAGGCATCGGCCAGCAATTGCGGGCGGAGTTGATCGGCAAGGAAGTTATCGGCATCGCCTTGGTCCACAAGGATATCGCCCGCAGGCCGCTTGCCGTCCTCGATCAGCGCCACCGCATCATGCTGACGCCAGACCGCGCGGTCTTGTCCAAGATAGCCGCCCAAGGCCTTGTTGCCCCATGGCACTTGTCCGGGCGCAACGATTGGCGCGAAGGCTGACAGCGATTTGAACTTGTCTGGATAGGTCAGGCCCAGCGTCAACGCGCCGTGGCCGCCCATGGAATGTCCGGTGATACCCATACGTTCAAGGTCCACGGGGAAGTTGGCGGCCAGCAAGGCGGGCAGTTCCTGCGCGATGTAATCCCACATCCGGTAGTTTGCGGCAAAGGGCGCTTGCGTGGCGTTGACATAGAAGCCCGCGCCAAGCCCGAAATCGTACGAACCAGCAGGATCATCAGCCACACCTTCGCCGCGTGGCGATGTGTCGGGCGCGACGAATATGATGCCAAGTTCGGCGCAAACTCGGCGATATTCGCCTTTGTCGGTGACGTTGGCGTGGGTGCAAGTAAGGCCTGAAAGATAAACCAGCACTGGCAGCTTTGCGCCCGCTTCCGCCTGCGGAGGCAGGAAGACCGAAAAGGTCATTCCCGTCCCCGTGGAGGCCGAACCGTGCTTGTAAACGCCCAGCGTGCCGCCGTGCGCTTTCGTCGTCGAGACGGTCTCGATGCTCATCAGGCGATAATATCCAGCGCGCAAAGCTTGTTGCCCGAAGGATCGCGCAAATAGGCAAGGTAGTATGGCGAACCTTCGCGTGGTCCTGGAGGATCTTCGCACGCCGTGCCACCACTTGTGAGGCCTGCTGCGTGCCACGCATCGGCTTGGGCCGGGCTCATTTTAAAGCCGATCGTGCCGCCGTTTGCACCGCAAGCCGGATCGCCATTGATTGGCTTGGTAACGATGAACAGGCCACCGTTGTGCTGATAAATCAAACGACCGAGTGGGTCGGTCATCGCTTCAGGGCCACCAAACGCGGCAAAGGTCGCGTCGTAAAACTTTTTGGCAGCGGCGATATCGTCACAGCCGACCATGATATGGCTGAACATTGGGCATTCTCCCGTTGAAAGGTTGCGATTTGCGATGTGCGAGGCAAACCCCCTTGAGGTCAAGCATTGTTGCGGGGAAACTTTGTTGCGGATGCGCTCACAGAATCTTTGTTGGCCGCGATATTAGGTATTTTCTAGGCTTAGCCGGGCGTCGGTCCTAATCTGCCTCTGATGGAAAACGACTTTCTGCTCAATCGACGTCACCTGCTGCTGGGTGGAGGGGCGATTGCCTTGGCTCCGCTGTTCCCGGCATGGGCGCAATCGGGCCATGGCGGCCACCGCATTAATTCAGGCGCGCTGGCTGGGCGAAATACCGGAGGCACGCTTTCGGGCGAGACGATTGCGCTCAACATTGGTGAGGCGCGCTATTCGGTGGGTAATCGGGCAGCTTCGGCCATTGCCGTGAATGGCACGATCCCTGCCCCGCTGATCCGTTTGCACGAAGGCCAGAATGTACAGATTGCGGTGACCAATCGCCTGAAAGAACAATCCTCGATTCACTGGCATGGGCTGCTGGTACCGTTCCAGATGGATGGGGTGCCCGGCCTGTCGTTCCCCGGCATCGATCCGGGCGAGACATTCACCTATGAATTCCCGATCCGGCATTCAGGCACGTTCTGGTATCATTCGCATTCGGGCATGCAGGAAGCAGTGGGCCTTTACGGCCCCATCCTGATTGACCCGGCCACGCCAGACCCTGTGCCGTTTGAGCGTGAATATGTGCTGATGCTTGCCGACTGGAGCCCGGTTGATCCGCACACCCAGTTGCGCAAACTCAAGACGCAGGGCGGCTATTTCAACTGGCAGCGGCAGACTGTTGGCGGCTTGCTGAAAGGCCGCGATCAGAGCCTGAAAGAGCGCCTCGCATGGGCCAAGATGCGCATGGACGCGACCGATATTTCGGACGTAACCGGCGCGACCTACAGCTTTTTGATCAACGGTCACGATAGCCAAGCCAATTGGACCGCGCTGTTTGCGCCGGGCGAGCGAATCAAACTGCGGATCATCAATGCGTCTGCGATGACCAACTTCAATTTGCGCATTCCGGGC
>CAMTWP010000013.1:0-260107 GCA_947085475.1 uncultured Novosphingobium sp. | reverse complement strand
GCATCGGCCAGTGACTTCTTGAGGAACGCAGCAGAGGCCTGCTGTCCCTCACGTTCAACGCTTGAAGACTTGAGGTGCCGAACAGACGCCAGCACGCCAGCCACCAATACCGGCGATAGCGATGTCGTGAAGATGAAGCCCGGTGCGTAGGAACGGATCACATCGATGATCCGCGTATCAGCCGCAATATAGCCGCCCATCACGCCAAACGCTTTGCCCAGCGTGCCTTCGATAATGTCGATACGGTGCGCCGCTTCATCACGATCTGTGATGCCGCCACCGCGCGGGCCATACATGCCAACCGCGTGAACCTCGTCGATATAGGTCAGCGCGTTATACTTTTCAGCCAGATCGCAGATTGCATGGATCGGCGCTATATCACCGTCCATCGAATAGACTGACTCAAACGCAATCAGCTTGGGTACTGCGGGATCGGTTTCGGCCAGAAGCTCTTCAAGGTGCTCAACGTCATTGTGACGGAACACTTTCTTTTCTGCGCCGGAATTGCGGATGCCCGCGATCATCGAGGCGTGATTGAGTTCGTCCGAAAAGATCACGCAGCCCGGCAGGATTTTTGCCAAGGTGGAGAGCGTGGCGTCATTTGAGACATAGCCTGAAGTGAACAGCAGCGCGCCATCCTTGCCGTGCAGGTCGGCAAGCTCTTCTTCGAGTTGGATATGGTAATGGGTGTTGCCACCGATGTTGCGGGTGCCGCCGGAACCTGCGCCCACATTGTGCAGCGCCTCTTCCATCGCCTCGATCACTTTGGGGTGCTGCCCCATGGCGAGGTAATCGTTTGAGCACCACACCGTAATCGGCTTTGGCCCATTGTGCCCTGCAAAGCAGCGCGCATTGGGGTAGGCGCCTTTATTGCGCAGAATATCGATGAACACGCGATAGCGGCCCTCGGAGTGCAGACGCTCGATAGCTGAATCGAAAACCTGATCGTAGTTCACCCCGCCGCTCCTTCCTTCAACAAGAACATGTTTGTTCTTGAGGCCCAATCCCTTGAACCCATCGGCGAATTCGCGTTCTCTACGCCTGTCGATCACGCAATGCCAGCACGATTTGCCGTCTCTTGCCGAAAGGTCACGCTACTGTGCCATTGGTGCAGACCGCTGCGTTCCGACCATGGTAAAACCATCTTGCGGTGCTGAATTTTCAAGGAATTTGGGATCATGCGAAGGGACGATCACCAGCGATTTGTTCTGTTCCCGAAGGATGTTGAGACCCTTCAACCAGCCAATCGTTGCTACACGGTCTTCCTGCACCAGCCAATCGGTCAGCAACCGCGAACGCGGCACGGTTTGAATGATGTTGCTCGCCAGTGAACCTGTATCACCTGCAAACAGATATTCGCGTCCGTTTTGCAAGAGGACGTAGATCATCTGCGATCCCAATGTGTGGCCCGGCGTCTGGATCAGCACCACGCCCGGAGCGATGGATTCAATCGGCGCAAGTGGGCGTGGTGGGGGCAATAACCCGGCGTTCTGACGCCAAAGCGAGGTCATTCCGCGCGCAAGATCGGGCGAGACAATCGCCTTGTTTGCAACCGATTTGAATTTTGGATTGTCCAGAAAGCCGCCAACATGGTCGATGTGTTCGTGCGTGAATACAATCAGGTTGGCATCGTCCATCCAGCGCCCGACCAAGGCGGCGGCACGGGTATCGTAATCATCAAATTCCAGTTTTTCAGCATCAATTGCCGATAGCCCGCTATCGATAACGATGCCGCCTTGCGGAGTGACGATACGCCAGACGATCACGCCGCTCTGCACTTTGCGCAGCCCGGTTCCGGCAGCCAAAGCAGCGCCGGGAACGGATCGTGTCGCGATTGTCGTATATTCCAGTGCAGTCGGCTTTTGTCCGGGAAACGATTCGGCTTGCTTGCGGATTTGGGCAAGATCGAAGGCCCGGACTGGCGCATTTGTGGGGCCGGCGTTGACCAGCAACCAGTAATAAGCGGCTCCCGATAACAGGAGCAAGATGATTACCGTCTTGGAAAATCTGCTCATCACTTGGCCCCCCATTTGGCCGCAATTCCCGGTACAACCGCCGATCAGAATATTGCGACGCGCTCCAGACCGAAGTCTGAAAGCGTCGCGCTTAACTGGTTCACATCGTCCCCGCCGCGCGTAAACAGTACCAAGTCTGGCTGATCGCGGTGCCATTCTTGCCCTTGTGTCAGAAAGACGATGCGGCGGGCGATACCATCAGATCCATCAATGAAAGCCACGTCAGCCCCGAATGCTTCATGCAGTTCATCGGCAATCAACGGGAAGTGCGTGCAGGCCAGCACCACGGTATCAATCCGTTCGCCATCTGGCTGATCCCGCAGTGCCGCCGCCGCACGAGCATAGACGGCACGATCAACCGATTCGCCGCGCAACTTCGCCTCGGCGGCTGTCACCAATTCAGGCGCGCCATGACGCAGCAGACGCCTGTCGGCGGCAAACTCAGCCTCAAGCCGATCAACATAGGCCTGCCGGATCGTTGCCGCGGTGCCAAGCAAGCCGATCACGCCGGTGCGGGTCATGGCAGCAGCAGGCTTGATCGCAGGCACGGTGCCTACAATCGGCACTTCCAAAACTTCTCGCACCGATGCCAGGGCAATGGTCGATGCGGTATTGCAGGCAATGCATACAAGGCGGGGGCGGAATCGTTCGGTCAACCGCCCCAGCAGCCCTGATACCCGCGCTGCGATCTGCGCCTCGGTCTTCGAACCATAAGGCAGACCGGCATTGTCAGCCACATAGATGACGGGGGCCTGAGGCAGCAATGCGCGCACTTTTTGCAGCACAGAAAGCCCGCCAACACCCGAATCGAAAAGCAACAAGGGCGCGGTTGGATCGACCGTTGTGGCGGTTATCCCATCTGTACTGTGTCCGGTCATCACGGTGCTTCTATCGGGAATGGCAGTAAAATGGAAAGTGGCCTCTTTCGCTTTTGCCATTGAGATGCGTATTAGCGTGTCGTGGAAACGTTGCTGCCCCTTGTCGTCGGCTATGTGTTGGGTTCCGTACCCTTCGGCCTGATCCTAACCCGCCTAACCGGCGCAGGCGATTTGCGCGCAATCGGATCTGGCAATATCGGGGCGACCAACGTCCTGCGCACCGGGAGAAAGGGCCTCGCTGCTGCCACCCTTCTGCTCGACTTGGGCAAAGGCCTTGCTGCCGTTCTGTTCGCCCGGCACTTTTGGCCCGGCAATGAGGCGTTGGCTGCCGTTGCTGCCGTGCTGGGGCATTGCTTCCCGGTGTGGTTGAAGTTCAAGGGCGGGAAAGGCGTGGCGACCTTGATGGGCGTTTCGCTTGGCCTCGCTTGGCCCATCGGGCTTGCTTATGCGGTCACATGGCTCGGCGTTCTAGGTCTCAGCCGGATTTCATCACTGGGCGGGATGTGCGCCGCAGTCGTGGCTCCGATTGCCGCCGCGCTGCTGGGGCACACGCAATATGCCATCGCGCTGGCCTTGCTCGCGCTTCTCGTGCTGTTCCTTCACCGTGAGAATATTGGTCGGTTGCGTGCTGGCACCGAACCGAAGGTCGGCAGCAAAAAGTGACCGCCGGCGCCACGCTCACCCGTGACGAAGCCTTTGCGCGCATCCGCCTGCTGCGTTCGCCCAACATCGGCCCGGTCAGTTATAGTCAGTTGATCCGGCGCTTTGGAACGGCTGCTGCTGCGCTGGATGCCTTGCCCGATCTTGCGGCAAGGGGTGGCGCACCGTACCGCCCTGCTGCCATTGAACGCATCGAAGCGGAAGTCGCTGCTGTCCGCAGCAATGGCGCACGCTATCTGTTTCATGACGGCGCTGATTACCCCGCCTTGCTCGCTGCTCTTGAAAGCCCGCCGCCGATCCTCACCGTTCGCGGTGATACGGCGCTGCTCTCGCGCCCATCAGTTGCGGTTGTCGGCGCGCGCAATGCCTCGGCTGCTGCGGTCAAGTTATCGCGCGATTTCGCCACTGCGCTGGCGGGCAGGGGATATGTCGTCGTCTCCGGACTGGCGCGTGGGATCGATTCTGCCGCGCATCGTGGAGCCCTTGCAGGCATGACCGATGGGGGTGGCACAGTCGGCGTAATCGCCAGCGGCATCGACATTACCTACCCGCCTGAAAACACCGAACTGCAAGAACAGGTCGCAACCCAAGGCTTGCTCATCGCCGAAATGCCCCCCGGCACCGAACCGCTTGCGCGTCATTTTCCCCACCGTAACCGAATCATCGCCGGCCTCGCTACGGGCACGCTGGTGGTCGAAGCCGCGCCACGGTCCGGCTCGCTCATCACCGCGCGGCTTGCCGCCGAATCTGGGCGCGAGGTCATGGCGATCCCCGGCTCCCCGCTCGATAGCCGTTCGCAGGGATGTAACCAGTTGATCCGCGAAGGTGCGATCCTCGTGCAATCGCCCGATGATGTGATCGAACTTCTCGTAGGGTTCGAAGGCCAGACCCGCTCAACCTTCCGCGAATCAAGCGAAACCTACTCAACCGACATGGTCGATGAACCTGCAGACATCGCCGGACTGCTCGGCTTGGCTCCTGTCGGCGTGGACGAAATCATCCGCCAAAGCGGGGCGAGCGCCGGTGCCGTGCAGATGGCGCTGCTTGAACTTGAACTCGCAGGGCGCTTGCAACGCCACGCTGCGGGAAGGGTTAGCTTGTCCGCTTGAAGCCCGCCTTAATCGTCAAAGTCCAACCTGCCGCTTGACGAAAGGGCCTTCTCGTCCCCACCCTCGCGCACACGTACACGTAAGGACTGCTTAAAATCACCATGCAGCTTGTCATTGTAGAATCCCCGGCCAAGGCCAAGACCATCGAGAAGTATCTCGGCCCCGGCTATAAAGTCCTCGCCTCCTATGGCCACATCCGCGATCTGCCGCCCAAGGACGGCTCGGTCCGTCCGGACGAAGATTTCGCGATGGACTGGGAACTGTACGGCGACAAAACATCGCGCGTGAAGGCCATCACAGATGCCGCCAAGACCGCCGACCGTCTGATCCTCGCGACTGACCCTGACCGCGAGGGTGAGGCTATTTCGTGGCACGTCAGAGAGTTGCTGAAGAAGCGCAAGGTCCTTCCCAAGGAAGTCGAGCGCGTCACTTTCAACGCAATCACCAAGCAGACCGTGACCGACGCTATGAAACGCCCGCGCGAGCTCGATCAGGATTTGATCGACGCTTATCTCGCTCGGCGCGCGCTTGATTACCTTTTCGGCTTCACGCTTTCGCCCGTACTGTGGCGAAAGCTGCCCGGCGCGAAATCTGCGGGCCGCGTTCAGTCTGTAGCGCTTCGCCTGATTGTTGAGCGTGAGCGCGAGATCGAAGCATTCCGCTCTCAGGAATACTGGTCGGTCATTGCGCGGCTCGAACACCTCGGCACGGAGTTTTCGGCACGGCTGGTGCGGTTCGAAGGCGAAAAGCTCGACAAGTTGACGTTGGGCAATGAAGTCGCGGCGCTCAAAGCCAAGGCTTTGGTCGAATCCGCCACTTTCCGCGTGGATGAGGTTGAAACAAAGCCCACCCGACGCAACCCCTATCCGCCATTCACCACATCCACGCTACAACAGGAAGCCGCACGCAAGCTTGGCTTCTCGGCCAGCCACACCATGCGTGTGGCGCAATCGCTCTATGAAGCGGGCGCGATCACCTATATGCGTACGGACGGCGTGCAAATGGATCCCAGCGCCATTTCCGAAGCGCGCAAGGCCATTTCAGACCGCTATGACGGTCATTATCTGCCCGAAAAGCCGCGCCATTACGAAACCAAGGCCAAAAACGCACAAGAAGCGCACGAGGCCATCCGCCCAACAGACTTCACCAAGGATCACTATGGTTCGGGTGATGAAGCGCGGCTCTATGACCTTGTTTACAAGCGCGCGATGGCCAGTCAGATGGCGTCTGCCAACATCGAACGCACCACGATTACGCTGCGCGATGGCACCGGCAAGCATGAACTGCGCGCGACCGGTCAGGTGATCAAGTTCCCCGGTTTCCTTGCGGTTTACGAAGAAGGCCGCGACCAGAAGCAGGAAGGCGAGGACGAGGAAAGCGGCCTGCTTCCAGCGATGAACAAGGGCGATACCCCGGCCAAGCGCGGCGTCGACGCAAATCAGCACTTCACCCAGCCACCACCACGCTATTCCGAGGCCAGCCTGGTCAAGCGGTTGGAAGAGCTCGGCATTGGCCGTCCGTCCACTTACGCGGCCACACTGCAAGTGCTGAAGGACCGCAATTACGTCCGTACCGAAAAGAACCGCTTTTTCGCCGAGGAATCGGGCCGACTGCTTACCGCGTTCCTCGAACGCTTTTTTCCGCGTTACGTTGCGTATGAATTCACCGCTGGAATGGAGGATGAACTCGATAACGTATCGGGCGGGCGCGCCGAATGGAAGGTTGTGCTCGCGGACTTTTGGCGTGATTTCAAGCCGAAGTCTGATGAGGTGATGGAGAAGAAGCCCAGCGAAATTACCGCTGAGCTTGACGAATTTCTGTCCGATTACCTGTTTCCCCCACGCGAAGATGGCACCGACCCGCGCGTCTGTCCTAAATGCGCAGAAGGCCGCCTGTCTTTGCGCGGTGGCCGCTACGGCGCATTCGTGGCGTGTTCAAACTACCCCGAATGCAAATTCACCCGCAAGTTCGCGCAACCTGGCGGCGCTGATGGTGAAGGCGGCGATGATGACGGACTGTTGGGCAAAGACCCTGTCACCGATCTTGATGTCACGCGCAAAACGGGCCGCTTTGGCCCATACGTGCAGTTGGGTGAGGGCAAGGAAGCCAAGCGAGCCTCTATCCCCAAGGATATCGGCGAACTTGATCTCGAATGGGCATTGAAGCTGCTGGGCCTGCCGCGCGAAGTGGGCACACATCCGGAATCTGGGAACCCGATCACCGCCAGCATTGGCCGCTATGGACCCTACCTTGCCCATGATGGCAAATACGCTCGGTTGACGGCTACGGCCGAGGTTTTCGAAACCGGCATGAACGCTGCCGTCATGCTGCTGGCCGCTGCTGCTGCGGGCGGGGGACGCGGTGGCCGTGTCGCTGCTGAGCCGCTCAACACCTTTGGTCCGCACCCCACATCGGGCGGCGAGATCAAGCTGATGGCTGGGCGCTATGGTCCCTACGTCACTGATGGCGCCACCAACGCCACTTTGCCCAAGGACAAGAAGGCCGAAGACCTAACGTTAGAAGAAGCCATCGTGCTGATCGATGAACGCGCTGCCAAAGGCCCGCCAAAAGGCAAGAAGGCGGCCAAGAAAGCACCTGCCAAAAAGGCCGCGCCCAAGAAGGCTGCACCGAAGAAAGCGGCAGACACAACAGAGAAGGCACCAGCCAAGAAAGCACCGGTTAAAAAGGCAGCAGCCAAGAAGCCTGCCGAAAAAAAACCTAAGGCAGCAGCGGCATAATCTGCGCTATTTCCCGACTGCGGCGACTGCTTATGGTCGCCGCAGCCGGTATAGCCAATAGACCCGCGTACCCAGCGTGTAAGCCGCATAGCGTTCGTAATGCTGCGCGAGTTCCGCCGTAACCAACCGTCGCGAATCCATGTTGGGAAGACGCAGGCGCGTGGGGGCCCAAATCAGCACAACGGTCGGGCGGCTCGCCATGACCATGCGCAATTCCGTCACCGGATCGACACCGATGGCCTTGGCTTCTATGAAGGTGTTGAGGTGGTTGGGGAAAATCCGTGTAGTGGGCAGGCAAGTGTTCTGCGTGCGATAGAACGCAAGCTCGCCCTCATAGACATACAGGCAGCCGCCGTTCAGTTCGCGGGTGATCAGCGTGTTCATCCGTGCAAACTGCGATGCATTACCGTGCGCGCGAACCTGATAGACCGGCACGACAACGCATGCCAATGCTCCAAAGCCTAGCAGGAAGCGCCCGAAGTGGCGCTGTGTCGGCAAAGTGCGCGCCAATGCCGGGGCCGCCAGTACGGCAAGTGGAACCAGCAACGGCGCAACGTAGTGATCGTACCACGTGCCGAACACCAGAAATCCGCCGCAAGCAGCAATACCCCATACCGCAATTACCGGATGGGTGCCGGCGTGCTTGCCGTCGAATGATTTGAACAATCGCGGTGCATAAAAGATCGCCAGCCAGAACGGCAGAAGCGCAAGCACTTCCTTTGTCAGCCGCCATAGCGCCTTCCAGCCATCGGATTCGCGCGCAAAGATCGAAACGAAGTTGGCGAAAACAAATGCGTCCAGATGGCCCAAGCTGGCGTAATACGCAGCCGCTGCTAGCGTCGGCAGCAAGGCGATCAGCATCCACAAAAGAGCCACACCAGCCAGTTTTCGCCAAGGCCATACATCGGCATAGCCACGCCACAGCAGAATCAGGCCGAAAGCGGCACCTTCGAAGACAACCGTGTACTTGATCTGTATGGCAAGCCCCAACAGCGCCATAATCGCCGCCCCGCGCCATATCAGCGTGCCGCTCTCAGGTCGTTTGACCACCTCGATGACACCAAGCGCCGCCAATGCTACCAGCAAATTGTAGAACGTGGGCGCTTGTCCCAATCCTGAATTGAAGACGGGCATGAACAAAACATAAGCCATGCCCGCCTGCCAGGCAGCCGAAGGGGAGGCAATTTCCCGCGAAATGCGCGCAATCACCAGCGCAGTCGCTGCTGTCGCCACAACGGCCCCTGCCTGATAGCCAAGCACCGGATCGCCGGGAAGCGCAGCCAGTGCTTCGTAAATAAGGAACAGCCCGATCGGCTTGCGGTCCCAAATGTCGATATAGGGCAGCGCCCCATCGATCATTCGCTCGGCCACCAACAAATAGAACTGCTCGTCAATGTGGACCAGCGGATTGCCCAGCAGGAAGCCGCGCGTCAACAAAGTCAGGCCAAGATAGGCCAGCGCGGTTGCCAACCAGTCCGGAATGTTGATCGGGCGAAGCGTGGCGGCAATGCGTACCGGTAGGGAATGCGCCACGCGCATCCCTGTTACGCCGCCAGTTTCCAGCATTCATAAGCTCCGCAACCACTGCGCAGACGCAGGGCAAACGGCCGAAATGCCATTTCCCTTCCCGTGCGCGACCGATCTTTTGCTGGACCAGTAGTCAGATGGTATGAACGGTTGCTGTCAGAACCAGTTCCAAAGCCCCAGAACGCAAGAAAGATGGATCCGAGAGCTTAAGTATTTCGAATTAGGCCACTATTTGACCCACTCCAATCCAATTTCCTCGTAGATTTCCTTGGCGTCGGCCCACCGCTCGTCTACCTTCACATGCAGGAACAAGTGGACTTTGGTCTCCAGTAATATGGCCAGTTCCTTGCGCGATGCCTCACCAATCGCCTTGATCTTTGCGCCACCTTTGCCCAGCACAATCGGGCGCTGGCTTTCGCGCGTGATCACGATCTGCTGGTGGATCTCGATTGATCCATCGGTTCGATGGATGTATTTTTCAGGTCGAACTGCGCTGTCGTAAGGCAATTCGTCATGAAGCTGGCGATACAATTGTTCGCGCGTGATTTCTGTCGCCATCAACCGTTCGCTGGCATCTGAAACCTGATCAGCCGGATAGTGCCATGCGGTTTCTGGCATCAGATCGGCCAGCCGCTGCTTCAATTCGGGCACTCCGTCACCGGTCAGTGCGGAAACAAAGAACACCTCGTCGAACCCGACATCGGCAACCAGAGCCTCTGCCATGATCAAAAGCGGTTCCTTGGCGGTGGAATCGACCTTGTTTAGCACAAGGATCTTGCGTTCGGGCCGATCTTTCAGGCTGGCGATAATCGGGTCGAGGTAATCGCGCTTTTTTTTGCGGCCATCCACCACCAGCAGGATTGCGTCTGCTTCCTGCGCGCCGTCCCAAGCCGCGCTGACCATTGCGCGGTCCAACCGGCGTTTGGGTTCAAACAACCCCGGCGTATCGGCCAGAATGATCTGGGTTTCACCTGCAAGAGCAATACCCATCAGCCGTGCGCGCGTGGTCTGTGCTTTGGCGGAGACAATCGCAACTTTTTGCCCCACCAGCGAATTCACGAGGGTTGATTTGCCGGCATTAGGTGCGCCCAGCACGGCCACAAGGCCACATTTTTCAGTCATGTATGAAATCTCTGTTGGTTAAGTCGAAAGACTTTAGGTCTGTGACCATAGTCTATTTTGCTGTCAGGCATAAGCCTGCATGAAAGCGCGCGCAGCAGCCGTTTCGGCCTCCTGCTTGCTGGATCCGCGCGCAGTGCTCTCACCCACGCCTTTGACTTCAACCGATACGGTAAAAATCGCAGAATGATCCGGTCCATCGCGTGTGACAAGCGTGTAAACCGGCGGCTTGCGGCGGTTTCCTGCGGCCCATTCCTGCAGCGCAGCCTTGGGATGCTTGCGCTGGCCGGTGCCCGATGCCATCGGCTTGTCCCACACCTTGCGCACAAAATCGCGCGCGGCATCGAATCCGCGCTCGACAAACAGCGCGCCGATCAGCGCCTCCATCACATCGCCCAGAATGTTATCGCTCTGCACGCCGCCATCGTCGCGCGCTTGCTTGCCCAAGCGGATATGCACCGGCACCGCGATCATGCGCGCCACATCGGCGCAGGTTTCACGGCTCACCAGTGCGTTCAACCGCTGCGACAGTTTGCCTTCGGCGGCGTCGCTTTTTTCATGCAGCCAATCCGCGATGACCAGCCCCAACACCCGGTCTCCCAGAAACTCCAGTCGCTGATAATCGCGTGCTTCCCCCATGGATCCGTGCGTTAACGCTTCGGCCCACAGGTCGGTGCGGGCAGGGGGCGCGCCGGTCAATTCCGCGATATAGGCGGCCGCATCTGCAGATAGCTTGCTCAGAACGTGCCCCCGATACGATTCCATCGTGCCGCGCTAAACCATGTCCAGGGCAGCACCCAGTTGGCGCTACCATCAGTAGACCACATCATCACCGTTGCGCGGCCCACGAGGTTTTCCTGCGGGACAAGTCCAATGCCCGCGCCTTTCATGGCGGGGAAGCGGCTATCCATGGAATTGTCGCGGTTATCGCCCATCATGAACATGTGGCCTTCGGGCACAACAACCGGCGGCGTATCGTCTTGGGGACGATAACCCAGATCAAGCACATTATAGCTTTTTCCGCCCGGCAATGTCTCGCGATATTGCGGATAGTGGCAGGTCTGCTTGCCGTCAGCTTCGGTCACGGCAAATTCGGACGAGAGACAATCGGTGTTTGGACTGACCGGGATAATGAAATCAGCCACACGTTCTTTCGGTACGGCCTTGCCGTTCAGGTGCAATGTACCGCCGATCATCTGAACGGTATCACCGGGCAGGCCGATCACGCGCTTGATGTAATCAACATCGTTGGTCGGCGGCGCCTTGAAGATCACCACTTCGCCGCGTTCAGGTTGGCTGGCCAGAACTCGGCCCGGAATCAGCGGCAAGCTGAACGGCAGCGAATATTTGCTGAAACCATAGGGCCACTTGGCAGCGAGCAGGTAATCCCCGTTCTCAAGTCTGGGCAGCATCGATTCCGAAGGAATGTTGAACGGCGCAAAGATGAAGCTTCGGAAAATCGCCACAACCAGTACCAGCTTGATCAGGAAGACGGGAAAGCTGTCTTCCTTCTTCTCCTTCTTTGCAGGTGGCGGTGGGGCCATCGGCTGGGGCGGGGAAGCAGGTGAGGCGTCGGGCGTGTCGTTCATCGTCGCGGTCATGTTGCCAGCAAGCCTTTTCGTCAAGTGTGTTGTTTGAACAATACAGTTGAGGCAATACCTCTTTAAACCTTGCACAGCTATGAACAGCGGCTTGGCGGTAGGCCGTAGAGCAGGCATAACGCCATTAACCATTGTCGGATGAAAGAGTGTGAATATGACTGTTGAGCAAGCCGAACCATTTTGGACCGCGCTCGAAGGCTTGCCTCAGCCCACGCTGAAGTCGCTCTTTGCCGATCCGGCACGGCTCGGAACGTATGCAATCGACCTTGATCTTCCCGGCGGCCCAATCCGGTTCGACTGGTCCAAAACCCACCTTTCGGCTGATGTCGAAGTGCAATTGGCCGCGATTGCCACCGCGATGGATTTTGCCGGCCGTCGCACTGCGTTGATCGAAGGCGAAATGATCAACAACACCGAAGGCCGCGCGGCTGAGCACACTGCCCAGCGCGGCATCGGCAAAGACAGCAGCGTCGAAGAAGCGGCCGCGCTGCACGCGCGGATGCAAATGCTGGTCGAGGCAATCCACGAAGGCGCTTTGGGCGAAGTTAAAAGCCTCATCCACATCGGCATTGGCGGCTCGGCGCTTGGCCCGGCGCTGGCGATTGATGCGCTGACTCGTCATGGTGCCAAAGTTGCCGTTCATGTTGTTTCAAACATCGATGGCTGCGCCTTGGAAGCCGCTATGAAAGCTTGCGATCCGGCCACCACGATGATCGCGCTTGCATCCAAGACATTCACCACCACAGAAACGATCACTAACGCGCTAAGTGCGCTCGATTGGCTGCGCGATGGCGGCGTGTCCGATCCATTTGGCCGCGTGATTGCGCTTACCGCCGCGCCCGAAAAGGCGGTCGAATGGGGTGTGGATGAAACCCGCATCTTGCCGTTTTCTGAAACCGTCGGCGGACGGTACTCGCTGTGGTCGTCCATCGGCTTCCCGGTTGCTATGGCGCTTGGCTGGCAAGGCTTTGCCGAATTTCTCGATGGTGCCGCTGCGATTGATCGCCACTTCATCGACGCTGACATTGGAGAAAACGTCATCGTCCGCGCCGCCTTTGCCGATCTTTACTACGCTCAAGTGCGCGGCTGCCAGACCCGCGCGGTGTTCGCCTATGACGAACGTCTTGCGCTGCTGCCATGCTATCTCCAGCAGCTTGAAATGGAATCCAACGGCAAGCGCGTGATGGCCGATGGCACTCCGCTCACGCGTGCCAGTGCGCCAGTCACCTGGGGCGGCGTGGGCACCGATGCCCAGCACGCAGTGTTCCAATTGCTCCACCAAGGCACGCACTTGATCCCGGTCGATTTCCTCGCCGTCAAAACGCAGGGTCATGATCTTGATCCCGCGCACCACGAAATACTGCTGTCGAACTGTTTTGCCCAAGGCGCAGCATTGATGGCGGGCAAAGCGTCGGACGATGGCGCGCGCGCCTATCCCGGTGATCGTCCGTCTGCCACGATCCTGTGCGATGATCTCAACCCCGCCACGCTCGGCGCGCTGATCGCCTTCCACGAACACCGCACGTTCGTCTCGGCGGCGATGCTCGGCATCAATCCCTTCGATCAGTTCGGCGTAGAATTGGGCAAATCCATCGCCAAGCAGATCGAATCCGGCGGCGGCGATGGCTTCGATCCATCGACCGAGGCTTTGCTGGCCGCGGCAGGTATCGGCGCGTAACGCTCGGATTGCACCCAAAGCCTCTGGTCTTGCGCAAGACCAGAGGCCATATGCGCTGTTCGAACAGGAGCGCATTATGGCTGAGCAGGAATTCGACTACGACCTTTTCGTGATTGGTGCAGGATCGGGCGGTGTTCGAGCCAGCCGTATCGCATCCAGCCACGGTGCAAGAGTGGCCGTGGCCGAAGAGTATCGCATCGGTGGCACTTGCGTGATCCGCGGATGCGTACCCAAGAAGTTGCTGGTCTATGGATCGCATTTTGCTGAAGAATTGCAGGACGCCGCCAATTATGGCTGGACCGTCGAGAAGATGACTTTTGACTGGTCAACGTTACGTGACGCAGTCCTCAAGGACGTCGATCGCCTCAACGCGGCCTACACGACGACGCTTGAAAACAACAACGTCGAACGCTTCCTCGAACGCGCTACCGTCACCGGTCCTCATGCGGTCAAGTTGGCCGATAGCGGGCGCGAAATCACGGCGAAGTATATCTTGGTAGCCACCGGTGCATGGCCGGTTATGCCGGAATTCGAGGGCAGTGAACACTGCATCACTTCAAACGAAGTGTTCCATCTGGAAAGCCTGCCCAAGCGCGTGGTCATTTCCGGCGCCGGTTACATCGCCATGGAATTTGCCGGAATTTTCAACGCGCTTGGCAGTAACGTAACGGTTGTCAACCGCAGCGAAACGCTGTTGCGCGGTTATGATGAATCGCTGCGGGATCGCTTGCTGCAAATCACCATGGCACGCGGCATCCAGTACCGTTTCAATTGCCCGTTCGAAAAGGTTGAAAAGCAGGAGGATGGCACCTTCCACGTATTCCTTGGCGGCCAACCCGATCCGATCATCGCTGACGTGGTGTTGGTTGCCGCCGGACGCCTTGCCAAGACTGAGGGACTGGGCCTTGATCGCGTAGGTATAGAACTGGGCGCACGCGGTGAAATCCCGGTCGACGACACCGGAAAGACCGCTTGTGAAAGCATCTATGCCGTCGGTGATGTTACGGACCGCGTGCAGCTCACCCCGGTCGCCATCCGCGAAGGTCAGGCTTTTGCAGATCGCATGTTTGGCGGCAAGGAAACCACGCTCAATTACGATTGCATCCCCAGCGCCGTATTTTCGCAACCGCCATTGGCAGGTGTTGGCCTGACCGAGGCGGAAGCGCGCGCGGCGTTCGGCAGCAACATACGGGTCTATTCATCAGACTTCCGCCCGATGAAAAACATCTTCGCTCACCGGCCAGAGCGCGGCCTTTACAAGATGATCGTCGATGCCACGACCGAGAAGGTTCTGGGCATCCACATGATCGGCCCTGACTCGCCTGAAATCCTGCAAGCCGCCGCCATTGCCGTCAAAGCGGGCCTGACCAAGGCTGATTTTGACGCGACTGTCGCACTGCATCCTTCGATGGCCGAAGAACTCGTCCTGATGCGCTGAAACGGGCAGGGTGGCTTAAGCGGAGATTATATCCCGGCGTTCCATTGGTAACCGGAATGATCCTCCCAATAGCCACCCTTGCCGCCATAATTGCCATCAAGCGTCGCCACTGCTTCGATCTTCATCACATATTTGGCCTGTTTATAGCCAAGCTGCCGTTCTGTCCGCAGGCGGACTGGGGCGCCATGTCCAACAGACAGCGGCTGCCTGTTCATGGTGTGCGCAAGGATCGTTTGCGGATGGAACGCCTCGACCATATCGATGCTTTCGTAAAACGGCGTGCCTGAAAAATCATCGGCGCAGTGGAACACGATGAACCGTGCATTTGACGAAACATCCGCATGGCGAAGAAGCAACCCAAGCGGCACCCCGGTCCACTCGCCGATTGCGCTCCACCCTTCCACGCAATCATGCCGGGTGATCTGAGTGCGTTGCGGCGCGGCTTTCAACTGCGCCAAGGACAAGGAAACCGGCCGGGCGACCAAACCGCCAAGTTCAAGCTTCCAGTCCGCAAAACCATTGGCCATGTGCGCCGCATAGTCGGCCGAGGCTGGCATGCGATTGCCGTTGACGCGGAACCGTGGCGACATCTCGGCACGGCTGAATTCCGGCGCCAAAGCGTTGCGGCCTGTCACCAGCTTCTGGCTGCTCAGCGTTGCCTTTTCACCCAATGTCAGCACTTTGCGCACGGTGGGAGATGTTGTGATCTTGTCGCATCCCGCAACGAGCAGGCTTGTTGCGCCGACCAGCGCAGCGCGGCGAGAAATCAATGTCATGGCTGATCCTCCGTGCGTTCTGCGGGCAGGCGATACCATCCCGTCACCATTGATCTCAGTTCATTGAACGGCCCTGACAACAGGACCATCAGAAGATGGATAAAGATGAAGGCGGCGAAACATGCTGCACACAGGAAATGAATGGAGCGTGCCGATTGCCGCCCGCCAAATATCTCGAGCAACCAAGGAAATGCCGCATTAAGCATCGGCGACATCGTCATACCGGTTAAGACCACCAAAGGGATTAACACGAAAATCACGGTCAGATAGGCGATCTTTTGCAACGGGTTATAGGCCCTTGCGGCCTCACCTGTGGGAAAGCGCAACCGTGCATGTTGCTTAACGTCATGCCAAAGATGCGCCAACTTGCGCTCATCAGCTTTCAAGGCCAGATCGCGTGTAAGGTGCTTTGAAAATACGGAATATAAAACATAGAGAGCGGCGGAAATCACCAGAACCCAAGCAAAGAAGAAGTGCCACTGACGTCCTTCGGCCAGACTATAATAATTCGGAATCGTAACAAGGGGCGGAAAAGCGCGGGCGGCGTTTTCTGTAAAACCAAGGAAGCCTGTCGTGGGGATTTCAAACCCAAGCAGGGCGAGATAACCCTCTTGGCCGCGGTGTCCGATAACCAGCCAGGGTTCATCGAAATTGGCTCCATATGCGCCCCAGTAAAGGCGGGGATGCGCGTTAAAGATCGTCGCGCCGCTCATCAGCATCACAAAGATGGCAAGTGCGTTGATCCAGTGCCAGATCCGCACTGGTAACCGCGTGCGATAGATCAGCGGTCGGGCAGTGATGACGCTTTGCTCGCGTTCGTCGTTTGGTGTTGCTGCGGCCTCCACGCTCATCCTCCGATGAAATCTGCCGTAAAGACTGCCACTTTGCCATAAAAGGGCAAGCGCAAGTTCGCGTTGTAAGATTCAGGTCCAACTGGCCGCTGGCGCTTGGCGTTTCGCCAGCGCAATCAGTTCTGCCCGCGAAAACGGACGCTGGCTGGCTTTGATAATGCACGACCTTGGCACCGGTCGCATTGCTGCCCATGCGGCTTTGCCGATAAAACCAAGTTTGCGGGCGTTACTAACGACCGTGCGATGATCCCATGCATGCTCGCCGCGCCGCGCTACCTCGCGCGCAATCTCGCCATAAATTCCGGCGGCAGACAGGATCGCCCAGCGTTGCCGCCCTTTTAGTCGCGTCGCCCCAATTCGCGCCGAACATTCATAGATCTGCGCGGTCCGGCACATTTTCGCCACGATCCGGGTTAGAGCAGCGCGAAACCGGGGCCGCAATTGTTCGCCGGGAGGAATGTCTTCCTCTACAAGCCAATCCATCGGAATGTAGCACCGCTCTGCTGCGTCATCTTCTTCGATATCGCGCGAAATATTGGCCAATTGAAACGCAATGCCCAAATCGCAAGCCCGGTCGAGCGTGTCCGCTTCATTGGGAGACACGCCCATTACGACCGCCATCATCACGCCCACAGCGCCTGCCACGTGCCAGCAATAGCGCATAAGGTCGGCTTCGGAATGGGGCTGCCAATCTGCGGCGTCCAGCGCAAAGCCTTCGATCACCGCTTCTGCCATATCCAGCGTCAGCCCGGTTTCGCGTGCGACAAGGCCCAGCGCATCAAAAGCCGGATCGCCCGCAGCCTGTCCGGCGAATGCCAGTACAGTCTTTTCGCGCACGGTTTGCAGACGTTCTGCAGCCCCGCTCTGATCACCCAGCGCGCCGCCATGGTCTTGTGCATCGACAATGTCGTCGCACCGGCGGCACCATGCGTAGAGCAGCCATACCCGTTCGCGCGTTTCGCGATCAAACAAGTGGCTGGCAGCCGCAAAGCTCTTCGAACCCTTCAGGATCGACGCGCGCGCGTTACTAACAAGGGCAGTGCGATCAAGGGCAGTAGTATTCGGCATTGCTCAGAGGTCATCCGCCTTCATGGCGAAAATAGGCACATGCGGTTCATGCGCGGCCATGCGCGCCAGCAAAACGTCAAGGTCCGGCTCAGCCAGAATGATCCCGGCATGGGCTTGGCGGATAAAGCCCACCTCGATCATGTGGTGGTTGAACGCGATCAGATGATCGTAAAATCCGAAGGCGTTGAGCAGTCCAACAGGCTTTGTGTGATAGCCAAGTTGCGCCCAACTGACGGCCTCCCACAGTTCGTCCATGGTGCCCACACCGCCGGGAATGGTCAGGAATCCGTCTGACAAATCGGTAAAGCGTTTCTTGCGTTCATGCATTCCCGAAACGACCTGTAATTCCGTACAGTCATTGTTGGCGACCTCGCTGTTGACCAAGGCTTCTGGGATCACGCCGATCACTTCGCCGCCCGCATCCAGCGCGCCATAAGCGACCGCACCCATCAGCCCCAACCGTCCGCCGCCATAGACAACGCCAATCCCGCGCCGCGCCAGTTCCTGACCGACTTCGCGCGCCAATGTAACGTAACGATCATCGGCGGGCGTCGCCGATCCGCAATAGACAGCGATGCGTTTCACAAAAGGTCTTCCAGCATCAGCCCCGCGGTCGCTTTGGCCGACCCCACAACCCCCGGAATGCCAGCGCCGGGATGGGTGCCAGCGCCGACAAGGTAAAAGTTCGAAATGGCATCGTCGCGGTTGTGCGCGCGGAACCACGCGCTTTGCGTGAGCAGCGGCTCAAGGCTGAATGCGCTGCCCATGTGGGCCGACAAGTCCGCCTTGAAGTCGCTTGGTGCATAGCTGAACTTGGTGACGATCCGGCTGTGGATGTCCGGGATCAGGCGGCGGCCCACTTCATCCAGAATGCGCCTTTCCAAGATCGGCCCAACTTCATCCCAGTCCACAGGCAGCTTGCCCATGTTCGCCACCGGCACCAAGGCATAGAACGTGCTCATGCCTTCGGGCGCAACCGATGGATCGGTCACGGTCGGGTGATGCAAGTATATCGAGAAATCTTCCGGCAATACGCCGTGGTTATAGATGTCGTCGAGCAAGCCCTTATAGCGCGGACCGAACAGGATCATGTGGTGCGGAATGCCAGGCCAAGTGCCTTCAAGTCCGAAGTGCACCACAAACAGGCTCGGCGAATACCGCTTTTTCGATAGGGCCTTCGCACGGCGCTTTGCGTGCTGGTTATCCGGCATCAGATCGCGATAGGAATGCATGATATCGGCGTTGGATGCGACGGCATCAAACTGCCCTGACCAGCCGCTTTTCGTCTCAACGCCGGTCACGCGGTCGCCTAGCGTGGACACGTGCGTTACAGGATCACCCATCCGCACTTCGCCGCCGATCCGCCGGAAATGCGTGACCATGCCTTCGATCAGCTGGTTAGTGCCGCCCTTGGCCCACCACACGCCGCCGTTCTTTTCCAACTTGTGGATCAACGCATAGATCGCGCTGGTGGTCATCGGATTACCGCCGACAAGCAAGCTGTGAAAACTGAACGCCTCACGCAGCTTCTCGTTCTTCACAAAGCTGGAGACCATCGAATAGACCGAGCGCCATGCCTGGTAACGGGCAAGGGCAGGGGCTGCCTTGATCATGCTGGCAAAATCAAGAAACGGCACCGCCCCAAGCTTCACATAGCCTTCCTCAAGGACGCCTGCCGAATATTCAAGGAAATCGTCATAGCCTGCAACGTCTGCCGGGTTCAGCTTGGCAATTTCAGCCTTCAGGCTGACGTCGTCATTCGAATAATCGAAGTTCGTGCCGTCGCCCCAGTTCAGCCGGTAAAACGGCATCACCGGCATCAGTTCAACATCGTCGGCCATGCGGTGGCCTTTAAGCGCCCACAGTTCCTGCAGGCACGATGGATCGGTGATCACCGTTGGTCCGGCATCAAACGTGAACCCATCCTTCTCCCACACGTAAGCGCGGCCACCGGGCCGGTCACGCGCTTCTATCAGCGTGGTTTGTACCCCACCTGATTGCAGCCTTATGGCAAGAGCGAGGCCGCCAAATCCGGCACCGATGACACATGCACGCTTCATGCGCGATTTCCTGAAAGCGAGAGGGGTTGCGGCTTATTGCCAAGGCCGGTCAGCACGCCAATGGCTTTGCCGATCGGAACCGGTGGCTTGCCGACGAGAATACGGGCCTTGTCCAGAGCAGTCATTCGCCCAGCGTAAAACCGCTCTATCAGGCGTACGTCGAGAGTATAGAACCGTTCCAAAACGCGGTGACGCTGCGCAGGTTCCGCCGCTGCAAACAACATGGCCGAAAGGGCGCGCAGATACTTGCCGCGGCGCCAGTGACTTCGCGCCCAGTTGTGCGAAAACGTAGCAAGCCCGGCGCCAGACAAGTCAGTCTGTTTCGCCACGGCCAGCGCATAGCGGACAGCATCGGGCAAGGAATAGCTGGTTACCGCCTGAAACAGACCCGCCCGCGCGCCCGCCCGCGCCACCGTGCCGCCGGTTGACCGCCAGAAAGCATCGAAATCACCACCCGCAACGACGGGCAAAACGCCGTGCTCTTCCGAGAGAACATCGGTAATCTGCCAGCCTCTCGCTTTGGCATACTCCGCAATCCTTGCACGCAACGTTACGACATCGAGCGTGGCATCATCAGCGTAATAGGTATCTTCGACAAAGACCTCGTCCGGGGCAAACGGCAGGCAATAGACAAAGCGATAGCCATCGTGCTGTTCGACCGTCACATCTTTCACCAGTGGGCCATCCAGCCCGTGAGGTGCCGCAAGTTTCAGGCGCTGCCCGACAAACTTCTGCCAGCCGCCGGTCAAGTGCCCCAGGTTGCGGATGCCGCGTGCATCAATCACCGCGCCCGCCTCAATCCGTGTCCCGTCCGATAGCGTAACGTTACTGGCGCTGCAGGCCAACGCGCGCACGCCGGTGATGATCGCCTCATCGCCCAGTTCTGCCCGCACCATTGCGTCAAACCGTTCGGACGTGATCGAATAGTAGCTGGTCTTCAGCCGTCGCTCAAAAGTGGGAAAGCGCACGGTATAATCGGGCCACGCCGCCACGGTCATGCCATCCAGCAACTCGCGTCCGGCCTTGCCCACATCGGTTCCAAAAAAGGACCATACGTGGTTCCCGCCAAGGACTTTGCCTTGCTCAACCACGGTTATCGTAAGGTCTGGCCGTGCGCGGCGCAGCGCCAACGCCACCAGTCCACCCGAAAGGCCGCCGCCAAGGATTGCGATATCACATTGCCGTGCCGTCATGCCTACATCGCTTAGGGACATGCGGTAGCCGGTGCAACCATGCCCTTTTGTAACCCATTGCTGCATGTCACAAAGGGCAGGAGAAAAACGCGGTCTTGCGGGAAATTTTCGAGGCCTGCCAATGGCCGGTTGCCCCCCTGCCAGACTCCGCGTAAGAAGCGTGCCATACCCCGGGGAGCCAGTGTTGGCTGAGAGGGGCAGGTCACGCTGCCCGACCCGTCGAACCTGAACCCGTTAGCACGGGCGGAGGGAGGGCCGGCCAGAACCGTGCGCTCATTCCGTCCAGATAAAGGATGCGCGCCCATGGCCGATATTAACTCCAAGCTTGAGATTGGCGTCACCACTGGCCCGATCCGCGGCAGCCGCAAGATTCACGTCGAAAGCCTGCGCTTTCCCGATGTGCGTGTCGCCATGCGCGAAATCAGCCTTGAACCCAGCAGTGGCGAACCACCGGTGCGCGTCTATGACACCTCCGGTCCGTTCACCGATGCCAATGCCACCATCGACATCGCTACCGGTCTGCCACAGCTTCGCCGCGATTGGATCATGGCACGCGGCGATGTCGAGGAGTACGACGCGCGCGAAATCAAGCCCGAAGACAACGGCCTGAAAGGCCCTGACCGTTCGGCGGGCGTCCCTGCATTTCCCAACGTGGTCAAGCGCCCTCTGCGCGCCAAAGCCGGCGCCAACGTCAGCCAGATGCACTATGCCCGCAAAGGCATCATCACCGCAGAGATGGAATATGTCGCGATCCGCGAAAACATTGGTCGCAAGCAAGCCAAAGAGGCGCTGATCCGTGATGGTCAGGATTGGGGCGCATCGATCCCCGATTATGTGACACCTGAATTCGTTCGCGATGAAGTGGCGCGTGGCCGCGCTATCATCCCCAACAACATCAATCACCCCGAATCCGAACCGATGGCCATTGGCCGCAACTTCCTCGTCAAGATTAACGCGAACATCGGCAACTCTGCTGTTGCGTCTGATGTGGCGAATGAAGTCGACAAGATGGTCTGGTCGATCCGCTGGGGCGCCGACACCGTGATGGACCTTTCAACGGGTCGCAATATTCACGACACGCGCGAATGGATCATTCGCAACAGCCCCGTGCCCATCGGCACTGTGCCAATCTATCAGGCGCTGGAAAAGGTTGGCGGCGTTGCCGAAGACCTGAATTGGGAAGTGTTCCGCGACACCCTGATCGAACAAGCCGAACAGGGCGTTGATTACTTCACCATCCACGCAGGCGTCCGCCTGCCGTACATCCCGTTGGCCGCCAAGCGTATGACCGGTATCGTCAGCCGTGGCGGGTCAATCATGGCCAAGTGGTGCCTCGCACATCACAAGGAATCGTTCCTTTATGAACGCTTCGATGAGATCACCGAAATCATGAAGGCCTACGACGTTGCCTATTCGCTCGGCGATGGCCTGCGTCCCGGCTCGATCTACGACGCCAACGACGAAGCCCAGTTCGCCGAACTCTACACCTTGGGCGAGCTAACCAAGCGTGCTTGGGCGGAAGATGTGCAGGTCATGATCGAAGGCCCCGGCCACGTGCCGATGCACAAGATCAAAGAGAACATGACCAAGCAGCTCGAAGCCTGCGGCGAAGCCCCGTTCTACACGTTGGGCCCCTTGGTCACCGACATTGCGCCGGGCTACGATCACATCACCAGCGGCATCGGTGCGGCACAGATCGGCTGGTACGGCACCGCCATGCTTTGTTACGTAACGCCAAAGGAGCACCTCGGTCTGCCTGACCGTGACGACGTGAAAGTCGGCGTGATCACCTACAAGCTCGCCGCCCACGCAGCCGATCTCGCCAAGGGCCACCCCGCCGCGCAAGTCCGCGACGACGCGCTCAGCAAGGCCCGCTTCGAATTCCGCTGGCGCGACCAGTTCAACCTGTCGCTCGATCCCGAAACCGCCGAACAATACCACGACCAGACATTGCCCGCAGAAGGCGCCAAAACCGCCCACTTCTGCTCGATGTGCGGCCCCAAGTTCTGCTCGATGAAGATCAGCCAGGAAGTCCGCGAATTCGCCGCCAAGCAAAACGCAGGCATCGAAACCTTCGTTGCGGCTGAGGGAGTCGTGAACGAGGCAGAAGCCGAAGCCGGCATGAAAGCCATGAGCGAAAAGTACCACGAAGGCGGCCGCGAACTCTACATCGGCGCAGGCGACCGCGAACACGATTAAGTACTTCCCCTCCGCTCATCCTGAGCTTGTCGAAGGAGGAGGGGCGCCCACAGCCTATCGCAAACCCCTCCCGCCTGCGGGAGGGGGGCAAGTCTTAGTCGCCACAGGGTGGGCAGCGCGCAGGTTTGAAGAATTGCGAAGCCCCAAACCGGCAGATGGAACCGCAGATCGCTTCTATTTGATCATGTCGATCAGATTTATCGGATTAGTAAGAACCACCATTCCTTGCGGCGTACTTCCCGTTTCAAAAATGGATTTCCAATAGCTATTGTTTTGCTTTCCGCCAAAAACCGTTTCGGAAAGATCGGCACTCACCCAAATCGGCAAGTTCGATAAATTGTGAATGAATTTCCGGATATTTTCCCAGACCTGCGCAGGGAACACAAATTGAAACAATCGCCCCTGCGGATCGGGCTTTCCTTGCATAATAAAGTACTGGCGTGCGATCTGGCCGACGTACTGTAGCCAATTATATAATATTTCTTCCTTGCTCATGCGATATGCGCGCAGATGTTCATGGCCAAATGTATCACCTTTCTGAATACGACTTTCAATTTTATCTGTACCGATTTCTGTGTCAAATTTTCCGATATACAGCTCTTCGGCGATGATATTCATAAGATTCACGATTTGCCGTATTTCGACAGATCGTGGGTTTTCATCTTCGTCCATTTTGTAGTCTATTGGGGTCTCGAGAACTTCTTGATAAACAAAGAACGAGTAAAAAGTTTTTTCAATAGTGCTATATGAAAGCGGCCTTTCTTTGCCTCGTCCGCCAAAATCAATGAAATCTTTTAACTTATTTTCGGGATTTGACGTTACTCCATCACGAAGCGCATCCAGAATATAACGCTTAACTTCTCGTGATTGACCTTTGAAATGATCGATAAGGTCTTTTTCGGAAAAGCCGAGAAAATCTTCATTCTTTCCGCTATTTTTCTGGAATCTGGCAATCCGGTCACGGTAGAGTGTGCTGCCAAGGTGGCGCTGTACCGATTTATCAAAGGCTACCTGTTTAAGCGTGGTGCCTGCGTTCGTGTTGGCAGTGATCAAAGTGTCCGGATCGGGATCGATAAAGACTCTTACAGGCAAGGACTTGATGCCCAACATGATTTGCGCGGCAGCCTTGTGTTGCCCATCAAAAACATGAATAGCAGATTCGTTACCAGCCGACTTTATCCAGCCAAGGGGAACATGAAGTTGCGGTCGTTTTTGAAAAAACTCTTCAACCAATTTTGAGATATTCGACCCGATTGATCTTGGATTGATATGATTGTCATGCGCAAGATACTGAATCGGCAATTTGGCAAAGAAATATCGAAATCCACTTAAATCGTCTTGAAATATTTTTGTAGAAGATATGCTGTTGTCATCAAGATGCGGAAAGCTGTACCGAATTTCATCATTTTTGATTTCAAAGGTAAGGTTGTTACTCCCTCCACCGGCGGCATGAAGCACATCTCCCAGATTCGGTGTTCTATTTTCCGCTTCGAGGCTCTCTTTCAATCGGGTAAACCGTCGCAAAATTCGCGCTACTTCCAAGTTTGATGCTTGCTTGCTGCGGTTGCAACTTGCGTGGGTTAGCGCAAAATTCGACTCTTCATCCTTGCCGCCAACCTTCAAGGGAACGACGTGATCTATGTCGAGTTGGCCTTTGTGAATGATCAGATCAATGTCGGATTCGCATATGAAACAATGACCTTTTTGTATCGTATGCAGCTTGGTTTCAAGTGATTGGCGTTCCGGCGTTGAAAGCTTGTTAAGGAATAGTGACGCCATCGTTCAAAGGCTCCGCATTAGTTGGTCAGGTTTTCTATCTTTATTATAGCGTAGAGGTAACAAGCAGCGCAGTCCATGTAACTTCGTGGGGTTATTGGGAGAGAGCAAACTTTCCAAAATCTGGAGATCGGACGATGCAAACTTGTCAAGCTGACGAGCTTGCGTTATAACACCCGTATGAACGCACCGCTCAAAATCACCAAAGTCGGCAATTCCGCCGGGATCATCCTGCCCAAGGAACTGCTTGCCCACCTCAACGCCGGAGTGGGCGAGACGCTGTCTGTCGTGCTCACCCCGCGCGGGATAGAGCTGTCCACGGCGGAGCCGGACTTTGATGCGCAGATGGCTGCGGCGCGTGAGGTTATGGCGCGGCGCAAGCGTGCCTTGCGCGAACTCGCCAAGTAATCATGGCCCGCGATTGGATTTGGGTGCTGCCAGCAGTGGCAGAGGCAGCACATGCCGAGCAACTGGCCGAACACGGCGGGGGTGAGGGCGTGCGCGATGCTGGCCTGATGGCCAGTGCGATGGCTCGTCCGCAGAACCTCGTTGCCTATGGCGATCCGGATGCCGCCGCGCTCGCCGCCGCTTATGCCTTCGGCATCGCGCGCAACCATCCTTTTGTTGATGGGAACAAGCGGACCGCAGCGGTTGTGTCGGAAACATTCCTGATGCTCAACGGCTATGATTTGACTGCAACCGATGCCGACGTCGTCGTCGCGTTTGTCGCCCTCGCCGCAGGAGAACTCACCGAAGCCGAGCTAACCGACTGGTTCCGCCAGCACACGGTCCCGCGCTAACCCATCTTATCAAACAGGATCGCCGCCCATACCAGCAGGGTCAGCGCACCGCCTGCGATGGTCCAGCGGATCGCGTGGCGCAGCAGGCGGGCTTGGGCGTCGATGGAATGGACGAAGCTGGCGAACAGACGCTGGCGCAAGGCGGTGTCGCCTTCAAGGCCCTCGGCGTCGAATTCTTCGCCCAGCAGCATCGCGCGCAAAGCCAGAAAGCACGATACCACCAGTGGGATAAGGCCAACCAGATTGGCGGATACCAGTGTGGCTTGGCTGGCGGCATCGACGGACAGCGGCGCGCCGGGGCTGGCGGAAATTGGGTGCGTGCCAATTGTGATCAACAGCGCGTTGAAACCCAGCATGGCGCCAAGCCGCACGGACAAATCGAGGTCACGGTTTTCCAGAAATTCCAGATCGGCGATGAACCCCGGATCGGGCGGATCGCAGCGCATTGCTTGAAAGGCACGCAGGCGGGATCGGAACGAAATCAGACTCATCGACGGTACGATTAACGCAACCTGCCGCACCTGTGCAAGCTTGCGTCGGCAACCTGCCGGGAACGCCTGCGCTTTCCATCCATTGCGCCTAGTACCAAGGGCGTCATCCGCGCGCCCCGCTCATGAAATGGAGTAGGTGCCATGAACAAGGCCCTGATGCTTTCCGCCCTCGCAGCCGTGACCCTGACGGGCGCATGCACAAGCACCGGTTACGGTAACTCCGGTTACGGCAGCAATGCTGGCGAATGGGGCTATTACGACCAAGGCTATTACGAACAGAACGGTCGTTACGATTACAACAACCCCGATCCACGCTATGGCAATCGCTATGAGGCTGACCGCTATTACCGGAACAATGGTCGTTATCGCGAACGCCAACTTTCCAACAATGACCGCGTCTATCGTGGTCGCGATGATCGCTACTATTGCCGCCGTTCGGACGGCTCAACCGGCCTGATCGTTGGCGGTTTGGGCGGCGCTGCTGCAGGCGCAATCATTGCACCGGGCGATAGCGGCCTGTTGGGCGCGATCATCGGCGGGATTGGCGGCGCGGCTGTCGGTTCGGCGATTGATAGCAGCAATAACAACCGCAACAATCGCAACAACGTCCGCTGCCGCTAAACCCAATCCCCAATACCCCCCTCCCGTTTATGGGAGGGGCTAGGGGAGGGCGTGTTCGAAAACCTAGCTCAAGTCTTTTTCATGTTATCGAGGCCAGCAACAACGCCGGTCTTTTGCGTGGGGTTCGAAGCGTTTTGCTTCTTAGGCTTCTCCGCCTTGGGTTTGCGGACTTCCTTGCTCGATTTCTTTTGGCTCTTCGCCATTATCATTCTCCGGCAGGCAACTGCCCACCGTTCAGAGTTACGCCTTTCCTGACCGAATAGCGAACGCTAACGCGATAGCCGCCCCAGCACCTCATCCAGCGCCGAAAGAAAGCGCGAACGGTCGATCTTGGAAAATGGGGCAGGGCCGCCAATGATGTCGCCGCCCGCCCGCAAATCCGCCATGATCGCGCGCGTCGCAATCTGGCTGCCGATGGAACTGGTGGTGAAGGGCTTGCCAGCGGGAGAGAGGACACTTGCGCTCACTTTCAAACAGCGGTCAGCCAGCAGAATGTCAGCAGTGATCACCACCGCCTTGGTATGCGCGGCCTCGGCAATCCAATCGTCTGCGGCGTCAAATCCATCACTCACCACCACTCGCCGTACCAAGGGATGCACCGGCACGCGGAACGGCGAATTGCTGACGACGATCACCGGCACATTGCGGCGGTAAGCGACTTTGTAGATCTCCTCCTTCACCGGGCAAGCATCACCATCGACAAGGATGATCGGAGTTTTGGGGGCAGTGTCACTCATGACTGCGCGCATAACCGCTACGCGCCACCTTCACACCCGTTTTGTACACCAAAACGCCACCTCACGTGCATCAGCCCGGAATGATTAGGAAAAGGCAAGGGAGCATGCTAGTGCGCCATTGCTGACGTTGAAAACTCCAACGGACTTCGGCAGAAAATCTCTGCTTATTCGTGCTTTACGGTGCGGAAAAAGCGGCTTTTGACGACGACTTCCTTTCGAATGACGACCCGACGCACGGCCCGTGCGCGCTTTTGTGCCCGGGCAACCATCGTTCTCGAAAGGAACATATCATGCCAGTAGGCACCGTAAAATTCTTCAATACCGACAAGGGCTATGGCTTCATTCAGCCTGACAACGGCGGCACTGACAGCTTCGTGCACATCTCGGCCGTTCAGGCAGCCGGCATGGCAACGCTTGAGCGCGATCAGCGCCTTACCTATGAAGTTGAAACCGGCCGCAATGGCAAGGCTTCGGCTGTCAATCTCGCTTCTGCTTGATTGAGAACACATTTTCGGCGGCTGAGCGTATCGCTCGCCGCCGGAAATGACTCTATTTTACAGGTTCTGGCATGACTGCCGAAATCGCAATTCGCCTGCGCCGCGCTGAATTCAATCGCGCCATTGCTGCAGCCGACATCGCCGCCATCAGTGCGATCCTTTCCCCAGACGTCACCATGATCACCGGAACGGACAGCGCCGTGATCGCCGGACGAAAAGCGCAACTGCTTGCGTGGAAACGCGAATGCTCCTCAAGGCCGCGCATGGTCTATACCCGCCAGACCGACCGGATCAAAGCATCGACAGTTGAACCGGTCGCCATGGAGCACGGCAACTGGCAAGGTGTTGTTGATGGTCAGGAAGTGCCGTCAGCTTCGGGGATCTACGCTGCGAAATGGCGTAAAGTGCACGGTCATTGGTTGCTTGTCGCAGAAATTTTCGTAACGCTTAATTGATGTAAGTGACTGTTATAATTTGATGTATTAATCGATTTCACGAATTTCAGAGAGGCTGCAAGTCCCGCGATATTTCCACGTACATCGTAATACCCGTTAAATTTACCATGTCTTGCGACAGTGTGTGCATGCAGATCAGACCCGCCCATTCCTATACGTTGACGCAATGTTGGTACACGCGCTCACATGTGCCCTCCGGTCGCAAGGAGCGGGGTGAGCATGGGACGTTGATATCCGTCTGCCGTCATTGTGAACGACCCATTCGTTCACACGGAGGCAAGTCCTGGACATTGGCCGATGGTGTCGATCTTGATGAACTCTCGTCACATTCGCACATTCGCTACATCTGCGTGACCGATGTCAGCGAGGGTGAAATTATCGCACGCTATGTGCTTGAAGCCGATCTTGATGATGAGGCTGTCAAGCTACAATGCGCAGCCGTGATTGAAAAACACGGTGCGGGCGAACCCGGAAGCGGCCTTGATGTTCGCGTGATGGGCGGAACACAGCACTGATCTGACGCAGAAAAGGGCGCTCCTTTGCAGAAGCGCCCCTTTATGCTTACCTGTTCAGCGCAAAGCTGATGCGGCTTGCGGGTTTCGAACTTACCTTGTGATTGCGAAACGCATACTCAAGTGGAAACCCCATGTTACTGCGCTTTCAATCAGCGAGCGTGCCGGCCTTGCTTACGATTGGCTTCACGTCCTTGACGTCGAACGACACGGGACGGCCATTGAAACGACCGGTTACGGTGCGCTTGTTAACACGCAGTTCAAAAGGCACCTTTCCGGCATAAGCCGAACCCTTGAGAACCTTGACTTCGCCTTGTTGTTCGGCGGTGTAATCGTACTTTACGCCCTGAAAAGTGAAGCTGCCGACATCGGGTTCAGCAGCGTTGGCGACGGCTGCAGGAGCGGCGAGAAGAAGCGCGGCGGCGGTGATTGCGAACGAAGAATTAAACATGGCAATGTCTCCTGATGGACAAGGAAAGATTGCCTTCAGCACCCTTATCTTGTGCATTGCAGCATATAGGATGGCTGCGATGCGGCAATTGCCATTGAAGACATCATGATTGCGCGTTTTGCAATCGCATAAAAATTAGGCTTATCTTCCAATATATTGGCCGATTTCAAGCGGAGTGCATGCCCTTAATCACGTAGCAGCACATACGAATTCGGCCGTTCGCACTTGCACACATTCAACGCTTGCGGACAAACTCTGCGCGCAGGACCAGTCCTTTGATGCCGGGATATTTGCAGTCGATTTCCTGCGGATCGCCGGTCAGCCGGATCGATTTGATCAAGGTGCCCTGCTTCAACGTCTGGCCCGCGCCTTTGACATCAAGGTCTTTGATCAGCGTGACTTGATCACCGTCTGCCAGCAGATTGCCAACGGCATCGCGCACTTCGACAGTGTTGGCTGCTGATTGCTTTGCCTGCAAATCTGCCGCAGACATCCATTCTCCGCTTTCATCATCGTACACGTATTCGTCATCGTTGGTCATGGTGGATCCTCCAGTTCAACATATGCCGTGGCATTGTCGAGATGGAATGGCCAGTAAAAGCGATAGGCACGCGGCCTTAGAGCAGTGCGTCACCGATGAGTTTGACGCCGAGCAGTACCATCAGCACATAAATAATCGTGTAGAAACGCTCAGGCCGAAGCGTGCGTACAATGCGGACGGATACAAGCGTGGTGATGATTGCCAGCGGAATGAGCAGCGCGGCAGCTATAAGCACATCTTTTGTGAAAATGCCGAGCGCCATGTAGCTTGGCACCTTGATCCAGTTGATCGCTGCAAACAGGATTGCGTTTGTTCCAGCATACGTCAGATGCGGCAGCTTTCTTGGCGTGACCCACATTTGAAAGGGTGGGCCGCCAGCATGGGCGACTTGGCTGGTGAAGCCCGTAGCGACGCCAAACAGGCCACCGACCCAACCCGGTGAAGTGGATGCGGCAGCTACGCGCCCTCCGCGCTCCACCCACAAGCGATAAAGGCCAAACACCAGTGTGATGGCCCCAAGCACGGCCATCATGGGTTTTTCGTCGATACTGGCCGCAATTGCCCAGCCAATTCCCACGCCGATGGCGGCACCGGGAAGCATCCAACCTATGATCCATTTGTCCCAGTAATGGCGGAAGGACCAGACGCTAACGACATCCTGGACAATCAGGATCGGCAATAAAATGGCGGCGGCAACAGATGGAGGGAGCACGAGTGCAGCCACAGGCGTGCCCAAAGCGCCAAGCCCGGAAAATCCGCCCTTGGCCATGCCAACCAGGATCACGGCAAAGATGCAGCCAGCCAGAACGGCAGGATCAGATAAAAGCATGGGTTCAGCGGTGCCGTGTTCTGAAGGGCCAGTCGGTGACGTGGCCAACCCATAATGCCAGCCAAGTCAGCAGCGGCTGAACAAACATACGGGGGATATGATAGCCAAGTCCAAGACCGCCTTGCTGCTTTGCCATGTCGAGTATGAAATGATTGATGTTGGCTGGAAAAACACAGACGGCGTAAAGCGCAAGACCTATGCCAGCAGCACGGCGGAGTGGCGCTGAAATCGGCTGCACCAGTCCGACAGCGCCGAGCACTTCGGCGATTCCTGTCCAGAGGATCACGGCTTGGGGATAGGGCACCCAACTTGGCATAATCGACAGGAAAGGAGTTGGTGAAATGATGTGGATGATGCCCGCAGCCAGATAAAATGCGGACAAGATATAGCGCAAGAGTGTGCGTCTCATCGGCGGGTATAACCCGCGTGTTTTGTCTTGGAAGTTGCTGCGCTGTTCATGCCCAACGGATTGCTGCTGTTGCTTGGTTAAGTCAATCACCACAATGCCGGAACAAGAGTAAGGTGTTCACCACCTTGTGCAACCCAACCATTTTGCGCGATCACGTCGTTGCTTTCGCGTGCAGCGCGACCTTCGTCAAGCGACCACGTGATGTGCCACACTTTGCCATCAGGCCGGGTGGTTGAACCATCGATAGCAACGATCAAAGCTTCGACGCCGTAGCCATCATCGACGTAACCGACTATCACGGCGTCGCCAGCAGACGGCGGCAATTCAGTACCGGCAACGGATAACGTAACGTGATCTGCGATAACATTAGCGTAACGTGACGGGTAAATGTCAAGCAGGGCAGCGCGCTGTTTCCGGTCAAGCTTCCACCCGATGGTCACGTCCGCACTGCCCCATATCTGATATTCGGCTACAACGGTGTAACTACAGCCCCGGTTACCCAGATTATAGTAAGCGCAGACATGGCGAGCAGCAAGCTGATCGCCAATACCCAGCGTACGACATGGTTGGTTCGACCGCCGCGCGCTTCTTCGGTGGTGATATGGGTTTCTTCGCCTTGGCGTTCCATGGCGCAACTCCTTAAATAGCTCGGGTGCTTACCCGCTCTACGTTTGGGAGCGCGCTCTGTTCCGGTCCTTCCCCTAAAGGAAGGACCGGATTTTCACGGATTAGTCGCGCAAAAGCTCGTTGATGCCGGTCTTGCTGCGTGTTTGCGCATCAACGGTTTTCACGATCACGGCGCAATAGAGCGATGGACCGGGCGTGCCGTCGGGCAAAGGCTTGCCCGGCATCGCACCGGGAACCACCACGGCATAAGGCGGAACGCGGCCGATGTGGATTTCGCCGGTCTGGCGATCAACGATCTTGGTCGATGCGCCAAGGTAAACGCCCATCGAAAGCACAGCGCCTTCGCCGACGATCACGCCTTCGGCAACTTCGGAACGGGCACCGATGAAAGCTCCGTCTTCGATGATGACCGGGCCTGCTTGCAGGGGTTCAAGCACACCGCCAATGCCAGCACCGCCTGAGATATGCACGTTCTTCCCGATCTGTGCGCACGAACCGACCGTGGCCCAAGTATCAACCATCGTGCCTTCATCAACGAAAGCACCGATATTGACGAAGCTTGGCATCAACACGACGCCCTTGGCGATGTGCGCACCTTTACGTGCAACGGCGCCGGGCACCACGCGGAAGCCAGCTTCGCGAAAACGCGCGTCGTCCCAGCCTTCAAATTTGGATGGCACTTTGTCAAATGCCGGAGCGCCGCCTGAACCTGCGTCAATCACCACGTTGTCATTAAGGCGAAATGAAAGCAGCACGGCTTTCTTGAGCCACTGATTCACTTGCCACGTGCCATCAACTTTTTCGGCCACACGTGCCTTACCGCTTTCAAGCAGTTCGAACACCGCTTCAACGGCTGCGCGCACAGTGTCGCTGGCAGGGGTTACGTTAGCGCGGTCTTCCCAAGCGGCTTCGATGGCGGCTTCGAGGTGAGCGGTCATGGTGTTTCTCCGTCGGGAATCTGTCTTGCGGAAATTTATTGCTTAGTTGCGCGCGCCGCCTAGCCCAGCGGGGGATGATCGGCAAGACTTGCCAACCAAGTGTCGATGTCATCAATGACGAGATCGATGGCCGCATCGTCCTTGGCCCGGTCTCCCCACTCAGTGGCAAGATCGATCCACACGGTTTGCATGCCCAAAGCTTTTGCAGGACCGAGGTTGCGCGCCATATCCTCGACGAAGACGGCTGTTTCGGGGCGGATCGCAAAGGCCTCGATAAGCCCGGTATAGGCGGAGGCTTCGGGCTTGGGACGATATTGCATCGCATGAATGTCCCACATCCCATCAATGCTTTCGGACAAGCCCAAGTTGGCAAGAACGCGGGCGGCATAAGCATCGTCACCATTGGTGAAAACCAGCTTTCGGCCTGGAAGTGCCCCCAGTTTCTCGGCAAGGCGCGGCGCGGTAGCCAGCGGGGTCATATCGATATCGTGCACGAAGTTCAGGAAATCGTGCGGGTCGATCGCGTGATAATGCATCAGGCCTGAGAGCGTCGTGCCGTGATCGTGAAAGTACAGTTTTTGAACGCGCCTTGCTTCCATGGGATCACAGCCCAGCAGGTTCTGGATAAATTCGCCCATGCGCACATCGATCTGGTCAAACAGGCGCGTGGATGGCGGATATAGGGTGTTATCAAGATCGAAAATCCAGCAATCGACGTGCGTGGGATCGAAGGCCATTGGGTATTCCTGTCCGATAGCGTGTCATACGACATTTACCCCTGATGCGTTATCAGTATGCCTGCGGTTATGCCATCGGTGCGAGTTCGGGTGATGCGACGATTCAACATTTCGGGTAAAGGCGCCCTTGCGGCGCTGGGCATGTGCTTGTCAGCTTGCGGTGGAGGCGGCGGCGTTTCCAGCACGCCAACGCCTTTGCCAGTTTCAACGCCCACACCGTCGCCCACATCCACACCAACGCCCACTTCAACACCGCCACCGGTCAACTTCAGCACAACCGAATTTCAACGTTCGGATGGTCCGGATTTCCACGGCGCAATTACCGCGTGGCAAGCAGGGGCAAGCGGGCAGGGCACGACACTTGCCATCATCGATTCCGGGATTGATGCAACCAATCCAGAGTTTGCCGACCGCATATCTGCCGCATCGAAAGATGTGGCAAGCAATCGCAGTCTGAACAATTCTGCCGATGATCACGGCACCCAGGTTGCGCTTGTCGCCGCAGCGGGACGGAATGACTCCGGGGTGTTGGGAATAGCGTGGAACGCCACGGTTCAAGCAATCCGTGCCGATACGCCGGGATCGTGCGCCGAGACGGATGGTTGCTCGTTTTCTGATGTGAACATCAGCGCAGCGTTGGACGCAGCCGTGCAAGCGGGAGCAAGGGTGGTCAATTTGTCGCTCGGCGGCGATCCGGCAGATGCTTTATTGCAGGCAGCGGTGGGGCGGGCAGCGGCTGCGGGACTGGTCGTGGTGGTTTCCGCAGGGAACGAAGGACTGGATTCAGGACCCGGTGTTGATCCAGCCAACCCCAATCCTTTCGCGGTTTCACTGCTGCAGGCCGGCAGCGGCAATGTCTTGATCGTAGGTTCAGTCGATGCTGCCGGGATCGCTTCTGATTTCAGTAACAAGGCCGGGGCTTCTGCTGCATCGGTGTTGATGGCGCAGGGGGAGCGAATCTGCTGCGTTTACGAAAATGGCCAGATCAAGACGACGACGAGCGCCGATGGCTCCTTCGTCACCTTGGTAAGCGGCACGAGTTTTTCTGCACCGCAAGTGTCCGGAGCCGCCGTTTTGCTGGCACAAGCCTTCCCGAACTTGACCGCGCAGCAGATCGTCAGCTTGCTGCTTTCCAGTGCACGCGATGCTGGTGATCCGGGCACTGATCCGGTTTACGGGCGCGGTATCCTCGACATTGCGCGCGCTTTTTCACCGCAGGGGCAGACCAGCCTTGCTGGCACAAGCGTGGCTGTGCCGCTCAATAGCCTTGCCGGGATGACCAGTGCCGCGATGGGGGATGCCGTGGGTACGGCGTCACTCAACTCGATCATTCTCGATAGTTACGTGCGTGCCTATTCCGTAGATCTGGCGCGTGGCATTCGGTCGAGCAGTGCGCGCCAGCCCTTGACGCAAGCCTTGAGCATGCCGACGCGACCGGTTTCGTTGGCAGCGAATGGAATGGCGTTGGCGTTCACCATTGATCGGCGCTTTGGCGCGGTGCCTTTGCGCATGGCTCCCGGTGAGGTTGAGCGAGCAAAAGTCCTGGCTTCGAGCTTGGCAACCAAACTTGGGTCGTCACTTGATATCGCGCTGGGCTGGAACATGGCGGCGGGGCGAATGGTGGCGCAGTTGCAGCAGCGGCCTGAGCCCGCGTTCCTGATTGCGGGAATGGGTAATGCTCTTGGCGAACGGCCCGACGCTGGCATTGCGACCCGATATTGGTTGGGAAAAATGGGCGTTACGCTAAGCGCCGAGCGTGCGCACTTGCCATGGTCGGGGCGGTTTTTGGATCAAAGTCGGGATCGCCTCACCCGCTTCGGACTTGCCGTCGATGGAACGCAGGGCGGCGATATCAACTGGGAATTCGCTATTGGCGTCATGCGTGAGGAACGCAGCGTATTGGGCGCTAAATTCGGCGATGCACTTGGCGGTGGCGGGGCCACAACGACGAGCTTCGAACCCGGCATTCACTGGCTCATCGGCGCAGGGTGGCAGTTCCACGGCGCTGCCAATATTGGCCTTACCCGCCTTGATCGTGGCCCGCTTGCCAGCGGGCGTTCGCAATTGGTTTCTTCAGCTTGGTCGGTCGATTTGGGCCGTGACGGAGCAGTTCTGACTAAAGACCGGCTGGGCATGCGCATTTCACAGCCCTTGCGCGTAGAAAGCGGCGCATTGCTGCTGAACTTGCCGGTTGCATGGGATTACGCAACAAGCACCGCGCGCTTTGGCCGCGTGCCGCTGTCGCTGGCACCCAAAGGGCGTGAGATTGCTACCGAAGCTGCGTGGTCGGCACCTATTCGTGGCGGGACCGTTTCAACCAGCCTGTTCTGGCGTCACAATCCCGGTCACTTTGCCGATGCGCCCGATGACGCCGGGATGGCCTTGCGGTGGTCTTCGGGCTTTTAGAATTTCGGCGTGATGTGGCGAAGTTTGGCCACGTCGCCATCTTCAAGCACATAGATGGAGCCATCGGGGGCCTGTTCAATCTCGCGAATGCGGTTACCGAGGTCGATACGGTCAAGTTCGCGTATCTTGGTCCCGTCGATGCTCACACGCACGATCCCGCCGGAACCTAGCCCCGCGATCAGGCCTTGGCCCTGCCATTTGGGAAAGGCCTTACCGGTGTAAAAGATCATATTTCCCGGTGCGATGACCGGAGTCCAATTGATCGCCGGAGCGGTAAGGTCAGGGCGTGTTGCGTGGCGCGGGATCGGTTTGCCATCATAGTGATCGCCGCCCGATACCAGCGGCCAACCATAGTTCTTGGCAGGCTCAACCAGATTGATTTCGTCGCCGCCCGCCGGTCCGTGTTCAATGTCCCACAGCCGACCGTCAGGCGAAAATGCAATGCCGAGCAAGTTGCGGTGGCCATAAGACCAGATCTGCGCTGAAACGCCGCCTTTCGCCGCAAATGGATTGCCGGGAGCGGGCGTGCCATCGGGAAGCAAGCGCAGCACTTTGCCAAGATTTACCGAGAGATCCTGCGCAGGCGCAAACTTCTGTCGCTCACCCGACGTAACGAACAAGTATTGCCCATCAGGAGAGAAGGCCATGCGATGAGAATAGTGGCCGCCACCGGTAACTTTGGGGAACTGACGCCAGATGATTGAAAGGCCTTCAAGGCTTGGGCGTTCGCCAATGATGAGCTTTGCCCGCGCGACCACTGCGCCGCGCGTGCCGCTTTCTCCTGCTTCTGCCCAACTGAGGTAAACCATTCCCGTCGTGGCATAATCAGGGGCTGCCACCACGTCGCCAAAGCCTCCTTGGCCAGCGTATGCCACTTTCGGTACACCCGTGACGTCCAATGCAGAAGCTAATCCTTCGCGCCAAAGCTTCAGCTTGCCCTTCTTCTCGGTGATCAGGGCCATGGTGGTGCCGGGCAGGAAGGCCATGGCCCACGGTTCGTCGAACGTCGCAACGTCGGTAATGGCAAGGCCTGCCGCGCCGGGTTCCACCGCTATCGGGTCTTGCGCAGAAATCGAAGAGCCGCAGCTTGCGAGAAGCAGGGCGAGAGGCGATAGCGTTTTCAGGATCGGATTCGTCATGCCCACTACAATGCCTCGCAACGCAACAAGTGCCACCGCCTTTTCAACCAAATTGCGAAGCGGTGTGATTATTGGCGTGGATGAAGCGGGCAGGGGGCCGTTGGCAGGTCCAGTGGTGGCTGCGGCGGTAATCTTGTGCAAACCGCGCCCCAGTGGCCTTGATGATTCCAAAAAACTGTCTGCCAATCGCCGCGCCGTGCTTGAAGAGAAGATCAAGCGCCGTTGCCGGTGGGCAGTGGGCGTGGTGGAACCCGGCGAAATTGATCGCCTCAATATCTTTGGCGCAACGATGCTGGCGATGACGTTGGCAGTGGCAGCCTTATGTGAACAACTGGCCGAAATGGAAGATGTGGGCGAAGTCCTGATCGACGGCAACCTTACCCCGCAAGGGCGACGGCCTGGATGGTGCTGGCCTGCACGGGCCATTGTGGGCGGCGATGCAATTGAACCCTGCATTTCGGCGGCCTCGATCATTGCCAAAGAACACCGTGATCGGATTATGCGACAGGCTGCTGTCGAACATCCCCATTACGGATGGGAGCGCAACGCAGGGTATGGCACACCCGAACATCTGGCAGCATTGCGGCAACATGGTGCGACAACACTTCATCGCCGCAGTTTTGCTCCCGTGGCGCAATTGCGGCTGCTGTGATGAAATAAATTTTGGTGTGAGTCCTGTCGGCCGCACCACTACATGTTGAGTCTGCTGGGCTGCAACAGACTCTACATATCGATCCGGACTCCTTCCGTTCTCACTTTGAAGCCTTTGCGACTCGCCGAAATATGGCGAGTCGCACCTTGACGGGGGAGTCCGAATGACTCACCAGTGCGCGGGCATTCAAGGTTTAAGGACACGTCATGGCAGTCGCACTAAAAGAACGCGCAAAGGCGCTTCGCGCAGCACCGGCAAAGGTGCTCAAGAGCGATGTGGCGCTGCCGCTTAACCGCATTTTGCGGGGCGATTGCATCGAGGAAATGCGCAAGCTGCCCGATGGCTCTATCGACATGATCTTTGCCGATCCGCCCTATAATCTGCAGCTTGGAGGCGATCTGGCGCGTCCTGATGGTAGCCATGTGGATGCTGTCACCAATGATTGGGACAAGTTCTCCAGCTTTGCTGTCTACGACAAATTCACGCGCGAATGGCTGACCGAAGCGCATCGGCTATTGAAAGCGGATGGTTCCATCTGGGTGATCGGCAGCTATCACAACATTTTTCGCGTCGGCACGATCCTGCAAGATCTGGGCTTCTGGATTTTGAATGATATCATCTGGCGCAAGGCCAACCCGATGCCCAACTTCAAGGGCACGCGCTTTACCAACGCTCACGAAACGCTGATCTGGGCCTCGAAGAGCGAGAAATCGAAGTACACCTTCAATTATCGCGCGATGAAGACGTTGAACGATGAACTGCAAATGCGGTCGGACTGGGTTCTGCCGATTTGTTCGGGGCAGGAGCGCCTGCGTCGCAACGGAACCAAGGCACACCCCACACAAAAGCCCGAAGCACTTCTTTATCGCGTGATGCTGGCCACAACCAACAAGGCCGATGTGGTGCTCGATCCGTTCTTTGGCACGGGCACGACCGGGGCAGTGGCAAAACGCCTTGGCCGCAATTGGATCGGCTGTGAGCGTGAAGTGGATTACATCGAAGTTGCTGAAGAACGCATCGCGCTGGCACTGCCGCTTGATGAAAGCGCGCTGGTGACGATGCAATCAAAGCGTTCTGCGCCCAAAGTTGCGTTCGGCGCACTGGTTGAGAGTGGATACTTGACGCCCGGAATGCGGTTGACGGCGAAGAAGGGCCAACTCAGTGCAATTGTGCGGGCGGATGGCTCATTGCAATCTGGCGCTGAGATTGGTTCGATTCACGGGTTGGGGGCCACGCTGCAAGGCGCACCTTCCTGCAACGGCTGGACCTTTTGGCACGTTGAACACGAAGGTGAGGTCAAGCCGATTGACGCGCTGCGCCAGTTGTATCTGCTCGCTGTCGAGGATTGAGCGTGGCCGTCCGCAGCGGTAAGTCTGCGTGATGCAGACCGTCTATATTCGTCCTATCGCGCTGATCGATAGCCCGCAGACTGAAGAGGGCGAGGCGATCCGGCTTGGCGGCGGAATGGTCTATGCAAGCCGTTTTGCGCTGATCGTGCGGGAAGGACTGACGATCGTTTCGCGCCAAAGGTTGAGCGTCGCGCAGATGCCGGGCGCATTGGCCGCGCTTCCTGATGGTTTAGCACAAGAAGCTAGCGCGCAGTGGGACAACTTGCGCCGCATCCACAGCCCGCTTGTGTGCGGTCCGCGTATAATCCGGCTTGATCAACCGCAAATCATGGGCATTCTCAACGTCACACCCGACAGTTTTTCGGATGGCGGCCAGTTTCTTGATAAGCCGGAAGCCGCACTCGACCATGCCCATGCGATGCTTGTTGCGGGTGCTGGTATCATCGATGTCGGCGGTGAATCCACGCGACCTGGCGCTGCCGCGGTATGGGAAGGCGATGAAGTAAAGCGCGTTGTCCCGGTGATTGAGCAATTGGCAGCCAGTGGTGCCGCCATTTCCATCGACAGCCGCCGTTCGACGGTAATCGAAGCGGCACTGGCGTCGGGCGCGCATATCATCAACGATGTCTCGGCCATGCGCCACGATCCGCGCACGGCCGAAATCGTCGCAAACAGCGGTGCGCCGGTGGTGCTGATGCATGCGCCGGGCGACGCGGCCGATCTTCATGCTGATGGCGAATATGCCGACGTCGTGCTGGACGTATTCGATGCTTTGCGTAACCGGCGTGATGCTGCTTTGGCGGTGGGTGTAGCGCGCGAAAAGATCGTGCTCGATCCGGGCATCGGCTTTGGCAAATCGCTGGCTGAAAACCTTGCGTTGATAAGCGCCTTGCCGCTGTTTCATGCGCTTGGTCAGCCCATCTTGTTTGGCGCAAGCCGTAAGCGATTGATTGGCGCATTATCCAATGAAGTGCCATCGCATCAGCGGATGGCCGGTTCGGTCATGCTAGCGATCAAAGCTTGGCAAGCAGGCTGCCAGATCGTGCGTGTGCATGATGTGGCGGAAACGGTGCAGGCGCTCCACGTGTGGCGTGGTCTGAGCGATGCGGCGCTGACAGATTTCAGCCAATTGCCCTAAAGCGAAACGCCGCCGTCACAGACGAGACATGTGCCGGTGATTGTTGCGGCGGCTTCCGATAGCAAGAACCCGATTTGCCCTGCTACTTCATCGGCACTGGCAAAGCGGCCAAGGGGCGTTGCATCCTTAGCCATTACAGCAAGGGCTTCGGCCTTTCCGCCATGCTGTTCAACCAGTGGTGCAAACCATTCGGCGCGGTCCCAAATACCGGTATCAACGCCACCGGGCGCGATAGCATTGACGCGCACGCCATATTTCGCTGCTTCGGCAGCGGCAACTTTTGCAAGCTGGATCGTTGCCGCCTTTGATGCGGAATAGGCAGCTGTGCCTGCCGCCGCTTTAATACCGGAGACCGACGCAGTAATCACAACCGACCCGCTTGCCTGTCGCTTCATCGTTCGCAGCGCGGTGCGTAATGACAGAAACGTGCCATCGACGTTAATCGACATGGTCTTGCGCCAACTGGCGATGTCCAAATCCACGATATCGCTGTTACTGGCGATCCCAGCGTTCAACACGGCGTAATCGAGCCGGGGCAAATCCCTTTCCAGCAGTTTCCACAGTGATGGTTCTGCAATATCGCCGCCAAGCGCGGTGATCTGGCAAGACAGGCCCAGTGCGTTCAATCCGCTGCGGTCCATATCGATCAAGATCAGTTCGCCGATGCCGCGCGCATCAAGCCACCGCGCTGCCGCCGCACCAATGCCTGAAGCAGCACCTGTGACCAGCGCCACTTTCCCGCTGAATTCCGATTCACCCATCATGGATGAAAGTTAGCGCGGGTCAGGCGACGTTGTCGATGCCCAGTTCTGAAAGCTTGCGATAAAGCGTGGAGCGACCAATCCCAAGACGGCGCGCGACTTCGGTCATGCGTCCGCGATAATGGCCAATCGCCAATCGGATAACGTCTGCTTCGATCTCTTCGAGCGGGCGTAAGTTGCCGTCAGCGGCGAACAAGGTGACACCGGCGCCGTCAGTGACGTTCGGCGCACGTCTGTTGCTTTCGCCGATCAGGCTGGACAAGTTCGGGAAATCTTGCGCGGTCAGGGCCTCGCCTTCGCAAAAAACTGCGGCGCGGAACAAGGTCGTTTGCAATTGGCGGACATTGCCCGGCCAGTCATAGGCAGCCAGCAGAGCCAATGCACCATCGGTGATCCCCAGCGCACGAAGGCCCGGTTGTTCCCCAATCCGCGTCAGGAAATGCCGGGCAAGCGCAGGTATATCGCCAGAGCGTTGGCGCAGTGCAGGAAGGATTACTTGTGTCTGCGTGAGTAAAGCGTGGAGATCGGCGCGGAAATCACCGATGTCCACAAGATCGCGCAGGCCAGCGTTGGCGCAGGCGATCAGGCGCACATCAACCCGGAAAGAATGGCGCGCTCCGATGGGCTGGACTTCGCCCTTTTCCAGAAAGCGGACGATCCGCTCCTGCATGGGTTCAGGCATCCGGTCGATTTCATCGATCACCAGCGTGCCGCCGTCAGCGTGCTGGAGCGCGCCGATGTGCCGCTCAAACGCGCCGGGAAACGCGCCTTTTTCATGGCCAAACAACACGGATTCGATTTGATTGACCGAAATGCTGCCGATGTTGATTGTGCGCAGGGATGTTTTTGAACGAGGGCTGGCGGCGTGCATGGCGCGGACCAGCATTTCTTTGCCAGTGCCAGTCTCACCTTCGATCAGCACGGTGCCATGCGTGCGCGCAGCCTTTGCCGAGACCGCCAGTGCAGCCCGGAAAGCAGGTGTGGCGCCAATCATCGAATCGAAATCGAGTGTTGCGCCGAGTTTTTCGGTCAGCGGCTGCAATTCGCAAGCATCGCTTTCGCGCGTGGTCGCACTGCGCAAGGCTTGCAGCAGGCGTTCCGGTGCCACAGGCTTAATCAGGTAATCGGTGGCGCCTGCGCGCATGGCTTCCACCGCAAGCAGTGGCGAGGCGCTGGTTGTCAGCATCAGGATCGGAAGAGCGGGGCGGCGCGCTTTGAGTTCAGCAATGAGCGTGCAGGCATCATCGCCCGGAACCCATTGATCCAGAACGATTGCGCCAAGCTGCATGCCCTGACGTGTGCCAAGCGTTGCAATGGCGCTTTCAGAATCGCGCGCAATGATTGTGCGCCATCCCTCCCGCGATGCAAGTGCCGTGATCAGGCGGCATTGCGCGGGTTCATCATCGATGAGCAAGAGAAGGCGTTGTTCAGGCTCTTGCATGATTCGGACTATCGACTCCCCCGCAAATGCGTCAGGTGCAAACTGATAGACCCAGAGGGTAAAGAGCCGATTAAGCGCGAAGGGGCGGTTACGGTCTTGAGAACAAGCCGTGTGAACGCTAGGGAATTCGCGGCGCGTCTGAATGGCGCATAGATTTGGAGATAAACATGGCTTCTGCAAATGATTTTAAGGCCGCCAAGGCCACGTACGAGGGTTTCGTAAACCTTGTGAAGTGGTCCACTCCGGCAATTTGCGTGCTGGTTTTTCTAATCGTCTTGGTGATTCAGTAAAAGCGCCATGGCAGGGGCAATGATGCTCGCCGTCCTTCGGGAACGCGCGATTGGGGAAAGCCGGGTTTCGGCTACGCCGGAAACGGTCAAAAAATTTATTGCCCTCGGCGCTAAGGTCGTCGTGGAAAGTGGTGCGGGCGTTGGCGCTTCGATTGCTGACGATGATTATCGTGCTGTTGGAGCCGACGTGGTTACGACAGACGCAGCCAAGGGTGCCGACATTGTTCTGGGCATCCAGGGGCCTGAAGCGGATGTGCTTACAGGTGTGAACCCCGGAGCATGGATTGTCGCAGGGCTTGACCCGTTCGTCCGTCGTGACCGGGTGGATGCCTATGCCGCTGCAGGGCTTGAAGCTTTGGCGATGGAATTCATGCCGCGCATCACCCGTGCGCAGTCGATGGACATCCTGTCGTCGCAATCCAACCTTGCGGGCTACAAAGCGGTTCTCACCGCCGCCAATATCTATGGCCGCGCTTTTCCGATGATGATGACGGCGGCTGGCACGGTCTCGGCTGCCAAGGCATTCATCATGGGGGTTGGCGTTGCCGGACTTCAGGCGATTGCCACGGCGCGGCGCCTTGGCGCGCAAGTGTCGGCAACCGACGTGCGCTCTGCCACCAAGGAACAGATCCAGTCGCTCGGTGCCAAGCCAATCTTCGTTGAAAGCGTTGCTGGTATCGAAGGCGAAGGCGCTGGCGGTTATGCCACGGAAATGAGCGAGGAATACCAGAAGGCGCAAGCCGAACTGGTTTCTGCGCACATTGCCAAGCAGGATATCGTGATCACGACCGCGTTGATTCCCGGACGCGCTGCACCACGTCTGATATCGAACGCGCAGATCGCCACAATGAAGCCGGGTTCGGTGATCTTCGACCTCGCGGTTTCGCAAGGCGGCAACGTCGAAGGTTCGGTCGCGGATCAAGTGGTCGAAAAGCACGGCGTTAAAATCGTCGGCTATTCCAACACCGCAACGCATCTGGCGGCAGATGCTTCGGCGCTGTTCAGCCGCAACCTTTACAACTTCCTCTCAGCCTTCTGGGACAAAGAGCAGGGCAAACCTGTTCTGGACGAGGAAATCGGCAACGCCATCCGCCTGACGCAAGGTGGCAAAGTGGTGAACGAACGACTGCTCGGCTGAGGGGGCCTGACATGGACTTTATCTCGATCCTGAGCATTTTTGTGCTCGCCTGCTTTGTCGGGTACTACGTCGTCTGGTCGGTGACCCCGGCTTTGCACACGCCTTTGATGGCCGTAACTAACGCGATCTCTTCGGTGATCGTGGTCGGCGCGCTCGTCGCTTCGGCGGCCGCCGGTAGCCCTTCGGCCAAGTGGCTGGGGCTTCTCGCGGTGGTGCTGGCTTCGGTTAACATCTTCGGCGGTTTCGCCGTTACGGCACGCATGCTTGCCATGTACAAGAAGAAGGAGCGCAAGTGATGGAACACGTCGCTGTCTCTCCATGGGTCGCTTTGGCCTACCTCGTCTCGGGCATCCTGTTTATTCTCGCTTTGCGGGGGCTTTCCAGTCCGGCCACAAGCCGTGCAGGCAATCGCTATGGCATGATCGGCATGACGATTGCGGTAGTCACCACGCTGGTTACCCACATGCCGATGAAAGTCGGCGATGCTTTCAACAGCTATGTCGGCCCTGACTTTGCATCATTCGGCGAAATCCTTGCGGCAATCGCCATTGGCGCGGTGATTGGTTTGACCACGGCAAAGCGCATCAAGATGACGGACATGCCGCAATTGGTTGCGGCGTTTCACTCGCTGGTTGGTCTTGCAGCTGTTCTGGTTGGCCTTGCGGCTTATCTAAACCCTGAAGCGTTCGGCATCATGTTGCCCAATGGTCAGATCAATCCTGTCAGCCGGATTGAACTTGGCCTTGGCATTGCCATTGGCGCGATCACGTTCTCCGGTTCGATCATCGCCTTCCTCAAGCTCGCTGGCAAGATGAGCGGTTCGCCGATCATGCTGCCGGGCCGTCACGTGCTGAACCTTGGTACGCTGGTGGCTATCATCGGACTGACCGCCTGGTTCACGCAGGACCAGTCGGTCTGGGTGATCGCGACACTCACCGTATTGGCGTTCATTATCGGCTTCCTGCTGATCATCCCGATTGGCGGCGCTGACATGCCTGTCGTCGTCTCAATGCTCAATTCCTATTCGGGCTGGGCAGCAGCGGCGATGGGCTTTACCCTACAGAACACGGCGATGATCGTGACCGGCGCACTGGTTGGTTCGTCGGGCGCAATCCTTTCGTATATCATGTGCAAGGCGATGAACCGCAGCTTCATCTCGGTGATCGCTGGCGGGTTTGGCGCGGCTCCTGAAGCATCGGGCGGCGCGGCCAAGGAACAGCGTCCGTGGAAGCGTGGCTCTGCCGAAGATGCTGCGTACATGATGAAGGAAGCTGAAAGCGTCATCATCATTCCAGGTTACGGCATGGCGGTATCGCAGGCTCAGCACGCATTGCGCGAAATGGGCGATCAGTTGAAGGCCCACGGCGTCAACGTGAAGTACGCGATCCATCCGGTTGCGGGCCGTATGCCGGGGCACATGAACGTGCTGCTGGCCGAAGCCAACGTACCGTACGACGAAGTGTTCGAACTGGAAGACATCAACAGCGAGTTCGCGCAAGCTGACGTTGCCTTCATCATCGGCGCGAACGACGTGGTCAATCCTGCGGCCAAGACCGACAAGTCTTCACCGATCTACGGCATGCCCGTGTTCGATGTGGACAAGGCCAAGACGATCTTCTTCGTGAAGCGTTCGATGGGCGGGGTTGGTTATGCCGGCGTCGACAACGACGTGTTCTACATGGACCAGACGATGATGTTGCTGGCCGATGCGAAGAAGATGGTCGAAGATATCGTCAAATCACTGGGCCATTGATGTTGAGGGGTTTGCAGGCTGGAGCACTGATGCTTGCCACTGTGCTGGCAGTTTCAGCCTGCGCCCCCACCAAACTGGCGCAAGGCCGCGTGAAATCGGCGTTGATCGACGCCGGGCTTTCAGACGCGAACGCCGGTTGCATGGCAGACCGCATGACAGATCGCCTATCTATCGGGCAACTCAAGCGCCTTCAGGCCTTGCAAGGTCCGAAACGCGGGTTGGCCGACTATGTCGCTACGGTGAGGCGCTTGGGTGATGCTGAGCTGATTGGCGTGACCACCAGCGCAGCGGCACTTTGCGCGACCGGCTTTGCGCGTGAAAAACGGTAAACCCTAGACCTGTCCTGTCACCTTTCGTAAGGCCGGTGTTCGATAGGTTGGGGAGTATAGGACTTTGCGCAAAATCGGCCTTATTGGTGGCATGAGCTGGGTTTCGACCCGCACCTATTACGAAGACATCAATCAGCTGGTGCAGGCGCGCACAAGCATGGACGTTAGCGCGCCGTTGCTGATCGAGAGCCTGAACTTTGCCGACCTTGTCCGGCTTTCGACACCCGATCAGTGGACACATGCGGCGCAAATTCTGTCGGACAGCGCCCGCAGGCTGGAACAAGCTGGTGCCACGGCGGTCTTGATCGGGGCCAATTCGATGCACAAGGTCTATGACAAAGTTGCCGAAGCGGTATCGGTACCGGTGATCCACATTGCCGAAGTGGTGGGCGCCAAGATGAAGGCGGACGGCATCACCAGCGCCACATTGCTGGGCACACGCAACGTCGTAATGGAAAGCTTTTATCGCAAGCGGCTTGTGGCGCACGGCGTCAATCTGTTGCCGCCTGTGAAGGAAGAAGTCGATGAAGTTGACCGGATCATCTACGAAGAGCTGATGCAGGGCAAAGCCACGCGCGCCGCCGAACGCACGCTCAAGACGATGCTCACCACGATGGGCAATCAGGGCGCACAGGCGGCGGTGCTGGGGTGCACCGAACTTGATATGATCGTCGACGTTGATGCCAATGTCCTGCCGATCTATGATTGCACGCGCATCCACGCTGAAGCTGCGGTCGATTGGATACTCGGCTAAACCCATGACCATTGCAGGCCGCGCGCCTTATGCCAGTGATCCATCGCGGTCGCGTGGGCGCGAATTTGTTGCTGACAGTGGTACTGCGCGTGGCCCTCGCAGCGATTTTCAGCGCGACCGCGACCGCATCATTCATTCGATCGCCTTCCGCCGCTTGCGCCACAAGACCCAGGTGTTCATCGCGCCCGACGGCGATCATTACCGCGTTCGCCTCACGCACAGCCTTGAAGTGGCGCAGATCGGTCGGGTGATTGCGCGGGCTTTGGGGCTGGACGAGGATCTGACCGAAGCGTTGTGCCTTGCGCACGATATCGGTCATCCCCCATTCGGCCATGCCGGTGAAGATGCGCTTGAGGCGGCAATGAAAAGCGCAGGTGGGTTTGATCACAACGCCAATACCTTGCGCGTGCTCATGCGGCTCGAAAGCCCGTATTGCGGGCACGAAGGGCTGAACCTTTCGTGGGAAACGCTGGAGGGCCTTGGCAAGCACAACGGTCCGATCCTCAAACCATCGTGGGCATTGCAGGAACTTGATTTCACCTACCCACTCGATCTGACAACTTATGCTTCACTCGAAGCGCAAGTGGCCGCAATTTCCGACGATATCGCTTACGATAATCACGACATTGACGACGGCTTGCGCGCGGGGTTCCTATGCCTCGACGATCTGATGGAATTACCCTCGATTGCCGAGCAATGGCGGGATATTGAGCGGCGTTATCCCCACACACCGCAAGATCGCATGTTGCGCGAATTGGTGCGTGGACAGATTGGCCATATGGTCAACGATGTCATTGCCGAAACACAGGCGCGGATCGCCTACAGTGGGGTATCGAGCGTAGAAGACGTGCGCGCGGCAAACCGGACACTGGCCACCTTCTCTCCCGCAATGGGCGAACAGGAACGTGCGCTGAAGCAGTTCATGTATGACCGCCTCTATTTGCATGAGGAGCAACGCGCGACTGCGGATCGCGCGCGTGACGTGATTGCAGCCCTATTCGCAGCCTATGCGAATGATCCTGCGAAAATGCCCGAGAGCTGGCGCGTGTCATTGCCGCGATCCGAACCAGCGCGCACGCGCCATATCGCCGATTTCATCTCTGGCATGACAGATCGCTACGCGATTGACAGCTATGCGCGGCTATTTGGCGAAGCGCCCGAAGGATTGCGCAATGTCTGAGCAAACGCGGGTTGTTCTGGTTGGTGCGACCGGCCTGATCGGGCGGGCCGTGATGGCTGAAGCGGTGGGGAGGCTAGATGTCCATCTGGTTGCCGTAGCCCGCCGGGAAACTCCGCTACCCAAAGGCGCGCGGATGGAACTGCTGCTTTCAGACACAGAGCATTGGCCCGACGCGATTGCCGCAGGCCGTCCCCACGCGGTCGTGATCGCACTGGGCACGACGATCAAGGCCGTCGACGGTGATAAGGCTGCATTCCGCGCTGTCGACCACGATTTGGTACTCGAATGTGCGGCCGCTGCAAAAGCTGCGGGTGCGCGCCAGCTGATTGTGGTGTCATCGGTCGGTGCGCAATTTGCGTCGAAAAACTTCTACCTGTCGGTCAAAGGAGAGGTTGAGGACAAGCTGGCCAAGCTGCATTTTGACCGGCTGGACATTATTCGGCCAGGCCTGCTGCGTGGACACCGCGACGGTCCGGCCCGTCCGGCAGAACGCTTGGGCATGATTTTCAGTCCAGTCCTCGATCTGTTGATGATGGGGTCGTTGCGCAAATATCGCTCAGCGCGGGCGAGCGATGTAGCGAAAAGCATCCTGACTTTGGCAGGTAACAAGCAGCGCGGCCGCCAAGTGCTTGAGCATGACGATTTTCAGCGGATATTGCGCCGGGGGATAACGGCAATCCAGCGCAGTTGACTTCACGCTGCACCGCAGCGAGAAGGAAGCGTCGCTGATCGCGCGGGAGAGCTCTCTCGATTCGTTCAGAATCTTGAGACGCCGAAGGAGCAACCGCCCCGGAATCTCTCAGGCAAATGGACCGCGTGGGTCGATAGCGACGCTCTGGAAAGTGCTACTCCTTCTCATAGGGGGGCCGCCGAAGGGGTAACCCCATGAAGCCTTTCTGGAGAGGGGGGTGGGGGAAAGCTCTCAGGTTTCCGTGACAGAGGGGGCGCCGAATGGCGTCTGAACTGTACGGGAAACTTATTTGTGAGCGACACATACAATATTGATCCAACTGTTGAACCCGAAGGCGAGCCACTTGGCCCGCTAACGCTGCCGCTTGATGGCTGGCACCGGGCGCGTGGTGGCCGGATGGTGGACTTTGCAGACTATTGGATGCCCGTTCAGTTCGAAGGCATTATTGCCGAACATTTGTGGACGCGGGATAGCGCCGGGTTCTTTGACGTATCCCACATGGGCCAACTTTACGTTTCGGGTGAGGGCGTAGAAGCCGCACTGGAAGCGATCTTGCCAATCGATCTTTCGACGCTGCCGGTGGGCGGCGTGCGTTATTCGCTGCTGCTGAACGAAACCGGCGGCATCCTTGACGATCTGATGGTTACGCGCTGGGGCACCGGGTTTTATCTGGTCGTCAACGGCGCAACTAAGTGGGACGACATCGCTCATCTGCGCGAATTGCTGCCCGATGAAGTCACACTCAACCATCTCGACGATACGGCGCTGTTCGCGCTTCAAGGCCCCAAGGCTGCTGAGGCGCTGGAGGGCTTGGCTATTGGCGACCACCCCCTGTCTTCGCTCACCTTCATGCGCGGCGCAGCATTTAAGCTTGGCGGCGTTGATGCGTGGATCAGCAGATCAGGTTATACGGGCGAGGACGGGTTTGAAATCTCAGTCCCGGCTGACAATGCAGCGGAAATCGCCGACCTGATTTGTGCACAGCCGCAGGTCAAACCCATTGGCCTTGGCGCGCGCGACAGCTTGCGTCTGGAAGCAGGGCTTCCGCTTTACGGGCACGATATGAACGCCGAAGTCGATCCGGTGAGCGCAGACTTGCTGTTTGGCATCAACAAGCGCCGCCGCAGTGAAGGCGGTTTTCCCGGTGCCGAGCAGATTCTGCCGCTGATCGCCAATGGTGTGCAAACCCGCCGCGTGGGCTTGCTGATTGAAGGTCGCATGGCCGCGCGCGAGGGGGCAACGGTTCTCGCTGGCGATACAGAAGTTGGCACGGTTACCTCGGGCGGCTTTTCGCCCAGCCTTGAACGGCCCATCGCCATGGCCTTTGTCGCCAGCGAACACGCTGCGCCGGGCACTCCACTTTCCATCGACGTGCGTGGGCGCAAGCTTGCCGCCACCGTCGCGCCGATGCCTTTCGTTCCCCATCGCTATCACCGCAAAGGAGCCGCCTGATGACCCGCTATTTCACCAAGGACCACGAATGGATCGCGGTTGAAGGCAGCGAAGCCACCGTTGGCATTACGACTTACGCACAAAGCCAGTTGGGCGACATTACCTTTGTCGAAGTGCCCGCATTGGACGCAACAGTTTCCAAAGGCGACAGTGCTTCGGTGGTCGATAGTGTTAAGGCTGCGTCCGACGTATACGCCCCGGTTTCGGGCACCGTCACAGTGGTAAATGGCGCGCTCGAAGAGCAGCCAGAACTGGTCAACTCCGATGCAGAAGGCGAAGGCTGGCTGTGGAAGATGACTTTGTCCGACCCTGCCGAACTCTCCAGCCTGATGGACGAGGCCGCTTACCAAGCTTTCGTGGCCGGGCTTTGATACCATGCGCTATCTTCCCCTGACGGATGCTGACCGGAGCGCGATGCTCTCGGTCATCGGCGCGGGTTCCATCGATGAATTGTTTGCCGATGTTCCCGAACATGCGCGTTTGACTGCGCCTATTGCAGGCCTTCCGAATCACGCCAGCGAAATGACGGTGGAGCGCCACATGGCGCGGCTTTCTGCGGACAATATGACTGCCGGATCGGTGCCGTTCTTCCTTGGCGCGGGCGCTTATCGCCATCACATTCCTGCAACGGTTGATCACATGATCCAGCGCGGTGAATTCCTGACCGCTTACACGCCCTATCAGCCTGAGATCGCGCAAGGCACGCTGCAAGTGCTTTTCGAATTCCAGACACAAGTGGCGCGGCTGTTCGGCACGGACATCGCCAATGCCTCGCTCTACGACGGTTCGACCGCGTGCTGGGAAGCGATCGCGATGGCTGCGCGCATCACCCGCCGGAACAAGGCGGTGGTCTCAGGAGGGCTGCATCCGCACTACGTCGAAACCGCGCGCACCATGGCGAAGTTTACAGGTGATGTGCTGGATACGAACGCACCCGATTTGGTGGCTGATCCCGACGACGCTGCATTGATAGCAAAGATCGATGGCGAAACGTCATGCGTCGTGGTGCAATACCCGGACGTTCTGGGCCGCATTCCTGATCTTGCCGTTATTGCAGCCGCGGCCCAAGCCAAAGGTGCGTTGCTGATTGCGGTGGTTACTGAACCGGTCGCGCTAGGTTTGCTGGAAAGTCCCGGCAGTCTTGGCGCTGATATTGTGGTGGGTGAGGGGCAGTCGATTGGTGTGGGGTTGCAGTTTGGCGGGCCATACCTTGGATTGTTCGGTTGCCGCGAAAAGTTCGTGCGACAAATCCCCGGCCGCCTTTGCGGGGAGACTGTGGATGCCGATGGCAAGCGCGGCTTTGTGCTCACTCTGTCCACGCGTGAACAACATATCCGTCGCGAAAAGGCGACGAGCAACATCTGCACCAATTCCGGTCTGTGTGCGCTGGCGTTCTCGGTGCACATGACGTTGCTGGGTGGGGCAGGGCTTACCAACATGGCCAAGCTGAGCCACTTGCGCGCGCGCCAAGCGGCAGCGCAGTTGGCCAAAGTACCCGGCGTTACCGTGGTGAACCGGCATTACTTCAACGAATTCGCGGTGGCTTTGCCCAAGGACGCGCGGCAGGTGGTGCGTGATCTGGCGGACAGGCACGTGCTCGGCGGCGTATCGCTGGGGCGGCTCTATCCGCACGTTGATGCGCTGACCGGCGGTCTGCTGATCGCCACGACGGAGTGCACGAGCGAGGACGATATTACGGCGCTGGCAACGGCGCTTGCGGAGGTGCTGGCATGAACGAACTCAACCCATCGGGCTGGCGACCGGCCATGGGCGCGGCTTCTGGCGCTGGTCAAATCGAAACATTCACCGGCAACCGCGCATTGCAGCTTGAAGAAGCTTTGCTGTTCGAAATTGGCGCGTCTGATCGTTCGGGCGTCGATTTCGACGACGTGCCAAACTTCGATTTGTCCGCGCTTGGCCCCAATGCGCGCAAGGTTGCGCCAAATCTGCCCGGTTTGTCCGAACCTGAGACGGTGCGTCATTATACGCGCCTGTCGCGCCAAAACTATGCGATCGACCTCGGCGTATTCCCGCTGGGATCGTGCACGATGAAGCACAATCCGCGTCTGGACGAAAAAGTCGCGCGGATGCCCGGCTTTGCCGATGTTCACCCGTTGCAACCGGTGCAGACCGTGCAGGGTGCGCTTTCTGCGATCAACGAATTGGCGGTCTGGCTGATCAAGCTAACGGGCATGCATGGTGTGGCGATGACGCCAAAGGCTGGGGCGCATGGCGAACTTTGCGGCCTGTTGTGCATTCGTGCTGCACTTGAAGCCAAGGGCGATCCGCGCGAGGTGATCCTTGTGCCGGAAAGCGCGCATGGCACCAACCCTGCGACTGCCGCATTTGCGGGCTATCGCGTGGAAAGCATCCCCGCGACTGCCGATGGGCGCGTTGATGTGGCTGCTCTGACAGCGCGGCTTGGCCCGGATGTGGCGGGCGTGATGATCACCAACCCCAATACGTGCGGGTTGTTTGAGCGGGATTTGAAGGTGATTGCCGATGCGGTTCACGCTGTAGGCGGTTATGTTTACTGCGACGGTGCGAACTTCAACGCTATTGTCGGTCGCGTGCGTCCGGGGGATCTTGGCGTTGATGCGATGCATATCAATCTGCACAAGACGTTTTCGACCCCGCATGGCGGTGGTGGTCCCGGATCGGGTCCAGTGGTGCTGTCAGAAGCGCTTTCGCCGTTTGGGCCATTGCCATTTACTGCGCGTCAGGCTGATGGCTCGATGAAGTTGATCGAGGAAGAGGACGCGCATCTTGAGCATCCGCAAGCGTTCGGACGGATGTGCGCGTTCCATGGCCAGATGGGTATGTTCACCCGCGCGCTTGCCTATATCCTCAGCCACGGGGCCGATGGCCTGCGCCAAGTCTCAGGCGATGCGGTACTTAACGCAAACTATGTGCTGCGCAGTCTGGATGATGTTCTGGAAGCCCCGTTTGGCGCCGCAGGGCACTGCATGCATGAAGCGTTGTTCAGTGACGACGGCTTTGCTGATGGCTTCTCGACGCTCGATCTGGCCAAGGGTCTGATCGACGAGGGCTATCATCCGATGACCGTCTATTTCCCACTCGTAGTCCATGGCGCGATGCTGGTGGAGCCGACCGAGACCGAGAGCAAGGCTGGGCTGGATCAATTCATTGGCGCGATGCGTTCGCTTGGCGCGCGGGCCAAGGCGGGGGATGAATTGCTGAAGAGCGCACCACATCTTGCACCGCGTCGCCGCCTTGATGAGACGCTGGCAGCGCGCAAACCGAAGCTGGTCTACAAGGACGCTTAACGCAAAACGGGCCGCTGTGGCTTACCCACCGCGGCCCGCATCTTGTTACGTTGTTACAGAAGCTTAGTTGATGGCTTCTTCTGTGGTGTTGGAGACGGACTTCAGATCGTCGCCTGCACCCTTTACGGTGTTGCAAGCAGTTGCGCCTAGCAGAAGGCCACCCATCATTGTGGCCATTACGAACTTGCGGATCATGGTTTTCACCTTTCGAAAAAGACATGACGCGCAACCGGCGCATCATAAACTGTACGAAAGTGAGAACGCGGGACTAGGCAGGCGGTTCCATCAAGCCTTAAGGACTGTTGGGCGCAATTTACCAAGTTGACGTTCGCGCCAGACGATGAGCAAACTTGCCCCAATGATGACGGGCGCTCCGATCCAGGTGGTGGCCGGAGGTAATTGCGCGAAAATGAGCCAGCCCCACAGGGTTGCCCAAGCCAACTGGATATAGTCAACCACGATGACGCTTGCGACGGAACCGTAACGCAGCGAAGCAGTCATAGTGATTTGCGCGAATAGGCCGGAGACGCCTATTCCGGTCAGCATTAGCCAGCCGGTCAGATCATGAGTCATCCCGGTGTGAAACAGAAACAGTCCCAGAAACGGTGTGCTTATGGCGGAGAAATAGAACACCACGGTCAGTGGCTCTTCGGTGCGGCCCAAATCGCGAACCTGTACAGTGACAAGCGCCACCATCAGTGCGGCGCCAATTCCGACCGCAATACCAAACAGTGGCAGGGTACCGCTTTCCGGGCCGGCAATGATTAGCACGCCAGCCAATCCTGCAATGACCGCCGACCAGCGCCAAATGCCAACCCGCTCCTTCAGCAGAACAGCCGACAGGATTACTGCGAACATCGGTGTCGTAAAGCCAAGGACGGTTGCTTCAGCCAGCGGCAGCAGGCGCACGACGCCAAGCGTTAGGAACATCCCAAAGCCGCCGATCATCGCCCGGCGCGCATGTATCCACGGGCGCTTGGTTTTAAGGCGGTGCACTTGCCCGCGGGCAAGCAACCATCCGAAAATAACTACAGCAGGCAGAAATTGCCGCCAGAACAAAGTTTCAGGCAATGCGATCCCGCGATCACCCGTCAGCTTCACCAACAGGAGCATGATCGAAAACAGGATTGTGGCGACAAAGCGCAGCGCAAGCGCATACATTGGGCGGTCATGCGAAGGCATCGGTTGCCAATACGCCATGCCCCCTTGCGATCAAGCCCTTACTTGCCCATGTGGCGCGCCATGGAAGACTGGTTTGCGCGTCTGTGGGAGTTTCACGCGACTTTGGGCGGTTTTGCCCTTGCATTGGCGTTGACTGCTGTCTGGGCAGAGCGCCGTCGTTTGCGCCGCAGCAATCTTGATGCCGTAGGCTTTATGCCCTGGACCGTCATTTTTCTGACGAGTTTCCTCGCCGCCGTGATCCTGTTGGGTCTGGCGGCGAGAGAATGGCTTTCTGCTTAGAGGCAGGCTTCCAGATAGGCCTGATCAAAGCCGAACTGGCGAGCTTTTTCGAGCGTATAAGGGCGCAAGCCTGATGGTCGAAATTCGCCGATGATCTTGCCGTCTTCGGTTTCATCGAGGTATTCAAACTTGAAAAGCTCTTGCGTGACAATCACATCGCCTTCCATCCCGATGACTTCGGTGATGTTGGTGGTACGGCGTGAACCATCGCGCAAACGTTTGACCTGAACGATCAAATCAACCGATTCTGCAATCTGACGCGAGATTGCCTCCTTGGGAATCTTGATGTCACCCATCAGGATCATATTTTCCATACGACCAAGGCATTCGCGCGGGGAGTTGGCGTGAAGCGTACACATCGAACCATCGTGACCAGTGTTCATCGCGGCCAGCAGATCGAAGCATTCCGCGCCACGAATTTCGCCGAGGATAATGCGGTCAGGACGCATGCGCAGGGCGTTCTTCACAAGATCGCCGATGGTGATTGCGCCTTGGCCTTCGAGGTTAGGCGGGCGCGTTTCGAGCGGCAACCAGTGCGGTTGCTGCAGGCGAAGTTCTGCAGCGTCTTCGATCGTCAGCACGCGCTCACCTGGGTCGATCATTTTCGACAATGCGTTGAGCATGGTTGTTTTGCCCGAACCCGTACCACCCGAGATAACCACGTTCATGCGGCATGCCCCAGCGATCTTGAGCGCCGTTGCCATCTTGTCGGACATCGACCCGAAATCACGCAACATATCGATGGTGATTGGTTTTTCGGAAAACTTACGAATGGAGATGGCCGTGCCGCGCAGTGACAGCGGCGGCACGATCACGTTCACGCGGCTACCGTCTTTAAGACGGGCGTCGGCCAGTGGCGTTGTTTGGTCGACGCGGCGGCCGACCTGATTGACGATGCGTTGGGCGATCTGGAACAGATGGCTTTCGTCGCGGAAGCGGATCGGGGCAATTATGAGTTTGCCCTTCTTTTCGATGTAAGTCTGATCTGGACCGTTGACCATGATATCCGTGATGTCCGGATCGTTCAGCAGTTCTTCCAGCGGGCCGAAACCAAGCAGTTCGTCGATCAGCACCTTTTCCAGCGCGAATTGTTCGCGGCGGTTCAGCGTGACTTTCAGTTCTGCGAGCACCTCAAGAATGATCGGCCGGAATTCTTCAGACAATTCCTCCTTCGTCAAGGTGGCCGCGGCTTCAGGATCGACACGTTCAAGCAGACGCGGAAGCACCTGCTCCTTGATCTTGTGGACGGATGCCTCGAAGCCTTCCGCCTGATAATTGCCTTCACTTACGCCATTGGCGCGATCAGCAAGGCGAGTCAGCGCATCTGCCTTCAGCGCGGCACCGTTTACGGGCGTTTCTGAAGGATCTGGCCCTGGCAGGGGTGGAAACTGTTCGCCACCCGCAGGTTGCGCAACGGGCGCATTTCCTAGACCACCATCGCCACCTTGCATGGGCCGTGCAACACCAAAGGGGAGACGTGCGCCTCCACCAGAGTTGCCCGCAATCCCATTCTTTCGCCCGAAAGCGCTCATCTATTTTTACCTCGGTATGCTGCTGGACAATAAGCGAACTGCAAGATTTTCCTGCAGCCACCACGCCATCGATAGTGAGCGATACCACGCAAAACCTTCAGAGTTTCCTAACGACAATTTGGCGGGGGGAATGCCGCTCTCAATACATTGGAAACTATAAACACCTAAATGCCATTGATGGAGGCTGCTGCGTTGCGTGTTTCGCGTTCTGCCTCTTCGTAGGAGGCAGTGTGTCGAGCATCATTGCAAAAATTGCTCAAGAATCCTCAATGCGCGGGCGATGGCATGAAATTTCTGCGGCAATTTGGAACGCGGAACGTTTGAAAGTCATGATGTGGCTGGCTGTAGCCATTGGCGTCACGGGCCGCATTTGCACCTTTTCAGGAGAGCCGCTGTGGTTTGACGAAACCTTCACAGGTGTAATCGCCACGCAGTCGAATTTTGCCAGCTTCTTTGAATGGATATCGTACGAGATTGGCGGACCAGTTTATTATTCTCTGCTCTGGTTCTGGCAATCACTTGCAGGCGATTCCAACAACGCTTTGCGGTTTCCCAGCCTAATTTTTTCGCTACTTTCCTTGGTCATCGCAGTTCGCGCTACTGAATTGTCTGATCGCACACGGTTGGTGTACGTTGCGCTTACTGCATTGACGGCCTCAAGTTATTTGCAGGCAAATGAGGCGCGGAGTTATGCGCTTCTTGCATTGCTTTGCGGTCTGCAACTTCTCGCCTTCATCCGCCTTTTGCGGCGGCCAACGACGCCAAATGCGATTGTTTGGGTGTCCATTTCCACAACTGCGATCCTGACCCACTACCATGCAGGTTTCATATCCCTCATCCAGGGGCTGATTTATCTTGGGTATTGCAAGCGGACAGCCTTGAAAACATGGCCGGCAATTTTGTGTCTGACACCGGCAATTGTATGGCTCGAAATACAATACAATTGCCTCAGCTCTTATGCCGCTCCGGGAAATAATTGGTATTCTCTTTTGAATATTGAGCAAGTCCCGTTGATAGTTCCGATCGCGCTTGGGTTTGGCTGGTTGGCATATTTGATATCTGCCATCGCAATTTATTTCGGCATAGGATGGTTTGCGCGGCGAAGCACGAAAGCGCCTCTTGAAAAAGACTACGCGCCGGTTCTTGCCGCCCTGTCTGGCGTTCTTGCGGTTCTGGCAATTACTGCCTTAGCGATGATTTTGCCGAGCTTTTCACCACGCTATCTTTTTCCGTCCGGGCCAGCCGTGTTACTCGGCGCGGCGCTAGCCTTGGCGCATCTGGGGCAAGTATCCACAAAGGCCCTGCTTTACGCCTTGATGGTCTTAGCCGCGTTTTCAGCTTCGTTTTGGGTTCAGTTGATGACGTTGACCGGCGATCGCAATCCTCTTGCGTTTGAGCGTGCTTCGGCATGGATCATGGCAAACGGGGATCCACAGCGCGTGGTGTATTATTGGGATAATCCTACGGGTGACTTCAGTTCGGTAAATCATCTTCGCGATGTCGGCGGGTTCTTTTTTGCACGGGAAGGGCACTATCCGCAGATTGTGATTCCCCGTGGACTAAGTGCCGAAACCGATCCTAACAAACACTTGGGCGAACTTGCCGGAAGCGATGGTCGAACGGCAATTATGTGGCTTGCAGATAAGGGCGTACCGGGGACGCACGCGATTCTGCATGATGAGAGATTATCGCACAATCCCGCATGGCGGTGCCACAAGTTCGGGAGTTCCCACCTGTTCGTTCTTGCCTGCTTGCCAGTGGCCAAAGACTGATCTGCGCTACGAGATGATATGTGCAGAATGCAAATTGGAGGAGTGCTTCCGTTTGTTGCAATTTGCGCTGGAGCACTGCCGCACTAGGCCTTAGGACTTGGATTTTCCGCTTTAGCCGAAATTGCGCTAGCGGGCCGGGAGCCAAATCAGTGCGCGACAACCACAGATCTGCGCTCGTCTTTGCGCTGATGGCATTTTCTTTGCTTTCTGTAGGAGATGCGGTCGTAAAAAGCATGGCTGGAGTTTGGCCAGGAACCGCTATTTCGGCGCTCCGTTATTGCATCGGGGCCATCGGATTGGGAGGCGTGCTGTTGGCGCGTGAGGGGCGCGCGGGCTTTGCTTACCCAAAACTAGGTTGGCAGATTGTGCGCGGAGTGGGCGTTTCAGTCTCTGCGGTCGCGTTTTTCAGTGCTCTTCAACTTATGCCTATTGGCGAGGCGACGGCAATTTCATTCACCAGCCCCATGATCACTGCGTTGCTTGCAGCGGTTATCCTGAGGGAGCCTTTGCGGCGGGAAACGTGGATTGCCAGTGCGGTGGCTTTTGCCGGTGTTTTGATCATCTTGCGGCCAAATTTCGCGCTGCTGGGTTGGGTCGCTCTGCTGCCTGTGGCCTCTGCTGCGGGCATGGCGTTTTTGATGATTGCCAATCGTAAAGTGGTGGGCACAGGTAGTGCCTTGGCGATGCAGTTCAATGTCGCTTCCATCGGTGCGTTATGCCTTTTAATGGCTGCAATCGCCGGGCATTTCAGCGGTTTGCCGTTCTTTGCCGTAGCTGCACCTTCAACCACTGTGCTGGCCAAATGCGCTTTGATTGCGGTGACGGCCACTACGGCGCATGCTTGCCTGTTCATGGCTGCTGCGCGCGCTGATGCTGGTGTCATCGCGCCAATGACATATGTGCAACTGTTGTTGGCCGGGGTATTTGGTTGGACATTGTTTGGCGAACGCCCCGATGCGCTGGCGGTATTGGGTTCTGCGATAATTGTGATCGCTGGATTATACTTGTGGCGGAGCGGAAAGGTTACATCCGAACCCGTCATGACGGACTGACGCAGGTTTGATGTCCCAGTTATGCAATCGATTGTTGTTTTACTGACGCGCTTGTGACATGATGTGTCAACGGGCCAGCGAAGTCCGGTCGGAGAGCCTGCGCATGAATGTCCAACGTCCGCATCTGCCGCTTTCCCGTATCCTTGAGATGAATCTGGGGTTTCTGGGGCTGCAGTTCAGCTTTGGGTTGCAACAGGGCAACATGGGGCCAATCTACAGCTATCTGGGCGCTGACGAAGCCCAACTGCCGATGTTGCAGCTTGCCGGGCCAATTACGGGCTTGTTGGTGCAGCCGATCATCGGTGCGTTGAGCGACCGTACGGATAGCAGGTTGGGGCGACGCACGCCCTATTTCCTGATTGGCGCGGTGCTTTGCACTTTGGGCCTGTTTCTCATGCCTCTTTCCAGTTCTATCCTGATGGCGATGTCGTTGCTGTGGATCCTTGATGCGGGCAACAACATCACGATGGAGCCTTATCGGGCGTATGTATCTGACCGGTTGAACCCCGATCAGCGGCAGGCCGGGTTCCTGTCACAAAGCGCATTTACCGGGCTTGCACAGATGCTGGCGTTTCTAACCCCATCTTTGTTGGTGGGAATGGGAATGAACCAAGACTGGGTGGACAGCCACGGCATACCTTACACTGTGCGAGTGGTTTTCATGATCGGTGCAGTCTTATCGCTGACGACCATCGTGTGGTCGGTGCTGCGCGTTCCGGAATTGCCACTGACGATTGAGGAGCGCGCGCACATCGCCGCTCAACCCAAAGGCGTGGGGGCAACTTTCCATGAAATTGGCAGCGCAATAGTGGCAATGCCGATAGCCATGCGCAAACTTGGGCTGATGAGCTTGTTCCAGTGGGCAGGTATGTCTGGCTACTGGACCTACGCGGTCTATTCGATGAGCCGCACCGTTTACGGCACCAGCGATGTCCATAGCAGCGCATTTCGCAGCGCAGTTCTGACCAACGGTGAAATCGCTGCGTTCTACAATGCGATTGCTTTTGTCACCGCGTTTTCGATGGTGCCGTTAGCCAAACGGATGGGGCCGGGGCCGCTGCATGCCATGTGTCTGTTTGCAGGCGGAATCGGCATGTTTGCGCTGCCCAATATCACCGACAAGGCGCTGCTGTTTCTTCCTGCAATCGGAATTGGCATCGCGTGGGGCAGTATCATGGGAAATCCTTATGCGATCCTGAGCAACGCAATCCCGCCAGAGCGAACCGGAGTTTACATGGGCATCTTCAACATGATGATCGTGATCCCAATGCTGCTCTTCGCGGTGTTGATGAGCCGACTGGACTTGGGCTTTGTGGCGCTCGGCTTTGACGCTTACAAACAGGTTCTTGGGGGAGATCCGCGGAACATGTTGATGTTCTGCGGCGTGTGCCTCGTGCTCGCTGGCTTCTCGGTGCTGTGGGTGCGTGAGGGCCGGGTTGGCGCCGTACGGCCCAAATTGTCTTCTGCATCATAGGGTTACCGCGCTCCAGCCTCCTCGTTTGATCGATTTGAAAGTTAGTGATGACTGAAATTTCCGCGCCATTGCAATCGATTGCTAATTCCCAGGCGTTCCATTGGGCACCAGAGCATTTCGCCGAATTGCCGCGCATTCCGTTGATCAACACCGCCGATGTTGTCCGGATTTTCACCCATATTGATTTGTGGGACTGTTGGCCCCTTGCGCATGAAGATGGGCGCACGGTTATGCATGGTGGACGGCAATGGTGGTTCTTTCTAAGCGCGCCCGTGTTTCCAGATCCAATTGATCGCCATGCCCACGCGCGGATCCGCTTGTTGTCATTTGGCAACGATGGCTGGTGCGATCATGGCAACGCTTTTCCTGATGGTTTGACACCGGGTAGCCGCGAATGGGCAGGCTCTGCGGTGTTGATGGATGATGGCCATACCGTGCAGCATTTCATCACGGCTGCCGGCAGGCGCAATGAATTGGCGCTGACGTTTGAGCAGCGCCTGTTTCTGATCGAAGGGACGCTCGGCGATGATGGTCCCGGTAATTGGCAGATACCGCGTGAAATCTTTATGGCTGATGGCGTGCGCTATCTTCTGGATCGACAGGATCATGGCGGACCGGGGCAAATCAAGGGCTTTCGCGATCCGGCCTGGCTACGCGATCCGGTAACAGGCAAGGCGCACATCTTGTTTACAGGAAGTGATGCATCGTCCAGCCATACGCACACCGGCAATATCGGGATTGCAACATTGGACAACGACGTTTGGATGTTGGGCAATCCTGTTGTTGACGCGGTGGGGGTCAATAACGAGTTGGAACGGCCCCATGTGGTCGTGCGTGATGGGCGCTATTATCTGTTCTGGTCTACGCAGCGGCATGTCTTCGCACCAGAGGCTGTGGCGGGGCCGAACGGCCTTTACGGCGTTGTTGCAGATGCGCTTACTGGGCCATGGCGGCCCATCAACGGATCAGGGCTGATCGCTGCCAATCCCGATGCGGAACCGGCGCAGAGTTATAGTTGGTGGGTAACTGGCGAGGGCCAGGTGTGGAGCTTTGTCGATTACTTCGCGATGGCGGGGCGCAGCACGGCCGACCATCCGGAATTGCTGCGCAGCAATTTTGGCGGAACGCCTGCACCCCGCTTCAGGCTGCGGTTCGACGATGACGCCGTAACCATCGGATAAATCAGGCGCTTTCGCGCAGGATCAGCTCTGGGGTCATCACAGTCGAAGGGGCATCTTCGCCCGCCATGCGGCGTTGCAATGCATCGACCATCGCACGTGCGCCGGCGGCGATATCCTGCCGTACCGTCGTCAATTGCGGAACCATGCGTTCGGCCAGGGGCAGGTCGTCAAAACCGGTGACCGCGATTTGATCTGGCACGGACTGTCCTCGTTCGTGCAACATGCGGATGGTAGTCATGGCAATGATGTCAGACGCACAGACGATACCATCAATGGATGAGCCGAGATCGTCCAAGTGTGTCGCGATCTGGCTCGCCATTTCATCGCTGGCAAGTTGGGTCGGGAAAGCGCGCAAGGGCAGGTTTGCCGCATTAGCAACCGCCTTTGCGCCCGCCAATCTTTCCGCGATTTCCGGGCCGTTGGTATCACCAAAGAATGCGAGCTTTTTGGCACCGCGCGAGACAAGGCGTTCGGCGGCCAAGCGTCCACCGGCGACATTATCCACGCCAACAGTGCACTGCATCTGGCCTTCACGATGGCTGCCCCAGACGACAAGCGGGCGATATTGTTGCGCAACACGTTCAATCACATCGGTTTGGTTTGATTGCCCGATGACCAGCGCACCATCCAACATGCCGGAGTCCACAATGCGATCAAGCCATTCATCATCACCGGGGATAACGCGCGATAGCATGATATCATGGCCGCTTTCGGTCAACTCATCAGCGAGATAGCCAAACAGGGTCATAAAGAACGGATCGGAGATGTGTTGACGGCGTTCGTGGCCAAGCGGAATGACCACGCCGATGACGCCGGTCTTTTGTGTGCGCAAACGTCGCGCCATTTGATTGGGACGGAAGCCGTGTTCGCGTGCCAACGCCTGTATGCGTTCACGTGTTTCCTTGTTGACCAGATCTTTACCGGCAAGGGCACGTGATACAGTACCAGCCGATACACCTGCCATACGAGCAAGCTCAGCAATATTGCGAATTTTCAAACCGTTTGGTCCAGTCGTCATTGTGCGGTCGGCAAATATGAAAGTGCGGTCAGGATGGACCGTGCGCGCGTTAGTGATGTTTGCGCCGTCATTTCAGTTCAACTCCGATCAGCCCTAATCTGGTTGATGAACCTTGCAACTGTCAACTGCGATCGCAGCATGTTGGCAAAGTGTCTAACGTTGCGGGACTAACTGCTTGTTTAATAGAGGGGCGAAAGTGGAATTGGCAAGCCCGTTTTGTTTCGCATGTGCAGACATGCCGCACAAGAAAACACCCCCGACATCGGCCTGAAAAGGCCAATGTCGGGGGTTGAGCAGAGGGTAGAATGAAGGATTAGAAGTTGTAACGAACCGACGCCGAAATCGTGCGGCCAGTGATCGAACGGCCGATTGATGTATCGTAGGCACCATTGCCGTCAGTATCGAACAAACGGCTTTCATCGCCTTCGGTGAAGCCGGTGGTATCGAACAGGTTGTTCGCATTGACCGCAAGGGTCATCCGGTCGGTCACATTAAGGCTGACATAGGCGGTCACAACATTGAACGCTGGCTGCACGAAGCGGTTTTCGAAATCGACGAAAGTTTCCGACGTTCCGTTAACTGCTGCACCCAAAGTCAGGCGATCAATAAAGGTGTATGAAGCGCCGAGATTGTAGATCCAATCCGCTTGACGGCGCGGGACGAGACCAGAGCGTGCCGGAACCGAGAAGTCCGTTACGTTGCGGGCTTTGGTCCATGTGGCATTGCCGAACAGTGCGAAGTTGCCTGTACGCCAGTTGGCTTCCATTTCAACACCGTCAGATTTGACGATGTTGCCAGTTGCCTGATTGTTGGTGATCGAGAAATTGCGCAAGTTCGCTTCACCGTGGAAATAGGTGAGGTAAAGCTCAAGACGGCCCGGAATTGAGTCCATCGATTCACGCCATTTCAAGCCCGCTTCAAACTGCTTGGTCGTGTTGCGCAGCAAGCCCGGTTGGGTGATCTGACCGCCGGTGAAAGCACCAAACTGGCGGTCAAAGTTCCAGGTTAGACCCTTGCTGTATCGCGCAAACAGCGCGAGATCGTCAGTTGCACGGTAGTTTGCACCAACCGAGTAGGCCGTGCCGGACAGCGCGCCGCCAATGTTGGCGCGCGTGGCAGGGTCGCTTATAGGTACGCCGATTTCGGCAGGGCCGATGGTGCCGTCGCGGTTTACGTCAACATCGCGGGCAGAATTGAACTGGGCAAACCCATCGTAACGCATGGTTTCACGACGCAAACTGCCGTCGAGGCTGATTTTGCCAAATGTAGCGTTGAGGCCGCCATATACGGCATCGACCTTTGCGGTCATGTCCCACAAGATGTTGCAGCATGCACCGAATGCGCCGTTGTAGGTATAGACACCCGCTTCAGTTACACCGGGGACGTTGATGATCGAAGGGTTGCCTTCGGTAGAGGTGAGCAGGCGCCCCCAGTGCCAACGCTGTTCGAAGTTCTGGCTCATCACGAAGTAACCAGCGGTTGCGACGATTTCGCCACCTTCCAGCGCGAACGATTTGGTTACGCGCAAGTCATTGGCGAAGTTGCCCATGTCGTTCAGTTCGGTATCAAACAGGGCAAGTTCGGTGATAAGATTGTTGCCCGTTAAATTTGCAAGCGAGGCGTTGGTAACGGCGCTTCCGGCGTTGGGGCCGTTGAAGAACGTTGCGGACGTGCCGCCCACTCGATCGAGCGTGTTCGTGGCCGTATCTACGGCGTGAGTGAACGGGGCAATGAAGCGACCGCTGAAATCGGTGTAGCGCAACTTGTTGCTGATGGTCAGGCCTTCAGCAGCTTCGATTTCGAATTCGCCGCCGAACGAGCGCCCCTTGGTATGGATCCCCTGGCGAAGATCTGTGGAGATGAGGTTTCCGGAGCCGTCAAGGACGGGAAAGCCGATCAGATTGCCGCCATGAAGTGTTTCATTAGCGGCATTCAGGCCGGGCAGGCTGTTGGTCAGAGTTCCAAGCACGCGGCCATAGTTTGCTGCCCCGGCGGCAACGGCGGCAACAGATCCCGGCACTTCAGTGATGCGGACGGGCTGCGGCATGAAGGTTGCGTCCTTCTTGTCGATCACTTGAGCAAACACACGCAGGAACCCGGACGTGAACTTCTTGGTGATGCTGGCGCGGAACTTGCCGCCATTGACGGCATTGAAGCCCGTGTCACGCACGTCGCCGCCGATTTGATAGTGACCGCCAACATGGAAATAGAGGTCTTCGGCAAGGGCTGAGCCATATTCCATGTCAACGCGGGAATCTTTGAAATCGATGCCTTTGCTGAGCAGAACGCTGCCGCCTTCCTGTTCACCGGTCTTGCTGATCAGGTTGATGATCGCGCCGTTGCCGTTGGTGGTGAGGGTGGACGAACTGCCGCCACGGACTGATTCGATGCGGGCCAGCGTGGTATCAGTCTTGATGAAGCCGTCAGCCGGGGCGAAGTTATGATCACCAAACAGCAAGACCGGCAGGCCGTCTTCTTGGAGCGATACGAATTGGCCACCGCCGGTAAGCATGGGCAGGCCGCGAACCGAAATGTTCGAGTTGCCGCCGCCGCCCGATGATTCAGCGCGGATACCAGGAAGCTGGCGGAAGATTTCCGAAGTGCCGCGTGGCGAAACGGCAGCAATGCTATCAACGTTAAGTGCGCTGACCGAAATGCTGGTGTCCAGACGGTTTGTGGCGCGCGAAACGCCGGTTACGACAATCTGTTCTGATGCGGATGCGTCGGCTGCTTGTTCATCGGCGGCCTGCGCCCAAGCTGGGGCTGCCATTGCGGTCAGGCAGATTGCCGACACAGAGATGAGGCTACGGAATCGGGTGTTTGTCATGATGTACTCTCCCTGCTGATTCTGCGCGGACATTACGAGTCTCGACGCGTTCAGTGCGGTCTGAATAACCGATCTGCAATCGATTGCAATCAAAATTCAATCGATTGCTATACGCGATGGTGCAGGCCTTTGGGTGCAGCATTTTGATGGGCGGTCCGAGCGGACATGCCTTGTTATGGAAAAATCTTAATGCCCAATTCCGCCAAAACTGCTATAAATTCTGGTTACTTACCAGTAGCAGTTAATCGTGCGACTTTAAATCGCGTGACAATGGTGATGGGTGACGATCATCCCAACCGCCTCCATTTTAGTGCGATCTGCCACCATTGCGCCATTTTGCCGATTTGCAAGTGTTTGGCGCGCTTCAATCGAGCCGATTTGGGAGGGGCACTAGGCCTGCTCTCTAAGAAGAGACCAGCGCCCGCCTGCCCAATTCAATTGCGCCGGTTATGCCCGCATCGTCGCCGAGGCCGGGGGTAACGAGGTAGCTTTTTAATCCAGCATCAAGGCTTGGGTGCTGCACATAGCCGTTGAGCTTGGCGGCGGTGGCAATGCGAATGGCATCGATCAGGCCGGGCGCCTTCATCACACCGCCGCCGAAAATGAGCCGATCCGGCATATGCAAAAGCACCAGAGTTGACGCGAGATGAGCAATATAGTCGGCGATCAAGCCAACCGCTCCGGGTTCGCCAACCAACTGATCAAGGCTGCGGCCCCAGCGTTGTTCAATGGCGGGGCCGCAGGCAAGGCCCTCTATGCAATCGCCATGATAGGGACAAATGCCGGGGAATGGATCGGCCGTTCGGTCATGAGGAGGTACTATATGGCCGCTTTCGAAATGAGAAATGCCCATTAGCGACCGCCCATCGCGGACTACGCCTGTGCCGATGCCTGTGCCGATGGTGGTATAGGCCAATGTGCGACAACCTTGGCCTGCCCCTGCTTGCCATTCACCGATGGCTGCACCGTTTACGTCGGTATCGACCATGATCGGTGCGTTGAATCCGGACAGAGCATCGTGAAAGCGCGCGCCTGACCAACCTGGCTTGGGCGTGGTGGTAAAGGTGCCATAGCTGGGTGAGGCTGGGTCGATAACAATGGGGCCGAAACTGGCAACGCCGAACGCCGCGATGGGACCATGTTGCGCCGAAGCCTGCGCAAAAAAGTCTGTCATGGCGGGCCAGGTTTCTACCGGGGTGTTGGTAGGCATGCGGGTGCGCGCCATTACTTCACCTTCGGGTGTGGCTAGGGCGAGCACGAACTTGGTGCCGCCTGCTTCGACTGCGCCGATCAGTCCTTGCGTGGCCATGACGTATCCTTTTGTTGCAGCGTTATGTCGTCGCAGAATCAGCGTTGTACTGCAATCGATGCGCATACGAATATAAAGCCCTATTTGCGCTCGATTCACAGCCTTGCAACGGCGTTTCAAGATCCGCGCTTGCTTGATCCTTCGGCCTTTGGCAACGCTGTGTGTGGCGCCCTTCTTAACTTGCGGAACCTTCCAAACCATGACAGCCCACGTTGAGACTTTGTCTGCGCATGAAGCCTCCAGCGATCTGCCTTGGTGGCGCGGAGCGGCAATATATCAAATCTATCCGCGCAGCTTTTGCGATTCAAACGGCGATGGCATTGGCGATTTGTCAGGGATCACATCGCGGTTGGATCACGTGGCGCGGTTGGGTGTGGATGCGATTTGGATTTCGCCGTTCTTCAAATCACCGATGAAAGATTTCGGCTATGACGTCGCTGATTACTGCGATGTTGATCCGATCTTTGGGACGCTGGCCGATTTCGATGCACTGGTAAGCCGTGCGCACGAACTGGGCATCAGAGTGACGATCGATCAGGTCTTCGCCCATACCTCTGATGAACACGCATGGTTTGTGGAAAGCCGTCAAAATCGGACAAACGCCAAAGCCGACTGGTATGTTTGGGCCGATCCCAAGCCGGATGGTTCGCCACCATCAAATTGGCAATCGGTGTTTGGCGGACCTGCATGGACATGGGATGCGCGGCGGCGGCAATATTACTTGCACAATTTCCTGTCGAGCCAGCCGCAGATCAATGCGCACAATCCCGACGTCCAAGAAGCCTTGCTCGCCGCGATGCGGTTTTGGCTTGAGCGTGGGGTCGATGGCTTCCGCCTGGATGCGCTAAATTTCTTGATGCATGATCTGGATATGCGCGACAATCCGCCTGCGCCCGATGACGGACGGCGCAAGACGCGGCCCTTTGATTTCCAGCTCAAGATTTACAACCAGTCGCATCCCGACATCCTTAACTTCATCAAGCGGGTGCGCGCGGTTTGTGATGAATATGGCGCAGTGTTCACTGTGGCCGAAGTGGGTGGGGATATTGCCGAAACCGAGATGAAGGCGTTTACAGCAGGCGAGGATCACCTCAATAGTGCCTATGGTTTCGACTTCCTTTATGCTGATGCATTGACGCCTGAATTTGTTGCGCATTCCGTGGCGAAGTGGCCGGACGAACCGGGGATGGGCTGGCCGAGTTGGGCGTTCGAAAACCACGACGCGCCGCGCGCGGTTTCTCGTTGGTGTGCGCCGGAACATCACGAGGCCTTTGGGCGAGTGAAAGCCATGCTTTTTGCATCGCTTCGCGGCAACATCATCATTTATCAAGGCGAGGAACTGGGGCTCACCCAGATCGATATTCCGTTTGAGCAATTGCAAGACCCCGAAGCGATTGCAAATTGGCCGCTAACCTTATCGCGCGATGGCGCCCGCACGCCGATGCCATGGCACGCACAACACGAAGTCGGGGGTTTCACGACTGGCGCGCCGTGGCTGCCGCTTGGTGAAGAAAACTTGGCGCGCGCGGTCGATCGGCAAGAAGCTGACACGGCTTCGTTGCTGAACCTGACGACCGAGTTGTTGCGCTTGCGGCGCGCAAACCCGGCCTTGCGGTTGGGCGATTTCACCGTAATTCATGCCGATGATCACGTGCTGGCTGTGCGGCGTTCGTTCGAGAAACAAGAGATTGTTGGCGTGTTCAACGTCTCCGCGGCGCCGGTTGATTGGCCCGAAGGCGCAAGCTTGGACGGAGCGACCATCGCCTTCGTCAACGGAGCCAGCATCGGGCGATTGCCACCGTTTGGTGCAATCTGGATCGAAGTGAAGCAATGAGCCTAATCACGCATAGCTATGCTGCATACTTATGCGTGATGATCTGCGACTTTTAAGGGTCTAGAGGCAGTGCCGCATGGGTTGGCGGCGCTTGCAAATATCCGATTTGCAACTCCATGGGGAACTTTCGCAAATGATCGAAAAAAGCTGTTCTGCGCTGCTGCTGTTCGGCGCAACTGGCGATCTTTCGCGCCGCATGCTCCTTCCGTCGCTCTATGCCTTGCATGAAGACGAGTTGATAAGTTCTGACTTGCGCATCATTGGAACGGCGCGTTCCGAACATGACGATACCGAGTTTCGCGAATTTGCGCGGGCTGCTCTGGCTGAGTTCCTACCGGAAGATCGGCGCGATGATGCCAAGCTTGCTTCGTTCCTCGACCGGCTTGAATATCAGACGCTGGATGCATCGAACATCGACGGCTTTGGTGATCTGGCCACAAAGCTGGGCGATACATCGTGCGGACTTTCGATCTTTCTTTCCACAGCGCCGTTCCTGTTTGAGCCGACAATTGAAGGGTTGCGCAGGGCCGGACTGACGCATGGCAACGTACGTATCGGTTTGGAAAAGCCGCTGGGCAACGATCTGGCATCGTCTACCCGGATCAACAATGCGGTAGCGGCAGCCTTTGCCGAGGAACAGATATTCCGCATCGATCATTACCTTGGCAAGGAAACGGTCCAGAACCTGATGGCATTGCGATTTGCCAACATGATCTTTGAACCGCTGTGGAATTCTGCCGGGATCGATCATGTGCAAATCACAGTGAGTGAGACAGTTGGCCTTGAAGGGCGCAAGGGGTTTTATAACGATACCGGCGCGTTGCGGGATATGGTTCAAAACCATATGCTGCAATTGCTGGCCCTGACAGCGATGGAGCCGCCAGCTAGCCTTGATGCCACATCAATCCGCGATGAAAAAGTTAAAGTCTTGCGCGCGCTTCGGCCTGTGAAAGCGGAAGAGATGGTGCGCGGCCAATATCGGGCAGGCGCTGTGAAAGGTTCTGCGGTTGGCGGCTACCAAGATGACTTGGGCGATCCATCGGACACGGAAACGTTTGTTTCGATCAAGGCCCATGTTGATAACTGGCGCTGGACCGGAGTGCCGTTCTACCTGCGTACTGGCAAGAGGTTGAGCGAGCGCCGCAGCGAAATCGTCGTCGAATTCAAACCCGTCCCGCACAATCTGTTTGGACAACGTGGCGGCAGATTGCCAGCCAACCGCCTTGTCATCCGGTTGCAGCCCGAAGAATATGTGCGTTTGCAGGTGATGGCGAAGGAACCGGGACTAGACCGCGGCGGGATCACATTACGCGAAGTGAACCTTGACCTGTCACTCACTACAGCTTTTGCCAAGGCACGCCGCCGGATTGCTTACGAACGGCTTTTGCTCGATCTGATCGAAGGTGAGCAGACGCTGTTTGTGCGCCGCGACGAAGTAGAGGCGCAGTGGCGCTGGGTTGATGGCATCCGCAAGGTGTGGGACGAAACCGGCATGGAGGTGAAGCCTTACGCCGCCGGAAGCTGGGGTCCGAATGCCGCGATTGCCTTGACCGAACGCGATGGACGAAGCTGGAATGACTGATCAAGTTCCCGTCACAGTCACATGGGCTGAAACTGGCGATGCGGCAGCCGTAGCTGACCGGATTGCGAAAGTTGTGTCTGCGCCGGGGACCAAACGGATTGCGTTTACGGGTGGATCGACGCCGATCAAGGTTTTGGCCTTGCTTCAAGGACGCTCCCTTGACTGGCCCAGTGTCACGATTGCGCTGACCGATGATCGCCGTGTGCCGGACGATCATGCCGCTAGCAACTTCGGCAAGATTTACGCGGCTTTGGGAAATTCAGGTGCTGCGTTTGAGCGCCTTGAAGAAGGGGCGGTGGTTGCCCCGTTCGATCTGGTCTGGCTTGGTATGGGGGAGGACGGCCATGTGGCTTCGTTATTCCCCCACATGCTGGCGCGGGTCCGGCCCGGCGCAACGGTCATTGCCACTACGCCGATCCCGTTGCCGCCAGAGGCTCCGTTTGACCGGCTGACCTTGAATCACAAGGCGCTGAAAGCAACGAACGCGATCATCCTTGTGGTGACCGGCACATCGAAAAGGGCGCTGATCGAGCGCGTGTTGGTTGGGGACGATAGCTACCCTGTGGCCGAATTCCTGCGCGGATATGGTCCGCCCGTGACGATTTACTGGAGCGAGTGATGCCGATGAACCCCACTGTCGCGCGCGTAACTCAGCGCATTATCGAACGCTCACGGACCACGCGCGCTTCCTATCTCGATCTGATCGAATGTTCGCGCAATCAGGGCCTGAACCGCCCGCAATTGTCTTGCGGCAATTTGGCCCATGGATTTGCAGCATCAGGAGATGACAAGCCCCTGATCAAGTCCGGCAAGGCGATGAACATTGGCATCGTAACTGCCTACAACGATATGCTTTCAGCACATCAGCCCTATGCCCGCTATCCCGAACAGATCAAGATTTTCGCCCGCGAAGTCGGTGCAACAGCGCAAGTGGCCGGCGGCGTACCAGCCATGTGCGATGGCGTGACGCAGGGGCAGGATTCCATGGAGCTATCGCTCTTCAGCCGCGACGTCATCGCAATGGCAACGGCTGTTGGCCTTAGCCATGCGATGTTCGAAGGGGCCTTGTTGCTAGGCATTTGCGACAAGATCGTGCCTGGATTGCTGATAGGTTCGCTGCGCTTTGGCCATTTGCCAACGATCCTTGTGCCCGCAGGACCAATGCCCACCGGGCTTCCCAACAAGGAAAAGGTGCGCATTCGCCAGCTTTATGCCGAAGGCAAAGTGGGGCGCGATGAATTGCTGGAAAGCGAGAGCGCGAGCTACCATTCGCCCGGCACCTGCACATTTTATGGCACCGCCAATTCCAATCAGATGATGATGGAGATGATGGGTCTGCACATGCCCGGCGCCAGCTTTGTGCAGCCGGGAAACAAGCTGCGACAGGAATTGAACCGGGCAGCCGTTCATCGTGTGGCACAGATTGGCTGGGAGGGTGATGATTACCGTCCGCTGGGGCTGTGCGTGGATGAAAAGGCTATTGTAAACGCCATTGTCGGCCTTCTGGCGACAGGCGGATCGACCAATCATGTGATCCATTTGCCCGCTATTGCGCGCGCGGCAGGTATTCAAATTGATTGGGATGATATGGATGAATTGTCGCGTGTGGTGCCGCTGATTGCCAATGTCTATCCCAATGGCGCGGGTGATGTGAATGCATTCGCCGCAGCAGGGGGCATGCCCTATGTGATCCGTGAATTGATCGGATCGGGCCTTGCCCATGCTGATATACGCACGGTTTATGGAGCGTCTTTGGCCGAAGGCGCGCAAGAGCCGGTGATGGACGGCGATACTTTGCGCTGGGAACCGGCACCAGATGTGTCGGGCGATGATACCATGCTGCGCCCGGTCACTGCACCATTTCAGGCCGAGGGCGGCTTCCGTTTACTTAAAGGCAATTTGGGGCGCGGCACGATCAAGGTCAGCGCGGTCGATGCATCGCGCTGGACGATTGAGGCACCGTGCCGCGTGTTTTCGGAACAAAATGACGTACTGACGGCGTTCAAGGCGGGTGAATTGGAACGCGATGTCGTGGTCGTGGTGCGTTTCCAGGGACCGGGTGCCAATGGCATGCCAGAACTGCACAAACTAACGCCGCCATTGGGCGTGCTGCAGGATCGCGGGTTCAAGGTTGCGCTGGTAACCGATGGGCGCATGTCCGGCGCTTCGGGCAAAGTACCCGCAGCGATCCACGTATCACCCGAAGCAGGGCATGGCGGTCCCTTGGCCAAACTGCGCGATGGCGACGTTGTACGGGTTTGCGCCGAAACGGGCACACTTGCAGCCCTTGTGCCCGATGAGGAATGGAACGCACGTGAAAATGCCATGGCTGCGCATAATGCCTTTGGCGTAGGCCGCGAATTGTTTGCGATGATGCGGCAACATTCCGATCCTGCCGAGCGTGGCGGTTCGGCCATGTTGGCGGCCGCTGGGCTTTGACAAGAATGGCGCAACGACGCCTTTGGGGGATAGGATGCAGGTAGTTGCCGTCGATATTGGCGGAACCCACGCGCGCTTCGCCATTGCCGAGGTCGGTGGCGGGCGCGTTGTTTCGCTTGGTAACGCAGTTACGCTGAAGACGGCTGATCACGGCTCGTTCCAACTTGCTTGGGAAGAGTTTGGCCGGGTTGCTGGCGGCACTTTGCCCAAAGCGGCAGCGATTGCTGTGGCGGGGCCTGTCGGCGGCGATATTATCAAGTTCACCAACAATCCGTGGATCATCCGTCCGGCGTTGATTCCGGAAAAGCTGGGGGCCGACGAATTCGTCGTGGTCAACGATTTTGCAGCTGTGGCTCATGCCGTGGCGCAGGCCGATGCTGCGCATTTTGTGCATCTAAGCGGTCCTGACGAGGACTTGCCCGACCACGGCGTAATCAGTGTGGTCGGCCCCGGCACGGGCCTTGGTGTGGCACAGTTGTGGCGCGATGGTTCTGGTTACAGGGTGCAGCCGACCGAAGGTGGGCATATCGATTTCGCACCGCTCGATTCGATCGAGGATTCCATTTTGGCCCGTCTGCGCCAACGCCATCGCCGCGTATCGGTAGAGCGTGTTGTGGCAGGGCCGGGGATCGTCGACATTTACGAGGCGCTCGCGCTCATGGATCGGCGCCCCTTAACGCAGCGCACAGACCGCGAACTGTGGGAACTCGGCACTGCGGGCGGTGACAGTTTGGCGGCCGCTGCGGTTGACAGATTCTGTTTGGCATTGGGTAGTGTGGCAGGTGATCTTGCGCTGGCACATGGCGCGACTGGAGTGGTGATGGCGGGCGGCTTGGGGCTGCGCATCAAGGATACGCTTGTAAGCTCAGGCTTTGCTGATCGCTTCCGCGCCAAGGGCCGGTTCGAGGCGATGATGGCGGCCATTCCGGTAAAGCTGATCACGCATCCCCAACCGGGCTTATTCGGCGCTGCTGCGGCTTTTGCGCAATCGCATAAGGTTTGAACGCTTACATATTTTTCGATGGAATCATCTGCCCACACGGTTATGGCCCTCGGCCTGTAAATTGAATTTTTGCAAAAGAGGGTGTGCACGATGGAATACGAATCCATTCAGGTTGAGCGGATCGGCAATGTCCTGAAGATCATGCTCAATCGCCCGGAACGGCTGAACGCATGCCCACCTGACATGGCCATTGAAATCGCCGAAGCGGTTTCGAACCTTGATGGAGCCCGCGCGGTCTTGATCACGGCTGCAGGGCGCGCGTTCTGTTCAGGGGCTGACCTTGCGGTTTCGGGCGCGCGTTCGATCTCCGGTGGCTCAGGTGCATATACCGCGCTCACCCAGTCGTATAACCCGATGATGCTGGCTTTGGCCCGTCTGTTTGTGCCGATCGTGACTGCGGTAAACGGTCCTGCGGCAGGGATTGGCTGCTCCATTGCGCTGACGGGTGATTTCGTGCTGGCTGGCCGCAGCGCGTACTTTCTTCAGGCGTTTGTGAACATTGGCCTTGTGCCCGATGGCGGTGCATCGTGGACGCTGACGCGCTTGGTTGGCAAAGCCCGCGCGACCGAAATGATGATGCTTGGCGAAAAGGTGGGGGCGGAAAAGGCCGAAAGCTGGGGCCTGATCTACAAAGCGGTCGATGATGCCACCTTGCAGGACGAGGCTTTGGCCTTGGCGACACGCCTTGCCAATGGGCCAACGGTTGCCCTTGGCGTAATGCGTCAGAATCTTGCCAAGGCACTTGAGTCCGATTTCGCAACCGCGCTACAGACCGAAGCAGAAGGCCAGCGCACTGCCGGCGATAGCGACGATGCCAGTGAAGGTGGCAAATCCTTCCTAGAAAAGCGCAAGGCTGTGTTCACCGGAAATTGAAGCCGCGGTATCTGGGGTATCAGCTACGCGCGGATAAGTTCCTCATCCAGAAACGCGGCTATTTCATTGAGTTCGACATCGGTCGCAAAGAAGGTTTGCCCTATGCCGCGCATCAACAGGAAGGGCAGGGTGCCCGCATCCATCTTTTTGTCGTGAAGCATGTGATCGGCAAGGCGGCGTCCGTCGCAATTCAACGCTAACGCGCTGAGTGAGGCGGGCAGGCCTACCGCACCGATATGGGCCGCAACGCGGTCAGCGTCCTGACCGCTCATCAATCCTTGGCGCGCAGAAAAACGCGCTGCCAACACCATGCCCAGCGCAACGCCTTCGCCGTGAAGCAAGCGATCTGAGAAGCCCGTTTCAGCTTCAAGCGCATGTCCGAACGTGTGGCCAAGATTAAGCAGGGCGCGGACGCCTGCGGTTTCTTTTTCATCTGCCGCCACGATTCGCGCTTTGGCAGCAACGCTGTGAGCGATGGCGTATTCACGGGCGGCGTGATCGCCTGCGAGCAACTTTGTACCGTTTGCCTCGCACCAATCAAAAAAGGCGGCGTCATCGATTAGGCCGTACTTGACCACTTCGGCATAACCTGCCCGCACATCCCGCATGGGCAGTGTGTCTAGCGCCAAGGGATCAGCAAGGACGAGCGCGGGCTGGTGGAACGCGCCGACAAGGTTCTTGCCTGCTGGCGTATTGATTGCGGTTTTGCCGCCGACGCTGGAATCCACTTGTGCCAGGAGTGTAGTCGGGATCTGGATAAAGCCGCAGCCGCGCTTGACGATCGAGGCGGCAAAGCCGGTAAGGTCACCGATAACGCCGCCCCCAAGCGCGACGATCTTGTCTTTGCGTTCAACCTCTTGTTCGAGCAGCCAATCGATCACGCGGGCAAGTTGTTCCCAGCTCTTGGTACTTTCACCTGCAGGCAACACCAACCACTCGCTGCGGATGCCATCTGTGTCGAACGATGCCGTAACCACGTCGCGCCATTTTGCCGCCACATGATCGTCCGTGATGATCGCAACGTGGTTTTTGCGCAGGAACGGGCGGCAAAGTTCGCCTGCACGCGACAATACACCGGCTTCGATGCGCACATCATAAGGCGCGCCAGCGATGGCGACGGGAATTATAGCCATTGGTCGATTGCCCTGAGAATGCGTGAAGTGGTGATCTGATGCGGCTGCGTGGTGCTGATGACATGTATCGGTGCTTGGGAATAGAACGGTTGCCGTTCGTCTCGCAGGCGAGTGAGAATTTCGTGTGGATTGCCCGTTTGAAGCAGCGGACGATTGCTTTTGCGGCCAACCCGTTCAACCAAAGTGCTGATATCGCTATCAAGCCAGATGGCTATGGCCTTTTCAAGCACCAACGCGCGGGTTGATGGATCAACGAATGCACCGCCGCCTGTGGAAAGAACCTTGCGATCCACGTGCCGCCCTTCGCCGATCAGCCGCGCGATCACACGGCGTTCACCATCGCGGAAATACGGCTCGCCATATGTCGCGAAGATTTCAGGGATGGGCATATGCGCCGCGCGTTCGATCTCTTCATCGGCGTCAACGAATGGAAGATGCAGCATTGCGGCAAGCTTGCGGCCGACTGTCGTTTTACCCACGCCCATCATGCCAACCAGCACCAATGGCCGATCAATCCGGCGCGCGATGCGGCCGATTTCGGACGAACTGAGAGGGACTGCATCAAGTTGCATTGCCGGGCTGCCTATACTTGCGCTAGTGCCGGTTGCAAGTATCGCCTGTTGAGACACACTTTACAGCGATAGGGGAAAGCGGTTGGGCCTGCCGGGAGCGAAATGCGCGTGAACAAGATAGTTGCCGTGGTAGGCGCGCTGGCGTTAACCGCCGTTTTCGTGATTGCATGGATCAAAGGTGGGGCGCAGCCAATGCGGTGGATCGAGCAACCGGTGAGCGCAGGAGTTGCGCCACAATGAACCGACGCGTTCTTTGGTTGTGCGGCGTGGCCGCGTTTGCCGCGGTTTCGGGCACGCTGGTTGCGCAAGAATCGCTACTGCCACCTGGCTTCGACAGTCCGCCCGCGCCCACGCGCCCTGCGCAGCAACGGTCGTCCTCCCCGTCGCGAACAACAACTGCTCCCCGACCAGCTACGTCAGCGGCTGCGCGCCCGTTAGCAACCGCGCCTGAGCCCAATTCGGTCAGCGCACCGACAAGTACATCTGTGCCCGTCGTGCAGGCCATCCCGGCTTCTCGCCCCGCTGTTGGTGCGGGAACGGGTGGCGGAAATAGCGATGAGGCGCTGCTGAATTCGATTGATCCGGTGCTTCTGGAAAAGCTGATCCAATCGGCCAAGCCCAAATTTGACATCCCGCTATCGGGCCGCCGCAGTCTGGATATCGTTGGTGTGATCGATGAGCGTGAAGGCGGGTTTCCCGTCGTTTCAACGCATTACCTGAATGGTCCGTTTGTGGAAGGCGTGATTGCCAAAACGCGCGGCCGGTTTGTTTCGCGGTGGGGACACATCCTTGCCCGTCGCGCGCTGTCCAGTCGTCTGGCAACGCCGGTGGGCATGAATGGGGCCGATTGGGCAGCGATGAGGGCACAATTGCTGTTGCGCATGGGCGAAGCGGACGCCGCGCGGGCGATGGTCCAATCGGTGGATAGCGGCAATTTCACAAAGGCGCTGGAAGACGCCGCGATGGCCAGTTTCATCGCCACATCCGATCCGGTTGGCTTGTGCCCGATCACAGCACTGACCGCGGCGGGACGTCCGGGTTGGGAATGGGACTTGTCGCGGGCCATCTGTTCATCCTTCGCCGACGAAGGATCTTCGGGGATGGCGCAACTGGACCGGGCATTGCGGCGCGGCACTGGCAGCAAGATCGACATCTTGCTTGCCCAGAAGTTTGCAGGCGCAGCCATTAATGCCCGTCGTGCGGTGAAGATTGAATGGGAAGGTGTCGATGCGCTGACGCCGTGGAGCATCGGTATGTCGTTTGCCACAGGCATTGAGCCGCCTGAGGCTTTGCGCCAACGTGCCGGGGCAGCTTATGCGCTCGCGGCGGTGCGCGCGCCGATGCTGCCGCTGACGTCTCGCGCTGCGGCGGCTGATGTGGCTGCGGTTCGCGGCGTGTTATCGTCGCAGGCAATGATCGATCTTTATAGCCAGCTTTACGCAGCGCGCGCGGCGAACGGTGGCGGCGGTGCCGAACCTGATGAGTGGACGAAGCGGTCTGAAACGCTGCGCATGGCCTATTTCGCCAAGGCCGCGAATGATCGCTTCGATGCGATTCGTAATCTGTGGGGTGATGGCACCGATCCTGATCGCGCTTATTCCGGACTGGTGCTGACATCCTATGCCGCAGCGCGGCTTGCTCCGTCGAATGACTTGTCCGACAATGCCGCAGCTTTGGTTGCATCGATGTTGACCGCAGGGTTGGACCGCAATGCCCTGAAATGGGCGCCTTTCCTGTCGATCGGCAGTGAAGGTTGGGGACTGGTCGTTGTCGCCAATCCGGCCAGAGCCACGCAAGTGACCAATGAAGGCCTTAACGCCTTTGCCGGCAATGACGATTCGGAAGGTTCTTTGCGTTCGCAATTCCTGCTGGCCGGTTTGAGGGGGCTTGGTCGGGTTGATGATGCTGCCGCGCGCAGCTTTTCCGAAAAGTTGAGCATCGACCTAGATCGCGAAACCCGGTGGACCCGCGCCATCGATCAAGCAGCGGCTTCAAACAATCCCGCTTTGGTTTCGCTGCTGGCAGCGTTCGGCATGCAAGCCGAACGCTGGGACCGGATGACGCCGCTGCATTTGTATCACATCGTCTCGGCATTGCAGCGTGTCGGCCTTGAGGCTGAGGCGCGGATGATCGCTGCCGAAGCGGTGTCGCGCGTTTGAAGTGGTAAAAGCCGCAGCCGAACCTGAGGTTGAGAGCTTTTTGGCGATGCTCGCCGCTCAACGCGGTGCTGCGGCAAACACATTGTCGGCCTATCGCCGTGATCTGGCAGGAGCGGCAGAGGCAATCGGGACACTTACGCAGGCAGGGCGCGACGATATTGCCAAGCTTGCCAGCGTTTGGGCCGAACTTGCGCCATCGTCGCTGGCGCGCAAAGCATCGGCGCTCCGCCAGTTTTATGGGTTTCTGGTGGATGAGGGCCTGCGCGATGACGACCCGTCATCCGCCTTGCCTCGGCCCCGTGCACGGCGGCCCTTGCCCCGGCTGCTGGACCACACCGCGATTGGCGCTTTATTCCTGACAGCAGAGGCGGATGGGGCGGCTGGAACGCCCGAAGGCTATAGGTTGCTGGCCTTGTTGGAATTGCTTTATGGATCAGGCTTGCGCGCAACAGAGCTTGTTTCCTTGCCCATTGCCGCGGTGCCACGCGATGCGCCGTTCCTGACGATCACAGGCAAGGGCGGGGTCCAACGGATGGTGCCGGTATCCGCGCGGGCGGTGCGGGCACTGGCAGATTGGCTGAGGGTGCGCGGGAAGGGGGGACGCTTTGTGTTCCCCAGCCCCAAGGGCGGACATTTATCGCGCGTGCGGCTGTTTCAATTGCTGCGGGATCTGGCGCTGCGGGCGGGCTTGAACCCGGAAACAGTCAGCCCGCATGTGCTGCGCCATGCATTTGCTACCCATTTGCTGGAAGGCGGGGCCGATTTGCGCGTGCTGCAAACACTGCTGGGTCATGCCGATATTGCAACGACGCAGATTTACACGCATGTCGATTCGGCGCGTCTGGTAGCCTTGGTAAATGAACGCCACCCGTTGGGTAAATCGGCTAGCGGTTGACCAGAGCGCCGCGCGCGCTTAGCGGAAGCAACATGATTTCCTATCTCGAGTTCGAAAAGCCGGTCGCCGCGCTCGAAGCCCGCATCGCCGAACTGCGCCAGACGGCGCTGGGCGGAGATATTGATATTGGCTCTGAGATTCGTCGCCTTGAAACCAAGTCTGCCGAACTGCTGGCCAGCACGTATCGCGCGCTGACGCCGTGGCAAAAAACGCAAGTGGCGCGTCACCCTGCGCGGCCCCATTTCAAGGATTATGTCGAGGCAATCTTTACTGATTTTCTGCCCTTGGGCGGTGATCGTCTTTATGGCGAAGATGAGGCGATTGTCGGCGGCTTTGCCAAACTGGGCCATCGGCGTGTGATGCTGATCGGCCATGAAAAAGGCAACGATACGCAAAGCCGCATCCGCCACAACTTTGGCATGGGCAAGCCTGAGGGATACCGCAAGGCAATCCGGCTGATGGAAATGGCGAGCCGATTCGGTCTGCCGGTGGTGACGCTGGTCGATACGTCTGGCGCATTTCCTGGCGTGGAGGCTGAAGAGCGCGGGCAAGCCGAAGCCATCGCACGGTCAACCGAAGCGTGTCTGGCGCTGGGTGTGCCGATGATTGCCACGATTGTTGGCGAAGGCGGGTCGGGCGGCGCGGTGGCATTGGCCAGTGGCGAACGTGTGCTGATGATGGAACATGCGATCTATTCGGTCATCTCGCCCGAAGGCTGCGCATCGATCCTGTGGCGCACATCGGACAAGGCGGCTGATGCAGCTGAAGCGATGAAAGTGACCGCGCAGGATTTGCTTGGCCTTGGCGTAATTGACCGGATCGTGCGTGAACCGGTAGGCGGTGCGCATCGCGATCCAGCGGCGGCCTGTGCTGCGCTGGGGGCTGCGATTGGCGAAGAACTGGATGCTTTGGCGGGCAAGACCGGCGATGAATTGCGCCGATTGCGTGCCGAACGGTTTCTTCGCATCGGCGCTTAATCGCATGCGCGCACTGGCGCTTGGGAACGCTATTTGCGACATACGGGTTGTTACGTTCGGCGCCAGTTAAGGCGCGGGTGTACAGATTCGCTTGCCCGGTAGGGAGAGACCGATGCCAATATTGATCCGTTCACGTAGTGCAATCCTGACAGTCACCGCCTTATCGGCGCTGGTTATCCCCGCAATGGCCAGCCACAATGGCAGCCCGGCATCAGCCCAAGGCGCGATTCAAGCGATCAGCGCGGCAGACCGGAAGCAAGGGTCCGAAGCACATCCGCAATTGATGCAAGAATTTGGCGGTGCGATGACCGGCACGCAGGCGAATTACGTTCAGAACATTGGCAAGAACATTGCGGTGCAATCAGGGCTTAGCAATGCGCGCGGTGATTTTACCGTTACGTTGCTCAATTCGCCGGTGAACAATGCTTTCGCGGTTCCGGGTGGCTACATCTATGTCACGCGCCAATTGGCTGCGTTGATGAACAACGAGGCGGAACTGGCGGGTGTTCTGGGCCATGAAGTCGGGCACGTTGCGGCCCGCCATTCTGCCAAACGTCAAAGCGCAGCAACCCGCAATTCGATTATCGGTGCTTTGGGTACGCTGCTGTCAGGCGCTTTGCTGGGCAACAACGCGCTTGGCCAGATCGGGCAAAAGATCTTTTCCACCGGCAGCCAATTGCTGACGCTGAAGTATTCACGCGGCCAAGAAACTGAGGCGGATAACCTCGGTGTCACCTATTTGGAGCGGGCAGGGTACGATCCGCGCGCGATGTCCACTGTTTTGCAAAGCCTTGCGAATCAGAACACGCTTGATGCCAGTATCAACGGAACCAACAATCAGGTTCCTGCGTGGGCCAGTACGCACCCGGATCCTGCATCGCGTGTCCGCGCTGCGTTAACGCGGGCCGCGTCAAAGACCGGCAAGACCAACCGCGATGCGTTTTTGGCTGGTGTTAACGGCCTGACATTTGGCGATGATCCTGCACAGGGCATTGTTGATGGATCGAAATTTACGCACCCGGCGTATCGTTTGGGCTTTTCGGCACCAAACGGGTTCTATCTGGTGAATGGTACACGTTCCGTCGCCATTTCAGGCCAAACGGGGAAGGGTGAGTTTTCCTCTGCCGCTTATACCGGCGATCTTTCAGCTTATGTGAACACCGTCTTTGCGGGCCTGAGCGAGCAGCAGATCCGCCCGGATTCGATCCAGACGACCACTGTCAACGGCATCAAGGCGGCTTATGGCGCAACCCGCGCCAATAGCGGTGATGCTCAAGTGGATGTGATTGTGTTTGCTTACGAATGGGGACCGCAACAGGCCTTCCATTTTTCAACGATCAGTCAGGCAGGCCAGGCAACGCAGTTTGATGCGATGTTCCGGTCTATCCGCCGCATAAGCGCGACCGAGGCATCGGCAGTGCGCCCGCGCAAGCTATCCGTGGTCACCGTGAAATCGGGCGAGACTGTGCAAAGCATGGCCGGCCGGATGGCGTTCACTGATAAGGCGTTGGAACGCTTTCTGGTACTCAACGGGTTGACCGCATCGAGCAAACTTTCTGTGGGCCAGAAGGTAAAAATCGTTGTATATTAGATATTTGAGTGATATCTGGCATTATGCGTGAAGTTTGGATAACAAAACGGGGGCCGACAAAAAGTCGACCCCCGTGTGTTAACGGTGATTGAGCTATTACAGCTTTCCGTCTTGCGCTTTTACCATGTTGGATGAAACCAAACCAAACGTGGTGCTGAGCGAGTTGCCCAATGAACCCATAGCGGTCATTGCCGCAACGGCGACGAGTGCGGCGATCAGGCCGTATTCAATGGCTGTAGCCCCATCTTCGCTTTTAAGTATGTCCCGAAAAAGCTTCATGATGGTATCCTTAATCCAAGAGTGCAAACGTCCTGAAGAGTTGAGATAATTTTAGCCCAACCCTTCAGGCGTTTTTTAGCTCTTAGAGCTTGCCGTCTTGTGCGTTGGTCATGTTGGTCGAAACCAGACCGAACGTGGTGCTGAGCGAGTTGCCGAGCGAACCCATGGCGGTCATTGCAGCAACAGCCACGAGAGCGGCGATTAGGCCGTATTCAATCGCAGTTGCGCCGTCTTCGTTTGCGAACAGGTCACGGAAAAGCTTCATGGTCAGTCTCCTGGTGTTAGTCTTCATCATCCCGGCCCGCTCCGGAAACTTTCTACCGGAGCCGACGCTGGTAGTGTTACGTGCGGAATTCTAAAAATTGCGTTAATCGCCACTGACAGAATTCGTGGTCGAATTATCGACGATGGTATAAATGTTGTTCAAGGTGGGGGTGAACTGGCTCAGGGCCGTTGCAGCCGCCAAGGCGACCAACGCAACCAACATGCCGTATTCAATGGCCGTTGCGCCGCAATTGTTGCGAATAAGATTATGAACCAATAACTTCACGTCTTTTCCAATATTGCGGCATAGAAGCACTACGATAACTTGGATAATAAATTGTTGACGAAAGATTTGTTGATGGAAGAACTGCCTCCAATGTTAATTGTGGTGGCGTTGGCGATAGTATCGCCAGCTGGGCAAGTGCTTGTTCAGCAAAGACCACCTGACAAAGCGCATGGTGGGTTGTGGGAGTTTCCCGGCGGTAAATTGGAAGCAGGGGAAACTCCTGAGGTCGCTCTCATTCGTGAAATTGACGAAGAGCTTGGCGTGTGTGTTGAACCATCAGATTTGGCACCATTGTCGTTTGCCACCACTTTTGCCGAGGCAGGACAAAAAACGTTGCTGCTGTTGTTGTACACCACGACGTCCTGGCGCGGCACGCCCGTCGCGTTGGAGCCGGGCACGCAGCTAAACTGGGTATCATTGCAGGAACTGCTGCGTTTGCCGATGCCCCCGCTGGACATACCTTTGGCACAAGCGTTGATTCCGATGCTTGAAGGGGTTGCCAAAGGGAAAAGACCAACCTAAAGGCGCGTCTCCCAGCACCCGTAGCTCAGCTGGATAGAGCATCAGACTACGAATCTGAGGGCCGGACGTTCGAATCGTTCCGGGTGCACCATTTTCCCTTTTGGGGTGAACGGTGGGAAATGATCGCACCACTGTGCGGTCGAAAGCAAATGGTGGGCACCCGTAGCTCAGCTGGATAGAGCATCAGACTACGAATCTGAGGGCCGGACGTTCGAATCGTTCCGGGTGCACCATTTCTTTTGGCGTGTCATCTGCAGAATGTCAGGTCTTGGGCATTAGACTTGAGACACTGTCTATTCCCGGTCACTTCAAAAAGGGGGGGGGGAGCACCCGACCAGATTACGACGTTCGCTTCTGGCATGCGAACGTCCGACCATGATCAGAACAGTCATCCGGGTTACATGAGGCTGCCTGACCGGAAGCCGGAATTGGCCAATGTATCCGGCGGGTTTGCGCGAAATTCTGGCTTTGATGCTTAGCTAGAACCGGTAGAAAAGTGTGACGCTTGCGATGTGATCGAGCCGATCCTCCCCTTTGCGGAAGACGGCCTGATTGAGATATCCGGGCTCAAGCATGATACCCTCGACAATGGGCACTGAGACGCCCACGAAATTGCGCCAACGGTCCATTCCCTCGCGAGGGCCCCAGTCGGCGTCATTGAGGTTGAAAAATGCTTCACTCCAACCGACCAAGAGCGCGCCATTCTTTTCTTTTAACGGCATCTGCGCACGCACTTGCTGGCGGAACCGCCATACCAAATCCTCTGCGCCTACGACCATACGTGCCTCGATCCGGGTCCGCGCTGTGACGGACACGTCACCGACCTTGCCGAGCGAATATACGACGTGTTGGTAAATACGGTTTTCATCGAAAGCCGGGCGGTCCACAGGATCGGTGTGGACGAACATATATTTTATAATTTCAATGTTTTGCCGCGATCCCAGCGGCTTCGGCAGGGGTCACAACCGGTTCATCGCGTTCCTTGCGCTCGGAATAGCGATCGACCAGCTGCTCTGCATGTGGCCGCAACAGCACCGTGAAGCGCACCAGTTCTTCCACCACATCGACGATGCGGTCGTAGTAGCTTGATGGCTTCATCCGCCCGGCTTCGTCGAACTCTTCGTATGCCTTGGCGACCGAGGACTGGTTAGGAATGGTGAACATTCGCATCCAGCGGCCAAGGACGCGCAGCGTGTTGACGCTGTTGAAGCTTTGCGACCCGGCGCTGACCTGCATCACCGCCAGCGCGCGACCTTGCGTGGGGCGCATCCCCTTATAGGCCAGCGGCAAATGATCGATCTGAGTTTTCATGATGCCGGTGATCTGACCGTGGCGTTCGGGGCTGCACCAGACCTGCGCCTCGGACCATAGCGAATGCGCGCGCAGTTCGGCCACGGCCGGGTGATCGTCGTTCTTGACCTGATCCGGCAGGGGCAGATCGCGCGGATCAAAAATACGTGTTTCGCAGCCAAAAAATTGCAGGAGACGGGCGGTTTCCTCTACAACCAGTCGCGAATACGAGCGTTCGCGCAAGGAACCGTAGAGCAGCAAGACACGCGGCGGCGTATCGAGCGTGCCAAGACCGACGGCAGGCTGGCGAAAGACATATTCTGGTTTAAGCGCAGGCAAGTGAGCAGGGTCAGCCAATGGGCGCAGGCGTTCGCACATTATGCCGGTCATACCTCTTTGCCATGCGCTGGCACGCTGTCCGGGAACCAGCGTCGTCCGAACCAGAAGGCGACATTGACCAGCAGGATCAGCACAGGCACTTCGACCAACGGGCCGATCACAGCGGCAAACGCCACCGGTGAAGCAAGGCCGAACGCCGCAATCGCCACTGCGATCGCCAGTTCAAAATTGTTGCCTGCTGCAGTGAACGCCACTGCAGTGGTGCGCGGATAGTCGCTGGCGATCAGCTTGCCCATGAAGAAGCTGATTGAAAACTGCACGACGAAGTAGATCGTAAGCGGGATGGCAATGCGGATGGTGTCACCTGGCAGCGTGACGATCTCGTTGCCTTTGAGACTGAACATGGCGACGATAGTGAACAGCAGCGCGACGAGTGTGATAGGTCCGATCTTCGGTAGAAAGGTCTGCTCGTACCAGTCGTTGCCCTTGGCCTTGGCCAGCCATTTGCGGGTGAGAAACCCCGCGAGGAACGGAATGCCGAGATAGATCAGCACCGCCTGCGCGATGGTCCAGAAGCTGACATTGACCACGCTGCCTTCCAGACCAAACAGTGGCGGCAGGACGGCCAAGAAGAACCACGCATAGACGCTGAAAAACAGGATCTGGAAGATTGAGTTGAACGCGACCAGCGCGGCAACGTACTGGTTGTCGCCCTTGGCCAACTGGTTCCACACGATGACCATGGCGATGCAGCGCGCAAGGCCGATCAGGATCAAGCCGGTCATGTATTCCGGCTTGTCCGAGAGGAAGATCACAGCCAGCGCGAACATCAGGACTGGTCCAATGATCCAGTTCTGAATCAGGGAGATTGCCAGCACACGCTTGTCCTCGAACACGCGCGGCAGTTCCTCATACCGCACGCGGGCGAGGGGCGGGTACATCATCAGAATCAGGCCGATGGCAATCGGGATGTTGGTGGTGCCCCATGAAAGAGCGTCGATTGCCTTGGGCAGGCCTGCGAAAGTCGAGCCAAGGCCGACGCCCAGAGCCATCGCTAGAAATATCCACAAGGTGAGATAACGATCGAGGAACGACAGGCGTTCGCGCTTGGGCTGTACGGTCACGGCGTCTCTCCTTAACCTGTCACGCGATTGCCGGTTGCATCGATGACCTGCTCGCCGTCTTCCTTGGCAAATGCGCCGCGCTGCCCGGCCGGAATTAGATCGAGCACTTCTTCGGAGGGCCGGCACAGCTTCACGCCAAGCGGTGAGACGACCAACGGGCGGTTGATCAGGATGGGATGCTCCATCATCGCGTCGACGAGTTGCGGGTCGGTCAGATCAGGATTGCCCAGCCCCAAGTCGGCGAAGGGCGTACCCTTTTCGCGCAGCAGCGCGCGCGCGGAGATGCCCGCGCGTTCGATCAGACTTTCGAGCAAGGCGCGCGATGGCGGCGTCTTCAAATATTCCACCACATGCGGCTCGATCCCGGCATTGCGGATCATGGCCAGCGCATTGCGCGACGTGCCGCATTCCGGGTTATGGTAGATAACGATATCGGTCATGCGCTTGCTCCGCTGCTGGCGCCTTCGGCTTTGCCGATTTCCGTGAGCTTCTGTTTCATCGCTATCTCGTCGATGCTGGAATGCGGCAGCGTCAGGAACAACGAAATGCGGTTGGTCAAATAGCGCAGCGCCTGCAGAAAGGCGTCGCGCTGGCCTTCGCCTTCAACGGCTGCCGGGTCTTCGATGCCCCAGTGCGCGGTCATCGGATGGCCGATCCACACCGGGCAAGTCTCGCCGGCGGCGCTGTCGCAAACGGTGAAAATGAAATCGAACTCTGGCGAGCCGGGTTTCGAAAACTCGCTCCAACTCTTCGAGTACATAGCGGTGGTGTCATAGCCCACGCCGTTCAGCACCGAGAGCGCCATGGGATGAACCTCGCCCTTGGGCTGGCTGCCTGCGCTCCATACTTTGAAGCGCCCCGCGCCAAGTTTGTTCATCACCGCTTCGCCCAAGATCGAGCGGGCGCTGTTACCGGTGCACAAGAACAGGACGTTGTAGATCTTGTCAGCCATTTGAAGCCTCAGGCGTCTTGGGGTTGGGATGGGTTGCAGGCCAGATCGGCCATCAGATCGCCGCACATTTCCGGTGCGCCCTGGCAGCAGTCCTGCATCAGGAACATCAACAGGCGGCGCATGCCAGGATAGTCGGCGCGGTAATGGATCAAGCGGCTTTCGCGCTCCGACTGTACCAGTCCGGCGCGCTCCAGCGTGGCAAGATGATGCGACATGGTGGATGGCGGCACGCCCTGATGTTCGGCGATGGCGCCTGCGATCATGCCTTCGGGGCCAGCCTTGACCAGCATGCGGAACACCGAGAGCCGGGTTTCGTGGGCCAATGCACCAAGTGCATCGACAGCCCAGACTTGTGCGTTGAGATCGTCCATCCAATCCACCTTTCGAGAATGATGGAAATAGCGCCCGCAATGGCCAAGTCAATCGACATTTCGAAAATCGTCAAACCATGCGTCAGCGTTGATTTGCGTCAGAGCGCATATGCGGCTTACGGCATATGCTGCGTTTATGGATATTCGCATCAATGACCTACTGACCGCTCTGTCGGAACCAACGCGCCTGCGCGCCTTTCCGCCCGATCTGTTCGCCATTCCGACGCCTCGAAGGTGGCATTTATAGGTCACGACCATAGCGGGGGCCGCAGTGCTGCGCCCAAAAGCATGCAGGCCTTCAGATTTCGCGCGTGACCGTCTTTTGCTCTGACGGTCCCGCTTAACGCTGCTTGCACAACCTGTCATACGAATGGCAATCTCAAGCGTTATACATGAAATGGCTGTCTTGAGCATCGGCCTGCACACGTTCGCGCAACACATGCAGAGGAAGGCATTCACAATATCGACAAGGTCACCCGCTCTCATCGCAGCGTCTCGGACGACGGCGACTGCGATGATTGATGCATGCAGGCCATCTGGTCTGACTTCTAATGAGGCGCAAGCTAAGTTGGCAGCAGACGGTCCCAACGAATTGCCGCGCGCAGGCCAGCGTTCGGTCTGGCGCATCGCGTTAGAAGTGGTGCGCGAGCCCATGCTGGCGTTGCTGCTGGTGGGAGGAATTGCTTACTTGCTCTTGGGCGATTTGACCGAGGCGTTGATTCTTCTTGGTTTTGCCAGCTTTTCCATCATCGTGACTGTTGTGCAGGAAACGCGCACGGAGCATGTTCTGGAGGCTCTGCGCGACCTGTCAGCTCCGCGTGCGCTGGTGATCCGTGATGGTGCGCATGCGCGCATTGCAGGCCGCGAGGTGGTTTGTGATGACCTTCTGGTGCTGGAACAGGGCGATCGGATTGCGGCGGATGCCCTTTTGATCGAGGCAATTGAGCTTGAAGCCGATGAATCACTGTTGACGGGTGAATCGTTGCCCGTGAGCAAAGTTGCGGCGGCAACGGATGCTTCTTCGGAAGTTGCAAGGCCTGGCGGCGAGGGATTGCCTTACGTTTTCTCCGGCGCGCTTATAACCCGCGGGACGGGCATAGCGCGCGTCCTGGCCACGGGGCCGCGCAGTGAAATTGGCAAGATCGGGCAAACACTGGCAGGACTTGATACCGAAGCGCCGCGCTTGCAGGTAGAGACGATGCGGATTGTGCGGTGGTGCGCAATTGGCGGCGGCGCGGTCGCGGTGCTGGTTGTGCTGCTTTATGGTTTGCTGCGCGATGGCTGGATCGAGGCAGTGCTGGCCGGCATCGCCATCGGAATGTCGATGTTGCCCGAAGAATTTCCAGTTGTCCTGACCGTGTTCCTTGCCATGGGAGCATGGCGGATTGGCAAAGTGGGCGTGCTGACGCGGCGTGCAGCGGCGATTGAGACGCTCGGCTCTGCGACGATATTGTGTACCGACAAGACCGGGACACTGACCGAAAATCGCATGTCGCTTGCCGAAGCATGGCTGCCATCAGGCGAGACATTTCAGATCGCGCTGGGCGCAGAAATTTCGGATGCTTTTCAATCGCTGATCCAAACGGGGGCAATGGCCAGTGCGCCTGCCCCCACTGATCCTATGGACATTGCGCTCCATGCTGCCCGCGCGACATTTCCAGCAAAAGTATCACTGCAGGACAAGCTGGTCCACGCCTATGGCCTCAGTCCCGAACTGTTGGCGATGTCAAACGTGTGGGACGTTGGCGGCGCGTTGCAGGTTTCGGCCAAAGGTGCCCCCGAAGCAATCGCCTTGCTGTGCAAACTGGAACCTGAAGCACTGTCCAGCATGAGCGCGGCCGTCGATGCGATGGCAGAGCGCGGCATTCGCGTCCTCGCTGTGGCAAGAGCTGTTGCAAGCGACCGGAACTGGCCAACTTCTCAAGCTGACTATGCCTATAAACTCGTCGGGTTGGTCGGTCTGGCTGATCCGCTGCGCGACAGCGTGCCTCCGGCTGTGGCAGAATGCCGCAGCGCCGGGATCCGTGTAGTGATGATTACCGGCGACTATGCTGCTACCGCACGCTCTATCGCGACACAGGCGGGCATTGCCGATGGTGACGTGCTTACCGGCACAGACATGGTCGCGCTTGACGATGCCCAGTTGGCCGAGCGGCTAAAGACGGTGACCGTGTTTGCGCGGATCATGCCGGAGCAAAAACTGCGCATTGTCCAAGCCTTTAAAGCAGACGGCGAAGTTGTGGCGATGACTGGCGACGGGGTGAACGATGCCCCCTCGCTCAAAGCTGCCCATATCGGCATCGCGATGGGCAAACGGGGCACCGATGTCGCGCGAGAGGCATCTGCAATGGTGCTGCTCGACGATGATTTCGGTTCAATCGTTCAATCCGTCCGGCTGGGGCGGCGAATTTACGATAACATACGCAAAGCGATGGCGTTTATTTTCGCTGTTCACGTGCCAATTGCGGGGCTTGCGCTGTTGCCGTTACTCTTTGGTCTGCCAATCCTGTTCGGTCCAATCCATATCGCCTTGCTGGAAATGGTGATCGATCCCGTTTGCGCGCTCGTGTTCGAAGCCGAGCACGACGAGCGCGATATCATGGACCGGAACCCGCGTGATCCGTCAGAGGCGCTGTTCTCGCTCCCGATGATTGCTTGGAGTGTATTTCAAGGTGGCATTGCTTTTGCGACGTTAACCACAGTGTTCTTCGTCAAGACCCGATCGGGAATGCCAGATGTCGAACTGCGCGCGCTGATGTTTTTTGCGTTAGTCGCACAGATCGTTGCACTAATACTGATCAACCGTTCATTCAGCGCATCTCTGACCAAAGCGATAACTCGGCGTAATTCGGCGTTGGCCTATGTTTTGGCAGTAATAACTGGGGTGACAGTGCTGATCCTGCTTTTGCCGCAAGCGCAAGAGTTGCTGAAATTCGGTTCGATTGGGTCAGTGGATATGGTGCTTGCGCTGAGTCTTGGGGTGGGGCTGTTGTTGTTTTTGGAAGGGTGCAAGCCGATCATGCGCCGCATTTTTGCAGGTGCGGAAGGCTTGCCAAACGCTTAGCGCAACCGCGCAAAAGAGGCTTTTGCCAATTCCTGTTCGGCAGGGCTGTGTTTTGGCAAAGTGAGTTCGCAAAAGGTAGGCTGACGGACCAAGCTACGCGATTGCACCGTCAGGCGGCCTTCCAAAGTGACACGACTCCGGCGGCTTGCGCGGACAAGCTTGGCTTTGAACAAACTTCCGCTGTCAGTTTTGAACGCGCGAGCCAATCGGATCGCCACGCTATCGCGAGGGATGCCTGCTTCGGCATGCAGGATCGGTCGCGTTCCGCCACATCCCGTCACCATCAGTGACGTTATTAGGGTCAGGACCTATTCAATTTTCAATTTCGCTCCCCATCCAAATGACGTGCGCATCGATCTGTAATTTCAGCAGGGAGCGGATCGAATCTGCTCGCGCCGTAATTTCCATTCGTCTGGCATCGTGCTCTTGCCGACGTGCCAGCAGCAGGTCGGATAAGTCGATTGCGCCAAGTCGGTAGCCGGTGCTGACACGCATGGCAGCGGTTGCCGCTGTGCGAGCGCCAGCATCAAACTTTTCCCACGATGCCAGCCGATTCCGAGCATCAAGCAGATCGGATTGTGCCGTCGCTTCAACCATCCGGCGGGTGCTGACCAACTCGAATTGCGCCGCGTTGGCGTCAGACGATGCCTGATCGGCGGCTGCCTTGCGATAGCGGCCGCCCAGCGGCATCGAGAAGGTCAATCCGCCGCCACGTTCAAGGCCGCCGCGCTCTCTGAATACGCGGACGCCGACAGACGGATCGGCAAAGCGATCGCGCTGGGCGCGTTCTGCCAGCGTTGATATGCGTTCGGCCTCACGCTGTGACGCAAGCACTTCATGGCTGCGCAAAATGACCAGATCCCGCAGCACTTCAAGTCCGTCGCTTGGCAATTCTGGCGTCCCCAGCGATGGTGGGGACGGCGCGAGCGGCAAATCGGGAAAGTTGGCAGCAAGCATGGCGTTTGCGCGTTCCAAATCGGCGCGTGTTCGCGTCGCTTGGCCGCGCGCCTGATCAAGTGCGGCTTGCGTCTGATCGATCTCCAGCCGAGAGGCATCGCGCAATTCGTGTCGCCGTGTTAACGCGCGCACCTCCTGTTCCAGTAGGTCAGCGGTGGCTAGATCATTGTTGTGCAATTCGCCGGCCGCGAGCCAATCGATCCACATCTGGGCAAGGACAAGCGCGGTTTGGTGGCGCGCGTCTTCCATCATATTTTGGGCGACTTCAATACCAAGCTGGCCCGATTTTCGGTCCAACCCAGCTTTGCCGGGCAGGCGGATCGGACGGGTCAGGCTGGCATCAAATTCGTCGTAGCGGCGCTCGTTGGTGATGTCGCGCGACATGTAGCTGCCTGAAAGCGTGAATTCCTGTCCGCCGCGCGCCAGCATTTGGGCAGCCGCCCGCGCTGCCTCTACGCGCTGCGCGCCGCTGGCCACCGATGGATGATTATCCAACGCAGCGACAACCAGCGGTTCGTCCGGCAAATTTGGCGCGGCTGACGCAGATTGAGCAAACAATGCAGCAACAACGGCACAAAGAGCGGTACGGTTCATGCCAAGCGACCTTGCGCCGCAACGCAAACGGTGTGCCAGCGCACAGGCAGACGACGGCGGCATGTGCGCACTGCTTCGATTAAGTGGTCTACAATGGGATCCTCGACCAGCAGTGCGATGCACGTTCGGCGCAAGCGCCCTGTCACCTGTTCGCCAAGGTCAGCATCGTCAAAATCCCGGCCCAGCACAGCTTCGTCATGCATATGGATCGGCGCAGTTGAGATATTTCTCAGAGCGGCAGCGATGATTTCTGCGTCTGCGGTGGAGCAGTGGAACGAGAGCATCATGTCAGGCACTGGTTGCCCCTTGTCTTTCGTGTGGTTCATCACGCTCGTTCGCGCTTTCGCCAAAGCGTTCGAACAGAATGGGCAGGAGCACAAGCGTGAGCAGGGTGGAGGTGATCAAACCTCCAATAACCACGATGGCCAAGGGGCGCTGGATTTCCGAGCCGGGGCCTGTGGCGAAAAGCAGCGGGACCAGGCCGAACGCCGTGATGCTGGCGGTCATCAATACAGGTCGCAGCCGCCGCTCTGCGCCGATGCGCACGGCCTGCGCCATCGACATCCCTTCGTACCGCAACTGGCGGAAGCCTGAGACGAGGACGAGACCGTTGAGGACGGCGATCCCCAGTAACGCGATAAAGCCAACCGAGGCCGGAACCGAGAGATATTCGCCCGAAACCCACAACGAGATCAGACCGCCCACCATCGCAAACGGAATGTTGCCCAGAATAAGCAGCGACGCGCGCAGCGAACGCAATGTTGCAAGAAGGACGAGCAGGATCAGGCCGAGTGCAATCGGAATCACGGTCATCAACCGAGCCGAGGCGCGCTGTTGATTTTCGAACTGGCCGCCCCATACGATGCGGTATCCTGCAGGAACGACGACGTTTTTGGTAACGAGCGCCTTCGATTCGTCGACGAAGCCGACAAGATCGCGCCCTGAAACGAAAGCTTGTACCAAGGCAAAGCGCGACCCGTTTTCATGATCCAGCTTTACGGGGCCGCTCGTCTTTTCAATTGTTGCCAAATCGCTCACCCGTGCGAGCGTCCCATTGGGGGTGAGCAATTGCAGATTGGAAAAGCGCGTCGGATCACTGCGCAAGCTTTCATCGCCGCGGATCATGATCGGAATGCGGCGCTGGCCTTCAAGGACATTGCCCGCGCCCAAGCCTTCAACTTGCGCGCGCAGGACATCTTGCAACTGGTCTACGGGCATTCCAAACCGACCTGCATTGGTGTGATCAATATCAAGCTGCAGGTAATCGACGCTATCGTTGGCCACCGTCAGCACTTCGGTTGCGCCAGGCACGCCTGCGATGGTTTTTTGGATCTTGCCTGCAAGGTCTGACAGTACGGCCTTGTCCGGCCCGAAGATCTTGACTGCCAGATCGCCGCGCGAACCCGTGAGCATTTCGGAAACGCGCATTTCTATCGGCTGGGTAAAGCTGGTTTCGATGCCGGGAATGCCGTCGGTCGCTTTGCGCAGTTCTTCTACAATGAAGTCTTTATCGCCGCGCCATTCGGATTGGGGCTTTAACCGCACAAAGCTGTCGGTTTCGTTCAGTCCCATCGGGTCCAGACCCAATTCGTCAGAGCCAACGCGCGCAATCACATCGGCAACTTCGGGCACGCTCAACAGCGCGCGCTGCACCGCAAGATCGCCTTCGGCGGATTTTGTGAGGTTGATCGATGGCAACTTGGTCAACTGAACGATGACCGAGCCTTCGTCCATTGTGGGCATGAAGGTCTTGCCCACGCCTGCGTAAGCCAGTCCTGCAATTACAAGGCCGACGCCTGACAAACCGTAGACCAGCTTTTTGCGTGCGAAAGCTCCGGTCAGCAGGCTGTGATAACGAGGGTTCAGCCAACGCATAAGCGCCGGTTCATGGTGGTGGCCGGCGCGCAATCCAAGCGAGGACAGGACCGGTACTAGCGTAATCGCCACAATCAGAGATCCAGCCAGCGCAAAAACGATGGTAAGCGCAACTGGCGCAAACAGTTTGCCTTCCAGCCCTTGGAGCGCAAGCAGCGGTAGGAAGACCAGCGCAATGATTGCGATGCCAGCAGAGACGGGGAGGACCACATCGGCGGTAGCGCGGTACACCAGATTGAGGCCCGGTGAGTGATCATCCTTCCGCGCGGCGAGGCGTTCGACAATGTTCTCAACCACCACAACTGCGCCGTCCACAAGCATGCCTATCGCGATGGCCAGACCGCCAAGGCTCATCAGATTTGCCGAAAGACCAAACGCTTGCATGAACAGGAAGGTAATCAGGGCCGACATCGGCAGGGTGGCCGCAACGATGGCTGCTGCGCGCCAATCGCCCAGAAACACGATCAGGAGAATGACGACGAGCACAGTGGCTTCGAGCAAAGCCTTTTCGACCGTGCCTACTGCCCGCGAGATCAGGTCGGAGCGGTCATAGAAGACATCGACGCTGGTGCCCGGTGGCAGGGACTTTTCGACTTCAGAAAGCCGATTCCGAACAGCATCAACCACAGTGCGGGCATCGGCACCGCGCAGAGCAATAACGAGGCCTTGGACGGCTTCGCCCTGCCCATTGCGGGTGACAGCACCATAACGGGTGAGGCTGCCCGTACCGACACTGGCCACATCAGATACGCGCGTGATGCGTCCATCGCGGCTGGCTACGACTAGCCCTGCAACATCTTCGATAGATTGCATCGCGCCCACCGAGCGAACGATCAGCGTTTCCTCGCCACTGGCCAGCCTGCCTGCACCATCGTTGCGATTGCCGCTCTCTATGGCGGTGCGCAGATCTGTGACGGTGAGACGCGCCGCGGCAAGCGCAACCGGATCGGGGCGCACTTCGAAGGTGCGGACAAAGCCGCCAAGCGCATTCACATCAGCAACGCCGGGAACCGTGCGCAAGGCAGGGCGGATAGTCCAATCGAGAAGTTCGCGCTTTTCCTGTAGCGAAAGTGGCCCTTCGATCGTGAACATGTAAATGTCTGAAAGCGGAGTAGAAATTGGCGCTAGGCCGCCCGAAACCGCGCCGGGCATATCAGTCAGCAAACCGGATAGGCGTTCGGCCACTTGCTGGCGCGCCCAGTAAATGTCGGTGCCATCAGCAAAATCGACCGTAATATCGGCGATCGCATATTTGGCGGTTGAGCGCAGAACGGCTTGGTTTGGAATGCCAAGAAGTTCAGTTTCAATCGGCGTAATCACCCGGCTTTCTACCTCTTCCGGGGTCATGCCGGGGGCTTTCAGGATGATTTTGACCTGCGTCTGGGCAATGTTAGGATAGGCATCGACCGGCAACCGCGCGAACGCCCAAGCGCCCAAGGCGGCAATGACCAACGATAGTGCAATCACCAGCATTCGCCGTGACAGGGAATGAGCAACGATCTGTTGAAGCATGGCGCTTACTGAGCCAACAACAGGGCTTTGAGTGCGCTTGTGCCCGAAGCAACAACGCGCTCACCCACGGCCAAGCCTTCCAGAATGACCACACCATTGGCATCAGCAGCGGCGGCTTTGACAAGCCTGCGCGCAAATCCGCCCTTGGCCACCACGAAGACAACATCGCGCCCGTCAATGGAGGCAACCGCAGCGGCGGGAACTGTTACCGCCTTTGCAGGGGCGGGTCCAAGGACAGTGACGGTGGTGCTGCGCCCGGCAAGTATGCCAGGTCCTGCAGGGAGGCTGGCCTTTAGGATCGCTGAGCGGTTTGCTGGATCGATTGTAGAGCCAACCGAGGTGACTTTCCCGGCAAGGTCGCCAAGCCGGACTGTCATGCCAGGATGTAATCTGCCGACCATGTTTTCAGGCACTTGCGCGATTACTTCATACTTGCCTTCAGCATCGATCACATAAGGTGCCGTCATGCCGTCAACCGGATTTCCGGCGACAATATCTGCGTGGGTTACGCGGCCAGAAATAGGGGCGGTCAGTGTGTAAGTCCCGGTGTGCCCGCTGCCGCCGACCATACGCAGAATACGCGACTTTTCCGAAACATCGACGCGGGCCTCCGCAGCGATGGCTTGCGCCTCATCAGCGCGGGCGCCTGCTATGATGCCTTCGCGGCTAAGCTTGGCAAGGCGCGCAGCAGAAGCCTGCGATACGCCAAGCCGGGCGTTCGCGCGCGACAGATCAGCGCCGATCGTCAGGATGTCGCGGCTTACAACCACGGCAAGCTGCTGGCCTGCGCGGACCATGTCACCTTCGTTAACGAAGGTCCGCTGAACTGTACCCGGCAATGTTGCTGCCACGGCGACCCGCGCGTTGGGCGGCGGTGTAATCGTCGCGGGCAATTGCGCCAAAGGCACCTCGGCGGCTGGTGTCGCTGCTGCAAGGGTGATGCCGAGCAAATGGATTTTGTCACTGGGGACTGCCAGAAAATCGGCATTGGTGTTTTGCAGCCGTGGCGTTTCGGTGGTTGCTGAAGGAGTTGTGAGCGATAACGCCCACCATCCGCCAACCGCCAGAGCCAAAAGCGCAACGCTGCTTAGAAGTACGGTGTTTTTGCCCATGACAGGCGACATACGTGCCGTGCCTGACAGCAACCTGACGTCAGTTTGGAAAAGACGCTAATCGGGAAACACCATAACCACTTCGCGTTTTTCCGGGTGCGTTTGCAGTTGGCCGCCATGGGCTGACATAATCCGGTTAACAATCGCCAGTCCCAAACCAGCACCTTTGCCCGGCGTGCTATCGGTGCGGGCTTCGCGTTTGACGATGGTGTTCAACGCCGCACGATCAAGGCCAGGCCCTTCATCACGCACAAAAATGCGTTTACCCGGACCACAGCCCACTACAACAGTCCCGCCCGCGGGTGTCACCCGCAAGGCGTTATCCAGCAGATTGCGCAGCGCGGACGCCACCGCTTCCTTATGACAAGCGACGACTATTTGGTCAGGGGATTCTTCAAGCGCAACCGTCCGCGCTGCGGCGATGGCCAGCGGCGCAAAGCGCGACGTGGTATCAATCACCAATTCGTTAAGCGCATGGAGTTTCATAGGTTCAGGAGCGGCCGCCTGCGCATTGACTTGCGTGAGCAGCAGCAACTGATCAACCAGCCGTGACATACTGGTTACTTCAAGGCGCAAGACGTCGAGATCAGGCGCCTGGCCATGATCAAGAGTCATTGACATGATCGACAGTGGCGTGCGGATCTGATGTGCGATATCGGCGGCAAAGGTTTCATGCTCTTTCGCAGTGCGGTCCAGTCTTTGCAGCAGATCGTTTATGGCGCTGACGAATGGCATCACCTCAACTGGCATATCACGATCATTGATCTGCAGGCCACGGGCTGCTGGCGTGTCTGAGATGACGCGGGCCGAGTTTTCCAGCAACCGATATGATCGCTTGATAATTACGCGCACGCTCAAAATTGCAGGAAATACCAAAAGGAGGATGGGCATGCCAACGTGATCCAGTACCTCAACCCATGCAAAGCGTAAGGCATCTGTCCCGGTAAGGTCGCGTATGCCCAATCGGTATTCCGCAAAAACTGCGATGAGCAGAAAACTGGCCCCAATTGTCGCAACAAGTGACAACCCCAATGACAAGCGGCGATTAATAGAAGGTCGGCGCTTCATGGCTGCAAACCTGGAACTTGAGGCCGATCTTCGAGAAGATATCCCAATCCTCGCAAAGTGTGGATACAATCGCCTGCGCCTTGAGCCTTCAGCCTCCGCCGTAACCGTGAAGCGATAGCATCGATAGCATTCGGCGTTACTTCATCGTCAAAATCGTAAAGGGTTGTTTCGATCTTCTGGCGCAGAACGACGCTGCCAGCACGGCGCATCAATAATTCCAACAAATTGGCCTCAAGTCTGCTTAAATCGAGAGGCTGTTGGTTGAAGGTTGCACGGCGTGATGCGGTATCAAACTGTAACCCGTAAACTTCAAGAATCGGGTTCATCCGGCGCCCCGGTCGACGCAATAAAGCACGGACGCGAGCCGAAATTTCATCCATCGCAGCGGGCTTCACCAGATAATCATCAGCCCCGGCATCAAGGCCGATAATCCGGTCGTCCAGTGCACCGCGCGCCGTTAGCACCAAAACAGCACGATCAAACCCAGCTCGGCGCTGCGCCTTGAGCCACGCGACACCATCGCCATCCGGCAAGCCGAGGTCGAGCAGCACAGCATCGTAATCTGCCACGCCCAGCGCGGCTTCAGCATCGGCAAGCGTGGGAGCAACATCGCAGGCATGCCCATCGCATTTGAGCACATCGGCGACCAAGCCTGCCAGTCTCTGGCTGTCTTCCACAATGAGGATGCGCATGACTATGTCTTTTTGCAGATCGTTGCCCACTGTCAAAACCCTAAGTTTCAGAGCCATAAATGGCTAGGCTCAGGACCTATTAAATCACTTGAGGAGTTCGCGTTTGGTTGGTTCATTGGCGTCGCGAGGAGGCGTTGCCATGGACGATTTGCTCTGGTTGTCGGAGGCGCAAATGCGCCGGATTCCGCTTCTAAAGAGTCGTCTGCTATGCCGCAGCCTTCCCTCTACCTGTATTGCGCTTGCGAGACGCGAACCGATATGGTTCATGGGATTTGCATAGGTATCCGCAAAAGGTTCGTGACCGTCGAACAGCGTTGCGAACAGGACACTCTCGGCTATAAGTGGGGCAAGTTCCGATTTTTGCGGAACATCAGGTCCGAGAAGAGGAAACCCAGACTTGGCAAAGCCCGCCAGGCCCAGAGCCGCAACCACTGCCACAAGGACTGTAAAGCCCGCGGTTTCGCCAGCCAGCGAAGCCGTTATCGCTTCGTCTGTAGCCGACGAAGCGGACTTTGCGCTGCGTAGCCTGCAGCAAGCGCACGCCAATCACACGCGCTATGACGCATCGGACGAGGAACTGATGAAGTTCTACGAGCAGATGGTGCTGATTCGCCGGTTCGAAGAAAAGGCGGGCCAGCTTTACGGTCTTGGCCTGATTGGCGGCTTCTGCCATCTGTATATCGGCCAGGAAGCTGTTGCGGTGGGACTCCAGTCGGCGCTGCAGGAAGGCCATGATAGCGTCATTACCGGCTATCGCGATCACGGTCACATGCTGGCTTATGGCATTGATCCCAAGGTTATCATGGCCGAACTCACCGGGCGAGGCGCGGGCATTTCGCGCGGCAAGGGCGGCTCGATGCACATGTTCAGCACCGAACATAAGTTTTTTGGCGGGCATGGTATCGTCGGCGCGCAAGTGTCGCTGGGTGCAGGGTTAGCCTTCGGGCACAAGTACCGCGAAGATGGCGGCGTGTGCATGGCCTATTTCGGCGATGGTGCGTCGAACCAAGGCCAAGTCTACGAGACGTTCAACATGGCGGCGCTATGGAAGTTGCCGATCATTTTTGTGGTTGAGAACAACGGCTATGCCATGGGCACTGCGGTCAAGCGCGGTTCGGCGGAGACGCATTTCTACCGCCGTGGCACGGCATTCCGCATTCCCGGCATGGATGTGAACGGTATGGACGTTCTTGAAGTGCGCCAAGCTGCGGAGGTCGCACTTGAATATGTGCGCGGCGGCAATGGTCCGGTGCTGATGGAATTGAAGACATATCGCTATCGCGGCCATTCGATGTCTGATCCGGCCAAGTATCGCAGCCGTGAAGAAGTGCAGGATATGCGCGACAATCACGATCCGATTGAGGCCGCAAAAGTCGAATTGCTCAAGCGCGGCGTGACCGAAGAGAAGATCAAGGAAATCGACAAGCGCATTCGCCAGACCGTCGCGCAAGCGGCAGATTTCGCCGAAACATCGCCCGAGCCAGACATGGCCGAGCTTTATACCGACGTGCTGGTGGGGAAGTACTGAGATGGCAATTGAACTGAAGATGCCTGCTCTCTCCCCGACGATGGAAGAGGGTACGCTGGCCAAATGGTTGGTCAAGGCTGGCGACACGGTGAAATCTGGCGACATCCTTGCCGAGATCGAAACCGACAAAGCGACGATGGAGTTTGAGGCGGTTGATGAGGGTGTCATTTCAGACATTCTGATCGCTGAAGGCACCGAAGGCGTGAAGGTTGGTATGGTCATCGCGACAATGCAGGGCGATGACGAAGCGGCTGCACCTGCCATGGCATCGGTGGCGATTCCTGCTGCCGAAGAAAAGGCAGCGGAATCTGGCGTGCCTACTCCGCCCAAGGCACCCGTTGCATCCGTGCCCGGCTCGGCAGCCGATCCTGAAGTGCCTGCTGGCACGGCCATGGTTGGCACTACGGTGCGCGAGGCGTTGCGCGATGCAATGGCCGAAGAAATGCGCGCGGATGATCGCATCTTTGTGATGGGCGAGGAAGTCGCCGAATACCAAGGTGCCTATAAAGTCACGCAAGGGCTGCTTGAAGAATTTGGCCCGCGCCGGGTTATCGATACGCCGATTACCGAATATGGCTTTGCCGGAATCGGAACGGGCGCTGCGATGGGTGGCTTGCGCCCGATTATCGAATTCATGACATTCAACTTCGCCATGCAGGCGATTGACCACATCATCAATTCGGCGGCCAAGACCAACTATATGTCGGGGGGGCAGATGCGCTGCCCGATTGTTTTCCGTGGGCCTAATGGCGCTGCAAGCCGCGTTGGCGCACAGCATTCGCAGAACTTTGGTCCGTGGTACGCCAACGTGCCAGGCCTGATCGTGATTGCACCGTTTGATGCCGCCGATGCCAAGGGGCTGCTCAAAGCAGCCATCCGCAGCGAAGACCCGGTCGTGTTCCTTGAAAACGAACTGGTTTATGGCCGCACCTTTGATGTGCCGCAGATGGATGATTTCGTTCTGCCGATTGGCAAGGCGCGTATCGTTCGTGAAGGCAAAGACGTGACGATCGTGTCCTATTCGATCGGAGTGGGGCTTGCGCTAGAGGCGGCGGCGACTTTGGCGGATGAAGGCATTGATTCCGAAGTGATTGATCTGCGCACGCTGCGCCCGCTCGACAAGGAAACCGTGCTGGCCTCACTCGCCAAAACCAACCGTCTGGTTGTGGCCGAAGAAGGTTTCCCGGTATGCTCAATCGCTTCGGAAATCATGGCAATCTGCATGGAGGAAGGTTTCGATCATCTCGATGCCCCGGTCCTGCGCGTATGCAATGAAGATGTGCCGCTGCCTTATGCCGCCAACCTTGAAAAACTGGCATTGATTGATGCCAAGCGCGTTGCCGAAGCGGTGCGCAAGGTGTGTTACCGCTGATCTTCTACCGTTGATGCTGAATTAAAAAAGGGGTGCGCAATAAAATGCGCGCCCCTTTTTTTGTATTCCCGATGCCTGCCATCGCAACGCTATGAAAGTTACGTTCTCCGTCGCGGTGGCCTGCGGGTCGACGTAGGTGTCGGTGTGGGCGTGGGAGTTGGGGAAACCGTAGTCGTCGGGGTTGGCGTCGGCGTTACCGTTGGCGTCGGAGTCGGAGTTGGCGTTGGTGTGGGGATGACCGGACAGGTTGAGACGGAATCCGGAGTGCCCGGATTACGCTGATAGATTTGCGTAATGTCGCGGTCATCGCGCACATTAAACGCCGCTACTGCTCGGATCGCCTTGGTGGGGGCAAACGTGTCCGAGATTAGCGGTTGATATTCGTATTCGATTTCAACGAAAATCACTGCGTCACCAGTGGTCGCCGTGATTTCTGACCCTGCCGGCCCCATGCCCGCAAGGGTAGTGGTCAAGCCTGCACCAGCAGCGCCATAGCGTGAGGGAACAGCGAGGCTGCCCTTGCACCGTTGCCAAAGAATGTACTGCTTGTCGGTCGTCCCCGGAACAACTTGCAAGCTGCTGATGATAACTTTGCCATGCCTGAAGATATCCAGACTGTTGCCTTGGACGTTGGCACCTTCCAGCAAATCGTTGATATCGCTTTCGTAGATCTTGAGATCTTCGAGCATGGACGCATCACCAATGCGCGAACCGTTATCCGCGATCTGCATCGCAAGCTGGCTGACTTGCATGTTGACCATCGCAAGATTGCCAAGTTCACCGCCCCACATGCCAATGCCCAATATCATTGGCAGCCCAAGGGCAAATTCAAGCGCTGCTGTGCCAGAAACGCTGCTGCGCAACTGGCTCAATCTGCGAGCGACTTTAGAAAACCGCCGGTTCATGCGCAGGTTCCTGGCTTGGCAAGACTTCTCTGAGCATCATAAGGTTGATTGCGCAGGACTGTCTTTGCGACTGAAGTTACGTTTGCGGGAAGGCCGATCATCGTAGCCATAGGGAAGGGCCGCTTGTAGGTGACCGTGACTGTATAAAGCACTGCATCGCGTGCTCCGCCCATACCGGTGGCCCCCCGGTCCTGATCCCACAGACCGTTGCCATTCGCATCTTCAAAGGGCTCACCTGCATTGCAGGTGCCGTTTGCATTCACGTCGGTGAAGTCTTCAGGCATCCCTATCTTCGAAAAGTTCGAATAGGCCTTGCGGGTAAAAGCGACAGTGGCGTGGGGCACCACCATTTTCACTTGCTTGCGCACGGCGTTGTCCATCAAGCTCCACGTCGATTGCCCGCTTTCAACGGTCGCTTTTCGCGCCGCTTGTTGCACAGCGCCCTGCAATGTGACGTTGGCATAAAGGGTGAAGCCAATATCGAACATGCCCATGAGGACTGTGATCAGCATTGGCGCGATCAGGGCGAATTCGACGGCAGCAACGCCATCTTTTTGCCGGACAATCCGCCTTAAAATATTGGGCTTCTTCATTCCGATAGCCTCAGTGCGCCAATGGATTTGGCGATAGTAAGAAAGGCATTCTGCAATTCGCCGGCGTTCGAGGCGCTAAAGCTGCGGCCCGGTCCCGCGCACTGCGTCATGATCGGATTGAGCGTCGTGCCAAAGGCAACGAACCACACGGTAATGTTCTTTTTCTTGGCTTCTTCGCAGGCAAAGGAGAACCGTTTCTCAACCGTCTGTGTAAGCGTTAAAGCTGACGTTTGGCTCCAACGACGCTTTGCAAGCGGTTCAACCCCATAGGCACCATAGCTGACATCAAGCGGTTCGGTCTGGCCGTCTGTCAGGAAGATCAGATGGCGGCTTGTGCGCCGAGAGGCCGAAACATCCGCATTTTCAGAAGCGAAGATTCCCGTTGGCGACAACAAACGCGCAGCCCAGATCATCCCAATATCATGGTAGGTGTTGCCTGCGGCTGTCAGCCCATCGACATAGCTGTTGTATGCAGCATTCGTCCAGGTTTGCAGCTTTTTGGAAACGGTCGGGCAAGCCGCGAAACCTGCCCAAGCGGGAGCCAGAAAATCACCAGCATAAGTTACTTCGCCTGGGGTAAACGAACCCGTACTATTCCAATACTTCGACCGCGCGAAAACAATGTTCGGGTACATTGGCTTCCACTGCGTCGTCGGATCGTTTGCAGCTGGGACGCGATCGATATCGAGATCCAGCGCCCGCGACAGGTCGACATTGGCATAGTCGGAAATTTCGTAAGTGGAGCGTTCTTCGATACAGCCATTGGATTCATTTTTCCAATTGCCCGTGTTCTGGGTTATATCTTTGTAAATCCAGCTAGTTTGACCGTAAGTGCGCGGGTAATTGATGCCGGTAAATGTCTCGACATAGTTGTTCCACGTGCGCCTGTGCAATGAACAGGTCAGGCCGCTTATGCCGGTCCAATACTCAATGCCATTGATCGTTCGCCTGTAATTCGTTGTGGTTTTGGTACCATCAGGATTTGTGACAGGCACTGACGACGACGAAAGCGTAGTCCAAGGTTCAGTCCGGGTATTACTCGGCTGCGTGCAGTAGTACTGCCCTTCATTCGAACCCTTTGTGGCAGGATAAGTGCTGACGTTATACTCGTCCAAGTAGCTGCCAGAGATCTTGACGAAGTTGACCCAATCCGTACCATACCAAACTACGTTATTCGTGGTTCCAAGGACGCGGCTTGGATAGACCCACGAGTTAGCGACCCACGGGTCTTTCAACAAAGACCCGACATTCACATTTGTTGCATAAGGCACAAAGCCATAGCGCAAACGGCTTTCGGACTGCTTCACCGTTTCCATCGTGGTGTAAAAATTCTTCACGACGGTCTTGAGGGCTGTCAGCCTGTTTGTTGAATCGCCAGCGTTCGTGTCCAGCATTGAACCCGTGACGTCCAGCGCCATCATGATGTCGGTGTTGGGAATGCTCAACTCGGCGCGGCACTGCACGGTGAGCGGAATGTCCGCTTTCCCAAAAAACTGCATGACATCAGTGGGCACAACCGCGGAAGCAACGCCGCTGATCGACATGTCACTTTGAATGGTGATCTCGAAGTCACGGTCTTCTGATCCATACATGTTGTCCGGGAAGTTCACGTTGAAGAACCGGTTGGCCGTCGTCGTGATCGCCGCACCATGTGCGTTGACAGAGAAGTTTGGGGTTGCACCCAAGGCTTTACGCGCGGCCAAAGTCCCGGAATCGCATGCTTGTTGCAACCGCGACTGGACGATGTAAGCACGTCCCATGTCCATGCCAGATCCCACCAGTGTGAACAGCGGAACAATCGCAAATGCCATGATCATCAGGGCATTGCCGCTAGTATCGCGGGCAAGCGATTTGAACGTGCGCCGCACCTTACGCAATATCGCAGGTGCCTTACGCTTCATGACGAGCCGGGATATGAGATTGTTGTGCATTGGACTGCACTAACGGCTAACCCGTAATATATTGGGTAAGGTTTGTAGTTAAGGCAGGCTTAATACAAGGAACTTCGTCAGCCATTTCGTCACAATTTGTGTTAATATTCGGAAGGCGAAGGGCATTTCAGACGAATATTTGAATAACGGAAGTCAGGACGCTTTGTGTGGTACTATAAAATGCTTAAGTCATTTTGAAAAATCCGCTCTTTTTGCCGTGAGAAATTTCGTTCAGTGTCAAAAAAACGATGTGATTGAAAAGGTTGTGCTGTGACTTTAGGCATCGCACGCCCCATGCATTTGGAACGTCTTCGCCGCACCTCCTACACGCAAGGTCGCTTATTAATGTCTAACGTGCCGCCCGTCTCGCCAGAAGCTCTGGATCCGATTGAGCGACTCGCGCTTTCCTATGCTGCACCGCAGGCTCGTCCCGCTTGGGAAGCGTTGCTTTTGTTCCAGCATCGATTGACCGACACCGCGCGTCCGGGGCGTGAGCCCCTGATGATTCAGTTGCGCTTGTCATGGTGGCGCGATCGCTTGGCTGAACCTGCTGCGCGTTGGCCCAAGGGCGAGCCACTGCTGGCGCGAATGGCCGTCTGGCAAGCAGAGGCTGAGGCGCTTATCGGCTTGGTCGATGGATGGGAGGCCAAAGTGGTGGGCGAAGATGGCGGCGCTGCCTTGGCAACGGCTCAAATCAGTGCTTACGTGGCGCTCGCGCGGATTGTGGGTGAGCTTGACGAAGCAACTGTGCGCGTCACGGCTGAGCATTTGCTGAGTCCCGGCGTCTACCAGCAGACTTTACCAAGACTGTCGCGCAAGATGCGACCGCTATCCATTCTGCGCGCGGATGCCATTCGCGCAGTGCAAGGCAGTGGTTTGAGGCCTTTAGCCGATTTCGCCGTCCTCATGCGGGTTGGTCTGTTCGGCCGGTAAAGTCCTGCCAAAGCGGTACGATCTCGTGCTGCCGCAAACCGCTCAGGCGCGCTAGGTTCTGTGCTCGGTTAAGGAGCGATGAACATGCTGCGGGGACTGCTGGGTGGGCTGGCGACACTGATGCTTATCGCGGCCAGTGTATTCTGGTGGCAAGGCCGCGCAGAAACGGGTTTTGGTGAAGCGCCTGCCTTGGCGGTTCACGAAGCGTCTGAAGCAGTACCCGAAGAACTGCCTTCTGCCGATATCGATGGCCTCGTGGGAGTTGCTCCACCCGAAGCAACAGAGGTGGGCCGTGAAACCAAACGCTTCAATATGCTCGATAAAGACCGTGACAACCGGATCACCCGCAATGAGATGTTGGCCACGCGGGCAAAAGATTTCCGCAAGTTGGATAAGGACGGCAACAACTTGCTGACTTTTGAAGAGTGGGCGCACAGCACCGTCGACAAGTTCAAGTTCGCCGACGGTAATGCGGATTTGTGGCTAAGCCGCGAGGAATTTGCCACGACACGCCCCAAGCCAAAGCCAAAGGCCAAGCAGAAATGTTCGTGCAAATAGCACCTCTCCCGCGCGTGGGAGGGGCTGGGCGTGGGCCTGTTCGAAGACCCCGCACCACTGTCAGGGCAGCGTTGCGATCCATTCCGCCATGTCCGCTTTGCCGCGTTCTGTATAGGCTTCCTTGCGTGCCTTCTTCGTCACATCATGCAGGGGCGGAAACAGCCCGAAATTGATGTTCATCGGCTGATAGGTTTCTGCCTCGGCATCGCCAGTGATATGCGAAAGCAGCGCGCCAAGCGCCGTAGTGCGCGGCGGCGGGGGCCAATCGCGGCCTGCTATTTGTGCGGCTGCCATCAGCCCTGCCAGCATCCCGACAGAGGCGCTCTCGACATAGCCTTCGCAGCCGGTGATCTGCCCGGCAAAGCGAATGTGGGGTGCCGAATTCAGCCGCAATTGCCGATCAAGCAGCGTGGGGGAATTGAGGAACGTGTTGCGGTGCAGGCCGCCCAGACGCGCGAATTCAGCATTTTCAAGGCCCGGAATTGTGCGGAACACGCGCACTTGTTCGGCGTGCTTCAGCTTGGTCTGGAAACCAACCATGTTCCAAAGCGTGCCGAGCTTGTTGTCTTGGCGCAACTGCACCACGGCATAGGGCCAGCGCCCGTTAGGGTGTTCGGGCGTTGCGGTATGTGGATTGTCCAGGCCGACGGGCTTCATCGGGCCGAATCTGAGCGTTTCCACTCCGCGTGATGCCATTACTTCAACTGGCATGCACCCATCGAAGTAGGGTGTGTTGGCTTCCCATTCCTTGAACTCGGTTTTCTCGCCCGCCAATAACGCCTCGTGGAAGGCAACGTACTGGTCTTTCGTCATCGGACAATTGATATAATCGCGCCCATCACCGCCTAAGGCGAGCGAGGCTTCCGCGCCTTTGTCCCAGCGCGAGGCCATCCAAGCCACGTCCATATTGATCGAATCACGATAGACGATTGGAGCAATGGCGTCGAAAAACGCAAGGCTGTCTGCACCGGTCGCCGCGCCGATGCTGGAGGCAAGGGCAGGGGCGGTCAGCGGGCCAGTGGCGACGATTGTCAGACCGTCGGTGGGAAGAATATCGACCCTTTCGCGCACGATTTCCAGCGTGGGCTGTGCGGCCAGTGCTTCTTCAACCGCTGCCGAGAATACGCCGCGATCCACCGCAAGGGCTGAGCCTGCGGGCACGCGCGCTTTTTCTGCTGCCGCCATGAGCAGGCTATCGCAACCGCGCATTTCGTGGTGCAGCAGGCCGACGGCGTTCTTCTCATGATCGTCCGAGCGGAATGAATTTGAGCAGACGAGTTCCGCAAGACCGTCTCCGTGGTGCGCAGCGGTCGTGTCGCCGCCCCCGCGCATTTCTGAAAGTCTCACCCGGATACCGCGTCGCGCCAGTTGCCAGGCCGCTTCGCTACCGGCCATTCCGCCGCCGATGATATGTACTTGATGCGTCATGGCTCTGCCCTTGGCATTGCCGCGCGTCTGCGGCAAGACCGTCATCAGAACAGATGGGAAGGGGCCTAGTGCCAAAGCGTGCGCTGATCGAAAAACGTCCTTGGCTGGTGGCCAGCCTCGTGGCTGGCGTCAGCTATTGGTTGGCCGCCAAGGGACAAGTGCCTGGGCTTTGGTTGATTGTGTGGAAGGGCGCAGGCGTTGCGCTGCTTGCAGCCTATGCTTGGATGCATCATCCATCACGCAATGCCCATCTACTGGCGTTGGTCATGGCGCTGGGTGCGCTGGGTGATATGCTGCTGGAATTGGTTTTTACTGCCGGGGCGGTTGCGTTCTTTCTGGGGCATATCACGGCGATTGCGCTTTATCTGCGCCATCGCAGGGAGCACGCCACAGGGAGTCAGAAGGCTGCTGCACTGGCCACGTTGATTGGCGTGCCGCTAATCTCGTGGCAATTGACGCAAGACGCAGACGCTACGCTTTATGCACTTGGCCTTGCCGGAATGGCCGCTGCAGCTTGGCTCAGCAGCTTTCCGCGCTATCGCGTTGGCATGGGCGCGATGATGTTTGTCGTTTCAGACTTGTTGATTTTTGCGCGGATGGGACCAATGGCAGCCAGCAGCATTCCCGATCTGCTGATCTGGCCGCTGTACTATTTCGGCCAATTCCTGATCTGCACGGGCATTATTGCAACGCTACGGGAAAGGGGTGATTTTAGAGCGGGTTAGCCCGCCACCGGAAGCATCACGGTTCCATCACTATCGCGCTTCAGCGGCCCATAGGCGATCGCCGCGTTCAGCGGCAGATCGGCGTAGATATGTGGGAACAATTGCCCGCCGCGTGAAGGCTCCCACTTGATCGCATCACCCAGTGCCTCAAGATCGATTGCCACGACGTGCAGGTCGGTTTGACCGGGAAAGTGCTTATCCACCGTCTCGGTCAACTGCACCGCTGTCGACAAGTGAATGTAGCCGTCGGCAAGGTCAATCGGCGCGCCCCTGAACGCGCCGACATGTTCCAATTCCACCATCTGCGGCCCGGTCAGGACTTTATAGGCAACGGTGGGGTAGTCGCTCATTCCGGCGTGCTTTCGCTGCCTTCTGCGTCGCCTGTGTCAGTCTCAATTGCGCCCGCATCGATTTCAACTTCGTCGCCTGCTTCAGTGTCCTCAGCAAGGCGGACTGCGCTGACCACATGTTCCTTATCAGCCACCGAGAACAAGCGGACACCCGCAGAGCCACGGCCAATCACGCGCAAGGACGACAGTGGCAGGCGAATCAGCTTGGCCTGATCGGTCACGAGCATCAACTGGTCAGCCGGAACCGACGGGAAGCTGGCAACCACCGGACCATTGCGGCCGATGTTGTCGATATTGGTGATGCCCTGACCACCGCGTCCCGTGCGGCGATATTCAAAGGCCGAGGACAGCTTGCCGTAGCCATTGGCGCAGACGGTGAGGATAAACTGCTCACGCTCTGCCATGACGGCATAGCGTTCCTGATCAGTCATTTCGCCTTCCTTTTCGCCCTTCCATGGGGCGAAGCGGAGGTACTCCTCACGCTCTTCAGGCGTGGCACCAACACGATGGAGGATCGACAGCGAGATTACCTCGTCATCGCCCTTGAGCGTCATGCCGCGCACACCGGTTGAAGTGCGGCTTGTAAACTCGCGCACTTCATCGCCAGCAAAGCGGATGGCCTTGCCCGCGCGGGTGGCAAGCAGGACGTCATCGCTGGCTTCAAGCAATGCAACGCCGATCAGGCGATCCGCATTTGGCGCGCCGTCTTCATCGGCTTCAAACTTCATTGCGAACTTGCCGTTCGACGGAATGTTGGCGAAGGCGTCCATCGAGTTGCGGCGAACATTGCCCTTTGCCGTGGCAAAAACGACCGAGAGCTTGCCCCATTCAGCCTCGTCTTCAGGCAGCGGCAGCACGGTGGCGATGGTCTCGTCCTTGTCGAGCGCGGGGAGCAGATTGACCACAGGTCGTCCGCGCGTGGTCGGTCCGCCTTCAGGCAAACGCCAAACTTTCAGGCGGTAAACCTTGCCTGCCGTGGAGAAGAACAGCACTGGTGTGTGGGTGCTGGTGACGAACATCGTTGCGACGGCATCTTCTTCCTTCGTTGCCATGCCCGAACGGCCTTTGCCACCACGATTTTGCGCCCGGAAGGTCGAGAGCGGTGTGCGCTTAATATAGCCATCAAGCGTGATCGTGACGACCATGTCTTCACGTTCGATCAGGTCTTCGTCCTCGATGCCATCGGCAGCGGGCATGATTTCGGACATACGAGGCGTGGCGTAGCCTTGCCGCACTTCGAGAAGTTCTTGTCGCATCACGCCGTAAAGCTTGACCCGATCAGCAAGGATCGAGAGGAATTCGGTAATGGCAACCGCCAGCCCTTCCAACTCGCCACCAATATCATCGCGGCCCAGCGCAGTGAGGCGGTGCAGACGCAGTTCGAGGATGGCGCGGACTTGGGTCTCAGACAGGCGATAAGTTGCGGCATCGGCCACACCGATATCTTCGATGGCCTCCACCAGTTTGATATAAGGTGCGATTTCACCCATCGGCCATTCGCGCGCGATCAGTGTTTCACGCGCAGCGGCGGGGTTCGGCGAGCCACGAATGATCCGCACGACTTCATCAAGGTTGGTCACTGCGATGACGAGGCCGAGCAAGATGTGCGCCCGGTCACGCGCCTTGTTCAGTTCAAACTTGGTGCGCCGGGTGATTACTTCCTCGCGGAAACCAACGAATGTTTCGATGATATCCTTGAGGGTAAGCACCTCAGGACGGCCACCACGGATCGCCAGCATATTGGCGGGAAAACTGGATTGTGCTGGCGTATTGCGCCAGATCTGGTTGAGCACCACCTCGGGCGTTGCATCGCGTTTAAGCTCGATTACCACGCGCACGCCTTCGCGGCTCGATTCGTCGCGGATGTCCGAGACGCCTTCGATGCGCTTGTCCTTGGCGGCTTCGGCAAGCTTTTCCACAAGGCCGGATTTGCCGACTTGATAAGGGATTGAGGTGAGAACGATGGCGCGACGATCGCCGCGAGTCTCTTCAACCTTGTGGCGGGCCCGCATGATGATCGAGCCACGGCCTTCGTGGTACGCTTTGCGCGCGCCCGATAGGCCGAGGATCAACGGAGCGGTTGGAAAGTCGGGGGCCGGGATGATCTGGATCAGCTCGTCGATCGTGATCAGCGGGTTGTCCATGTAGGCCAGGCAACCGTCAATCACTTCGCCCAGATTGTGCGGCGGAATGTTGGTCGCCATGCCGACCGCAATGCCGCCAGCACCGTTGACCAGCAGGTTGGGGAAGCGCGCGGGCAGAACCTGTGGCTCGTGCTCCGAACCATCGTAGTTCGGGGTGAAGTCGACCGTATCTTTTTCGATATCCGCAAGCAGCGAATCTGCGACTTTGGCAAGACGCACTTCGGTATAACGCATCGAAGCCGGTGGATCAGGGTCCATCGAGCCGAAGTTGCCCTGACCATCGAGCAAGGGCAGGCGCATTGACCAGTCTTGCGTCATGCGCGCCAAGGCATCGTAAATCGCGCTATCACCGTGCGGGTGATATTTGCCCATCGTATCGCCGACGATACGCGCCGACTTGCGATAGGCTTTGGTCGAAACAAAGCCGTTTTCGTGGCTGGTCCACAAGATGCGACGGTGAACCGGTTTCAAGCCATCGCGCACATCGGGCAGCGCGCGGCTGACAATCACGCTCATCGCGTAATCGAGGTAGCTGGTCTTCATTTCATCGACAATGTCGATCCGCTGAAATTCGCCTTCTGGCGCAGGGATTGGGGGGTCGATGATGGTGGTATCGTCGCTCACTGTGGTGGCTTTTTCATTTTTGTTTCAAGGATGGGTCAAAGCCCTAGGCCAATTGACCGGGGATGACCAGCAACACAGGCGGGATGCCCCGGTTTTGGTGCCGGTTTTCCACACCTGCGACGGATTGCATGAATATTGGGACGAGGTGTCATTCAATTGACGTTCAAGGTGAAAAGGATAGCTCTCACCCCGTTGCCAAGGTTCAATTTCCGCGCCACATGCGGATCTAGCTTTTGGTGAGAGGACACAGGGTGCGATAATGGCGCCGGGCAGCGTTGCCCCGCCGTCACACCCCGTCGAACAGGAGACGATGTTTATGCGTGCTACTTTTGGGTTGATCGGCAAGTCGGCGATGGCCCTTGTGCTCGCCACCAGCATCGGCGCAGGCGCGCTGACTGTGGGCGCCACTGCAGCAATGGCTGCTGAGAAGAAGCCAAAGGAAGTCAAATCATCCTACTCTAAGGAGTTCGTTGCAGCCGCTGGCCCGATCCAGAAGACCGTGACGGCGTTTGACGAAGCCAAGAAAAAGGGCGCAACGCCTGAAGCGCAGAAGGTTTTGCTGGCAAACGCTACGACCGAACTGACAGCTGCTGAAGCGGCTATTTCAACGCCGCTCGATCGCATGGCTGCGGGTGGCTGGGCCGTTAGCATTGGCGGGGCTTTGAACGACGTTGGCATGCGCCAGCGTGGTATGAAGAACATGCTCGATAGCGGCATGGTGCCGGCGGCCAATCTGACTGAATATCAGTTCTACCTTGGCAACTTTGCCTATTCGAACAAGGATTTTCCGGTTGCGATTGCCGCGCTGACCACGGTCGTTCAGGCCAATTATAAAGACGATACTGCTGCCGAGCTTTTGGCAGACAGCTATTCCCAGCAAGGCCAACACGCTCAGGCGCTTGATGCCCTGCGCAGTGCGGTGACGGCGCGCAAAGCAGCCGGTGGTATTCCATCAGAGTCTTGGTTCAAACGGGCCAACGTGATTGCCTATAAAAATCGCCTTGGGCCGCAAGCTATCGAATGGTCGACTATGATGGTCGAGAATGACCCGACTGCGCTCAACTGGTTGGGTGCAGGGCAACTCGTCCGCGAATTTGGCACGTTCACCAATCAGGAATCGCTCGATCTTGGGCGCTTGCTGATGCGCTCTGGCGGTTTCCAGAACGATCCGAAGTATGTTGAGCGCGAATATATCGAGTATATCGAAGCTGCTGATCCGCGCCGCTTGCCGGGTGAAACGCTCAAGGTTGCCGAGAGCGGCATCAAGGCAGGCGTTCTAAAGGCCAATGATCCGTTTGTCGCCGATGCCATTTCCCAAGCCAAGGGCCGTATCGCCGCAGACAAGGCGTCACTTCCTGCCTTGGATCGTGATGCACGTGCAGGCAAGGACGGTAAAAGCGCCATGGCTATGGCCGATGCATATCTTTCGTATGACGACGCCGTGAAAGCGGAAGAGATGTACAAAATGGCCATTGCAAAGGGCAACATCGACAAGGACCGCGCGCTGACACGCCTTGGAATTGCGCAAGTTGATCAGGACAAGTTCGAGGAAGCCAAGGCTTCGTTCGCGCAAGTTGGCGGTGTTCGTGCGCCACTGGCACGGCTGTGGTCAACATTTGCTGCCACGCAAGCACGTCCATGATCTAGGCTTTATCAAAGCGCCTTAATACGAAAGGGCGGCCTTGGCGGGCCGCCCTTTTTTGTTTCTATCAAAGGATTTAGGCAACCGGCGCAAATTCGCCGGTTGCATCGTCAAGCATGTGTAACAAACCGTCTGAAATGGCGAAGAACGCACCACGGAGGCGAAGCTTGCCGCGGCCCTCCTTGCTGCGCACACACGGAAACGTGCGCAGATTGGCAATGCTGGCGCGCACTCCAGCCATTTCCATTGCGCGTTCGGCGGCATCACCGGTAGCGCCGTGCACGTGAACGACTTCCTCGCGGGCACCGTCAAGCAACGCAATCCAATCGGCAATGAAGCCACCTTCGCCCGGCTCTGCACCCTTGAGGCTTTGCGACAGCGCCGCTTTGCAGCCACCACACATGCCATGGCCCATAACCACGATTTCTTTGACCTTTAGCACTTGCACAGCAAATTCCAGCGCGGCTGAAACGCCGTGATGGCCGGGAGTCGTTTCGAACGGGGGCACCATGGCTGCAACATTGCGTACGACGAAAATTTCGCCCGGATCGACATCAAAGATCTGCGAGGGATCAACCCGGCTATCGGAACAAGCGATAATCATCGTGTCCGGTTGTTGGCCGGCGTTAAGTTCCGCCCAACGCTCAAGCTTTGGGTGCCACGCTTGTTCGCGAAAGCGGTGGTAACCGGCAATGAGCCGGTCGAGTTCGGGAGTATCAGTCTGGTTCATAGCCTGTGCTAATGGTCGCATCGATTGGGTCTTTCAAGTGCATGAACTTGCGCCTATCTGATCGTCATGAACGACTTAGCCTCTTCACCCGTTCCCCAGTCCGAACGCCAGCGCAAACCAGACTGGATTCGCGTCAAAGCCCCGACCAGCAAAGGGTACGGCGAAACGCGCAACTTGATGCGCGAACTCGGCCTTAATACCGTTTGCGAAGAGGCGGCGTGCCCCAATATCGGCGAGTGCTGGACCAAGAAGCACGCCACAGTGATGATTTTGGGCGACGTGTGCACACGCGCATGCGCGTTTTGCAATGTGAAGACGGGTATGCCCCGCACTGTCGATCCGATGGAGCCGATCAATGTTGCCACCGCAGCGGCCAAGTTGGGCCTTTCACATATCGTCATCACATCGGTTGATCGTGATGATCTGCCGGATGGCGGCGCGGGCCACTTCGTCAAGGTGATCAAGGCGCTGCGCGAAATGACGCCAGACACGACCATCGAAATCCTGACCCCTGATTTCCGCAACAAGATGGAAGCCGCAGTTGAGGCGATCGTCGATGCGGGACCGGACGTCTATAATCACAACCTCGAAACCGTCCCGCGGCTTTATCCGACGATCCGTCCGGGCGCGCGCTACTACGCATCGTTGCGCTTGCTGGATCAGGTAAAGCGCCACAATCCGCGCCTGTTCACCAAGTCGGGCGTCATGCTGGGCTTGGGCGAACAGCGGCTTGAAGTGCATCAGGTTATGGACGACATGCGTTCGGCGCAGATCGATTTCCTCACGATGGGGCAGTATCTGCAACCAACGCCAAAGCACGCCAAAGTAATTGAATTTGTTACCCCCAAGGCGTTCGATGCTTATGGCTCAATCGCACGGGCGAAAGGATTTTTGCAAGTGGCCGCGACGCCACTGACGCGATCAAGCTACCATGCTGGTGATGATTTTCGGCAGATGCGGGCCGCGCGCGAAGCGCAGCTTGCCAAGGCCGCTTTGAAGGCTTGAGGCAAAGGACGTCTCATCTTGCCGCACATCGTTGAAACCCGCCAACTGCCATGGTCAGCCGAGCAGATGTACAATCTGGTCGCGGACGTGCGCCGCTATGCCGAATTCCTGCCATGGGTTGTCGCTACGCGGATCAAGTCTGACGATGAAACCATGATGATTGCCGATATGCTGGTGGGATTCAGCGCCCTGCGTGAGAAGTTCACATCTCGCGTGGTCAAGGATCGCAACCGCTCGATCAAGGTCGAATATATCGAAGGCCCGCTGAAGAACCTTGAAAACGACTGGACGTTCACCCCCGCACCGGGCGGTGGATGCATCATCGACTTTTCGGTGGATTTCGCATTCCGCAACGCGATCTTCGAAAAGCTGGCAGGACAATACCTCGACAGCGCATTTCGCAAGATGGTGGCCGCGTTCGAAAAGCGCGCCCAGCAGCTTTACGGCAGCAACAGTTCCAATGCGACGAGCGTTGCCTGATAGCGCACATCGGCGCGAGTAATGGCATTTTCGAACAATTTAAGCTCAGCATTGGTGGCTTCAGGGTCTTCGCCGCGCTTGGCACAAGCAAATACCACTGTGCCTACAGGCTTTTGCTCTGACCCACCATCAGGACCGGCCACGCCAGTGATTGCAACCGCGACATCGGCGCCTGATTTCTTAAGTGCGCTTTGTGCCATTGACCACGCCACGGCAATGGAAACCGCACCAAAGGTATCAATCACATCTTCGGATACGCCCAAAAGCTGCACTTTGGCTTCGTTCGAATAAGTCACGAACCCGCGGTCAAGCACGGCAGAGCTACCCGGTATTTCGGTGAGCGCCGCAGCCACCAGTCCCCCGGTGCAGCTTTCTGCGACGGCCAATTTGCGACCAATGGCTGCGTTTTCCTCGATCACACGGCGTGCAAGGTCGACGATTTCGGCGGGAAGTATGCTGTCCATGATCTTAACTTGCAGCCTTGCAAATCGGCAGAGACGCAGGTTTGCCGTTCTTCGGCTTGTCTGCGAGCACGACGACGAATGTGATAAGCTCTGCCGTGTTCTCGGCCGGAAGCGGCGAAAGTATGCGAACGCCGCGTTCAATGGCGGTGCATTGGTCAGGCTTTATTTCTCCACCGACCATTTCCGAAACCATCGCTTCGACAAATGGTTGCAATGCACTGTCGGGCAGGGCCTTCAGAGTGCTGGATATTGACGCATCCTTTGTCCCGCCAAGTTTGAGAAATGCGTTCTTGGCAATCGGCCAGTTAACCGATTTTCGCGCAGCGTATTGCCCTGCAAAAGCGGGACCACGGGTGGCGAAAAAGCCTGTGGTCGACAAATGCGGCTTGCAGGCCTTCATTGCACCGTCGATCACTGATGGAAGCGCATAGCCCACCAAACCGCCGACTTCCGCCTCGCTAAGACAGGTATCCGCATTGGTCGCTGCATAGGCGAATTGCCCCTGAGCCAAAGAGCAAGCTGCGCCAAGGGCGAAGACAGTCCGGGAAAGCGCCATCGATTCTTCTCCTTCGCGATCAATCAGTAACGACGGTGGCAATCGCCTGCGCCGCGATGCCTTCGCCGCGACCGGTCAGCCCTAGACGTTCGGTTGTCGTCGCCTTGACCGAGACAGCGCCCAAGTCAATCCTGAGAATCTGAGCAAGCATGTTTCGCATCGCCAACTTGTGTGGTCCAATCTTGGGCGCTTCGCAAATGATGGTGACGTCAACATTGGCAATGCGATAGCCCGCGTCTGTCACAAGCTGGGCGGCATGGGCCAGAAATCGATCAGACGATGCGCCTTTCCACTGCGGGTCTGACGGCGGGAAATGATCGCCAATATCGCCTGCAGCTATTGAGCCGAGCAGTGCATCGACCAGCGCATGGATCGCAACGTCAGCATCAGAGTGTCCGGAAAGCCCTTTGGCATGCGGCACTTTGACCCCGCACAGCCACAAGTCCTCCCCTTCAACAAGCCGATGAACATCAAAGCCCATGCCAGTGCGGGGAAGGCGGTTCATTGAAGGCTCCTGAAGATCGGCGGCGAATGTCACTTTGCGCAATTCCTCGTTACCGGCAGTCAGCGCAACCTGCATTCCGGCAGCGACAGCAACTTGTGCATCATCACCGGCATCAGGCGGCCCCTGCCAACGCCGGTGAGCGCCAAGGATGGCGTCAAAATCGAACCCTTGCGGCGTTTGCACGCGGTACACATCTTCGCGCGCAACGCTGTCTGCCCTAAACCCTGAAGTCCCGCGGACCATGCTGTCTACTACGGGCAGGACAGGAATGGCTGCAGGGCCATTGGTCAAAGCTTGCAACAGTCCATCAATAACGGTGCGCGGCAGGATTGGCCGTGCGGCATCGTGGATGAGGACAAATGTCGGCGCGACGGTAGCGAGGGCTTCCAACGCCAATTTCACCGATTCCTGACGTGTGGTGCCGCCATGGACGAATTGCACGCCCGCAATGCCATCAACGGCGGCCGCTGCAACGTCGTCCCAACCTTCTGGGATGGCGATAACAATGGGCGCGATGCCGGTTGCCGCCAATGCCTCAACGGAATGCCGGACCAAGGGTTTGCCGCGCCACGCAACGAACTGTTTGGGAACGTTGCCGCCCGTGCGCAAACCTTTGCCCGCAGCCACGACAATGGCGGCGCAATTCGTAGCAGGCGAGAGATCATGAGCAACCATCGTGTGCGCCTCTACCAGCGCAAGGCGTGCAGGAGCAACAGCCTTGCCGTTTGCGTACTGATGGATTAAGTGCGTGCCTGTTTTTTAGGCAGGTTTTTGCATGTCCGACGCTCTCGTTCCGCCCAAACTCAAGCCGATCAAGGTTGGTCCGGTCAACGTCGATTGGCCTGTCGTGCTGGCGCCTATGACGGGCGTATCCGACTTGCCGTTTCGCACCATCGTCCGCCGCTTCGGCTCAGGCCTGAACGTGACCGAGATGATCGCCAGCCCCGCTGCAATCCGCGAAACGCGCCAATCGATCCAGAAAGCCGCCTGGCACCCAACGGAAGAGCCTGTGTCGATGCAGCTTGTTGGTTGCGATCCAGTGCAAATGGCCGAAGCTGCCAAGCTGTCCGAAGACAAGGGCGCAGCGATCATCGACATCAACATGGGATGCCCCGTACGCAAAGTTGTCAACGGTGATGCCGGTTCAGCTCTGATGCGCGACATTCCGCTTGCGACACGGCTGATCGAAGCGACAGTTAACGCGGTCAGTGTGCCGGTAACCGTCAAGATGCGCATGGGCTGGTGCCACGACAGCTTGAATGCACCTGAACTTGCCCGGATTGCCGAAGATCTGGGCGCGAAGATGATCACCGTTCACGGGCGCACGCGCAACCAGCTATACAAAGGCACTGCAGACTGGGCCTTCGTGCGCAGGGTCAAAGATGCAGTCACAGTCCCTGTCCTTGTCAACGGCGATATTTGTACGATCGAGGATGTCGCTAGTGCACTTGAGCAAAGCGGTGCTGACGGTGTGATGATCGGGCGTGGCTCTTACGGACGTCCGTGGTTGTTGGGCCAGATGATGCATTGGCTGCAAACGGGTGCGCGATTGGCCGACCCGACATTGCCCGAACAGTATGCCCTGATCATCGAGCATTATCATGCGATGCAAGCGCATTACGGCGCTGTGACCGGCGTCAACATGGCGCGCAAGCACCTTGGCTGGTACACCAAAGGTCTGCACGGTTCGGCTGATTTCCGTAACAAGGTCAATTTCATCGACGATCCTGAAGCGGTCATCGCCAGCCTTGCCGAGTTCTATGGCCGGGCCATCGAACATCAACTGGCGCATGGCGCTGAAAACCCAGCGGAGCGGCGCGCAGCAGCATGATAGCTCTCCCGGATTGGCGCAGGCAGGACCCGACACAAAAGCCCGATCCGAAGCGCGTCGTCGCCAGTTTGCCGCTGGCCTTGCTGCAACTGGATCCTGATCTGATCGTCGCGGCGGTCAATCCGGCAGCAGAGCAGTTGATGGGGCAGGGCGCTCGGCGCCTGGTCGGTAAATCGGTGGCCGAACTTTTCGAATTTGATGAACCGTTGATTCTTGGCCGTTTGGCCGAAGGTGAGGCGCAGCTTTTTGCGCGCGGTGTTCGTGTTCAAATTCGTGGGCAAGCGCCGCGCCGGTTTGATGTCATGACTAGTCCGGTAAGCTACTGTCCCGGTTGGCAATTGCTGATGCTGCACGAAGGGGTTGGGGTCGAGGCTCTGTCTGGTGATGGCCGAGGCGCAGGCGGCGGTGAGGGCATTGCTTTGCGGGCGCCTGAAGTGCTTGCCCATGAAATCAAGAACCCGCTTGCGGGCATTCGCGGTGCCGCACAATTGCTGGATCGCAAACTGTCCGAGAGCGATCGCGCCATGACCGGGCTGATCACCGCCGAAGTCGATCGCATCGCCAAGTTGATCGACCAGATGCAGTCACTCTCACGCCGGCGGACGGAACCCGCGCAATCATGCAATTTGCACGAGGCAGTCAGGCGGGCGCAGGCGGTGATTGCCGCCGGATCGCCTGAACCTGTGGCGATTGAGGAAGAGTTTGATCCATCGTTGCCCCCGATCATGGCCAACCCGGATTCGCTGGTGCAGGTTTTGCTGAATTTGCTCAGCAACGGGCGCGAAGCGTGTCAGGGACAGCCTGCGCCGCGCATTATTGTACGAACACGCTTTGCCAGCGGTATTTTGCTCCATGCAGGGCCGGGCGGTTTGCCTTTGCGCCTGCCGATTGAGTTGCGTGTGTCGGACAATGGTCCGGGCATTGATCCGTCATTGCGTGATCATATTTTCGAACCTTTCGTTACCGGCAAAAAAAACGGCCAGGGACTGGGGCTTGCGCTTGTTCAGAAACTGGTGCGCGAAATGAACGGACGCATCACTCACGATCGCGATGAAGTGGGCGGTTGGACGCACTTCCGCATTCACTTGCCCGTCGCCGGTTCGGTACCAGTGGCATGAGAAAGCGCGTCCTGCTGGTCGAAGATGACGCTTCCATTGCACTGGTCATCACCGCCGCCCTTGAAGCCGAAGGCTTCAAAGTGGATCGCTGCGATTCAATCGCAGGGCGTGACCGGTTTCTGGCCGCTCACGCCTATCATTTGCTGCTGACCGACGTAATGTTGACGGACGGCGACGGGATCGAGACAATTGGCCGCGTGCGCGAAGCTGATCCGGGCTTGCCGATCATTATCCTGTCTGCGCAAAACACACTCGATACCGCGGTGCGCGCAAGCGATACTGGTGCCTTCGAATATTTCCCCAAGCCTTTTGATCTTGAAGAGCTGGTCCGCACAGTCACGCAAGCTATCGGTAAAGCCGAGGCAGAGGCGTTCGACGTGCCGCAAGATGTGCCCCAAGGACTGCCGCTGGTGGGACGCAGCGCGGCAATGCAGGCGGTGTACCGCATGATCACGCGCGTTCTGCGCAATGATCTGACCGTGCTCATTCTGGGGGAATCCGGCACTGGCAAGGAATTGGTCGCCGAAGCTATTCACGAACTGGGCAATCGGCGCGCCGGTCCGTTCATCGCCGTCAATACCGCTGCAATACCGGGCGAATTGATAGAGAGCGAGCTGTTCGGCCACGAAAAGGGTGCGTTTACCGGGGCGGTCGCGCGGTCCATTGGCAAGTTCGAACAGGCGAGTGGTGGGACGCTGTTCCTTGACGAAATTGGCGATATGCCGATGCAGGCGCAAACTCGGCTGCTGCGTGCGCTGCAATCGGGCAAGATCCGCCGCGTCGGCGGGCGTGATGAGATCACGCTCGATTGTCGGATTGTCGCTGCAACCAACCGCGATCTGTTGCCGATGATCGCCGCAGGCACTTTCCGTGAAGATCTGTATTATCGCATCGCGGTCGTTCCAATCGAGCTTCCCCCCTTGCGCGAGCGCGCCGACGATATCGAAGCCTTGTCGCGCCATTTCCTTGCCCAAGCAGCCGCTGAAGGGCTTCCGCGCCGCCATTTGACCGAAGCCGGTGCGGATATTCTGGCGCGCCAACCGTGGCGCGGCAACGTGCGCGAATTGCGCAATTTTATCTATCGTCTGGCGTTGCTGGCACGCGAGGAAGTGATTGATGCAACCTCGATCGAACCTTTGCTGGCGCAAACCGATGGCGGCGAGGTAGCTCGCACCGCTGATCTTGGGCACAGCGATCCCGCTGATCTTGGTGCTGCTGTCGATCACTGGTTGGAGGAAAGCGCACCTACAGCGGGCGAGTACTACAGCGCAGCCCTGGCTGCGTTCGAAAGGCCACTATTCCTCAATGTGTTAGGCAAGACAGGTGGCAATCAACTGCGCGCAGCGCAGATGCTCGGCATTAACCGCAACACATTGCGCAAGCGTTTGTTGGAGCTTGCTATTTTTCCGGAAAGCTACGTCAATAAAGACTGAAATTTGTCGGCTTTAACACCTTTGTCCATTTCGGCTGCTTTCTGCTTGCATTTCTGCAACAGGAGTGTTGTTGTATGGCAACTATGCAGCAGATTGGCACGATCAGGGTAAGGCGCATGCCGCGATGGTGGCGGCGGGTCCTCGTCAGCTTGCGTCGCGCAAACTTTCTGTTGCTCCTTGAACTGACAGCTTCTGGCATATTCGCGCTTATGGTCGCGGTCAGCTGGTTGACCGTTACAGGGTCGAGCAATGAGGGGCAGATCCTGCCTTCGCGGCTGACATCGACCTTGTTGATTGGCACCATTGTTCCTGCAATGGCCCTGCTGGTGCTCGGAGGGCGCCGTCTTGCTATTCGTCGGGCCAATCGTAGCCTTTTAGGATCAAGCGGACGCTTGCATGTTCGGCTTGTGTGGCTTTTTTCGCTCATTGCAGCGGTGCCAACCCTGCTAGTCGTGGTGTTTGCGTCGATCTTGTTCCAATCCGGCGTCGAATTCTGGTTTTCCGACAGTTCGCGCGGAATGCTTGAAAACGCCAATCAACTCGCGCGCGGCTATTACGAAGACAAACTTCGCGATGTCGGCAATGAAACCGTCACGATGGCGGGCGATATCCGCGATTATCTCGACCAGGCGGCCATAACCTCTACCGAATTTGCCGAAGGTTATTCGTTCCAAGTGCTCAGCCGCCAGCTGAATGAATCGGCGATACTTGAGCGCGCGCCTGATGGCACTTTGCGCACGGCCGCCATTGTCGATCCTGAAAAGATGGACGATCGACAGCGCGTCTCCGCCGCTGATCTCAAGCGTCTGGACGCCGGCGAGACCGTGGTGGTCAATGCCTCGGCTGAACGGATTGATGCCGTAACCGCCGTTGATAAAGGGCGCGGGATTTACCTCTACGCTGCTCGCAATTCCAATGCTTTGGCACTCGAACAGTGGGAGCGTGCGCAGACCGTCCTCAAAGCTTATGATATGCTGACGACGCGCGCCCGCGCCTTGCAATTGCGCTTCAACATCGCGCTATTTGTGATCAGCCTCGCGCTTGTCGGTTTGGCCGTGTGGGCGGCGCTACGATTTGCTGACAGGCAGGTCGCACCTTTGGCTGAACTGGTGTCGGCTGCCCGCAACATCGGTAGCGGCAACTTTGCCATGCGCGTGGCGCAGAACAGCGGCACGGATGAAATTGGCCTGCTGGCCAGAGCGTTCAATCGCATGACGCAGCAGCTTGAAGGGCAGACTCAGGCCCTCGTGTCGGCCAATGCGCAATTGGAAGTGCGCCGCGCTTTCATTGAAGCTGTTCTGGAATCCATAACTGCCGGGATCGTTTCCATCGGCCGCGATGGCACGATTCAGTTGATCAATTCTTCGGCCGCGCGTCTGTTGCTGGCGCCGGGCGCGCCATCGCCGATTGGTCTTCCACTCGCCGATGTCTCGCCCGTTTTCGCGCAATTGGTGGCATCGGGCCAACCCAACAACGTCATCCAGCATCCGCTGGCCAGCGACTTGCGTACTTTGGCTGTGCGGGTGGCCAAGGACAGCAATGGCTATGTCATCACATTTGAAGACATCACGCGCCAATTGCTCGATCAACGCCGCGCAGCTTGGTCCGACGTTGCCCGCCGCATCGCTCACGAAATCAAGAACCCGCTCACGCCGATCCAACTGGCCACCGAACGCCTCCGCAGGCGCTATGGCCGTCAGATTGAAACCGACCCTGAACTGTTCGAAGAATTGACCGCTACGATCATCCGGCAGGTCGGTGATTTGCGCAAAATGGTTGATGAGTTTTCATCGTTCGCGCGCCTGCCGAAACCGGTTTTCCGGGCTGAGGACGCAAGCGACCTTGTCCGCCAATCGCTATTTCTACAAGAAGTCGCGCATACGCAAATCGATTATAGCTTTGCCAGCGATGCACCGCATTATCCGCTGCAATGCGATCGCCATCAATTTGGTCAATGCATGACAAATGTACTAAAGAATGCAGTCGAAGCTATTGAAGCGAAATCAAAATCTGCGGATGTGGATTATCGCGGCCAAGTGGCGATTACCCTTTCAGGTGATGAAGAAACGGTCACCATCAACGTGACCGACAATGGCATTGGCCTTCCGGCTGAACGTGACCGCATTCTTGAACCTTATATGACCACGCGGGAAAAAGGCACCGGCCTTGGATTGGCGATCGTCCATAAAATCGTCGAAGAACACGGCGGCGAGATGGCGTTCACCGCCCAACCCGGCGGCGGCACTTGCGTAACCATGCGCTTTGCCTGCGACCCACATTTGAATTCAGCCACACCCGGCACTGAACAGGACTGACAGGACCCCACATGGCACTCGATATCCTCATCGTCGACGACGAACGCGACATCAGGGAACTGGTGGCAGGCGTGTTGAGCGACGAAGGCTATGGCTGTCGCACCGCGGCAGATAGCACGTCAGCACTTGCCGCCGTAGACGAGCGTCGCCCAAGTTTGGTACTCCTTGACGTCTGGCTGCACGGCAGCCCAATGGACGGCCTTGAAGTGCTGGACGAGATCAAGCGGCGCGAACCGGAATTGCCCGTGATCATCTTCTCCGGCCATGGCAATATCGATACGGCGGTTTCTGCGATCAGCCGGGGCGCGATGGATTTCCTTGAAAAGCCATTTGAGGCAGAGCGGCTGCTGCTGCTGGTGGAACGCGCTACGGAAACAGAGCGGCTGCGCCGTGAAAACGCGCGACTTCGCCAAGATTTCGGCATGGCCGATGAATTCACCGGTAACAGCGCCGCAATCAATCAGGTGCGCGCCACGCTGAAGCGCGTTGCCAATACTGGCAGTCGGCTGTTGATTACGGGGCCAGCAGGATCAGGCAAGGAAGTGGCTGCGCGCCTGCTTCATTCCTGGAGCGCGCGCGCGCAAAACGCTTTCGTCACGGTTAATTCAGCGCGCATCACGCCGGAACGGTTCGAACAGGAACTGTTTGGTGAAGAAATCGATGGCAAGCTGGTGCGCGCAGGGCTGCTGGAAATGGCGGACGGCGGAACGCTGTTCCTCGACGAAGTTTCCGATATGCCGCCATCGAGCCAAGCGCGCATTTTGCGTGTCTTGACCGAACAATCCTTTGTTCGCGTTGGTGGGCATCGCCAGTTGCGTGTGGATGTGCGCGTGGTGTCCTCGTCGTCACGGCCGCTGGAAAAGGAAATTGCCGAACGTCGCTTCCGTGAGGATCTCTATTACCGGTTGAATGTCGTGCCCGTGGCGATCCCGTCGCTGACGGACCGGCGCGAAGATATTCCGCCACTCGTGGACCACTTTTTTGCCCGATACGCCAATGAGCAGGGCGTTGCACCACCCGCCGTCACCCCTGAGGCGATGGCGGCTTTGCAAAGCTATGATTGGCCGGGAAATGTCCGCCAATTGCGCAATGTAATTGAACGGACGATCATCCTGGCCCCCCGTGATCGGCTTGCGCGGATTGATGGAGACATGCTGCCCTCTGAAATTGTCGCAACTCCCATGGCCGGAGAAACGGGCGGTTCTGCGCTCATGGGCGTGCCGTTGAGGGAAGCGCGTGAGAACTTCGAGCGGGAGTATCTCAAGGTCCAGATCCGGCGGTTTTCCGGGAATATTTCCAAGACTGCCAGCTTCATTGGCATGGAGCGGTCAGCCTTGCATCGTAAGCTGAAGCTGCTTGGCATGGCCGAGCGGCGTGAAGGTGAAGACGACGAATAAGACTGTGAATACGCATTTATTCGGAACAGCCTGCAATTTCCCATGTTTACCTTATGCGAGTGCCGACCTACACTTGATATCGAACCCGGCAAAAGTGGCGAAAGCTGCAACGGCCAGATCGCGAGGCTTCACAAAGAAGCTGAGCCAATAGAAAACGGAGTCAGAACAAATGACCGGAAAGACACTCACGGCACGCCCTAAGCCCAAGGCAGAAGTGGCCCCCGAAGCAGAAACGCCGCTGCCCGCGCCTGTAACCGGGCCAACGGGAGGCAAGGGCCAAAATCTGCAGGACCTCTTCCTCAATCATCTGCGCAAGAACAAGACCCCGGTCACCATGTTCCTTGTAAAAGGCGTGAAGCTGCAGGGAATCGTCACATGGTTCGACAATTTTTCGATTCTGCTGCGCCGCGATGGTCAGTCGCAGTTGGTTTATAAGCACGCGATCTCAACGATCATGCCGGGTCAGCAATTGTCGGTCGCTCACTTCCAATCCTCAGGTGAGGAAAACAGCAAGAAGGCGCGGTTGCTTCAGGAAATCTTCCTGTCAAGCGTGCGCGATTCTGCGGTCCAGGTGACCATGTTCCTTGTCAACGGCGTGATGTTGCAGGGCAAAGTTGCCTCTTATGATCTCTTCTGCATGCTGCTTGAGCGTGAAGGCTACGTCCAGTTGGCGTATAAGCATGCCGTTTCTACTATTCAGCCCGCCGGTCACATCGATCTCACCGGCGACTGGGATGGCGAGGATTCCTGAGCACTTTTGAATTTGGCAACAACACCGGTGAAGTCGCCGGTGAAGTCTCCCGTGGCGCGCGCGCCGTTGTCGTCCTCCCCGATATCAAACAGCGGGGAGGAGGCTTCGGCGCGGACGCAGAAGCCCGGCTCGAAGAAGGGCAGGGCCTTGCCCGCGCGATTGGCATTGAAGTGGTGGATTCGTTCATCCTGCCAATCCGCGCTGTGCGGCCAGCCACGCTATTTGGCGAAGGTCAGGTTGAGCGCATCGGTGTTGCTTGCAACATGGCCGACGCTGAACTCGTCATCGTCGATGGCGCACTTTCAGCAATCCAGCAGCGCAACCTTGAGGAAAAGCTCAAGCGCAAGGTGATTGACCGAACCGGACTCATCCTTGAAATCTTTGGCGAGCGTGCGGCGACGGCTGAAGGACGGCTGCAAGTTGAACTTGCGCATCTGGATTACCAGGCAGGCCGACTGGTGCGGTCATGGACTCACCTTGAGCGCCAGCGCGGCGGCTTCGGCTTTCTTGGCGGTCCGGGGGAAACCCAGATCGAGGCCGATCGCCGCCTGATCCGCAACCGCATGGCGCGCCTGCGCCGCGAACTTGAGCAAGTGCGCCGCACCCGCGGCCTTCACCGCGAACGCCGCCAACGCGCGCCGTGGCCGGTTGTTGCGCTGGTGGGCTACACCAACGCCGGAAAGTCTACTCTGTTCAACCGCTTGACTGGTGCGACGGTGATGGCCGAAGACTTGCTCTTCGCTACGCTTGACCCCACGATGCGCGCCATCCGCCTGCCGGGTATAGACAAGGCCATCATGTCGGATACCGTCGGCTTTATCTCGGACTTGCCAACGCAGCTCGTTGCGGCATTTCGCGCAACGCTTGAAGAAGTCACCGCTGCCGACGTGATCGTACACGTGCGCGATGTCGCCAATCCGGCCACAGCAGAGCAAAAGGCTGAAGTCGAACAGATACTTGCCGACCTTGGCATCAACGGGGAAGGGGGCACCATGATCCCCGTGATCGAAGTCTGGAACAAATGGGACTTGCTCTCAGCCGATGACCAGGATGTCAGAAAAGACATCATCGCAGCTAAAGTTTCCGATGTCCCATCAGCGCCATTATCAGCTTTGACTGGACAAGGCGTTGAAGCTTTCCTTGAAAAGTTGGGCGTTATGCTGACGGGCAGCGCACAGACGCTGGATCTGACGGTGCCCCTGTCAGACGGCCAGCGGTTGGCTTGGTTGCATGCCCATGGAGATATTCTTGAAGAACGTCAGGTGGATGACGGCGCGGGTGAACCGTCTATGCGAATCAAAGTGCGTCTCACTCCGCGCGAATTAGGGCGCTTCACCAGCCTCTGATTTTTTGACAGCCCGCCACAGGGCTTCTTGTTCATCGAGGTCCATCTTCGCAAAGTCCCCTTGGGCAAGTGCTTCCATACCGCGAAAGCGACGCTCGAACTTTGCATTGGCTGCACGCAAGGCATCTTCGGGTGCAACGCCAAATTTCCGAACAACATTGACGGCAGCAAATAGCAAGTCACCAGCTTCGTCGATCCGCTCGTCGTCGGTTTCAGCTTCGCGCAATTCCTCGATTTCCTCGATGACTTTATCGGTAGCGCCATCAGGATCAGGCCAGTCAAAACCCTGCCGGGCAGCGCGCTTCTGAAGCTTCTCTGCGCGCATCAACGCTGGTAAGGCGATTGCCACGACATCCATGGCGCTGGTTGCACCTTTGGCTTCGCGTTCGCCAGCCTTGGCCGATTCCCAGCGATCTTCGCGGGATTGTCCATTTGCAACTTCATCGCCGAAGACGTGGGGATGGCGCGCTTCCATCTTGTCGGCAATCGCGGTGGCAACGTCGTCAAAGGCGAACAATCCAGCTTCTTCCGCCATTCGCGCGTGAAATACGACCTGAAGCAGGAGATCGCCCAATTCTTCCTTCAGCGCCGCCATATCCGTGCGCTCAATCGCGTCGGCAACTTCATACGCTTCTTCAATCGTATAGGGCGCGATAGTAGCGAATGTCTGAGCGCAATCCCATTCACAGCCATGCACAGGATCGCGCAGTCGCGCCATGATTGAGAGCAGGCGGTTCAGGTTAGGATTCTTGAGCGACGTCTGGCTCATGCGCAAACCTTTAGATTGGATTTGATAATAAGTATTATGTAAAATACAGAAGTGGATTATCGAGCGAGAACTGATGCGATCAGCGCCACAACAACGAACAGAAAAGCCCACAACGCGCCCATCCGCAGCCCATCAGACAGGCCGATCTGCCGTCCACGGATGCCCGTTGTGACGAGAACAAGCGCCGCAATGATGCCGATGATCCTGACGAAGTCATCGCCGATCACAGAACGATCTCCAACCCATCGTATGCTGGCTGCACATGGCCTGGTATTTCGGCGCACAGCGTTTGATAGTCCATCGACTTATCCAGATGCGTCAACACGCCTTGGCCGACGCGCGCGGCTTCGATCAATTCAAGCGACATTTCTAGATGCGCATGTGTTGGATGCGGTTTTCGGCGCAAGCAATCCACTACGAGGACATCAACCCGGTCAAACAACGCGACCATTTCGCCGGTAATCTCGCTGAAGTCCGTCGCGTAACCAATTGATTTACCGCCTTGATCGAAGCGAAATGCGGTGGATTGCGCTGGCCCATGCGGCATCTGGCAGTGGTTGACGCCAATCCCGCAGATCATCCGCACACGGTCAAGATTATCAATCTCGCAAATCGTGTGATAGCCAAATTGCCCAGCAAAAACATAGCCAAACCGCTGGCGCAACCGGCGCACGGTTTCTGACGCGGCATAGGCCGGAATTGGCCCCGCGCGGCCGTAGCGCAGCGGTCTGAGATCATCGATCCCGTGGCAATGATCGGCATGATCATGCGTCCACAACACGCCATCCACACGATCAATACTACAGGCGAGAAACTGTTGGCGCAGATCGGTCGGCGTATCGACAAGCAAGCGGTTGCCATCGCTTCCTTCGACAATGATCGATACGCGGGTCCGGCGGTTCTTGGGTTCCGCCGGGTCGCAATCGCCCCAATCGTTGCCGATACGCGGCACGCCGGTCGATGTGCCCGACCCCAGAATCGTCAGTTTCACAGCGAGGCCTTGGAAAAGAGCCGGAAGAAGTTTGCGCCCGTGACATCAGCCAAGGCTTCCTTGGTTGTACCGCGTAAGCCAGCCACAAATGCGCAAGTATCAGCGACAAAGGCCGGTTCGCACGCTTTGCCGCGATGGGGCACGGGAGCCAAAAAAGGAGCATCGGTTTCCACAAGCAGCCGATCTTCAGGTAGTGCGGCAGCTATGGCCTGTAAGTCCTTGGCATTTTTGAATGTCACAATTCCGGATATCGAAATTGACAGGCCCAATTCTAGCATCCGTTCGCCAAAACCCGCCGATGCAGTGAAGCAATGGATCAGCGCCGGGAAGGCCCCATTCCCCATTTCGTCCTCGATGATCCGCGTCGTGTCATCTTCGGCATCGCGGGTGTGGATGATTAGCGGAAGCCCGGTTTCGCGCGCGACCCGGATATGTACGCGAAACAGGTCTTGCTGCACCTGCCGGTCAGAATGGTCGTAATAGTAATCTAGCCCGGTTTCGCCGATGCCGATGACGCGCGGATGGTTTGCGGCTTCGAGCAGGGCTGCCTCGCCCAGATCAGCGTGGGCATCAGCTTCGTGGGGGTGAATGCCGATGCTCGCCCATACGTCGCTCTCACGCTCTGCTGTGGCGACAATCGCGGCCCATTCACTTTGGCGGGTCGAGATATTGAGAAAACCCCGAACGCCTGTTTCCCGCGCACGTTCAAGTACTTGGGCCTGATCTTCGATCAAGCCCTTGTAATTGAGGTGGCAGTGGGAATCGATCAGCATCATGCCGTGGCCACTTCCTCTGGCAGGTCAAGGCGCGGAAACGCTGGCATTGGTTGACCCAACTTTTCGCCCGTTGCCACGCGCGCCAAATACCAATCGGCCTTGGTTAAGGCAGCAAAGCTACGCTCATCCAAAGGAATACCCAATTGATCGAGGACCTTAGCAGCAGATGTTGGCACAATTGGTGATATCGCAATGGTCAAGTCACGGATCGCCATGAACAAAGTGAGCAACACGGCCCGCATCCGATCAGGATCAGTCTTGCGCAGCGTCCAAGGTGCTTGTTCATCAACATAGGCGTTGCAGGCAAACACTCCGCGCATCCATGCATCAATGCCACCTGAGAAATTCATCGCGGCAAAATCACGAGGCAGTTCGTCGCGACATGCAGAAAACACCGTGGCGAGAAGTACCTCATCGGCCTCAGTGCTCGCAAATGCCTCAAGCGATCCGTCCATGTTTTTGAAAATCATGGAAAGAACGCGCTGCACTAAGTTTCCGTAGCTGTTCGCGAGTTCCGCGTTGCACCGCGTGACAATGGCCTCAGGTGAATATGAACCGTCTTGTCCGAACGCCACTTCGCGCATCAGGAAATAGCGCAATGGATCGACGCCGAAGCGGTCAGCCAGTTCCAACGGATCGGTCACATTGCCAAGCGACTTGGACTCTTTCTGCCCACGATTGAGCAGGAAGCCGTGGCCAAACACCTGTTTGGGCAGGGCAAGCCCGGCACTCATCAGGATCGCGGGCCAATAGACGGTGTGGAACCGGACGATGTCTTTGCCGATTAGGTGGAGGTTCGCCGGCCAATACTTTGCAAAGTCAGCCGATTCATCGGGGAAGCCCAAGCCGGTGATGTAGTTGGTCAGCGCATCGACCCACACGTACATCACATGGCCATCGCTACCCGGAACTTTAACGCCCCAGTCAAAACTGGTCCGCGAAACTGACAGATCGCGCAATCCGCCCTCGACGAACCGCATCACCTCGTTGCGGCGGCCATCGGGCTGGATGAAGTCTGGCTGATTTTCGTAGAGCTTAAGCAGAGGCTCTGCATACTTCGACAGACGGAAGAACCAGCTCTCCTCGACTGTCCATTCCACTGGCGTGCCCTGCGGCGAAAGTTTTTCTGCCCCCTCGCCTGCGATCAGTTCGCTCTCGTCGTAAAACGCCTCGTCGCGGACCGAATACCAGCCTTCATAGCGATCGAGATACAAATCGCCGTTGGCTTCCAGCCTGCGCCAAAGTTCCTGTGATGCCGCATGGTGACGATCTTCGGTGGTGCGGATAAAGACATCATATGAGACATTAAGTGCATCACACATCGCTATGAAATATGACGACATTTCGTCACATAGCTGCTTCGGCGTGGTTCCCAGTTCCCGCGCTTTTTGCATCATTTTCAAGCCGTGCTCATCCGTCCCAGTCTGGAAGCGGACATCGCGCCCCATCGCGCGCTGGAACCGTGCGATGACATCTGCAGCGATCGCCTCATAGGCGTGGCCGATGTGCGGCTTCCCGTTGGGATAGGATATGGCGGTTGTGATGTAGAACGGTTCGCCCATTGGGCCTGTCACTTTCATGCGTCGTTTGGTGCAGGGATTCTGCGTCTTACCGAGCGCCTTCCCTAGTCGGAGCGGCCGATGCCAGCAAGGAGCCGATTTCCATCAGCAACATTCCAACATCAAAGTTATAAATCGGCGCTTCAGTCGCAAGTTTCACCAAGCGCGCGTGCGCTTCAACCAAGCGCAATTTCGCCGCGTCATCAACCCGGTCCAAAGCACGCACCACTGTCATCCGCGCAGCCTCGATCGCAGCCATCTGCCGCTCCCGGTCTGGCCGCGTGCCAAGAGCGCCGGCCAAAGCCCCACGCAACGCCAAATCAGCGTCACCTCGTTCCAGCAGCGCTGAAAAGATAACCTGCGCTTTGGTCAGATTTTGTTCGGCAAAGGCCAAGGCCGCCCCCGGCGATCCCCCCGCAACAGCCAGTGCCGCTGTCCGCGTTTCGGCATCAAGTTCTGGGGCTGATATATCCAGCGCGCGGGCGACCTCTGCATCCGTCAGAGAATGGAACCGCAGGATGGTGCAGCGCGAACGCACCGTTGGAAGCAAACGACCCAGCGCATGGACGACCAGCAAGAAGAACGTGCCCTGAGGCGGTTCCTCAAGGCTTTTGAGCAAGGCGTTGACGCCCGCCTTTTCCAGCTGATCGCCTGCATCAATGATCACCACCCGGCGCGCGCCTAAAGTCGGGCGCGTATTCAATCGCCGCTGAACATCGCGCACTTGATCAACTGATATACTGCGCTTGGTCAGGTAAGGTTTGCCCTCGTCCCGCTTTTTCACTTCGTCGTCGTTGGCAGGCAGCGGGCGGAGCGTGAGAATATCGGGGTGCATCCCCGGTGCGGGTTGCGGAACGCCGGGTTCTGCCACCAGTTCAGCGGCGGCGGCTTGGGCAAAGCTTGCCTTGCCCAGCCCCTCACGCCCAGCAAGGATCCACCCATGGTGCATCCGCCCGCTGGCCATCGCCGCGCGCCACGTGCGCCAGGCATCGTCATGACCAATCAGGGTGCTCATGCTGGCAGCCAACTCGCAAGCGCTGCGATGATGCGGGCGTGAACTTGCTCTGGTGTTCCGTCGGCGGCTATGATGCTGAAACGCTCAGGCTCTTCGCCAGCGAAACGCGCAAATGCAGCGGCCACATCGGCATGATAATCCGCACTGCGTCCGCCAATCCGATCAGCGTTATCACCATCGCGCAAGGCAAGCCGCGCTGCCGCCACTTCGGAATTTGCCGCCAACAACAGCGTTCGATCCGGCAGCAAACCTTCACTGCCAATCGCGTGAAGCGCCATCACATCGCGATCATTCAGCCCGCTGCCGCCGCCCTGATAGGCCCTGCTGCTGTCCACGAACCGGTCGCATATCACCCAGGCACCGCGCGCCAATGCCGGACGGATCAGCTTCTCGACATGATCGGCTCGCGCTGCTGCAAATAATAACGCTTCGGCGCGCGCGCCCCAACCCTCGCCCTCAGTCGATAGTAATAACATACGGATCGCCTCGGCGCCGGGGGTGCCGCCGGGTTCGCGTGTCAACACAACTTCGACGCCGCGCGCCTGCAGCGCCTTGGCCAACATGCGCCCTTGGGTGGATTTCCCCACCCCTTCGCCGCCTTCCAGCGCAATGAACCTTGGCGTTGTCACAGCCCGACCATCCGTAACGCGCCATCGCGCATCCGTGAGGGCAGTCCGCCTTTGGCAACAGAAGCGCCTGCTACGAGCGGCAGAACGTGCACAGGCTCGCCCGGCACGCGTACCAGCAAACTTGCGACTGTTTCACCGGCTAATATCGGCGCCTTGAGGGGCCCCTTGTAACGCACCGCCAAAATGTACTTCGGCATTTTGCCATCTGGAGACGTTATCGAAAATGAACGCGGTGCAATCAGCGGAACTGAACGTTCCTGTCCACCCTGCACTTCAGCCGCCCCTACCCATGCACCTTTGGTGAAGAGGGGTTGTGCAGTCCATGCAGCAAAGCCCCATTCGATAAGATCGCGGGATTGTTGATCTCGATCTCTTGAACGATCATAGCCACCCAGAACCATAACCAAACGTCGTCCCTTGCGCTCGGCCGAACCGACAAAGCCATAGCCCGCCTCGTTGGTAAAACCGGTCTTCACGCCGTCTGCGCCCTGTGTCACGCCATAAAGCGGGTTGTGGTTGGGCTGGGTAATGCCGTTCCACGTCATCTGCGCATGGCCGTAAAACTGGCGGTACAATTCGGGAAATCGGGTCATTAGCGCGCTGCTGAGTGTCGCAAGGTCTGCCGCCGAGACATAAGTTTGCCCTTCATCCATCCACCCATTGGGCGTGTTGAAATGGCTATCGCGCATGCCCAATTCGGCGGCGGCATCATTCATCAGTTTGGTGAACGCGGGAACGGATCCCGTAACACCTTCGGCCAGTACCACACAGGCATCATTGGCGGACACGGTGATAATCCCTTCCAGCAATTCAGCCACGCTGGGTTGGGAATCGGCAGGAATGAACATCGTGCTGCCTACGTGGCTCCATGCCCGGAACGTTTCTGGCCGCACGGATAGCCGCTGGTCGAGCCGCATTTTGCCCTTGGTCAGCAAATCAAACGCGACATAGCTCGTCATGATCTTGGTGATCGATGCTGGCACGAATCGCCGATGCGCATCGCGCGCAAACAGGACGCGACCAGACCCGACATCAACCAGCAGCGCGATGGGCGCATCGATGACTGGCATTGTACCTGCCAGATTCGCAGCCGACACCTCAGGCGCAGCGGCTTGTACCGGCATAATTGCAAGGCAAACGCCCGCTACAATCGCAGTCGGTTTAAAAGGCAGTTTTGAAAGCAAAAGGTATTTCCCGGACAGTCCGGATTGGCGCACGCCTCAGGCCATCAAGGCGCGATCACAACCCGTGCGTCTGCATAGCCCGCAGCACGCGCCTTCGCCAGCGCCGCATCAGCTTGTCCACGATCCTTATGTGGCCCCGTGCGCACACGCCACACCTTACCCCCATCCATTGCCGATCCGGCCAGGCTTTTGGCTACAGTTTCTGCCCGCTCGCGCGATGAATAAGCGCCGACTTGCACGAAGAGGCCCTTGGCCGAGGGTTTGCCTGCCGCCACAGGCTCCGCCCTTGGCACGGGCTTTGAAATTGGCTTGGCAACAAGCTTTGGCGGTGTCTTTGCTGCTATCGTTGCTGGCGGGGTTGGCGCTTTGGCAAGTTCCGGAAGTGTGACCGGCGCTATCGCAGGCACAATCCCAAGCTTGCGCTTCAACACCGCCAGCAATCCCGGCGGTGTATCCATCCGCGCAGAAACTTGCGCACCACTGCGCAACAATGCCCGCTCAGCCTCTGGAGGATTGACCCTGCGCACCCGCACTGCAAGGCGATCGGATTGCGTCTCACCCAGTTGCGCCCAGGCCTGCGGTGAAAGTGAAACCAGATTGCGGCCCTGCATTGGCCCGCGCTGCGTCAACCGCATTAAAATCGTGCGTCCGGTTTCCAGCGAGGTCACTTCAACATAGCTAGGCAGCGGTAGCGTTCGATGCGCGCCGCTGATTCCTTCTCCGTTACCGACTTCTGCATAGCCGACCGAATCATAGTTCATCACGTCAGCAGGCGTATAAGTGACCCCTTCGACAACGAACGGCTCACCCAAAACCATGGGGTAGTCGCCTGCCGGTCCGCGTACTTCAGAGGCGGAAACCGGTGCAAAACCACCGTTTCCGCCCCCACAGGCGGTCAGTAACACGGCGGTCGAAAGTGCCAAATAGCTAGCGGCTGATTTCATCTGCAAGGAGTCCCACGGACAAGGCGTAAAAGTTCGAGCAGTTATAATCGAGGATAACCCTATAATTTCCGGTTAGCAGATACGCAGTTCGCCCACGCCCATCAGGCTCCAGCAAGCTGGCCATGACATCGTCAGCAGGCCAAGCGCCCGATTTTGGCGCTATTCCCAAAGCGCGCCATTCACGCATCGTTTTCCAACCGGTATGCCTGTCAAACACACGGGCACAGCGCGGACTTTTCAGTGTTGTCCTAAGACTTCCCCGATCAAGACCATCAGGAACCGCCACAGCAAGACCCCACGGTTGCCCGGTTCGCCAGCCAGCGTCCCGAAAATAATTGGCGATCGAGGCTAGAGTGTCGCTTCGGCTGTTCCAGATATCGGCAAAGCCATCGCCATCCCCATCCTGCGCAACGCGAAGGTAAACCGAAGGCAGAAACTGCGGATTGCCAAACGCCCCTGCCCAGCTGCCCACCAATTTGGATCGCGGCACGCCGCGGTCAACCATCTTCAGGGTTGCGATAAATTCATCGGCAAACAATTCGCGGCGGCGACCTTCATAAGCCAATGACGCGAGCGAGCGCGGCAGATCGAAGTTTCCGGTATATCCGCCATAGTCGGTTTCATGGCCCCAAATCGCCATCATTACAGGACCAGGCACCCCATAACGACGCTCAATCGCCATCAACTGACCAGCCGCCGCTGCATATTGCCGCCTTCCCCGCGCGATCCGCGATGCATCGACATGGCTTCGGCGATAAGGCTCAAAGGCGGGAATTGTGCCGGTTGAAGACCCCGGCTGCGCACGGTCCAACTGAATCACCCGCGGATTAAGCGTCAACCCGGAAAAAACTTGCGATATAGTTGATTCGCGCACTCCTTCGCCGCGCGCTTGAGCCGCCAAGAGTTGCAAATAGCCTTGAAATCCCGCCTCTTCAGCATCGACCTGCCCCACAGCTGGCCCCGCCAATCCCATCGCCAACGCTGCCACAACAACGCATCGATACCCACAAAATCGCTCAAAAAATGTCATGTCCCGGTGTCGCACGTATGCTTTCCGAAGGGAATCCCCTTTGCGACCGAACGCGAAGCCGCTAACGGCAAAGCGAATCTGGCGTAACGCCGATTCACGCGGACAGGTGGCCGAGTGGTTTAAGGCAACGGTCTTGAAAACCGTCGTGGGTGGAAGCTCACCGTGGGTTCGAATCCCACCCTGTCCGCCAAGTTTGTTGTCGAGCTAGTGGATTTTTGACAGCCGTCAGCCGCGCGGGCATTAGCGCGGCATGCAATTCCAAAATTTCAATCTCGATGATTTCCTGACCAACCATTGGCAAAAGCGGCCTTTGCTCATCCGCAATCCATGGGGCATTTGGCACAACCCGCTTGAGCCGGATGAATTGGCTGGCCTTGCGTGCGAGGATGAAGTCGAGTCTCGGCTTGTCATCGGCAACGATGATCATCGCGCGATGGAAAGCGGTCCGTTCCCTGAGGATCGCTTTGGGGGACTTGGGACCGGCCCTTGGACGCTGCTGGTTCAAGCGGTTGATCATTACGTGCCCGATGTTGCTGAATTGATTGCACCTTTCCGATTTGTGCCCAACTGGCGGATTGACGATGTCATGGTGAGTTATGCCACGGATGGCGGCGGCGTCGGCTCGCATTACGACAATTACGACGTGTTTCTGGTGCAAGGCCTCGGCAGGCGACGTTGGCGCGTTGGGCCACGTTGCGACGCACAGACGCCGTTATTGCCGCACAATGACCTGCGCCTGATCCCTAATTTTGAAGCGACCGATGAATGGGTGCTCGAACCCGGTGACATTCTCTATGTTCCACCCTGTTTTGCACATGATGGCGTGGCGGTTGGCGATGATTGCATGACCTATTCGATCGGCTTTCGCGCGCCATCGCGGGCTGAATTGATCGAGGGTTGGTGCGAGCATGTGGCGGAACAATTGCCTGATGAAGATCGCTATGCCGACCCGGACCTTGTACCGCAGTCAGAGCCTGGCGAAATCACCAGTGCAGCAATAGATAAATTGCATGCCCTTGTGCTGGAGACTTTATCCGACAAAACTGCTTTCGCGCGATGGTTCGGCCAACACAACAGCATCCCCAAATATGATCGGGATTGGCGGCCAGAAGCGCCCGTCGACGCGCAGGCGTTGCGGTCAACCATTGCGCAAGGCCTTCCGCTTGTCCGCAATCCGGCTTCGCGCTTTTCGTTCATTCGCCTTGGAGAGCGAGCGAATCTTCTGTTCGTCGATGGGCAAAGTTTTCATTGCGAAGGCGAAGATGCTTTGCTGGCCCAAGATCTTTGCGCTGACACCCCGCTGCCCCTTGATCGGGAGGTTGCAAAATCAACTTCTGCTTTGTCGCTGCTGAGTGGTTTGATCAATCAGGGCAGTTTGGCGATTGACGACGAGGACTGATCACAGCCTCACCACCAAAGCAAGAAGGGCGAGTTGCCAATGCAACTCGCCCTTCTTGCTGCTTTTCAGGCAAATTTCAGTGTGAACTCAGATGTGAATGGCCTTGTCATAAGCGGCCAGCACGCTTTCATGCATCGATTCGCTGATCGTTGGGTGCGGGAATATCGTGTGCATCAGTTCCACTTCGGTGGTCTCCAATGTCTTGCCCACTACAAAGCCCTGAATCATTTCGGTTACTTCCGCGCCGATCATGTGCGCGCCAAGCAGTTCACCGGTCTTGGCGTCGAACACTGTCTTCACAAAGCCTTCAGGCTCACCCAGCGCGATGGCTTTGCCGTTGCCGATGAACGGGAACATGCCAACTTTCAGCGAATACCCAGCTTCCTTGGCTTTTGCTTCGGTCAGGCCGACGCTGGCGATCTGCGGATGGCAATATGTGCAGCCCGGAATGTTGCTGCGATCCATCGAATGAGGGTGCACCTCTTTGTTGCCCAATTCGGCAGCGATGGCTTCTGCGGCGATCACACCTTCATGGCTTGCCTTATGTGCAAGCCAAGGTCCGGGGGTAACATCGCCAATCGCCCACAAGTTCTTGACGCTGGTGCGGCCATAGCCGTCGATGGTGATAAAACCACGGTCTGCGGTAACGCCAAGGGCTTCGAGACCGATGTTCTCGGTGTTGGGTACGATGCCCACTGCCACGATCACGTGGCTGAAATCGGATTCGGCAACAGTGCCGTCCTTGCTCTTGATCTTCGCCTTCAGGCCATTGGCACTGACGGCAATGCTATCAACACCAGCACCGGTCAGGATAGTAATGCCCTGCTTGGTCAGCGCCTTTTGCAGGAAGCTTGAAACGTCTGAGTCTTCGACTGGAACAACGCGGTCCAGCATTTCAACGATGGTAACCTTTGCCCCCATGTCGTTGTAGAAGCTGGCGAATTCGATACCAATGGCGCCTGAACCGATCACCAGAAGATTGCTTGGCAGTTCCTTCGGCGTCATCGCGTGGCGATATGTCCACACGCGCTCACCATCCGCTTTGGCAAACGGCAGATCCCGTGCGCGCGCGCCGGTAGCCACGATCACGTGCTTGGCGGTGAGCGTTTCTGCCCCCTTATCGCCAGTCACTTCCACGCTGGTTGCGCTTTTCAGCACGCCTGTGCCCATGTGGACGGCGATCTTGTTCTTCTTCATCAGGTGGCCGATGCCCTGATTGAGCTGTTTGGCGACACCGCGCGATCGCTTGACCACGGCATCAAGATCAGCCCGGATGTTGTCGGCCGCCAAGCCGTAAGACGCTGCATGCTTCATGTGGTTGAGAACTTCTGCTGATCGCAGCAGCGCCTTGGTTGGAATGCAGCCCCAATTGAGGCAAATGCCGCCCAAGTTTTCGCGTTCGATAATCGCAGTTTTCAGGCCAAGCTGTGCGCAGCGGATTGCTGCAACATAGCCACCAGGGCCTGACCCCAGAACGATGACGTCATATTGTTCAGCCACGCGATAACTCCTTGAGGCCCTTATCCCAGGCCACTGATTTAGACGTCAGAAGCAGACAATGCCGCTCCTCATTATGTCAGGCGATCAGGCCGAGCGGATCTTCGATCAGGGCTTTGAAGACCTGCATCAGCGCAGCACCATCGGCGCCATCAATGGCCCGGTGATCAAAGCTACCCGTCGCTGACATGACCGTGGCTACGGCCAAAGCACCATCAACGACATAAGGCCGTTGTTCACCCGCCCCCACTGCCATGATCATGCCTTGTGGCGGGTTGATGACCGCATCAAAATTCTTGATACCGAACATTCCGAGATTCGAAAGCGATGCAGTGCCGCCTTGATATTCATGCGGTTGCAACTTGCCATCACGCGCTTTGCCCGCCAGCACCTTCATCTCTGTCGCGATTGCCGAGATCGATTTGTTTCCGGCATCGACGATGATCGGCGTGATCAGCCCCGAAGGCGCAGCCACCGCAACCGATATGTCGGCACGTTCAAAATTGCGCAGTTCATCGCCTGCAAAGCTGACATTACATTTGGGAACTTGCACCAGCGCCTTGGCCAACGCCTTGATCAGCAGGTCGTTGACCGACAGCTTCACGCCTTGTGTTTCCAATGCCTTGTTCAATTGGCCGCGCAGCTTGAGCAGCGCATCCAGTTGAATATCGACGGTCAAGTAAATGTGCGGAATCGTCTGCTTGGCCTCTGTCAGGCGGCGCGCAATGGTCTTGCGGACGTTGTTGAGCTTTTGCGCCTGATAAGGAATGCCGAAGTCTGGCACCGATGCAGCAGCAGGTGCAGCGGCAGGCGCGGTCGGTGCCGCTTGCGCAACAGGGGCCGTGGCCGGTGTTGGCATGGCGGCCGTTGCAACCACATCAGCCTTCACGATCCGCCCATTGGGGCCCGTTCCCTTTACGCCGCCAAGATCCACACCCGCACCGGCCGCAATTCGCTTTGCAAGCGGAGTGGCAATGATACGGTCACCCTTTGCAGAAAGAACCGCCGCAGCAACGGCGACTGGTGCTTTCACAACGGCAGGGACAGGCGTAGGAGCCGCTTTTTCCGGAATTACAGCGGCTGCTGTCGCCGCCGGAGCAGGCGTTGCCGAATCTTCATCTTCGCCGGCAAGCGTGGCGATGACTGTGCCGACTTTCACACCCTCGCTGCCTTCAACCACCTCGATCGAAACAATGGTGCCTTCGTCGACAGCCTCAAATTCCATTGTGGCTTTGTCTGTTTCAATCTCGGCCATAATGTCGCCTGAGGAAACTTTATCACCGACTTTGACCAGCCATTTTGCAAGCGTGCCTTCCTCCATGGTCGGCGAAAGGGCGGGCATCTTGATCGCGATGGGCATGAGCGGTTTCCGGATCCTGTTCGCGCCAAGGAAACTGGTGCCGAAGCACAAACCTCCTTCGCATCTTTTGTCCTCCCCATTTCACCAGCATGGTGCAATCGGTCAAGTGGCTTGCCGCTTGCACCGCATACGAATTTTCCGGTACTCAAGGATCAGAGGACCTCAAATATGCCACAACGCATCTATCTCGTCATCATGGATGATACCGACGAAGCCCGCGCGGCGTTGCGTTTTGCCGCGCGGCGCGCGGTACGCACCGGTGGCGCAGTCCATATTCTCGCGCTTGTCCCGCGCCAGCAATTTGTGGCCTTTGGCGGCGTGCAAGCTACCATCGAGGAAGAGGCACGGGACCGAGCCGAAGTTCTGGCGATGGCAGCCGCCGGCAGCCTGGCCACAGAATCAGGATTAACGCCGGTTATTGCTGTCATGCAAGGCGATGGCCCACAATCGGTCCGAACCTATCTTAACGATCACCCTGAAATCTCCGCGCTCGTGCTTGGGGCTGCACTCGAAGGGAGTCCCGGACCGTTGGTCACACACTTTGCCGGGAACGTGGGGCAACTCCCCTGCCCGCTGATGATCGTACCGGGGGGGTTAAGCGATGAAACGATTGACCGGGTAAGCTAGCGCCAGAGTCATCGTTTGCCCTTGCCTTGGTGACGGATATTCGACGGGCGGCCACGCTTACCTGCGGCATGCGGACCTTTGAAGCCTGCACCGCTGATGCGAGGCTTGTGTTCAGAGCGACCGCCGCGGCGCTCAATCCCCCGCACTCCATCGGCGACCTCGACAGGCTCGAATTTGAGCGCGCCGGTCAGTGGGTTTGCCTCGGCAAGCCGCAGCTTGAGGATCATGCCCATGGTGAATTGCTCGCCCGTGCTCTCACCGATCAGCCGCTGCGCCTTTTCGTCGTAGCCAAATCGCTCTGCGCCCAAGGTCGAAATGGGCACAAGCCCATCGCCGCCAAGACCAATGATCGTGGCAAATAATCCAAACTTTTGAACGCCCGTGATGCGCGTATCAAAAACTTCGCCCACTTTGCCTGAAAGCCACGCCGCTACGTAGCAGTCAATGGTATCACGTTCTGCCACCATAGCACGGCGTTCAGCCACGCTTAAAGCCTCTGACACACGACCAAGATCACCGCGATCGCGGTCTGACAAGCCCGAAGTTGGCGGAATATCAGCGTCCGGACGCGGTTGTTCAAGCTTGTAGGCATCGACCAAAGCGCGATGAATCAACAAATCCGAATAACGCCGGATGGGTGAAGTGAAGTGCGCATAACTGCCTAGTGCCAGCCCAAAGTGGCCTGCATTGCGCGGGCCATAATAAGCCTGCGTCTGGCTGCGCAGCACAGCCTCCATTACCAACGCCTTTTCAGTGTCATCCGTAACGTCCTTGAGCATGCGGTTGAACAGTGATGGCGTTACAACTTGACCCAGGCTGAGAGTGCGCTCGAACGTGGCGAGGTATTCCTTCAGCGCGATCAACTTTTCGCGGCTTGGCGGCTCGTGGATGCGGTAGACAACCGGTGCGACTTTGGCTTCCAGCGCCTTGGCGGCTGCCACATTGGCCGCGATCATGAAGTCTTCGACCACGCGGTGTGCATCAAGCCGTTCACGCAACGCGATTTCGGTGATCTTGCCCTGTGCGTCGAGCACAACCCGTCGCTCTGGCAAGTCAAGATCAAGCGGGTCGCGGTCCTTGCGCGCCTGTTCCAGCACGCGCCACGCAGCCCACAGGTTTGTCAGGTGCGGAGGTGCCTCGTCCGCATCAATCCGCCGCTGCGCTTCTTCATAAGCGATCACTTCTGCGATCCGCACCAGTGCGCGGGTAAAGCGCCATTCTGTGATGCGGCCTTGAGCGTCAATCGTCATATGACATGCCATCGCTGCACGATCCGCTCCTGCCTTGAGCGAGCAAACATCGGCACTCAACACTTCGGGCAGCATCGGAACGACCCGGTCTGGAAAGTAGACAGAATTGCCGCGCTTGCGGGCTTCGCGGTCAATCTGGCTACCGGGGCGCACGTAAAAGCTGACGTCGGCAATGGCTACCAGTGCACGGAAACCACCCTGACCATCGGATTCGGCCCATATCGCATCGTCATGGTCACGCGCGTCGCTGGGATCGATGGCAACAATCGGCAGATGCCGCAAATCCTCGCGATGATCCTCGCTCAGCGGCAACTTCGCGGCAATGTGGCCTTCGTCCAAAGCGTCCTTGGGGAAGATGAACGGAATACCGTGCTTGTGGATGGCGATCAGGCTGAACGCGCGCGGGGCCAGTGGGTCGCCCAAGACAGCGGTGACGCGCATGCCAGCGCGGGGTGAACGGCCCGCAGGTTCCGCCAGCACGAGTTGTCCCACTTCAGCCCCGCCCAGATCAGAGATCGGCATGGCATTGCGCACGCGCTTGTCTACCGGAGCGAGCCAGCCTTTGCCCGACCCGTCCAATTCCACGACGCCCAGCAATTGCTCGTCATTCGTGGCCAGCTTTTTCATGGGATGCGCAAGCCAACCATTGCCGACTTCTTCAGTGCGGGCCAGTATGCGGTCGCCCACTTTCAAAGCGGCTTGGCGGTCCCGCGCTTTGCCGCGGGGTTCAATCACACGCAAACGTGGCGGCGGGCTGGCATCATCAGGCTGCCAGGTATCTGGAATGGCATAGGCCTCACCGTCCTCAATCTCCAGCACGCGCAGTACGGTGACACGCGGCACGCCGCCCATTGCGTGGAAGGCACTGCGGTTACCATCGATCAGGCCTTCCCCGGCCATGTCTTTGAGCAGCGCCTTCAGCGCGATCTTCTCAGCGCCCTTCAGGCCAAATGCCTTGGACATCTCGCGTTTGCCTGCCGGTTCATCGGACTGTGCAATGAAATCGAGGATCTGCTCGCGCGAGGGCATGCCCTGTGGAAGCTTGGGGGAAGACTTTGCCGGGAATTTGCTATGTACCATTTCCGGCATGTGGTCCCTCACATCCCGGAAGGCAAGCAGTCTTCAGGGCTTGGGCAGCGGGGCAAACTGTCCACCCGGTACTGCCGATGCGACCGGGCTTTGTGCCCCCGTTGCGCTAACCGCGCTTACCCCAAACAACCAGTCATCTGCCCTCACCCCCAGAAAACTGGCTGCCAGCGCCGTAGTCTCACCCAGTTTTGTCTCCCACACCGGCGCATCAGTGCGTCGCTGCCACACAATATAGCGCGCCGCTCCGGGCACCGCCTGCCACTCAAGTTCACTTGAGGTTTGCACTGCGCCCCTGATTTTCGGCGCAGGCGGCATCGGCGAGGCGGCAAGCGAGGCCAGTGCCCGCACGTTCAACCGCGTCACTTTGGCAAGGTAGGGGAAATCCATCTCATCAATCGTATCGCCAAACTTCACGCCGCTTTCTGTGCGCAGATCCTGATGCTGGTGTTCGTAATCCTCGACCGCCACGGTAAAACGGATCGCCGGAAAGCCTCTGTCCGAAAACGGCAGCTGGTCACCGCCCCTGCCCATCCGATCTGCCCGCCAAATCTGGCGTGCTGCCAGACCTTTGGCATCATCGGCGGCAAGAATGCCGATCCAGCGAGCAATGTTGCGCGAAGGGCTGTCATTCTCCCCGGCAAAGCGCCGCATTTGCGCTCGCAAGGCATCGGTCGCGTCTGCACGCGGCCCTTCAGAAAGCACGCGCACATGGGCATCATCACGATAGCCATCCGACCCGCGCGACCCACCGACAATATCGTTGTTAAGCACGGCCTTCACCGTCCAGCCTTGTTCAACCGCGTAATCGGCAAGCAGTTTGCCACCCAGCAGTCCCTGTTCTTCACCCGAAAGCGCGGCATAGATGATAGTGCCTGCAAACTTTTGCTTCGAAAGGACTCGCGCCGCCTCCATCACCAATGCGACGCCTGAAGCATCATCATTGGCGCCGGGCGCTTCGCTTACCGCATCAAGAATCTGGCTGACCCGGCTATCGATGTGCGCCTGCACGATCACAACCTCGTTGGGCCGCTCCGTCCCACGCTGAATCGCTACGACATTGACGAGCCTCGTCGGCGTCGGCACCCGATCACCCGTGACTATCCTTTCGGGCAGAACAATCTCAAGGCACCCACCGCACTTCGCCGAAGTTTTGCGAAATTCCGCTTCTGCCCACATCCGCGCAGCGCCAATACCGCGCTTGGGATCGGTTTGGGTGGACAAGGTGTGCCGCGTACCGAAGCTGACCATGCGCTCAACGTCGGTGCGCAATCGCGCTTCAGAAATGGCGTCTTCGGCCGTGGCGGCCATGGCACCGGTCGAAACGATCAGCGTAAGAAGCAGGGGCAAAAAGCGCATAACCTTAAGCTTACGCTCTTCGTGCCGACAGCCAAGCCTGATCCGCAACAAGGGTGGCGACACCTGCCGCCACCCGCGCAAATCCTATAGCTCAGTAGGAGCGCGCTATCAGGATGGTTTCAACCGCAGGCTCACCCGTAAACGGACACAGGCCGGTTGGCTTGGCGGCACCCAGTGGCGTGTTGCGGATCGTCAGCTTCAAGGCTTTGAGCTGTTCTACCACTGCATCGAGCGCCGCTCCGGTCGGCTTTGACCAGCCCATTTCAACCCAGCCCGGAAACTTTGCGCTTTCGTTGAAGTAGGCTGACAGTCCCGCAAGATCGGTCACATCCCGCACAATCAGCGCATCGCGGCGGCTGCGGGCTTCGTCATAGAGGCCGGCCTGTATCGCCTCCAACTGCGCAGCAACCCCGGCAATGAAGTCTTCCTTTGCTTGCCCCACAAAGTTGGGCTTTGCATCAGTGCGCCACAACTGATCTCGGCGCAAAGCCGAAACCTGCCCACCTTCCGCATCGCGACCACCGATTTCGAGGATCAACGGCACGCCCTTTTTAACCCAAGCCCAGCGCTTTTGCGTTGCCTTGCCCGGACGCTTGTCGAGCAGCACGCGAACACGCTCATCGAATACCGATTGCTTGGCCAATGCTGCGCGGATTTCCTCGCAATAGGCCAACAAAGCGTAATCGCCATCGTTATCGCGCAACATCGGCAGGATCACGATTTGCTGCGGGGCCACTTGGGGCGGAACGCGCAGACCATCGTCATCGCCATGCGTCATGATAACGCCCCCGATCAACCGCGTTGAAACACCCCACGATGTCGTGTGCGCCAGCGCCTGCTGGCCGTCCTTGTCCTGATACCGAATGCCGGCAGACTTTGCGAAAGTGGTGCCCAGATAATGCGAGGTGCCCGCCTGAAGCGCCTTTCCGTCCTGCATCATCGCTTCGATCGAGAACGTCTCGACCGCGCCGGGGAAGCGTTCATTCTCGGGCTTGGGGCCTGCTATCACCGGCATAGCCAGCGGACCTTCGGCAAAGGCGCGGTACATTTCCAAGGCGCGCAGCGTCTCGGACATGGCGTCAGCCTCGTCCGCATGGGCGGTATGGCCTTCCTGCCATAGGAACTCACTGGTGCGCAGGAACATCCGCGTGCGCATTTCCCAGCGTACGACGTTGGCCCACTGGTTCACCATCAAAGGCAAATCACGCCAAGACTGCACCCAGCGCGACATTGCCGCCCCAATCACCGTTTCCGATGTCGGGCGAACCACGAGTGGCTCTTCCAGCTTTGCTTCGGGATCGGGAACAAGGCCGCCTTTGCCATCAGCAATCAGGCGGTGATGTGTGACAACCGCCATTTCCTTGGCAAAGCCATCCACGTGTTCTGCTTCTTTGGCGAAGTAGGACAAGGGAATGAACAGCGGGAAGTAGCAGTTATCTACGCCTGCTTCCTTGATCTGGGCATCCATAAGCTTCTGGATGCGCTCCCAGATACCGTAACCCCATGGCTTGATGACCATGCAACCGCGCACACCGGATTCCTCGGCAAGCTCTGCTTCGGCGATGACCGCTTGATACCATTGGGCAAAGTCGTCGGCGCGCTTCACGGTGAGCGCATGCTTGATCATAGGCTGGTTCATGGCTCGCGCGTTAAGGCGCAAATGCGTTTCCCGCAATGCCAGATTAGGCATTGCGGAAACGGGATATCACTTCGCCAGTTCGTCCAGCTTCTTCTGCATTTCGGCCATTTGCGAACGCAGCGCGTCAAGTTCTCCGCCTTCAGTCGCTGGCTTTTCGTCATCCTTGCCAACAGTGCCCGGAACAAACGCGGCGGCGGCAGCCTTGAACATTTCCATGTTGCGCTGAGCGATCTGGGCCAACGGGTTGGTGCCGATGCTTTCCTCGATAGCCTTGCGCATTTTGGCTTGATTATCGCGGAAGTGATCCATCGATGCTTCAAGATAGCCCGGCAAAAATGCCTGCATCGAATTGCCGTACATCGAAATCAACTGACGCAAGAAGTTGGTGGGCAGGATCTGCTCGCCTGCAGCTTCTTCGTCCATGATGATCTGAGTAAGGATCGCATGTGTCAAATCGGCGCCGGTCTTGGCATCCATCACTTTGAAATCGATGTTATCCTTAACCATCTGCGCGAGATGATCGAGCGTAATATAGCTGGAGGTGCTAGTATTATAGAGCCGACGATTGGCGTATTTTTTGATGATTACGACTTCACCAGACTTGGATTCACTGGACATGGTTTGCGACCCCAATGTGAGAACCTCGCTTTTAGCATGTGCAGTATGTGCAGCGCAACAATTCTTGACTGCCATGCTCTCCGGCCTTTTTTACCGTAAAAATCTTTGCCCCATTGAAGTGAGCAGTTCATATTGCGAAAGACCACTGGTTTGTGCGGCCAGTGGCAGATCATAAACCGCACCCAGCCAATCGCCTTCCCGACATTCGGGTGCCTGGCTCAGGTCAACAATCGTCAAATCCATCGAGACGCGGCCCAGCACGGGAATTTCCTGACCTTGCCAGGTAAATCGACCCTTGCCTGACCAGCACCGCAAGTACCCATCGGCATAGCCTACCCCCAGAATGCCAACAGACATCCGCCGATCTGCAGTAAACGTAGCGTTGTAGCCCACTTTATCGTCCGTCTGCAGCGTGCGAATCTGGATCAATGCGGCTTCAGGGAACGCAACCTGTGCGATTTTGCCCGCCATTTCGGGCCGCGCGAGGCCGCCATAAAGAGCAAGTCCAGGCCGGGTTAAATCTGCGTGGTAGGCGCTGCCCAACGCAATCCCGGCGCTATTGGCGAAGCTATAGCGTTTGGCGGTTATCCTTTGCCGCATATGTTCAAATCTGCGCAATTGGTGCTCGTTTTGCGCAACATCTTCATCTGCGCTGGCCAAGTGGCTTAGGCCAATGTCGATATCCAACGCAGCAAGCGCCGGATCGCCAAGTTCATCCATGGCCAAACCCAGTCGGTTCATTCCGGTGTCGACCATCACATGACACACGCCGCCACCGCCATCGTGCCACAATCGGGCTTGGGCAAGACTGTTCAATACGGGGCGCACACCAGTGGCGCGGGCATATGCGGCGTCGAGGGAATTCATCGGGCCATGCAAAACAGCAATCTGATCAGCAGCAACTTGATCTAAAAGCGGCGGCACCTCGTCCCAGTGTGCGACAAAAAAGGTACGGCACCCTGCGTCGGCCAGAACGCGCGTTACGCGCCCCGCCCCAAGCCCATAAGCATTCGCTTTGACCGCCGCACCAGCCTTTGCCTGCCCTGACAAGGCATCAAGCGCCCGCCAATTCGCGCCAAGCGCATCGCTATCCATGCGCAGACGCAACGCGGCAGGCGGTAGCGCGATATCAGTCATCCTTGAAATCTGTTGGAAGGCCGGACTTCAGGCCCCAGATCGACACGATCAGCGCAACCAGCACGATAACCCAAGTGTACCACAATCCCGCGTAAGGATCGCCTGTACGCGCGACGATGTAACTGGAAATCAAGGGAAGAAACCCGCCGAAATAGCCGGTGCCAAGATGATAAGGGATCGACATTGAACTGTAACGAATGCGTGGCGGGAACATCTCGGCAAGCAGCGCGGCCACTGGTCCATACGTCGCGCCAGACATTGCCATAAGCGCCAGAAGGGCAGCTATAATCGCAATGACCCGTCCGAACGAGGGGGTGACTTTGGCAAAGTTATAACCATGCGACGCCAGTTCATTCTGCAACGCGGCGGCTCGAACTGCAGCCTTGTCTGTCCAGGGATAAGCAGCCGTATCAATTGCTGCACCTCCCACTGAAAGGGCAAACACCGGTGCTGTCTCAAGGTGATACGACACGCCAGACGAAGCCAGATCGGCCAGAAGTTTGCCGCAATTGCTGCTCTGTTCTGATGCGAAGGGACTATAATTGCAGTCCGGACCGCTCACCATAACGGGGTTTCGCTCTGCCGCTGCAGCCAAATCTGGGTTGGCTGCTGTACCCATCAACCAGAACGTCGGAAAAAGCATCAACAAGGTGATCACATATCCGATCACGATTGGCTTCTTGCGCCCGATCTTGTCCGACATCGCCCCGAAAATAATGAAAAAGACCATGCCTATCGCCGCGCCGATGCCCACGATGATTTCTGCCAGCGTATCTTCCACCCGCATTGCAGATTTAAGGAAGCTGAGACCAGTGAACATGGCCGTGTACCAGATGACGGTCAGCCCCGCCGCAATACCAAACAGCGCAATGAAAATGCGGCGCTTGTTGCCGGGGTAGGTAAAGCTCTCAACAAACGGATTGCCCGCCAGTTCACCTTGTTCCTTCATCGCCTGAAACACCGGGCTTTCGGATAGCTTAAGCCGCATCCACAACGACACCGCCAAAAGCGCGATGCTTAGCAGGAATGGCACGCGCCAACCCCACGCAAGCCAGAATTCCTCACTCATCAAGGCTTTGCTTGAAAGCACGACAATCAGGCTGAGCACGAACCCCCCGACCACACTTGCTTGAATATAACTGGTGTAATAGCCGCGCCGCCCGCCGGGGGCATGTTCAGCCACGTAGATCGCAGCACCGCCGTATTCTCCGCCCAGCGCAAGCCCTTGCAGCACGCGCAGTAAGATGACGATCGCAGGCGCAAACAAGCCAATAGAATCGGCAGATGGAATCATGCCGACGCCCGCAGTTGCCACCCCCATCAACGTGACGGTCACTAGAAACGTATATTTGCGCCCCAGCTTGTCACCCAGATAGCCAAACAGAATCGCGCCGAGAGGCCGGAAGCCAAAGCCAACGGCAAAACCCGCCCAGACGAGCAGCACCTGAAGCGTGGCATTGTCTGATGGGAAAAAAGTCTTTCCGATGATCGAGGCAAGCGTGCCGTAAATGAAGAAATCGTACCATTCGAAGATGGTCCCGGCAGAGCTTGCCGCAATAACCAACCGAATGTCCGACGCACTAGGCTCGGCGCCAAGTTCCTTTACGTCCGCTGCACTCACACCTAAATCCCCCGGTATCGATTTATTGTTGCGATGGCTCTAGCGAAGAGGTCTGCCGCTTGAAAGCCCCATAGAGAGCCAACTGTAGCGGGACGCTATTTGTCCATCGCATCAAGCGCGGCATCCCATGCCAAAAGTATTGCACCATGGCGTGCGGGATATGCCCGCGCCGGGTCCAGCAGGTCAATTTCGGGCCATGCAGGTTTGTCCCCCTCGCCTGCCAACCACAATGCCAGCGCCTGCCGAACCCGACGCAAATCATTGCAATCCAAACCCACCACGTTCTTCGCAAAGATTGATGCAGCCGCCTGTCCCACAGCACAAGCATGAGGTCTCAGCCCAATTGCCGAAACACGTCCTTGATGATCAATTTCGATGCCGATTTCGATGGCGCTGCCACAACTGCGCGAACGCGCGCGCCCCTTCAAGATGAACGTTTCGTTCCAAGGGTAGGCGGTCAAATCCATTGCAGTTGCAAGAATTTCGGGCGTGTACAGTCCGCGAACGCTGCTCATACTAATCGCGCGTGCTGGGCCCGTGGACGGTCACCGGACTTGCCTGATACGCAGCTTGTTCGCGACGCTCTCCTATGGCCGTCATCAATTCTTCGCTGGCAGCATTGAGGAAGGGATAGTTACGCGAATTGGTAATCCATTCCGGGCGGCCGTCCTTACCTTTGATAATATCATAAGCGAACACGACCACGGAATATCCTAGTACGACAATTATGAAGCCTTTGACCGCGCCAAAACCGAAGCCCAGCAGGCGATCAATCGGCCCAATAGCCGAACCTCGGCTGGCCCGCCCCAAGCGCCGCGCAATGAAGCGCCCGGCAAATAACGGTAACAACGCCAGCAAAAAGAATGCGAGCACCCCTGCGCCGGTCTCATACGGCAGATAGGCCGCCAAATAAAACGTCGCAGTTTCGTGAAAATAGTGGACGGCCAAGAGCGATAAACACCAAGCCGCCAAAGCCATCACTTCCTCGACGAAGCCGCGAAAAAATCCGCCAATAGCGCAAACGCCGACAAGAAACAGAACTGTGTAATCGAAACCGGTCATAGGAAATAAGCCTATGTCCCACCCATGACACGGTCAATCAGATTTGGCAGCAGCTTGAGCGGCGAGTACTTCAAACCGGCCACTTTATCGGCTCCAGCTTCAGGACCGCAGCCGCGCGTAAAGCCAAGTTTTGCAGCCTCGCGCATACGCACAGGGGTGTGTGCAACCGGACGGACCTCACCCGAAAGCGATATCTCGCCAAACCAGATCGAATCTTGCGGTAAGGGCTTGTCTGCCAACGCTGATACAAGCGCAGCAGCAACGGCAAGGTCTGCTGCAGGGTCGGTCAGCCGATAGCCGCCTGCCACGTTGAGATAGACTTCTGCGGTTGAAAAATTCAGCCCACACCGGGCCTCAAGCACGGCCAACAGCATGGCAAGCCGTCCGCTATCCCAGCCAACCACTGCCCGGCGCGGCGTGGCTCCACTGGCAAGGCGGACAGTAAGCGCCTGAATCTCGACCAGTACTGGCCGTGTTCCTTCAAGTGCGGGAAATACCGCACTACCGGGAACTTCTTGCTCGCGCCCAGACAAAAACAGCAGCGATGGATTGCCCACTTCCTCAAGCCCGGATCCCGCCATGGCGAACACACCGATTTCGTCCACTGCGCCAAAGCGGTTCTTGATGGCGCGCAAGATGCGGTACTGGTGGCTGCGCTCCCCTTCAAAGCTCATCACCACATCGACCATGTGTTCAAGCACGCGCGGACCGGCGATTGATCCATCCTTGGTAACGTGCCCGACCAGCACCAGCGCAGTTCCGGTCTCTTTGGCATAACGAATAAGTTCGAATGCGCAGCCGCGCACTTGACTGACGGTTCCGGGGGCGCCTTCGATCTGGTCAGAATGCATGGTCTGGATCGAATCGATCACCAGCAAGGCGGGCGGTTCCATTGTGCCAAGCGTAGTCAGGATATCGCGCACCGAAGTGGCCGCAGCAAGCCGGATTGGCGCTTTGCCCAGTCCCAATCGATCTGCGCGCAACCGCACTTGATCCGATGCTTCTTCGCCGCTGATATAAACCGCGCTGCCGCCTTCCATCGCCACTTTGGCGGACGCTTGGAGGAGCAGGGTTGATTTGCCGATGCCCGGATCCCCGCCCATCAGGATGGCGCTGCCGGGCACAAGTCCGCCGCCCAGCGCACGATCAAATTCAGCGATTCCGGTCTTGCGCCGTTGTGGCAGCGCGATAGGCGCGTCGAGCGAGACAAACGCCACCCGCCGACCGCCGCTAGATAGATCATGTTTGGCCGAAAATACGGTCTCAGGCGCCTCTTCGGCGAGCGTGTTCCATTCACTGCAATCCGCGCATTGGCCCTGCCAGCGGTGCGTGACGCTGCCACAAGCTTGGCAGACATAGCGGCGTTTCGGTTTGGCCATGCCGTCCATTTATGCAGAACATAGGTGGAACGCAAGCCTTGCGCTGCCCAATTTCAGCCAAAATCACAAGGATTTTGTAACCATGCCAATTGGCATCATCGTTAAGGAGGGGCTGGTAATTCTCTAGACTATGTCGAAAATCTCAATCCAGCCTCTCGGTGTAAAACCAAATCTCTATCGCCATTTTGCGATTGGGACGATTGCGATCGCCCTCATCTTCGCTGTCTTTGCAAGCGGTGGGACTCAAGACGCGATGTCCCAGAACCAACAGCGCGCAGAAATGCAAAAGGCCAACGATGCGAAGTTTGGCAAGACCAAACTGGTCGACAACCGCAGCGACAGTGTCAAACAAAGCGCGTCCAACGCGGACTTTGGCGCTGATGCTGGCCCACCGGTCGGCGGGGACTCTGGCGGTTACGGTGACAGTAGCAGTAGTGAAATGCCTGTGATGGCAAGCGCCTATAAAATGCCGGTGATCATCGAGCCAAATGAAGCAGCAATGGCCAAGATGAACGACGATGAACGCAAGGCATATATGAAGGCCCTTCAAGCCGAAGCTCGAAAGCGAGCGGCAAAAGGTCCCTATATTCCCACGCACGAGGAAATTTCGGCTCTTGCAGCAGCATCGGCAGAGCGGGCGGGACCGCCTTCAACCGAATAGCGTAATGAGCATTGCCTGATCAGCCTTTCGGCATCAATTCCATTGCTGTAATGACAAGCGCCTGTGCGCCTGCTGCAATCACTTTGTCGGCTTCAGGGGCGAAGAAAGGGCTATGCAGCGATGGTAGGGCCATTCCAGCGTTGCGCGCCTTTTCCAGATCCTCTGCCCGCCTTGCGCCAACCCAAAGTATCGTCGTTTGAATGTTCGCGCTATCGGCCAGACCGAATTCGCCGAAGTCTTCTCCGGCCATCGTTGGCGTCGTCTCAACAACCCGTTCGGCACCAAGTGTCCGTGTGAGCAAGGCGTTGATCGTCCGCGTGAAGTCGGGCGTATTCCATGTTGCGCGGGTATGCGGCTCTCGCACCAGCATTGTCGGCATCTTCTCGTCCGGCATTCCCGCAGCCACCGCCTCCCCTTTTGCGATTCGTGCAATGCCGTCCAGCAAACGTAGGCGATGCGCGTCGCCATAGCTGCGCACGGTCAGTTGCAATTGCGCCTCATCAGGAATGATGTTGTGCTTGGCACCTGCGTGAAAACTGCCGACGGTCACGACCGAGGGTTCAAACGGGCTCGTCTCACGGCTTACCAGCGTTTGCAGGCGGGTCACGATGGCACTGGCCAGTACGATCGGATCTTTCGTGGTATGCGGGTAGGCCCCATGCCCGCCAAGGCCGCGTACCGTAAGGTCCACACTATCGACATTGGCGAAGGAATACCCTGGCACCGTGCCAATCACCCCGCCCGCCAGATCGCCGCTATCGTGGAAAGCAATGGCATAGTTGGGCTTGGGAAACCGGACGTAGAGTCCATCGTCCAACATAGCGCGAGCGCCTAAACCCAGTTCCTCAGCGGGCTGGCCTATCATCACAAGTGTGCCTGACCAGCTTTTGCGGTTGCTCGCCATCAGTCGCGCGACTTCAATCCACGCCGTCATGTGCGTATCGTGTCCGCATGCGTGCATTATGCCGCTTTCCACGCCCGCTGTGGATATTCCGCGCGCTTTCGAAGCATAAGCCAGCCCGGTTTGCTCAGTCACCGGTAATCCATCCATGTCGGCGCGAATCAGCAAGACTGGTCCCGGCCCATTGCGCATAACCGCAACCACGCCGGTCTTGCCGACCTTTTCGGTGACTTCGAATCCCACCTTGCGCGCTTCAGATGCAAGACGAGAGGCCGAGCGGACTTCCTGAAAGCTGAGTTCAGGATTTGTGTGGAAATCGCGATAGATTTCCATCAATCCCGGCAAATCGCGTGTGATGGCATCGCCAATTGCATCTGCGCGGGCAGGCGAGGCGGTGAATGCGAGGGCCGACACAGCGGCAAGCAAAGTCTTCATGCCGCCAAGCTAGCCGCCTTGGCGCTACAGACAATGACTTTATAGGATGGTGCCCCTGGCCCGACTCGAACGGGCACGTCTCTCAACAAACGATTTTGAGTCGTTCGCGTCTACCATTCCGCCACAGGGGCACGGGATCGTGGGGACGGGCCTTAGCCATGCCCCCATCAATCCGTCAAGTGTTGCGAAGAGCTTCGGCCAAAAGCTTGTGCAACTTTGAGTGAAGCGCATCGTTTCCGGCAAGGATCGTTTCGTCACAGATCGGCAGCGAACGCCCTTTGTAATCCGACACGAAGCCACCCGCTTCGCGCACGAGCAAGCAACCGGCGGCGCTGTCCCATGGCTGCAGGCTGCTTTCCCAATACCCGTCATAACGACCGGCAGCGACCCATGCGAGATCGAGCGAAGCTGCGCCATTGCGGCGGATGCCTGCAATACGCGGACCAAGCTCGGCATAGATTCGCGCCCACTCGTTGATGTCGCCACGTCCTGCAAACGGAATGCCCGTCGCGATCAGCGCCTCGTCCATGTAGCGGCGCGCCGAAACGCGCAGGCGGCGGTCCTGCAACCACGCACCACGGCTCTTTTCGGCCCAGAAGCTTTCGTCGGTGATCGGCTGATAGACGATACCGGCGGTTACTTCGCCCCAGTCCTTGCCGTCGAGGGTGCGTTCCTGCACCGCAATCGAAATCGCAAAGTGTGGAATACCGTGAAGGAAATTGGTGGTGCCGTCCAAGGGATCAATGATGAAGCGCGGCTTGCCGTCGTCACCCGGAATTTCACCGCCCTCTTCCATCAGAAAGCCCCAATCGGGCCGCGCTGCACGCAGTTCGTCCCACAAAGTACGCTCAGCCATCTGGTCGGCCTTGGACACGAAGTCAGCCGGCCCCTTTTTGCTGACCTGAAGGTGTTCAACTTCGCCAAAATCGCGGCGCAGGCGTTGCCCCGCCTTACGCGCGGCGCGCTCCATCACCCGGATGAGGCCAGTAATAGCTGCCATGTAATCAGCCCACCTTGCCGACGTACGAACGCTCGTAAACGTCAACGATAATGCGTGTGCCGCTGCCAATGTGCGGCGGAACCATGACGCGCACGCCATTGTCGAGGATCGCAGGCTTATACGACGAAGAAGCGGTTTGCCCCTTCACCACGGCGTCGGCTTCGACAATCGTGGCTTCAACCTGATCGGGCAATTGCACCGAAATCGGGCGATCATCATACATTTCGAGCAGCACGGTCATCCCGTCCTGCAGAAACGCAGCAGCGTCACCCAAAAGATCAGACGGAAGCGTGATTTGGTCATAGTTTTCCACGTCCATGAACACCAGATCAGCGCCTTCGGCATACAAGAACTGGAAGTCCTTGGTGTCGAGGCGAACGCGTTCGATGGTGTCCTGGCTGCGGAAGCGCACGTTGGTCTTTCGGCCATCGATGAGGTTCTTCATCTCGACCTGCATGAACGCGCCGCCCTTGCCGGGCTGCGTGTGCTGGGTCTTGGCAACTCTCCAGATGCCCTTTTCGTATTCCAGGATATTGCCCGGACGGATGTCCACGCCGCTGATCTTCATGATGAAAAGAGCCTTGACCTAAGGTAGGGAAGCGCGGCCCTTAGCCGCTCATGGCCGTTGCTTCAAGCGGGCGTCGCATGCTAGCGCAAATTGAATGAAACGAATGACTCTTCTGGCCCTTGGGCTGTTCGGTATCGCAACGTCGGCCAGTGCTGTTCCGGGCGGCAAATTGATGACGCTGCAATTGGGTGCATGGACGTGCGAAGTGCCCGGAGATGCCACGGTTATGCCAATAGCCAGACCCGAACTTAGCTTCACGACTGTGGCTGATTCCAGCTATGTTTCCCCCGATGGTGTACGTGGGTCGTACTTGCGCCTTGCCGGTGAAGTTACGCTCACCAGCGGAACATTTTCAGGGCGCCGTTTCGCGCTGGACGGTGAGGAAATCATGCGCGAATTGGGTGACGGCGCAAAAGACAGCGGCATACGCTGCGTTCACGCCAGCCCAATCAACATCGCAACACCGGGTTAAGTCGATTTGCCATCACGTCGCATGCGCCAGTAGGCATAAGTGAGAATGCTGACGAAGAGTGCGACACCAAGCGGCAAGTTCGCCGAAAAGCCATCGACAACTGCCAGTGCGTCTGGATTGTCAGTAGCTGCAACGATTGCCGCATAGGCAATATTGAACAAGCTATCGCCGACGATCAGGCCAGTTGCGGTCAGCACGCCCATACGCTCGGCCAGTTCGGGCGCGGATTGGCGGGCGGCCCAGCGGTTATAGAGGTGGCCCAGCACTGCGCCTAGTATCACCAGCATGGTCACTTGCGTGGGCAGATACATGCCCATGCCAACGGCCAGTGGAGGCAGGCTTTTGCCCGAACGCTTGAGCACTTCGTCCACGGCGATCACGCCCGCGCCAATTGCGGCACCAAGCCCTACCAGATTCCAATCAAGACTGCCGCCCAGAACGCCTTGCGCAATGGCAGATATCAGCGCAGCTTGCGGGGCGGACAATGCGTTCTCGCCCGCGCCCGGAGCGCCTTGGAAACCAAAGGTTGAGTTGAGCAGATCCAGAATAGGCGGGATCACCAAGGCGCCGAACAGCACGCCCAGCAACAGCGCCACTTGCTGACGCCAAGGCGTTGCACCAACGAGTTGTCCGGTCTTGAGATCCTGAAGGTTGTCGTTGGAGATCGTCGCCACGCCAAACACGATGGCGGTGACGAATAGTGCGAAGGCGACCAGCGCCTTGGTATCAGACACGCTCCCGCCCTGCCCGAACAGGCCAAGCAGTAACAGCGAAATGCCAAGCGCCGCAAGAATGCCCACGCCCGAAATGGGGCTATTGGAAGCGCCGATAAGGCCCGCCATATAACCGCAGACCGAGGCGATGATCACGCCTGCTACCAGCACGAAAATTACCGAAGCCGTCAGCGTCAGGCCCATTGCACCCGCCACGGGGCCACCAACGGCAAAATCTGCCAAAAGCAGTGCGATGGGGATCATCGACAGAAGAATGGTGCTTCCGACAATGCCGATGGGGATATCACGCTCGGTGATAGCCAAGCTTTCGTAGCCTCCACCTTTGCGCGCCGAATTGGCGGCAAGCGCGCCCGCTATACCGCGCACAATTGGTCCGATCACGCGCAGCAACGTCCAGATCGCAGCAACACCAATTGTGCCAGCGCCGACAAAGCGGATTTTCTCGCGGAAAACGGTGCTGACGAAAGTCGCAAGGTCAGTCCCGGCAGGCGGACCACCGGCGGTGAGTTGCGGCAAAAGCACGCCGAAGCTGATCGCAATGCCGGTTAGCATGGCAATGCCAACCGCGATGCCAACAAGATGCCCCACACCGACCAGCGCCAGCGACAAGCCGCCGAACAGCATCGAACCGCCGGTGCCAACCTTGAACACGCCGCCAATCTCTTCGACCGCAAACTTCATCTTGGCGAGCAGCGGATAGAGTGCGGCCAGAAGCCCTCCGGCAGTGACCGCAGCAAGACCTTTGCGGTTTTCTTCTTCCCCGCCAACGCCCGCGCCCACTTTCAGCACTTCGGCAGCGGCAACGCCTTCGGGATAGGGCAAGTCAGATCCGGTAACCAGCGCGCGGCGAAGCGGCACGGAATACATCACGCCTAGAACGCCGCCAACCGCGATTACTGCGACCGATTCCCAATAGGGAAAGTTCGCCCACCAACCGACCATGACCAAACCCGGCAGCACAAACACAATCGCCGAAAGCGTGCCCGCGGAACTGGCGATAGTTTGGACGATGTTGTTTTCCTGGATCGTCGTGCCGGAAAACGCGCGCAGGACCGCCATTGAGATAACCGCCGCCGGAATTGACGTCGCGAAAGTCAAACCGATACGCAGGCCGAGATAGACATTGGCGGCGGTGAACACCACCGTCAGCAATGCGCCGAGGATTACCCCACGGACGGTCAATTCTCTTGGGCCTGCGGTCCCGGTCATACCCCACTCCAATTTGCGATTTTCACGGCCCATGTCTGGCACGGGTAGCGCGCGGGGGGAAGCATGATCAGCTTACGAACGAAACCTTGGTTGAACCGCTGACCATTTGCGCAAGTCGCGCTGCATCCCAATTGGTCAGGCGCACACAGCCGTGGCTCTCTGCGCGGCCAATTGTCTGCGGTTCGGGCGTGCCGTGAATGCCGTAATGCTCTTTTGACAAATCAATCCACACGACGCCGACGGGACCATTCGGTCCGGGAGGCAGCAGATGCTCGCCCTTACTGTCGGGCACGTCCCAGAATAGGCTGGCATCGTAACTGAACTTGGGATTGTAGGATTTGCCGTTGATCTTCCAATTGCCCAGTGGCAACGGGTCCTTGCTAGACCCCGTGGTTACGGTGAACAGCGCCACGAGTTTGTCCGCGTCATCATAAACTTTGAGCGTGCCTGCACTTTTACTGACGACAATCCGCGCGGCGCTTGATTGTGACGTACCAACGCCAAGGCTCACCAAAGTCGCGGCCCATTCCTTGTTTTCGACAACTGTCGCGTCAAAGGCATCGGCCCCGACGTTGGGAACGCGCAATTGCTGACCTGCACGATATATCGCGGGTTCGGGCACTGCTGCCTGCGATGCCGCTTCTGATGGGGCTGCAGCAGGATTCAGCACTCGCAAAACCTCAGGCGTCGTATGGAACCGCTCGGCCAGTTTTTCCTCTAGTGAAACATAACCCAATGACGGCAGCTTCGCTTGCTCAACGGTTTCCTTTGGCAAAGGCGCGAATGGCCCCTTCGCGAAGGCTTCGGGTATCGTCACCACGCGCGTAGCGGCAATGTTCGACCAAGGGGCCAGAGCCTGCATCGTCGCGGCATCGAATTTGCCGCTTACCGGCAGATTGCTGGCCTGTTGAAAGCCCTCCAGCGCATTGCGCGTGGAAAGTCCCTCTTTGCCGTCGATAATACCCGGCGCGAAGCCCAACCGCTCAAGCACAACTTGCGCTTGCATGATCGGCAGTGGCGTGTCCTCGCGCTCGCCCGGTTGTCCCGGCGCTGGATCGCGCGACGTCATCGGATCAGGCGCCAAACCTGTCGCTGCATCCTCTGATGGCGGCGATTGCTGCTGTTCTGACTGGCAGGCGGAGAGAGAAACGAGGACGAGCGCGGCAAAGGCGTGACGAAGCATCTGAATTCCCGAAAAGCTATCCGGTCAGAACGCTTTGCACAGTGCTAGAGTTCCCTTACGCCCCAGCTCAATCACTGGTTCGGGGGTTAGCACGAATAGCTTCGTGGAAAGCGACAATCGCGGCGGCTTCATCGCCACCCCAAACCGCGTTGCTAACGGCCAGGAAATCTGCACCAGACTGCACCAGCGGACCACAATTTGCAGGAGTAATGCCACCAATCGCCACACAAGGCAGTTCAAAGATATTCTGCCACCATTCGAGCAGTTCAAGACCTGCTTCGAACTCGGTTTCTTTAGTGGAAGATGGGAAGAAGGCGCCAAACGCTACATAGTCTGCACCCGCATCGCCCGCCGCCATGGCAAGGTGGCGACTATCATGACAGGTCACGCCGATCTGCACATCGCGGCCTAGCCGCTCACGCGCCTCGCGTACGTCGCCGTCTTTTTGGCCCAAGTGAACGCCATCGGCATTGAGCCGTTTGGCCAAGCTGACCGAATCATTGACGATGAACGCCACGTCACGATCAGCACAGATGCGCTGAAGCGGTTCAGCAAGCCGTGCGGCGGCGTGATCGTCGAGACCCTTTACCCGAAACTGGAAAGCGGCGACGGGCCCGGCATCAAGCGCGCGCGCCAAACGATCGGGAAAGGCGCCCTCAACGTCGAGGGGAGAGATCAGGTAAAGTTCACTGGCAAGGTTGGTCATGGATTTGCGCCTTATCTGTCACAGCCGCCGCCCGCAATCGCCATAGTTATAAGTTGTTCGGGAGCCATTCAGTCGCTTGGCGCATTGTTGGCCTATGAGATACAAAACCCTTGCCTTGGCCATCTTTCCCGCGCTCGCGCTTTCCGCCTGCACGATCATCCCTCCGGCGATTGAGCAGCAACTCGTCGCAGACGGGTTTGTCGGGCTGGGTCAGACAACGCGCGTCGGCGAACTGACGCTTCGTCCGGAGGCCATCGTCGAAGACAGCCGATGCCCAATGAACGCGCGTTGCGTATGGGGCGGTCGCGCCGTCCTCGACACGACAGTGTGGCGAAACGGTCAAGCTGCGCGGCGCCAATTGATCTTGGGCGAGCCTGCTGCGGATGGTCTGATGCTTGATACCGTGGAACCCGGCCGCACTACCCAAGGCACGGTTGCGCCACAGGACTACCGCTTCCACTTCAGTATTCAAACCCGCTGAACTCGTCTGAAAAGAAAAACGCCCCGCCCCGGCTTTTGCCGGGTGCAGGGCGTGCCTTTCCGTCCTCTCAAAAGATGATCAGGCTGTTACGGCGATCTTGTTCGTCGACCCAGCGTAGATGTCATCAATGGCCGCACCCAGCGCAGCATCGAATTCTGCATCAGTCATCTGATGACGCAAATCTTCGAGAAGCGCACGGCTGAAGCTGGCGATGATGCCGGTGTTCTTGGAGAGTTCAACGCAAGCTTCGGGACGCTTGTAGCCGCCCGAAAGCGCAACAACGCGCAAAACGTTGGGGTGCGCAACCAGCGGATCGAATGTGCACGGTGCAACTGGAAGCGAAAGCTTCAGCATCACCTGGACGCCCGCGGGCAAGGCATTGAGAGCCTTGAGGATTTCCTCAAGCAGAATCGTGTCGCATTCAGCGCGGGTTGCGCTTTTGATGTTCACTTCAGGTTCGATCATCGGCATCATGCCGTGGCCAAGCACTTGCATGCCCACTTCGAACTGCTGTGCAACAACGGCGGCAATACCTTCACGGTTGGCCGAATTGATGACCGAGCGCTCTTTGGTGCCGAACACGCCAAGCGCCTTTGAACGGATCAGCAGTTCATCCAGTGTTGGCATCGGCTTCATCAATTGAACGCCGTTGACTTCGTCTTCAAGGCCTTTGTCGATCTTGATGAAAGGCACGACGCCCTTGTCAATCAAAGCCTGCGGAACTGACTTATCGTCAACCATACCGTCCATCGTGCGTTCAAACAGGATCGCTCCGATGACCTTTTCGCCGTGAAAAACATCCGAGCGGATGATGCGCGCACGCATACCGTGAATCAGGCCGAACATTTCTTCTTCAGTGGTCCATGCGTCTTCGGTGACGCCATAGCCGGCCAACGCCTTTGGCGTTGAGCCTCCCGACTGGTCAAGAGCGGCGATGAAGCCTTTACCGGAGGCCATCTTTGCGGTCATTTCGGTCGTGTTCATGAGCCAGTCCTGTTCTCGTGGAAGCCTTGTGTACCGGCTCCGCATACCTATGCGCGAATGCGCCAAAATAATGCGCCGTGGTTTGGCGCATCTTGTTCTTGTCATGCCATAATCAGGCGCGTGCCGCAGTGCAACACGCGCCCTTAAAAAATCATCAATGCCTGAAAAAATTATGCTTCAAGAGCGGCCACGCCGGGAAGTTCTTTGCCTTCCATCCATTCAAGGAAAGCACCGCCCGCGGTCGAGACATAAGAAAAGTCGGCACCGACGCCCGCATGATTAAGTGCCGCAACGGTATCACCGCCACCGGCTACCGATACGAGCGAACCTTCTTTGGTCAAGGCCGCTGCTGTCCGCGCAAGTGCAACGGTAGCGGTATCGAACGGCTCTGTCTCAAACGCGCCCATCGGACCATTCCATACAAGGGTCTTGCAGGTTTTCAGCACATCAGCGAGGGCTTCGACCGCTACAGGGCCAACATCAAGGATCATCTCGTCAGCCGCAACTTCATGGACGTTGCACGTGCGCAATGATGGCGGGTTCGCAGCAAACTCCTTCGATACGACCACATCATAGGGCAGATGCACGGTGCAACCGGCCTTGTCTGCATTTTCAAGGATTTCGTCTGCGGTCGCGGTCAGCTCATGCTCGCACAGCGACTTGCCCACGGCCACGCCGCGCGCAGCAAGGAAGGTGTTGGCCATGCCGCCACCGATGATCAAGTGATCGACTTTGCCAACGAGGTGCTTGAGTACATCAAGCTTCGTCGAAACTTTCGCCCCGCCAACAACCGCAGCTACGGGATGCTCCGGCTTGCCCAACGCCTTCTCAAGCGCGGTCAACTCGGCCTCCATCGCGCGGCCAGCAAAGGCGGGAAGCGCGTGGGCCAAGGCTTCGGTCGATGCATGCGCGCGGTGCGCCGCTGAGAAAGCGTCATTGACGTAGAAGTCGCCAAGGCTGGCGAAGCGTTCGATCACAGCAGGATCGTTCTTCTCTTCGCCGCCGAAAAAGCGCGTATTTTCAAGTATGGCAATGTCACCAGCCTTAAGCGCAGCGACGGCGGCTTTGTCGCCTTCCCAGTCGATGAAGCTGACTGGACGCCCAAGAACTTGCGACAAGGGCCCTGCCAACTTCTTCAACGAAAACTCTTCCGATGGCTGGCCTTTGGGACGCCCGAAGTGCGCGAGAACCAGAACTTTGGCACCCTTGTCCGACAGTTCATTCAGCGTCGCCACGGTTGCGCGCAGGCGGGTGTCGTCGGTGACAACACCATCGGCCATTGGCACGTTAAGATCTTCGCGCACCAACACGGCCTTGCCGGTTACATCGCCGATATCGTCCAAGGTTCTGAAGGTCATTGTTCGATCCTCACTTCATCGCCGATCGCAATATCGCCATCGGTCAGCACCCGCCCAAGCACGCCGCCGCGCCAATCAGGCAGCAGCGCAGCTTTCAGGCCGGGCAGGATTTCGTCCATGCGGCTGCACGGATCGCATTCGCAGGTGATTTCTATGCGAAGGCTTTCGCCAATGGCGATGACTTTTCCAGCCTCGCGCGGAAAGCGTAAGCCGTGAACAAGCAGGTTGGCACGGCGTTCGTACCACGGAAGCATGCGGTCGGCGCTTAAAGCAAGGTCAGCCAAGGCAGCGTCCCAGCTTTCAGCCTCGATCAACGAGACTTGGCGACGCCCTTTCCCGCCGGGACGGATTGCCCCGCGCAGGTCACCGCGCAAACCGAGCTCGCGGCTTACGGCAACGTGCTGGAGCGTCTCGATAGGTCCGCGTGAACGGCCATGCCGTGCAATCCCACCGAGACGCCCCATTGTATCAGTCAACCTTAGAGGAACTTCGCCATCACGCCTGCGGTATCCAGCATGCGGTTAGAGAAGCCCCATTCGTTATCGTACCACGAAAGCACGCGAACCAGCTTGCCTTCAAGCACAGCGGTTTCGAGGCTGTCGATGGTCGACGAATGCGAATCGTGGTTGAAGTCGATCGAGACGAGCGGCTCTTCGGTGTAGCCCAGTACGCCCTTGAGCGGGCCTTCAGCCGCAGCCTTGAGGACAGCGTTCACTTCGGCAAGCGTAGTGTCACGCTTTGGCGTGAAGGTCAGGTCGACGACAGAAACGTTCGGGGTAGGAACGCGGATCGACGAACCATCAAGCTTGCCCTTCAGATCGGGTAGAACTTCGCCCACGGCAACGGCAGCGCCAGTGCTGGTTGGGATCATGTTCATCGCAGCAGCGCGGGCGCGGCGCGGATCACTGTGGATCTGGTCGAGGATCTTCTGATCGTTGGTGTACGAGTGGATCGTGGTCATCAAGCCGCGCTCGATCCCGATGGCTTCATGCAAAACTTTCGCCATCGGCGCGAGGCAGTTGGTGGTGCATGAAGCGTTCGACACGATCTTGTGATCGCCTGTGATCTTGTCATCGTTCACGCCAAACACGACCGTAAGATCGACATTCTTGCCGGGAGCGGAGATCAACACGCGCTTGGCGCCTGCATCAAGATGCTTCTGGCCACCTTCACGGGTGGTGAAGAAGCCGGTGCATTCCAGTGCAATGTCGATGCCATTGGCGGCATGCGGCAGATTTGCAGGGTCACGCTCAGCGGTGACCTGAATGCGCTGGCCGTTTACGATCAAGTCGTTACCATCGACCGAGACATCGCCTGCAAAAGCACCATGCACGCTGTCACGCTTGAACAGCAAAGCATTGGCCTTGGCATCTGCCAGATCGTTGATCGAGACCAGTTCAAGGCCGCAATCGGGCCGTTCGAGGATGGCGCGTGCAACATTGCGCCCGATACGTCCGAAACCGTTGATTGCAACCTTGGTCGCCATGAGAGGTTCTCCTGTTTTGTTTACGATACCCGCGCGGTGATCTGCGGGACAATTTTTTCAGCCGTAAGACCGAAGTGGTCGTACAACGCTTCGATAGGGGCCGATGCGCCGAACGAATCGATGCCGATGGTCAGGCCATCGCCGACGTACTTCTGCCAGCCTAAAGTTACTCCAGCCTCAACAGAGACTTTGAGAACATCGGCGGGCAAAATGTCGGCTCGGTACGAAGCGTCCTGTTCGTCGAACAGTTCCCAGCAGGGAGCCGACACGACATCAGCGCCGATGCCTTGCGCTTCGAGCGCCGTGGCAACGTCCTTGGCGATGGCAACTTCGGAACCGGTAGCAACCAGCACAACTTTGCGCGGCGCTTGCGCATCAACCAAGCGATAAGCACCCTTGGCGCTCTTCATATCGGCATCAAAACGCACTGGCACCAGGTTCTGGCGGGTCAGTGCAAGAACCGACGGACGATCCTTGTTGGCGAGCGCAAGCGCCCAAGCTTCAGCCGTTTCGATGGCATCGGCAGGACGGAACACCAGCAGATTCGGGATCATGCGCAGCGACATGACATGTTCGACCGGCTGATGAGTAGGGCCATCTTCGCCAAGGCCGATGGAATCGTGCGTCAGAACGTAAATCACGCGCTGGTGCTGCAATGCCGACATGCGGATAGCGTTGCGGCAATAGTCTGAAAAGACCAGGAACGTACCGCCATAAGGAATGATGCCGCCATGCAGCGCCATGCCGTTCATCGCCGCAGCCATGCCGAATTCGCGGATGCCGTAATAGACATAGCGGCCGTCGTAGCTGTTTGGCGTAAACGGCAATGTCGATTTGGTCTTGGTGTTGTTCGAACCAGTAAGATCGGCCGAGCCACCAACCATTTCAGGCACATTGGCGGTGAACGCTTCGAGTGCCATTTCGCTCGACTTGCGCGTGGCAACTTTCGGCGGATTGGCAATCAGCGACTGGACATAAGCGTCATAGCCGGTTTCTGCCGGAAGCTCGCCGCTCATCCGGCGCGCGAGTTCGGCAGCCTTGGCGTTGCTGGCTGCGCGTGCATCCCATGCGGCATGATCCGCTTGGCCCAAGGCGCCGGCAGCGCGCCAGTTGGCGAGAATATCAGTAGGCACCTCGAACGGCGCTGCGGTCCAGCCCAGATATTCGCGTGCAGCGGCAATTTCGTCGGCACCAAGCGGTGAACCGTGAACGTTATGACCGCCCTGCTTGTTTGGCGAGCCCTTGCCAATCACAGTGCGGCAAGCAACCAGCGATGGGCGTGGATCGGCAGCGGCTTCGGCCAAAGCGCGGGCAATATCGGCAAAGTCGTGACCATCGCAGGTGGTGACGTGCCAACCGCTGGCGGTGTAGCGGCCAAGAATGTCTTCAGTGGTTGAAAGCGAGGTATCGCCATCAATGGTGATCTTGTTATCGTCCCACAACACGTTGAGACGGCCAAGCTTCAGCGTTCCGGCAAGGCCAATCGCTTCATGATTGATGCCTTCCATCAGACAGCCGTCGCCCGCAACAACCCACGTCTTGTGATCGACCAGATCATCACCGAACTGTGCGTTCAAATGACGTTCGGCCATGGCCATGCCAACTGCCATCGCTACGCCCTGCCCCAGCGGACCGGTGGTGCATTCCACGCCATCAAGCATGAAGTTTTCCGGGTGACCGGCACAAGGGCTGTTCAACTGACGGAAGTTGCGGATGTCAGCCATCGTCGGCGCTGCGTAGCCGGTCAGATGCAGTAGCGCATAAATCAGCATCGAGCCGTGCCCTGCCGAAAGCACGAAGCGGTCCCGGTCCGACCAATCAGGAGCGGCAGGATCGTGCTTGAGGAACTGGGTCCACAAGACAGTCGCCACATCAGCCATGCCCATGGGCATGCCGGGATGGCCGGAATTTGCAGCCTGAACCGCATCCATAGCGAGCGCGCGGATCGCGTTAGCCATAGGGGCCAACTGTTCCTGACTATGCGCCAGCGTGGCGGAATTGCGTGTCATGCTTGCAAATGACCTTCCATGTCGTGCGGCCGGCAACGACGTTAAGTGCTGTTTCCGATGATTCGGAGCGCCGCCTCTTTGGTCACGCATATCTCTATGGTCAAGGCTGTGGCGCTATACGCACATGCTTAGAAGCAAAAGTTTGCAACTAACAGTGGTGCTTTATTGGGTTGGCTGTTGCGATAAACCAACAATCTGTTAGCATAAATGTCTATGGCGACCGATGCATTGGATGCTGCGCTGGACCGGATCGAGCAAGCCCTCGAAAAGGTCGAGGGGGCACTTTCACAACAGGCTAATCAGGGCGGCGAGGCTGGCCAGGAACTCGCTATTCTCAAAGTCCGGCATCGAAAGTTGAAAGATACAGTGGCGCAAGAACTACGCCAGCTCGACCTCCTGCTGGCTGGTCTGCCGAAATGAGCAACGTCAATCTCCCCATTGGCGGACGTTCTTTTGCAGTGTCTTGCGGCGAAGGCGAGGAAGCGCATATCGAAATGCTTGGCCGCATGCTCGATGATCGTGCAAACAAGATGGGCGGTGCCCCAAATGAAGCGCGAATGCTTCTGGTTGTCTCACTAATGCTCGCCGATGAATTGCACGAAGCGCATCGGCAAGCTCCGCCGCCCGGTAACCCTGTACAAACGTCGGCTGCAGCGGCTGAAAGTGCTGATCGAACGGCAGAACGGATCAATCAATTGGCAGAGCGATTGGAAAAACTTGGGTTAGCCCTTGAGCATGGGCTTGCGAAGGCCTAACTAAGGGGCGACGGGATCTGCCCGGCACGAGCCGCATGAATATCCCTGAGGCTATAAGCAATCCAAGGGGGCTGCCCCTGTCTGGGATCCTGGTCCTGGGCAAGCGGTCCCCACCTGACGTCGAGGCGTCGGAGGATTTTCCGAGCTAACGACCCATGGTGGGCCCGTCACCCTCCCCTACCAATGCCAGCGGAGCAATGCGTGGACCTGAAATCAACGTTGCGCAAAGACCTCAGAGCCAAGCGCAATGCCCATGTCCTCGCACTAGACCCGCGTTTTCGGGCGCTGATGTTCAAGCAACCACCCTCGCCCGTTGCAGCGATGATTTCGCCGGGTGCAACTATCGGCCTTTATATCGCCGGACCGGGAGAAGCCCCGGCAACAGCTTACGCACGGCACTTCCATGAAGCTGGGCACAAAGTGGCCCTGCCTTGGTTTGCCCATCGCGGCGCGCCCATGACTTTCCGCGAATGGGCCTCGCCGTGGGTGGACGACTTGTTGGTGCCAAGCCCGTGGCAGCGTATTTCGCAGCCGGATGCCGACGCACCTGAACTTGTGCCCGAAGTTCTGTTTGTGCCGCTTGTGGGCTTCACCGCAGAAGGTGACAGACTAGGCCAAGGTGGTGGCCATTACGATCGTTGGCTGGCAGATAACCCTTCCTCTGTGCCAATAGGCCTTGCCTGGGATTGCCAACTTGCAGACGACCTGCCCCGTGAGACGCATGACCGCCCCCTCCATGCCGTGGTAACGCCAACACGAATCTATGGCCCATGGGAGATCGCGGCATGAAACAGGACGAACGCCCCGATTGGCAGCCCACGTGGCGCAAGCCGATTGGCATTATCGGCCTGTTGTGCGCGCTGACGCTTTATGCTGTTGCCGTGGCTTCTGCTTCCCCGATCATCGGCCAACTCCACGTGCTTGTGCAAACCTTGGTCTACATCATTTTGGGAGTAGCATGGCTACTGCCACTGCGTCGCTATTTGATCTGGATGGAAACCGGGCGTTGGGGGTGAGGCTCTGGCGTTTATGACAATTGCTGACAGGTTTGCCGGGCGGGCTTTATTGCTTCGCAGCCAATGATAGCCTCACACTCTCAAAGGTTTCTTTTGGGGGTGCCATGAAACTTCACGCCACATTGCTTGGAACCATCGCGACGATTGCGATGGCCCTTCCCGCTCATGCCCAGTCCTCAGCGCAATCTATCATGAACCGACTGAGGACTGGCAACATTGCGCCCGCCGCCGATTCGCAAGGATCGCCTCCTGCTGCGGTAACAGGGCCAATTTCTGTTACGCCGATGCCAGTCACGCTCAAGAAATCGATGGGCCAGCAAAAGGCATTCCAGATATTCCCCAAACGCGTGATCGTGGCAGGCTACAATATTGGCGGCTTTCGCACGGCCAAGACCACTGGCCGCGCATCGGGCGGGGTATTCAACAACAACATGGGCGCGGCCAGTACAGTTGAACTGGTAGCATGGGGAATCGACATGCCCCTGCTCACCCGCATAGCTTCTGCCGCATATGCTGATCTGGTGGATCAATTGACCGTCGCTGGATTTGAAGTTGTGCCACATAATCAGGTGGCCGCCAGTGCAGGAGCGGACAAACTGAAACTGGGCAGCCAGCCCTATGATGTCGAAGTACCGGCGGATCGTGGCAATATGCGGGGCATTGTCACAGGCCCGGCACAGATGGGCGTGCGCGCCAACTATCCACTGGCAAAGACAGAGTTTGGAAGTTTCGGCGCGCCTGTGCTGTCGCTCACCCAACAAGCCATGGTCGTAATGCCCAACCTAATGTTTGATTTTGCCGGCCTGAAATCGAGCAAGTCTATGGGCTACACCGCCAGCGCCTCAGCCGACCTGCATTTCGGAATCAATTCGGGATGGAGCACGATGCGGGTGATGGCATCCAAGCGGAAGGAATTCCTCGAAGGAGACTTCATCTTCAAGCTTGATGGCAACGTCGTTTCAGATGAGCCAATCGGGCAAGTCGGCAACACCGAACGTTCGGACAACAGCGAACAGCAAGCTTTCAGCAGGGCGCTGGGCGTTGGCGTGCAAGCCAAATCTTACGAAACGTCCACGGTCAACATCGACCAACGCAAGTATGAAGCATTGGCCTTGGCAGCGGCAAAAGGTTGGAATGCTGCGTTCGTCAGCCAGCTAAAGGCTGCAACGGCCAAACCGTAAACCGGCCTAAACGCTAAAATTCCCCAAGGTGGCGCGAGTGACGGGACTTGAACCCGCGACCCTCGGCGTGACAGGCCGATACTCTAACCAACTGAGCTACACCCGCTCGCCCCTTGGGGAGCCGCGCATTTATGGCAGCAATGCCGGGCTGTCAACACACTGCGAGCGGGAAAATCCATGACGCACACCGGATAGAAAAAACGATCACGGTGTTCGAAAGCAAGCCGCTCTGCAAATGGTTGCCATCGGCTGGACAGAGGGGAAACTTAGCCCCGATGCACGTCCAGAATCTATCGTTCGCGTATCTACTGCAAAGGCATTGTTCCGGGTCGCAAGTATGCAAACATGTGGCTTACATAGTCAGCCTTGCCGAGATTGACCCCCTCACCACGAAGAATTGCATAAGCGGTCATCACATGAAAATAGAATTGAGGTAATGCCCAATCACGGGCGTATTGCTCCGCTGTAAGATCGAAAATCATGCCATTGGGCAGCGAGTGCGAAATCGGTCTTGCTGGATCACCATCTACCGCTTCAGAAGCCGCAGATTGAACAAGAGCGACAGTTTCCTCGATTCTCGCCTGCGCATCCGCGATTGATCCGGGATGCTCCCTAGCATTGCGCCCCTCATCAAGCAGAACTTCAATCGAAGCAGGAAAACTTTCCCCTTTCAGCCGAAACAAACTTTCCTGAGCCTGCACGCACGCGAACCGAACTTGCGTAGATAGCGGGAACATGTCTGGCGCAAGGCGCGCAGATAGAAGTGCTTCTACCTCATCGGCGGTAAATTGGGCCTCAGCTTTGCCCAGCCAGCGTGACAGGGCTTTCAACAAGTGCACATAAGTTGGGATCAGATCATTCATCAGCGCCATGACGGTCCTCTTTTTGCAGAAAGGTAGTTCGTTGCATGGCGTGCACATGGCACGTCGGCAATCAAGACTATTCCAGTTCAAGAGTGGCCACATTCGCAGCGCGATACAATCGCTAAAGAAAAAGGCGCCCGAAAGCGCCTTTTTCATCTTCCCAATGGCGCGAGTGACGGGACTTGAACCCGCGACCCTCGGCGTGACAGGCCGATACTCTAACCAACTGAGCTACACCCGCTCACCCTTGGGAGCGCCGCCTCTATGGCAGTGACCGCACCCTGTCAACGCTGATCGCACAGCATTTTTAACAGACCCCCAAAATCGTGCTTTCACGACGTTAACCACGATTTAGCCTTCTTCTGGCAAATGGGTCCGTGGTGCAGTTTGAGCGCCGCAGGGGTTTGCAATGATTGCACGGTCTATCATCCTTGGCGCAGGCGGCGCGGCCGCACTTTGTGCTCCAATGGCAGCACAAGCGGCCAATACGGTGCGCTTTGCCAGCGACGTGTTTGTGGAAAAGTTTGTGACGGCCCCCGGCGGCAGAAAGAGCCGCGTCCTTGCCCGCGCCGACCGATTGAATCCCGGCGATCAGGTAATCTTTGTGGTCAACTGGACTACACTGCGCGGGCACGAGTTTACCGTCACCAATCCCTTGCCGCGCACTGTTGCCTTTCAGCGCAGCGTCGATGGTGCCGAAGAAGTGTCTGTCGATGGCGGGCGAACATGGGGCCAATTGGACGATATGCATATTCGTGACCGCGACGGCTTCATACGATCAGCAACACCCGAAGATGTAACGCACTTACGCTGGCGCGTGCCGGGCGATGCTGCACTGCGCGGCAGCGGGCAATTGACCTATCGCGGTGTTGTGCGCTAAATTTTCAACACTTTTTATACTTCCAATTGCGGTGCTTGCCTTCACCAATCCATTCGACAGATTGGCCGATCCGCTTTTCGCGCGTCCCATCCGTTTTAGCGCCTGCAATCCATTTGATGTATTCACGACGATATCCCGGCGGCATTGCCGCAAAGTGCTCGGTCAACGTCGCAGCCTGCAACGCAGCGCCAAATGCGACGGGTATTTCCGGCACAGGCTTGGGCTTTGCTGCCGCTTGCGCCAACTTCCCTTTCGGAGATGCCTCCAACCGCTCAATCGCCGCACGCAATCTGGCTTTTATCAGTTCGTCATCTGCAAGATCGTCGAGTGAAACAATCTGGCGAAACTTTCCGGTTCCACCGGGTTGCTCGTCATGATGGAAAAAAATCGAGACGTGCTTTTTGAACGCAGCCATGCCTGCGAAATTTCGACCTGCCAGCATGAAGTGTGGCATGCCCCATTTGATCGTCTCTTCACATTCCGGAACGATTTGGTGGACCAACTCGCGGAAATGCAGGAGTATCGGCGGGGCAAATGCCGCCGCCTTGGCAATGTGATCATCAATGCGTGGGTCGAGCGTGGGCATGGTCACCTCCGTCCCGGATCATAGCGGATCAATCCGCCAGCAAAAGTACCGGCGTTTCAATCAGCTTTTTCATGGCTTGCACAAAGCTGGCTGCATCATATCCGTCGACAACGCGGTGATCGCAACTGATCGAAATGTTCATCAGCTTGCGCTTTTCAATCCGCTCTCCGCCCATGCCATCGGACACGAACATCGGACGTTCCACAATACGATTAGGGCCGATGATGGCGACTTCGGGGCGGTTTATAACCGGCGTGGTCGCAATACCGCCCAAGGCCCCAAGCGATGTCAGCGTCAGCGTAGAACCTGATAGTTCGTCAGACTTGGCCGAGCCATTGCGCGCAGACTCGGCCAAGCGACCAATCTCGCGCGCCAATTGCCACACGTTCAGTGATTGCGCATTGCGGATCACTGGGACCATCAACCCTGCTGGCGTCTGTGCCGCCATCCCCAGATGTACCGCACCGTAACGTGTTATGGTGCCAGCCTCGTCATCATAGCGCGCGTTGATCATCGGGAACTGCGGCAAAGCGCGGCAGATCGCGGTGATGAGAAGCGGCAGCATCGTCAGCTTGGGCTTGTCGCCTCTGCTTGTGTTAAGTTGGCCGCGCATCGTTTCCAGCGCCGTTACGTCACACTCTTCGACATAGGAAAAGTGCGGGATGTTGCGCTTTGATGCGGCCATGTTCTCGGCAATGCGGCGGCGCATACCGATGACTTTAATCTGCTCGTCACCGCGATTGTCACCGACTGCTCGATAACCGCCCCCAGCATTATAGGCAAGGAACTGGTCCAGATCGGCGTGGCGGATTCGGCCTTCGTCCGAGGGGCGGACTTGTGACAGGTCAACGCCGAGGTCCTTTGCGCGCTGACGAACAGCAGGGCTGGCCAAAACCTTTGCACTCGGCTCACCCGACCTGTTCGTGCCTGGCGAAGTCGAGACACTCTTCAGAGGCTCGGTGTGTGCGTTTGTGAATGAAGTAGCGGGCGGTGTCTCGACTTTGCTCGACACGAGCGGCTGTTGGAATGTTTGCACTACGCCATCTTCAAACGGAGTTTCTGCGTCCAGGCGCTCGGCTACAACCTCTGTCATTGGCGCAGGTGCTTCCGCCTCCCCATCTCCCTCGATTTCGATCACGATGAGCGCAGAGCCAATTGCAATGACATCGCCCACTTCGCCCGCGACCGAGATGACCCGGCCTGAAACCGGACTTTCCATCTCGACCGTAGCCTTGTCGGTCATCATGTCGGCAACCCGCCCGTCTTCCTCAATCTGATCGCCGACGGCAACGTGCCAAGCGACGATTTCGGCTTCGGCGATGCCTTCACCAATGTCAGGCAGGCGGAATGTGTAAGTTGCCATGGCAATCAGGCTTTCATCAGACGGTCGATGGCCTCGCCGATGCGGACCGGGCCGGGGAAATACGCCCATTCGAGGCTGTGGGGGTAAGGCGTATCGAATCCGGTCACTCGCTCGATCGGGGCTTCAAGATGGTAGAAGCATCGCTCCTGCACCAGCGCAGACAGTTCCGCGCCGAACCCGCATGTGCGCGTGGCTTCATGGACGATCAGACATTTGCCGGTTTTTTCCACCGACTTTTCCACAGTCTCTATATCCAGTGGCACCAATGATCGCAGATCGATGATCTCGGCATCAACGCCCTTCTCGGCGCAGACCGCGGCTGCCACATGGACCATAGTGCCATAAGCAAGCACGGTGAATGCCTGCCCCGGACACACGATGCGTGCCTTGCCCAACGGGATCGAGTAGTAACCATCAGGCACAACGCTGTCGGCGTGTTTGGCCCAAGGTTCGACCGGCTTATCATAATAACCGTTGAACGGGCCATTGTAGATCCGTTTGGGTTCAAAGAAGATCACCGGATCGTTGTCTTCAATGGCGGCGATGAGTAATCCTTTGGCGTCATAAGGCGTCGCGGGAATGATCGTCTTGATGCCCGAAACGTGGGTGAACAACGCCTCTGGACTTTGGCTATGCGTCTGCCCGCCGAAGATACCGCCACCGAACGGAGAGCGCACGGTCATCGGTGCAATGAACTCACCTGCTGAACGATAACGCAACCGTGCAGCCTCAGAAACAAGCTGGTCCAGACCGGGGTAGATATAGTCCGCGAACTGGATTTCAGGCACGGGCCGCAAGCCATAAGCACCCATTCCGACAGCCACGCCAATGATCCCGCATTCGCTGATCGGGGTATCGAACACGCGGGTCTTGCCGTGCTTCTTTTGCAGGCCCGCCGTTGCGCGGAACACGCCACCAAAATAGCCCACATCCTCGCCCATCACCACGACGTTGGGATCGCGCTCCATCATGATGTCGAGCGCATCGTTGATCGCCTCGATCATGTTGAGGCGGCGCGTAGGGGCATTATGGATGGTCATCTAAGCCCCCTCCTCTTCAGAGGAGGGGGTTGGGGGTGGTGGGCCCGCAAACGAAACAAATGGCGCAGAGCACCACCCCGCTGCGACTAAGGCTTGCTGCGCAAACCTAAGTCTCGCTGCCCCTCCTCTGAAGAGGAGGGGGATAAAAGATTCTCCCACGATCATGACTCTTTCCATTCGGGCCATTTGATCCGGCGCTCGCGAATTGCCTGCTCGCTTTGTTCCTTGAGGTGCCACGGCAATTCCTCGAACACATCTTCGAACATAGTACGAAACGGATGGTGCAAGCCGTGACCAAGAATGCCGTTCTTTTCGGCTTCCTTGGTTGCAGCCTTGACCTGATCGACCAGTTCACGGTCCATCGCGTCTTGCTGCTCGCCAGACCATTCGCCCAGCGCAATCAGGTGACGTTTCAGCCGCATGATCGGGTCGCCCAATGGCCATTCTTCACGTTCTTGCGCCGAACGGTACTGGCCGGGATCGTCCGAAGTCGAATGCCCCTCGGCCCGGTAGGTAAAGTGTTCAATCAGCGTTGGCCCCGCATTCGAGCGCGCCCGATTGGCAGCCCATGCGGTCGCGGCATAGACCGCCAGCGGATCATTGCCGTCCACGCGAATGCCTGCGATGCCATAACCGATTGCGCGCGCGGCAAACGTCGTGCGCTCGGCCCCGGCAAACCCTGAAAAGCTGGAAATTGCCCACTGGTTGTTGACGACATTGAAGATGACCGGCGCGTTATAAACCGCTGCAAAGGTCATAGCTGAATGGAAATCACCCTCTGCGGTAGATCCTTCACCGATCCACGTCGCGGCAATCCGGCTGTCGCCCTTGATCGCACTTGCCATCGCCCAGCCCACAGCCTGCGGGTACTGCGTGGCAAGATTTCCTGATATGGAAAAAAACGATACCTCGCGCGCCGAATACATGATCGGCAACTGGCGGCCTTTCAGTTTGTCGGCGCTGTTGGAATAGATCTGGTTGACCATCTCCACCAAGGGATAGCCGCGCGCGATCAGGATGCCCTGCTGGCGATAGCTAGGGAATACCATATCATCGTGGGCAAGCGCCATCGCAGGCGCAACCGAAGTCGCCTCCTCGCCGGTGCACTTCATATAGAAGCTGGTCTTGCCCTGCCGCTGCCCGCGATACATCCGATCATCAAACGCGCGCGTCAGCGCCATTGTGCGCAGCATCCGGCGCAAAGTATCCGCGTCCAGCTTTGGATCCCAAGGGCCGACCGCGCGATGATCTTCATCCAGCACACGCACCATATCAAGGCACAAGGGATGCGTATCAGAAGCAGCGCATTGCTCATCCGGACGTGCTTGCGCGCCAGCAAGCGGTATTACCAAGTGCGAATAATCAACGACATCGCCGGGCCGGAATTTTGGCTCTGGCACGTGCAGGGACAAAGGCGGCAAATTGCCGTGTGTCTTATCTGTCATGATATTAACGCCCGCATTGGTCCGACTCTCCGCGCCACAACAGTCAGCATAAACAAAAAGTTCTGCGACGCAATATTCCCATAGCGTGTTATTTTATTTCACACACCTTTCCAAGTCGATCAGCGAGATCAGACGGCGACGGGTGCGCTCAATTGTCCTTGCGGGGCGTATCCCGTCACCACAAAATCCTCGATCCGGTAATCGAAGATGCTGTCGGGTCGGCGTTCAATAGTAAGGCGCGGATCACCATCTGGTTCCCGCAAAAGCTGCGCTTCGACAAGGTCTGCATGATTGAGGTAGAGGTGCGTATCGCCCCCCATCCAAACCAGTTCGCCCGGCTCCAGATCACACTGTTGCGCAAGCAGTCGCAAAAAAAGTGCCCCACCCCACAAATTGAACGGAAGCCCCAACGCCACATCACAACTGCGCTGATAAAGCAGACCGTTCAGACGATTGCCGCTGACGTGGAACTGATACGTTTTGTGGCAAGGCGGTAGTGCCATCTGGTCCAGTTCGGCCACATTCCAGCCTTCGACGATATGGCGACGACTGCCCGGATTGTTCCGTAGCGAAACAACAAGGTCGGCGACTTGGTTCACCCCGGAAGGTCGCTGGCGAAACAGGCCATCTCCGGCAGGCTCGTACACCGGCCAATTGACCCATTGTTGGCCATAAACAGGACCAAGATCGCCCCACTCTGCGGCAAAAGCCGCGTCTGCAACAATCCGTGCTGAAAACGCTTCGCGCGTCATGGCCTCGCCGCTTGCCTTGCGATATTTGTCGAGCGGCCAATCAGTCCATATCTGCACGCCTTGAGCGCACAAATCTTGGATGTTGGTATTTCCGGTCAGGAACCATAAAAACTCGCGTGTTGCGGTTTTCCAGAACACACGCTTCGTCGTCAGCAACGGCATACGCCCGTCTGATAAATCAAACCGCAATTGCGCGCCAAAGACCGAGCGCGTGCCGACGCCGGTGCGATCAATTCGTTCGTCCCCATGCTCCCAGATTTGGCGCATCAGATCGAGATATTGCCATTCGGGATGACGAGCAGAATCAGGGGCGAAAGAAGGGCTAAGCGGCATGTTTGTACTTCTAACTGTCCGGGCCGCATCAAGCAAAGTGAAGGGCAAAAAACTTGTTCGCGACTGCTTGTCAGTGCGAGACGGCCTCAGTATATCTCGCCCCTGCCTTGCTGCCAGTTGACTGGTTGCACATCGGTCGGGGAATAGCTCAGCCTGGTAGAGCACTGTCTTCGGGAGGCAGGGGCCGGAGGTTCGAATCCTCTTTCCCCGACCACGCAGTCTTTTTGCAAGCCCTAAAGCCTTTGGCGGGAACGTACCCGGCTTTTGTGGTTTCAAACCGGAAACCTTCATTCCGGAGCGCCCCATGGCCAAAACTTATAAAGACGCTGTCGCCAAGCTTGAAGCCGATCATGACCGTATCGAAGACTTGTTCGAAAGGGTCGATGATGCCAGCGGAGCTGAAAAGCGCCGCCTTGGCATTCAGGCGGCTAACCTAGTCAAAATCCACATGACATTGGAGGAAGAGTTCTTTTATCCCGCGCTGCGCGGCAAAGGTGATGAGGACAAGATCACTGAAGGCCTCGTCGAACATGACGCCGGAAAATTTCTGATCAACGACATCCTCTCGCCCGACACGGACGATGAGTCTTTTGGACCCAAAGTGCAAGTTCTGGGCGAGCAGATGGAGCATCACCACAAGGAAGAAGAACAAGCGACAAAGGGCGTATTTGATCAGGCGCGCAAAGCCGACATCGATCTTGTCGCGATGCTGGATCAGATGGTTGAGCGCGAGAACGAATTGCGCGCTCAGTTGGCACAGGATGACCTTCCCGATTGGGATATGAACTTCGTGAACCCTGCCGAGAGCACCTGATGGTCGGTGCGACGAACTGTGCCGGGACAACGGACAGCCCGTTGCACTCCCTCAAATTATCCTGAAAAACAAGGGCTTCGCCGCAAGAGGGCTTCCCTCAACGAAGCATCCGCCCATTCTTGAGCCACAACGCTATCAATGAATAGGAGTGATGCAGTGGTAAGAAAATTGACAATCCTCGCGACGTTTACAGCCCCGCTGGCACTGATCAGCACGGCTGGATCGGCACAACAAGCTGCAGCCCCGGCAACTGAAGCGTCTGCACCTGCTGCTACAGCAGCGGTCTCTGTGGGCGCAAAAGTCTATGATGCAACAGGCGCCGAAGTCGGGACAGTCAAAAGCGTGAGTGCGCCAAATTTCGTAATCGACACGGGTAAGAACAAGGCCACGTTGGCACTTACGGCTTTGGGCACGGGGCCAAAGGGCCCGACACTTGGCCTTACTCGTGTCCAACTCGATGCAGCGGCCGAGAAGGCGGCAGGGGATGCAGCCGCGTCCCTTGCCTCAGCTATTGCGGTTGATGCGCCGGTTCACGCAGTCGATGGCACGACCGTCTTGGGCAAAATTGCCGAAGTTGCCGAGACGGACTTCCTGCTCGACACCGGTAACGCTCGCGTAAAATTGCCAAAAACCTCTGTCGCAAAGGGTGAAAATGGCTTGTTCATTGGTATGACCGCCGAAGCATTTGCCGATGCAACGAAGAATGCCGGAGTCTAAAACCCACTAGGTATTCGTAGCGGCGGCGCGTCTCTTCCCCTTTCGCGCCGCCCTACCCACCTCGCAAAAGCTGCACACCCCAATCGCGTTCGAACAGATAAAGCAACAAGCGTGCGGCTTCTCCGCGCGGTGACGCAAGTCCACCGTCGCGCTCCATCAGCAGCCTTGCATCATCATGGGCCATGGGCAACAGACGGGCAATCTGCTCAAAATTAGCGACTTTGAAAGGCGTATCGCCCGACTGGCGCGTGCCCAGCAGTTCCCCGCCCCCGCGCAACCGCAAATCTTCCTCAGCCAAGAGAAAACCGTCCTGTGTTTCACGCATTAGCGCCAAGCGTTCGCGCCCGGTTTCAGACAGGGCCTCACCACGCAGAAGCAGGCACGTCGATTGCTGACTGCCGCGGCCAACACGTCCCCGCAACTGGTGCAACTGGGCAAGGCCAAAGCGTTCCGCCTGTTCGATAATCATCAGTGTAGCGTTGGGCACATCAACCCCAACTTCGATGACGGTTGTCGCGACCAGAACTTTGGCATCCCCACGCGAAAACTGCTCCATCGCCGCATCCTTGGCTTCGGGCCGCATTTGGCCGTGGACCATTACCACGGTATCGCCGAAACGTTCACGCAACGAAGCATAACGCGCTTCGGCGGCGGCAATGTCTTCGGTTTCAAGTTCGCGCACCATGGGGCAAACCCAATAGGCCTGCGCGCCCTTGTCCACGTGGCGACCAACGCCATCGACAACATCTGCGATCCGTTCGAGCGCGATTACGCGCGTGTCGATTGCCTGTCGGCCCGGCGGCATCTCATCCAGCCGCGAGACATCCATTTCGCCATATTGGGCAAGCGTCAACGTGCGCGGAATTGGCGTGGCGGTCATCGCCAGACAGTGCGGCGTACGCTTGGCCTTTTGCGTCAACAGCAACCGCTGACCCACGCCAAAGCGATGTTGTTCATCAATCACGACCAGCCCAAGATTGCGATAGGACACGCTGTCCTGAAAGATAGCGTGGGTGCCGACGCAAATGTTTATGCTGCCATCGATCAGGCCCATCAGGATCGATTCGCGCGCTTTGCCCTTGTCACGACCAGTCAGCAGTGTGATCGTCACGCCAGTGCCCGCCAGCATCCGCGTAAGCGTTTCGGCGTGCTGGCGCGCAAGGATCTCCGTCGGCGCAAGCAACGCGGCCTGACACCCGGCCTCCACTGCAATCAACATCGCGTGCAAGGCCACGGCGGTTTTGCCCGATCCGACATCACCCTGAAGTAGACGCAGCATTGGTGCCCCTTGGGCAACATCGCTTTCGATCTCGGCGATTGAGCGGATCTGTGCGCCCGTCAGCGCGAATGGCAGATCTAGCTTCGCGCGCAGGTGACCATCCCCATGCAGCGGCGTGCCTTGGCGGCTACGATTGCTTTCCCGAACAAGCATCAAGGCAAGGCTGTTGGCCAGCAGTTCATCATAGGCCAAGCGATCGCGCGCACCGACATGTTCAACTTTATGCGCGAGCGGCAGTGCCTCGTGCCAGCGCGGCCAGTCCATCTTGGTAGCCAGTCCCGGCTCGATCCATTCGGGCAGTTCGGGTAGATGCGCCAGCGCCTGATGGACCAAGCCTTGCAAGCGCCCCTGCGTCAGACCATCGGACAAGGGATAGACCGGCTCGTTCAACTGGCCGAGCATTTCGCCGCTATCATCACTGACGTGATCGGGGTGGACCATTTGCCACGTTTGCCCGAACTGGTCGAGCCGCCCTGCCACCCACCGCTTTTCCCCCAAGGGAAGCTGCTTTTTACCAGTATAAGACGCCCGCCCGAAATAGGTCAGCGAGACGTAATTACCCACCGCGTCTTCTGCCATAACCCGGAACGGTCCGCGCCCAGCGGCTTGCTTGTATTCGCGCGGGGTAAGCGCAATCACGATCTGCTCGCCCAATCCGGCCTCATCCAGGTTGCCGACTGCGCGCCGCAACACGAACCGGTCCGGCAGATGGTAGGCCAAATCCTTGATCCGGTTCAGGCCCAACTTTTCCAATGGACGCGCCAATCCCGGCCCGACGCCCTTAAGGCTGTCGGATTCTGCAAACAGGTGATTGAGCACATCAGGACGCATTTTCCGGACATAGGCGGAACACAACGCCTACGCCAATGCCTGCAAGCATGAAATTCACGCCAATTTTTGACACAGCGCATAGAATGCGGAGCCATCTGGGCGCTTCATCCGTTCAACAACCAGAAGAACAGGAGAAGAATACGATGTTGATCCCTCATGGCGCCGTGATTGCCCTCGTTGATGGTGAGCACTGGGAAATCCTGCGCAACAGCGGCAACGAAGCTGATCCAGAGCTTAGCGTAATGCCATTGCCTGAACTGGCCGAGACAAATCATGGTTCTGGCGGCCGCCATGGCGTGAGTTCGGCGAATCCATCAGGCAACCAGCGCGACGAAGACGCACACGCTGCAGCAGTGGGCGATTGGCTCAACACCCAAGTGCAAACCCACAAAATCGAAAAACTTATCGTGATTGCATCGCCGCGCACGCTGGGGGAATTGCGCCACCGGTATAGCAAGGCAGTTCAGCACGCCTTGGTTGGCGAATTGGCCAAGGATCTGATTGGGCGTCAGCCGGCGGATATTCTTGCGGCTTTGCGTAGCAAGTAAGTTTGGAATCGACGCTTGAAGGCATCCCGGCACCGTGTCGGGATGCCTTTTCGTATGGGTCGTGCAACCTTGTTTCCGCCCCCGGAAACGCCTAACGGCAATGCCATGACTGAAACTGCATCTGCTGATCCCGCCTATTTGCGCCGCATTCATTTTCGTGCGTGGCACCGCGGCACGCGCGAAGCGGATTACATGATCGGCTGCTACTTTGATCGCTTCCATGCCCAATGGAACGCCAACCAGATCGCATGGTTCGAAGATCTGATCGAGGAGGACGATGTCGAGATCATGGCTTGGGCGCTGGGAACGCTTCCCGTTCCTGAGAAATACGCAGGCCCCATGATGGACGAGATGCGCAAGCTCGATTACGTCATCATTCCGCGCTGAAACTGATTTTCGCGCGTTAGATCGACGATCATGCCAGATTTCAATCGCATCCTTTCGGCCACGACGCCGCTCACGCTCTCCTCGGTCGCCCGTGGCGCGCAGCCGCTTGTCTTGGCCGATTTGGCGCGCGCCACCAAAGGCCGCGCCGTGTTCATCGCCCCCGATGAAGCGGCGATGCGCGCCATCGCCGATAGCGCCGCCTTCTTTGCGCCTGATCTTGAGGTCATCGATTTTCCGGCGTGGGATTGCCTGCCGTTCGATCGTGCCTCGCCTGCATTGTCCGTCAGCGCAAAACGCTTGTCGGCTTTGCAAAAACTCCAGCACAAGCGCAGCGGGCCGCAATTGCTGGTCACCACTATCAACGCCGTGCTTCAGCGTGTGCTCACGCCGTTCCGTATTCGTGAATCTACGCGGCTGCTTACTCCGGGCGCAGAAATTGGCCGTGAAAGCCTGATCGCGCTGCTGCAGCGGCAGGGTTATTCGCGCACCGATACGGTGGTGGATGCTGGCGAATATGCCGTGCGCGGCTCCGTATTCGATATCTTCCCTTCGGGCCTCGATCACGGGCTACGTCTCGATTTCTTTGGCGATGAACTGGAAACCCTGCGCCTGTTCGATCCGAACACGCAGCGTTCGGTGCAGCCGGTTGATGGACACCTGTTGCTGCCCGCCAGCGAAGCCCTGCTTGATGAAGACAGCATCAAGCGTTTCCGCAGTCGCTACCGCGAACAGTTTGGCGCAACCGCTACTGGCGATCCGCTTTATCAGGCAATCAGCGAAGGCCGTCGTCTCGCCGGGATGGAGCACTGGCTCCCCCTGTTTGAGGACCGTTTGGTCACACTGTTCGACCACTTGAACGAAGATGACCTTGTTCTGATTGATGCGAGCGCGGCCAAGGCCACCGATCAGCGGATCGATGATATCGTCGATTATCACCAGTCGCGGCTTGATAGTTCGTCCAAAGCGCCGGGCAGCTATCGGCCACTTGCTGAAAACGCGCTGTATCTATCGCATGACGAGATTGATCGCGCACTGCTGGGTTGGCCGGTCCACCGCACCACGCTGTTCGCAGAACCGGAATCCACACACGTCATCGACTTTGGGTTCACCTCTGGCCACGATTTCACACCAGAGCGCGCCGCAGCCACCAGCGGCGGTACCAACATTTATGAAGCCGCAGCCAAGTATCTGTCGGCACTGGGCACGCGCGGGCTTAAGCCCATTATCGCAGCCTACAGCACCGGCTCGCGATCACGCCTTGCTTCACTGCTGGCAGAGGCGGGCAAATTCACGCCGCTCATGGCCGATACTTGGCAGGAAGCGTTGGGTCTTGCGGCCACGGGCAAGCCGGTTGCCGTCGTGCTGCCACTGGACCAAGGCTTTGCCAACGCCGAACTGGAACTCCTGACCGAACAGGACATTCTGGGCGATCGTCTGGTCCGCCGTAAGAAAAAGCGCAAGAACGCCGATGCGTTTCTGGCGGAATTGTCTGCGCTTACCCCCGGCGATCTTGTGGTTCACATGGACCACGGCATCGGCCGCTACGTCGGGCTTGAAGCCATCGCGGTGGGCGCCAGCCCGCACGATTGCGTGCAGCTCCAGTACCATGGCGGCGACAAGCTTTATATCCCGGTTGAGAACCTCGACGTTCTGTCGCGTTATGGTTCAGACGCCGAAGGCGTCAGCCTCGACAAGCTGGGCGGCGAAGCGTGGCAGCGCCGCAAGGCTCGGATGCGGGAACGCATTCTTGAAATGGCTGGCCAGCTGATGGCCACCGCCGCGCACCGCGCCTTGCGCGAAGGCGCCGTTCTCGCGGTGGATCCCACTAGCTACGGCCCGTTCGTTGATCGCTTCCCATGGGATGAAACCGACGATCAGGAACGTGCGATTAACGATGTGCTGAGCGATATGTCCGGTGGCAAGCCGATGGACCGCTTAGTTTGCGGCGATGTTGGCTTTGGCAAAACCGAAGTCGCCCTGCGCGCAGCGTTCGTCGCCGCGATGGCGGGGATGCAAGTGGCTGTCGTAGCACCAACCACGCTACTCGCAAGGCAACACTACACAAACTTCCTCGAACGCTTCAACGGCTTCCCTTTGGAAATCGGCCGCCTGTCACGCCTTGTGCCTGCCAAGGAAGCGGCTGAAACCAAGATCGGCCTGTCTAATGGCACCGTTGATATCGTCATCGGCACCCATGCGCTCCTGTCCAAGTCAGTGGATTTCAAACGCCTTGGCCTTGTCGTTGTCGATGAAGAACAGCGGTTTGGCGTGACGCATAAGGAAAAACTGAAAGAGTTGAAGGCCGACGTCCACGTCCTGACGCTGACGGCCACCCCAATCCCGCGCACGTTGCAAATGGCGATGTCGGGGCTGCGTGAATTGTCCACGATCCAGACCCCGCCGGTCGACCGCCTGGCCACGCGCACCTATGTGATGCCATGGGACGATATGGTGATGCGCGAGGCATTGCTACGCGAACACCAGCGCGGCGGGCAAAGCTTCATCATTGTGCCACGCATTGCCGATATGGCCGATCTGGAAGATTGGCTGCGTCTGAATGTGCCCGAAGTCCGCTTCGTCACCGCGCATGGCCAGATGAGCCCGACCGAAGTCGAAGACCGCATGGGCGCGTTTTACGAGAAGAAGTACGAAGTTTTGCTCTCCACCACCATCGTGGAAAGTGGCATCGATATCCCTTCGGCCAACACCATCGTCATTCACCGCGCCGACCGTTTCGGCCTTGCTCAGTTGTATCAGTTGCGTGGGCGGGTCGGGCGCGGGAAAATCCGCGCTTACGCTTACCTTACGCACTCCGAAAACATGGCGCTGTCCGAAGTCGCCGAAAAGCGCCTCAAGGTGCTCGGCGATCTCGATAGTCTTGGTGCAGGATTCCAGCTGGCCAGCCATGACCTCGATCTGCGCGGCGCAGGCAATCTGTTGGGCGATGAACAATCAGGCCACATCAAGGAAGTCGGCTTCGAACTCTACCAATCGATGCTCGAAGATGCGATTCTTGCAGCAAAGGCGGGCGATATCAGCCTCGCACGTGAACGTGATGCGCTTAGCCCGCAGATCACCGTCGATGCACCGATCATGATTCCAGAGGATTACGTTCCCGATCTGGCCGTCCGTATGGCGCTCTATCGCCGGATGAGCGATGCCGAAGGCCCGGATGCAGTTGAGGCATTGGCCGCTGAAATGATTGATCGCTTCGGCCCGTTACCACAGCCAACCCAGAACCTGCTCCGTCTGATCGAAATCAAACGTCAGGCTATCGAAGCCAATATCGCCAAGATTGATGTGGGAGCCAAGGGCGCGCTGGTCAGCTTCCACAAGGACAGCTTCCCCGATCCGATGGGCCTGATCGCATATGTAGAGCGGTTGAATGGCATTGCCAAACTGCGTCCAGACAACAAGCTGGTCATCACTCGCGCATGGGGCACGCCGGAAGGCCGCCTCAATGGACTTGTGCAGATGACCAAGGGCTTATCAGCTATTGCCCGGCGCGCGCGCCGGGCAGCTTAACGCAGCAATTCGGCAATCGCCTCGGCGGGCAAAGGTCCGGCACGCAAAAAGCCCTGAAACGTATCGCAACCTTCGTCCGCCAGAACCGCCAACTGTGTCTCGCGCTCAATCCCTTCAACCACAACCTTCTGCCCCAGCGCGCGCGCCATTGCTATGATCGCGCGCAGAATCGCGCGGTCACGCGGGTCTTGATCGATATCATGCGCCAATGAACCATCCAGCTTGAGCGTGTCGATCGGCAGGGCCTTCAACGTTTGAAAATTGGCGTAGCCAGTGCCGAAATCATCCAGCGCAATTCTCACGCCCAATTCAGCCAGTTCGCGCAAAACCTGCGCCGATCGCGCAAAGTCTGCGACAAGTGCGTGCTCTGTAACCTCCAGTGTCAACAAGCTGGGCGCAAAGCCTGTTTGTGCAAGAATAGCGCGGAAATTCTGGGCGAATTGATCATCGCCCAAATCCTCGGCTGTCACATTCAAGGACAGCGCCAATGGCGGTGCCCAACCTGCTGCAATGGCCAAGGCGCGTTTGGCGATATGGTGCGAAAGCTGCGCCACGTGATCTCCACGCTCAGCAATCGCAAACAGCGTCTCAGCGCCAATCCGCCCAAGTTGCGGATGATCCCACCGGGCCAAGGCCTCAACCCCCGCCAACACCCCGGTTAGAACCGTGTATTGTGGCTGGAACACCAATCCGATCTCATCCCGCGCCATGGCACCTATAAGATCCGCCTCAAGCCGCGCAGCACTGCGTCCGCGCGCGCGGTGTGAACCATCTGCCCACGAAAGCCGCCGCCCGCTCTGCTGTTGCAACGACGATAGCGCCTGATCCAACCTGTCGAGCATTGCCGCCCCACCCTCGCCCGGTTGCCCGCGTAGCAGAGCCGTGCGCGGCGCCAAATGAAGCACATCGCCGCGTACAGGTAACGCCCGCGCGATTCTTCGTGCCAGGGCCTCTGCCAACCACTGCCAACGTTCGCGGCTTATCGTGCCTGCACTTGCGACGAGAAAGTCCCCGCCGCTTACGCGCGCGACCAACGAATCAGATCCCAGTTCGTCAACGACCCAATCGCGAATGCGGCGCGCAATTTCAGCCAGAGCAAGATCACCACCTGCCTGACCATAAGCAAGATTGACCGACCTGAAGCGGTGCAACCCAATCAGCATGGCATGAACGAAACCGTTTTTTGCCGCTTGATCCAGCCACCCGGACGCATCAGTTGCACCGGGCAGTCCGGTCAAGCGATCACGCACAACACTGATGTGCAACGACGGTTTTTCGGATTGGACCATCATGCGGCCATAGCCCCGAACTCTTGCCAAAGCGTTCCCCGATCAAGCGTTCTGCCCGTCAATTTGCATTTTTGTGCATTGCGCGTGTCACCTGCGGCTCATATCCCGAAAACCGTTCGTTTTGCCGAGGGCTTTCCAGTTATGCCTAAATTTGCGCGCCTCGCCCTGTTGGCCTCACCTACAGAACGCGCACAGGATGCTTGCGAGGCTTTGCGCAAAAGCCGCGATTGGGTTGCGCTTGAAGATGCACAAGCCGTCGTTGTCGTTGGCGGCGATGGCTTCATGCTGCAAACTTTGCACATGATGATCGACATCGATCACATCATTCCTGCCTTCGGCCTCAATCTGGGAACCGTCGGCTTCCTGATGAACAAGTATCGCTCGAGCCGCTCCATTGACGAACGACTCGCCAAGGCGACGCAAATCGCGATTTCGCCGTTGCGGATGACCGCCACCACCAATTCTGGCGAAGTCCACTCAGTGTGCGCCATCAACGAAGTGTCGCTGCTGCGTGAAACACGCCAGACTGCAAAGCTGGAGGTCAGCGTCAACGGCAAGGTGCGCATGGCCGAACTTGCTTGCGATGGTGTGCTGGTGGCAACGCCCGCGGGTTCCACAGCCTACAATCTGTCCGCCAATGGACCGATCCTGCCGTTGTCATCGAATATGCTCGCCCTCACCCCGATCAGTCCGTTCCGTCCACGTCGCTGGCGCGGGGCAATTCTGCCTGACACTTACGAGATCGTGTTCAAGGCTCTGGAATCGGTGAAGCGGCCAGTGCTTGTCGTCGCCGATCAGAAAGAAGTCCGCGATGTTAGCGAAGTTCGCGTAAAGGCTTGGCCAGAGCATCGCCTGACCCTGATGTTCGATCGCGGCCAAAGTCTTGAAGACCGCATCTTCGCTGAACAATTCATGGTCTGAGGAAAATTTCGAAACAGGTGCTTGCCAAACCGGAAACGCCTGTTATTAGCGCGGACCTGCACCGGGCAACCGATGCTGCTCCCTGATAGCTCAGCGGTAGAGTAGGTGACTGTTAATCACTTGGTCGTAGGTTCGAATCCTACTCAGGGAGCCAATTTTTCCTTATCGGAAAGATCGTAAAAGCCGCCGCAAGGCGGCTTTTTGCGTTGTGGCTTAGTGATAGCTGCGGATTGATCCGCTTAGCAGGGCATCAAGGACGGCCGGATGGAATGGTTGGGAAAAGCGGACGAATGCGCGGAAGTGTTCGCTGGCTTCTACTACGGCTGCGCGCGCTTCAAGGCCCGGCAGCGTTAGCCAGACCATCGTACCTGCTGGCGGGTTTTCCATACCGTCAATCGCAGCGCATGAGCAGGACAGATCTTGCACATTAACCTTCGTGCGCAATATTCCCCGGCGATAAGCAGCCACAATCGGGGCTAGCGGATTGGCATGATACTCTTGCTGCCCGGCATTGTGCGTGTCACGTTCAAGCCACATCGTCCGTCTCCGGTCCCACTTTGGTCATGATGTAAAGGACGGTGAGTTAACCAGCACATTCAGCCCATTTCTCTCAATTTGATCCGCTTGCGTGTTCTTACCTAGACAACAAAAAAGCGGCGCAGGGATCGCTCCCTGCGCCGCCAATTGTTTTGCCATTCGCCTGCCTGATGATTAGTCGGCAACACCATGACAGTGCTTGTATTTCTGACCTGAACCGCATGGGCATGGGGCGTTGCGGCTGATACCTTGCCCAGCATAAGGATCGCCCGAAAGAGCGCCAACCGTCAACGAACCGCCTGCCTGCGGAGGCAGCGCGCCAAACATCGCAGGGGCTGGCGGCAGTGCATCGTTTTCGCCTGTGAACGGATCGATATGGCTGGTGAGGAAGTCCGGCAGTTCCGGAAGCTGGAACTCGTCAGCCGGGCGCATCCGGATCTCACTGGTCATCAAGATGCGAGTCACATCCTCGCGGATTGCATCAAGCATTTTTTCAAACAACCCGAAGGCTTCCTGCTTGTATTCGTTGATCGGCGTTTTCTGCGCATAGGCGCGCAGGAAAACCACTTGGCGCAGTGCGTCCAGCGTGGCGAGATGCTCTTTCCAGTGATGGTCAAGCCGTTCCAGCAAGATCGATTTTTCAAGGCTCCGCCAAGCAGCTGCATCGACATCGGTGATTTTGGTGTCGATGTGGCCATCGGCAAGCGCCTGAATGCGCTCTTCGACGACGTCCGGTTCGATGGATTCTTCTTCGAGCCAATCTTGCAGCGAAATCTCAAGGCCCAGCACATCGCGCACACGCGCCTTCAACGCTTCCACGTCCCACTGTTCCGGATAGGAACCAGGAGGGCAAGCATCGCCGACTATCGCATTCACGGTATCGTGGCGCATATCGGTGACGACATCGGCCACCGCCTCGGCATCCATGATATCGGCGCGCTGTTCGTAGATCACTTTGCGCTGATCGTTCATCACGTCATCGTATTCGACGACCTGCTTGCGGATATCGTAATTGCGCGCCTCGACCTTTTTCTGCGCGGTCTCGATTGCCTTGGACAGCCATTTCGAACCAATCGCCTCGCCATCGGCAAGGTTGGAATTCATCATCTTGGCAAACAACGTATCCGGCCCGAAAATGCGCAGCAGGTCGTCCTCAAGGCAGAGGTAAAACTTGCTCATACCCGGATCGCCCTGACGACCTGAGCGTCCGCGCAACTGGTTATCGATGCGGCGGCTTTCGTGACGTTCGGTGCCGATCACACACAAGCCGCCAGCTTCCAGCACCTTGCGCTTGTCTTCGCCCACTTCAGCACGAATTTTGGCAATGCCGGCGTCGCGCTCAGGCCCCTCAGGCACATCGCGCAATTCATCATCGATGCGGAATTCGATATTGCCACCTAGCTGAATATCCGTGCCGCGGCCCGCCATATTGGTGGCAATAGTGACCGCGCCCAAACGGCCAGCCTGAGCAACGATATGCGCTTCCATCTCGTGGAAACGCGCGTTCAGGACATTATGCGTCACGCCTTCATCGGTGAGGAATTTCGAAAGCAATTCCGACTTTTCGATGGAGACGGTGCCGACCAATACAGGCTGGCCAATCTCATGCTTTTCGCGGATCAGTTTGGCGATGGCCTGAAACTTGTCCATCGTGTTCTTGTAGAACTCGTCCTCATCATCGATCCGCAATACCGGAACGTTGGTGGGGATCGAGACGACATTCATCTTGTAGATGTCGAAGAATTCCGGTGCTTCAGTAGCGGCGGTGCCGGTCATGCCCGAAATTTTTGGGTACATGCGGAAGTAATTCTGGAAGGTGATCGAAGCCATCGTCTGGTTCTCAGGCTCGATGTTCATGCCCTCTTTGGCTTCCACAGCCTGATGCAGGCCGTTCGACCAGCGGCGGCCGTCCATCATGCGCCCAGTGAACTCGTCGATGATGACGATTTTGTCGTCCTTGACGATATAATCAATGTCGCGCTTGAACATCACATTGGCTTTGAGCGCCTGATCAAGGTGATGAACCACCATCGTGTTCTCGACGTCGTAAAGATTCGAGCCTTCAAGCAGCCCTGCCGTTTCGAGCGCGCGCTCAACCCATTCGACGCCATCTTCGGTCAACGAGATGTTCTTGGTCTTCTCATCGGCCTCATAAAGGTCGGGCGAGATCGTCTTCACGACGGCATCGACCGAGAGATAGAGGTCGCTCTTGTCGTCAGTTGGGCCAGAGATGATTAGCGGGGTGCGCGCTTCGTCGATCAGGATGGAATCGACTTCATCGACGATCGCGAAGTTGAACGGCTTGTGCACCATCTGATCGCGCGAATGCTTCATGTTGTCGCGCAGGTAATCAAAGCCCAACTCGTTGTTGGTGGCGTAAGTTATGTCGCTTTCATAAGCTGCGCGGCGGCGTTCCTCGTTCATGTTAGGAACGATCACGCCTACGCTAAGGCCTAGGAAGCCGTAAAGAACGCCCATCGTTTCAGCATCGCGGCGCGCAAGATAATCGTTCACCGTGACAACATGCACGCCCTTGCCCTCAAGCGCGTTGAGATAGACCGCCAGCGTTGCTACCAGCGTCTTGCCTTCACCCGTGCGCATTTCGGCAATTTCGCCACGATGCAGCACAATGCCACCGATCATCTGCACATCGAAATGGCGCAAGCCGAGCGTACGCACCGATGCCTCACGCACGGTGGCAAACGCTTCGGGCAAAAGATCATCCAGCGTCTTGCCATCATTCAGCATTTGCCGGAACTTTGGCGTCTGCGCTGTCAGTTCCTCATCCGATAGCGCCTGCATGGCAGGCTCGAATGCGGCAATTTGACGCACGATCTTGTCGAGCGATTTGACATAACGATCATTGGAAGAGCCAAAAAGAGCTTTGGCGATGGAACCGAGCATGGGCGGAACAATCCTGTCGAATTTGAAAGTGTGCATGACGGCGCGCCATTTGGGCACCGGATGGGGCAAAGGACTTGCCGAACAAGGGTAAACTGCGGCCGCGCTATTCGCGCGCGCGGTCCGTCAATTCAATGCCGCAGGGCCGGATAAAAGCCGGAGCTGGCAGCCACACCGTTTTGCGGCGGGCATTGCTGCGCTTTTGAGGACGCACACCGCCGCGCTCAGCGCAGCGTTGTTGACGCTTCTCGGCAGAGGCGGTTGCAGCACCCGAAACGCCGGCATCAGCAACTTCCATGCTCGAAGCAGCATACGCCACCTGAGGCATGGACAGGCCCGTAATCATGGCCAGCAGAGCAAGCAAAATGCGCATTACTGCAACAGATAGGCATTCCGATGCGGTTCGTCTACATACAATACAATCGCCCCTGTTACGGAGCGATGTCTTCGATGACTATGGCGGATTTCATGGTGATACGTTTGGCAACCGGCTTCATGTTGTTATCAACCAGCGGCGTGTAAATCTGCCCTTTGGAATCACAGGGTGATGGCTGTGTCGCGAAACGTTTGGCGGCTTCGCCGATCGTTTCGAGTTTGCAGTCTCTTGCCTTTCCATCTGCACCGAGGATGAAAGTCATACTGGCAGAGAAGGGCGTCACGATTTCGGCTGTTGACCTTGGCACAACCCATCTGACACTATTTCGGTAGGTTCCAATTGTTGGCACGCCTTTGGCTCCAAGAGCGGGAGTAAAGCGCGCGCGCTCTGAAACCAGACGACAGGTTGCCTCATCGAGTTCCTTTATCCCGCTGCTGCGCGTAATTTCACAGCCCAATGGCGTCCCGTTCGTACCGATTGCCAATAGGAATATGACCACGCCTTCCGCTTGGTTTCGGTAGGCTTCAACCGGATAATCATCAGGCGTAACCCATGTTCCGGGGTCGGATATCGGAACCGGGATCTTTCCTTCAGCAGCAAAAGACACTGTTTGAAAAAAACTGATGCTCAGCACCAAAGCTACACAGGGAAAACGCCATTGCATTGGTATGCCGTATCGAGCGCGCATGACATTTGCGCTACGATCACCCACGCTTGAAAGCTTCCAGTGTGCACGCTAGGCGCTGTGCCATGTCAGATGCAATTTCTCCGCTCGCTTCGCCCTTTCCCGCGCTCCCCTGCATTGCTGGAGCAACTCCGCATGTTGTGCGCGCAGGCTACAAGGACTGGGGGCGCTGCGATCTCACTTATGTAGAACTGGCAGAAGGCACTGCGGTTGCAGGCGTTTTCACCCGCAACGTATGCTGTTCATCCGAAGTAGACCTTGGCCGCCAAAACGCCGCACAAGGCCGTGCGCGGGCGCTCGTGGTCAATGCTGGCAACTCCAATGCCTTCACCGGCTATCGCGGGCGTGAGGCGGTGGAGCAGATTATGGAACAAGTTGCTGCCCATTTAGGCTGCGCCAAGGAACAAGTTTTCGTCTCGTCCACCGGCGTAATCGGTGTGCCGCTGCCCAAGGACAAGGCGCGCGACGGGGTTGAGGCCGCGCTTCGCGCCGAGCCATGCTCATGGGAAGACGCCGCCCGCACCATCGGCACCACCGATACCTTCACCAAGGGCGCAACCGCATCGGCCATGATTGGTGACACCCGTGTCAACTTCAGCGCGATCATCAAAGGCAGCGGCATGATTGCGCCCGACATGGCGACGATGCTGGGCTATATCTTCACCGATGCCGCAGTCGAACCAGAGTTTCTGCAAGAATGCTTGTCAGCCGCAAATACCCGCACGTTCTCGTGCATCACGGTCGATAGCGATACATCAACAAGCGACACAGTTCTGGCGTTTGCGACAGGCGCAGCAGGCAATGCGCCGCTGTCCAACTTCGATAGCCCCGGCGCCGATGCATTCGCAGCCGCTCTTGCCGACATTTGCCGTCAGCTTGCCCACCTTGTCGTCAAGGATGGGGAAGGCGCACAGAAGTTCATCGCCATCAGCGTATCTGGCGCAGCGTCTGACGAAAGCGCGCGTAAAGTAGGCCTAGCCATCGCCAACTCGCCGCTCGTAAAAACTGCAATTGCAGGCGAGGATGCCAATTGGGGCCGCGTCGTCATGGCGGTTGGCAAAGCTGGCGAACCGGCGGATCGGGACCGTTTGTCCATCGGCTTTGGCGGCATCTGGGCCGCACACGAGGGTCAACCCCTTGCCGATTACGACGAAGCTCCGGTGGCCGCGCACCTTAAGGGCCGCGAGATCTCGCTGGAAGTCGATCTGGGCCTGGGTGACGGACAGGCGACAGTCTGGACCTGCGACCTTACTCACGGCTACATATCAATCAATGCCGACTATCGCAGTTGAGGGCCGCAACATGATCACGCTCTGGGGCCGCCTCAACTCCCACAATGTCAAAAAAGTGGCTTGGGCGCTGATCGAGATGGATTTGGCATCTGAGCGAAAGGACATTGGCGGCCAATTTGGCTACACGCCCGAATATGACGCCATGAACCCGAACCGCATGATTCCAACCATTCAGGATGGTGATTTCACATTGTGGGAATCAAATGCCATTCTGCGCTACCTTGCGGATCGCTATGCCCCCGCGTTCAGAAGTGAAAACCCCGCTGTCCGCGCATCGGGCGACAAGTGGATGGACTGGCAATTCCATTTCGCCGACGCCCAACGCGATGCGTTTTTGGGCTGCGTCAGGCAGAGCAAGGATGGGAGCGATCCGGTCGTGGCGAAGTCTGCGGCGGCAGCAGCGGCCATGATGGCGATACTCGATGCAGAGCTTAGGCATCGCGATTGGCTTTCGGGTGAACGCTTTGGCATCGCTGACATCCCGATGGGGGTATATGCCCACACATACCTTTCTATCCCGGTGGAACGACCCGATTTGCCCCACCTAGCAGATTGGTACGCGCGCCTGAAACAGCGACCCGGCTATGCTAGCCAAGTTATGATCCCGCTCACCTAAGGACTACTATGCCGCATACAGCCCTTGATGCAGCCGTTGCAGCCCTGATGCGCGATACCGCTGAAAAGACACTTCTCAAGCATTATCAAAAGCTCAGTAGCAGCGAGGTGATCGACAAAGCAGCCGATGATGTTGTGACCATCGCTGACACCGAAAGCGAGATCATGCTCGCCGAGGGATTGGCGAAAATTCTGCCCGAAGCGGCGATTGTCGGTGAAGAAGCGGCACACGCCGATCCTGCGATATTTGAGCGCCTTTCAAACAAGCTTTGCTGGATTATTGACCCGCTCGACGGCACCAACAATTACGCTGTAGGCAAGCCGCCGTTCGGTATTCTCCTCGCTTTGGCGGAAAAGGGGGAGACTGTCGCGGGATGGATTTACGACCCGCTGAGTGGCCGTCTGTGCACAGCGCATCGCGGTCAAGGCGCGTGGCTCAATGGTGAGCGGTTTACGTCGCGAGGCAGTGGTGCTGCCAAGCCGATTGCCGCGGTATCGCTGGTATTTGTCGAAGCAGCAAAGCGCGAGGCTCTGCTGGAACACATCGCTCCACACTATACGCTGGTGGACATTCCGCGTTGCGCAGCTGAGCAGTATCCGCGCATCGGGCTTGGTGTGAATGACGTGTCGCTGTTTGAAAAGACGCTGGCATGGGATCACGCAGCAGGTGTTTTGTTTCTCAACGAGTCCGGCGGCAAGGCAGCACGGCGCGACGGTTCACCTTATCGCGTGGACCGTCATTTGGATCCCGGCCTGATCGGTGCGTCGACCCCGGCGCTGTTCGATGCCATGGCTGAACGATTGGTAAAAATGGGCTGACACACCCCTCCTCCCGACATCGGGAGAGGGGTGAGGCAACGGTTCGCTTATTAAAGCACGCTTTCCAGCCAGCTTTTGAGCTGGCTTTTCGGCGCAGCGCCCAGTTTCTGGGCAACAGGCTTGCCGTCCTTGAACAGGATCATCAGCGGGATCGATTGCACGCCAAACTGGCTGGCAATGTCGGTGTTTTCCATGATGTCAACTTTGGCGATTTCAACGACGTCGGCCAGTTCTTCCGAGATTTCCTCAAGCGCAGGCGCAATCATCTTGCACGGGCCGCACCAGTCGGCCCAAAAATCCACGAGCACGGGCTTGCTGCTGCCCAGCACTTCGGTGGCAAAGTTGGCATCGGTTACGGCTTTGGTCGGCATTGTTTGAACTCCTGTCTCTACTACTCTTACTTAAGGCACGCGGGCCAAGGCACAACCGATCAGGCAGAAAAGGATTCCTGCTGCCCGACAAGGCGCAGCTTTTGCGCTTCGATTACGTCCTGCGGCACAACGAACAATTGCGGCGTATGGGTATAGAGCAATGCAGCCTCGACCGGAACGCCGGGATGGATCGCCTCCAAAGCCGCTGCATATGCCGCCATCTGCCGGACATAGGCCCCCGGTATCTCGGTAAATGTCAACGGCGGCCGCCGTGCGGTCTTGAAATCGATGATACGGATGCGGTCAGGCAGGATCACAAGACGGTCAACCGTCCCACTCACCACGCGCCCGCTAACCACGGCAGCCAAAGGCACTTCGGCAAGCGAGTCTGGACCGAATACGTCGGACCAATCGGGGTGCTCCAGCACTGCCAAGGCCGACGCGATCATCGCGTCGCGCTCATCAACGCCAAAATCAGCCGCCGTCCGCGCCAGCCAGCGGCGTCCGGCATCGGCTCGCGCTTCTACCGCAACTTCGGGCAATCGCTCAATCAGACGGTGCAGCAGCGTGCCCCGCCGTGCTGCCATCATTGCCCCTGCACCCGAAGGCGCTGGTGGATCGGAAGCATCGTCTTCCCCCAAGGATGACGGTGCCAAAGGTCGTGGCGGGCGTGGCTCTGCGCCAATCGGCGTCAGCAACATCTCCGGCAAGGCGATGCGCACTGGCTCAATTGCCTTGGCTTGCTTCACCGGGAACGGCAGCGGCGCACCAATAGTCTTGCGCCCACCCCAAAGCGGGCACGGTTCCCAACCGGCATCGCCAAACAGCGGCTCCAACTGGGCAAACCAGCTATCTTCGGGCAGATCCCCGCCGCCCCGCGCCTTCTTCTTGCCTTTGGCTCCGGCAACGAACAGCGCCTCTTCGGCGCGCGTCATCGCCACATAGAGCAGCCGCCAATGCTCTTCGCGCTCAGCCAGCTTGGCCGTTGCCTCTGCCTCCAAAACGGCAGGCGCTTTTTCTTCTTTGCGCAGCGGCGGCAGCGGCACTTTTCGGCGTGCCCCCAAAATATCCTCGAACAGTTCCAGCCCGCGTGGCGGCGACAGGTCTGGATCATCGGCAGAATCCGCGAGGATCACGATCGGAGCCTGCAAGCCCTTCGATCCGTGCACGGTCATCACCCGTACCAGACCATCGCTCTTGCCAGCCTCGCGTTTCAATTCGCCCTCGCCGGCATCAAACCACTGCAGAAAGCCCACAAGGCTGGGCACATTGGCACTGGAATACGCCATTGCGGCATTGAGCAATTCATCAATCGGATCGTTCGCCTCACGCCCCAAACGTGCGATAAGCTTGCGCCGTCCATCCCATGGCCCGACCAACAGCCAGTGCAGTAACACTTGCGGCGGATCATAATCCGCGCGCGCTAGCAGGCTGCGCAACCGCTCCATCGCCGCAAATGTGGCGGGGCCTTCATTGCGCCGCAGCCAGCTCCACAGCCTCTCGCCTTTCATGCGATAGCCATGTTCCAGCAATTCTTCCTGACTCCACCCGATCAGCGGCGAAACCAGCAGGTTTGCAAGGTTCAAATCATCCAGAGGCTGCGCCGCAAATCGCAACGCTGCGACCAAGTCCTTCACTGCCAGAGGAGCACCCAAACGCAGGCGATCAACCCCCGCCACTGGCACACCGCGCGCATGTAATCGCGCGACGATCAAGCCGGCCAGTTCCTTGCGCTTGCGCACCAGGATCATCACATCGCCTGCGTTGGCGAGCCGCGCCCCCCCCTTCGACAATGGAAAGCCGACATCTATCCACGCGCGCACTTGCCGCGCGATGCGGTCGGCCAGTTCCCGGTCCGGGCGTGAGAGCCAGCCCTCTTCGCCTTCGTCCTCTTCACTTGTATCGTCGGCTATGTCTTGATCGCCTACAACGCGCCACAGGCCGACTGTGCCGGGAATGGGCAACCCGCGATGCGGCTCTGGCGGTTGGCTAAGGCCAAAGCGGTCCCACCCGATCCGGGCAATTGCGCCATCAACGAAATCGAGGATGGGGTTGGCGGTACGGAACGATTGGCCAAGACCCAGTTCAAGCAATTTCCGCTCCGGATCGCGCAGCACATCGGCCACTTCCTCTAGCTGGCTTTTGACCTTGCCACTGGCCCGCGCAAAATTCTCAGGACTCGTGCCCTGAAAGCCAAAGATCGCTTGCTTGTAATCGCCCACCACGAACAGCGTGCGCATCTTCGGCCCGCGCTGGCCTTCACCAGTGAAGAAGTCGGACACCAGCCCTTCAAGCACGATATCCCACTGCGACGCATTGGTATCTTGCGCCTCATCGACCAGAATATGGTCAAACCGCCTGTCGAGTTTGAAGCGTATCCAGTCTGCCGTCGTGCGTTTGGTCAGCAAGTCCGCTGCCGCGCGGATCTGGTCGTCAAAATCGATAAACCCTTCGCGCGTCTTGGCCTCGTCCCACGCCAAGGCGAACCGCCGCCCAACGGTCAGCGCGGTGTCGAGCAGTTCGGCCAGATCAAGTTTGGCCTTCAGTTCACGCACAATATCAATCGAAGCGATCACTCGCCCAGCGGCTTCGCCATATGACGCATCGATTTTGGCCAAGTTCTTCAGCCACTTCGGCTCACCTTCAACATTGCACAGCGCACGGGCCATCTCTTCAATGTCGCGCGCGCGCTCATCGGGCGACGATGCCAACCAGCGTGCAATCGGCTCGGCCATCTTGGCACCGTTGGCGGTGCCCCAATCAAGTTGCACCTCAAGGCATGACCGCAAGGCCAGCGCATCGAACGCATCATCGGCGCAGATCGCAGCAAGGCTGGCGTCGCCATCATCCTCGTCGAGGCCCAGCACGCTGTTGATACGGGGCCGGAGCGGTGGAATCCATGAGCCCGGCCCCCACCACAAATCGCGCGCACCCGCACTCCGCAACAAGAACGCCTCGACCTGATCCTCACTCATGCGCAAGGAAAGGGCTGCCAGCGCGTCAAGCAAAGCCTCGTCGCCGCGCGCCTCTGCCTCAACCAGCATCTCGGCCAGAACTTGGCGCACCAGCAAGGCCCGATCGCGATCTTCCATCGCTCGCGTGCCGGGGCGCAGGCCTGCCTCAACCGGGAACGATGCCAGCAACCACTGGCAAAATGCGTGGATCGTTTCGATCCGCAGGCCGCCGCCGGGACAATCGAGCACAGCAGCAAAGCGACTGCGTGCCCGCGCCACGGTTTTGGGATCGAGCGGTGCGCCGATGGCCATCAAGTCCTTGGCCAACCGGGCGTCATCCATGCGCACCCAGCCTGCCAGAACCTCGTTCACGCGCGTTGCCATTTCGGCAGCGCCCGCCTTGGTGAAGGTCAGGCAAAGCAATTGCTCGGGCTCAACGCCGTCTTGTAACAACAGTCGCAACACGCGCGCCGAAAGCACTTGCGTCTTGCCCGTACCCGCTGACGCCGAAAGCCAGACCGTGCGCTGCGGATCGACGGCATGGGCCTGATTGTCCATCAGCGGATAGACTTTGCTCATGCTTCATCCTCTGCATTGGCGCGTTCACGCCCTTGCCATTCATCAAGCCGCATCAACTGGTCATAGTCCGAATAGCTCGGCAGGTCGGGATTGAGCCGCGCTGTGAACGGTTCGCTTCCCAGCAGCCAGCGTGCAATCGCCTCACGCAGGAAGCGTTCGGTTTCGGGAAGGAAATCGTCCAAGGGAATGCCAGATCGGCTTGCGGTCCCTTTTACCGGAGACTTCATGTAGCCAAAGCCGCGCTCTTTGTTGCGCCCCAGCGACCAATACTCAAACCGCGATGGCTTTCCCGCTACGCGCGCAATGCCGCCACCTTGCGCAATCAGCCCCAGCAGGCCCAATTGCAACGCGAAGCCCTGCTCCACCATCTTGCCTGAAGGCGGGGTTCCCGTTTTGTAATCGACCACGGCAAGGCTGCCATCAGCCAACTTATCAATCCGGTCTGCGCGACCATGCATGATGATGCCATCGACGACAATCTTGCCGTCTTCTTCGTAAACCAGAACCTCGCGGCCTTCGCCTGCAAGCCGGTCGGTTTCTTCCTCGATCCAGTGAAGCGCATTGATCAACCGCGGCTTCCACATCGTGCGCATGAACGGATGCGCGCTCATTTCGTCAAACTTGCGTTCCGCCAATGGAATAAGCTGGCCGGGTACGCCGCCAGCATCATGCCAATCCTGCAGGATCTGGTGCACCGCCGTGCCCTTCCAGGCAGGCGTCGGATCGGCATCGATGGGATCAAGACTGCGCAGCCCCAAGATGGCCGAGGCGTAGAACTGGTACGGATCGCCGCGCAACCGGTCTAGCGCGGTTACGGCAATATCAACGCGGCGTTGTTCGGCAGTTGGCATGGGCTTTGGCTGGGGATAGGCTGGCGCAGGCTCGGCATCCGCAAGCGCGTTTGCCAGTTCCACCGCGCGGCTTTCCACGCGCAATTGATCGCCCAGCATCGCTTGAATGCGCAACAGAAAGCGTGATGGGATTGCGGGTCCGGTGGCATCACGGTGAGCATAGCTCAACACAACTTCAGGAGCGCCCAAAGCCGCGGCAAGATCGTGCGCAGCAAGACCTATGCGGAAATCCGCCCCCGGAATTCCCAACGCGCGCAAGATTGGCGGGGCAAGCAGCGGATCAGGCGCGGGGTTACCCGGCCACGTCCCTTCGGTCAGTCCGCCACAAATCACCAGATCGGCCCGGCTCATCCGCGCTTCCAGCAAGCCGTAAATCGCAAGACGCGGATGGCCGCCATAGGGCGGACGCACCGAAACTTCGTCCATGGCATCGCGCAACAGGGCGGGAAGATCGGCGCAATCAACCATCGTTGGCGCGCCGCCCGCAGCCTCGCGCCAACGCTCGACAAACTGCGACAGACACCGACCGTCTGCCTGTGACCACAAACCAGGGCCGCACAGTGCCTCACCTGTCTCAGCAAGCGCCACTAGTGCTGCATCAAGGTGCCATTCCCCTTCAAGCGCGACCAACGGGAAAAGCAAATTCTCAACGCCAGACCACCAGTCGGTAAGGCCCGGAAACCGCTTTTCGAATTTCTCCACCGCTTGGCGGGTGGCGGGCAGACCCGGTCCCGGTCTTGGTCCACGCAGCGTCAGGTCCAACTGGCGGACCCGCTCCAGCCATGCGGCGCGCCCCTCACCCGTTTGCACCAAGGGATGGCCAAGCAAAGCCACGAGCGCAACAGGCGCGACCCGTTCAGCAACAACTTCGGCCAATTGCAGCAGCAGTCGCCCCGCTGCCGTCTGCGGCAAAGGCCTGCCCGCCGTGTCATCGGCAACGATGTTCCAACGACCCAAGTGGGCCACCACGCGCGCGGCAAGGCTGCGATCGGGCGTGATCACCGCCACGCGCCGCTGTGGCACCTCAAGCGCCTCACGCACCAGCACGGCAATGGCCTGTGCTTCTTCTTCCGGATGCGCAGCTTGCATCACACGCACGCCCGAAAGCCGACGGTCTTTGGCCTCCAGCGAAACCCAAACGGCGCTGGCTTCTGGTGGCAGAAACAGGTTCGAGATCGCGCGGCTGCGTTCAGGCGGCGCAGGAGAAAGTCCCGCGCGATGCCAAGGCTGCACTTCGCCGCGCGCAATGCCCATCCGATTGAGCAGCAATTTCAAGTGATACTGCGGATGCGTCACCACATCGCCGCGATCAAACACGGCTCCGTCCGGTCCACCAGCACTGCCCAGCGCATCCCACACTTCGGCATCAAGTGCCAGATCGAGATCGGGCAGAATCACTCCGCCATCGGGCATATCGGCTACGACCCGCAACAGCTTGGCAATAGCTGGCGAGGCTGAGGTGACGCCTGCTGCGATTACAGGGTGCGCAGGCGGACGGGTTCGCCATGCTTGTGCCGCATGTTCCAGCAACCGGTTGCGGCGCTCCGGCGGATCAATGCGGCCCAAGGCGTCCAGTTCAGCCTGCCAAAATGCGAAGACAGTTGCGAAAATCCGTGTGTTTTCGATCCAGTGGACGGACAGATCAGATGCAACCCCCACAACCGCTTCATCAAGCAACTGCAGCGGGTGGATGCCTTCTACCAGCAGCCGGTCAATTCCTTGCGCCAACCCGCGCGCCTGCCGCAACAGCGCCGCCGCACCGGGCGCTTCATCACCCAACACCTGCCGCAAAATCTGCGCAAGTCGCAACAAGCGCCACACCGGATCGACGGCTTCGGGAATATCTACGCCCGCGCCAATCGGATCGAGCAGGGGGCCGAGCGTCTCATCAAGATCAAGATCGCCCACAACCGCCATGCGCGGCAGCAACAGCCCTTGCCCACTCGCGCGGATGAATGCCTCGGTGACAGTACGGATCGCACGTTGGCTGGGCAGTAAAAGCGTCAACCGGGCAAGTCCGAAGCGGTCCTCGCGATAACGTGGGATCAGCCCCGCCACCAAAGCATCGGCAAAACCACGGTGTGCGGCGATGGACCACACGCGCGGGCGAGCAGCCACATCACTCATATCAATCCTGACGCAATGCGGTTTCGGTTGGTGCAATCATTCCGGGTTCACCCACTTCATACCACAGACCAAGGTGCGAAGTGCCAAACAGCCGACCCTCTTCCATCGCCCGGTCCCACAGCTTGGTTGTTGAGAACGGACCTTCTGGGGCATCACGCAACAAACGATGCGATACGATCTGGATGCCGCTGAAAATGAACGGCGCAATGCGCCCGGTCCTGCGCCGTGAAATGCGGCCAAGCGGGTCCATATGGAAATCGCCCTTGCCGCGATAGTTGAATGCGCGGGCGTGTGGCACCAGCAGCAACAGCGCGTCCATGCTTTCTGGGTCCCAAGCATCGGACAGGTGCTCAAACACATTGCGCGGACCATCGAGCCAGATGTTGTCGCTATTCAGCGCAAAGAACGGATCGCTGCCGATCAGCGGCAATGCCTTGACCATGCCGCCGCCCGTTTCGAGCAATTGATCGCGTTCGTCCGAAATTGCGACTGCGGGCGTTTCCCTACGCGAAAGGTATGCTTCCAGCGCGTCGGCAAGATAATGCACGTTGACCACTGCCCGCGCCACGCCTGCGTCTTGCAACTTGTCGAGGCAGTGATCGATCAATGGCTTGCCCGCCACTTGCACCAGCGGCTTGGGCCGCGATGCCGTGAGCGGGCGCATGCGCTTTCCAAGCCCTGCTGAAAGCACCATCGCCACGTCGCTCGCCAGCGGTTTACTCATACTGTGAACGTGCCACCAAAGTTTGCGCGCAGATCGGCGGGGATGTTTGCATCGAACCAACCGCGCACCGGGGCCAGGGCCGGATGTGCCAGATCGCGCTCCATTGCTGCCCAAACGCGCGGAATGTAATCAAGATAACGCGGCTTGCCGTCCCGCTTCCACAACCGCACAAAGATACCCAGGATCTTGGCATTGCGCTGTGCGCCAAGCCGGGCATAATCGGCGCGGAAATCGTCACCCTCACCCGATTGGGCAAGGTAATAATCCAACATTTTGGCCTCAAGTTCGGGCGAGACATCGCGCCGAGCATCTTGCAGCAAAGACACTAGATCATAAGCCGCGTGACCCACTAGGGCATCCTGAAAATCTAGGAGGCCCTGCTTTGCCAATCCGCCTAATAGCATCACGTTTTCAGCGTGATAATCGCGCAGCACAGTAACGCCGGGACGTTGTCGCCCCAGCAATGGAGCAAGCGCTTCGTCCCATGCACTGGTCCAACTGCGCTCGTCGACAGTAAGTCCGCGCGCAGGCACATACCATTCCGTGAATAACCTTGCCTCGCGTTGATATTCGGCCAGCGTATAGTTGGTAAACGGTCCCGGCGGCAGACGGCGCAGCTTGATCAGAGCATCAATGGCAACCCGGTAAATCTCGTCCTCGTCCTGCGGCCAAGCGTCGAGATATTCGCGCATCCGCACCTCGCCGAAATCTTCGAGCAGTACAAAGCCTTCGGCGGCTTGTTCGGCAAAAATGATCGGTGCCCGCATGCCATTGCCTTCAAGCCACGTGGCAGAACGGATGAAGGGTTCGGGATCTTCATTGGGCGGCGGCGCGTGCATCAGCATGGCCGTGCCATTGCTACGGCTAATGCGGAAATAGCGGCGAAACGATGCATCGCCCGGCAAAGGCTCAATCGTTGCACCAACCCAGCCTGCCTTGTTGAGGAATGCTTCGGTGCCCGGAGGGATGGTCAAGTCCATGATCCACGCTCTAGCCAATCGCGCCCTGCCCGCACAATGGCTCTGCGCCCGTTTTCGGTGGATTCAAGCGCAACGGACAAACAACCTGCCTCATGTGCAAAGCCGCCTGCATTTTCTGGCCATTCTGCCAGCAACGCCGCGCCTTGCCGATAATCGTCTAGGCCGATCTCGTCCGCTTCTGATGGATGTTCCAAGCGATAGAAATCAGCATGGACCAAAGGCAGCCTTACTGATGGCGGATCATACACCTCGATGATAGCAAAGCTGGGGCTTGGCACTTCGCCATCGTGACCCAACGCCGCGATAATTGCGCGGGCCAAAGTCGTCTTTCCCGCGCCCAATCCGCCCGTCAATGCCACTACATCGCCTTCACGCAGATCAGCCGCGATCTGCTGCGCAAATGCTTGCGAAGCGTCCAAATCAGGCAGCGCGACAATCACGGCAGGACGACAATGGCGCTGGTCCCAAGGCCGGGTTCCGACATCAATTCCAACGTACCGCCATGGGCTTCGACCAGTTGCCGAACCAAGGGCAGCCCCAGTCCCTGTCGCCGTTCCAAAGCGCGACCATCGGCACCGATCTTCAATTCATCCAGCGCGCGCGCCAACTGCACCGGGTCCATGCCGCGCCCATTGTCGGAAACAACCACTTGCAGCTTTGCGCCCATCTTTCGCGATGCCTCAACCAGAATGCGGCCACCCTCAGGCGTTGCGGTAATCGCGTTGTCGATCAACTGCCCGAAAGCGCGGCGCAAACGCCGTGCATCGCCGGTTACCACGCCTGCCGATTTATCGCCGCGAAGATCCAGCGTCAGCTTCGCCGCAGTTAAGCGTTCCGCACGCTCTTGCACCACATCGGTCAGCAGCGGGAACATCTCTACAGGGTCTTGCGCCAGCGGTAGCGTTCCGGCTTCGCTCTGTGAGAGATCGAGCACGTTCTCAATCTGCTCACCCAACCGTTCTACGGATGACAAAATCGCGCCAACATATTCGTTCTGCTGGTCGGTCAACTGCCCGGCCAGTCCGCTTTGCAGCAATTCGGCAAAGCCACCAATCGACGTCAACGGCGTACGGAATTCATAACTCATATTTGCAATGAACCGAGTCTTGACTGCATCGGCCTCAACCAATGCTGCGTTGCGTTCACGCAAGGCGGCTTCGGCCTTTTGGCTGTCAGTAATGTCGAGCACGGTCAGCATACCGTTGCCATCGGGCAGTGGCACGCCCGCAATCGCCAAGTGCCGTCCGTCCGCCAGTGTCAGCCGCCCGCTACGCTGCTTGCGTTCAAGAGTTGCCCCCTGAATGACTTGCGCAATCGTACCTATTTGCGCAGGCCGCTGTAACTGTGATGCAATCTGGCTCAGCAAGACATCGGCGCGGGGATGCGTTGCCAAAAACGCTTCATCCAATCCCCAATCCTCTGCAAACCGCCGGTTCCACAACTGCAATTTGGCATCGGGCGCAAACACCGCCAGCGATTCAAACAAGTTGTCGAACGTCGCAGTCCGTGTGCGCAGCAGCGTATCGCGCATAGCCGACAGTTGCAGTTGTTCCGTGCGATCCTCGAAGATCATCAACATCCCGCCATCCGGCATGGGCTGTGCGATCACGCGGAGATGGGTGCCGTCAGACAAGTGCCACGATTCTTCAATGGGTTCTCTTGAAAGGAACCAGCCTTGCCGTTCGCGCCGCCATTCGGGGAAATCGCGAACTTCGGGCAAACGACCGCCATCGCGCATCCGATCAATCACGCGGTCAAATGGCGGCGTATCGATAACCCATGCGTGCGGCACGGCGAAAATGCGCAAGAAAGGCTGGTTGGCGAACACCAGATTGCGCTTGTCATCAAACTGCGCGATCCCGGCTGAAAGCGTATCGAGCATTTCACGCTGAGCATCACGGAAACGGCGGAACTGGCGGGTAATTTCCTCCATTTCCTCGATATCGACGGCATACCCCGCCACGCCTTCATCGCCCAGTGGCAGGTCTGTTACGCGCAGTGCCCGCCGCTGCCCCTTGATCGTGGCAAGCATTGAGCGTTCTACTGGCACCTTTCGGGCGTGCGCCTGACGCGCCACTTGCCCTGCAGAAAGGCCGTCAATCGGCTCGATCAACTCCGTTCCCTGGGCGATTACGGCATCGGCGCTTACCGCACCAACGGCTTTCACATAGGCGCTGTTGACCAGGCGCAACTTGAAATCCGGGCCGCGGAACCACATCGGCAATGGAGCGGCTTCAATCAATCCTGACAAGCCTGCAAAATCAGCCTTGGCGCTGCTGGTCTCGGCACGAAGTTGTACCAGTTCAGCCGCACTTTCAGAGAAATCGAAGAACCACACCAGCGCGGCACCACCGGGTGAGACTTGCGGATCGGCCAAGTGCCCATGCGCTGCCAAACTGCGCGCACCGCCACGGGGCGTAAGCGCCAGACGGAACGGCGTTCCGGTCTTTTGCGCGCGCCGCACAGCATCGCTCAGCAATGCTAACTGCGTTGCATCAAGCCCGCGATCACCCGTGTCGAGTTCCGAAAGATATTCAGGTATGGCTTCAAAGCCCAGCCATCCAGCAAGCCGCGAAGGGCCTTCAACCCGACCGTCTGCGCGCACCAGCAAAGGAAGTGCGGGTGATTCGTCGATCATCCGGGCCAAGCGACGCGCCTGTCGTTGTACCGCTTCGCCGCGACGCGCACGACCCCGCGCATCGAGCACAAACCAGCATGCCCCCACCGTCCACACGGCAAGCAGCAATCCAATCATCACCAAAGCAGTCTGGTTCAGCAGCGGCATCATCTTCTCGCTATGCGCACAAAGCCCTTAATACAATGCTTGAAATGCGGCTGAGAACGCCAATGACTCTCACGAAAAAGGGCGGCGAAGCCAAGCTCCGCCGCCCTTGCAACAATCGACCCGGAAGCCGTTAGTAGCGGTAATGGTCTGGCTTGAACGGACCTTGTGCCGAAACGCCAATATAATCGGCCTGTTTCTTGGAAAGCGTGGTCAGCTTCACACCCAGCTTTTCAAGGTGCAGCGCAGCTACCTTTTCGTCCAGATGCTTTGGCAGGACATAGACGTCGTTCTTGTAGTTTTCGTTCTTGGTGAACAATTCGATCTGCGCCAGCACCTGATTGGTGAAGCTGGACGACATCACGAAGCTGGGGTGGCCGGTGGCGCAACCAAGGTTCACCAAACGACCCTTGGCAAGGATAAGGATCTGTTTGCCGTCGGGGAATTCGACCAGATCGGTGCCTGGCTTCACTTCGGTCCACTTATAGTTGTCGAGCGCGGCAATCTGGATTTCGCTGTCGAAGTGACCGATGTTGCACACAATGCTCATCGGCTTCATCGCCTTCATGTGCTCGGCGGTGATCACGTCTTCGTTGCCAGTTGCGGTCACAAAGATATCGCAGCGGGTTACCGCTTCTTCCATCGTGACAACCTCATAGCCTTCCATCGCGGCCTGCAAAGCGCAGATCGGATCGACTTCGGTCACCATGACACGCGCGCCGCCTTGACGAAGCGACGCTGCCGAACCCTTGCCCACATCGCCAAAGCCAGCAACGCAAGCAACCTTGCCGGCAAGCATCACGTCGGTTGCACGACGGATCGCATCAACCAGCGATTCCTTGCAGCCATACAGGTTGTCGAACTTTGATTTGGTCACCGAATCATTCACGTTGATCGCGGGGAAAGGCAGCTTGCCGTCCTTGGCGATCTGATAAAGGCGGTGAACGCCCGTGGTGGTTTCTTCCGAAACACCCTTGATTGCCTTGACCGTGGCGGTCAGGTAGCCCGGCTTGCGCTTCAGGAAAGCGTTCAGCGCGCGGACGAACTCGATTTCTTCAGCGTTCGATGGTTCAAACAGCGTTTCGCCAGCTTCGACGCGCGCGCCCCACAGCGCAAACATCGTGGCGTCGCCGCCATCGTCAAGGATCAGGTTCGTGGTGATATCATCGCCCCAATCAAAGATCGAACCGACATAATCCCAATAATCAGCAAGGCTTTCACCCTTGATTGCAAACACAGGAATTCCCGATGCAGCGATGGCGGCAGCGGCGTGATCCTGCGTCGAAAAGATGTTGCAGGTGGCCCAGCGAAGCTCAGCACCCAGTGCAACCAGCGTTTCGATCAGAACTGCCGTCTGAATCGTCATGTGCAGCGATCCGGTGATGCGCGCGCCCTTGAGCGGCTGCGATGCACCAAATTCACTGCGTAGGGCCATAAGGCCTGGCATTTCGGTTTCAGCGATGCGGATTTCGGCGCGGCCAAACTCGGCAAGACCGATATCGGCGATCACATAATCGTTCTTTGCGTCAATTACGCTGGCCACGAGCTATTCTCCTGAAAATCTGATTGCGCAACTGCGCTATGCCCGCCCCTTAGCGTGACAGGAAGCAACGTGCAAACATAACATAAAGATTTCTTTATATCGCATGTGAGGGGCAACACCGCCGATGCCCCGTTGCGCCTTGCCACAAGCGTCCTATATCCCTGCGGCAAGTCCCTTCCGCAGACCCAGGCGGACTTGGGCAAATTGAAAGGAATCACACGATGACCATCGCTGTTGGAGACAAACTGCCTGACGTAAAAATCGTCAAGGCAACCGCTGACGCCAATGAAGCCGTGCAGTCTGCAGACTACTTCAAGGGCAAAAGGGTCGCTCTGTTCTCGGTTCCCGGTGCTTTCACGCCCACTTGTTCGGCCAAGCACCTTCCCGGTTTCGTCGATAAGGCCGCTGAACTCAAGGCCAAAGGCGTTGATGAAATTGCCTGCACCGCCGTCAACGATCCGTTCGTGATGAAGGCTTGGGGCGCTGCTACCGGCTCGCCTGACGTCACCATGCTGGCCGATGGCAACGGCGATCTTGCCGAAGCACTGGGCCTGACGATGGATGGTTCGGGCTTTGGCCTTGGCAAGCGTGGCCAACGCTTCTCGATGGTCGTCAATGACGGCGTGGTCGAACATTTGTTCGTCGAAGCTCCGGGCGACTTCAAAGTCAGCACGGCAGAGCACATGCTCGAAAATCTCTAATGCGAATTGGCCCCTGCATTATGCGGGGGCCAACGTCCCCTAAAACGACAGTCTTATGCGCCCAATCACGCGGTCGCCTGCATGGCGCAAATCGGCAAATGACGATGCCACGGCACGGGATGTGTCAATATCGGTGCCGGTGTAATCAAGCCCGATTGTGATTGGGAATTGGTTGTATTCCAGCCCCAACTTCCAATCCGTGTAACTCCCCACAGGCCGCAACCGCGCAGCGCGCAGTGGGTCACTTGCATCACCGGTTGTAAAACCAACAGATGCGGCAACGCTTACGGGAAACGCCGGTATCCCTGCCAAGGCATTGGCCCGTACATAAAGGTTGTCGCCCCCGATAGCCCCTTGGCTCGGCGCATAAGTGGCATTCGCCCCCACTTGCAGCGGCCCAATCGAATAGCGTGCGCCAAGGCCAAGTTCAGCGTAATTCATTCCCGCGTCTGCACCGCCAAATATGTGGCCAATCGCCTCCGTGCGCAGGGTAAAGCCGCTGACATCCCAATCCTTGCCCAGCGCAAGATCAGCCACCACATTAGCGTTGGCATGGCGATCAGATTCACGCAGCGCTGCAATTCTGACCGAAGCATCCAGACCTGCAAAACTTGCGTAAGCGTCGGCCGATGCCGAAACTTCACCATCGCTCCAGCTTAGCCCCCGCCGTACCTCATCGGTAGTGCCTTCAACGCCGAAGTCCACCGATTGCGCATGAACGACAGGGATACAACTCGTCGCTGCCAGCACAGCCAGTCCAAATCGAAAGGGAAACCTGGCCATAACAAATGGACTCCTTATCCAACCCGCGCGCGATGTTGCGCACTGTCTGCCTCAGCCAGAATCGCGGCGCGATCTTGCGCGACCATCGCCATCATCGCAGCGCGCAAATGACTACGTCGTGCCTCCACGATGCGTTGAACGCCCTTGCTGTTCGCCGAACACCACCCCGGCGCAACACCTGTCAGTACGCGGTCATGAGTGATTGAACGTGATGCTTGCATCCCTGCCCGGCCAAATGCAGTGCGCTCAATCGTCATGGAAACTGACCAACTGCAACGAAGCGTTGTTGAACGACCACCCGGCCCTACTGAACCAACTTGTCTTTCAACAATCTTTGTAGACCCACGATAATCCGCTGAAATCACTCCGGCATTAGGATGTTCGATTGTAGTCCTGTGCTCCAGAGCCTGTACTGGCGTAGCGATCATCGCGCTGAGCATAACCCCAGCAAAAGCAAAATGATTCATAACTCGTGTCTCCTGCATTGCCCCGGCCTGTTTCTGCCGGTGACAATGGTACGGTAGCGCCTCACACGCAAAACCCAAGGATCCGAATTGTAATGTTTTTTTGCCAGAACTCCGGCTAATACCCCATCAAACTCAGCACTTCCTTGCGGCTGCGGGTGTCTTCCAGAAATGTGCCCATCATACGGCTGGTCACCATGCCAACGCCCGGCGTGCGCACCCCACGCGCCGTCATGCAGGCATGGCTCGCTTCAATCACCACGGCAACGCCATGAGGGCGCAGATTGTCCCAGATACACTGCGCCACTTCGGCGGTCAGACGTTCCTGAATTTGCAATCGGCGCGCGAAACCGTGTAGCACCCGCGCCAATTTGGAAATGCCGACAACTTTGTCGCGCGGCAAATAGGCAATCGCAGCCTTGCCGATGATGGGCGCCATATGATGTTCGCAATGGCTCTGGAACGGAATGTCCTTCAACAGCACAATCTCGTCATAACCGCCGACTTCTTCAAACTGGCGTTCGAGATGTTTGGCAGGGTCTTCGCCATAGCCGATGCAATATTCTTTCCACGCCCGCGCCACGCGCTTTGGCGTATCAAGCAAACCTTCGCGCGCTGGGTCGTCGCCAGACCAGCGGATCAGGGTCCGAATGGCTTCTTGCACATCGGCCGGGACAGGCAATTTCCCACGGGCCAGATCGTCGGCGTCTTCAGCCCCCACCACATCGCTCATCGCATGCCCTTCTTATCCCTTCGGCCGATGTAAAATCCGGCTTGTGAACAGGCCTTTGCGGTAAAAGGAGATGATCTCCTCCGGCCGCTCCGGGTCCAACACCTCATTATCGGCCAGTGCCTTTTCCGCATCGCTCAATTCATGCGGAACGAACGGTATCAGGCGCTTGCCGACTTTTGCAGTTGCGGCAATCATTGCCGCCATCCCACCGTGCTGGTCAAGCCGCTCCGCTACCCGTTCGGACGTCATACCGCAATGCTCCGCCAAAAGGGAAATGCGCAAGTCGCGGATCGTGCGCCCGCAGTGAGCATTGGCAGGACGGGCGCAATCGATGAATACATCACATTCGCTATCCAGCCCCATTGACCGGTTGTTCAGATTGGCGGACCCGATCCGCAACACTTCATCATCGACAATGGTCAGTTTGGAATGCACGTAAATCGGTGTTCCGCCTGCGGTCACCGGATGCCACACTGAAAAGCGGCGCTTGTGATCAGCCTCCTCGATCGCCTGGATCAACCGAACCCGCGCACCGTCCATCGCAGCCTGCTCCAGCCACCCATCGGAGCTTTTCGGGTTGATCAATATAACTTCGGGAGGGTCCGGTTCAGCCATACGCACCGCAATTGCCTCGGCGATTTTGCGTGAGGCAAAGTATTGATTCTCGAAATAGATGTGCTTTTTTGCGCGCGCGATGTGTTCAAGAAACAGCGCCTCGATTTCTCGGATTTCGCCAGCGTCGGCATATTGTGATCGCGTTCGGGCAATGCCGATTTCTACATTGCTGAACTCTGCTTCGATTTGGGCTGGCCAAGGCGATGCGTCCTGCGGTTTGCAGGCGGCAAGCGGCTTGCCGCCTGCCTGCAACCAGCGCGTCCGCCCAAACTTGCCCAGCAGGGCCGCCGCTTCTCCTTCCAGCAACATCGTGCAATCGTGCCAAGGCCCATACGGTCTGCCGCCCGGCCCGCGCCGCCGTTTGTCATTATCCAGATGTTCGCGCGTGTCCCAGCGGTCGCCTGCCATGTCGATGCCGCCGCACACCGCAAAGGCATCGTCAATCACCACAATTTTCTGGTGATGACTGCATCCCAATGGGTGCGCGCTGTCGAGTTTGAAGACGATCCGGGGGTGGCGCCACCAGCGGATCAGATCAAGCATCATCGAGCCGCGAAACACCGCTTTAAGCGCGCCAAAGTTCCACTTCAGCACCCGCACATCCAGCGTCTTGCGCCGGTTCGCCAGCCAAACGATGAACGCACCAAGCCGTGCCGGGGCAACTTTGCGGCGCGGCAAGTTCCACCATCGCCGTCCCCCACCAATTTTGATCCGGGTGTCAAAATCCCATCCAATCAGCATGATGCGCTGGTGTGCGCGCGTCATCGCCTCACGCATAAGCGCAAAATAATCGGCAGCATCAATTACGGCATGGGCGCGCGTCGCCATGGCATATCGCCAGACAGATTGAGTTTCGCCCGCATGATCGCTCTGATCTTGGTTTGCTTGCGCCACATGTCCCCCATCAAACGCATAATCCGTCGGCCTTATTGCAAGGCTACGATTAATGCTAATGACGGTTCCCAGATCGGGTCTGCAAACGAGGGCTTTCACCCGGCCCAAGGTTATTGCTGAACTGGAATAACCAATTCGTCAGGGTGAGCCATGTTCAGATTGCTTCGCAGCAATTCACCGACAAGATCAGGATCGGCATGACGCGGATCAAGCAGCGCCACCCGGTTTTTCATACGGTCGCGATCTGTTGTCAGTTGCAGCACTTCGGCTTCCCGCTGCTCAAGCAAACGGGCGTGTTCACCCCAAGCCAGCAATCCGCTTGGCCCGGCAACGCCAATTGCGCCCAGCACCAGTAACGCCACCAGCGCAAGCGACTGAGTGAGACTGTCTTTCGGAAGCAAAGGAACACGGCGTGACTGCATAATTACACTGAATCATAATTCCTAAGTCGATTCAAGCACTAATCATCGAGTGATGAACTATCCTGCGGATAGTTACCTACCGCAGCGTTGTAGGGCAAGTTTCGGAAAAAACATCAATACCAAGAGCTTCGCCTGAGCGGCGAGCCAAACCGCTTTGGAGAAAAAACATGGTGCACCCGACGGGATTCGAACCCATGGCCCCCAGATTAGGAATCTGGTGTTCTATCCTGCTGAGCTACGGGTGCCCGCAATTCTCTTAGGCAGGGCTGGGCGTGCTGGCAACGCGCTTTTGGCGAAGGCGTGGGGCGTCAGTTTGATTCTTCTGGCGGGATGACCGGGACCAACACCGGCGCAACGGGAATGCCCTCCTCGGCCAGTTCCTGCGCTTCTTGCAAGGTAGCGCGGCCGTGGATCGGGGCTGCGTCTTTCTCGCCGTAGTGCATGGCACGGGCATCATCGGCAAACTTTTCGCCCACCCATGTTGACGATTTCAGCGCCTCAGCCTGAATTGCCGCCACGGCTTTCAACATGGCTACTGCTTCGGGCGGAAGCGGCGTGTTGGCCACAGGCTGCGCCGATGGTGAACCACGCGAGGGCACTTCGGGCGGAGCAGCAGGCGCAGCCATTTGGTTGCCCTTGCGGCCCAGATGGGGTGCCATCACCGCCTTTGTCACTTCGCTGGTGCCGCACATCGGGCACGAAACCAACCCGCGCGCTTGCTGCGATTCGTAGTCGGTTGACGATCCGAACCACCCCTCAAACCGGTGCCCCATCGGCCCGCACTGCAGATCAAACACAATCATGCGTCTGACTTAGGGATTATACGCTTGTTGGCAAGGCTTGGCAGTTGGGCGCGCACCGCGTCCGTTCGGGCAGGGTCCACCATCGCAAAGCCCAGACCCGCCGCGTCGCCCATGTCCAGCACGACATCTCCCCACGGATCGATCACCAGTGAATGGCCATATGTCTCGCGCCCATCGGCGTGATGACCTGTCTGAGCCGTTGCGATGACCCATGCGCTTGCCTCCACCGCGCGGGCGCGCTGTAGCAAGTGCCAATGCGCCTTACCCGTGGGCACGGTAAACGCGGCAGGTATGCGGATGGCATCGCAGCGCAACCGCCCCAACGCCTCGAACAACGCCGGGAAGCGCACGTCATAACAAATTGCCAGCCCCAAGCGGCCAAGCGGAGTCTCCACACTCACCACCTGTTCGCCCGGCGTATAGGCCGCAGATTCCCGCCACGTTTCACCCGTCGCCAGATCAACATCGAACATGTGGAACTTGTCATAACGCGCCGCAATCGCGCCTGTCGCATCAATCACAAAGCCGCGATTGGCCCATTTGCCATCGTCACGCAGTACTGCCAGCGACCCCAGATCGATCCAGATGTTATGGACGCGAGCAGCCTCACGCGCCGCCGCCAGCACCGGATTATCCGCCTCTGCCACGATATAGGGAGTCGCGCGTTTGCGATTACGGTCAAGCAACCCGCACATTTCAGGCGTGAACAGCATCGTTGCGCCCTCACCCGCTGCCTGCTGTGCCGCTTGGGCAATGGCGGCGGCATTGGCGCGCGGATCAATCCCACTGGTCATCTGGAACAGCGCGATTCTCACCGCGCTCTGCGCCGCCCCGGCGCTCATAATCCCAGCATCGTGTCCAATTTGCCCTTGGCCTCAAGCGCGGCCAGATCATCCGATCCGCCCACATGCGCGCCGTCGATAAAGATCGAAGGCACCGTGGAATGGCTGGGTGCGCGTTCCATCATCTCGGCCTTCTTTGGTCCGCCCATCGTCACGTCGAATTCTTCGTACGTCACGCCTTTGCCATCCAGCAACGCCTTGGCGCGGTAGCAATAGGGGCAGCCCCACTTGGTATAGATCTCAACTTTCGGCTCGTTCGACATGGAAACCTCAAATCAGGGGTCTTGAAAAGCGATTTTGGCTAACACACATGTGTGTTCGTGTCATGCGCCGCAAGTCGGGCATGGCCATAAACCGCCAAGGCAGGTGCCGGTTTCCGGGCTTGCTGAGGCAAAGTGCAGATTGCTCAATGATTGAGGATATTGCCATGAATCGTCTTGATTTTACCCCTTATCGCCGCACAACCGTGGGTTTTGACCGCCTGTTCGACTTGCTCGAACGGCAGGCCCGCGCCAATGCCGGTGACAATTATCCGCCCTTCAATATCGAACGTCGCGGCGAAGATGCCTATCGCATCACGCTGGCTGTTGCAGGCTTCAAGCCTGAAGACATCGATATCACCGCGCAGCAAAATCTGCTGACGGTCAAGGGCAGCCGCGCCGAACCGCATGATCGCGAATACCTTCATGTCGGCATCGCCAATCGCGGATTTGAGCGTCGCTTCGAACTGGCTGATTACGTTCGTGTCGAAGCTGCCGATCTTGCCGATGGCCTGCTGACGATCGATCTGTTGCGCGAAGTGCCAGAGGCGATGAAGCCAAAGAAAGTGCTGATCGGTGCGCAAAACCCGCTCAAGGTCATTGAAGGCGATAACAGCGCCGCAGCTTGAAGCTGATCGGGTATGATTGCGAAGGGGCGGGCCAAAAGCTCGCCCCTTTATTATTGACGGATAACGGCGCTCGCCCAACCTATCGCCGCAGCCCCCGTCACCCCGGCGAAGGCCGGGGCCCACTCCCTTTCCAGCGCAAGCAACGATAGGTATGGATCCCCGCATTCGCCGGGATGACGGCAAGTTGGTAGACAATTGCGAAGAGGCGAAGCCGACGAAGCAATCCAGAGTTTTCAAGCGCCGGACTGGATTGCTTCTCCTCGCTGGGCGAGGATCTCAACGACGAAAATGAGGCTTATCCTTCCACTGCTCATCCTGAGCATGTCGAAGGATGGAACCTCACCAAGCCTCTGCAACGTTCGCCAGCGCCTCGCGATCCAAGATCGTCACCCGCCCGCCTTTCAGCGCCACAATCCCGTTATCGACCCACGCAGATAGCTGGCGGTTGATCTGTTCGCGCGACATGCCCGCAAAGTTGCCCAATTCGCCCTGACTCAGCGCAATCTTCAACTGGTTGCCCGTCTCGCTGCTATCGCCCATCATCAGCCGCAGCAGGAACCGCGCAAGCCTTGGGCCGGAGGTATATGCGCGATCCGCTTCAATCACCGCGTTGTTTTGCCGCAAACGGCGCGCCATCGCTTTCAGCAGGCGCAGCGACAAGCCCTTGTGCTTGTCTATGATCTCGGCAAACGCCGATTTGGTCAGCACCAACGCCTCGACCGGATCAATCGCCTCAACTGATGCCGTCCGCTCACCGCCATCCAAAAACGCGATCTCACCCAGCACATGGCCTGCTTCGGCATAATCGAGAATGATCTCGCGACCGTTTGCAGCCAGCATGCTGACGCGCGCCAAACCCTTGATCACGATGAACAACGTCTTGCCTTCTTCACCCTGTGCCATCAGTTCCTGACCGGGCTTGAACAGCCGCACGTTTCCGCGCGCAATAATGTCCGAAAGTTCGGCCTGTTCGCAATCTGCAAACAGACTTTGCGCCGTCAATGCTTCCGCGAGTTTAGCCGCGTCCATGCCCAAGTGCCCCTTTTACGCCCAAACCGCGATAGGTGCGCAAATAATCAGGGAAACCGCGTGCTGACCAGCCTTTTTCCGCGCAATTAAACCAGACGCATCTGTTTAACGGCGGCCGCAATGAACCCGCTGAACAAAGGATGCGGGTCAAACGGACGGCTTTTCAGTTCTGGATGGAACTGCACACCGATGAACCACGGATGGTCTGGACGCTCAACGATTTCGGGCAGCAAGCCATCAGGCGACATGCCCGAAAACACCAGTCCGCCCTTCTCCAGACGTTCTTTGTAGGCCACGTTCACTTCATAACGATGGCGATGTCGTTCGCTAATCTCAGTCGCTCCATAGACGTTGGCGACATGGCTGTTGCCGGTCAGCTTGGCGTCATAGGCGCCCAAGCGCATCGTTCCGCCCAGATCGCCGCCTTCAGAGCGTTGTTCCAATCCTTCCGCTGTCATCCACTCGGTGATGATGCCAACAACGGGTTCGTTCGTCGGCCCAAATTCGGTCGACGAGGCATCAGCAATGCCCGCAGTGTTCCGCGCGCCTTCAATGCAGGCCATCTGCATGCCAAGGCAAATGCCGAAAAACGGCACCTTGCGTTCGCGCGCAAATCGTACCGAGGCGATCTTGCCTTCGGTCCCGCGCTCACCAAAACCGCCCGGCACCAGAATGCCGTGCATCGGTTCCAGCGCCGCTGTGATTTCAGCGTCGTCCTTCTCGAACAATTCAGCATCAAGCCACTTCACGCGCACTTTCACGCGGTTGGCCATCCCACCGTGCGCCAGCGCCTCGTTCAACGATTTGTAAGCGTCCTGCAGGCCGACGTATTTGCCGACCACGCCGATGATCACTTCGCCTTCAGGGTTTTGATAACGGTCAACGATATCGTCCCACACAGCCAGATCAGGATCAGGTGCGGTCAGACCGAAATGCCGCAACACTTCGTTATCCAGCCCTTCGGCGTGATACTGTAACGGCACCGAATAAATGCTCGTCGCGTCAAGCGCCGGAATGACGGCCGATTTGCGTACGTTGCAAAACTGCGCAATCTTGGCGCGTTCGGTATCGGGCAAAGGCTTTTCGCATCGGCACAGCAGAATGTCGGGCTGAATGCCAAGACCTGTCAATTCGCGAACCGAATGCTGCGTCGGCTTGGTTTTCAGTTCACCTGCTGCCGCGATGTAGGGCACCAGCGTTACGTGCACGAAGCACGTGTCATCGCGCATTTCGTTGTGCAACTGGCGCAAGGCTTCGATGAACGGCAGGCCTTCGATATCGCCCACCGTCCCGCCGATCTCGCACAGCACAAAGTCCAGATCATCGGTTTCCGCCAACGCGAATTCCTTGATCGCATCGGTCACATGCGGAATCACTTGCACGGTTGCGCCAAGATAATCGCCGCGGCGCTCCTTGGTAATGATGTCGCGGTAAATCCGGCCCGATGTGATGTTGTCCGCCTGCCGCGCCGAAACGCCGGTGAAGCGTTCGTAATGGCCCAGATCCAGGTCGGTCTCGGCCCCGTCATCGGTCACATAGACTTCGCCGTGCTGATACGGGCTCATCGTGCCCGGATCGACGTTCAGATAAGGATCGAACTTGCGGATTCGCACGCGAAATCCGCGCGCCTGCAGCAGTGCCGCAAGGCTTGCTGCCATAAGACCTTTGCCGAGCGAGGAGACCACGCCGCCGGTGATGAAAATGTACCGCGCCATGGGAGTGGAGCCTTAGCGTCTGAAGTTGCAATTGTGCAAGCAGTTGCCGCTGCAATCTTTACGGCAATCCACAAGCATGGATCGAAAGCAACGCGAAAACCACCCCGCAACCCCAAGGAAGCGAGGCGGCATTACCCGCGCTGCACGTAGCCTTACTGGCCTGCGGCGCCGCTCAGCGGATCGTTTGCAGGAGCCGGAGCAGCAGGTTGCTGGGCAGGTGCCACAGCCGGGGCAGCACTGCCCAGTGCCGGCGCACCTTGCGCCGGAGCAAGGGGATCAACCGCCGGTGCGTTCTGTACCGGCGCTGCCCGCTCAAGCGAAGTATCGATCGTGCGACCCGAAGTCTGCCCAACGGCAAGCGTTGCCAACGCGATGCTCAACACCACAAATGCCGTAGCCAGAACCGTCGTTGCGCGCGTCATGAAGTCTGCCGCACCGCGCGCAGACATCAAGCCCGCCGGGCTGCCGCCAACGCCGAGGCCGCCGCCTTCGGACTTTTGCATCAAGATCGTTACAACCAAAAGGGCGGCAACGATGGCCTGCACAACGGTCAGAAAAATGAACAGCGACATGTATCTCAACCTTTAGCGCGACGCCGCGCAAAAATAATCTGGCTGCCATGTAGGCGCGAGAACGCTTCGGCGCAAGCTGCCAGCTTTTAGAGCGCGATCAAGCTTCGCCCGAATCCGCTGCTGCAATGATCGGCAAAAACGCATCGGCAGTCAGGCTTGCACCGCCCACCAGTGCCCCGCTAACGCCAGCTGCCGCAAGCAACTCTGCCGCGTTCCCTGCGTTCACCGAACCACCATAAAGGATGCGCACCTTTTCTCCCGCTTCACCGTAAAGCGCGACCAGTCGGTCACGAATGGCAGCGTGCATCTCGATCACGTCCTCAACCGCAGCCACGCGGCCGGTGCCAATCGCCCAAACCGGTTCATAAGCCACAGCGACTTTGCTCAAGGCCACGTGATCGGCAATGCCTTCACCCACGGGCATGGACCCGTCGACTTGGCCTGCGACCACAGCAACGGCTTTGCCCGCGTCACGCTCGTCCAGCGTTTCACCGACACAAACGATAACGCCAAGTCCCGCTGCTAACGCCGCATCTGCCTTGGCCTGCACGATGGAATCGCTTTCGGCATGGTCCTTACGGCGTTCGCTATGACCGACGATCACGAAGTCGGCTCCTGCATCGACCAGCATCGCTGCCGAAACGTCGCCGGTGTGCGCACCTTTGGCATTGGCATGGCAGTCCTGCCCGCCCACGCCCATCGCCGTCACCGCTTCACGTAAAGCGCCGATCAACGTTGATGGCGGCGCAAGCGCAACTTGGACATCGGGATACCGACCGGCCGCGCGATCAATCGCACGCGCCTCCGCCAACATGGCGCGGCTCCCGTTCATCTTCCAATTGCCAACAATATAAGGACGATGTGGCATAAGCGGCCAATTCCCCTGAAAAACTGAATTCTCGCCATAGGTTTAAGGTCTATAGCACCCATGAGTCTCCGGGCGGCTATCAAACCCGCACTGATTCTGCAAAACTCCTGATCGCATAACCGGCAAAAACATTTAGTTACCGTATTCCCGACGGGCAACGATGAGGCTCCATGCCACACCGGGCATTGCGAGAAACGTCAATGCCCCCTAAAGCGTCGGCAAATTTCCCTCAGGGTTCGGTGACGCGCCCAGAATGATGAGACGAACACCCGCAAATGCTCGGCTTTTTCCGCTCTTTTATCAAATCCCGCGTTGGCGCTGCCATCGCATTGGTATTCCTCGGCCTGATCGCTCTCGCCTTTGCCAGTGCTGATGTCACCGGCAGCGGCTTTGGTGGCATTGCCGGAGGTGATCGCGCTGCCAAGGTCGGCAATGCCCGCATCGGCACAGCCGAACTTACCAAGGCTTTGACCAACGCATTTGAACAGCAACGACAGAAATCACCAAGCCTCACGATGAAGCAATTCCTCGATGGCGGCGGGATGGATGGCGTGCTCAACGAGATGATTGATCGCTTGGCACTTGCCGAATGGGGCAAGAAACATGGTCTCGTCGTCAGTGATCGTCTGGTCGATAGCGAGATCATTAAAATCAGCGCCTTCCAAGGCCCTGACGGCAAATTTAGCCAGACGGTCTACGATCAGCTGCTCGCCCAGCGCGGACTATCTGACAAAGAAGTGCGCGCTGATCTTGCGCAGGGGCTAATGGCACGCCAGTTGTTGCTGCCTGCTGCTTTCGGCGCTCAAATGCCGGGGGAAGCCGTTGTCCGTTATGCCTCGCTACTCACCGAAAAGCGCAGCGGCACAATCCTCACCGTTCCGTCGCTAGCCTTCATCCCGCAAAACCCGCCAAGCGCCGAAGTGGTGAACGCTTTTTATGCCGCCAACAAAACGCGCTACATGCAGCCTGAACGGCGCACGATCCGCTACACGCTGATCAACGAATCCAGCCTCAAAAACATCGCAGTTCCCACTGAGGCTGAGATCGCCAACCGCTACAAGCTGAACACCGCGATTTACGCTCCCAGTGAAGAGCGCACGATCACCCAGGTCATTGTGCCCACCGAGGCTGCCGCCAAGGCGCTGATTGCCGAAGTTGGCAAGGGTGGATCACTGGATGCAGCCGCGCGCACCAAGGGACTTGCGGCCAGCCAGTTGATCAATCAATCCCGCCAAGCCATTGCCAAGCAAACCGCCAAGCCCGTCGCCGATGCCGTCTTCGCCGCAGCCTCTGGGACGCTTGCAGTTCCTGCAAAGTCCAGCATTGGCTGGCACGTTGTCAAAGTTGATTCCGTCAATCGCAATCCCGGCAAAACGCTTGATCAGGCGCGCGCCGAACTCGTGACGATGCTCACCCTTGAAAAGCGCCGCGCCGCACTGTCCGATCTTGCAGCGCAAGTTGAACAAGAAGTCGATGGGGGCACCGGCCTTGCTGATATTGCCAAGAATCTCGGCCTCACGGTTACTTCCACGCAACCTTTGCTCGCCGATGGCAGCGTATTTGGCAAACCCACGGAAAAAGCAGTTGCTGAAATCGCACCGCTTATCCAAGCCGCTTTCGCAATGGAACGCGAAGGCGAACCCCAGCTTGCCGAACTCAAACCGGGCGAAGTCTTCGCGGTTTACGATATCGGCCAGCTAACCACATCCAGCCCGGCACCGCTTGACCGTATCCGTGATGTCGTCGCACGCGATTGGGGGCTTGATCAAGGCTCGACCAAAGCCAAAGCCGCGGCCGACAAGATTCTGGCCGCAGTTAACAAGGGCACACCTTTCGCTGAAGCCGCCAAACTGGCAGGCGTTGCCCTGCCCCCTGCGCAGCCAGTTGAAATGGCCCGTCAGCAGCTTTCCGCCATGCAAGGCCAAGTCCCTCCTGCGTTGTCTTTGCTGTTTGCTATGGCCGAAGGCACCAGCAAGCGCCTTGAAGGCCCCAACAAGGCTGGCTGGTATGTCATAACGCTCAAGGACATCATTCCGGGTGAAGTTAAGCGCGCCGATCCGATCTTCGCGCAGGCATCACAAGAATTCAGCACGGTTACCGGCAGCGAATACGCCAAAAGCCTCAATCTTGCGATCCGCAAAGAGGTCGGGGTTGAACGCAATGAAGCCGCGATCAAGGCCGTGCGCAACCAGCTAACCGGCGCAAACGCGCAGTAACACTGATGTCCATGCTCGCAGACTTTACCACCACCGCGCTGCCCGAAAACCACGGCGCAGCCCTCGCCCAGCTCACCTCCGGAAAACCGGCGCTGATCTGGCGCAAGCTGATCGTCGATACCGAAACTCCGGTCGGCGCGGCGCTGAAGCTGATGGAATCCGGGCGCGGTGATTTCCTGCTCGAATCCGTACAAGGGGGCGAAGTCCGTGGGCGTTACAGCCTGCTCGGCCTCGATCCCGATCTGGTGTTCCGCGCCACCGGGGAAGCGGCTGAAATCAACCGCATTTGGCGGCATGATAAAGCAGCGTTCGCCCCGCTGCCACAGAACGCGCTGACCGAACTGCGCGCACTCGTGGCTGCTTGCCGCATCGATGTGCCCACGGCCCTGCCGCCTGCACTCGCCTGCCTCGTCGGCTATTTCGGCTATGAGACTATCGGCCTTGTCGAAAAGCTGCCGCGCGCGCCGCAAAGCGATCTTGTCCTGCCCGACATGCTGTTCACCCGGCCCACCGTGGTGCTGGTGTTTGATCGCTTGTCCGATGAACTCTTCGCCATCGCCCCGGTCTGGGCCGAAGGCGGCGCGCCCGCACACTTGCTCGAAGCGGCAACCGACCGCATCGACAACGCTATCCGCAAGCTGGCCGACGCCGTGCCGCCAGAACAACGCCTGACCGAAGCCGTGGACGTTTCGCCCACCCCGGTCATGCCCGCCGCGCAGTATGCCAGCATGGTGACCCGCGCCAAGGACTACATCGAAGCGGGCGACATCTTTCAGGTCGTTATCGCCCAGCGTTTCACCGCACCCTTCCCGCTGCCGCCCATCGCGCTTTACCGCAGCTTGCGCCGCATCAATCCTTCACCGTTCCTCTATTTCCTAGACATGCCGGGCTTCGCGCTGACAGGTTCCAGCCCGGAAATCCTCGTGCGCATCCGCGATGGCGAAGTCACCATCCGCCCCATCGCCGGAACCCGCCCCCGCGGCAAAACCGTCGAGGAAGACCGCGCCAACGAATTGAGCCTGCTCGAAGACCCCAAAGAACGTGCCGAACACCTCATGCTGCTCGATCTGGGCCGCAACGATGTCGGCCGCGTGGCAAAGGCGGGCACGGTGAAAGTCACCGAAAGCTATAACGTCGAACGCTACAGCCACGTCATGCACATCGTCTCGAACGTGGTCGGCCAACTCGATACCGCCCGCGCCGATAACGTCGATGCACTCTTCGCCGGCTTCCCCGCAGGCACCGTCAGCGGCGCGCCCAAAGTCCGCGCGTGTGAAATCATCGCCGAACTTGAACCCGAAACGCGCGGCGCTTATGCCGGCGGCGTCGGCTACTTCGCGCCTGATGGCTCGGTCGATAGCTGCATTGTCCTGCGCACCGGCATTCTCAAGGACGGCGTTCTTCACGTCCAGGCAGGCGCAGGCATCGTCGCCGACAGCAACCCCGAATACGAACAGCGCGAATGCGAAGCCAAAAGCGGCGCACTCTTCGCCGCCGCACGCGAGGCCGTCCGCGTCGCCTCAGAACCGAAGTTTGGCCAATGATCCTCGTCATCGACAATTACGACAGCTTCACTTGGAACCTTGTCCATTACCTGATGGAGATGGGCGCGCAGGTTGAAGTCGTGCGCAACGACGCCCTTACCGCCGCACAGGCCATCGCAACCGGCGCGCAAGGGTTCCTTCTCTCGCCCGGCCCCTGCACGCCCAATGAAGCTGGCATCAGCCTCGATCTGGTAGGAGCCGCTGCTGACGCGAACCTGCCACTGCTCGGCGTGTGCCTCGGCCATCAGTCCATCGGCCAGTATTTCGGCGGCAAGGTCGTGCGCGGGGGGCTGATGCACGGAAAGACCAGCCCCGTGACGCACGATGGCACCGGCGTATTCGCAGGCCTGCCCAGCCCGTTCATCGCCACGCGCTATCACTCGCTGATTGTCACCGACATTCCTGATTGCCTCGCAGTCAATGCGCAGTCCGATGACACCCACGTCATGGGCTTTCGCCACACGTCGCTTCCCATTCACGGCGTGCAATTCCACCCGGAAAGCATCGCCACCGAGCACGGCCACGCAATGATCGGCAACTTCCTTCAAATCTGCGGCATCCCCACCAACCCGCTGCCCGCATGACTCTGCCCGATCCCCTCCACCCGCTCGAAGAAGCCGAAGCGGAACTGGCCTTCGCCGCCATCCTCGATGGCCAAGTGCCCGACGAGCAGATCGCGCAGTTCCTCGTCACCCTGTCCGACCGGGGCGAAACCGCCAGCGAAATCGCCGGAGCCGCGCGGGCGATGCGCGCCCGCATGATCCCGATCACCGCGCCTGCCAACGCCATCGACGTCTGCGGCACCGGCGGTGACGGACACCACACGCTCAACGTTTCCACCGCCGTCAGCCTCGTCGTCGCGGCTTGCGGCGTCCCCGTGGCTAAGCACGGCAACCGCGCCGCCAGTTCCAAAGCTGGCGCGGCTGACACGTTGGAAGTCCTCGGCCTCAACCTTGATCGTGCTGCCGAAACGGCTGAGGAAACGCTGGCCGACCTCGGCATCTGCTTCCTTTTCGCAGCCAAGCACCACCCGTCGATGGGCCGCATCATGCCCATCCGCAAGGCGCTGGGCCGCCGCACCATCTTTAATCTGATGGGACCGCTGGCCAACCCCGCAGGCGTCCGCCGCCAGCTCGTCGGCATCGCGCGGCCTGCCTATGTGCCGATCTACGCCGAAGCCCTCCAGCGCCTCGGCACCACGCACAGCCTTGTCATTTCGGGCGATGAAGGCCTCGACGAGCTCAGCCTTGCGGGCGGCAATGAACTCGCCGAAGTGAAAGACGGCGAACTTGCGCTGCGCCGCATAACGCCTGCCGATGCAGGCCTGCCCACCGCTCCGGTCGATGCCATTCGCGGCGGAGACGCCACCCACAACGCTGCCGCCTTGCGCGCGCTGCTTCAGGGCGAACCCGGCCCCTACCGCAACGCCGTCCTGTTCAACGCTTCCGCCGCGCTGATCGTTGCGGGCGAAGTGCACGATTGGCACGAAGGCGTCGAAGAAGCCGCAGAAGCCATCGACAAAGGCCTCGCCAACGCGCTGCTCAACTGCTGGATTTCGGCGCTAAAGTAGCGCCTGCCCACACAACACCCGTTCATGTCGAGCGAAGTCGAGACACCGCACCAAAACCCACTCGACTAAACCCGCCCCACACGGCAAAGACCACCCCACCATGACCGATATGCTCACCGAGATCTGCGACACCAAGCGCATCGAAGTCGCCGCCCGCAAGGCTTCCACCAGCCTTAGCGAACTGGCAGACCGCGCCGCACAGCAGTCCGCCCCGCGCGGCTTCGAAGCCGCCCTGCGCGCCAAGGCCGCCACCGGTTACGCCCTGATTGCCGAAATCAAGAAGGCCAGCCCGTCCAAAGGCCTGATCCGCGCCGATTTCAGCCCCGCGGCTCACGCCCGCGCCTATCAGGCCGGCGGCGCCACCTGCCTCTCAATCCTCACCGACGCGCCTTATTTCCAAGGCCATGAGGAATACCTGATCGAAGCCCGCGCCGCCTGCGCCCTGCCCGTCATCCGCAAGGATTTCATGGTCGATCCGTGGCAGTGCGCCGAAGCCCGCGCCATCGGCGCCGACGCCATCCTGATCATCGCCGCCTGCCTGTCAGACCAGCAAATGGCCGAAATCGAAGCCGCCGCCCGCGAACACGGCATGGACGCGCTGGTCGAAGTCCACAACGAAGAAGAAATGGAGCGTGCCGCCCGCCTCAAATCCCGCCTGATCGGCGTCAACAACCGCGACCTAAAACGCTTCGTCACCGACCTCGGCACAACAGAGCGCCTCGCTCCACTAACCCCCGAAGGCACCTTGCTGGTCAGCGAAAGCGGCATCAACACGCATGCCGACCTCCTCCGCTTGGAAAAGTGCGGCGCGCGGACGTTCCTCGTCGGAGAAAGCCTGATGCGTCAGACGGATGTTGAGGCGGCGACGCGCACCCTCCTAAAGGGCTAACGCATCCTCCTCACCACCCTTTTTCACCGCCCATCCTGAGCTTGTCGAAGGAGAGTGCAAGCCCAGCCTAACCCAACTCAAACCACCACCCGCCGATACAAATGCCACGTGGCATGGCCCAGCACCGGCAGCGCCACCAGCAGTCCCAAAAATAGCGGTAGCAGCGCCACAAACAGCAGCCCGCCAATCATCGCCGCCCACGCCATCATCGCAAAGCCATTGGACCGCACAGTGGCAAGGCTGGTGATAATCGCCGTCAGGAAATCCACCTCACGATCCACCAACATCGGCAAGCTGATCACCGTGATGGCATAGAACGCCAGCGCCATCACCGCACCCACCGCGCTGCCCACAACCAGCATCAGTAAGCCCGCCGTGGTGGCAAACACCGCCATTGATTCACCACCTACGCCCGATTGCGCCATGAACACGGCAAAGATGCCGTGCGCCACCATCAGCCAAAATCCGAACGCCACAAATACGATCCCCTCCATTGAGAGGATCTGTTCATCCCCGCGCCCGCGCAACGCGCCAAGGATCGCGCCCCAGCGCATTGGCAAACCCGCCTCACGCCGACGGCTCACCTCATAAAGCCCGACCGCCACAAACGGCGCGAGCAATGGAAACCCCGCCGCCGCCGGAACCAGCCAAGCCACCTCGCCCCCGCGAAACAGCACGAACCAGATCAACAACCCCGCCGCCACATAAATGCCGCCAAAGAACAACCCAAACAGCGGAAACGCCAAAAAATCACGCCAACCTGCCGCCAAAGCTGCCCGCAAATCGGCCAACCCCAAATCCCGCGCCACCGTAACCGGCGCCACCTGAACCTGTCCCGACACCACCACGGCACGCACTCCCGATATTGTGATTATGAGTGGCAAGATTGCGCCCTTTTCCATATCGATTCAATGGCAGAGATCGGGAGGGGCGAGGCCCAAATTGCGTTTATGGGAACGTAAAATAGCATTGAGAAATATCATAGCCGCCCAATTGTTTAGTGGCACCAAATGGGTTCCCGGAATTACGGTGACAGGTGCGTAAACCCCCAAACTCTTCCACTGCATCAGTCATCCCAGACTTAATCCGAGGTCCGGCTTCATCAACGCAGCACAACAGTAAAAGCGGGGTCGCAAGTCACACCCGGGTTGTCGGGTCGGTTAGCCTCACTGCGCCCACCCCAGCCGATAACAAAAATTGCACTATTCCTGTCATTCGGTTACAATGCCTTCAACTACCTAACGCAGGAATCCTCATATGAACGTATCCCTCGGAGAACGCTGGGAAGGCTTCGTCCAATCAGCATTGAAGTCTGGACGTTACGGTTCGGCCAGCGAGGTCGTGCGTGAAGGCTTGCGTCTGGTAGAAGAGCGTGAGGCCAAATTGCAGGCACTACGTGAGACCTTGGACGCTTCCATCCAGCGCGGTGGCACACACAGCGATGAAGCCGTCGGAGCACAGATTGATGCTGCCCTCACCGCATGGGACCAAGCACCCAAAGCGCCATAAATGCGACGGCTTACCTACACCGACGCGGCCACTGACAATCTGCGGGAAATCGCTGTCTACATTGTCAGCGAAAGCAGTAGCCGGACTGTTGCAGTTAATTTCGTGAACCGCTTGCGTGACAAATGCCGCTATGTCGCTGCGATGCCAGCCACGCTTGGCACCCCACGCCCTGAATTGCGGCCCGACATTCGCAGCACCCCGTGTTTGGGCTACGTCATTTTCTTTCGCTACCAAGATGACGCGCTCGAAGTGGTCAACGTGCTGCACGGCAGGCGCGATATCGTGCCCTATTTCGAAGGGGAGCAACCTCTCCCTTCTTCGTCATGCTGAACTTGTTTCAGCACCCATCGTGCAGCGGGCGCAGTTCTTGGAGATTGTAGGGCAACGTCCCCCGCTTGATCGGCTTTGCTTCGGCGCATGTGGAGAGATGGACCCTGAAACAAGTTCAGGGTGACGGCTTAGGGGTGAGCGTCACCCTCCCCCATCCAAAATCCGCACGACCTGCTTATAAAACGCCTGCCGCTCGTCCGGTTGCGGCCCGGCGCTTGCCCTTGGCCAATTGGCGTTGCTGGCGATCACCAGCTTGCGTTTGGGATCGATATAGATGCCCTGCCCGAAGATGCCCTGTGCGGCGAAGGTGCCGTCGTCATAGGTCCACCACTGAAAGCCATAGCCTTTGCCGGGGCGGGCGATGTCGATCTGCTTAGTCGTGGCGCGCGCAAACCAATCGTCGGGCACCATCTGCCGCCCATCCTGTCCGCGACCACCTGCCAGTACGAACAGCCCGAACCGCGCATAATCGCGGGTGGCCGCTTGCAGGCAACAGCCGCCGATCTCGTGTCCGGTCTTGCTCAACAGCCACGTCGCCGGGGCTTCCATCCCTGCAGGTCCCCACACCTTTTCCTGCAAATAGGCAGACAGCGTTTTGCCCGTGGCGGATGACACGAGCACGCCGATCAGGTTCGTCTCGCCGGTATTGTAATGCCACACCGTGCCCGGCGGATGCGCGCGGGGCAGCGTGCGCATATAACTGACGGTGGCGTCACTATCGCCTTCGGGTTTCGCGCGGTTGAACTTGGCCACATCGGATTGCGGGTCTTCATAATCCTCGCTCCAGCGCACGCCCGAACTCATCGTCAGCAGTTGGCCCACGCTCACATCGTCATAGGCGCTGCCTTTAAGGCCCGGCAGATAGACGCTCACCTTGTCGTCCAGACTGCGGATCGCGCCATCCTTGATGGCGGCGCCCACCAGCGTCGATGTGAACGATTTTGCCACCGAAAAGCTGGTCCACCGGCCCTTGGCATCAAACCCCAGACCATAGCGTTCGAACCGCACTTTGCCGCCGACTACGATCACCAGTCCCGCCGTGCGCTGGCTGGCCATGAACGCCTCGACACCGGGGATCATCAGCGGCTTGCCCACCGGCAGCGGCAAAGGATGGGCCGAGGGTTGGACCGTGTTGGATTTGGCCAGAAATGGCAGCCGGTCCATCGCGCGAAATCCCGCATCGCGCTGCGCCAGATCCCACGAAAGCACATCGGCATTGGTGGGGAGCGCCATCAAGACACCGCGCGTTTCCTTGTCGAGACTGGCAAAACCCGCGCCAGCTGCCAGCACCAACGCACCCAGAGTTCCCAACAAAACCGTGCGTTTGCGCATCATGCCCTCCATGCTGTCAAAGGCGAAGATAACGCACCGATACCCAATCACAACACCAAAGCCCCCCCGCCTTTAGGGGATAGGGCTGGGAGAGGGGGGGAGCCTATGCTGTAAACCGCTGTCCTACACATCGCCCACCTGCCAAACTCTGTCCCATGCGCACCGCCTTCCTCCTCTGCCTTGAAAAGCCCGCAAAACGCGGCCATGGCGGGGGGCCGGAGTTTCTCTCTGGACAGTGTAAACTGTGTAAACCTATTCAGGGTTCGAGGGCGAAAGATGAACGGATTGACGCATCTCGATTCGGCAGGAAACGCCCGGATGGTCGATGTCGGCGGCAAAGCGGAAACGCACCGCGTGGCGATTGCCAAGGGCGCGATCCGCATGAACGCGGCCACGCTTGCCGCCATCGCAGCGGGCAACGCGCCCAAAGGCGATGTCCTTGGCACCGCGCGCATCGCCGGGATCATGGCCGCCAAGAAGACGGGCGACCTCATCCCGCTGTGCCACCCCCTCTCGCTCGATGCGGTGAACATCGATTTCGAACTGGTCGAAGATGGCGTGGAATGCACCGCCACCGCGTCGCTAACGGGCAAAACCGGCATCGAAATGGAAGCCCTCACCGCCGTCTCAATCGCGCTGCTCACGGTCTATGATATGGCCAAGGCGCTCGACAAGGGCATGGTCATCGAAGGCGTGCGGTTGATTGAAAAGCGCGGCGGCAAATCGGGAACGTGGCGGGCAGTCGGCGCGTGAAAACGCCTCCGCTCCCCCTCGCCGAAGCGCAAGCCCGTCTGCTTGCGCTGGCCCTCGCGCTGCCGGTGGAACAACGTCCCGTCACCCAGTGCCTCGGCCATTACCTGGCCCAGCCGCTCCTCGCCCGCCGCACGCAACCCGCAGCCCCGCTTTCCGCCATGGACGGCTACGCGCTGCGCGCCGCCGATCTGCCCGGCCCTTGGAACGTGATCGGCGAAAGCGCGGCAGGCCATCCGTTCACCGGCCTCGTTGGCCAAGGTGAGGCAGCGCGGATCAGCACCGGCGCAGTCGTCCCAGCAGGCGCAGACATGGTGCTGCTCCAGGAAGACAGCAGCCGCGAAGGCGATACGCTCAGGCTAACGGGAGAGCCGCCCGCCCCACCCATGCGTCACATCCGCCCCGCGGGCATGGACTTCACTGACGGCGCCATGCTGATGGCCGCAGGCACCCGCGTAGGTCCCGCACAAATCGCACTCGCGATCGCTGGCGGCCACAGCCACCTGCCGATCCGCCGCCCCCTGTCACTCACGGTCATCGACAGCGGCGACGAATTGGTCGCGCCCGGCCAAATACCTGATTTGCATCAACTACCCGCCAGCAACGGCCCCATGCTCTGCGCCATGGCCACAGCACTCCCCGTCCAGATCACCCGCAGCGGGCCGGTCGCAGACAAACTGGCAGACCTCGTCGCTGCATTCGAAGCCAATCGCGATGCGGACGTGATCGTCACCAGCGGCGGCGCATCGGTCGGCGATCACGACTTGATCCGCCCCGCGCTGGAATCCATTGGGGCAACCATCGATTACTGGCGTGTTGGCATCAAGCCTGGCAAACCACTACTAATCGCCACACGTGGCACCCAGATTATCGTCGGCCTGCCCGGCAACCCGGCGTCGGCGTATGTCACCGCATTCTTGTTCATGATGCCGCTCCTGCGCACCATGCTCGGCGCAGCGCAGGCACTGCCGCCTAAGATCACAGCATGCCTTACCGCTCCAATGCCCAAAGGCGGCAGTCGGATGGAATTCCTTCGCGCACAATGGGACGGTGCCAACGTGACCCTCGATCCATTGCAAGACTCCGGCGCTCTCTCTCCACTCTCGCGCGCCAACGCCTTGGTCGTTCGCGAAGCATGGGCCGAGCCGAAAGCGGCGGGAGCGGATGTTCCAGTTTACCTGGTCGAAAATGGCGGTTTTGCTTGACGAGTCGTATTTGGTTGCTTATCCGTTCCGCATTCGTTCACCTGCGGAGAACCGCCAATGTTAACGCGCAAGCAGCACGAACTGCTCACCTTCATCCAGATCCGCTTGGAGGAATCGGGCATCTCTCCCTCGTTTGAGGAGATGAAGGAAGCTCTCGATCTCAAGTCGAAGTCGGGCGTCCACCGCCTGATTTCCGCACTGGAAGAACGCGGATTCATCCGCCGCCTACCCAACCGCGCTCGCGCATTGGAAGTGCTGCGCCAACCCGACAGTTCGGTCAGCAAGCCTGCTTCAGTGCGACAGGCGGCAAACGGCAATTCGACGGTCACCCCGTTGCGTACCCCGGCAAAGGCTGCGCCCGCTCCGGCCAATGATGTCATCGAACTTCCGTTCCACGGCAAAATTGCTGCGGGTTTGCCGATTGAGGCTTTTGAAACAAACGCGACCTTGCCGGTACCCGCCGCCTTGCTCGGCGCGGGTGAGCATTACGCGCTCGAAGTGTCCGGTGACTCAATGGTTGAAGCCGGTATTTTCGACGGCGATTATGCGCTCGTCCGCAAGACAGACGCCGCGCGCGATGGCGAAATCGTCGTCGCTCTGGTACGCGGCGAAGAGGCAACGCTCAAATACCTACACCGTGAAAAGGGCATGATCCGTCTCGATCCGGCCAACGCAGCCTATGATCCGCAATTCTACAGCCCGGAAGAAGTGACCGTGCAAGGCAAGCTAGCAGGACTGCTACGCCGCTATCATTAAACGCCTGCGCTCTCTCGTGCCTGCGCCGCCGTCGGTAAAGGGCGGCGCAGGCATTGAAAACCTGCCGGTGCTAAGGCTAACTTTGCCAAGATCCTTTGCATTCGGCCCACATGTTGCATGAAAGAACCTGAGTGGGTCTTGGGATCTTGACCATTTGTTCCCGCCTCGGAGATGTCTGGTTCCAGAACATTACCTGATGAGCAGCGTACTAAGAGGCCTTGGCGATATTTCGAGCAATGCTCTGTCCGAGATGGAAGTCTTTGCTGCGCAATTCGAAATTTGACCCAAGTGGCTCTTTCGTCTGTGCAGACTGGGCATTAAATTTGGATGGGTCTGGAGCGCATCAACTGCCCATGAACCTAACCATTGTCCACCATGGCATGCTGCTTTAAACGTTGGGCGTGGGAGTGATCGTTCGGGACCCTAAGACCGAAGAGCGGCCTTAGCCATGAGACACGCCGCGCCACCTCAAATGTCATCGCACAACCGCCTATTGTGGCAAAAACTATTCCAACAAATTCTGCCACAGGCCCAACTTGTGCGTGCTTAAGATAAAAACCAGCAGCAATGATGATTGTTTGATGGACGATGTAGTACGGAAAAATGGCCTCGTTCAGATAGCGGCGAATTGGTCCGTCATAATGAAGGCAGCTTTGGGCAAAACCCAGCAAGCCAATAATGATACCCCAAACAAGTACTGCCCTCGCTACTGCTGATGCCATGATAAAGACAGCTGTTTCTGAAGTGAATCTTTGAAGGTAAAGCACAATAAGGCATGCCAACACCGCGATGCCTATTGCGCTTTTCCAATTGGACAGGATGTTATCCCACAGGGGCCGCGAGCGACCGAGTCCGACGCCGAAAAAGAAGGCAAAGCCATAGACGGCGTGGGAATAGAGATCATCAACGAACCCAAAATTCTCACCAAACTTTGGGAATAGCAAAATTCGGCAACCAACCAACCATAAGACCGGCAAGACGAATAAACGCCAACCTCGGAAACACCTAACGAAGGCCCCATTAAGCTTTGCCCGGACAATCGATGGCAGGGCAGCCAAGCCCGCGAGAAAGATCGTGTAGACCCATAAATATGCGATGAACCACAAGTGGCTATATGTCGGCAAAGTAAACCCGCGACTTCTTCCAAATTCGAAGTAGTCAGAGCGCCAGAACTGATAAAAGCTCTGAGAATAACCGGTTTGGTCACGTAGTTGGAACCACGGTTGTGGGGCCACAAAAAGAACGATGCCTGCACCGAGTGGGATCAGGAGCCGCACGGATCGTTTAAGGGCAAATCGCGTTGGCTCAGCCGTTTCTGCCAATAACGACCGCGATGCTACGCCCGAAATGAGGAAGAGTAACGACAAGCGCCAAGGATTGATCGCCAACATCGGCCATTGCAACAATGCGATTGGATGAGCTGTCGTGACGTACCAATGCCACGGAGCAAAGAACATCCCAATGTGGTACAAGATCATCAGTCCGAAGGCGCCAATTCGCAGCCAATCGAGGCCGAACTGACGACCCACCACAGATGTCTTCACACGCATTTCAATCTTTCAAACCAATGGCGTTGTTCAAGGCGATTTCACGGAAATGGACACCATTCCCGGTGTCGCATAAGCCCTTGGCCCTCGTTCTTATTATGCCAATTTAGAGGCAATCCCATATTTCATTGCCCAACTGTTCGGCGGTAATCAATCCACACCCAATGCGCCATAAGGGATTGCTACAATTTCATTAAATACGCACATCAAAATGAAAGCAGCCAGAGAAAAGCCCTTGGAACTGCCATCTCGTTAATTGGCTGGTGGGGGCTTTGCCCCGTCGTTTGCGGACACACAACCGAACCAAGGTTGCACAAATCCCATCACAGCAAGCAACCGCCATTAACGGGCCTCCTGCCCCACGCTTGGAGCACTCCGGCGAAGTTCGGGGGTAGGTGGAGATTTAACCAACGAGGTGTCGGTGCTTCCTAAACGGACATCGCCCCATTCATCTTCCACCGGCCAGCGATACCAGCCCTGCTGTCCTTGCGTTTCGGCCACGGTTCGGATGTGCCCAGTTGTGAGGTTAATCGCAATACCGCCGGTTTGCGCCAAAAATATGCGATCTGCTTTGAGCATTCGTGGCCGGCATGAAAATGGCAGGCGGCGGTCGGCGATTACAATGTCGGCACGTTCGCAGGCCGCCGCCAGGTCCATGTCGTCGATGTATTCTCGGGTGCGGGCCATGAGCAGGGTGAAGCGTTTGCTGCCTCGGTTGATGGCGAGGGTGCAGAAGTCTGCGCTGCAGCGGGCGGCGGGCCAGTCTTCCAAGGTGCGCAACTGACCTTCCATTCCGGCGATTTCGAGCAAGCTATCGCGCATGTAATCGCCACGTCCGGCACGCAAGACGAGGAGATCGTTGCCCTCACCGGTGATGCCGACGTGGTGGCCGTCTCCGGTTATCAGAATGTCAGGCGTGGGGGCGAGGATCATCACGGTGACGGCGATGGCCGCAGGGATGGAACCCCATAGGCGGACGCGGCCGGTCCACAGCGCAAGCCACAGCATGCCGGCGATGAACAAGCCGAAGCTCCACGGGGCGACCGGGGGCAGCATCGTGACCGCGCCCGGACGGGCTGCAACGAAGTGAGCGAGAGCGAGGAGCAGTTCGAGGCTTTTTCCGGTGAGCCACCATGCAGGCGCGCCAAAGCCTGCAAGATCGAGCAGCAGGGCGATGCCGATCAACGGCATGGTGATGAATGTGGTGAGCGGAATGGCGATGACGTTGGCCATGGCGCCGTAAATGCCCGCGCGGTGAAAGTGGAACAGGCCAATGGGCATAAGCGCGAATTCGATGACGATGCCGGTAGCTAGCAGCAGGATCAGGCTGCGCGTCATGCGGACGACAGGGCCGTGATGGTCTGCGCTGAGGAAGCCGCGCACCGGGGCGGCGGAATGGAAGGCGATGATCGCGATGACGGCGGCGAAGCTCATCTGGAAGCTGGGGCCAACAACAGCTTCTGGCCAGAACAGCATGACCAGCAAGCCCCCAACCGCGACAAGACGAAGCGACAGGGGATCTCGGCCCAATGCGAGCGCCGCCAGCACCAGCAACGCGCCGATGCACGAACGGACGGTTGGCACTTCAGCGCCGGTGAGCAGAGTGTAGGCAATGCCCGCCAATGCACCTGCCAAAGCACCCGCGATAGGCACGCGCACGCGCAAGGCGATCCACGGGATGAATGCAAGAGCGCGCGCAAACAGCCAATAGACGAAGCCAACCAACGCGCTGACGTGCAGACCGCTGATTGAAAGCAAGTGCGTAAGGCCAGCATCGCGCATCGCATCTTCATCAGCAATGGCGATTGCCCCCCGATCCCCGCTGGCGAGGGCTGCTGCGATTTTGCCGGGAGAGCCTTCGAGCATCGCACGGACATGAACTGCGAGCGCGGATTGCATGCCGCGAAGCGTGGTGCTGCGGTCTGATTCGCGAAGGACTTCAATCTTTGACAGCGCCGAACCGGTTCCCGCGATGCCGCTGAACCATGCGGTTCGCGCAAAATCATATGCGCCGGGTAGCATGGGAGGCGCTGGCGACATAAGGCGGGAGCGCAGGCGAATGACGGAACCTTGACGCGCGGCTGAATGATCTTTGTCGGCTGGAACATTGACGCGGACGAGCACTGGCGCTGGGAAGCCGTCGATGGGCGCGCGCAGCAGCAGCCTTGCGCGGGCTTTCGCAGGCTCTTCCCGGCGCTCAACCAACCGGCCTTGGAGCCAGACTACGCGAGGGCTGACGATGCCCGGTTGGCCCACCAGTTCTGACTTGGCCCAGATTGTGGTTAAGCCTGCGCAACTCATTGCAGCCACGCCGATAAACGCGAGCCGCAGGTTTCCGAACGTGAATTCATCCAATGCGATAGCAGCGAGCAGACCCACGCCTCCTGCGCCAAGGAGCAGTGCCATCCACAGCGCGGGACCGGGCAATGTGACCCACGCAACGATCCCTGCTGCAAACGCGACGACCAGCCACAAGCCGCGCTCAAACGGATGCACCTCTAGGAAGGCCTCGGCATGCTCAAGGATGCTGGACAATCGCGCCGTGATGTCCCAATGCCGCCTTCGTCCGACCGGCAATCCCGTTGGTCCGGCAGCAGGGAACCCTGCCTCCGGATCAACAGTTGCTGTACCCGTGGGGGGAGCGGACGCCATGAGTTTTAAAGGGAAGGAAAGCGCGGCCAATGGCAAGCGCCACTGACACCGTTTCTGCAGGATCGCGCCCCGACGGCGGGGTTGTTACGCGCTTTGCGCCCTCACCCACTGGGTATCTGCACATTGGCGGCGCACGTACTGCGCTGTTTAACTGGCTTTATGCCCGCCACCACGGCGGCACTTATCTGTTGCGGGTTGAAGATACTGATCGCGCGCGGTCAACCGACGCTGCGATTGAGGCGATCTTTGATGGGCTTGAGTGGCTGGGCCTTGGCGGGGATGAACCGCCAGTGTTCCAGTTTTCACGCTCGGAACGCCATGCGCAAGTCGCGCATCAGTTGCTTGACGCAGGACACGCCTATCGCTGCTATCTGACGCAGGAAGAATTGGCGGCGCGGCGCGAGACGGCGCAGGCCGAGCGCCGTCCATTCCGCATCGATAGCGAATGGCGTGATGCAACGTCGGACCAGTGGCCTGAAGGCTTGGCTTACGTCGTGCGGATGAAATCCCCGCGTGATGGTGAGACGGTAATTGCCGATCAGGTTCAGGGATCGATCACTGTCCAGAACAGCGAACTTGATGATTTCATCGTGCTGCGATCTGACGGCACGCCAACCTATATGTTGGCGGTGGTGGTTGACGATCATGACATGGGCGTCACTCACGTAATCCGCGGCGATGATCACATCAACAATGCGTTTCGCCAGTTGGTGGTCATTCGCGGCATGAACAGCATTGACGGCACGTGGCCAGACCCGGTCTATGCCCATATTCCGCTGATCCATGGGGCCGACGGTGCAAAGCTGTCCAAGCGCCATGGCGCGCTGGGGGTTGATGCCTATCGCGATGAGATGGGCCTCTTGCCCGAAGCGGTGTTCAATTACCTGCTGCGGCTTGGCTGGGGCCATGGCGATGAAGAAATCATCAGCCGCGACCAAGCGGTGGAATGGTTTGATATCGCTGATGTGAACAAGGGTGCGTCACGGTTCGACATGAAAAAGCTGTCGAACCTCAACGGGCACTACATCCGTGAAGCTGACGATGCACGGCTGGCAGGGTTGGTTGCCAAGCGTCTTGAAGCACTGGCGCCGGGCTTTTCGGCTGAAACTGGGCTTGATCTTCTGACGCGCGCGATGCCAGTGCTGAAAGTGCGCGCAGCGGACATTAACGAACTGGCGCAAGGTGCGGTGTTCCTGTTTGCGCAGCGTCCATTGCCCATGGTTGAAAAAGCCACTGCGCTTTTGACAGATGATGCACGGACATTGCTAAGCACGATCACATCCGTGTTGGACGCTGAAAACGGCTGGACAACCGAAAGTCTCGAGGCCACGATAAAACAAATGGCTGAGGAGTTAGGGATAGGTTTGGGCAAAGTTGCCCAACCGTTGCGCGCAAGCTTGACGGGACAGGCTACCTCACCAGGAATTTTCGACGTATTGGCACTGCTCGGCAAAGACGAGTCGCTGGCGCGCATTCGCGATCATGCTGCTTGAATGATGCAGGGTATTGAATTGAAATGGAACAGGAGGGCTAAGGCGTGAGCGATAACCAGGCTTCTATGACCGCTGGCGGCAAGACCATCGAGATGCCCATCAGCAGCGGAACCATCGGTCCCGACGTGATCGACATCCGCAAGCTCTATGCCCAGACTGGCATGTTCACTTATGATCCCGGCTTCACCTCAACGGCGAGCTGCGATTCTGCGATTACGTATATTGATGGCGATGAAGGTGTGCTGCTGCACCGTGGCTATCCGATTGGGCAACTGGCGGAACATTCGTCGTTCATGGAAGTCAGCTATCTGCTGCTCAACGGTGAACTGCCAAGCGCAAGTGAATTGGCGGATTTCAGCCGCACGATCACTCGCCATACGATGCTGCACGAACAGCTGGCCACGTTCTATCGCGGCTTCCGTCGTGACGCGCACCCGATGGCGATCATGTGCGGCGTGGTTGGCGCACTTTCAGCGTTCTACCACGACAGCACCGACATTGCCGACCCTACGCATCGCAAGATCAGTTCACACCGTCTGATCGCCAAGATGCCTACGATTGCGGCAATGGCGTACAAATATTCGGTCGGCCAGCCTTTCGTCTATCCCGACAACAAGCTGTCCTACACCGGCAACTTCCTGAAGATGACCTTCGGCGTTCCGGCAGAAGAATATGAAGTGGTCCCAGCTGTTGAAAAGGCGATGGACCGCATTTTCACACTTCATGCCGATCATGAACAGAACGCATCGACATCGACCGTGCGCTTGGCTGGTTCATCGGGTGCAAATCCATTCGCTTGCATCGCGGCCGGCATTGCCTGCCTGTGGGGTCCGGCGCATGGTGGCGCGAATGAAGCTGCGCTCAACATGCTCAAGGAAATCGGCACACCCGATCGTATCCAGCACTACATTGATCGCGCCAAAGACAAGAACGATCCGTTCCGCCTGATGGGCTTTGGTCACCGCGTCTACAAGAACTACGATCCGCGCGCGACGGTTATGCAAACGACCGTCCGCGAAGTGTTTGCAGCCCTGAATGTTCAGGATCCGCTGTTCGAAACTGCGCTTCGCCTCGAAGAAATCGCGCTGAGCGATCCTTACTTCGCCGAGAAGAAGCTGTTCCCGAACGTTGACTTCTATTCGGGCATCATCCTGTCGGCGATTGGCTTCCCGACCACGATGTTCACTGTGCTCTTCGCCCTTGCCCGCACTGTCGGCTGGGTGGCGCAATGGAACGAAATGATCTCTGATCCAGGCCAGAAGATCGGTCGCCCTCGCCAGCTTTACACTGGCCCAACCACGCGCGATTACATTCCTGTAAGCGAGCGTTGATCACGAAATAAGGATAGGCGGCGATGGCGATGCTTCTCAAGATTTTCGGCATCGTCGCCATTCTGATGGGCGGGCTTTGGGTTGGTCAGGGGACTGGCTTGATCCTGTGGCCCGCATCCAGCTTTATGCTCGCGCAAGGCCAGTGGGCGTATATTGGCGCTGCCCTGATGTTATTGGGTGTTTTTGCGTTTTGGCGTGGCGGAAGACGGCGCTGAAGGTTCAGCCAGCTGCGCTCGCCCAATCCCCTTGATCGGCAGGCAAGCTGAGCACAAAGCACGCGCCACCATTTACACCAGACGTTACGGACAATTCGCCGCCCATGGCGCGGGCCAGTTTCCGTGAGATGTAAAGGCCCAGCCCGCTGCCGCCATCGCCGCTCCGGCCAAGCCGTTCAAACTTTTCAAACACTTTGTCAGCCTGTTCGGGGCTAAGTCCTTGGCCTTCGTCCGTTATCGCCAGCCAAGCCGATTGCCCGTCGCCACCTACGGTGATCGTCACAGTTGTATGGCCGGGAGTGTAGCGGATGGCGTTGCCGATCAGGTTCAGCAATATCTGCAGAACGCGGCGAAATTCGCCAATGGCCGGGGCGCGTTCATCGGTTGACGGTGTGACGATCACGATGGAGCGTTCCTGCGCGCGGACACCCAGAATTCCTGCGGCGCGGCGCGCGCAGTCCGCCAGCTCTATCTGATCGGGAGAAGGGGAAAAGCCTGCATCTTCGACCGTTTCCAGATCGGAGAGATCCTCAACCAACCCCAGAAGATGTCGTCCTGCTTCGGCAATATCGCCTGCATAATTGGCATATTGGTCTGATAGCGGCCCGGCGAGCCGCGTGCGAATTGTCTCAGCATTGGCAACTATGCGATTAAGCGGCTGGCGCAAAGCTGGCGCCAGATTGCGTCCTAGCAGGCCTTTGAAATCCGGACGTTTGGGCGTTGGCCCGTGGCTGGTGACCATGGGGGCAATCACTGTTTCGGCAACCAGCAAAAGTTCGAATCCGCCGGAACGCAACGGGAACAAACGCGCCCGCCAACTGCGAGCGGAGCCGTGAACCTCAAGTTCAGCATCATCCAACAAGCGCCAATGCAGCGGTTGACGGTGCGAGTTGCCACGAAGGTGCACCAAATCGGTCCAATAACGGCCAAAACCTTGACGGAGGGCTTTGTCGAAATCCATCAGATCGCGGGCTTCCACCATTCCCGAAATGACACGCTGTTCGGTATCAAGCACAACGTGTGCTTCGGCAAGCTGACGCAGCAGCGCCTCGGCTGCGCCCGTCTCGTCAGTCTTCCATGCGTCCGCGGCCAGTTTCCATTCGGTGATTTCGATGGTTGTGCCATCTTGCGTCGGTGTGGCAAGTGCACGGAAAGAGACAGGCTGCCGATCATCTTCAATGGTCAGCAATGTTGACAGGGCAACGCCCGAGATGCGTGCTTTGCGGACCAATGCAAACAGGCTTGGCAGCGCAATATCGCCCGGAAAGTTCCCGCCCAGACGGACTTGCAACGCCGCGAGCGTTTCGTCCGCTTCGATCAAGCGATCAGCCCCATCACAGCGTGCGTGGATTGGCCCTGCCGCTGTCATTGCGATGAAGCAAGCAGCGCCGCTGCACGATCTGGATGCAGATGAGCCAACCCTTCGGGCAAGGCGACATCGGGATGAAGCGCGCAGAATGTTTCGATCAGCCCTTCCCTGCCCAATTCAGCTGCGATCAATGAAAGCGCAAGACGCGGCATCTGGCTTTCGGTTGTGCACATGATCGCCGTCTCACGCGGGAGGTTCGCCCCCATGCCCAAAGCTGTCAGGAACAAAGCAACGCCTGCATTCTGCAACGACAGAGTGGCCATCGGTTTTGCGCCTGTTGCTGATATAGCATAGGCAAGCAGGTCAAGCCGAGACGCAGCATCGCTGTGCGCTTTGCGCAATGTTGCTTCGGCCAAATCGGCTGCAGCAACGCCCGAAGGATCATCAGCCACATAGACATGCATCGTCATCACGGCCAATTGATGAAGATCACCTGGCAGTTCAGCCAACGGAATTTGCATCCGGCGGATGGCTTGCCCAAACCGGGCCTGTGCCGCAAGCAGGTTCATGCCACGCGCCGCAAGATCATGATCTGGCGAAGCGATGATATCTTGCAACAGCGGGGTCAAGACGGGATCAATTCCAAGGCGTCCCTGAAGCTTTTCGGCAAGCTGCCATTCCACAGCCGACATGTGCAAATGATTGAGCAGGGCTTGATTGGCCGCCAGTTTATCAGCCAAGCCGGGGCCAGCCTCGCGTGCCCACGCCGCGGCATCGCTATGCCCCGCAGCTTCGCCCAATGCCTGAACCAGTTGCCTTGCGATGTCTGCCAACATGCCGCGCGTGCGCGCGATAACCTCGTCACTAAAAATCGAACTATCGTCATTGCGCAACAAATGACGCAGAATTGGGCCCATGTGGACCATCACCTGATCCGCATGGAACAAGTCGTCTTGCAGCAACGTCTCGATTGCCCCGGTGTCGCTGCCGGTAGTTGCGGTCAATGCCATGCGCAACTCTTACTGCCGACTGGTTAACCGCGGGTTAGGCGAACCCTTTGAAGATGCACCAGTTCCGCTTTCTTTCTGGCCGAATTGCAACGCCAGCCAACATGTGCCGATTAAAGATATGACAGCGAGGCCAACTGCAACGTCGAACGGCAGAAATACGCTGGCCAACGCCAAGGCAGAACCGATCACCAAGCGATCTTCGAACCATTGTACCCAGCGGACGTTCGGCAAAGCGACGGGCAAAAGTCGTAGCGCACAAATCAACAAGATTGGCGCAAACGCGCGCAAGCCCCACGGAACCGATGGCAATTCACTGCGCCATGTGGCCAGGACAACGAAACCGATATCGATCAGGCCATGAAAGATCGCGACGCTGCGCAACGCAAATCCCGTGGCAAGCAACGAATCACGTTCAACCTGACCAAGCAAGCTGGCGACGCGCTCGACCAACCAACACAGCCCAATAAGCGCAAATCCTGTGGCAAAATTGCCCAACCAGCCAAGCCCTCCGCCCAAAAGCCCGACCAGCCCGGCGGCAAGACCGACCAGCGCAGGACGGGTTCCAGCATGGAGCAAGGCAGGACCAAAACGGCGTACAACGGCGATCGCTACGGCTTTGCCCGGAGAGCCATTGCCAAAACCCGCGCCAGTGGTGTGCAAGCGAAGCCAGCGCCGTTCAACCTGATGCGCATCGTCTTCATTGCGCACAATGCTCCATCGGCCATCATCAAGCATTGCAGATGGTATGCTGCGCTGTGTGATCCGTGCCTGGATGGCAAGCCGCAGCAGCGCGGACTGGACATTCCATTCAGGTGGCAAATCCACAAGGGCGGCGGCGACTCGCCCCGGAAAACGCATTGCTGCCGCAAATGCGCAATTGATGTCGATCCGCTCAAATCCCAGCGGCAAGGCGATTTCTACGGGCAAGGTCAATAACGCCGGCCCTGCTTCAAGTAGATCAAAAAGCGCCTCAGGCATCGCCAGCAAGCCATCGCCAAGGACGAACACGTCATCTTCGGGCTGGATCAAAGGCACCAGTGCGCGGGCGGTAGCCACGACATGAAACTGGGCTTGTCCTGCTTCAACAACATGTTGCAAGGCGACCAGTTCGCCACTGATAGCCTCGGCCATGACAACGACACGTTTGCACCCCAACGATAGCGCAAACCCAATTTGATGGCGCAGCACCGAACGCCCGCCAATTGGCAGGTATCCACGCGGATTTCCCGGATCAGCCCCTGCGGGCTCGATCAACGATAATACTGCGACCCGCAAAGACCTTTGCCTCCAATCGAGACGTCGTAGGGGCTGGCACGCCTGCTGCCAAGCAGGACGGAGCGAATGTGCAAGGTTAACTTAAGAGAATGTGCTCGAAAGTTGGGGCGAGAAATCAGGGATTGACCGTCAGATCTTCCAGCATCTGATGCAATCGGCGCAAGACTGCGCGATCACCTGGCACTGTTTCCAGGGCTTCTTCGGCCAAAGTCATCAATCCATCGGCGTGAAAGCTGGCAGCAAGGCCCTTGAGTCGCATAGCTGCCACTTGCCAGTTTCCATCACAGCGTGAGCGGGCCAACAAATCGATCTGCCGCTCGGCGCTTTCTATAAAAGCAGCGCGCAATTCACGGACAAGTTCAGGGTCGTAACCTGCCGCTGCCGCAAGATTCGCGTCTAAGGATCCACCTTCATAGGCCATCCGACTGCGCTAACGGGCGAAGTGTTAAGGCAGGGTTTATAAGTTGAACGAAATCGTGATAGTCTACAGCCTATGAATGGGGGAACACGGATAATTCCGATCGATGGCGCCGAACAGGACGCCAACCAGACCGCCGGCTATGCCGAAGCCGTTTTTGACGGCGGCGCAACGCTTTCGGCTGAGTCGTGGACGATGGACGACGAAATGACCGATGGCGCGCCTGTTCGCGATCGCAGCTGGATTGGACCTGCGCTGGCGTCAGTCCTAATCGCCATCTGGACCGCTTTCTTCGTGTGGTCTGTGATCCTGCCTTCAGATACCACTGCTATCCCGCAACAATGGGTGGCATGGATATCGCAATGGGCGGTGCCGGTGCTGCTCGTGCTGATCGGGTTGCTGGTGTTGATGCGGACGAGCAAACGCGAGGCCGCCCGCTTTGTTGACGTATCGCTTGTCCTGGCCCGTGAATCGGCACTACTCGAAAAGCGTCTTGTCAGCGTGAATACCGAACTTTCCCTCGCCCGCGATTTTGTTGCGGCACAAAGCCGGGATCTCGAATCGCTGGGCCGCGTTGCGGTTGACCGTCTGGCCGGTAGCGCCGTTAAGCTGGAAGAACTTGTTACGCTGAACCGGCAACGGGTGGACGTCATCGGCGAGGTGTCGACCAGTGCGCTTGAAAACATGGAAAAGCTGCGTAGCCAGCTTCCGGTCATCGCCAATTCCGCCAAGGACGTCACCAACAGTATCGGCAATGCCGGACGGACGGCGCACTTGCAGCTTGAAGAACTGGTTTCGGGCTTCCAGCGCCTCAATGACTTCGGCCTTGCCAGTGAACGTCAAGTGGCAACGGTCCGTGAGCGCGTACAAGAGTCTCTAGATCAATTTGCCCGTGCAAACGAGGAATTGGCGCAAGTCGCCGAAGGCAGATTTGAGACCCTGTCTGCGCAAAGTGCCGATCATTCCGCCTTAATGGCGCGGACCGAGCACGCAGCCCTTGCGGCATGGCGGGAGCGGACTGACGCGCAAACTACGGCTCTGCGCGCCGCTCTGGCGCAATTGGGCACAGATCATGAAGCGTTATTGACAGATTCGGCCGAGCGTCTGGCCCGGTTTGAACAAACCGCGCATTCGCTCACGGCATTGCTTGATGAGAAATCCCGCAATCTTGATCAACAACTCGCCCTGCGCCGCGCGTCTGCAGAAGCTGCCGCGACCGAGCAGCGTGAAGCTTTCGATCTTCGGCTTAGCGAAATTGACAGTGCGATCGCACATCGTCGCGCTGTGATGGAGCAAGCGGCGACCGAAGCTGCCGAGGCGCTTGTTGCAAAACTCGCTGAGATTGATCAAGCCATTGATACCCAAAGAGAAGTTCAAGTTACCGAGGTTGCCCGCCTTGCACTGACTTGCGAAGATATTGGCAACAAGGTCAATGCCTTCTCGGACATTCTGCGCGATTCAGGCGAACAAGGGAACAAAACGGCCTCCACTCTTGAAAAAGCCATGGCCGAACTCAGCGCAATGCTCGCTGAGATGCGCGGCACGATGGCAGGTACAGGCGCCCAGATTGGCGACCTGACGGATTCCGCAGTGCGCCTGCTTGAGATAATTCAAGCCGGAAGCGATCATACGCGCACGCAGATGCCGGAGGCATTGCGGAGCACCGAAGCTGGATTGAAAGGCCTCGAAAACCGCGTTTTCACGCTGCGCGACACTTTGCGTGAAGCCGGCGACGGTGGCCGAGTTTTGTCTGACACCGTCGGCACAGCGCGCACCGAGATTGCTCAAGCCCTGCAAGACTTGCGCGATGCCCAGTCGGCGTTGGCCGAGGCAAAGCAAGACAGTGCTGCGCTTTCTGAGCAGATCGAACATCGCCTGAGCGTTGCTATTGCCGGCCTGACTGACGCTGTGAGCAAAACTGGCACAGACCTTCACGCCAGCACGGTCGCAGAAATCGAGGCAATCGCCGCGCACCTTGGCGAGGAAAGCAGTGCTGCGATCAGCCGCGTTCTGCAGGGACGCGCTGCCGAACTTGTCGGACGCCTTGAACAAGCGATTGACGCCGCCGCGTCTGCAAGCCGTGAAACCGCCGTTCAGATGCGTGATCAATTGACCTTGGTGGATGAACTTGCCGGCAATCTTGAAGCGCGGGTTGGCAGGGCGCGCGAACAGGCCGAAGAGCAAGTGAACAACGACTTTGCCCGCCGTGCCGCGCTTATTACCGAATCGCTGAACTCCTCGTCGATCGATATTGCCAAGGCGCTTTCGGCTGACGTTTCGGAAACGGCTTGGGCATCGTACTTGCGCGGGGATCGCGGCATCTTCACGCGCCGCGCCGTGTCGCTGCTCGAAACGTCCGAAGCCAAAGCGGTGCAGGCCCATTATGAGTCGGAAAGCGAATTCCGCGAACACGTGAATCGCTACATCCACGACTTCGAAACGATGCTGCGTCAGTTGCTTTCTACCCGTGACGGCAATGCTTTGGGCGTGACACTGCTATCATCCGATATGGGCAAACTCTATGTTGCGCTGGCGCAAGGGATTGAGCGGCTGCGTACTTAATGAAAATCGCGTGATTTCGGGATGATGCGCACGTGGCGCGGATGCGCACGCATGGCGTTGCCGCGTTCGGGGATCGGGCGGTTGCATTCATCAGCACGCGCAATCGGCGGGACAAGCTGTTCCGCATCGGACAGCGCATCAAGGTTGGCGCTGGCATCAGTCAGGTGCGTGGCGATCACGTGGATCACCTCGTCATCGTACTCGACCCGACCGCGCACTTCCATCAACCGCGACCCCATGATCACCTTGCGCTGTTTCTCCATCAGATCGGGCCAGATCACCAGATTGACGACGCCGGTCTCGTCCTCCAGCGTGATGAAGCATACCCCTTTGGCGCTCCCCGGTCGCTGACGTACCAGCACCACGCCCGCCACTTGCACATTGGCGCGGTACTTGTGATTCCTGAGATCAGCAGCGCGCACGAACCCACGATCTCCCAACCCAGCGCGCAGAAAAGCCAGCGGGTGCGCCTTAAGCGATAGCCGGTGCGTCTGGTAATCTGCGACGACTTCTTCGGACAGCGGCATCACCGGCAGTATCGCCCTCACCCGTTCGTCCCCTTCGGAACGCGCCGTGGCGGCGGCAAACAGCGGCAATTCCTTGGCCGCCACAAGGCTTCGCGCATCCCACAACGCCTGCCTGCGCGAAAGGTCAAGCGAGCCGAACGCATCGGCAGCGGCAAGACGCTCAACCAGTGCAGGCGATAAAGCGGCGCAATCCTTGAGCGCGGCAACATCGCGAAACGCCCCCTGCTCTGCCCGCGCCGCCACCAGCATGGCCGCGGCATGTTCAGGAAAACCATCCACTTGCCGCAACCCTAGGCGCAACGCCCGCCCGCCCTGTTCCAGCGTGCAATCCCATTCGGAATGATTGACGTCCACCGGCAACACGACCACGCCGTGTTGGGCAGCATCGCGCACGATCTGTGCTGGCGCGTAAAACCCCATCGGCTGCGAATTGAGCAGCCCACAGGCAAACGCCGCCGGATAATGGCACTTCAGCCATGATGAAACGTAGACCAGATGCGCGAAGCTGGCAGAGTGGCTTTCAGGAAAGCCGTATTCGCCAAAGCCCTTGATTTGATTGAAGCACCGCGCGGCAAAATCAGGATCATAGCCGCGCTGGACCATGCGCCCGACCATCATGTCTTCCAGTTCGTGAACCATCCCGCGCGACCGGAATGTCGCCATCGCCTTACGCAAGCGGTTGGCTTCAAGGCTGGAGAACTTCGCCGCATCGAGCGCGATCTTCATCGCCTGTTCCTGAAAAATCGGCACACCCAAAGTCCGTGCGAGGATCGAGGATAATTCATCGGGCGGTCCATGCTCTGGTCCCGGCGCGGGTATCTCGACTTGCTCCTCACCCCGCCGCCGCTTCAGGTATGGGTGAACCATATCGCCCTGGATCGGGCCGGGCCGCACAATCGCCACTTCGATCACCAGATCATAGAAACAGCGCGGGCGCAGGCGTGGCAGCATGTTCATTTGCGCACGGCTCTCCACCTGAAACACGCCGAGCGAATCCCCCTTGCACAGCATGTCGTAAACCGCTGGGTCCTCACGTGGGATCGTCGCCAGCGTCAGATCACGGCCATGATGCGCGCCAAGAAGATCAAGGCACTTACGTATGCAAGTGAGCATACCGAGCGCCAGCACATCGACCTTGAGGATACCCAAAGCATCAATATCATCCTTGTCCCATTCGATGAAAGTGCGGTCCACCATCGCGCCATTGCCGATTGGCACGGTTTGCGTCAGCGGCCCTTGCGTGAGGATGAATCCGCCAACATGTTGTGATAAATGCCGAGGCATTCCAATCATCTGCTCAGCCAATTTAAGAACGCGCCGCAAGTGTGGATCCATTGCGTTCAACCCGCTTTGCGCGACGTTGCGCTCCCCCACTTCATGGCCCCAACTGCCCCAAACGGTGCGGGAAAGCGCGCCGGTGACATCCTCCGACAGGCCCATCGCCTTGCCCACCTCGCGGATCGCCATGCGCGGACGATAGTGGATTACAGTAGCGCACAGGCCCGCGCGATGGCGGCCATAACGGCGGTAGATGTACTGGATGACTTCCTCGCGCCGCTCATGCTCAAAATCGACATCGATATCAGGCGGTTCCTTGCGCTCTTCCGAGATGAAACGGTCAAACAGCAGCGCGTGCTTGGCCGGATCGACCGAGGTTATGCCAAGGCAAAAGCACACCGCCGAATTGGCGGCCGAACCGCGCCCTTGGCACAAGATTGGTGGATCACAATTGCGCGCATAATCAACGATATCCTTGATGGTCAGGAAGTAAGTTGCGAGGTTGAGCTTGCCGATCAAATCCAGTTCGCGGCGCAGCGTATCGGCCACGCTTTGCGGCACGCCCTCAGGATAGCGTCCGTCCGCCCCGCGCCATGTCTGCACTTCCAGCCAGTCTTGCGGTTCGTGGCCTTGGGGACATATCTCTTCGGGATATTCGTACCGCAATTCGCTCAGATTGAAGCGGCAGGCATCGGCCAACCGCCGCGCTGCTGCGATGGCATGGGGCCAGCGATGGAACAGCCGCACCATTTCATCGGGCGATTTCAAGTGCCTCTCGGCATTAGGTTCTAGCAACAACCCCGCTGCGGCCACAGTTGTCTTGTGGCGAATGGCGGTCATGACGTCCTGCAAGGGGCGACGTTCCGGCGCGCTATACAACACATCGTTGGTCGCCAGCAGTACCAGGCCATGCGCCTGTGCCAGCGCGTTTAGCCGTTCAATCCGAACAATGTCGTCGCCAGTATGAAGATAGCTCGCAGCCAGATGACCAAGTGTGGGCAGCTTGTGGACAAGGCGGGGGATAATATCGGGAAAACACAGGGACTGGCTGTGTAATTCCTGTGGAATAGTCGCGTCATCCTGACCCGGAAAAGCTACGACATTGCTGGCAATATCAAGCGTAAATGCCTGATCCAAATCACTTGGTGGGACAAGGATCAGTTGCAAGCCTTCAGCGTGCGCGGCCAGCATAGCAAGATCGATCTCGCACACACCCTTAGTTTGCCATGTCCCGTCGAGCCGCGCCATCCGTCCTGCTGAAATCACGCTGCACAAGCGGCCATAGGCGGCGCGGTCTGTGGGGTAGGCAAGGAACACCAGACCTTCGACCGTCTCGATCCGGCAGCCGATGACCGGACGCAATTGTGCTGCCTCAGCCTCGGTATGCAAGCGAACGATTCCTGCCAGTGTATTGACGTCGGCTATGCCAATGGCATCGTAACCCAGTCGCCGCGCCTCAGTGACCAGATCGACCGCATCGGACGCACCGCGCAGAAACGAAAAGCAACTGGCAAGGCCCAGTTCGACAAAAGCAGCGCGCGGCGGTACCGCTCCTTCGACAGGCTCAATATGGCGGCGATCAGGGGTAAGCGGTGGCTCCGGCATCAGGCATCGCTCAGCGTGAAAGCTCAGATGCCCGCGCAGCTACACGGCGTAAATCATTCGCAAACTTCTGTTCTTCTTCAGAACGACTTTGATCCTGAAGTCGCAGAAGGTAGCTGGGATGCGTGGTGATCCACAATTCGCTGCCATCCTCCAGCAAGTGAGGTTGCCCGCGCTCTTTCTGCACACTGACGGTACGCCCCAGCAGACTACGCGCCGCGCTTGCCCCTAACGCCAGCACGACACGCGGGCGCACCAAAGTGCGTTCGTCATCAAGCCACCAGCGGCACACGTCGATTTCCTTGGCCGTGGGGTTCTGGTGCAAACGCCGCTTGCCGCGCGGGGTGAACTTGAAATGCTTGACCGCGTTGGTCACGTAAGCCTGCTCAATCGGAATTGCGGCGTCTTTAAGATGCGCGCGCAGCAACTGGCCTGCTGGGCCAATAAAGGGGCGGCCCTGCTCCTCCTCGTTATCGCCCGGTTGTTCACCCACGATCATCAGCGCGGGGGATGTTGGCCCCTCGCCCATGACGCTGTTCGTGCCGTTGCAGCCAATCGCACAACGACGACATGACTGTATGGCCTCGGCAATGCCTGCCAGCGTACCGGGCTGTTCACCAAAGTCTTGCGCGCCAGCCTCAACCATACGCGCTTCACGTGCTTGCGCCCCTGCGATCAGTTCAGGGATTAGCGAGGCTTCGGGCATATTCTTCCAGTATTTGCGTGGCATTTCCTTGAGCATCGCGCCGACTTTCAGGCGTGCGGGGTTGAATATCGACGCATAGTATTTGCGCCACAGTGCCTCGACCGGATCGCCCGAGGGAGCATCCGCGCGTGTGGCGGGCGGGCCTTCCTGAAGCACTTCCCCGTCCCAATGCATGCTGCCGCGCGGGGTGAGGATCGACCAGCGCATGGTGGTAAAGCGGCGGACAAAGAACGCGGCGTTGGCGCGCAGGATGTGATGCTCAGGTTCGAACCAGGCAACATAGCGTTCACCTTCCGGTTCTTCGATCACGCGGAAACGCACGAAGGCGCGCATTTTATGAATGTCTCGCCGTACTTGCCGGGCCAATTCATCAATCCCCCGCACGTCGGAATCAGCCTTATCCTCCATCAAGCGCGGCTTCGCTTGTAACCGCCAAAGCAGGCGATAGAGCAGAGAAAATCTTTTAGAGTCAGAATGAAGGATAGCACTTTTGGCAAATTGTATAAAGTCGCGTGAGGCGCGCGGTTGTGGTGCATCGGCAGGGGCAGCGGGCAAACGCCGCTCTCCATGCGCAAACAGATCAGTGCTTTGATCTTCGGGCGAATCCCACACTACGCGGTCAGGCGGAACATCGGCTTGCACCAGACGGCGCGCTACATCGCGCCACCCTTCGAAATCGTCGGAAGCAGCCAACGAGACGCGGAAAGCTTCAGCCAAGGGCATGTCGCGAAAGGGCGTCATGACGCAAACAATTCCAGTTGCTCTGACTTTTTGGGCGCGATCAGGTTTTGCAGATCGGCACGATCGGTCAACATCACGGGCCGCCAATCATCGGCAATGATGAACGGTCGGACTTTGACGACCGAGACGGTCAGTTTGCCCACATCCTCCAACCGCAGGCGACGCTGGCGTCTTGCCGCAATGAGGGCGTTGACCGCACGCACGCCAAGGCCGGGCACGCGCAGCAACCGTTCGCGTGGGGCGCGGTTGACGTCCACCGGGAAGTCGGCACGGAACTGCAATGCCCATGCCAGTTTGGGATCAATGTCGAGCGGCAGCATGCCGTCCGCGCCTGCTGCCTGCTGCACTTCATGTGGGGCATAGCCATAAAAGCGCATCAGCCAATCGGATTGATAAAGCCGGTGTTCGCGCATCAGCGGCGGGCGCTTCAATGGCAGCACTGCACTCGCATCAGGGATCGGGCTGAAGGCGGAGTAATAGACACGGCGCAGGCCGAAGCTGCCATACAGCGTGCTGGCGCGGCCGACGATATCGGCATCGGTTGCCGCATCGGCACCGACGATCATTTGCGTGGATTGGCCGGCGGGCGCGAATTTCGGGGCATGGCGGAACCGCTTGCGGACATCCTTGGCCTCGACAATCGAATCCTTGAGCGATGCCATCGCCCCTTCGATCTGGGTGGCGGACTTATCGGGCGCCAGACGGGTCAGACCGGCCACAGTCGGCAGTTCGACATTGATCGATACGCGATCAGCATAAAGCCCGGCGCGGGCGACCAGTTCGGGATCGGCTTCGGGAATGGTCTTGAGGTGAATGTACCCGCGAAAATCTTGTTCTTCCCGTAAGATACGCGCGACTTCTATCAACTGCTCCATAGTGTGACTGGAGCTTTTGACGATGCCTGATGAGAGGAACAGCCCCTCGATATAATTGCGACGGTAGAACGACAGCGTCAGATCGACCACTTCTTGCGGCGTGAAGCGGGCGCGGCGCGTGTTCGAGCTTTTGCGGTTGATGCAGTAATGGCAATCGAACACGCAGTGATTGGTCAGCAGGATCTTGAGCAGCGAAATGCAGCGCCCATCCGGCGCATAGGCATGACAAATGCCCATCCCCTCGGTCGACCCGATACCTTTGCCGCCCGTGCTGTTGCGCTTGGTCGTGCCTGATGACGCGCACGACGCATCGTACTTGGCGGCATCGGCAAGTATCTCAAGACGTTCGAGAATGGTTTTCTGGACAGGAAGGGCTGGTTGCGACATTTGTTCCTTATATGTTCCTTTCTCGCAATGCGCTAGCCCGAACCTGTGGACAGGTAGCCTGCGGAACATGAAACGCGCCCAAGGGTTGACCGGGGAACGAGGACGGGGATTCAGGAGACGCCTTTCATGCCCATGATCGAAACCCGCGACGGGACTCGCCTTTATGCCAAGAGTTGGGGCGATGGGCCGCCGGTCGTGTTGATCCACGGTTGGCCGCTTTCAGGCGACAGTTGGGACCCAGTAAGCCATGCTTTGGCCGAAGCGGGCTTTCGCGCAATCGCTTATGATCGCCGTGGATTTGGGCGGTCGGACCAGCCTTCGGGTGGTTATGACTACGATACCTTTGCCGATGATCTGGCTGACGTCATGACGGCAATGAATGCCACGCAAAGTACCGCCTTGGTCGGCTTTTCGATGGGGGGCGGCGAAATTGCGCGATACCTTTCGCGGCATGGCGGCGCAGGTGTGTCGCGCGTGGCTTTGGTATCGTCAGTTGTGCCTTATATGCTGAAGACCGGGGACAATCCCGACGGTGTGCCGCAAGCCGCGTTTGATGAAATGACCGAGGGCATGCTGGCGGATCGTGCCAAGTTCTTCACAGGATTCTTCAAGGAATTCTTCGGTGTGGGCATGTTGACGCAACCTGTCAGCGACGAGGTTTTGCACCTTGCATGGATTACCGCGATGCAGGCAGGTCTGCGTCCGACACTGGCTGCGGCCAAGGCCTTTGCGACGACGGATTTCCGTCCAGACCTCGCCGCATTCCGCGTGCCGACGCTGGTGATCCATGGCACTTCGGACAAGACCGTGCCGATTAACGCAACGGGGCGGGCCGTGGCCGAAGCTGTGCCGCACGCGACGTTGCTTGAATATAGCGGTGAGCCACACGGCGTTTTTGCCACGCAAACGGACCGTCTTATCCGCGATCTGCTCGATTTCCTATCGGGCCGCGAAGCCGATGAGATGCCCCAGGAGGTGGTTGACACCCTGACGGCGCAGGCCATGGTAATGCCGACGATGTAGTCAGGCCCAACCATACAATCAGGCAAAGAGCCCCTGAATGAACCATTCGGGGGCTCCGCCGCGCCCATCGCCGATCACGCCGTGGCGGTAGATCCAATACCGGCGGCCTGTAGCGTCTTCAATCCGGTAGTAATCGCGCAGGCGTACGGTGGAGCGTTCGCGCCACCATTCCGGTGCGATCCGTTCCGGCCCTTCGGCACGGGCGATCTCGTGGACTTCGCCGCGCCAGCGGAAGCGACGCGGCAGGCCATCGGGAGTTTCATAAATCACCGCAACAGATTCAGCTTTGTCCAGCATTTTGAGTGGCCTGTGATGGAAAGAAAATTCATGTTGTGAAGATGGCAGATCGGCCAAAGGCGGTTGCCAACGCTGGGCGCGTTCGGGCAAATGGCTGGCGTGCGAGACGGGACGACGGACCGCATCGGGACCGAGGCGCACGGTCAACCGATCGACGCAAGCGGCCAGACTGGTGCCGTGGCGCTCGGCGGCGGCATCAAGTTCCACTTGCGCCAATGCGAGCGGTTCGGTCCACGAAGCGCGCAGACGCACCAGTTCAATGCCGAAGCCTGCGTCCACATCATCAAGACGCGCGGCGAACAGACGGCACACGTGCACAGGATCGCGCGTGGCAGCGGCCATTTCAAGGCGGCGCACGGCGACATCGCCATCGACTTTCCACATGCCCAGTTCAAGCCGCCGCGCGCCCTGCCCCAGTGCTTCCAGCAGGCGGGCCATGTCTTCGGCCAGATCAACTACGACTTGATCAAGCAGCGTGCGGTGCCGGATCGGCTCCATCAGGCGGCGCTGGACAAGGGGTGCGGTCACGCCGATCACCGGCAGAAGCGGTTCAGGCAAGCGGCCCAGCAATTGGTCGAGCCGCAATAGCGGGTTGGACGCAGCAGAGCGGCGATTGCGGAAACGCCGTGCCAAGGCATCCCGCGCCAGACCGTGCAGATCGCCAAGGCGCTTAAGGCCAAGGCGGCGCAGCAGCAGGATGACGTCATCGTCAAGTCGCAGCGCAGCAGCGGGCAGATCGCCGAGGCGAACAAGCGGATCATCGCCCGGCGCAATGATGGCCGCGTCAGGCCCGAAATGCGCCAGCGCCCATGCCGCGCCCGCGGTGGGGGCCAATGCGGCGCGTATGCCAAGGCCGCGCCGGGTGAAGGCATGCATGGCATCGGCGAGCAGCGCGCGCTCTCCCCCGAACAAATGCGCGACGCCGGTCGTATCGATCAGCAAGCCGTCGGGCGGATCAAGCGCACTCCACGGCCCCCAGCGTTGCGACCACAGTGCAAGGCTTTCCAGCAAGGCAAAATCGCCCGCCGGGTCAGCCGGACGCACATCCAGCGTGGGGCATAGCGTGCGCGCATCGGCAAGGCGCATGGCAGGAGCCGCGCCTGCGACCCGTGCTGCACGATTGGCAGCGGCAATGCGCGGCCCGTGCGCGGTATCTTCAATCAGGGCAAGCGGTTCGGCGTCTGCCCCCTGCCCACGTTCAAGGCCTTCAGAAAGCCGCCAGCGATCGATCGCCAGCCCCGTGCACCAGATCGCCATGATCCGGCGCGGTGGGGCTGATGCAAGGTTGGGCAACGAGGGCGGGACCGTCATCGCGCAAAATCCAATTTCCAGGTTGATAGGTGTGAGCGCGGAACAATTCTGCGGCCCAAGTGGCAGCGCCGGGCGCATGCGCGTTCCAGCGCGGAGGGGGTGAAGGTGCGGCTTCCACCCGCCAGCGCATCCGTGCCGCGCCAAGATCGTGCTTGGCATCCAGCCTTATCAGCCATAGCGGCACGCCATGCTTTTGCGCGGCAAGGCCAAGGCGGCGCGAGGCGGTAAAATCCAGCGCACGCGGGTTTCCGGCAATCTCTCCGATCACGAAAGCGAGATCGCGACAGCGCAAGCCCTCTTCCAGCGCAAACAGCGCGTCTTCGGGCGTGGTCGCAGCAACGTGGATCAGGCGATGACGGATACCTGCTGGAAGGCCGGGCAGATAGGGACGCCCGGACAAACGCAACGCGGCCTTGTCTTGCACCCACAAGAAGGGGCGATGTTCTGGCGTATCAGCAACGGGATCGGGCGTAGTCATGCGCAAGGCATCCTGCGCCAAGGCCAGCGCCAGCCCTGCCCCACCAGCATCGCGCGCAGGGGCAAACAGTTCGGTCAGTGCGCAACCTGTAGCAATGCCGGGCCGCCAGCGCGGCGTACGTTGGCTTGCACCAAAGCCCCGGACAAGGCCGGGGCTGAGTTGGGCAGGATCAGTGGGAGGAGCAGGTTGAGCCATACGAATCATTCCTTTGTTCTTATTATGTTCTTATTATGTTCTTATTTTGAGAACAAGCAATCCGCTTTGCGCGCGCCTTATGTGCACAACCTTGGGGAGAAACGTGGGAAACTTTGGGGGAACATCCCCTGTCCCGATCCGTTCTATGATCAAACCTCAGACGCGAAAGGCAAACTTGCGATGAAGTACGATCAAGGCAATCCTGTAGAGCTTCGTGAAAAATTCTGGAAGGCGATGACATCGTCACCGTACCTGATGCTCCAGCTTGATTCCGATCCTGACACTGCAGCACCGATGACCGCACAGCTTGATAAGCACGCCAACAGCGCGATCTGGTTTTTCACCACGCGCGATAATCGTTTTGCCGAAATGGGCAGCGCGACAGCAACATTCTCGTCCAAGGGACATGATGTGTTTGCACGCTTCCACGGTGTGTTGGTCGAGGAAACAGATCGGGCGCGGCTTGAAAAGCAGTGGAACAACTATGTTGCCGCATGGTTTCCCGGCGGCAAGGATGCACCGAACTTGCTGTTCCTGCGCATGGACTTGGGCGACGCCTCCATCTGGGCGGGTGATCTTGGCATCGTTGGCGTGGCCAAGATGGCCTTGGGTATGGACATTACCGACGATATCAAAGGCGGGTTTACCGAAACCAAGCTCTGACTTCTTTTGACCTCTGACAGAAAAGGGCCGCTCCTTCCGGGGCGGCCCTTTTCGTATCAATATTACCAATCCATCAGTCGATGGGAGGCACCGACGTTGGCGGTGCGTCCGCATCTGTTTCATGGACTTCAACCAGTCCAAGGCCAACATGGCTGCGGCTGCGGCTATAAGCGTAATAGACCACAAGGCCAATTACTGCCCACACCACGAAGAGCATCTGGCTTTTTGAATCGAGCTTGTAGAACAAGTAGAGACAGCCAAGAAACGCCAGCGGCGAGGTGACATAAATCGCCGGGGTGCGGAAAGGGCGATGACGACCCGGTTCGCGGCGGCGGATCACCAACACCGCAACCGAAACCGCGGCAAAAGCAAACAGCGTGCCGGAGTTCGAGATGTTGGCAAGGAGGCCGACCGGGAAGAACGCCGCAAACAGCGCCACGAAAACGCCGGTGATGATCGTGATCACGTGCGGCGTGTTGTAACGCGGATGGATCTTCGAGAACGAAGCTGGAAGCAAGCCATCACGGCTCATCACGAAGAAGATACGGGTCTGGCCGAACATCATCATCAGGATAACTGATGGCAGAGCAAGCCCGGCTGCAAGGCCGATCAGGTTGCCGATCTGTGGCCAACCGATTTCACGCATCGTCCAAGCAAGCGCTTCCTTCGAGCAGACAACCGCCTGATCGCCCATTGCTGCGCATCGTGCGGCAAGTTCTGTGCTTCCAGGCTCCATGCCAACGCCAGCAGCATCAAGCACAGGCTGCGCGCCGACCGAACCGATAACACCTGCTGCAACCAGCAGATAGAAAATGGTGCAGATGCCAAGACTACCGATCAGGCCAATCGGCATGTTGCGTTGCGGGTTCTTGGTTTCTTCGGCCGCAGTCGAAACCGCATCGAAACCAACGTAAGCAAAGAAGATCGATGCTGCTGCAGCGCCGATTCCGTTAAAGCCCAAAGGCGCAAACGGTTCAAAGTTTTCCATCTGCATCGCAGGCAATGCCAAAACGCAGAACAGGGTCAGCGCCGCGACCTTGATCGCCACAAGCACCGCGTTGACCGACGCGCTTTCCTTGGTCCCGATGACCAGCAGCCACGTGACAAGGCCCGCGATCAGCATCGCCGGAAGGTTCACCAAGCCACCATCATACGGACCGCGCACCAGAAGATCGGGTATATCCAAATGGAAGGCATTCTCGATCAGGCCGACGACGTAGCCCGACCAACCCACGCTGACCGCCCCGGCCGCCACAGCATATTCGAGGATAAGCGCCCAGCCGACCATCCAGGCGATCAATTCGCCCATCACAGCATAGCTATACGTATAAGCCGATCCAGAGACTGGCACCATTGACGCCATTTCAGCGTAACACAGCGCCGCTACGGCACAGACGAAGCCTGCAATGATGAAGCTGATCATCATGCCGGGGCCAGCCTTTTGGGCAGCTTCGGCCGTAAGAACGAAAATGCCGGTGCCAATGACGGCACCAACGCCCAACATCGTAAGTTGGAATGCCCCCAGCGAGCGGTGCAGCGATTTCTTTTCTGCAGTAGCTAGAATGGCGTCGAGCGGTTTGACGCGACCGAACATGAATTTCTCCCGCATGGGTCCAAAGCGCCAAACCGCAGATGCGGTTGCTTCGGAAACCAGGTAATGGCCGGGAAGCTAGCGGGATGCGGACTTCGCGCAAGCCATTTTTCCCCAAGATTGAGCATAAAGCACTCAGCCTTGCGGGTTTGCGCCAAGGCATTAGAAGTGAGGGTCTGCCCCAAAGGATGCGCATTGATGTCAACGACCTTCCAACTCGACACGTCAACGAGCCGTGCAAACCCCACGCCTAGCCCGATGAAGCGCCTGACGATCCCGGCGATCCGCCAGCGCAAAAAGGACGGCGCTACCGCGCAACCTATTGTAATGTTGACAGCATATACTGCACGGCAAGCGCAATTGCTCGATGAACATTGCGATTTGCTGCTGGTTGGAGATTCGCTGGGGCAAGTGATTTATGGCCTTCCATCAAGCGTGCCTGTGACGCTGGATATGATGGCAGCGCATGGCGCAGCGGTGGTGCGCGGGTCGTTTCACGCGGCGGTTGTGGTCGATATGCCGTTCGGAAGTTACGAGGCATCGCCGCAGCAAGCCTTCGAAAGCGCGGCGCGATTGCTGAAGGAAACCGGCTGTGCGGCAGTGAAGCTAGAAGGCGGCGAGGCCATGGCGGAAACCGTGGCGTTCCTGACCGCCCGCGGCATTCCGGTGATGGGCCACGTTGGCTTGACTCCACAAGCGGTCAACGTGCTGGGCGGCTATAACGCGCGCGGACGGACTGAGGCAGAAGCCGCCAAGATCATCGGCGACGCAAAGTCGCTTTGCACAGCAGGTGCTTTTGCCATCGTGATCGAGGGCGTGGTCGAACCGATTGCCATTGCCATCACGCAGGCAGTTGCCTGCCCCACTATCGGCATTGGCGCATCGGCGCAGTGCGATGGGCAAGTGCTGGTGACCGAAGATATGCTTGGCATGTTTGAACGGGTGCCACGCTTTGTGAAGATTTACGAAAACATCGCCGGAACCATATCGGGTGCGGCGGCGCTTTATGCCGAGGAAGTGCGCGCTCGTACGTTCCCCGGTATTGAACAGACGTATCAGCCGAAGTAACTGGCTCACAATACCATCCGGCCAAGACCTCCGATCAGGGAATTCAGATTGCTGCTTCGCTTTTACAAGGGATCGATCCTTTTTACGCTGCTCTGCCTCGCATTGGCTGCTGCCTATGGCTGGATGCAGACCGGCACCATGGGTGGCACGCTATCGCTGCTATGGATTGTATTCGTCCTTTCGATCCTCGAAATTTCGCTGTCGTTCGATAACGCGGTAGTCAACGCCGCCGTGCTCGAAGACATGGACGAGGTGTGGCAAAAACGTTTTCTGACGTGGGGCATGATCATCGCCGTGTTCGGCATGCGTATCGTGTTTCCGCTGGCAATTGTGGCGATTGCCGCAGGCCTTGGGCCAATTGAGGCGCTGACGCTGTCACTCAACGATCCCAAACGCTACGAGGAAATCGTCAGCAGCGCCCATGTCGGCATTGCCGGATTTGGCGGCGCGTTTCTGGCGATGGTCGGCTTGTCCTTCTTTTTTGATGGCGAAAAGGAAGTGCACTGGATCAAGTGGATTGAGGAAAAGCTGGCAATCGTCTCCAATATCAAAGCTGCGGAAATCGCACTGCTATTGCTGGCGATTTACGGCATATCCATGACCCTGCCCGCTGAAGATGCTCTGACGTTCGTGGTTTCGGGCGTCTTGGGTCTAGTCACCTTCATTGCTGTCGAAGCACTTGGCACCATCCTTGAAATGCGCGACGAGGCGCAGAAGGCGGCGGGCCTTGTGGTGCGCTCTGGCCTTGGCGGATTCCTTTATCTCAACGTGCTGGACGCTTCGTTCAGCTTCGATGGCGTGATCGGCGCGTTTGCGTTGTCAAACAACATGGTGATCATTGCGCTGGGCCTCTCAATCGGCGCGATGTTCGTGCGATCAATGACGATCATGCTTGTCAAAAAGGGCACGCTTTCAGAGTATCGCTTCCTTGAGCACGGCGCATTCTGGGCGATCATTGCGCTGGGTGCGATCATGCTGCTTTCGGCGCGCTATCACATTCCAGAAACTATCACCGGCCTGATCGGCGCAGCCATGATCGGCCTGTCGCTGTGGTGGTCAGTCCGCCACAAGCGCAACAACCCAGATGCCGAATTGGAAGCCGCAATCCGGGCTGACTGACAACGAAATGAACGCTGCCGCCCCCACCTGAGGCGGCAGCGTTCCGATCATCGCGTTTTAAGCGATGGCACAGGCGCAGGCGTTCCCAAAAAACGCGGTGCAGACCCCGGCATCACAAATCCGTCCCCTTTATAGAACGTGCCGCGCCCCACTTTGCTGGGCTGCTTGGGGGCCTCACGCAGGTTGAGAAAGGGGGCGAAGCATAAGTCGGTGCCTTCCATGATCCCACGCCATTCATCGCGCATTTTGGTCAGGAACAGCGCAGTGAGCCGGTCCTTGAGATGCCGCCACCGATCCCCAACCATTTGCGGCGCAAATAATCTATCAAGGGAAGAAGGGGTAATGACGCGAATTTGCTCTGCCGAGGGCATGATTCACCAAGGATTGCGCAAAGTCCGCGCTTGCAACACTGCCTCGATCCGGGCTGCACCATCACGATCACCCACAGCTTCGCGGCCAAACGAGAGCAGTTTGAGGGCTTGCGGATTTCCGGGATTTTGCCGCAAATAACGCGCCACCATCGCATTGGCATCGGCGGGACGGCCCAGCGCACGCATTGTATGATCAATGCGTTGCAGTGTGGGCCAGTTGAAACGGATCAGCGCGGCGCGGCCATACATATCAAGCGCGCCCAGTTTATCACCCACCGCCAAGCGGGAATCCCCGGACAAGAGCCAAGCATCGACAGCACCGGGATTTGCCTGCCGCAAGCGGTCAGCCACAGATCTGGCGTGCTCGCCTTCTCCCGCAGCCATCAACCCGCGAATATAGGGTACGGCATTTCCGGCAAAATTGGGGGCATCTGAATAGTTGGTCGCCAGTGTCGCCAAAGGTTGCGCCGGCGGAATCGGTTGTGCGGCCCGCTCACCCAATTCAGCGGAATGTGCAAGCAGTGCCGCACCCTCCTGCTTCTTGCCTGTGGCAGCATAGGCCTGCCCCGTGATCGCCAGCAGATAGGGGGGCGCAACGCCCTCCTTCACCCATAGACCAGCCGCCTCAACAGCCTCGGCGTTCAGCGCCTGACGTTTGAGCGCGCGGACAAACAGCATCCGCGCTTGCAAGTTGTCCGGCTGCATCCGCACCAACCGGCTGAAATGGCCAACCGCCAAATTGCCATTGCCCGTTCGGTATTCCAGAATGCCATGGAGCAACACCACCGCTGGCACATCGCGCAATGTCTTGCCGGTTTGCTGAAGGATCTTGCGCGCAAGAGTGGTCTGCCCGGCCCGCGCGGCCAGCACCGCTTGAAGATACAGCGCCTGCACATTGCCCGGATCGACCGCAGTCAGCTTACGGCACACCACAAGCATTGCCTTGTACTGGCCCATATCGCCAAGCGTTGCGGCATAAGCGCCCAGCAACCCCACATTGTTGGGTGCAACTTGCAGGCCTGCCTCAAACCACGGCAACGCGGCATAAAGCCCAAATTGTTCGCGGATCAAAAGACCACGCAATTCCAAAGCGCGCGGATCTCTCGGACTGAGCGCAACGGCACGGTCAGCGGCTTCTATTGCTTGAGCTTGTTCCCCTCCGGCAAAGCGCAGCCGCGCAATGTCGATCCAAAGCGCCGCGTCATTGCTTTTGATCCGCAAAGCGCGGTCAAAGGCTTGGCCAGCTTCGGGCAAACGGCCTTCCAACAGTTCCAGCCGGCCCCGCAAGTGCCACCCATGCGATGCGCTGTCGGCAACGAAATCGCCGCCATAAAGCATCTTGCGCGCCTCGCGCCGGTCTCCCTGGATCAGCAGCGCCTCACCCAGTTCCGCGCGCACATCGTCAACAGCCGCACCGCCGCGCACGGCAGAGCGCAAGGGAGCTTCAGCGGCAATGCCATCATCTTTGGCCAGCGCCGCACGCGCTTTTGAAAGAGCGTTGGCCAGCGCATCGCTTGATGCATCGCCGCGCGTGGGAGCCGCAGCAGCCAATACCAGCAGTGCAATGACCGCACCAATATGCTTGGGAAACGCGCCCATGGCTTCAGGTTTGCAGGTCGTATTGCTTAAGCAGATCGTACAGTGTTGGCCTGCTGATCCCCAGAAGTTTCGCCGTGCTGGAAATATTGCCTTCGCTGCGCGCCAGAGCGTGGCGAATGACTTTGCGATCCGTCACTTCCCGCGCGGTTTTCAGGTTTAGCGGCATTGCTTGGTCTTGCGCAGAGCTGGGCAGATCAAGATCGGCCGCCGTCACCAATTTGCCATCAGCCATGATCACAGCGCGCTTTATCCGGTTTTCAAGTTCACGCACATTGCCTGGCCAGTTCCAGCTATCGATCGCAGCCAGCGCATCACCTGCAAGCCCTTTTACTTGTGGGTTCATTTCAGTGGCAAAGCGCAGCATGAACGTTTTGGCAAGCAGCGTTGCATCCCCCGGACGTTCGGCAAGGCTGGGTATGCGCACAACGATTTCAGCAAGACGGTAGTACAAATCTTCGCGAAACCGGTTGTCCGCAATCATCAACTCAAGGTTTTGGTGGGTGGCGCAAACGATG
>CAMTWP010000012.1:0-267634 GCA_947085475.1 uncultured Novosphingobium sp. | reverse complement strand
TGGTGCATCTTGGTGGTACGCGCGCCAGCGGCGAGTGCCAGCATCTGGTGGCCGAGGCAGATGCCGAAGACCGGCATGTCGGCCTCGAGCAGTTTCTGGATCACCGGCACGGCATAAGCGCCGGTTGCCGCCGGATCGCCTGGACCGTTTGACAGGAATACGCCATCGGGCTTCAGGCCGAGGATCGTTTCGAGCGAGGTTTGCGCCGGAACGACCGTGACGCTTGCGCCTGCTTGGACCAGATTGCGAAAGATGTTGTCTTTCGCGCCGTAATCAATGGCGACGACATGCTTGCGCGTGTCGCGGGGTGAGCGGCCAAAGCCTTTGCCCAGATGCCAGATCGAGCCTTCCCACGCCTCTTGCTTGTCGCGGCTGACCACGCGGGCAAGGTCCATGCCTTCAAGGCCGGGCCATTGCTGCGCGCGAGCGATCAGCGCGGGGATATCGAAGTCACCCTTGGGATCGTGCGCGATTACCGCGTTGGGCGCACCGGACAAGCGGATGCGGCGAGTCAGCGCACGGGTATCGAGGCCAGCGATGCCGACTTTGCCGAGCTTTTCCATCCACGCCTGAAAACCGCCTGCGCTGCGGAAGTTGGCAGGATCAGTTACGTCTTCACGCACGATGCAGCCCACCGCGCCGGGAACGCCGTGGCTTTCCATGTCTTCGGCATTGGTGCCGACATTGCCGATATGCGGGAACGTGAAGGTGACGATCTGGCCCGCATAGGACGGATCGGTCATCACTTCCTGATAGCCGGTCATCGCGGTGTTGAAGCAGACCTCGCCCACGGCAGTGCCGGTTGCGCCAAAGCCACGTCCCCATGCCACAGACCCATCAGCCAGTACGAGGACTCCCGTCGCGCCATCTGGTTTGGGCGCGTGCGAAAGTGCGGGGTCGGCCATGATTGGGGGCGCTCCGTTGGCAGGGGTTTTGGCGATGTTGCTAAGGGGCGGCGGTTAGACCTGAGTCCTCCTTCCGTCAACCTAGCGATTCCCGAAAGTTTGCCCTACACCGGGAAAACATCGCTTTACGGCAACCGCATTCATATAAAGACCGACACAGGAAACAATTCTACATGATCCGCGATACCATCAAGGCCGCGCAGATTTCTTCGATGAAATCGGGCGACAAACTCCGCCTCGCCGCCGTCCGCCTGATCCTTGCCAAGCTGAAGGACAAGGACATCGAACTGCGCACCGCTGCCACTTTGCCGGACGATGATGTGCTGGTGACCGACGTTTTGCAGAAGATGGGCAAGCAGCGCCGCGAATCGATCACCATGTATGAAGCAGGCGGCCGTCAGGAACTGGCCGATGCGGAAAAGGCCGAACTCGTCGTGATCGAGGAATTCCTGCCCGCGCAAATGAGCGAAGACGATACGCGCACCGCGATTGTCGCGCTGATCGCCGAAACAGGTGCTGCGGGCATGAAGGACATGGGCAAGGTTGTGGCGGCACTTAAAGCCAAACACGGTACGCAACTGGATATGAGCAAGGCGAGTGGGTTGGTGAAAGCTGCGCTGGCGGGGTGAGCACTTAAAACTCCCCTCCCGCCTGCGGGAGGGGTTGGGGGAGGGCATGTTGGACAACGCCAGCAAATCCGACAAACAGTGGCACCACGAAAACGATAAGGGCTATACCCGTCCAACGGCCCGCTCGTACGAGCTGCGCCGAAGTGCGACCGAAGCAGAGCGCAAGCTTTGGCCGTACCTGAGCGCCCGCAAAATGAATGGTGTTCGCTTCAACCGGCAATTTCCCATCGGTCAGTTCATTTGTGACTTTGTCTCGCGCGAAATGCGCCTAGTGAGCGAACTTGATGGTGGCCAGCATGCGCTTGCTGCTGAGTATGATGTAAGGCGCATGCGCTTTCTTGAATATCAAGGTTACCGTGTGCTGCGGTTTTGGAACAATGATGTGTTGGACAATGTGGAGAGTGTATTGACGGTTATCCGGGATACTTTGGATAACATGCCCTCCCCCAACCCCTCCCGCAGGCGGGAGGGGAGTTTGTGGAACCGCGCGCTTCGCGGCGGTGACACCCAATGAGCCTCACCCCGCAATGGATGGATGAACTGCGTACGCGCATCTCGCTTTCGGGCGTGATCGGGCGGAGCATTCGTGTGACCAAGGCGGGGCGGGAATTCAAGGCGTGCTGCCCATTCCATAACGAGAAGTCACCCAGCTTCACGATCAACGACGAGAAGGGTTTTTACCACTGCTTTGGCTGCGGCGCGCATGGCGATGTGATCCGCTGGATGACCGACCATCAGGGCCTGCCGTTCATGGAAGCGGTGAAGGAACTGGCGTTGCAGGCGGGCATGGAAGTGCCCGCGCCGGATCCGCGCGCAGCAAAAGTGGCTGAACAGCAGAAATCGCTGCATGACGTCATGGCGGCGGCACAGGCATTCTTCGTCAATGCCTTGGCCGAAGAACGCGGGGCTGAGGCGCGGCGTTACCTTGCCTCACGCGGGTTCCCGCAGCACATCGTGCGTGAATTCGGCTTCGGCTTTGCGCCTGATAGCCGCACCGCGTTGAAAGAGGCCCTGTCCGCATTCCCCGATGCCATGCTGATCGAAGCTGGCTTGCGCATCGTTGTCGAAGGCAAGGAACCTTACGACCGGTTTCGCGGGCGATTGATGCTGCCGATCCTCGATCCGCGCGGGCGGGTGATTGCGTTTGGCGGGCGTATCCTGTCTGCGGAAAAGACCGACGCGCCCAAGTACCTCAATTCGCCCGACACGCCTTTGTTCGACAAGGGCCGCACGGTTTACAACCTGCACCGCGCAGCGCCTGCGTCACGCCAGAACGGGCGCGTGGTCGTGGTTGAAGGCTATATGGATGTTGTCGCACTAGCTGCCGCCGGAATTGGCGAAGCGGTGGCTCCGCTCGGCACTGCATTGACCGAACACCAGATTGAACGGCTGTGGCGGCTGGTGGAAACGCCAACGCTTTGCTTTGATGGTGATGCCGCCGGACAGCGCGCCGCGATGCGCGCAATCACCCGCGCCTTGCCGATGTTGCGACCCGGCCATTCGCTGCGGATCACCACTTTACCCACCGGCATGGACCCGGATGACGTGGTCAAGCGCGATGGGCCGCAGGCGATGGAAGGGCTGCTTGATGATGCCCGCAGCCTTGTTGATGTGTTGTGGCAAGTGGAGCGCGATGCCCTGCCCCTTGCCACGCCAGAAGACAAAGCGGGCCTGAAGGCGCGGTTGTTGGCCCACTGCGAGACGATTCAGCATCCTGATATCAAATCGCTTTACCGCCGTGAGTTGACCGAGCGGTTTGGCGAACTGGCCTTTGCACGCAAAGAGCGCCCGCCATTTCAGCCGCGCCAAGGCGGACAGGCGCGCGGCGGCCAAGGCAAAGGCCCATGGAAACCTGCGCCGCCGCCTCTGGGTGCCGATGACAAGGCCCGGATGCTCAAGATCGGGAATGGTTTGAGCACCCATCTGTTGGCTGCCGTTCTGACTGGTCTGATTCGTTTTCCCGGCCACATCGCCCGCCACGCCGAATCACTCGCGCGGCTTCAACCCGAAGATAGTGCAATTGCGGCGCTGCTTGATGCGTTGCTAACGCTGGCCGATAGCGGCCAAACGCTTGAAACAGGGGGCATCGAACCCATATTGACTGAACGAGGGCTTCGGCTCCCGTCGGCAAAAGATTACGCCGGAATGCGATTCGGCTTTTTGGCTGGCAATAGCGAGCAAGCATCGGACGAATTGGCCGAAGCCATATCGCTGCTGGTCGAACTTCCGGCCGTTGAAGAGGCCCTTGCGGCAGCGACGCAAGCCCACGAAACGGCGTTTTCCGACGATAGTTTTGCTGAACAGCAACGATTGCGCAAACGAAGGGTGGATTTGTTTGCTCGTTTAGAGCACATGAACCGCGCTCGTGCTGCGTTATAATTATAGTCACAACGCACTTCGGGTCAGTCAGGCCCGGCTCTAGATGGTGGTACCGGGGTTCAATGGCTTCGAACGAAAAGACCGACAACGGCGACGCTCCGCTGATTGATCTGAATGACGCTTCCGTAAAGAAGCTGATCGCACGCGCCAAACGGCGCGGCATCATCACGTATGATGAATTGAATGAGGCCCTGCCTCAGGACCAGATGTCTTCCGAGCAGATCGAAGACATCATGGCCGCAATCTCGGAAATGGGCGTCAACATCGTCGAAAGCGACGAAGACAACGCTGAACCTGAAGACAAGGAAGCCGACGAGGCTGAAGAGCCTGAAACCGGCATGGACGACCGTCCGGTCGTCGAAAAGCGCAAGGAAACCATCGAACGCACCGACGATCCGGTGCGGATGTACTTGCGCGAAATGGGCGCGGTCGAACTGCTCAGCCGCGAAGGCGAAATCGCCATCGCCAAGCGCATCGAAGCGGGCCGTGACACCATGATCATGGGCCTGTGCGAAAGCCCGATCACCTTCCACGCCATTATCCAATGGTCCGAAGCGTTGAACGCTGGTGAAATGCAACTGCGCGAGATCCTCGATCTTGACGCGATGCTTTCCAAGGAACCTGCGCCTGAAGCCCTGACCGAAGACGGTGAGGAAGCTGGCGAGCCTGAAATTAGTGAAGCAACCGCTGGCCCGACCTTCAAGGAAGAAGAAGAGCCAGAGGAAGAGCCCGCCGAAGACGAAGATGATGAACTGCGCGAACGCCGCGCCCGTCCCGCCGAGGAAGAGGAAGAGGACAACACCCTCAGCCTTGCGCAGATGGAAGCCCAGCTTAAGCCTGCGGCACTTGAACGCTTTGCCGAAATCACCGCGCTGTTCCGTGCATTTGAAAAGATTCAGGGCGAACGCCTTGATGCGCTGGGCCTTGGCAACGATTTTCCAGGCACGCGCGAAACGCAGTACCAGAAGCTGCGCGAAGACCTTACCGCGCAAGTGGAATCGGTGCAGTTCCATGCGTCGAAGATCGAATACCTTGTCGACAATCTCTATGCCTTCAATCGTCGCCTGACGACGCTTGGTGGTCAGATGTTGCGTTTGGCAGAACGTCACAAAGTGCCGCGCAAGGACTTCCTCGACATGTATGTCGGGCGCGAGTTGGACGATGGCTGGCTGACCAGCCTTGCTACGCGCGACAAGAAGTGGACGGCTTTTGCGACCAATGAAGCTGAACCGGTCGAACGCATTCGCGCCGAAATTGCGGACATCGCAGCCGCCACCGGCATGTCGCTGGGTGAATTCCGCCGTATCGTCAACATGGTCCAGAAGGGCGAGCGCGAAGCGCGTATCGCCAAGAAGGAAATGGTTGAAGCCAACCTGCGTTTGGTGATTTCCATCGCCAAGAAGTACACCAACCGCGGCCTGCAGTTCCTGGATCTCATTCAGGAAGGCAACATTGGCTTGATGAAGGCGGTCGACAAGTTCGAATATCGCCGTGGTTACAAGTTCAGCACTTACGCAACATGGTGGATCAGGCAGGCGATCACGCGCTCCATCGCGGATCAGGCGCGCACGATCCGTATTCCGGTTCACATGATCGAAACGATCAACAAGCTGGTTCGCACCAGTCGCCAGTTCCTGCACGAACAAGGCCGCGAACCGACGCCGGAAGAAATGGCCGAGCGTCTGTCGATGCCGCTCGAAAAGGTTCGCAAGGTGATGAAAATCGCCAAGGAACCAATTTCTCTTGAAACCCCAATTGGTGACGAGGAAGATTCGCACCTCGGCGATTTCATCGAAGACAAGAATGCGATCATTCCGGTGGACGCGGCCATTCAGGCAAACCTCAAGGAAACGGTCACCCGCGTCCTTGCCAGCCTGACCCCGCGCGAAGAACGTGTGCTGCGCATGCGTTTCGGCATCGGCATGAACACTGATCACACGCTTGAAGAAGTCGGCCAGCAGTTCTCGGTTACCCGCGAACGTATTCGCCAGATCGAAGCCAAGGCGCTGCGCAAGCTCAAGCACCCAAGCCGCAGCCGCAAGATGCGTTCGTTCCTGGATCAGTAAGCTGCATTAGCAAGACACCTTCAAGGGCGGCGGAACTTCGGTTTTGCCGCCCTTTGCTTTGCACGCCATGCCTTGAATGATCACACCTGTTACAATGAGCCCCATCGGGCAGATATGCCAAAGCGATTTGCGGTGGCTTGTTGCGCGGTGACAGCTTATGGGGCCGCGAACGAGTCCTGATAAACCGCTGACGAAACGGATCCCATGCGCATCGCCATCGCCTCAGACCACGCCGCGATTGATCTTAAAGCAACGCTGCGTGACTACTTGATCGAACAAGGTCACGAGGTTGCAGACCTTGGTCCTGAAACCGCAGATCGGGTGGATTATCCCGATTACGGTTACAAACTCGCGTCTGTTGTGGCCGATGGCACGGCGGAATATGGCGTGGCGTTGTGCGGATCGGGCATTGGCATTTCCATTGCCGTGAACCGCGATCCGGCTTGCCGGTGTGCTTTGGTATCCGAGCCGCTTTCTGCCGCGCTTGCCCGCGAACACAACGATGCCAACGTCATCGCGATGGGGGCGCGCCTTACCGGCGAGGATATGGCCAAGGCCTGTCTCGATGCATTCCTATCCACTGATTTCGGCGGTGGCCGCCATGCTGGCCGCGTCGAAAAACTTTCAAATCCAACGTTTTAAGGGAGCCTCATACGATGACCACTGCAACCGCAGCGCCGGAAATCCGTAAGGCCGGCTTTTTTACCGAACACCTCGAAACCGCTGATGCTGAAGTTTTTGCCGCAATCCGTGGCGAATTGAACCGTCAGCAGACCAAGATCGAGCTGATCGCGTCAGAAAACATCACCAGCCTTGCCGTGCTGGAAGCCACCGGTTCAGTGTTCACCAACAAGTACGCTGAAGGCTATCCGGGCAAGCGTTACTATGGCGGCTGCGAATATGCCGACATCGTTGAAACGCTGGCGATTGAACGCGCCAAGACGCTGTTTGGCTGCGATTTTGCTAACGTGCAGCCCAATTCTGGCAGCCAGATGAATCAGGCCGTGTTCCTCGCGCTGCTGCAGCCGGGCGATACGTTCATGGGCCTCGACCTGAATTCGGGTGGCCACCTGACGCACGGCTCGCCGGTGAACATGAGCGGCAAGTGGTTCAACCCGGTGCCTTATGGCGTGCGCGCTGACACGCACATGATCGATATGGACGAAGTTGCCCGTCTTGCGCGCGAACATAAGCCAAAGCTGATCATCGCAGGCGGCACCGCCTATTCGCGCACATGGGACTGGGGCGCTTTCCGCGCAATCGCCGATGAAGTGGGCGCGTGGCTGCTGGTTGATATGTCGCACATCTCGGGCCTTGTTGCAGGCGGCGCGCACCCCTCGCCCTTCCCGCACGCCCATGTCGTGACCACAACCACGCACAAGAGCTTGCGCGGGCCGCGTTCGGGCGTGATCCTGACCAATGACGAGGCGCTGGCCAAGAAGTTCAACACCGCCGTATTCCCCGGCCTTCAAGGTGGGCCACTGGTCCACGTGATCGCCGCCAAGGCAGTTGCGTTCGGCGAGGCTCTTCGCCCTGAATTCAAGGCTTACGCGCACCAGATCGTTGCCAATGCCAAGGCGCTGGCCGAAAGTCTGAATGAAGCTGGTCTTGGGATCGTGTCGGGCGGAACCGACAACCATCTGATGCTGGTCGATCTGTCGGCCAAGGACGTGACCGGCAAAGCCGCTGAAAAGGGCCTTGATCGCGCTTGGCTCACTTGCAACAAGAACGGCGTGCCGTTCGACAAGCGTTCGCCCTTCGTCACGTCGGGCATTCGCCTCGGCACGCCAGCGGGCACCACGCGCGGTTTCCGCGAAGACGAATTCCGCACAATCGGCAAGCTGATCAGCGAAGTGGTTGAAGGCCTTGCGCGCAATGGCGAAGAAGGTGATGGTCAGGTGGAACAGCGAGTGCGTGATCGCGTTGCTGAACTGTGTGCACGCTTCCCTGTGTACCCGGAGCTATAATTCCATGAACGACAACAACGATCTTGCCGCCCGCGCCAAGGATGAAATCTCTGCCATGGCCAAGCAGGGCATGGCCCATCCATCAACCAAGCCCGTGCTGACTGGCGCCGCTATTGGCGCGGTCGCAGGCGTGCTGCTTCCCGTCGTGTCATTGCCGCTTGGCCTTGCCGTGGGCGCCGGATTCGCCTTTTGGCAGCGGATTAAACGCTGATCTGATGCGCTGCCCGTTCTGTGCCCATGACAACAGCCAGGTAAAGGACAGCCGGCCGAGCGAGGATAACACCTCGATCCGCCGGCGTCGGCAGTGCGAAGGCTGCGGTGCGCGGTTCACCACGTTCGAGCGCGTGCAATTGCGCGAAGTGCTGGTGGTAAAAAGCGGGGAGCGGCGTGAGCCGTTTGACCGCCTTAAGATTGAACAATCTGTCTCGCTCGCCTGCCGCAAACGCCCTGTATCGCAAGAACGGCTCGATCAGCTCGTGTCGGGCATTCAGCGCCAGATCGAGACGATGGGCGATGCAGAAGTGCCGTCCAAGTCCATTGGTGAAATGGTGATGGAAGGCCTGCGCCAGTTGGATAGCGTTGCCTATATCCGCTTTGCCAGCGTCTATCGCGACTTTACTGAAGCGCGCGATTTTGAAGAATTTGCCAGCAGCGTGCAGGAAATCAGTGGCCTGGGGATAGGCGAGAAGTGAGCGCGGCTGAAAAACGCCAGCCGGTGATCGTGCTGGTGCGTCCGCAACTGGGCGAAAACATCGGCAAAGCTGCCCGCGCGATGCTCAATTTCGGACTGATCGAATTGCGGCTGGTCACCCCGCGCGATGGCTGGCCTAACCCTTCCGCTGGCCCTGCCGCCGCCGGCGCAGACATTGTGCTTGAACAGGCACAAGTTTTTGAATCGCTTGCCGATGCCGTATCCGATTGCGCCCATGTCTATGCCACCACAGTGCGCAAGCGCGGCGTGGTCAAGCCTGTGCTGACCCCGGATCAGGCCGCAAAAGACATCATCGCGGCACCGGGGCGCAGCGCGTTTGTGTTCGGCCCGGAACGCTCCGGCCTTGAAACGGACGATGTGGCGCTGGCCCGCGCCATTATCACGGTGCCGATCAACCCGGAGTTTGGTTCGCTCAATCTGGCCCAAGCGGTGATCTTGTGTGCCTACGAATGGTCCAAGCACGCACTTGGCAACGCTGAGACGCCCGCTGACCTTGTGCAACCCACCGTCGAAGACATCCTGCCCCCTGCCCCTCAGGAGGATTTTGAGGGCCTGTTCGACCAGTTATGCGGAATGCTGGAGCCGCGCGGTTATTTCGAACCTGAAGCCCGCGCAGCGACAACACGGCGCACCTTGCGCTCTGTCCTGACCAAGCCGGGCTGGAATCACCTTGAAGTGCGGACCTTGCGCGGCGTGCTGAGCGTGCTTCGCCGCAGGCCCGGATCAAAGCCTGGCGATCCCCGCGATTGATTTGTCCGCGCGGACTAGCCCTTGGCTTGTTTGTTCAAGGCCGCAGATGCATCGGAAAGCCGGTCCCAGAAATCGACGACGAGGCTTACCGGTACGCCTAATGCAAAGGCGTTGCTGCGAAGCGCAGAAAGGCCAGCGCGTCGCTCATCCTCGTCGTGCCACGCCCCTTCCCCGGCCGTGCGCGCCAAGGCAAATCGCTGAGACAATAGCAGCAGGATTTGCTGATCAATCGCGGCCACGCCTTCGGAGGAACGATCCGAAAGCGGAACAGAATCAGGATGGGGCGACCTTTCAAGCATCGATCCTGAATAAACGCCTGATTCGCATTGCTGTCTATGGCAGGTGCCCTTGACAGAGAGAGGAATCTCTGTTCTTGGCCGCGCTTCGCAATTGGCCTCGCACTCCCGGTGAAGCGGTGGCCGCATTCTGCAAATGGCAGGATGGTGCGGTTCCGGGACTAGAAACTTTGGCACATCGTCAAAGCATTGCAAGTTGAAGGGTAGCGCATGTCCAAGCGCAAGGCATCCAAGTATAAAATCGACCGTCGCCTCGGTGAAAACATCTGGGGTCGTCCTAAGTCGTCGGTAAACCGTCGTGCTTACGGTCCCGGCCAGCACGGCCAGCGCCGCAAGAGCAAGGTGTCGGACTTCGGCATCCAGCTGCGCGCCAAGCAGAAGCTGCGTGGCTATTACGGCGACGTGACCGAAAAGCAGTTCAAGCGCACCTATCAGGAAGCGTCGAAGATGAAGGGCGATACCGGTCAGAACCTGATCGGCCTGCTCGAACAGCGCCTCGACATGGTCGTGTACCGTGCCAAGTTTGCGCCGACCATCTTCTCGGCCCGTCAGGTTGTTTCGCACGGTCACATTTATGTGAACGGCGTGAAGTGCAACATCGCCTCGCGTCGCGTTCGCCCCGGCGACGTGATCAGCCTTGGCGCGAAGGCCAAGGAAATGGCCCTGATCGCTGAAGCGCAGACCCTGCCAGAGCGTGACGTTCCAGACTATGTTTCGACCGAAGCTGACAAGGCAACTTTCACCCGCGTGCCAACGCTGGACGAAGTGCCTTATCCAGTGAAGATGGAACCAAACTTGGTCGTCGAATTCTATTCGCGCTAAGCGGTTCAGTCTTTCAACAGACACGAGAAGGCGGGGCGCAAGCTCCGCCTTTTTCGCGTTTAGGAATGGCGCGTTAGATTTTGTTATCTAAGCATAAATTGCATTGAAAGCCGGGAACTTCAAAGCCTTCGAACCATTATCTTGGCATGTCGCACTATCGCTTTGTCACCCCGCACCGGGCCGGAAAATGGTATCCGGATCTTCTCACCGCGCAGCGTCAGGCTTTTGCAATTGGCGCAGGATTTCTCGATCCGCGTTCGGGCATGTTTTACCCGTACAAGGATTCACGCCTTGAGGTTGGCCAGCCCAATTTTGAAGATGATCCTGCAGGTATCGCTGCCTAACGCGCGAAGTAGTCCCGCCTGAAATCGACAACGAACGCAGCGAAACGCCCCTCGGCAATGGCTGCTCGCATGCCTGCCATCAGCTGTTGATAGAACCACAAGTTGTGTTCCGTCAGCAGCATGGCGCCCAGCATCTCGCCCGATTTGATCAGGTGATGCAGATAGGCGCGGCTGAACTTCGTGCAGGTAGGGCAAGGGCAACGCTCATCCAGTGGCCCCATGTCTTCGGCATGGCGCGCGTTGCGCATGTTGAGCGGCCCGTTCCACGTAAACGCCTGACCATTGCGGCCAGAGCGCGTTGGCAGAACGCAGTCGAACATATCAACGCCGCGCTCAACCGCGCCCACGAGGTCGTCGGGCTTGCCCACGCCCATCAGATAGCGCGGACGGTCGGCGGGAAGTTGCTGCGGGGCAAAGTCGAGTGTGGCGAACATCGCCTCTTGCCCTTCGCCCACGGCAAGCCCGCCAATGGCATAGCCGTCAAAGCCGACGTCAATCAACGCATCGGCGCTGCTCTTGCGCAAGCCTTCGTCCAGCGCGCCTTGTTGAATGCCAAACAGGGCTGAACGTTCAGCATGTTCGCCGCCTGAATCGAACGCATCGCGGCTGCGCCTTGCCCAGCGCATCGACATTTCCATCGACTTGGCGATCACATCGCGGGGTTGATCGGCACGCGGGCATTCATCAAAGCACATGACGATGTCGGAACCCAACAAACGCTGAATTTCCATCGAACGTTCAGGGCTGAGCATGTGCCGCGATCCATCGAGATGGCTGGCAAAAGTCACGCCTTCTTCGGTGATCTTGCGCAAGTCTGACAAGCTCATCACTTGATAGCCGCCGCTATCGGTCAGGATCGGCCGGTCCCAGCCCATGAACTTGTGCAAACCGCCCAGCCGCGCCATGCGTTCAGCCCCCGGACGCAGCATCAGGTGGTAGGTATTGCCAAGAATAATGTCCGCCCCTGCTGCGCGCACATCTTCGACCTTCATCGCCTTGACCGTGGCAGCGGTGCCCACCGGCATGAACGCTGGCGTGCGAATGTCACCGCGCTTCATGCGGATTGTGCCGGTGCGGGCTTTGCCGTCGGTGGCGTGAATATCGAAGGCAAAACGGGTCATTGGCGGGGCGCTCGGCAAAAAGAATTTGCGGCCCTTAAGCCTATTCGCCAAGGCGCGCAAATGCTTGACCCTATGCAACTCGATCTTTGGCTTTACCCTGCTCTCACCTGCGTTGCAGTGGTCTCGGGGTTTATCGATTCCGTTGCTGGCGGCGGCGGTTTGGTGATGATGCCAATTCTGCTATCAACCAACCTTCCCCCCCATGTTGTGCTGGGCACCAACAAAGTTCAATCGATGTGCGGGACCACGATTTCCACGTGGCGCTACCACAAGGCCGGGCTATTCAGCTTTCGGCAGAATGCGCCGCTTGCCGCTGTCGTGTTTGTCGGCGCGCTGTTGGGGACGCTTGCGATTCAGCGGTTGAGTGCAGACGTTTTGAAGCTGGTCGTGCCGGTGCTGCTGATCAGCGTTGCGCTTTACACGGTGCTGTCGCCCAGCATGAATGATGAAGACCGCAAAGCCCTGCTTAGTGAGCGCGGCTATCTGCCGGTGGCAAGCGGGATTGGCTTTTACGATGGATTCTTCGGACCGGGTACGGGCCAATTCTTCGCGACCACCTTGGTTGGGCTTCGCGGCTTTGGCCTGACGCGCGCAACTGGCCTCACCAAATTCCTGAACCTGACCAGCAATGTCGCCAGTGTGATCGTGTTCACGCTGGGTGGCCAAGCACTTTGGCTGCTTGGCCTGTGCATGGGCGTAGGGGCAATGACCGGCGCATGGATCGGCTCCCACTTTGCCACCAAGTTCGGCGCGAAGATGATCCGGCCCGTGCTGGTCGTGGTCAGCCTTGGCTTGACCGGACGCCTCGTGTGGAACTGGTTTGCGGCCTGATCACAGCTGCCAGACCAGCGGGATGGCTGTGCACGCCCCTACATTGCCGCCTTTCATGCGGACCGGTTGCGCAGGATCGAGCGCAAACGCGGGCATTTGCGCAAGCCATTCGCGCATGAACACAATAACCTCCATCCGCGCTAATCCCGCGCCGACGCAGCGATGCGCGCCAACGCCCATCGTGGTGTGGCGAATTGGGGTGAGGTTACGATCAAACCGCACCTCGTCAGGGGCATCGAAGCTGGCGGGATCAAGATTGTGCAACATGCTAGGCAAATAGACGAGATCGCCTTTGCGGATTGTCACACCATCTACATGGACATCGGCCACGGCATTGCGGCTCACCGACACCGTGGGATAGCGCCGCATGAGTTCATCAGCGGCTGCCGGAATCAGATGGGGCCGAGCGCGAAGCAAGCTCTGGTCTTCGGGATGCCGTGCCAGATGCAGGGCAACCATACCGAACATCGCCGCTACCGTATCCAAGCCGCCAAACAGCAAGTTGCGGCACATGCGGCGGGCTTCGTCCTCTGTCCATGCCCGGCCCATCACGGGTTCTGACAGGATATGGCTGAACAAGTCATCACCTGGCTCTGCCATGCGTTTTTCAATGAACGGCCACAGATAATCGTCTGCGGCCTGTTTCAAGCCTTCGACCGTCATCGATCCATCAGGCCGCGTCAATTGCACGCCAAGTTCGCGCAAGCGGGGGCGGTCTTCCAGCGGCACATCGATCAGTGACAGGAATATGTTGAGCGGCAATATCTCGGCAAATTCTGCCACGAAGTCACACGAACCACGCGGCCGCAAGTTTGTGATCAGTTCGCGCGCCATTTCGACAACGCGCGGTTCAAGCGCGACCACATAGCGCGAGGCCAGCCCCTTCATCACCGCCATGCGGAACGCTTTGTGTTCGGCGCCGTCCTGCTGAAGCGGGATGAATTGCATGACCTCGCCCAGTCCCGGAGTCACCGCCAGGGATTCGGACGACAGACGCTCGGCGTCATTCCACAGGCCACGCACGACATCGCCGCGCGCGCCGATCCAGTGACCGCCATTGGCGGTAGTCCACACCAGCCCCGGACCATCGAGCAGCGTTTTCCAGGCGGCAAAGTAATCAACCTCGACACCCGGCGGATTGAAGATGTCAAAATCTACGATCCGGTCTGCCGGCACATGCGCTGGAACCATGCTCTCTCTCCCAAGCTCTTTTGCCGGGAAGCTAGCGACCAAAGTGCAAGCCGAAACTGGGCTTTATGGCAGGAGCAGGCTGGAATCGCCGTAGGAATAGAACCGATATCCTTGCGCGATGGCATGGGCATACGCCGCCTGCATTCGTTCGCGGCCCATCAGCGCGCTGACAAGCATGAACAGCGTGGACTTCGGCAAGTGGAAATTGGTCATCAGCCCGTCGATGGCGCGGAACGTATAGCCGGGCGTGATGAAGATCGAAGTATCGCCTGAAAATGGGCGGATCACTTTATCTTCGCCCGTCGCGCTTTCGAGCAAGCGTAGCGATGTTGTGCCTACTGCGATCACACGATTGCCGCCTGCACGCACAGCATTGAGCCGGTCAGCCGTGGCCCCTTCAATTGTGCCCCATTCGGCGTGCATGGCGTGGTCGTCGGTGTCGTCGACTTTTACAGGCAAGAAGGTTCCGGCACCCACATGCAGCGTCAGCGTTTCAGTTTTTACACCGCGTTCGGCCAATCCTTCGAGAAGTTCAGGTGTGAAATGCAATGCAGCGGTCGGTGCGGCGACGGCCCCATCCTTGGCCGCAAACATCGTCTGGTAATCGGTCCGATCCTGCTCATCGGTTGGGCGCTTTAAAGCGATATAGGGCGGCAGCGGCATGCGCCCTGCCCGCTCCAGCAGAACTTCAACCGGCTCGTCGCCCGGAAAGTGTAGCGTCCAACTGCCGTCATCATGCCGCGTTTCTGAAATGGCGGATACGCCTGCGCCAAATTCGATGACATCGCCGGTCCGCAACCGCTTGGCGTTGCGCACAAACGCCTGCCAGCGCCGCAGATCGATTCGTTTGTGCAACGTGGCCCCAATCCGAGCCTCGCCGCGCTGCCCTTCAAGTTGGGCTGGGATCACGCGCGTATCGTTGAACACCAGCACGTCGCCGGGGTTCAGCAGCGACGGCAAATCGCGCACGATCAGATCACGGAGCGATCCTGCCGTGCCAATGGCCAGCAGCCGCGCCGAATCGCGCGGACGGGCCGGACGCAGGGCAATGTTTTCAGTGGGCAGTTCGAAATCGAAGAGGTCAACGCGCATCGCAGCCCCCTAGCCGCAATTGCGGATCAGTTCGACTGCGAATTGCTCAACATGTCAGCCGTGAAAGCTGGCGCGGCTTTTGGCGCGGCGAAGGCAGGCGCAGGCTTGTTGTCTGCGGCAATGGAGGCCTGCACAACCTTGGTCGGATTTGCAGGCGGTTCGCCGCGCACAATTGCGTCCACGTTGTCCATGCCCGAGATCACGCGGCCAAAGTTGGTGTATTTGTGATCAAGTGCAAAGCGCGGATAAAACACGATAAAGAACTGGCTGTTGGCCGTGTTCGGCTCATTCGTGCGGGCCATCGACACAGTGCCGCGAACGTGCGGTATCGCGTTGAATTCTGCGGTCAAATCAGGAAGCGTTGAGCCGCTCTGACCGGTGCCGGTTGGATCACCGGTTTGGGCCATGAAGCCTTCGATCACGCGGTGAAAGATCACCCCGTCGTAAAACCCCTGCCGCGCCAGCGTCTTTATCCGCTCAACATGGTTGGGCGCCCATTCCGGCATCAAGCGGATCGATACACGCCCGCCATTCGACAAATCGAGCAGCAGGATGTTTTCCCGGTCAACGCTTTGATCGGTGTTCACCGCATAAGTCAGCGGCTTGGTTTCGGGAACAGGAGCCACTTTGTCTTTCGCCAACGCTGGCGAGGCAATCAAGGCAGCCCCAAGCGCGAGACCGGTAAAAAAGCGCGATACCATGAGACGGTAGAACTCCGAATAAACTGCAGCGCGAATAGGCGCGTCGCGCTTTCGCTGCAATGAACGATTGTGGGTACGCGCTTTGATCGGCTCAATAGTCGCCCAAGCGGCCAAGCTTCTCAACCCGTGCGACCACTTCATCGCAAATGGTTGGCGTAACGAAGCCAGAGATATCGCCGCCGAATAGCGCGATTTCCTTGACCAGCTTGGAGGCAATAGGCTGAAGGCCGACATCGGCCATCAAGAACACCGTTTCAATTTCGGCATCGAGTTGCTGGTTCATGCCTGCCATCTGATATTCGTATTCAAAATCGGCGACCGCGCGCAACCCGCGCACGATCACGCTGGCGCCTTGTTTGCGCGCGAACTTCATCAGCAGCGCGTTAAAGCCAACCACTTCGACATTATCGATGCCTTGGTCTGCCACTTCGCGGCGCACGCTGACCATGCGCTCTTCAGGGGTGAACATCGGGTTCTTCGAAGGATTGGTTGTAACCCCAATGATCAATCGGTCGACCAGCTTTGCGCCGCGCCGGATGATATCGAGATGCCCAAGCGTGATGGGATCGAAGGTGCCAGGATATACGCCGATACGGTCAGCCATCAGTGGTTCCTCTCCACGATGAAGCGCGCCAGTTCGCGCAACAGGTCCGCTTCGGGGCCATAACTTTGCAGCAGGTCTACCGCCTGCTCTACAAGACGGCGGGCCTGTTCGCGCGCACGCTCAGGGCCCAATAGTGACAGGAACGTCTGTTTGCCCTGCGCATCATCCTTGCGCAGCGCCTTGCCCGCCGCAGCCTCGTCACCTTCAAGATCCAGTAAATCGTCGGCGATCTGAAAGGCCAACCCGATATCGCGAGCATATCCGCGCAGATGCGCGCGCCCTTCAATCGTCACATGCCCAAGAATGGCCCCCATCTCGACCGAGGCTGCCAGCAAGGCTCCGGTTTTCAATTGCTGCAACCGCGTGACGGTGGGCAGATCGAAACTCTCGTTCTCGGCGACGATGTCCATCATCTGGCCGCCGCACATTCCGTTCATGCCGCTGGCCGTGGCCAGCGTGCGGATCAATTCGATACGCACGAATGGATCGCCGCTGGTGGCAGGATCGGACAGCAGTTCGAACGCGAAATCGTGCAAGGCATCGCCTGCCAGCACCGCAGCAGCATCATCGAACGCCACGTGCACCGTAGGCTTGCCGTGGCGCATGCCATCATCGTCCATGCACGGCAGATCATCGTGAATCAGCGAATAGACGTGAATGGCCTCAATCGCTGTGCCCACCCGCACTGCTGCTTCGCGCGAAACGCCAAACATTGCCGCCGTTGCCGTTACTAACAGCGGGCGAATACGCTTGCCCCCCCCCATCGTGGCGTAACGCATCGCCTCGACCAGACGATTGCGCGGGTCACCCGGCAGCGGCAACAGCAAATCGAAGCTGTGATCGATGTCTTCGGCAATTGCCTTGAGAGCAGGCTTTAGCAGTCCGGTGGTCTGTGACATGCTGTCTCTGCCTAACCCGCTGCTTCGTCGAACGAACGCAAGCCTTGCGCTTTACCGTCACGGTCAGCGACAATTGCCTCGATCCGCGCTTGCGCAGAATCCAGCCGCGCCTGGCAATGCGCGCGCAGCGCGTCGCCTTTGGCGTAAAGCTCGATGGATTCGTCAAGCGGTGCCTCACCGCTTTCCAGCCGCCTTACGACGGATTCGAGTTCCTTGAGGGCCTCTTCAAAGCTGAGGCTCGCGATTTCCGGTGCCGTTCCCATTTGGCCAGCATTGACGGGGCGCGGGGGGCGGGTCAAGCTTCGATCCGAAGTTGTGCAGGAGTACCGAGCGCCATGCAGTATGTGATTGCCTATGTTGCGGCTGCCGTCGTGTTTGGCGCGCTTGATGCGGTGTGGCTCGGTTGGGCCGGATCAAAGCTTTATCGCCCGGCCTTGGGTGATTTGCTTGCCCCCACTTTCCGAATCGCCCCGGCGCTCGTGTTCTATGTGCTCTATCTATCTGGGATGATGTGGTTTGCGGTGCGCCCCGGATTGACTCAAGGCCTCGGCGCTGCCGCGCTGAATGGCGCGCTGCTGGGGGCCATGTGTTATATGACTTATGACCTCACCAGTCAGGCGGTGCTGGCGCGCTGGCCAGTCCATGTCACGATCGTCGATGTCATCTGGGGCACTTTTGCCACAGCAGTTGCCGCAACGGCTGCAACGTGGGCCGCAACCAAGTTTGCAGGTTAACACTAGCCACTTTGCGCAGCCCTCGCTAAGGCGCGGGCCATGTCCGAGATCACCGCAGATGTCGTCGCCGCTCATGGCCTGTCCGAAGATGAATACCAGCGCGTCCTGAACGCGCTTGGTCGTGAACCGAACCTTGTCGAACTCGGCATATTTTCGGTCATGTGGTCAGAGCATTGCTCATACAAATCCAGTCGCATTCACCTCAAGAAGCTGCCCGTCAGCGCGCCTTGGGTGATCTGCGGCCCCGGTGAGAACGCAGGCGTCATTGATATTGGAGATGGGCAGGCTGCCATCTTCAAGATGGAAAGCCACAACCACCCTTCGTACATCGAACCCTATCAAGGCGCGGCCACCGGCGTTGGCGGTATCTTGCGCGACGTGTTCACAATGGGCGCGCGCCCCGTGGCGAACCTTAACGCGCTGCGCTTTGGCCGGCCCGATCACCCCAAGATGAAGCACCTTGTCCAGGGCGTGGTTGCCGGAATCGGCGGTTACGGGAATTGCGTCGGCGTGCCGACCGTTGGCGGCGAAACCAACTTCCACCCGGCTTACGATGGCAACATCCTCGTCAACGCGATGACGGTGGGCGTCGCCGAGCAAGACAAGATCTTCTATTCCGCCGCCACCGGCCTTGGTAACCCCATCGTCTATGTCGGCTCAAAAACCGGGCGCGATGGCATTCACGGTGCCACAATGGCCAGCGCCGATTTCGGTGAGGATTCCGAAGCCAAGCGCCCCACGGTGCAAGTCGGCGATCCCTTCACCGAAAAGCTGCTGATCGAAGCCTGCCTTGAACTGATGGCCACCGACGCCATAGTGGCAATTCAAGATATGGGCGCGGCGGGCCTCACATCGTCTTCGGTGGAAATGGCGACCAACGGCAAGGCCGGCATCATCCTCAACATGGACATGGTGCCCTGCCGCGAAGAAGGCATGACGCCTTACGAAATGATGCTTTCGGAAAGCCAGGAGCGCATGCTCATGGTGCTTAAGCCCGGCAAGGAGCCGATGGCTGAAGCGATCTTCAAGAAGTGGGAACTGGACTTCGCCGTGATCGGCGAAGTGACCGACACCGGCCACATGGTACTGACGTTCCAGGGCGAAACCGTGTGCGATATTCCGTTGGGTCCATTGGCCGAAGACGCGCCGCTTTATGACCGCCCTGCCCTCAGCCTCGCAGATTATAAAGCTTGGGCCAATGTCGCGCCGCTGGGCACTGTGCCGGAAAGCGCGGATATTGGCGCAGATCTGGTCAAACTGATCGGCTGCCCGGATCTTGCCAACCGCCGCTGGATTTTTGAACAATACGATTCGCAAGTCGGCGCGGACACCCTGCAAAAGTCAGGTGGCGATGCCGCTGTCGTGCGCATTCACGGCGGCAACAAGGCGCTCGCCATGAGCACCGATTGCAGCCCGCGCTATTGCTATGCCGATCCTTATGAAGGCGGCAAGCAGGCCGTGGCCGAAACCTATCGCAACCTCTGCGCGGTCGGCGCGCGTCCACTGGCGATTACCAACTGCCTCAACTTCGCCAATCCGCAGCGTCCCGAAATCATGGCGCAGATCGTTCAGGCGCTTGAAGGCATGGGCGATGCTTGCCGTGCGCTCGATTATCCGATCGTTTCGGGCAACGTCTCGCTTTACAACGAATCGAAGGCAACCGGCGGCGGTTCGGCCATCTTGCCAACACCTGCCATCGGCGGCGTCGGCCTGATGCTTGATCACACCATGATGACCACCATCGCGTTCAAGAACAACGGCGATGCGATCTGGCTTGTCGGCGGTGATGGCACGCACCTTGGCCAGTCGCTTTACTTGCGCGAAATCGCGGGCCGCGAGGCTGGCGATGCGCCAAAGGTTGATCTCTCGCTGGAACGCAAGAACGGCGAACAAGTGCGCGAATGGATTGCTGCGGGGAAACTCACCGCAGTGCATGACATTTCCGACGGCGGCTTACTGGTTGCGCTGGCTGAAATGGTCTTGGCCAGCGACAAGGGCTGCACACTCGACATCACGCTCAATACTGCCAAGGCTTTTGGTGAAGACCAATCGCGCTACATCGTGACAACATCGCCAAACGAAGTGCTGGAAGGCGCGGTGCGTATCGGCACGGTTGGCGGCACGCAAATCATCGGCATCGAAATTGCCACCTTGCGCGAAGCCAACGAAGCCTTTTTCCGCGATTGGATGGAAGCGTAAGAAATTGGCATTTATGTCGTTTGCAAAGGCAATCGTCGTAAACCCACTCTTGGCCCCTCCCTTTTAAGGAGGGGCGCAAGACTTAGCGAGCCGCCGGCAAAATTGGTCTCGGCTGGGATTGAGCGATCAATCCAGCACCCAATCCTCTCGGCGGATGCCCAGAAGCGAAAGGATCGCCGTCAAATCGCCGCGATCAATCCAGCCGTCTGAGGCAGCGCGCGCTTTTGGTTTGGCGCGATAGGCGATCCCGAAACTGGCCGCTTCGATCATCGGGATGTCATTGGCCCCATCGCCCGTAGCCAGGCTGAACACACCATCGCCCAGCCGCGCCGCTTCTTCGAGAAGCACCTGCTTTTTGACCGAGCTGTCAACTATTCCGCCGACCAAGCCGCCGGTCAACATACCATCATGGAGGCCCAGCCGGTTCCCGACAACGCGGTCAAACCCCAGCAATTCGGCCACCGGATCTGCGAAGGAATGAAAACCGCCCGTCACCAGCACCGTATGGCAACCGCGCGCCTTCAGTGTGGAAACCAACGTGCGCGCCCCCGACATGGGCTGAATGCGTTCATCCAAGCACTGACGGATTGCGGCTTCGGGCAAGTCTTTCAACAGGCCCACCCGTTCACGCAATGCCGATTCGAAATCGAGTTCACCCAGCATCGCGCGTTCGGTAATGGCGGCAATGCGGTCTTTAAGTCCGGCAAAATCGGCCAGTTCGTCAATGCATTCCTGCCCAATCATGGTCGAATCCATGTCGGAGACAAACAGACCCGGTACCTCGATCAATCCCTGCGACAACAGCAAATCACATTCGGGAAAACACTGATCAAGGATGCCGCGAATCCCGGCAGGATCGCCTTCAAGAACCTCAAGTTCCAGCACATCCTCGCATGTGTCGAGCATGCCAGCCCCTGCCACTTCCCAATCGCGCGCCTCAATCATTTCCATGGCGAGCGCAAGATTGTCACCAAGCGTCTCCGGGTCTGCTATCAGCCGCGCGATGATCACCGTGAATTCCTTTAAAAACGAAAGCGTGGATTCTGCGGCCGAACGGCCAAGGCTCGCGCTAATCGCAGGGCCGACCGCCAGCGGCAAGAGCGATCTCGCCGTAAAACTTGCCTTGCGTGTCATGGCGCGCGGACAAGAGGCTGTCGTCATCAATGCTGACAGCGCGCAAGTCTATGCCGATTTGCGTGTTCTCAGCGCGCGGCCATCGGGCGATGAGATGCAAGGCGTGCCTCATGTGCTTTACGGCGCATGGGACGGCGCGACGGCATGTTCGGCAGCGGACTGGGCCAAAGCGGCCAAATGGGAAGTCGCCGCCGCCCACACGCGCGGTGCCTTGCCAATCCTTGTTGGCGGGACGGGCCTTTACATCCGCGCTCTGCTGGACGGCATTGCTCCGGTGCCCGATATCGATCCAGCAACCCGTGCCCAAGTCCGCGCGCTACCTTTGGATGAGGCGTACAAAGCTCTTCAAGCCGAAGACCCCGACCGGGCGGCCTTACTTGCCCCGGCAGACGCACAGCGCGTGACTCGCGCGCTGGAAGTCGTGCGATCAACCGGGCATTCGCTTGCGCATTGGCAAAAGAAATTGAGCGGTGGGATCGGTGACACCATCGACCTCGCGCCGTTGATCCTCCTGCCCGAACGGCAATGGCTTTATGAACGCTGCGATCTGCGCTTTGAAGTGATGTGGCACGGCGGAGCCATCGCTGAAGTCGAAGCCTTGCTCGCGCGCCAATTGCCCGCCGATATGCCAGTGATGCGGGCCATCGGCGTGCCCGAAATCAGGCGGTATTGCAGAGGCGAAACGTCTCAAGTGGAGACGATCAGCGCCGGACAGCAGGCAACCCGCAACTATGCCAAGCGGCAATACACATGGCTGAACAACCAGAATCCCGGGACTTGGCCCCGAGTCACGTACGAAAGTTCCATTGACATTGATCATGCCGCAAGTTTATTGCGCGTATAGCCGCTTGACATAGCCTTTTGTATCAAGTAGCAGGCCGGCAATTGTTCTCGTCGCGGTGCTTGGGACGAGGATTCCCGATTGGGGAGAGACGGCCCGATGCAGCCAGACTGCATCGGGCCGATAATTTTTTGTTTTTCGAATGAACAGTCACGGCTATCGGCCCCACAGGTCGGACGCGACAGTCAGAAGGATTAAGTCACGTGACAAGCGAGCGCAGCGGCGCCGAAATCTTGGTCGAAAGCTTGGTCGCCAAGGGAGTCGAATTCGTGTTCGGCTATCCGGGCGGTGCGGTCCTGCCGATCTACGATGCGCTTTTCGGCGAAGAGCGTATCCGCCACATTCTGGTGCGCCATGAAGCCGGTGCTGCTCACGCAGCCGAAGGCTATGCGCGGGCCACGGGCAAGCCCGGCGTTGTGCTGGTTACCTCCGGCCCCGGCGCAACCAATGCCGTCACCGGCATTGCCGATGCGTTCATGGATTCGATCCCGATGGTGGTCATCACCGGGCAAGTGCCAACTGGCCTGATCGGTTCGGATGCGTTTCAGGAAGCCGATACGGTCGGTATCACGCGCCACTGCACCAAGCACAACTATCTGGTCAAAGATCCGTCGCAGCTTGCCGCGATCATTGATGAGGCGTTCCGCATTGCTACCGAAGGTCGTCCCGGCCCGGTTGTGATCGACATTCCCAAGGATGTGCAAATTGCAATGGCGGGCTGGAATGGCTCCGCCCCTCAACAACGCAATCGCTACAACCCTCAGACCGAAGGTGGCGCCAAGGAAATCGGCGAAGCGATTGAAATGATCGCCAACGCCAAGGCTCCTGTGTTCTATACTGGCGGCGGGGTGATCAATTCAGGGCCACAAGCCGCCAAGCTGATGCAGGAATTGCAGGCGCTGACCGGCGCTCCGGTTACGTCCACATTGATGGGCCTGGGCGCATTCCCGGCGGATCATCCGGCGTGGCTGGGTATGCTCGGCATGCATGGCACGTACGAAGCCAACATGACGATGAACCGCGCCGATCTGGTCGTATGCATCGGCGCGCGCTTTGATGATCGCGTCACGGGCCGGTTGGATGCTTTCTCGCCTCATTCCAAGAAAATCCACATCGATATTGATCGTGCATCAGTCAACAAGACGGTGCGCGTTGATCTGCCGGTCATCGGCGATTGCGGCAAGGTTCTGGCGCAGTTGATCGATGCGTGGCACTCGCGCGGTTATAAGGCGCAAGACTTGACGCCATGGATCGCGCAAGTGGACGGCTGGCGTGGACGCAAAAGCCTTGGCTATCCCAAAAAGACGTCCGAGATCATGCCACAACTGGCAGTCGAACGTCTTTATGAGCTGACCAAACACCTTGAGCCGATCATCAGCACCGAAGTTGGCCAGCATCAGATGTGGGCGGCGCAGTACTTCCACTTCATGAAGCCGAACAAGTGGCTCACATCGGGCGGCCTTGGCACGATGGGCTATGGCCTGCCTGCTGCTATCGGTGCGCAGGCCGGGTTCCCTGATGCGCTGGTAATCGACATTGCAGGCGATGCCTCGATCCAGATGAACATTCAGGAACTGGGCACGGCCACGCAATATCGTCTGCCGGTCAAGGTGTTCGTGCTCAATAACGAATGGATGGGCATGGTCCGCCAGTGGCAGGAACTGACCTATGAAAGCCGTTATTCGAACTCCTATTCCGACAGCCTGCCCGATTTCGTGAAGCTTGCTGAAGCGTATGGTTGGAAGGGCATTCGCATCAATGATTTGAGCGAACTGGACGCCGGTATTCAGGCGATGATCGACCATGATGGCCCGGTCTTTGTCGATTGCCTCGTTTCGAAGGAAGCCAATTGCTTCCCGATGATCCCATCAGGCGCTGCGCACACCGACATGATCCTTTATGGGGACGAAGTTGCGGGCACGATGGACGACGAAGCCAAGGCGCTGGTCTAGGAAAACCCTGAAATGATGCACATGCACGAAGAGGCGCAAGAGCGCCACGTTCTGACCATCACGGTCGATAACGAAGCGGGGATCCTCGCCAAGATCGCCGGGCTGTTCACCGCGCGCGGTTACAACATCGACAGCCTGACCGTGGCCGACATTACCGACGGTCACGACCTGAGCCGGATCACCATCGTCACGCACGGCCCACCGCCGGTGATCGACCAGATTCGCGCCCAGTTGGAACGACTGGTTCCAGTGCACAAAGTGACCGACCTTACCGAGCTTGGGCCCTTCGTCGAACGCGAACTGGCGTTGATCAAGGTTTCAGGCAAAGGCGAAAACCGCGTCGAAGCCTTGCGTTTGGCCGATGTTTTCCGCGCAAAAGTCGTCGACACAACAACCGCCAGCTTCATTTTCGAACTGACTGGCACGCCGGAAAAGATCGACAGTTTCGTTTCACTGATGAAGGAACTGGGTCTGGTGGAAGTTGGCCGGACCGGTATCGTCGGCATGGTACGAGGCGCAACGGCAGCTTAATTCAGGCGCTTAAGAAGTTTCATATCCACCACCCGTCGTCCCTGCATTTGCAGGGGTCCATCTCCAACGGGTGCTACTGGACAACATGGCCGGAGATGGATTCTCGCTGATGCGGGAATGACGAAAACGAGGAAAATTCAATGAAGGTCTATTACGACGCAGATTGTGATCTCAACCTGATCACTGACAAGAAGATCGCCATTCTCGGTTATGGTTCGCAAGGCCATGCCCACGCGCAGAACCTGCGTGATTCCGGCGTTAAAGATGTGGCCATTGCGCTGCGTCCGGGTTCGGCCAGCGCCAAGAAGGCCGAAGCGGCTGGTTTCAAGGTTCTTGCCAACGCTGATGCGGCGGCTTGGGCTGACGTGCTCATGATCCTTGCGCCGGACGAACATCAGGCTGCCATCTATGCCGATGATCTTCATGCCAACCTGAAGCCCGGCGCCGCAATCGCGTTTGCCCACGGCCTCAACATTCACTTCGGCCTGATCGAGCCACGCGCCGACATCGACGTAATCATGATCGCGCCAAAAGGCCCCGGCCACACTGTGCGCAGCGAATATCAGCGTGGCGGCGGCGTGCCTTGCCTGATCGCCGTTCATCAGGACGTGACCGGCAATGCCCATGACGTTGGACTTGCTTACGCTTCGGGCGTTGGTGGTGGCCGCAGCGGTATCATCGAAACCAACTTCCGCGAAGAGTGTGAAACCGATCTGTTCGGCGAACAGGCTGTGCTGTGCGGCGGCGCAACCGCGCTGGTACAGGCCGGCTTCGAAACACTGGTTGAAGCCGGTTACGCACCGGAAATGGCCTATTTCGAATGCCTGCACGAACTGAAGCTGATCGTTGATCTGATGTATGAAGGCGGCATTGCCAACATGCGCTATTCGATCTCGAACACCGCCGAATACGGCGATATCACAATCGGCCCGCGCATCATTACCGAAGAAACCAAGAAGGAAATGAAGCGCGTTCTGGCCGACATCCAGTCGGGCCGTTTTGTCAAAGCCTTCGTGCTTGATAACCGCGCTGGCCAGCCAGAACTCAAGGCAGCGCGTGGCCTCGCCAAGCGTCACCCAATCGAAGAAACCGGCGCAAAGCTGCGTGCGATGATGCCGTGGATTGGTGCCAACAAGTTGGTCGACCAGACCAAGAACTAAGCTTTTGGATCGTGGCCCGCCGTTTGCGCGGGCCACATTTCCGACAAACAACCCATCAGGCTCGTCGAAAGCACTAGACGAACTGGCTTTGCATGATATTCCACCATTTTGGAGAGAATCTGCAAAATCGGGGCTCATAAAGTGCTTAAACTATTGATTTGCTCGACTTTTGCGTTCGCAGCAATCAGCCCCCATCTGGGAAATAGCGCGCGGGCAGAGATGTCCCAACGCCCCACTCCACCCAAGCCCGGTGCACGGCCAGCGGATGCTTGCGGATCGCACGTCGTTTCCCGCTTCGTTGGCGCAGATGCCGTCACACCCGTTCGCAATGCCATCGCAGCGGCGATAGGCCATGACCGGATACGCTGGATTACGCCCGGCACTGCGGTGACACAGGATTACCGCCCAGACCGCCTCAACGTCATTCTAGACCAAAACCGCAAGGTTTTGACTATGCGCTGCGGCTGAATGGGTGCTGCGGCACAAGGGGCGCTACAGAAAACTGTTACAAACTATTACCGTTCGCTTCACTTGTGCGAACAGTTTGGCTGGGGCATTTAACCGGTTCAAATAATCAGTCAGGAGATCCCCCCGCCGTGACTATCCTCCCCAAAATGCCGCGCGCTCTCATGTTCGCCCTTCCGCTTGCCCTTGCCGCCGCCGCTGCACCGATGGTAGCGCAGATGCCGGAAGTACCCGGCAAAGCTGACAAGACGCGCGTTGTTGCCGGCACTTACACCGCAGATGCTGGCCATTCGCTGGTGGCGTGGACCGTCAATCACTTCGGCTTCAACGATTATTTCGGTCTGTTTGGCGATGTGTCGGGCACGCTTGAAATTGATCCTGCGCGTCCTTCCGCCGCCAAAGTTTCAGTGAAAATTCCTGTATCCAAAGTGCTGACGGCCAGCACTGGGCTGACTGCCCACCTGCTCAAACCAGCCGCGGACGGCAAGCCAGCCGACTTCTTCGGTGCGGCTCCCGCAGATGCCACCTTCGTTTCGACCAGTGTCGCCCCCTCAGCAGACGGCATGTCGGCCACGATCAATGGCGATCTCACGCTGAACGGCGTGACCAAGCCTGTGGCGATCGCTGCAACCTTTGCCGGAGCAGGCAGCAACCCGTTCACCAAGGCCGCCACGCTTGGCTTCCATGGCACAGCGGCGATCAAGCGGTCAGACTTCAACATCAAGTACGGACTGCCGTTTGTGTCAGACGACGTGAAACTGGACATCACGGTGGCCTTCGAAAAGAAGTAAGCACACCGCCGTCAATTTGAAAATCGGCCCGAAGCTACTTTTACAGAAGCTCGGGCCGATTTCATGTGCGATCAATATGGTCTGAAGGTGAATATGTGCATTCATTCTGGACAAGCGCTGCATGAATCATCATAGGCTTTGCCAATGAACGCTCTACTGGCCCTTACCCTGCGACTTACACGCCCTTGGGCGTAAGCTGACGTGTCGCATTGCGGCGCGCACGGCGCCCAAGGGAAGCGAGAACCAGTTTCAGGCAATTTTTCCAGTCGAGTAGAACTCCCATGACCATGCTGAAAACCCCTTCGGCCAAGTATCGCGCGTTTCCGCAGATCAATCTGCCCGATCGCCAATGGCCCAGCCGCACAATCACGCAGGCCCCGCGCTGGCTGTCGACCGATTTGCGCGACGGCAACCAATCGCTGATCGATCCGATGAATGCGGAAAAGAAATCGCGATTCTTTGATCTGCTGATCAAGATCGGGCTCAAGGAAATCGAGGTCGGCTTCCCTAGTGCGGGTGCAACCGAATATGATTTCATCCGCGGCCTGGTTGATAGCGGACGCATTCCCGATGATGTGTTCATCCAGGTGCTGACGCAATCGCGCGAAGATTTGATCCGCACCAGCTTTGAAAGCGTTGCCGGTGCAAAGCAGGCGATTGTCCACGTTTACAACGCAGTGTCTCCACTGTGGCGTCAGGTCGTGTTCGGAATGGACAAAGCAGACGTAAAGAAAATTGCCATCGATGGCGCAAAGGTTCTGCGCGATCAGGCGGCTCGTTTCCCGCAGACCGACTGGCATTTTGAATATAGCCCCGAAACGTTCTCTACCGCCGAAGTCGATTTCAGCATCGAATGCTGCGAAGCGGTGATGAATGTGCTGCAGCCAACGGCTGATCACCCGATCATCCTCAACCTGCCCGCTACAGTCGAGGCATCGACGCCCAATATCTATGCCGACCAGATCGAGTATTTCTGCCGCAACCTGCCGAACCGCGACCGCGCCGTGATTTCGCTGCACACGCACAATGATCGGGGCACAGGCGTTGCCGCAGCGGAATTGGGGATGATGGCGGGCGCGGATCGCGTCGAAGGCTGCCTGTTCGGCAATGGCGAACGCACAGGCAACTGCTGCCTCGTCACGGTTGGGCTGAACCTTTACACACAAGGTGTTGAGCCGGGCCTCGACTTCTCGGACATCGATGAAGTGATCCAGACCGTGGAATACTGCAACCAGTTGCCGGTCCATCCGCGCCATCCCTACGGCGGCGAGCTGGTTTTCACAGCGTTTTCGGGCAGCCATCAGGATGCAATCAAAAAGGGCTTTGCTGCGCAAGAACAGCGCAACGACGATCTGTGGTCCGTGCCATACCTGCCGATTGATCCAGCCGACCTTGGTCGCAGCTATGAAGCGGTGATCCGGGTCAATTCGCAGTCCGGCAAGGGCGGCTTTGCATGGGTGCTCGAACAGGATCAGGGCCTCAAACTGCCCAAGAAGATGCAGGCGCACTTCTCGCGCCACGTGCAGCAACTGGCCGACGAATTGGGCCGTGAATTGCAGGCGTCGGATATCTGGGGCGTGTTCCGCAAGGCCTATCGGCTCGATGCACCGCAATATTACCAACTGGTCGATTACGAGGAAACACGCGGTTCCGACGGAACGCGCATTTTCGCCGGCAAAATCGAAGTGGACGGCAAAGTCCAGTCGGTGTCTGGCCGCGGCAACGGCTTGATCTCGTCGGTCGTTGCCACGATCAAGGACGGCTTCGGGCTGGATATCGACATTACCGACTATACAGAGCACGCGATGGGTGCTGGCAGTAATGCCCGCGCTGCTGCTTATGTCGAATGCGTTCTGCCTGATGGCCGCACCATCTGGGGCGTGGGCATTGATGAAGACGTGGCAACCGCAAGCGTTCGCGCCGTGCTCAGCGCAGCAAACGCAGCATCCTGATCGGAAACAGCGGACGGCTTAGGTTGTCCGCTGTTCCTTCCGCCAGCTTTGACAAGCACAACCTTCCTGACTACGCCTTAATTACGCAATTAACTTGTCTTGCAAGGATCAGTCTGCATGCCATTGCCCGCGCTATTTGCCAATCTGCGCTTGCCCGTCATTGCATCGCCCATGTTCATCATATCGGGACCGGAACTGGTCATTGCGCAGTGCAAAGCCGGGATCGTTGGCTCGTTTCCATCGCTCAATGCGCGCCCGATCAGCCAGCTTGATGAATGGCTGCATCAGATCACCGAGGAACTTGCCAGCTACAACCGCGCCAATCCCGAACGGCCAGCAGCGCCGTTTGCGGTGAATCAGATCGTCCACAAAACCAACGGTCGCCTGGATGAAGACATGGCGATGTGCGAAAAATGGCAAGTGCCGATGCTGATCACGTCGCTTGGCGCGCGCGAAGATGTTTACGCCGCCGCACATCGTTGGGGCGGCATCGTGCTGCACGACGTGATCAACAACCGCTTTGCACGAAAAGCCATCGAAAAAGGCGCAGATGGCCTTATCCCAGTTGCTGCGGGCGCTGGTGGCCACGCCGGGGCGCAATCCCCCTTCGCGCTGATGCAGGAGATCCGCCAGTGGTTTGACGGTCTTGTCGCGCTTTCAGGTGCTATTGCGCACGGACGCTCAATTCTGGCCGCGCAATCGCTGGGCGCAGACTTCGCCTATATCGGCTCTGCCTGGATCGCGACCGAGGAAGCGCGCGCCGAGGCCGATTACAAGCAGGCCATCGTTGATTCCAGCGCCGACGATATCATTTATTCCAATCTTTTTACCGGCATCCACGGCAATTACTTGCGCTCGTCGATTGTCAAATCAGGGCTTGATCCCGACAATCTGCCGCAAAGCGATCCCAGCAAAATGGATTTCGGATCGGGCGGCAATACCGATGTCAAAGCGTGGAAAGATATCTGGGGATCAGGCCAAGGCATTGGCGCGGTCACGGTGATTGGACCTGTGGCAGCACGCGTGGCACGATTGGAGCTAGAGTATCGCGATGCGTCAGCAACCTTGGCCGCCAATAGCGCGCCGTTTCTGAAGTAAACTTCAAGCCACCTGCGATGCTTCGCAGGTGGCTGACCACAGTATTTCTGCCATTGCATCAAGGTGGCCAAATTCAAGCGCCGGATCATGTGCATTGAGGGGGCTGCGCGACCATGAATGCGGATCAAGCAGCTTTCGGCGCAAGGCACGCTGCAACAAATCAAACCGCATAAGGGCTTCGTAATCGGCATTGGGTGAACCGGCCGCGCGTTCAAGTGCCCAACGCGCTTCGATTTGTCCGGCACGCTCCATCACCAGTTCATTATAGCTGCGGTGCGGACCGCGATGCAGCGGTAACCCGATCCGCTGTGCCGCCACTTCTGAGGCGGGCAAGAGCAAGCCATTCCGGCGAAAATCATGGAACCCTAGCCGGTCCGTGCCGATCCGGGAAATCATCCGGCCCAATGCTGCAGAGCCGAGAAGTTGGCGCGGGATCAAGTGATGGCGTTGTAGCCCCGGCGCGTAATCGGGGTGCCCCGCAACATTGACGCTGCCAAATGGCAGGGCCTTTCTTTTTACAGTTTCGGGTTTGCGACTCAGGAACACCTTGCAATGATACTTGTGGCGTCCTTCGCCTCAAGAAAGACTGCCCCCGTTCCGGCAAGAACTGCCTGCGTGGCCACTGTGACCGGGCCATGCGCGACAAGCCAGTCGATCAATCGCACCGCCACGCGGGCCAGTTGCTCAGCGGGTGTGCCATCATCGGCCGTCAGAAGAAACTCCTGCCCGATCAGAAACTTGAGTCCGGTCGTAGCGATTCCACCACTGCTGGGGCGATAGACCGATGCCAAGGCAATCGCGGGAAACGGCCCACCTTCAAACCACGGCTTCACGGCCCGCGAAAAAAATTCCGGTGACACCGCATTGCGCGCTGGAAGCCAGCAGATTGCGCGCGGTTCCCCTATTTTGGCCAAGACTTCGGCCAAAGCCGCCGCGACTCTGATGACTGGCAAAAGGCGCTGCGCGCCTGAAATATGGGGTCCGGGGCAAATCTGTAAGGCGACCAAGCCTTCGCCCTGCCCGACAGCCGTCCCGACAAAATGATCAATCGCAGGAACAGGTTGCGGCTTTCCGCCTGAAAGCCCGCGCAGATCAAAGGTCAATCCATCACGCAGGACTTCTGCCCAACCTTCGCCTGCGGGCGGCGCATGGGTTACCGTGAAACCACCGCTGCCCAGTCCTGCACCGTTCAACTCGTTGATGCCGGGGACTGAACCGGAATCATAAAGGAGAGCAGCGAGCGGCGCGCAGTCAGGGGACTGATCACTTGTGTCCACGTAAACCCCGCGTCAAATTCCTCCGGATTGGCACAATCGCCCCCCTACCGTCGAGTCCGCCAAGCAATCGGGGAAGCTCATCTGCACGTATAGAGTAACCAATCTAGAAAACCCCTAGTGCGATGCCTCCGGTTAAGGCCTGTCCCAAATCGCAACACATCTGCAATGTTTCATCGGAGAGCTTTTTTTGCGCAAGTATCTCGTCTGGGGTTTGTGCTCCACTTTGGACAATTAGCGGCTCTGCCACTCGCCGCAATCGCCAGCCAGTTGCGATGCGGTCGATCTGCCGCTCGGCACCGGTTCCATCCGTTCCCGCTGCAATTGCTGTGCCGTAAGCGCGGCCTTCGATCCGTCCAAGTAGGCGGTAATAGCAGCGATCAAAGAACTCTTTCATCGCACCACTCACCGCCGCCAGATTTTCAGGACAGCAAAACAGGTACGCAGTGGCATCCAGCATATCTTCAGGTGTCGCTTCACTGGCGGCAAGCAACCGGCAAGGCCCCTCAATCAGCGCCCCACGATAAGCCGCACGCGCCATGGCTTCAGCGGCGCCTGTGCGGCTGTGCCAGACAATCAGCAGCATCGCATCAACAGCCGTCGCCGGCCACCGGTACACCCAATGCACCGCCAATGGCCCCGCCTAGCAGACCGCCAAAGCCCTTCTTCTTGGGTTTGCATTGCGGCGTATCAGCAGTCTCGGCCTGGCCGCCGCCAAACCCTTCGACACCCACCAGGAAGCCCGTGCTTGACCGATGGCGAATGCGCGCGGTCCATTCAAGCACCCACTTCGCTTTAGGATCAGCGGGCTTGGGAGGATAGGCGAACGATTCCTCGGGCCCATAGGCATTGAGCGTCCCGAACATATAATCCGGCGCTGCCGCTTTAACTTCGGCGGGTATGGTGCAGGTCGTCGTCTGCGGCGACATCACCGTCTTGGCAGTAACCAACCGCGCGACTGTGGCTGGCGCAAGCCAATCCGATAGCCCGCCACCGAATTGCCGCGTCGCGCTTGATGACCACCACACGATATCGGCCATGTCCTGCCCACTTGCCGCCTGCTTTCCCCCGATCACCATAGCGTAATAGCCTGTTGCATCGGGTACAGCCCCCCACTTCACCAATGTTGAACCGCTCTTTTGGACGGCATTGGTGGCGTTCAAAGGCGCCATGAAGTCTTTGGCCAAAGTGAACGCCATGTCCGGCGAATAATTTCCCACCACGCGGTGCGCACCAATCAGCGAGGTATCGGGTTTGGCCGATTTGCCGTCATCCGAAGGCCAATGCCCATAAGTCTTGCTGGACGATGGTGAAACCCAACGGTCCATCGGCACGGCGCTGCTGAACAGTCCCGGCGGTACTTGCCCCGCCGCCAGCTTGCTGAAGTCGATCACGACCGGCTGCCCTTTGGGCGCATGTTCGCCGCAACCCCAGAAAATCAGCATCCGGCCTTTGGGGCGCTGAAAATCGGTCGTCCCCGGCTCTTTGGCTGTGACTGTCTTGACTGGCGTCTTCAACGCAACCGATTTTCCCAGTTTTGCGCCTGAAGGCAAGAAGTGATCGGCCTTGGGTTTGGCATCTGCAGCGGCGCGGGTTGATCCCAGATCAAGCCAAAGTGCATGCTGGGCCTTAGGTGCGCCGCCAAAGGCCATCGACATGGCCGACGCCATGCCGCCTTTGCCGCCAGCACCAAAGCCTGACATCGTCTCTGCGCGCATTTCATAGCGCGCGACCGGGCCGCTGGTTTGCTGGGCAAGAACGCCGACGGTTCCGGCTCCGGCCAGAATCATGCCGAATGTGACCATTCTCTTGGTGCTTGTGCGCATTGCTCCATCCTCTTCACGAAGGACGACCCTTGCGGGTCGAAGGCAAAATTGATGCGACCATATGTGCCAGGGACAAGTCATTGATCGTGCGCAAGCGCACTGCTGCTTGCTCTTCCCGACACTGCTTGCATGGTATAGCGCATAAACATGATTCCAGTCACTGCTATAACCCGTTCGCTTTCCGGCCAAGCCTGGCACTGGCGGGGGGGCAATATGGATATGGGCTCCACCAACAGCGCGCCGGGCGATGATCTTGTCACGCAGTTGCTTATGTCGCGCGGGGTTGTGCGCGAAGATCTTGAGCGTCAGCGCCGTCCTACCTTGCGCGACTTCCTGCCCGATCCATCGATTTTCCGCGATATGGACCGCGCCGCCATCCGGCTTTCAGACGCGATCCTTTCAAACGAACAGATCACGATTTACGGCGATTACGACGTCGATGGCGCGACCAGCGCGGCGCTGCTGATCGTGCTGCTGCGCGATCTTGGTATTCAGGCGCGGCACTATATTCCTGATCGCCTGCTTGAAGGCTATGGCCCTTCAGGTGAAGCCTTGGTGCGATTGGCCAGTGAAGGATCAAGCCTCATCGTAACGGTCGATTGCGGGGCCATGGCGCACGAAGCCTTGGCCGCTGCCCATGCGGTCGGCGTCGATGTGATCGTGGTGGACCATCACAAATGCTCGTCAGAGCTTCCCCTCACCGCCGCGCTGGTCAACCCGAACCGGCTCGATGAATGTGACGAGGCGGCTGCGCATGGGCATCTGGCAGCAGTCGGCGTCGCGTTTCTTCTGGCCATCGCCACTGTGCGCGAATTGCGCGGGCGCGGGCACTTTGAAAAGCGCAAGGCACCTGATCTGATGCGCCTGCTCGATCTGGTCGCATTGGGCACTGTGGCCGATGTTGCACAGCTTAAAGGCCTGAACCGCGCCTTTGTTGCGCAAGGCTTGAAAATCATGGCCCGGCGCGAGAACGTGGGGTTATCCGCGCTCATTGACGCCAGTCGGATCAATCGCGCGCCAACTTGCAGCGATCTTGGCTTTGCACTGGGGCCGCGTATCAATGCTGGCGGACGTGTGGGCGAGGCAACGTTGGGTGTGCGCCTGTTGACCACGCAAGACCCGGATGAAGCGCGCACTATCGCTGCCCAACTATCGTTGCTCAATGAAGAACGCCGCGGGATTGAGCAGGAGGTGCAGGAAGCCGCTGAGGCGCAAGTAGACGCGCAACATAACCGCGCAGTGCTTGTGCTGGCGGGGCACGGCTGGCACCCCGGCGTCATCGGCATCGTGGCCGGACGAATCAAAGAAAAGACCGGCAAGCCCGCGCTCGTCATCGCGCTTGATGCTGATGAGGCTGGCAACGGCAAAGGCTCCGGTCGCTCTATTGCAGGGGTCGACCTTGGCTCTGCGATCATGGCAGCACGCGCCGCCGGGATGCTGATCGCGGGCGGCGGTCACGCCATGGCGTGCGGTCTCACCATTGATCCGTCGCGCCTTTCGGAATTGGGCGATTGGCTTGATGAACGGCTGGCGCGGGACATATCCGGCGCGCGTGCATCGCAATCCCTGTTGTTGGACTTGTCACTCAGCCCCGGCGGCCTCACCCCGGAATTGGTCGAGACGCTGGAGACCGCAGGGCCCTTCGGCATTGGCTGGCCGGGACCGCGCGTGGCAGTCGGGCCGGTGCGGCTGGTCAAATGTGACCTTGTGGGCACGGATCACGTGCGGATGGTGGCAAGCGGCGCAGATGGCCGGTCGTTCAAAGCCATCGCTTTTCGCGCGGCGCAGAGTGAATTGGGACAGGCATTGCTACACGGATCGCGCGGTCGGCAACTTTGGCTGGCCGGGCGCGCTCGGATCGACGATTGGGCCAGTCGGCCTGCCGCAGAACTCCATGTTGAGGATGCTGCGTTTGCAGACTGATTTTTTTCGCAACATGCGGCTTGACGCTTCGCCCTCTGCCCCTTAGAGGCGCTCACCTACCCAGCGGCGCAAGCCCAGTGGCCCCATCGTCTAGCGGTTAGGACGCGGCCCTTTCACGGCTGAAACACGGGTTCGATTCCCGTTGGGGTCACCATACTTTTCCTGCCATTGCAGGATGGTGACAGCAGCGCATGCCTTGGGTCTTCCCCATCGGCCCCTTCGTCTAGCGGTTAGGACGCGGCCCTCTCACGGCTGAAGCACGGGTTCGATTCCCGTAGGGGTCACCAGAAATTTTTCGTAACTTTCCGGCACTTCTGCACAATGCTTGTTTTTGACAGCATCGCACCGCGCTTGCGCACCATTGTGCGGCTCGCCTATCTCCGCGCCAAGACGCCAACCGCTCCGGTTGGCGATTCGCACATTGCGGGCAAACTAAACGGCGTGATTCGATGACTGGTTTGTCGTTGCCCATCCCCAGCATTGTTGTTGCGCTTTGCGCAGCGGTTGTGATGTATTTTGTCGGGGCTGGATTCTGGCTGTCGCTTGCAATCCTGCTGGTCTGGCTGGCCACCTTGTGGCTGGCACGGCCAGAACCGACAGTGCAAACGCTGACGCGCGACGATGGCAGTGTTTCGCGCCAAACCATGATCGAATTGGTCGAACCATTTGGCCTCCCCGTCCTGATGCTTGACGGACAACGCATCGCCGCCGCCAATGCGGCTGCCCGCGAAGAATTGGGCACGCACCTTGTGGGTCAAGATGCGCGCGTTGCATTGCGCCATCCCGAAGCCATCCGCCTTTTGGCCAAATCGGAAGGCCGCGCAATTGTGCGCGGCCTCACCGGCGCGCGCAGTATCTGGCAAGTCAGCCGCGTGCCGATTGATGAACGCTATTCGCTGATCGAAATGGTCAATCGCACTGCCGAAGCAGATATCAGCCGCGCGCACACCGATTTTGTTGCCAACGCCAGCCACGAATTGCGCACCCCGCTCGCCTCGATCATCGGCTATGTCGAAACGCTCGCCGATCCTGATGCCAAAGTGGACGAAGTGACAGCGGCACGCTTTCACGCAACGGTCCTGCGTGAATCGCGCCGCCTGCAGAGCCTTGTCGAAGATCTCATGTCGCTGTCACGGATCGAGGCGGAAAAGCATGAAATTCCGCGCGACCGCATCGATCTTGGGCAACTGGTTGGCAGCATCGCCAGCGAAGTGGCGATGACAGCGGGTGATGAGCGGATTGAAGTCGACACGACCGAGGCGATTGTCGGCGGCGATCGCCAACAGCTCGATCAGCTCGTTCGCAATCTCATCGACAATGCCTTCAAGTATGGCGATCAGACCGCTCCGGTAAAAGTGAAACTCGTCGCAAATGCAGGCGAAGCGCACCTCACCGTGATAGACAAGGGCGAAGGCATTCACCCTGATCATCTGCCCTACCTGACGCGCCGCTTCTATCGCACGGATCCGGGCCGCAGCCGCACCGCAGGCGGAACCGGACTTGGCCTTGCCATCGTAAAGCACATTGTCGAACGCCACCGCGGCAAACTTGATATTGCCAGCACGCTGGGGGTTGGCACCACGGTTTCCGTCCGTATTCCGCTGGCAGCGCCGATTGCGGTCACGGCCACTTCACCCGCCGACGGATCGCTGTCATAAAGCTGTCACGCAACCGTCGCATTGGCCACAAAGCCAATAGGGATAGGGTCTAAACCATGTCGATGATTCGTAACATTTCACTTTCCGCCGCGGCGCTAGGCGCTCTTTCGCTTGCTGGCTGCGGATCGCAAGATGGCGGCACACGTGATCAGGTGCGCGCAGTTGGCTCGTCCACTGTCTATCCGTTTGCCAAGGCGGTTGCCGAATCGCTGGCCAAATCAGACGCCACAATCAAATCGCCGATCATCGAATCGACCGGCACGGGTGCTGGCATGAAGCTGTTTTGCGCAGGCGTCGGCGCGCAATCACCCGATATCCAAAACGCTTCGCGCCGGATGAAAAAATCGGAATTCGAAGACTGCCAGAAGAATGGCGTCATAGAAATCGTCGAAATTCAGGTCGGCCTTGATGGTGTCGCCTTTGCTGAGGCCCAGTCCGGCCCCGGCATCGCGCTGACCCCGGAGGATGTTTACAAGGCACTGGCCAAGAATCCCTATGGCAAGCCGCAGACCGCGAAAACGTGGGCAGACGTCAACGCCGCGCTCCCGGCCCTTCCCATCCTGGTCTATGGCCCGCCCTCCACATCGGGCACCCGCGATGCGCTCAAGGAATTGATTCTGGCCAAGGGCTGCGACGAGAACGCCGAGATGAAGGCGCTCAAGGACAGCAACAAGGAATCGCACGAAAAGATCTGCACCGAAGTTCGTGATGATGGCGCTTACGTTGACGCTGGCGAAAATGATAACCTGATCGTCCAAAAGATCGAAGCAAACCCCAAGGCCATCGGCATCTTCGGCTTTTCGTATCTTGAAGAAAATACTGGCCGAATCAAAGGCCTGACGATGAAGGGCGTGGCACCAACTTACGCCTCGATCTCAGACTTCAGCTATCCCGGCGCCCGCCCGCTCTACATTTATGTGAAGAAGGCTCACCTCAAAGCAATTCCCGGACTTCAAGGATTTGTCACGGAATGGTCAAAGCTTTGGGGCAAGGATGGCGCGCTGGCGAAGCTCGGCATGGTGATTGCACCTGACGATGTACTTGCCGCCAGCGCCAAGGCTGTTAACGACCTTCCGGTTCTTGACGGTTCGCAGTTGAAGTAAGGGAATCCCGGGGGTCATGTCGTCTGCCATCCTGTTATTGCTAGCCTTCGGGCTAGGCCTGTTTGGTTGGCTGGCGGCGCGATCCCGCGCTTGGGCCTTCCGGCGTTCCGCGCCGGGGGTCCGCCTGCATTCCTTGCCCAATTTCCATGGCTGGTACGTCGCTCTGTGGATCGCCGTGCCGGCCGTGCTGTTTGCCGGATTGTGGAACGTCATCAGCCCGATGCTGATCACCGCGCACGTTCTGGCAGATCCTGCCGCATCGCTGCTGCCCACCTTCGGTTTTGAACGTCAGGCGCTGTTGGCCGAGGCGCGCTCTGTCGCTGAAGGCCATGCGTTCGGTGTGTTCAACGATGATGCGCAAGCATTGGTTGAGCCGTTTCGCACGGCGATCTCGTTCTATGATTCCATCGGCTTGGTCGTAACGCTGCTTGTCGCCTTTGCGGGGGGCGCGTTCGCGTTCATGCGTCTCAAGCCCGATTTTACCGCCCGCACCCGTGTTGAACGCGCGGTCATGGCCGCGCTGCTGATTGCATCGCTGGTTGCGGTGCTCACCACCATTGGCATCATCGCCAGTTTAGTGTTTGAAACGGTGCGCTTCTTCGGCATGGTTTCGCCGATCGATTTCCTGTTCGGCACGCACTGGTCGCCCGATCCGATGAGCGGCGGCACACCTGACGGCAAGGATTATGGCGCAATCCCGCTGTTCTGGGGCACGATTTACATCGGCGCGATCATCGCAATGCTGGTCGCCATCCCGCTAGGCCTGATGAGCGCGATTTTCCTGACGCAATATGCCAGCAGTGGCGTGCGCAAGGTGATGAAGCCTCTGCTCGAAATTCTCGCAGGCGTGCCGACCGTCGTTTATGGATACTTCGCAGCACTCACCGTGGCGCCTATGGTGCGCGATGTGGCGCAGGCCATCGGCATCTCCAGCGCCTCAACTGAAAGCGCGGTTGCAGCAGGCCTTGTCATGGGGGTGATGATCATCCCGTTCGTATCGTCGATGGCCGATGACAGCATTGCCGCCGTCCCGCAGGCGATGCGCGATGGCAGCTTGGCCATGGGCGCAACCACCGCCGAAACCATCCGCAAAGTGTTGGTGCCCGCTGCCTTGCCCGGCATTGTAGCTGGCGTAATGCTGGCAATCAGCCGCGCGATTGGCGAGACGATGATTGTCGTCATGGCCGCAGGTGCTTCCGCCAACCTGACCGCCAATCCGTTTGAAAGCATGACCACGGTCACGTTCCAGATCGTGGCGATGCTGACCGGCGAAGGCAGCTTTGATCACCCCGCAACGCTTTCGGCATTCGCGCTGGGCATGGTGCTGTTCCTTGTCACATTGGCCTTGAACTTCATCGCGCTGCGCGTGGTCAAGCGTTACCGAGAAGCTTATGAGTGAGGCCCCGACGATGAGCGCCGCTCCCACCAACGATCCCGCCGCTCTGCAGGCTCGCCGTCACGCGATGATGGAACGCGGCCTTGCCCGCCGCAAGGCTGCAGACCGCAACTTCCGCTGGCTCGGTTTCTTTGCTGTCGCGTTTTCAGGGCTTATGCTTCTGTTCTTGCTGATAAACATGACCTCTGCTGGCATCGGCGGATTTCAGCGCAGCGAAGTGCGGTTCGAAATCCCCTTGGCTGGCGCGATGCAGATCGATGCTGAGCGCCTGACTCAACCCGACCCACTGGGCGGCCTTGAATTGGTCGGCCTGCCCAAGGTCGTTGAAAGTGCTGCAAAAGACGCATTCGGACCCGTCGGTGGCGATTTTCTGGCCGAAGGCGCATGGCGCGAAGTTGCTGAAACGCTGATTGCAGACCCTTCCAAGCTCAACAGCACGCTGAAAGTATCTTTACCCGCGAGCGACGATTTGGCGTCTGCCCAGCGCGGCGAACGCGATCCGGTCCTGCAAAACGTCGCACGCAAGCTCGTCGCTGACGGCAAACTTGTCCGCGCGTTCGACAAGGGCTTCCTCAGCCGATCAGACGCCACAAGCCCGCAATCGGTCGGCATTTGGGGAGCACTCAAAGGGTCGATGCTGACGATGTTCGTCACGCTGATCCTCGCATTCCCGGTGGGCGTCCTATCGGCGCTTTATCTTGAAGAATATGCGCCCAAAAACCGCTGGACCGAGATTATCGAAATCTCGATCAACAATCTGGCGGCGGTCCCTTCGATCATTTTCGGCTTGCTTGGCCTCGCGGTGTTCCTCGTCATTTTCCCGAACTTGCGCTCAGCGCCGCTGATCGGCGGTATGACTTTGGCGCTGATGACCATGCCGGTCATCGTGATTTCGGGCCGTAACGCGATCAAGGCGGTCCCACCTTCCATTCGCGATGCGGCACTGGCGATTGGCGCAAGTAAAGTGCAGGTCGTGTTCAATCATGTGCTGCCGCTTGCTCTCCCCGGCATACTTACCGGCACCATCATCGGGATGGCTCGCGCATTGGGTGAAACAGCCCCGCTTTTGATGATTGGCATGCGCGCATTTGTGGCCACTGCCCCCTCTGGCTTCACGTCTCCGTCGAGCGTGCTACCAGTGCAAATCTTCCTGTGGTCCGACGAGATCGACCGCGGCTTTGTTGAGCGCACAAGCGCCGCCATTGTCGTGCTGCTCGTCTTCCTGCTCCTGATGAACGGCCTTGCGATCTACATGCGCAACCGCTTCGAACAACGGTGGTAAAATGAACGCTGAAGTGCCCCAAACCGTGGTTCACACCGAAGTGAAGGTTGATGACACGCCATACTTCGACGCGCCCCTTAAGATGAGCGCCAAGAACGTGTCGGTGTTCTATGGCGATAAGCGCGCCATTGACGATGTCTCGATCGAGATACCGCAACGGTATGTCACCGCCTTCATCGGACCGTCAGGTTGCGGAAAATCGACGTTTCTGCGCTCGCTCAATCGCATGAACGATACGATTGCCAATGCCCGCGTCGAAGGCGAAATCCTGCTTGATGGCGATGACATCTATCGTTCGGGCATGGACGTGGTGCAATTGCGCGCCCGCGTTGGCATGGTGTTCCAAAAGCCGAACCCGTTCCCTAAAACGATCTATGAAAACATCGCGTATGGTCCACGCATTCACGGGATCACCGGATCAAAGACGGAACTCGATGAAATCGTTGAACAATCTTTGCGCCGTGCAGGCTTGTGGGATGAGGTCAAAGATCGCCTGAACGATAGCGGCACCGCGCTTTCGGGTGGCCAGCAACAGCGTTTGTGCATCGCGCGCGCCATTGCGGTTGATCCCGAAGTCATCTTGATGGACGAACCGTGTTCCGCGCTCGACCCCATCGCCACGGCACGCATCGAAGAGCTGATTGATGAACTGCGCGGGCGCTATGCCATCGTTATCGTCACGCACTCAATGCAACAGGCGGCGCGCGTTTCGCAAAGAACAGCGTTTTTCCATCTCGGAAAAGTGGTTGAATACGGAAAAACTTCCGACATCTTCACCAATCCGCGAGAAGAACGTACCAAGGATTACATCACCGGACGCTATGGTTGAGCGGCAGGGGCAAGGATTGAAACGTGGCTGAACATACCGTCAAGGCATTCGACGACGACATCACCCGGCTGCGCGGCCTTGTTGCCGAGATGGGCGGCCTGGCCGAGCTTTCCGTAACCGAGGCGATGGACGCGCTCATCGGGGCTGATCACGAAAAGGCCGCTGGCGTCATCGCGCGTGACAAGCGCATCGATCAGCTTGAGGCCGAAGTCGATAAGCTCGCGATACGTGTCCTCGCCTTGCGCGCACCCATGGCCGACGATCTGCGCGAAGTCGTCGCTGCGCTGAAAATCGCCGGCGTGATCGAGCGCATTGGCGATTATGCCAAGAACATCGCCAAGCGGGTTGGCATAATCGAAGGCCGCCGCCGGTTCGAGCCGCTGACGCTTATTCCCGCGATGAACGATCTTGCCGCAGAAATGGTCCACGACGTCCTGACCGCGTTTGCAGCGCGCGATCCTGTGGCTGCTACGGAAATCGTCCAGCGCGATGCCAAAGTCGATGCTTTCTACGATTCGATTTTCCGCAACCTGATATCGTTCATGGTCGAAGATCCCGCCACCATCAGCACAGCGGCGCAATTGTTGTTTGTCGCGCGCAATGTAGAACGGATCGGCGATCACGCCACCAACATCGCGGAAATGGTCTATTACGCGGCAACCGGCGCAAAATTGCCCGAGCGTGAAGAAGTCATTCCGCCAGCCTGATTTTTCTTGCCTCGATGGCCAAATTGGCGTGCGCGGATTTTGTCATACTGAGGTAACATCCGTCGTGCTTCAGCAAACTAACTGTCATGGAGGTTTGCGTGCCTGCTCCGAAACTGCTTCTGGTTGAAGACGATACGGCCCTGGCCGAGCTGGTTGAATACCGCTTTCGTGGTGAGGGCTACGACGTCCGCACCACCGACGATGGCGATGAAGCCTTACTACTTGCCGCCGAAGATGCGCCCGATCTTGTCCTGCTGGATTGGATGATTGGCGGCACCAGCGGCATCGAAGTCTGCCGCCGCCTGCGCCGCAACAAAGAAACCGCGCATGTTCCGATCATCATGCTCACCGCCCGGTCGGATGAAGATGACCGGATTCGCGGTCTGGAAATCGGTGCAGACGATTATGTCACCAAGCCATTCTCTCCGCGCGAACTGATCGCCCGCGTTGGCGCCGTGCTGCGTCGCGTTCGCCCTGCCCTCGCCGGTGAAACGATCACCGTTGGTGACATGGCGCTCGATCCTACGGCACACCGCGTGATGCGTCGCGGCACGCCAATGAAAGTCGGGCCGACCGAATTCCGCTTGCTGCGCCACTTCATGGAACACCCCGGCCGCGTGTTTTCGCGCGGGCAATTGCTGGATGCGGTGTGGGGCAGCGGTAGCGATATCGAATTGCGCACCGTCGATGTTCACATCCGCCGCCTGCGCCAAGCTGTAGCCATCCCCGGCGCGGCGGACCCTGTACGCACGGTGCGATCCGCGGGATACGCACTCGAAGGCGTCTAACGATCCATCCGCTTCAGTGCGGTATTGTAATCAAGCAGGCCGGGGCGCTCAGTGCAGGGTCCCGGCCTTGCCATGACACAATAATGCTCTTCAAACAGCGGCTTTTCCGGGGTCATGCAGCCTTTGAAGCGGAAGTCCTTGGGCAATTCTCCAATGTGCTCAGCAGGGGTGATTACCACGTTGTAGCGCCCGGTCGTCACCCGCATCGCCGCTTCGGAATTAATCAGCAGCACTGGCACATCGCGGTTCAGCATCGCACGTGACACGAATGGCACATCGCGGATCCGGTACGTCGCCATTCCGCACAGGCCGGGTTGATTGCGAACGGTGCGAAACGCCTTCAACGGGGCTTTACCCACTTCCCAGTTAATCCTGAATGGCTCAACCGCCGCCACTTGCGCGGACGCTGCCAGCCACAACGCCATCACGCCTGCCAGCCCTTTCGTGGACAAAACCTGCCCTCGCCGCGAAGCCCACCACGTTGCCAAATCAACCGAGCCAATCGCCGCAACCAGAACGAGCAGCGATACACCCAGCAAGACGAAGCGATACTCCTTGTGACCAATCGCTGAATGCACCGCAATCACCGCCAGCGCGATGAGCACCAGCATCGGATAACGCTTCGTTCCGAAACCCAAAGCAGGGAGCAGTGCAATCGCAATGTACTGCCACTGCCACGCCAGCACGCGCAAATACCATTCCGGCGTTTCCACCCCGAAGGCAAGGCTGCGGTTTTCAACCATATTGGCCAGGACATTGCGGATGATCCACACAAGTGGCGCTTGGCCCATCACGGCATTGGCTAGGACATCGCACAGCACCGCCAATGATGCGCCGCCCAGCAGTGCGGGCCACGCCTTGCGCAAATCCCCGCGCCCAGCCCATATAAACGGTATCGCCAGCGCAGGTCCCAAGGGGAACCGCGCGATAAAACCCAGCCCTAAGAGAAATCCGGCGGCCCACGCCTGTCGCGATTGGCCCGTGTCGCGGAAGCGATAGAGCAGCGCCAGACCCGGCAAAACCGCCAAGACCGAAAACGTGTCACTCGACGTGCGCGAGGCGAAGTAGGCAAAGTCGATCCACACCATCGCCACGAAACCCGCAACAATCGCATGGGGTCGGCTGATCCGCAGCCCCAGCGCCCACCCCGCCCAAACGGAGCCAAGCGAAGCCAACGCCATCACCAGACGCGGCAGCACCAGGTGCATTTCACCCGCTGGATCAATCCCATGCCCCAGCCAGACCGACGGGAGCAGGATCAACGGTATTAGCCAACTGCGAATACCCAACCGGATATCCCACGTCCTGATCCAGTCGCCGGTAATCAAGCCATAGGCAGGCTCGATATACTGCCAAACCTCGTCTGCGTGGTGATAAACTGTAGCCAAGGCAATCGGCACGCGCAGCGCCAGCGCCAGTGCCATCAACACCAGCAGAGCAGGATCAATCCCGGTGGATCGGCCCCAAGCGCGCACCTTCCGCGCGACCATCAATGGCCGATGTATGTGGTCAGATCGAGATCAGCGGCGGTTATCCAACCGTTGAAGTAGTTGGCGTAAAAGAACGCAAACATGGCCGCAGACAGCACTGTTGCGCGGATCACAATTTTGCGTGCTGCAAAATTGGCAGGCGCGCTTTCGGCCTGCCCCTCAACCTTTGCAGTGCCCATTTCATCGCTTGTCCGCACGCCAAATGGCAGCACGATGAACCCGGCCATGACCCAGAACAGGCCGTAGATTGCTATAATCGAGGTCCACCTCATCTGCCTCAGCCTTCCCGCAACAGCACTTGGACAACGGGCTTTTTGCCTGACCAGCGTTGTCCGCAGCGACGCACCGAAAGCCGCACCGCTTCGGCCACGGCCAGGCGATCACGTTTGCGATCTCCGCGCAGTTTGCGCACCGCTTCGGCAGCCTCAACTTTGGCGTCAGCCACAAACGCTTCCATATCCTCGTCAAGCGGTATGCCCATCGCGCCAATATCGACGTCTGAAACCAATAGCCCGTCCGACCGCACCGCCAGCGCCACGCTGATCAAACCGTTCTCAGAAATCTTGCGGCGCGCGATGATCGCTTCGCCATTGGCAGGCGCAATAATGTCGCCATCAAGGATCAAACGCCCGGCCCGTTCTTCAGACAGCTTCTTCGGCCCATTGGGGGCAAGCCGGATCAGATCACCGTTCTTTTGAACGATAGCTTGGGGAATCCCCTCGTCCAATCCAAGCTGCGCCTGTTCTGCCATGTGGCGGATTTCGCCATGGACAGGCACCAAAATTTCCGGACGAATCCAATCATATAGTGCGACAAGTTCAGGACGTCCCGGATGTCCGGACACATGGATCATCGATTGGCGGTCGGTCACAATACGGATGCCCTTGTCCGCCAAGGAGTTCTGAATGCGCCCAATCGCCAATTCGTTGCCGGGAATCTGACGGCTGGAAAACAGGACCGCATCGCCCTTTTCCAGACGAATCGGATGCTGCTCGGCCGCTATTCGCCCCAGTGCCGCGCGCGCCTCACCCTGTCCGCCTGTGGCCAGCACCAGCAATTCACCGCGGGGCACATCCATCGCATCATCGATATGAACTAGCTCGGGCAAACCTTTGAGATACCCGCATGATTTCGCAACGCGGATAATCCGGTCCAATGAACGCCCTGCCACGCACAACCGCCGCCCCGTCGCCTCAGCCACTTCACCCAGCGTCTGCAGGCGCGCGACATTCGAGGCAAAGGTAGTGACGACAACGCGCCGACCCTTTTGCGCAGCAACGGCCTCCATCAACCCTGCCCGCACTTCGCCTTCAGATCCTGAGGCCTTAGGATTGAACACGTTGGTTGAATCGCAAACCAAGGCCAGAATACCCTCATCGCCAATCGCGATCAGTTCATCCTCGGTCGCAGGTGTGCCCACGCGCGGCTCGTCGTCCAACTTCCAATCGCCGGTGTGGAAAATCTTTCCGTGCGGCGTATCGATCAGTAGCGCGTTGCCTTCGGCAATCGAGTGCGCCAGCGGCACATAACGGATGCCGAACGGCCCCAACTCGAACCGGTCGAGATGGTCAATGACGTTAAGCTCGACCTCTTTCTCGATCCCAGCTTCAAGCAGCTTTTCATGCACCAGCTTGGCGGTGAACGGCGTGGCGTAAAGCGGCACACCAAGGTCTTGCGCAAAATAGGGGACCGCGCCGATATGATCTTCGTGCGCATGAGTCAGGACAACCCCGATCAGGTTGTCGAGGCGATCTTCGATAAATTCGAGATCGGCAAACACCAGATCGATGCCTGGATAATGCGGATCGGCAAAAGTCATTCCCAAATCAACCATCAACCATTTGCCATCACAGCAATAAAGATTGACGTTCATTCCAATTTCGCCCGACCCACCAAGGGCGATAAACAACAATTCCTTGGGAGATTTCACTGGGTAAAGCCTTGCTTGAGCGCAACCCGCTCAGCCAGAATGGCGAGGCCATCCAGCGTCAGGTCGGTATCGACATGGTCGAAAATGTTCGTGTGATCGCCAAATAGCACGGCAAGTCCGCCAGTGGCGACCACTTTTGCGGGTCTGCCGATTTCCGCGCGCATACGGGCAATCAGGCCTTCCATCATCGCAACATAGCCCCAGAACACGCCGATGTGCATCTGATCTTCGGTGTTGCGGCCGATAACGCTCTTGCAGCGCGTGGGCGCTTCAATCGCAATGCGGGGCAGCTTGGCCGTGGCATTCACCAACGCATCAAGCGACAGATTGATCCCCGGCGCGATGATGCCGCCTTTGTATGCTCCATTGAAATCAACCACATCAAACGTGGTGGCCGTGCCAAAGTCGACAACAATCAGGTCGCCGGTATAGCGCGCATGGGCCGCAATCGCATTGACCGCGCGGTCTGCCCCCAACGAGCGCGGATCGTCAATATCAGCCTCAAAACCCCACTCGACCGGCGGTTGGCCTGCGACAAGCGGATCAAGCCCGAAATACTTCTGCGACAGCACCGTGAGGTTGTGCAAGGCGCGCGGCACCACGGTGGAAATCAGGATCTGCTTCACCGTTTTGGGGTCAAGCCCCTTCAACTGCATCAATTGCAGCAACCATACGGCATATTCATCAGCCGTCCGGCGCGGATCGGTTGCCACGCGCCAACGCGACTTGATCGCCCGCCCTTCAAACAGGGCAAAGACGATGTTGGTATTGCCGACGTCAACCGCCAGAAGCATGGGAACCCACCATTTCTATATCGCCCGCATGGATGGCATGGACCGCCCCATTCGCCAAGCGCAGAAGGGCCACGCCATCGTCGTCAATGCCGCTAAATGCACCCATAATCTCGCCATGGTCGCGATCCTTGACCGTGACAAGCGTCCCGGTGGGCATGGCGCGGGACAGCCACTGCATCCGCAACACCGGCCATTCCCCCAAATGCCAGCGGATCAGCGCATCAGCAAAGTGTGCAGCCAGTGTTGTGGCAAAAGCATCGCGTGAAACGACAATGCCAAGCGTTGCCAAAGACACGGTCTCTCGCCCTTCGACGTCTGGCGCTTGGGCCAAGTTTACGCCGATGCCGACAACCACGGCATCACCCTGACGCTCTAGCAGAATTCCGGCGAGCTTGGCGTCACCTACCAGCAAGTCGTTGGGCCACTTGAGCACCAGCCCTGCCATGCCGCCTGCAACTTCGGTCACCGTTTCATGAACTGCAACACCTGCCACAAGTGCCAAAGTTTGCGGTAGAGGATCAGACGCGCGCAAACGCACCACCGTCGATCCCATGAAGTTGCCAAAGCCATCGGACCAGACTCGCCCGGCACGCCCGCGTCCCGCGCTCTGCCGGTCGGCGACCAACCAATGCCCTTCTGCAACTGCGTCGTCCCGGCCAAGGCGCGCAAGCAACGCACCGTTGGTCGACGGAATATCAGCAATGCTTTCTATCAAGTCAGGTCGGCGCGTCAGTATGCAAAGAACAGCGCAGCGGCGGCATTCCCTGCAAGCGTATCAAGGCACTTGGTCAGCAAATAACCGAGCGGCGAATTAATCAGCAGCGCGAGAACCAGAATGACCGTGTGCGACAATTCGCCCGCACCCTTCACCTTGTCCACTGCCTCGTCGAAGTACATGATCTTGACGACCTTGAGGTAGTAGAACGCCCCGATCACCGATGCTGCGATACCGATTGCGGCAAGCGCGATCAAGTCTGCCTGCACCGCGGCCTGGAACACCACAAACTTGCCCCAGAAACCAAACAGCGGCGGAATGCCCGCAAGGCTGAACATCACCATCGCCAGTGCCAGCGCCAGCCAAGGCCGCGTCTTTGACAATCCGCCAAGGTCCGAAATCTGTTCAACTGCATCGCCATTTTCATCGCGCAGCAGCAAGATCGCGACGAAACCGGCGACTGACATCGCAACGTAAATCGCCAAGTAAACCAGCATTGCCGAAGCACCCGCCTGCGTCGCCGTGGCGAGGCCGATCAGGATAAACCCGACGTTGTTGATCGACGAATAGGCCATCAGACGCTTGATGTTGTTCTGGCCAATCGCGCCCAGTGCGCCGATCACAATCGACAGCAGCGATGCGAAGATGACCACCTGCTGCCAAGCGAACACTTGCCCGCCAAATGCCTCAAGCGTCACGCGCATCAGAAGCCCAAGCGCCGCGACCTTCGGCGCGGTGGAGAAAAACGTCGTGACCGGCGTTGGCGCACCTTCGTAAACGTCGGGCGTCCACATATGGAACGGCGCGGCGCTGATCTTGAATGCCAATCCAGCAAGCACGAAGATCACGCCGAACAGCGCGCCCATCGCCATGTCGCCCGTCATCGCAGCGTGAATAGCGGCAAAGCTCGTCGTACCGGTGAAACCGTACAGCAAGCTCATGCCGAACAGCAGGATGCCCGAAGCGAGCGAACCCAGCACAAAGTACTTGAGGCCAGCTTCTGCCGACCGCTCATCCGCGCGCAGGAACGATGCCAAGACGTATGACGCAAGGCTGGTCAATTCGAGGCCGATATACAGCGTCAGCAAATCAGCCGCCGAAACCATCATGCCCATGCCGATCGATGCGAACATGATCAGCAGCGGGAATTCGGCACGCATTGCTTTCAAGCGATCAAAGAAGGCTGGCGCGACGATCAAAGTTACGCCCGCGCTGGCATAGATCAGCAGCTTGCCGAACGCCGAGAAGGCATCGGCGCGGAACTGGCCGTCGAATGCTTCAGTTTCAGGCCCCATGGCCCCGCCCCATAGAGCGGGAGCCACCATGATCGCACAAACAGTGAGTACGGCGACGGCGGCGATTGAAATGGCGCGCGAAGCCTTGTCACCAGCCCAAGCGGCAACCAGCAGCAGGGTCAATCCCGATACTGACAGCAGCGTTTCGGGGGCGACGAGCGCGAGCGAACGGGCGAAATCCATCAGTGCGCCCCCCCATGGGCAGAATGTTCTTCAGCAGCAGGCTTTCCGGTCCCGGCCTTCACATCGGCATCGCCATGCGGCTTTGCGTGAGAAAGACGCGCGTCCAACGCTGCGATATCGGCGCGCATCGGCGCCAGGAAGCTTTCAGGATAGACGCCCATCCACAGCACGACAGCAGCCAACGGCACCATCATCGCCCACTCGCGCTTATCAAGATCGAGCATGGTTGCAGCATCGGCGTTCTTTTGAACACCATAAGCCACGCGCCAGTAGAGGTAGAGCATGTAGGCTGCGCCAAGGATGATCCCGGTCGTGCAGACCAGCGCCACCCAGCTCGACATTTCATAAATGCCCAGCAACGACAGGAATTCCCCCACGAACCCGCTCGTCCCCGGAAGACCGATCGAAGCCATCGTGAACAGCAGGAAGAAGATCGAATAGCGCGGCATATTGATCGCCAAACCGCCATAACGGCTGATTTCGCGGGTGTGCAGCCGGTCGTAAATCACGCCGACGCACAGGAACAATGCACCGGCCACCAAACCGTGGCTAAGCATGACGATCATCGAGCCTTCGAGGCCCTGAATGTTGAATGCAAACAGCCCGACGGTCACAATCGCCATGTGCGCAACCGATGAATAAGCGATCAGCTTCTTCATGTCGGTCTGCACCAACGCGATCAGCGAAGTGATCACCACAGCCGCCATCGACAATCCGAAGATCAGCGGCGCGAACTGTGCCGAGGCTTCGGGGAACATCGGCAGCGAGAAGCGGATGAAACCATAGCCCCCCATCTTGAGCAGCACGCCAGCAAGGATCACAGAGCCGCCGGTAGGCGCTTGAACGTGCGCATCAGGCAGCCAGGTGTGCACCGGCCACATCGGCATCTTCACCGCAAAGCTTGCGAAGAACGCCAGCCACAGCCACGTCTGCGCCCCTGCCGGGAAGTTGTAGGCCATCAGCGTCGGGATGTCGGTCGTGCCCGCTTCGTTCACCATCCAGAACATCGCGATCAGCATCAGAACCGAGCCGAGCAGCGTGTAGAGGAAGAACTTGTAGCTGGCGTAGATGCGATCCGCGCCGCCCCATACACCGATGATCAGATACATCGGGATCAGTCCGGCTTCAAACATGATGTAGAACAGGAACAAATCCTGCGCTGCAAACACGCCGATCATCAGCGTTTCCATTAGCAGAAACGCCGCGTAATATTCCCCCTGACGCTTGTCGATCGACAGCCAGCTTGCCCCGATGCACACCGGCATCAGGAACACGGTCAACGCGATCAGCATCAGCGCAATGCCATCAATGCCCAGCTTCCATGAGAAGCCTGCAAACAAAGCCGCGCTTTCAGTGAATTGCCATTGTGCGCCGCCAATGTCGTAATTCGCCCAGAGGAACATGCCGAGCATGAAATCCACAAGCGTGGCGATCAGCGCAAGGCTGCGCGCTTGTTCGCGCGGCACGACAAGGCATGCCACTGCCGCTACCAGCGGCACCAGCAGCATCAGCGAAAGGATGGGAAAGCCGTTCATTGTGCGATCACCCAGCTGATCGCGCCGACAAGTCCGACGAGCATGACCAGCGCATAGCTATAGAGATACCCCGACTGGAGCTTGGCGGCGGCACGGCTGCCCTGAGCGACGACCCAGGCGGCACCATTCGGGCCGAACCTGTCAATAACGCCCTGATCCATCACCTTCCAGAACATGCGGCCCAGCCACATGGCAGGCACGATGAACACGGCGCGATACAGCTCGTCGAAGTACCACTTGTTGAGCAGGAACTTGTAGAGGAACCCGAACTGGTCAACGAAGGCCGCCGGGAACTTGGTGTTCTTGATATAGGCATACCAAGCGATCAGCAGGCCGGTTGCCATCACCGCGAACGGTGCCCACTTCACCCAAGTCGGAACGGCATGCATCGCGTGAAGCGTATGCTCTGCAAAGACCAGCGAGCCTTTCCAGAAATGTCCCGTGCCTTCGCTGATGAACGCATGGTGGAACACAAAGCCCGCCAGCACTGCGCCAAGAGACAGAACCCCAAGCGGGATCAGCATGTTGAGCGGGCTTTCATGCGGGTGATACCCCGCCGTGCCGTCATTGTGCGCATCGTGATGGCCATGGTCATCGTGACCGTGTGCATCCGCATGCGCGTGATCATCATGCCCATGCGCATCATGCGCCGCGTGCTGGATATGCTCCGACTGTTCCCAGCGCGGTTTGCCAAAGAAGGTCAGGAAGATCAGCCGCCACGAATAGAAGCTGGTCAGCAGTGCCGCAAAAATGCCGAGGAAGAAGGCAAAATGGCCCAGTTCCGTGCCCTTGGCATAAGCCGCTTCAAGAATTGCGTCCTTGGAATAGAAGCCTGCAAAGCCGAACACATCGACAATGCCCACGCCGGTAATCGCCAGCGTGCCCATCATCATCGCCCAGTACGTCAGCGGGATCTTCTTACGCAGGCCACCGTAGTACCGCATGTCCTGTTCGTGATGCATCGCATGGATCACGCTGCCCGCGCCAAGGAACAACAGCGCCTTGAAGAAGGCGTGCGTGAACAAGTGGAACATCGAAGCGCCATAAGCGCCAACGCCCGCTGCAAAGAACATGTAGCCCAATTGTGAACACGTTGAATAAGCAATCACGCGCTTGATGTCGGTCTGCGTCGTGCCAACGGTTGCCGCAAAAATGCAGGTCATCGCGCCGACAAACGTCACCATCGCCAGCGCCGTCGGGCTGACTTCGAACATCGGTGACAAGCGGCAAACCATGAACACGCCTGCGGTGACCATCGTTGCTGCGTGGATCAGCGCCGACACCGGGGTCGGGCCTTCCATCGCATCGGGCAACCACGTGTGCAGGCCAAGTTGCGCCGATTTGCCCATCGCGCCGATGAACAGCAGGATGCACAAAACCGTCATCGTATCGAACCGGCCACCCAGGAAGCCGATGGTAGATCCGGCCATGCCGGGCGCCGCTTCAAGGATCGCGGGGATCGAAACGGTGCCGAACACCAGGAACGTGCCGAAAATGCCCATCATGAAGCCAAGGTCGCCCACGCGGTTGACCACAAAGGCCTTCATCGCAGCGGCATTGGCCGAGGGCTTCTTGAACCAGAAACCGATCAGCAGGTACGAGGCAAGCCCCACGCCTTCCCAACCAAAGAACATCTGCACAAGGTTGTCGGCCGTCACCAGCATCAACATCGCAAACGTGAACAGCGACAGATACGCGAAGAAACGCGGCTGATCCGGCTCCTCGCTCATGTAACCCCACGAATAGAGATGCACGAGCGCCGAGACGCTGGTGATAACTACCAGCATGACCGCGGTCAGCGTATCCACGCGCAAGGCCCATGCGAAGTTCAGATTGCCCGACTTCACCCAGTCCATCACCGGCGTGACGCTCGCCTCGGCATGGCCACCAAGGAAGCCGATGAAGATCGGCCACGATAGCGCGCACGAGATGAACAGCGCGCCAGTTGTGATGACCTTGGCCGGCACTGCGCCCAGTTGCTTGTTGCCAAGCCCTGCGACAATCGCTGCCAGAAGCGGCAGGAAAACTATGATCAGGATGGAAGACATCGCGCCCAACTCAGCCTTTCATCCGGTTGACATCGTCAACGGCAATCGTGCCGCGACCACGGAAGTAGATGACCAGAATGGCAAGGCCAATGGCCGCTTCGCCCGCCGCAACGGTGAGCACGAACATCGCGAAGACTTGCCCGACCAGATCGCCCAAAAACGCGCTGAACGCGACGAAGTTGATGTTCACCGACAGCAGGATCAGTTCGATCGCCATCAGGATGATGATCACGTTTTTGCGGTTCAGGAAAATGCCCAGCACCCCCAGCACGAACAGGATCGAGCTGACGACGAGGTAGTGTTCGATGCCGATCACAGCTGAACTCCCTTGCCTGATTCAGGCTGCATGTTGATCGTCGCGTCTTGCGGACGGCGCGCGTTCTGCTTCGATACGTTCTGGCCGCGTGTGCCGCCGCGTTCACGATGCGTGAGCACAATCGCGCCGATCATGGCGACCAGTAGGACAAGGCCCGCTGCCTCGAACAGGAACAGATACTTGCTGTAAAGCAGCGCACCGATGGCTTGAATGTTCGACATATCCGCCGCTTGTGCTGCAGCGCCGCTGGCCTTGCCCAGTTGCACCTTGCCCCCGCCCTGCACGACAAGGCCGATGAACAGTTCGACGAACAACACGACCGCAAGCGCTAAGCCCAGCGGGAAGTTCTTGACGAACCCTGCCCGCAATTCGGCAAAATCGATGTCGAGCATCATCACCACAAACAGGAACAACACCGCAACCGCGCCGACATAGACGATGATCAGCAGCATCGCGATGAACTCTGCCCCCACCAGCACCATCAGGCCAGCAGCGTTGAAGAACGCAAGGATCAGCCAGAGCACCGAATGCACCGGATTGCGCGCAAGGATCGTTACCGCACCGCTGAGGATGCAGAACGTGGCGAACATATAGAAGGCGAATACCTGAATCACGTTTGCGGCCCCCTAGCGATACGGCGCATCGGCTTCAAGGTTCGCGGCCAATGCCCGCTCCCACTTGTCCCCGTTCGCGAGCAGCTTTGCTTTGTCATAAAGCAATTCCTCGCGCGTTTCAGTCGCGTATTCAAAGTTCGGCCCCTCGACGATGGCATCGACCGGACAGGCTTCCTGGCAAAAGCCGCAGAAGATGCACTTGGTCATGTCGATGTCATAGCGCGTAGTGCGGCGGCTGCCGTCTGCGCGCGGTTCGGCCTCGATGGTGATCGCCTGCGCCGGGCACACCGCTTCGCACAGCTTGCACGCGATGCAGCGTTCTTCGCCGTTGGGATAACGGCGCAGCGCATGCTCCCCACGGAAGCGCGGCGAAAGCGGGTTCTTCTCGAACGGGTAATTGATCGTCGCCTTGGTCTTGAAGAAATACTTCAAGGTCAGCCAATGCGCCTTCACGAACTCCCACAGGGTGAAGCTCTTGATGAGTTGGGCGACGCTCATGCGAAGTGTCCAGTAGCCATAAGATATCCGCTGACGAGAACGACGAACAGCAGCGAGACGGGCAGGAAGATTTTCCAGCCCAGACGCATCAGCTGGTCATAGCGATAGCGCGGGACGGTGGCCTTCACCCAGCTGAAGATGAAGAAGAAGAACAGAATTTTCAGCAGCAACCACACGAAGCCGGGGATCAGATAGAGCGGTGCCCAATCGAGCGGCGGCAAGTAGCCACCCCAGAACAGCGTGGCGTTCAACGCGCACATCAGCAGCACGTTGGCATATTCGCCCAGCCAGTAAAGCGCAAAGCTCATCGACGAATATTCGGTCTGATACCCGGCGACGAGTTCGCTTTCGGCCTCGGTCAGATCGAACGGCGCGCGGCCGGTTTCGGCCATGCTCGAGATCAGGAACATCACCCACATCGGGAACAGCAGCGGATTCGCAACGTAACCGTTGATGATGCCGAAGACGTGGCCCTTTTGTGCCTGCACGATGTCGTTTAGGTTGAACGATCCGGTCCACAGCACCACGCAGATCAGGATGAACCCGATCGAGACTTCATAGGAAATCATCTGCGCCGAAGCGCGCATCGCCGAGAAGAACGGGTACTTCGAGTTGGACGACCAGCCCGCGATGACAATGCCGTAAACGCCCAGCGAACTGATCGCGAGGACATAGAGCAGGCCGACGTTGATGTTCGCCAAAATCGCGCCCGAATTGAACGGGATCACCGCCCATGCCAGCAGCGCGACGGTAAACGTCAGGATCGGCGCAATCACGAACAAGCCCTTGTTCGCCGCGCTTGGGATGATGGTTTCCTGCAGGAACACCTTCAATCCATCGGCGAACGACTGGAGCACGCCGAACGGGCCAACCACGTTAGGACCACGACGCAGCGCCATGGCCGCCCAGATCTTGCGGTCGGCATAAATGATCATCGCCACGCCGAGCATCAGCGGCAGAGCGATCAGCAGGATGCCCGCAATGGTGGAAAGCCCCCATGCCCACTCATACGAGAGGCCAAGACCCATGAAGAATTCGGTCATTCCGCGGCCTCCGCAAAGCTTTCACCGTGGATCAGTTCTGCCGAGCAGCGTTGCAGCGTCGGGCTGGACCGCGCGATGGCATTAGTCAAATAGCGGTCCTTGATCGGATAACCCGCGATTACGCCCTCTGCTTTGGCATCCGAAGGTGCCTTGGGAAGCGCGCCGTAATTGGCAAGGCCTTCAACGCCCAGCGCAGGAACTTCGGCGACCATTGCAGCGCGAAGCTGTTCGAAGCTATCGAAGCCAACAGAAACGCCCAAGGCATCGGCCATGGCGCGCAGGATCGTCCAATCCTCACGCGCATCGCCGGGCGCGAATATGGCCTTTTCGGCAAACTGCACGCGGCCTTCGGTGTTGACGTAAGTGCCGTCTTTCTCGCTGAACGCAGCGGCGGGCAGGATTACGTCGGCAACATGCGCCGCCTTGTCACCGTGGTGGCCGATATGGACGATCATCGAACCTGCAAACTTGGCAAAGTCCACTTCGTCCGCCCCAAGCGAAATGACCATCTTCGGCGCCGCAGCTACCAGATCGGCAATGCCACCCTTCTGCGCATAGCCGAGCATCAACCCGCCCATGCGCGAGGCCGCCATGTGGATCACGTTGAAGCCGTTCCAACCATCTCGGACGAGATTGAACTGTTCGGCAAACGCCAACCCAGCTTCCACGCCGCCCTTGGCAAGGCCAGCACCGCCAACGATGATCGCAGGACGTTCAGCCTTGCCAAACACTTCGGTCACCGCGTCAGGCAAGTTCGACATCACACCAGCATCATCGCCGATGAACGTCGCCGCATAAGTCGGGTCCCACTGCGGGCCGACGATGAAGACCTTCGCGCCCTTCTTCACCGCCTTGCGCAGGCGCGTGTTGAGCAGTGGCGCTTCATCGCGCACCATCGAGCCAAGGATCAGGATCGCATCGGCGTCCTCAATCCCTGCCAGCGTCGAATTGAAATTCACCGCAGCAAGGCTTGTCGCATTATACGACATCCCGGTCTGGCGGCCTTCAAGCAGCGTCGAACCCAGCGCACCCGCCAGCTTCTTGGCGGCAAACATCGTTTCGCAATCGACCAGATCGCCCGCGACAACCGCCACCGACGAACCCGGATTGATCTTGGCAACAGCCGCAAACGCCTCGGTCCACGTCGCCGCAACCAGCTTGCCATCGCGGCGCAACCACGGCTTGTCGAGACGGCGGCGGGTCAGACCATCGACCACGTAACGTGCGCGGTCAGACAGCCATTCCTCGTTCACATCATCGTTCACGCGCGGCAGCGCGCGCAAAACTTCGCGGCCACGGCTGTCGAGGCGGATGTTCGAGCCGATGGCATCGGACACGTCGATCGACAGCGTCTTCTTCAATTCCCACGGACGCGCTTCGAAGGCGTAAGGCGCGCTGGTCAGCGCACCGACCGGGCACAAGTCGATCACATTGGCCGACAATTCGTGCGCCGCAGCCTTTTCCAGATACGTCGAAATCTGCATCGTTTCGCCGCGATAGAGCGCGCCGATTTCATCAACGCCCGCCACTTCCTCACTGAAGCGCACGCAGCGGGTGCAGTGGATGCAGCGGGTCATCGTCGTCTTGATCAACGGCCCCATGTACTTCTCGGTAACCGCCCGCTTGTGCTCGTGATAGCGCGAAGCACCGCGTCCGTAGGCGACCGACTGGTCCTGAAGATCGCACTCGCCGCCTTGATCGCAGATCGGGCAATCAAGCGGGTGGTTGATCAGGAGAAACTCCATCACCCCTTCGCGCGCCTTCTTGACCATCTCGGAATCCGTGCGGATTTCTTGGCCCTCGGTGGCGGGTAACGCACAAGACGCCTGAGGCTTGGGCGGCCCCGGCTTCACTTCGACCAGACACATGCGGCAATTGCCCGCAATGCTCAGCCGCTCATGATAGCAGAACCGCGGGATTTCTTTACCGGCCAGCTCGCACGCCTGCAGGACAGTAGCGCCTGCCGGGACTTCGAGTTCTACGCCATCGACTTTGACTTTAGGCATCAGTCTTCCGCCTTTCGCGCGACATCGAAGCCCATGGCCATCGCACCAGGAATGTTCGGATTTTCGGGATTGGGGATCAGCACCTGCCTGCGCGGATCGATCAGGAGGTCCATCGACTCCATCGGGATTGCTCCGAGCAGAACCGTATCACCCATGACCATCGCGCCAGTGTAAGCTTTGCGGCCAAACACCTCGACAAGGATCGGTCCAACGTAATCGACAACCTGTTTGTTGCCGTCCGCCGTCGTCACTTCGCGCTGTTCCAGAACCTGCAGCTTGAGCTGATTGACGACGTGCTTGGGGATGCACAGATCGATCGCGCCTGAATCGACGAGCGCCTTGGCGTCCACCTCCTCAAGCTCCGGCCTTGCCGCGTTGGCAATCCTGATCCGCTGATAGACGAGGCCCATTACTCTGCTGCCTCCCGCACGTTCTCGGCAATCCGGCGTTCGATTTCAGGGCGGAAGTGCTTGATCAAGCCCTGGATCGGCCATGCGGCGGCGTCACCCAGTGCGCAGATCGTGTGGCCTTCGACTTGCTTGGTCACGTTGTGGAGCATGTCGATTTCGCTGACGTCGGCATCGCCGGTGCGCAGGCGTTCCATGACGCGCCACATCCAACCTGTGCCTTCGCGGCAAGGCGTGCACTGGCCGCAAGATTCGTGCTTGTAGAAGTACGACAGGCGGGCAATCGCGCGGACGATGTCGGTGGATTTGTCCATGACGATCACCGCAGCGGTGCCGAGGCCGGAGCCGACCGCCTTGAGGCCGTCAAAGTCCATCGGCGCGTCCCAGATTTCGGACGCGGGCACCAGCGGCACCGACGAACCGCCGGGGATCACCGCCAGCAGATTGTCACGCCCGCCGCGAATGCCGCCGCAGTGCTTTTCGATCAACTCGCTGAACGGGATGCTCATCTCTTCTTCGACCACGCAGGGGCGATTAACATGCCCGCTGATCTGGAAGAGCTTGGTGCCCTTGTTGTTATCGCGCCCGAACGAGGAGAACCACGAAGCGCCGCGCCGCAGGATCGTCGGCGCAACCGCGATGCTTTCCACGTTGTTGACCGTGGTCGGGCAGCCATAGAGGCCTGCACCTGCCGGGAACGGCGGCTTGAGGCGCGGCTGGCCCTTCTTGCCTTCGAGGCTTTCGATCATCGCGGTCTCTTCGCCGCAGATGTAAGCGCCCGCGCCGCGATGGACGAAGACGTCGAAATCGTAGCCCGAACCGCAAGCGTTCTTGCCGATCAGGCCAGCGTCATAGGCCTCCTGCACGGCGGCGAACAGCGTCTCGGCCTCACGGATATATTCGCCGCGAATATAGATGTAGGCCGCCCGCGCGCGCATCGCATAACCTGCCACCAGCGCGCCCTCGACCAGCTTGTGCGGATCGTGGCGGATGATTTCGCGGTCCTTGCACGAACCCGGCTCGGATTCGTCGGCGTTGATTACCAAGAAGCTGGGACGACCGTCCTTGCTTTCCTTGGGCATGAACGACCATTTCATGCCGGTGGGGAAGCCCGCACCGCCACGCCCGCGCAGGCCCGAAGCCTTCATCTCCTCGATGATCGCGTCCTGCCCGCGTTCCATCAAGGCCTTGGTATTGTCCCAATCGCCCCGCGCCTGAGCAGCCTTCAGGTTCCACGGTTGAAAGCCGTAGACGTTGGTGAAGATGCGGTCTTTATCTTGAAGAGCCATCTTACCACTCCCCTCGATAATCATGGTTGGCGTCAACCATCGCGGTCAGGTTGCTGAGCGCACCCGCCGGTTCCACCGTGTGACGGCCCGGAAGCTGCGTGCCGGTCTTGGGCTGCTTGCCTGCGGCCAGTTCGTCAAGAATGCGGTCCATGTCGGCGGCGGTCAGGTCTTCGTAATTGTCGTCGTTGATCTGGACCATCGGGGCAGACGCGCAGTTGCCCATGCATTCGACCTCGGTCAGCGTGAACAGGCCATCAGCCGTGGTGTGGCCCTTGCTCAGACCCTTGCCCTTGCAGGCGGCCAGAATGTCGTCCGACCCGCGCAACATGCACGGCGTGGTGCCGCAGACTTGCACGTGGAAGCGGCCGATCGGGGCGATGTTGTACATGGTGTAGAACGTCGCCACTTCGACCACGCGGATCACCGGCATGCCAAGATATTCGGCGATATATTCCATCACCGGGATCGGCAGCCAGCCTTGCGTGTTCTCTTCCGCTCCAACCTGACGTTGGGCAAGATCGAGCAGCGGCATTACCGCCGAGCGTTGACGCCCTTCAGGATAGCGCCCGACGATGACTTTGGCCTGCTGCGCGTTCGCCGCCGTCCATGCAAAGTTGCCCCAGCGCGTGCGCAGTTCGGGGCTGTCAGGTTCGATGTGACGATCAGCCATTAGCGAATGAACTCCACCCGAGAGCACTTATCGCCCTCGAAAGAATAGACGGCGATTACGTCAAACGGCTCGACCAGTGCCGAACCATCGGTGGCGGGGCCGCGCGTGACGTGTTCGCGCATCAAAACATAATTGCCGATGGCCTGCGCCTCGACGATCTCGGCATGGTTCTGCGGCCAGCGCGCAAACGCGGCGGCGAGGCCAGAACGCGTGCCCTCCTTGCCTTCGCGCACCACATCCCCACGATAGTTCGCCTCACAGGCGTCGTCGGTCATGTACGAGACGTAAGTATCCACGTCCTGCGCGTTGTAGGCGGCGATCATGGCCTTGGCCGTGTCAAGATTACTCAACGGTCGCACTCCCCGAACACCACGTCGATGGCGCCGATGATCGCGGTGACGTCGGGCAGCATGTGGCCGACGCTCATGAAGTCCATCGCCTGAAGGTGCGAGAACGCGGTCGGGCGGATCTTGCAGCGGTAGGGCTTGTTGCTTCCGTCCGACACCAGATAGACGCCGAATTCACCCTTGGGGCTTTCGGTGGCCACATAGACTTCGCCCGCAGGAACGTGGAAGCCTTCGGTATAGAGCTTGAAGTGATGGATCAGCGCTTCCATCGACTGCTTCATCTCGGCGCGCTTGGGCGGCACCACCTTGCGGTCGGTGCTGGCAATCGGGCCTTCGGGCATTTGTGCGATGCACTGCTGGATGATGCGGGCCGACTGGCGCACTTCTTCGACGCGGACCATAAAGCGATCATAGCAATCGCCGCTGGTGCCCACCGGAATGTCGAAGTCCATGCGGTCATAAACGTCGTAAGGCTGGCTTTTGCGCAAGTCCCACGCGATGCCCGAACCACGGATCATCGGGCCGGAAAAGCCCCAGCGCACGGCGTCTTCCTTGGACACGATACCGATATCGACATTGCGCTGCTTGAAGATGCGGTTGTCGACCACCAGGCTCATCGCGTCATTGAACAGCGGGTGCAGGCGCGTGTCGATCCAGTCGGCAATGTCGGTAAGCAGCTTCAGCGGCACGTCCTGATGCACGCCGCCGGGGCGGAACCATGCCGCATGCATGCGCGCGCCCGATGCGCGTTCGAAGAAGTTGAGGCAATCCTCGCGGATTTCGAACAGCCACAGGTTCGGCGTCATCGCGCCGACGTCCATCACATGCGACCCAAGGTTGAGCATGTGATTGCAGATGCGCGTCAATTCGGCGAACAAAACGCGCAGATACTGCGCCCGCAACGGCACTTCGATGTTCAGCAGCTTTTCCACTGCCAGCACATAAGTGTGCTCCATCGCGAGCGGCGAACAATAGTCCAGACGATCAAAATAGGGCAGCGCCTGCAGATAGGTCTTGTGCTCGATCAGCTTTTCGGTGCCGCGATGCAGCAGGCCTACATGCGGATCGACACGCTCGATGATTTCGCCATCAAGCTCCAGCACCATACGCAGCACTCCGTGCGCCGCAGGGTGCTGCGGGCCGAAGTTGATCGTGTAGTTGGTGATGACCTCGTCACCAGTGGTTGGCGATTGTTCAAGCGAGAGGCTCATGCGCCGTCTCCATTGGTCTTGGAATCACGCGGAGCTTTGTCCGGACGAGCTTCGGTCGGCTCTGGCGCTGCGGGCGCATCCTTAGCCGAATCCGCAGGCAGCGTGGCCTTTGCCGCCGCTTCGTTCGCCTTTTCACCAGCGCCAGTATCGGCAGGCTTTTCGGTTGTCTTGGGCGTTGCCACCGGAGCAGGCGCGGGCGTTGCAGGCGGCGTCACGGCTTTTTCGTCGCCCGGCAGCACGTAATTCGCGCCTTCCCATGGGCTCATGAAATCGAACTGCCGCAGGTCTTGCGCCAATTGCACCGGCTCATAAACAACGCGCTTGTCCTCTTCGGAATAGCGCAGTTCGACATAGCCGGTCAGCGGGAAGTCCTTGCGGAACGGATGGCCTTGGAAGCCATAGTCGGTCAGGATGCGGCGCAAGTCTGGGTTACCGGCAAACAGCACGCCGAACATGTCGTAAACTTCGCGTTCGTACCAACCGGCGTTGGGCCAAAGCGTGGTTACGGTTGGAACCGGCGTTGCCTCGTCGGTCGAAACCTTGACGACAATGCGATGGTTGCGGGTCAGCGAGAGCAAGCAATAGCACACTTCGAAACGGTCTGCCCGCTGCGGATAATCGACACCCGCAATGTCCATCAACTGCTGGTATTCGTGATCATCACGCAAGGACCGCAGGGCGTCCGCGACACTTTCCCGCACCACTTCGATCACGATCTCGCCGTGCTCTTCCTTGGAAGCCACAACAAAATCGCCAAGCGCGGCGACCAGCGTATCAAGCACGCCTTCGTTCGAAGTAAAACGCGGAGCGGAGTGGAGTACCGTCATCGCTCGTCCCTCAACGCTCAAGCGTGCCAGCGCGGCGGATTTTCCGCTGCAACTGCATCACGCCGTAAAGCAGGGCCTCGGCGGTCGGCGGGCAACCGGGGATGTAGATATCCACGGGAACGATCCGATCACACCCACGTACAACGCTGTAGCTATAGTGATAATAGCCGCCGCCATTCGCACATGATCCCATCGAGATCACATACTTGGGATCAGACATCTGGTCATAGACCTTGCGCAGCGCCGGGGCCATCTTGTTGCACAGCGTGCCCGCAACGATCATCACGTCCGATTGGCGCGGAGACGCGCGCGGGGCAACGCCGAAGCGTTCCATATCATAACGCGGCATGCTCACATGGATCATTTCCACAGCGCAGCAGGCCAACCCGAAGGTCATCCACCACAGCGAACCGGTACGCGCCCACTGGAACAGTTCCTCGGTCGAGGTGACAAGGAAACCCTTGTCACTGACTTCGGCGTTGAGGCTTTCGAAAAATGCCTGATCGGGCGCGGTAACCGCACCCTGATTGCCACTGACATGATTGCCAGTGATGAGCGATGAAGTGGCCATGTTGTTCATTCCCAGTCCAACGCGCCCTTCTTCCAGGCGTAGATAAAGCCGATCACCAGTTCAGTCAGAAACACCATCATCGTGATCCAGCCTGCCCAACCAGTTTCTTTCAGGCTGACCGCCCACGGAAACAGGAACGCCGCTTCCAGATCGAAAATGATGAACAGAATTGCGACGAGATAGAACCGCACGTCAAACTGGCTGCGCGGGTCTTCGAATGCAGGGAAACCGCATTCGTACTCGCTGTTCTTCTCGGCATTCGGATTGTGCGTACCTGTCAGACGGGAAACACCCATCGGCAGGAACACGAATGCCGACGAAAGCGCCACGGCAACCCCAAGAAATATCAGGATTGGCAGGTATTGCGCCAAATAGCTGGATTGTTCGACCAAAGGGCTGACTCGCCTTGCTAGCAGGTATGGTTGCGCCCTAGTCCGGCCACCGCCATCGCGCAAGTGGGGTGCACCGCACTATAGGTGGTTTCCACCCACCTTTTCACAGCCTTTCGGCCATATCGAGTCCGCTTTTCGCCACGCAGACCGTATGCACTACTTACTTTAGCTGCATCTTGAGCGTACGCGCGGTTGCCTTGCCATAAGGCGGCATCAATCCGGCCAGCCCTGACACGTTGATTTTAGGCTGTTTATAGATCGCTCGGCCATGACTGAAGCTGCGAAAGCCTTCGATCCCGTGATACCCGCCCGTGCCCGAAGGTCCAATTCCGCCAAATGGCAAATCATCCGCCGAGAAATGAAAAATCACATCGTTCAGCGTCACCCCGCCCGAGAGTGTTCGGCGCAGCACCTCCTCACGCTCGGCAGAATCATCGCCGAAGTAATACAGTCCCAGCGGGCGGTCGTGCGCGTTGATATAGTCAATGGCGTGATCGATTTCGCGATAGGTTTTGATCGGCAGCACCGGCCCGAAAATCTCATCCTGCATGACTGTCATGGCGTCGGTTACGTTACGCAGGATCGTTAGCGGTAACTTGTTACCGTTCGATCCCTCAAATGCCTCATGCGCCGGATTGACGACAATGGCCTCAGCCCCCTTCGCCACGGCATCATCGACGAGCCCCACCAAACGGTCGCGGTGGCGGCGATTTATCACGGATGTGTAATCGTCATTGGCCAGCAGGGTTGGGTACATCTTGGCAACGCTCGCCTGCAACGCGCCAATGGCCTGCATCTCCAACGCCTCGGGCACCAGCAAATAGTCAGGCGCCAAGCAAATCTGCCCGGCGTTCATCATCTTGCCCAGCACGATCCGGTCGGCCGCTTTGACTACATCGACGCCCTTGCCCAGAATTGTCGGCGATTTCCCGCCCAGTTCCAGCGTGACCGGCACCAGATTTTCAGCCGCCGCATGCAGCACATGCTTGCCGATCGACGTCGCGCCAGTGAACAGCAGATGATCGAAGGCCAGCGAACAGAAATCCTGCCCGGTCTGCGGCCCACCCAGTACCACCGCCACTTCATCGGCTCCAAAGGCTTTGGCGAACAGTTCTGCCAACAATGCCGATGTCCGCTCTGTAAACTCGCTCGGCTTCAACATCGCGCGGTTGCCTGCGGCCAACGCTTGCGCCAGCGGTCCGAATGTCAGGCCTACCGGGAAATTCCACGGGGCCACAATCCCGATCACGCCCTTGGGTTCATAGCGCACCTCGGCCCTGGCCCCCAGCAAACCCAGCGGAAAGTTCACATGCCGCTTTTCCGGCTTGGCCCAGCCTTTCAGCCGCTTTTGCGAATAGCGCACAAGGCTGAGAGCGGGCATCACATCGGTCAACATCGATTGATCATGGCTGCGATGGCCAAAGTCGGCGCTCATCGCCTTGGCAAGGTCATCGCCATGTTCGAGCAGAATTTGCGCGCAACGTTCAAGCCGGTCGTGGCGCGTGGACAGCGGTTCAGGCCGGGCGGCCGTAAACGCTGCCTTTTGCCGCTCCAGCATGGCCGTCATGGATTCGCGTCTCGTTTCTTCCATGCGTTGTTAAACTCCCCGCCTAATCAACTTAACCCAGCCCTTGCAGCAAGAACATCGGCCATGCCGTCGCGGCAAGGCAGGTTCCCAGCGGCAGAGCCGTATCGGCGGCGACCTTGCGCTTGCTGATAAGCATGACAACTGCTGCCAGAATTCCGACGATGCTGGCCCCCAACATCACTTCGACAACGCCCAATGGTCCCAGCCACAGGCCAATGGCGCCCATGAGTAGCGGATCGCCAGCGCCCATCCCTTCGCGCCCACGCGCCTTCAGATAGAACCGCGCAATCGCCCACAACAGCAGATATCCCAGCGCCCCGCCTGTCAACGAAACCAGCACCGGATCAAGCGTGACCACAGAAATAGCTCGCGCCAATACCACCACCGCGCCGCTCAATGCCAACCAGCCCACCAGCGCGCGCGGCAGCCACAGAAGGCGCAAATCGAGCAAGGCCAGCAACAGCAATTGCCAGCCGAAGATCATCGCCGCCAATGCCAGATTATCGCGCGCCCACAGCACCGCGCCCATGCCAATCGCCGCGCCGCCCAATTCACACGCCAATTGCCCCGCGCCAATCGGCACCCCGCACGCCCGGCATTTGCCACGTTGCATGGCCCACGAAAGCACCGGCACCAACTCACCAACCGTCAACGCCTTGCCGCAGCCATCGCAGGCCGATCTGCCCTGCACCACGGATCGGCCTTCGGGCAGCCGCACCAGCACCGCCCCCAGAAAACTGCCGATCACAGCGCCCAGCACGGCCGCACCAGCCAGAAAAGCGCCCCACGGCAAAGCCACGATCATGTCTTGAGTCATGGGCGCTCCTTGCCTGCCTGTTTGCTTTCGCTGCGTTGCAGCACTACATTGCTTTTCATAAACCAGTGCATTCAAGCACGCATATAGCAGGAGCCGTCAAGCCATGGCACAATTCTCCTCGTCCGATCCTGTCGTCATTCTATCCTATGCCCGCACTCCGATGGGCGCGATGCAAGGCGCGCTGGCCGATGTCAGCGCAACCGACCTTGGCGCAACGGCGGTTAAAGCTGCGGTCGAACGCGCGGGCGTTTCGCCTGATGCCATTGAACGGATCTACATGGGCTGCGTCCTACCTGCGGGCCTCGGCCAAGCCCCAGCCCGCCAAGCTGCGATCAAGGCCGGCCTACCGAAATCGGTGCAGGCGACCACGGTCAACAAAGTCTGCGGATCAGGCATGCAGACCATCATAATGGGCGCCGAAGCCCTCGCTTCAGGAAGCGTCGATCTGATCGTTGCAGGCGGCATGGAAAGCATGACCAACGCGCCGTACCTCCTCAAAAAGCACCGCTCCGGCGCGCGGATCGGCCATGACACGGCCTATGACCACATGTTTCTCGATGGCCTTGAAGATGCCTATGAAGCTGGCCGCGCGATGGGCACCTTTGCGCAAGACACCGCCAACGAATATCAGCTAACCCGTGAACAGCAGGATTCATACGCCATTGAATCGCTGCGCCGCGCGCAAGCCGCTGTGGCCGATGGCAGCTTCAAGGACGAAATCGCCCCCGTCACGGTCAAAAGCCGCGCCGGTGCAACCATCGTTGATACTGACGAAGCCCCCGGCAAGGGACGCCCCGACAAGATCTCGTCACTCAAGGCCGCTTTTGCAAAGGACGGCACGATCACTGCCGCCACATCGTCCTCCATTTCCGATGGGGCCGCCGCCGTCACTTTGACGCGCGAAAGCGTGGCCAAGGCGGCGGGCCTGACGCCCGTTGCCAAAATCGTCGCACTTGCCGCTCATGCGCAAGAGCCGAAAGACTTCACGGTTGCCCCCGTTGGCGCAATCAACAAAGTGCTGGAAAAAGCTGGCTGGACCATCGCCGATGTTGACCTGTTCGAAGTCAACGAAGCGTTTGCCTGCGTCGCCATGTTCGCGATGCACGACCTGGGCATTGATCACGCCAAGATCAACGTGAACGGCGGCGCAACTGCCCTGGGCCATCCGATCGGCGCTTCGGGCACGCGCATTGTCACCACGCTGATCGCCGCGCTCAAAAAGCATGGTCTGAAGCGGGGCGTCGCCAGCCTGTGCATCGGTGGTGGTGAAGCTACGGCGCTGGCTATCGAACTCGTTTGATTGAATGTGCCCCCGGTCGCAAGACTGGGGGCCGTCACGTCTTAGGGCTTTTGCGCGCCCCACACGCTGTCAGCGCGGATAAAGCCCTTGCGCCCGTCGATTTCGAACGCGCACCACTGCGCTTCGCATTCACCCAGCTTGCCAATCACGCCGGGTGCCGCGCGCCAAAGCACTGTGCCGCTGCCATCCTTGTTGGCACGAATGTCGGCAACACTGCCCGCCACAATGCCTGATCGTTCGCGGTTGAGGAACTGCTGAAGGATCCACCCGCGCGAACCATCCTTGTCTTCGACCAAGCGCCAACCACCCATCACGCGCAGCACTTTAAGCGGAACGCCCTTGCGCATATAGGTCCAGTTGATGCGGTAATCGCGCCCCGGCCCCACGCGCATGTTCGCCTTGGACTTGCTGGTGGATACCCAATAAGGTCCATCGGACGCATCGGCCTGCGCAAAAGCGGGCAAGGCTGCAAACAGCAGCGCCGCGCCTGCGGCAAAGGCGGCAGATGGTCGAAGCGCAAAGTTGATTGTCATGTCTGTGCCGTCGCAAAATTATCAGCCAAGGGCAACACTATGCCCCATGATGTCCACCACCACAACGCATCCCGGCGCTTGACCGCCTCCCCTGCCAAGGCCTAGCTTCACCGCCTATGACCAGTTCAGCCGACTATCGCCCCACGCGCCGCGTCGAAGGCATTCCGCGCGTGATCGTCACGCGCAGGCTCTTGCCCGAAACCGAAGCGAGAATGCGCGAATTGTTCGACGTCACACTTTCTCCCGATGATCGGCCAATGTCACGTGATCAACTGGTCGCAGCGATGCAGACCGCTCACGTCCTCGTCCCTACCGTGACCGACGTCATTGATGCGGAAATGATCGCAGAGGCTGGCCTGCAGCTTGGCCTTATCGCCAATTTCGGTGCGGGAACCGATCACATCGCGCTTTCCGCCGCCCGCGCCCGCAAGATCATCGTCACCAACACCCCCGGTGTGTTCACCGATGATACCGCCGACATGGCGATTGCGCTGATCATATCGGTTACGCGCCGCCTGAACCACGGCGGCCGTGTACTGCGTGCAGGCAAGTGGGAAGGCTGGGCGCCGTCCACCATGCTCGGCCATCGCTTGTCCGGCAAAACGCTCGGCATCATCGGCATGGGCCGTATTGGCCAAGCCGTCGCTTGGCGTGCGCGAGCGTTCGGCCTGAACGTGATCTACCACAGCCGCCACCGTTTGCCGCAATCGCAAGAAACCATGTTCGGCGCGCAGTTTGAACCCAACCTCGATAAACTCGTGGCTGAATCGGATATTCTCTCCCTCCACTGCCCCGCCAGTCCCGAAACCCACCACATCATCGATGCCCGCCGCATCGCCCTGATGAAACCCGACGCCTATCTGGTAAACACTGCGCGCGGCCAGTTGATCGAAGAGGAAGCCCTTATTTCGGCACTCGTCGAAGGTCGCATCGGCGGTGCAGGGCTGGACGTGTTCGAACACGAACCACAGATCGACCCGCGCCTGACCGCGCATCACAACGTCGCCATCCTGCCGCGCATGGGCAGCGCCACGTTCGAAGGCCGCATGGCTTCAGGCGACAAAGTCATCGCCAACATCCGCATCTGGGCCGATGGCCATCGCCCGCCCGATCAAGTGCTCGAAGGCCTCGTGTAAGCGCCCTGTCGCGCCCCAGCGTCCCCGTTTCGCACAAAAATCGGTCGCAAGCGCGCTTGTGTGCAATGGCATTGTTGCCCTAGAGCCGCTCCTGAGAGGTTCTGGCGCAGGCACAGCCTGCGTGAGGGGGGAGATTTCGTGATGCGAAAGATGTTGGCAAGCGCGTTTGCCGCTGCCGCCGTACTTATGCCGATGCTGGCATTTGCTCAGGTCGATGCCCAAGGCAGCGCAATCAGCGTAGAAGACGTGGCAGACAGCGGCGATACGGCGTGGATTCTTGTCTCTTCTGCCTTTGTGCTGTTGATGGCGATGCCGGGACTAACCCTTTTCTACGGTGGCCTTGTCCGCGCCAAGGGCTTCCTTGCCGTGCTCGTGCAAGTCGGTGCGATTGCCGCCGTTGCCTCCATCTTGTGGATCATGGTTGGCTATACCCTTGCCTTCGGTAATGTCAGTGGAGGCTGGATCGGCAGTGGCAACGCATGGATGTTGCTCAATCTGGGCAATGTGCGCGCCAACACGGCCGTCCCCGAAAGCGCCTTTGCGCTGTACCAGATGTGCTTTGCCCTAATCACGCCCGCGCTGATGGTTGGCGCATGGGTTGATCGTGCGCGCTTTGGCTGGGTTGTTGGCTTTTGCGCCTTGTGGGGCCTGATCGTCTATGCGCCTTCTGCCCACTGGGTCTGGGGCGGCGGGTGGCTGTCTTCCCGGTTCGGCACGCTCGATTTTGCAGGCGGCATCGTCGTCCACACTACGGCTGGCGTTTCGGCACTTATCGTCGCGTTGTTGCTGGGCAAACGCAAGGGTTTCCCCAAAACCATGATGCTGCCACACAGTCCATCGCTGACGATGGCGGGTGCGGCGCTACTCTGGGTGGGTTGGTTTGGCTTCAACGGTGGCTCGGCACTTGCCGCCAACGATGATGCTGCTTCGGCCATCATCAACACACACGCCGCAGCATGCGTTGCCGCGCTGGTCTGGTTGATCATTGAAAAGCTCACGGTCGGCAAACCCACCTCGGTCGGCTTTGCCACGGGTGCCGTTGCCGGTCTTGCCACGGTAACGCCCGCCGCCGGTTTCATCGCACCAGGGGCAGCGATGCTGCTCGGCGCGCTTGCGGCTGTGGTCTGCTACCCGATGATCCAACTGGTCAAACAGCGCCTGCAAATTGACGACTCGCTCGACGTTTTCGCGGTTCACGGCGTTGGCGGCATGATTGGTTCCATCCTGCTTGCGGTGTTTATGTCCCCCTCATTTGGCGGCACTGGCTATGCCGAAGGGATGGACATGACCCGCCAGATCATCGCCCAGATTGCAGGCGTCGGCATCGTCGCACTATGGAGCGCCTTTGCCACGGTCGTCTGCGCCCTGATGGTTTCGATGATCATCCCGATGCGCGTCACCGAAGACGAAGAACGCGAAGGCCTCGACATTACTAGCCACGGCGAACGCGCGTGGGAATTTGATTGATCGGTTGACGGGACGGTTAAAGCCGCCCCGTCAACGCCCTGTTCGGCAGCTTTCTGTTTGGCGGTGAAGCGATTGCAGGTCAGTGTTTCGCGCAGAGACGCGAAGGAAGCAGAGGACGCAGCGAGCCAGCGCATTGCGGCGCAGCCATTTTCTTAATCCACGCTTTGGCATGAGGCGAGGTTACCAAAATGAAATGGCCTCGCGGCCTAGCAAAAGCCCTCCGCGCTCTCTGCCTCCTCCGCGCCTCTGCGCGAAACAAGAAACACCGGTTAGCTTGGGCCGAAAAAAGGCGGGGCGGAAAAATCCGTCCCCGCCTTTTTCTTAGCCTTACGCCCCCCGCTTGCGGGAGGGGTCTGGGGTGGGCCTATAACAAAGCCAAAACCCCATTCAAAAACCTCAATCCCCGGTCAAAATCCGATCCACCAACTGCTTCACCGTCGGGGTGAAGTTGTTGGAATAGAACGGGTCCTGCTTGAACCGATACGCGGCATGGCCGGCAAAAATCAGGTTCTTGTCCAGTTCTCCGCCATGTGCGACGTCCTGCAACGTCTTCTGGATGCAGAAACTGCGCGGATCGGCGAGACGACCCGTGGTGTAATCGTCATGGTCCTTCCATGAGGAAAAGCCGCAATGCGAAAGGCAGCCCATGCAGTCCTTCTGGTCCTGCTGGATTTCCGCACGCTCATCTGGCGTTACGAACACCACCGTGTCATCCGGCGTACGCAAGGCATGGGTATTGCCCGCGGCGAACCATGCCCGCGCACGGTCCAGATCCTTGGGCGTCACCCAGAAGTTCTTGCCCTTCACGCCCACATCAAGCTGCACGGTATGCTCGCCCGCCTCAACCTTGGAATAGGGGATCTGCCGTTCAGAACGCGCTTCCAGCGAACGCAGGAACGGGTTGCGCACAGCAGACGAATAGAATCCTGTTGGCGAGAAACGATGCAGCAGCACATCACCGGGTTCCAGTTCGCGCAAGTGGTCTTTCCACCCCTGCGGAATAGGGCTTTCTTCGGTCAGCAACGGGCGTGTGCCGAACTGGAATGCGATTGATCCCAATTCCGGGTTATCAATCCAGTTTTCCCATTCGCGCAACGCCCACACGCCACCTGCCATCACGATGGGTACCGTATCGGCAATGCCTTCGGCGCGCATCGTATCGCGCAGCGCCTTGACGCGCGGATAAGGATCTTCGGGCTTCTTCGGGTCTTCTGCGTTCGACAGGCCATTGTGGCCGCCCGCCAACCACGGATCTTCATAAACCACCGCGCCCAGCAATTCGGGCACTTTGTGATAAGCGCGTTTCCACAGCGCCCGAAACGCGCGGCCAGACGATACGATGGGCAGGTAATGCACGTTGAACCGAGCCGCGATTTCGGAAAGCTTGTAAGGCATGCCTGCGCCGCACGTCACGCCGGTGATCAGGCCTTTGGTCTGCTCCAGCACGCCTTCCAGGACGGCTTGCGCGCCGCCCATTTCCCACAACACGTTGATGTTGATCGCGCCCTTGCCGCCAGAAATGGCGTGCGCGCGCTTCACCTGCTCAACCGCGCCGTCAATGGCGTACTGAATCAACTGCTCATGGCGTTCGCGCCGGGTCATGGCATCGTACACTTGCGGCACGATTTTGCCTTCAGCGTCATAGCTGTCGGCGTTCACCGCGCTCACCGTGCCGATGCCCCCAGCAGCCGCCCATGCACCGGAACTCATGTGGTTCGTTGCAGCAACCCCCTTGCCGCCTTCAACCAGTGGCCAAACTTCACGGCCACCATAAAGAATTGGCTTCAACCCCTTGAACGCAGACATTAATTCCCTTTCAGCGCCTCTGCGCACTCATACTTTCGCCGGTGCCAACCGGCACGACTTGATCGTCTTCGGCTCCGGCCTGACCGGTGCTAACACAAATTGCGCATAGTACCCTGCCAACTCTGGCTTACGGTGAAATTGATCCAAACGAAACCCCACCGCTTCCATCTCGCAAAACAGCAGGGCTGGCGGAATTCCGTGGCTGGCGGTTGATTTGTCCACATCGACCACCACTAACCGCCCACCCGGCTTCAACGATGGCCACAGTCGCCACAAAAACGCATAAGGTTCAGCCACTTCGTGATACATGTGGACCAGAAATACGCGGTCAAACCCGCGTTCAGGCAAGCGCGGATCGTCTTGTGCACCTAACTTGATCGAAACGTTGTCGAGCCGGTCTTTCTCAGCGCGAGCACCCAAACGTCCCAAAACATCGCTATCGACGTCTTGCGCAAGGACGCGGCCCTTTTTGCCAACCCGTTCGGCCAGACGCACCGCATAATAGCCCTCACCTGCGCCAATATCCGCAACGCTCATTCCGGGCTTGACCTCAGCCAGGCTCATCACCGTGTTGGCTTCATCGCGATTGTCGCGTTCAGCCTCGTTCGAAAACTGCGTGCTGACGATTTTTGACACCGGCCGGTCAGCCTGCGGAAAAACCTGCGATGTTTCGGGTCGGTTGTCCTTGGGAGCCTGTTCGCATGCAGTCATGGCGAAAGTCGCCAGCGCCGCTAAAGCGAGAGAACCAAAGACCACCGCCCTGCTCAATCGTCGTCCTCCACCGTCACCTTTTCGCCGGTCACCTTTTGCGAAAGGGCTGCGGCCATGAACGGATCGAGCGCCCCATCCAGAACTTCGCTGGGGTTTGTCGAAACCACGCCCGTGCGCAAATCCTTGATCTGCTGATAAGGCTGCAACACGTATGAACGGATCTGATGGCCCCATCCGATCTCGGTCTTGGCCTGATATTCGCCGCTTGCCGCAGCTTCTCGCTTGGCCAGTTCCGCTTCGTAAATGCGCGCCTTCAACATGCCCATCGCTGTTGCTTTGTTCTTGTGCTGGCTGCGATCATTCTGGCTGGCCACGATAATCCCCGTGGGAACGTGGGTAATGCGCACCGCCGAATCGGTGGTGTTGACGTGCTGCCCGCCCGCGCCCGATGCGCGATAAGTATCGATCTTCAGATCGGATGGATTGATCTCGACCTCGATGTTGTCATCGATTTCGGGATAGACCCAGACCGAGCTGAACGAAGTGTGCCGCCGCGCCGAACTGTCATACGGGCTGATCCGCACCAGACGATGTACGCCACTCTCGGTCTTGGCATAACCATAAGCGTTCTCGCCCTTGATCAGCAGCGTCGCGCTTTTGATCCCGGCCGCTTCGCCCGCGTGATAATCAACCAGTTCCACCTTGTATCCGTGCCGCTCACCCCAGCGCGTGTACATGCGCTGCAGCATTTCGGCCCAGTCCTGGCTTTCGGTGCCGCCTGCGCCCGCGTGTACTTCAAGGAAGGCGTTGTTGGCATCAGCCTCGCCCGCAAGCAGCGCCTGTACCTTGTCATTGTCGGCCCGTGCGGCAAGTGCCGCCAGAGTGGCATGGCCCTCGTCCACGGTCGGCTCATCGTTCTCGGCCTCACCCATCTCGACAAACTCGATGGCGTCAGCCATTTCCTGCCCGATTTCGTTGACGGTGCCGATCGACGCTTCCAGCCGGCGACGCTCGCGCATCACCTCTTCGGCCTTCTTCGGATCATCCCACAGCTTGGGATCTTCGACGCGGGCGTTCAACTCGTCGAGACGGCGCACAGCGCGGTCCCAGTCGAGGAACTTGCGCACCAGTGCCAGCGCGGCATTGATACGGTCGATATGGGCCTGCCCTTCGGCACGCATGGCGATCACACTCCCGATATTCAAAACACAAAAAATGCCTGCCCGCGCTTAGCGCAGCGGACAGGCATGTAAAGCCCAAGCGTGTCGTTCAGTGAAGCAATACGCGCAAGCTTAAGGCTTTAGCCTTTCAATTTGCGCACGGCTTCCAGCGTCATTTTCACATGATCGCGGTAATCCATATCCGAATGGACCATGATCACTTTGCCGTTTTTGGCGATGACATAGCTTGTGCGTTTGGTCAGCCCGGTTGAAATGCCAGCAGGCAGTTTCAACGCAACATCATAAGCCTTGATTACCGCAGGACTGGCCGCGGCCACTGCAAATTTGTCGCGGCAGGCCTCGGTCGAAAACTTCTGCAACGTGGCAATATCGTCGTTCGACATACCAACCACAGTTGCCCCGGCGGCCTTGAATTCGTCACTGGCTTCGGCAAAAGCATGCGCTTCCAGCGTGCACCCCTTGGTGAATGCCTTGGGATAGAAATACAGCACCACCGGCCCCTTTTTCAGGGCCTGCTTCAACGAAAACGAAAACGGCTTGCCCGCCAACGCGCCATTGGCCGTAAAATCGGGCGCTGCAGCTCCGCTTTTCAGTTCGGCCAAGACCGGGGTTGAAGCCAAAAGGGCGAAGGCTGCACCAGCAGCGCCAAGGTTGCGCAGGATCATGTAACGCAAGTTATCAGATCGAACGCCACCCGGCCAATGCCTTTGAGGGCAGATCAGTAAATCCCGCCTTGTTCTTCGACAAAGCTCTCTTCAACAGGCGCTTCGTCAACTGGGCTGCTGACAATCCCGCGCGCGGCTCGTGCCTTACGCAAGGCATCAAGCACGGCTTGCTTGGCACTGACCTCGCCCTGTTGCGCGGTCCGCTTGGGTTCGGTGTCGGGCTTGAACGCTTCCCATATGATCGAGGCTTTGGCCACGTCGTTTTCAGGCGTGCCGCCAAACACGCGCTTGCCCGAAACCCGATCTACTTTGACCATGCGGACACCTTCGGGCACGCGGAAAGGAATGTCCTTCCACCGCCCGCGCGTTTCCTGCACCAGTTGCTTGAACACCGGAGCGGCAATGCGGCCCCCTTGTGCATATCCGCCAAGGCTGCGCGGCTGATCGTAGCCGATATAAACGCCCGCGATAATTTCGGGCGATCCGCCAACAAACCACACGTTGGTCGGGCCAGATGTTGTTCCCGTTTTGCCGAACAGCGGCAATCCAAGGTCGCGCAACGTAATCGCCGTGCCGCGCACCACTACGCCTTCCAGCATGTGCACCACTTGATAGGCAGTCCGCGGATCAATCACTTGCCTGCCGGTAGGATTCAGGCGCGGCATCGGTTTGCCGTCCCACTGCGCCATGCTGCACCCATCGCATCGCCGATTGTCTGCGCGCCAGATCACTTTGCCGTTACGGTCCTGCACATAGTCGATCATCGACGGATCGTGCTGGCGTCCCTGATTGGCAAGTGCAGCATAGGCGTTGACCATCTTAAGCACGGTCGTGTCACCCGCGCCCAGCGCCATCGACAAGTACGGCTGGTAATCACCCACGCCTGCGGCTTTGATCGTGCGTACAACTTTGTCCATGCCCACGTCATTGGCGACACGCACGGTCATCAGGTTGCGCGATTGCTCAAGCCCCCAGCGCATCGTGTGGCTGCCCGATCCGCCTTCGTTGCCAAAGTTGCGGAAACACTTTTCGCCCAGCGCCGCGCCTTGATAAACGCAGAAGGTGCCGTCCACGACCATCGAAGCTGGCGTCATGCCGTTGTCCAGTGCCGTTGCATAGACGAACGGCTTGATCGTCGATCCCGGCTGACGACTGGCCTGCGTCGCCCGGTTGAACGAGCCCAGCCGCGCATCAAATCCGCCCTGCATGGCCAAAACGCGGCCACTCTGCGGGTCTTGAACCACCATGCCGCCAGAAACTTCAGGGATTGTGCGAACGGCAAATGTGCTCGAATTGACCGGCGCAGCGGCGGTAATATCGCCCGCCTTCATAATGGCAGGAACGCCGATCAACGTAGCCGTCTTGCCGTCGGAAAAACCAATTTCCCCACTGGTTCCATTGCGTGAAAGCAAAACGCCCACGCGCCAGTTCTGGTAATTGATCGAAATATTGCTGGTGATCAGCTGTGTCTGCCAATTGCCATCGTCCAGATCGATCCGTGCGATCGGCCCGTGCCACGCCCGCCCGCCGCCATAGCGCAGCAAGGCTGAACGCAATGAACTCTGCGCTGCTGTCTGCAATTGCGTATCCAGCGAAGTGCGCACCCACAGCCCGCCAGCATAAATGCTGTTCGGCCCGTCCTCGGCCTTCTCGCCAAACTTGCCGATCAGGCGACGGCGCACTTCCTCAAGGAAGTAACCCGCATCCGCGGTATAGCTCTCGGAGCGGCGCGGTTTCAGGCCCAGTGGCATGGCGCCAGCGGCAGCGGCTTGGGCTTGCGTCGCCCAACCACTTTTCACCATCTGATCCAGCACATAATTGCGCCGCGTTATCGCCATGGCTTCATACTTGGCGCGGCCATAGCGTTCTGGCGCTTTGGGAAGGATCGCCAGAAATGCGGTTTCATGCAGCGCCAGATCGCCCACATCCTTATCGAAATAGGCCCGCGCCGCTGCCTGTACGCCAAAGCTTTGCCGTCCCAACGGAATTTCGTTGAGGTACAATTCCAGGATTTGCTGCTTGGTCAACACACCTTCGATGCGCCGCGCGAGGATCATTTCCTTCAGCTTGCGGGTGATCGAATATTCATCGCCAATCAGAATGTTCTTGGCCACCTGCTGCGTGATGGTCGACCCGCCGCGCGCGCGCTCGTCCGATCCAAATTTGGTCGCATAATCCACAACCGCGCCAGCAAAGCCCAGATAGTCGATGCCGCCGTGGGACCAGAACGTCTTGTCCTCAGCCGCCAAAAAAGCATTGATCATTGGCTCTGGGAAATCGACAAACCGCAACTGCACACGGCGTTCGCGGGCATAGCTGGAGACGATTTCGCCATCGTTCCCGCGCACCATCGTGGGCAATGGCGGTTGATAAGTCAGCAGTTTGTCCGCCGATGGCAGCGTGCGCGCCACCGTCAGCCACAACACAAACCAGCTCAGCAGAAATGCGCCCAGCACATAATTGCTCAGGCGGAACAGGCGGCTGTTATGCCACTTGCCGCGATACCACAGCGAAAATCCGCGCCAGCGCGCAGGAACCCCGCCGCGTCGCGTTATGAACCGGGTTTGCTCAGGTGTCTCGTCAGCCATCGTGCACGGCCTCTAGCATGCTCGCGCCTCCCCTTGCCAGAGGCCTATCGCAACATCGGTTCAATCAAGGCGTCTCGCTGGGTGAAGCAGATGACGTTTCTTGCGCGGTCGGCGAAGGTGCGGGCAAGGCAGGTGTTTGGCTTTCAGCCATAAAAATCTCGATTGCCCGCGCCATTGATCGCGCAAAACTTTTGCGCCAAGTCTTGTCGCGCATGGTCCGGGCATCATCGGGATTGCTGATGTAGCCTGCCTCAAACAGCGCAGATGGTAAGTCGAGCGACTTCAGCACAATAAAGGCTGCCTCACGCTGCGGCTGGGCATGAAAGGCGATCACATCCTTGCCCTCTCGCACAACCAGTTCGCCAAACCGCTGAGAACTCCCGCGCATTTCACGCCGCGCCAGATCGACAAGGATGGAAGATACCACTTCCCCCTTCCCCGCCAACGTCACCCCATTGACCGCATCGGCACGGTTCTCGCGCGCGGCCAACGCCTCAGCGACCGAATCAGAGGCTTTGTCGGAAAGCGTGTAAATCGTCGCACCGTGCGCCTCAGGCACACTTGCCGCATCCGCGTGGACTGAAAGGAACAGATCCGCGTTCAGGCGCCGCGCGATGTCGGCGCGTTCCTCCAGCACCAAAAACCGATCAGTGTCGCGCGTCAATGCCACCCGCACCCGGCCTGATGCCACCAATGCATCGCGTAACGAGCGCGCCAGCATCAGCGTCAAATCCTTCTCGCGCTCGCCGTCCTGTCCGCTGGCGCCGGGATCGTGGCCCCCGTGCCCTGCATCGATAACCACCAAAGGTCGGCTCGCATCAGGCGGCCCCTCTATCGGCGGCAAACCAATCTGACCGGTGTTGCCGGGCATAGCGAGCCTGACCACATAGCGTGGATCAACGCTTGCCAATCCCGCAGATAGCGTCAGCCAAAGCACCGCCATCGCCGCTACAGGCGCTGCAAAAACAGCGATCAAGGCTCCCCGATTTTCCATTCTGTACGGCCTATGCCCTGCCGTGCTTGTCCGGGTCCAGCGGGAAATACGGGTCATGGTTAACGGATCGGTCATACATTTCATGCGATGGATGTGTGCCAAGTTCCAAGACGCAAGCACGCGGCATTGTTTTATTTGCCGCTTTGCCATTGGGGTGCTAGCAATGTTCTACCGGGGCCAATTAGCATCGGTGTGATCTTCGCCTGAACCGTCGAAATGCGCTGTTTTGCGCCATGGCGGGCGAAAGAAAGCACTGCTAACGAAGATCCCGTTATCGTGGGGATGAAGTTGCGGTCGCGCCCACTCCCCGCGCCACAAGGTTGATGCCGTAATGATGAGCTGCGTTTCGTTCCTGCCTGCCAGCCCCACCGGGGTAGCATTGGCGTGGACGATTGGCGGCACGCGCATTTCGCCGCGAGTTATCGTCACAGCAGACACAAACCAACCGCCGCCGGGCGGCGAGCGACAGGACAAGACAGGCGCAAAGCCTCAAATCCCAACGCTCCGATCCGGCAAAACCGCATTCGCGCGCAGTCACGGCACTGTCCAGATCTGGGGCCAAACCTCAGCATCGGTCCTGCCAGGCAGCGCGCGCCTATCCCAAACGATCCGCGCCAGCAACGCAGGGGCAACCCGGCGGCGGCGCGGCTGGAGAATTTGTAATGATAACGCGCATGCTTATCGATGCGCGCCACCAGGAAGAAACCCGGGTGGCGGTGCTGAAGGGCAACCGGATTGAGGAGTTCGACTTTGAATCTGCTGATCACAAGCAGATCAAGGGCAATATCTATCTGGCCAAGGTTACACGTGTAGAGCCATCGCTTCAGGCGGCTTTTGTTGATTTCGGCGGCAACCGGCATGGATTCCTCGCATTCAGCGAAATCCACCCCGATTACTATCAGATCCCCAAAGAAGACCGCGAGGCTCTTCTGGCCGAAGAAGCTGCTCACGCCGAAGAAGAAGCCGCGCTGCGCGCTGCCGAAGACGGCGATGAAGACGAAGATGAATACGGCGATGGCGAAGGCTACGACTCCGATGAGGGCGTGACCGAAGTCGACACGTCCGAAAAGGATCAGGTCGCCACCATCGAAGGCGGCGTTGTCGAAAACGGCTTCGATCACGAAGGCGAAGAAGGCGATGAAAATGCCTCTGATGCTGACGACGAAAGCCAAGGCGACGACGAAAACAGCGAACAGTCGAACAATGGCCGCCCACGCCGTGGTCGCCGCCAAGGCGGTCGCACGCAAGGCAAAGAAGCCGACGAACTGCGTGCCAAGCGCATGGCGCTGCGCCGTCGCTACAAGATTCAGGACGTCATTCAGCGCCGCCAGGTGCTGCTCGTCCAGGTCGTTAAGGAAGAGCGCGGGAACAAGGGCGCTGCTCTCACCACCTACCTCAGCCTTGCGGGCCGTTATTGCGTGCTTATGCCAAATTCGAGCCATGGCGGCGGCATCAGCCGCAAGATCAGCTCGGCTACGGACCGCAAGCGCCTCAAGACGATCATCACCGAAATGGAACTGCCGCGTTCGATGTCCTGCATCGTGCGCACCGCAGGGCTCCAGCGCACCAAGCCTGAAATCAAGCGTGACTTCGATTATCTCGCCCGCCTGTGGGACGAGATTCGCGAACGCACGATTGGTTCGGTGGCGCCGGCGCTGATCCATTCGGACAGCGATCTGATCAAGCGCGCCATCCGCGACATCTACAACCGCGACATCGAAGAAGTCGTCGTAGAAGGTGAATACGGCTATCGCGCCGCCAAAGACTTCATGAAGCTGTTGATGCCCAGCCACGCCAAGCGGGTGCAGCAATATGCCGATCCGGTGCCACTGTTCCAGCGTTATGGCGCGGAAGATCAGCTTACCGCAATGTACGATCCGGTCGTCCAACTGAAGTCGGGCGGTTACCTCGTCATCAACCCGACCGAGGCGCTCGTCTCGATCGACATCAACTCGGGCCGTTCCACAAAGGAACACGGCATCGAAGCGACCGCGCTTTCCACCAACCTTGAAGCCGCGCGCGAAATCGCCCGTCAATTGCGCCTGCGCGATATGGCTGGCCTTGTCGTGATCGACTTCATCGACATGGAATACGGATCAAACATCCGTAAGGTTGAAAAGGCGATGAAGGACGCGCTGCGCAATGATCGCGCGCGCATTCAGGTCGGCCGCATTTCGGGCTTCGGCTTGATGGAAATGAGCCGTCAGCGCCTGCGCACCGGTGTGCTCGAAGCCACCACCCGTGGTTGCCCGCATTGCGATGGTTCGGGCCTCGTCCGCACTGCCTCGTCCGCTGGCCTTTCCGCCTTGCGCATGATCGAAGACGAAGCTGCCAAGGGCAAGGGCAACATCGTCACGCTCTTTGCCAGCCAGGAAGCCGCGGTCTATGTCCTCAATGCCAAGCGCATTGATCTGGGCGAAATCGAAGAACGCTACGGCGTCACCGTCGAAGTGATCCCTGAAGGTGAGAACGAAGGCGCCAAAATGCGCGTCGGTTCACGCGGGCCACGTCCTGAATTCGTCCCCCGGTTCGAAACCATTGTCGAGCCTGAGGAAGAAGACGACATCGTCGAGGACGATTACGAGGACGAAGTCGAGGTCGAAGAGCGTGAAGAACGCCCTGCCCGCGCCCCGCGTCCCGAAGGCGAAGATGCCGCCGACCGTGATGGTCGCCGCAAGCGTCGCAAGCGTCGCCGCGGCCGCAGCCGTGATCGTCGCGATGACGATGGCACCGAAACGCAAGGTTCAGAAGCTGATGGCGGCGCCGAAGAAGGCAACGACGAAGCTTCGGATGAAGGCGCCGAAGACACCAACGTCGAAGCTGGTGAAGCAGGGCACGACGCAGAAACCGATGCCGAACGCGGTCAGCGCAAGCGCCGCCGTCGCGGTCGTCGCCGTCGTGGTGGACGTGATGGTGCCGAAGGCCAAGGCGCTGAAGGTGAAGCCGGACAGAGCGATGCCGATCAGGGTGATAGCGATGAAGGCACCCCTGACGACGTCGCGCAAACTCAGGCTGAACCTGCTATCGCTGTGGAAACCGAGGCCGCTGCGGCACCTACTGCAGAAGAAGCTCCGGCTAAGCCCAAGCGCAGCCGCCGCAAAAAGCCCGACGCTGTAACCGAAGCTGCACCCGCTGCAGAACCGGTAGCAGAAGAAGCGTCTGCGTCGGTCGCCGAAGCAGACGCTGCACCGGCCAAGCCAAAGCGCGCACCACGCAAGAAGAAGGCCGACGTTGAAGCAGAAGCCGCTCCCGCAGCCGAACCGGTTGCCGAAGCAGCGACTACCGAAGCTGAAGTTGCTCCAGCCAAGCCCAAGCGTGCACCACGCAAGAAAAAGGCTGACGCTGTGGCATCTGACGCCGCGCCTGCTGAAACGGTCTCTGCCGAAGCGCCAGTTGCCGAACCTGCCGAACCCGAAGGTCCCGCAGCATCTCCGCGTCGCGGCTGGTGGCAGCGCACCTTCGGCGAATAATCGCCAAAGCCGCTAATCAAAAAGACCCCCGTCGGACAACCGGCGGGGGTCTTTTTTATGGAGCACGAAGAGGAGAGTTGGCGCAATTCCTACACTCCCGCTTACGGGAAGGGAGCGAGACTTAGCGAGCCGATGGCGAGGTTAGTCGCAGCGGGGTGGACACCTGACCTAGCAAACTGCAAATCCGCCTTCGCCTTAAACCGGCTTGATTGCGGTCCCCCATTCCATCCACGATGCCCAGCGCGGCATGCCCGGCATGTATTGGTGCCCGGGATGTTCGATGTGGAATCCCGCCTCGCTCACCGCCTTGCTCACCGGGCGCGATAAATGGCATCCGCCCATCAGGGGCTTCCACATCGGCTCGATCCGTCGCTGCCACTTGGCCACGCCCGCTTCCGGGCTTAATCCATGTTCAAGGAACAACATCTGACCGCCACGCCGCAATATGCGCCGCAACTCGCTCAAGACTTTCTCAGGATCTTGCACTGAACATAGCGTGTAAGTGCAGACAACTGTGTCAAAGCTTTCGTCGGCAAAAGGAATATCCTCGCCCACGCCTTCGCGAATGTCTGCGGTCAATCCATTTTCCGCCGCAGTCGCCCGCGCATATTCCAACAGTTTCCCCGATGGATCCAACCCGGCAAAAGCAGTTACGCGCGATGCATCGTAAAACTGCTGGTTCAAGCCGCCACCGCAACCAATCTCGAATACATGCCCCTGCGCGCGCGGCACCACGCCTGCACGCAGTTCCATGATGTTGGGCGAAGCGCACGCGCACTTGATCATGCGCGGTACAATGTGCGCGTCCCAGAAGTTTCCCAAACCCATCCCGGTTCCCATCCTCTATTTTCGCCTGATCATGCCCCGGCTCGTCAATGCACGCAATGGCGGTTGATTCAAATCAATGCGAGATTTCATTCCGTGCGACACAAACAATAACAATTGTTAGCGTTATGGAGAGGCGACAATGGCACATTTTCCCCAGCATCCCGGCTTCACTTCGGTTCTGAGGCTGATCCGGATGGAAGGCGACATCCACGATCTCGAAGTCGAAGGCGAAATTCCGCGCGAACTCGACGGCGCATTCTTCCGCGTCCATCCCGATCCGCAATACCCGCCCAAGTTTGCCGACGACCAGTTTTTCAACGGCGATGGCATGGTCAGCCAGTTCCGCTTCCACGATGGCAAGGTCGATTTCCGCCAGCGTTATGCCCGCACCGACAAATGGAAGGCCGAGCACGAAGCTGGTCGCGCGCTGTTCGGCGCCTATCGCAATCCCTTGACCGATGATGAAAGCGTCAAGGGCCTGCCGCGCGGCACTGCAAACACCAACGTCCTCGTCCACGCCGGAAAGCTCTTCGCGATGAAGGAGGACAGCCCCTGTCTGATCATGGACCCGCTGACCCTCGAAACCGAAGGCTACACCGATTTTGGCGGCGACCTGCCGATCAGCGCCTTTACCGCCCATCCCAAGATCGATCCAGACACCGGCAATTTCTGCGGGTTCGGCTATTCTCTGGCCGGGCCGCTCACCCGCGAATGCTGCTATTTCGAGATCGATCCCGCTGGAAAGATCGTGCGCAAGGCCGAATTCCTCGTGCCCTACTATACCATGCTTCACGATTTCGCGATCGCCGGAGACTATGCCGTGTTCAACGTCTCGCCGTGGACATCGAGCATGGAAACGCTCGAACAGAACCGACCGCACTTTCATTACGACCGTAGCTTGCCCTTCTATATTGGCGTGATGCGTCGCGATGGCGATGGTTCAGACATGCGCTGGTTCTCACTCGAACCGTCGGTCTGTGGCTGCCACGTGATGAACGCCACGCAGGATGGCACGAAAATTCACCTCGACCTGCCAGTTTCGGCCACTGGTTCGCTGCCATTCTTCCCCAACAAGGACGGCAGCCCCTATGATCAACAGGAAATGATCACATATCTTTCGCGCATCACGGTCGATCTTGCCAACAATGAAGACAAGGTCACCGGCGTGGACCGTCTGGGCGACGCACCGGGAGAATTCCCCCGCATCGACGATCGCTTCGCTGGCAAGCCCTATCGCTATGGTTGGCAAATCACCTATGATTTCTCCAAACCTTACAACGGCCCCGCTGGTCCGTTCGCCGGCGTGATCAATTCGATCACATGCTACGATCTTGCCAGCGGAACTCAGGAAAGCTGGTGGTGCGGGCCTGACAGCGCGTTCCAGGAACCGTGCTTCGTACCCCGCAGCGCCACTGCTCCAGAAGGCGACGGGTGGATGATCGCACTGGTCGACAACCACATCACCAACTACTCGGACTTGTGCATTTTCGATGCGCTCGATCTGGCCAAAGGACCGATAGCGCGCGTCAAGCTGCCTCTCCGCCTGCGTCAGGGGCTTCACGGCAATTGGGCACCTGCGGGCAAGCTGGCCGCCTGAAACCGGACCGCCGCATCGGGGCGGCGACCTGCAGCGTGCGCCCCCGATCAATGAAGCGCATTGCTGCCCGAATGACGTATTGTCCCCGTTCGATGTTCGACCACAAGGATGGGCGAACATGGCCGGGGGCAATCTGAAAAAGCACGAACAGCAGCAGGCAGGATCGGGGCTGGATGCTTCGCTCCATGCCCGCCATGTTGCGATGATTGCCATCGGCGGGATCATCGGTGCCGGGCTGTTCGTCGGCTCGTCCACGTCTATTGTGCAGATCGGCCCGGCGGTCGTGGTCAGCTATGGCCTTGCCGGGCTGGTTATCCTGTTGATCATGCGCATGCTCAGCGAAATGGCGATGCTCCACCCCGGCGCAGGTTCGTTCACAGAATTGATCCGCATGGCCTTGGGGCCTCTCGCAGGTTTTGTCTCAGGTTGGCTCTACTGGTATTTCTGGGTGATCGTCGTCGCGATTGAAGCCATCGCCGGCGCGGTCATCATATCACTCTGGCTCCCGTTCGAAGTGTGGCAAATCGGCTCGGTGCTGCTTGCGCTGATGACCATCGTCAACTTGTTCTCCGCCCGCTCCTATGGGGAGTTCGAATTCTGGCTCTCCACCGCAAAAGTCGCCGCCATTCTGGGCTTCATCGCCATCGCCGGACTGTGGGCCTTTGGCGTCACCTCGCCAAACGGCAATACGTTCGCCAACCTCACCGCGCATGGCGGCTTTGCCCCCAAAGGCTGGGGCGCAGTCATCGGCGGCGTCACATCGGTAATCTTCGCCCTTTGCGGGGCAGAAATCGCCACGGTCGCTGCCGCTGAATCCCACGCCCCTGCAAAAACCATCGCCCGCATGACCGGCTCTGTCGCGCTGCGTATCCTGTTGTTCTACGTTCTCTCACTGATCATGATCGTGTCGGTCCAACCGTGGAACACCGTCGTCGCAGGCGAATCCCCCTTCGCCAGTTCGCTGGGATTGATGGGCATTCCCGCCGCCGCTACGATCATGAACGCCGTAGTTCTCGTCGCAGTTCTATCCTGTCTGAACTCGGGCCTCTACGTCACTTCGCGCGCCCTGTTTGGCCTCGCCCGCCATGGTGATGCGCCGCAAAGCCTCATCCGCCTCAACAAGCGCAAAGTCCCGGCCCGCGCGACTTTGATCGCCAGCCTGTTCGGCTACGGTGCAATGGCCGCCTCGATTCTTTCGCCCCAAGGCGTTTTCAGCTTTCTGGTCAGCGCGTCGGGCGCGCTTATGCTTATTATCTACCTGATGGTCTGCTTGGCCCAAGTCCGCATGCGCAAACAGGTTGAGTCAACCGCACCTGAAACCCTCATCTTGCGGATGTGGCTGTTCCCCGGCCTCAGTTACGCCACCATCGCCGCGATTGTGGTTGTGCTGATCGCCATGGCCTTCGTCCCCGATTTGCGCCCGCAATTCATCGCCAGCGCCGCCACTGTTGCCATCGTTGCCGCCGCGTGGGCTGTGCTGCGCCGCCCCCGCCTGAAAGGTCAGCCATGAAGTCCGCACGTATCCTTGTCCTCACCCTTGCTGCGCTGCCGCTTCCGGCATGGGCGGCGCCGGCACAGGCAGACCTGCTGTTCATCAACGGCAAAGTCCTCACCGTGGATAAGGACTTCACCATCCGCTCTGCGGTCGCTGTGAAGGACGGAAAAATTGCAGCGGTCGGTGGCCCGGAGCTCGCAAAACAGTGGCAAGCCCCGCGCACGATTGACCTCAACGGGCGTACGTTGATGCCCGGCTTTGTCGATGCGCACTTGCACATGAAAGGCCTGTCACATCGCTCGATTGAGCCGGACAAGGCCAAATCCATCGCCGAACTCGGCGCAATGGTTATCGCCAAGGCAAGGGAACTCGGGGCCGGTGAATGGGTCGCGGGCACCGGCTGGGACGAAGCTTTGCTGTCCGAAAAGCGCAACCCGACCCGCGCCGATCTTGATGCCATAGCGCCCAACAACCCAGTGGTGTTGATCCGCGCTGGCGCGCACAGCGCGGTGGCTAATTCGCTTGCGCTCAAGCTTGCCGGGATTGACGCCAACACGCCCGATCCCGAAGGCGGATTGATTGAGCGCGGCCCCGATGGTCAACCCAATGGCATTATTCGCGAACGCATTGATCTGGTGCTGAAACTCGTTCCTGCAGACAGCCCCGCGCAAATGCGCCCAAGCTATGTCCGCGCGCTCAAAGACCTGCTCCGCCTTGGCATCACCAGCTATATGGAAGCGTGGACCACTATCGATGATGAACCCGTCGAGGGCGGCGGCATTTCGGGTGGCGGCGGCAATGGCGTGCGCGGCCATACCTTCAAGCAACTCTCCGCGATCTATGCCGACGAAGGCGAAGCCCTGCCGCGCGCAACGCTCTACATCATGTATCCCGGCGCTGAACGCCTGCGCAAATTCCCGCACCACACCGGATACGGCAATGATCGCCTAAAGCTCGGGCCTATTGGCGAAAGTGCCTATGACGGTGGTTTCACCGGCCCCACCGCGCGCACATCCAAAGACTACAAAGGCCAACCCGGCTTTCGCGGCACCACATTCATGTCCGAAGCTGCGCTAACCGAAATGGTCGAAACCTCGGCTTCGTTGGGCTGGCAATTGGGCATTCACGCCATTGGCGATGAGGCGATTGATACTGTCGCGCAAGTCTATCACAGCGCGCTCACCGCTCAGCCCAAAGTGGACCACCGCTGGTTTATCTCGCACTTCACCATGCTGCCCACCGCACAGACGATGAAAACCATGGCGGCAGATGGCGTCTGGACCACCGCGCAACCCAACTTCACGTTTAATCTTGAGGGCAGGTATATCCAGGTACTCGACGGCGAACGCCTTGATCATATCAATCCGATGGCCACTCCCATCGCGCACGGCGTCAATGTTGTGATGAGCAGCGACAACTTGCCTATCGGACCGATGGTCGGCCTTTACAGCGCCGTGACGCGCAAGGGCATGAACGGACACCAGTTCGCGCTATCCGAAGCCATATCACGCGAACAGGCCATCCGCCTCTACACCGTCAAAGCCGCCGCCGTGGCATGGGACGAGGCCAAGAAGGGCACCATTGAACCGGGCAAATTCGCCGATCTGATCATTCTGGACAAAGACCCACTCACGGTGCCCGCCGAGGAACTCTTGCAAACGCAAGTCGATCTAACATACGTCGGCGGAAAGCTGCTGTGGAACCGCAAGGGCGAATAGGCCCTGTCCTACACTGCCCCATGCTGCCAAAGTGCCATCATGCAAAAGCCCCAAGGATATTCCTCCTCCCACTTCTCTTCTGAGGAGGGGGCCGGGGGGATGGTGCCCTCAAATACCTTCTCTCACCCCGATCTGCTTGAACAGTGTAAACAGTGTAAACCTAGTTCAGATATCCCCGCCTCAACATTAACAGTCACAACCCCGACCAATGTGCACGCTGCCCCCTCTTGCCCCGCGCGCTGCAATTGCTAAGGACGACTCACAGACGCATTTACCGCACGCGCAACACAGGACATGACGATGGCGACCTTCTCGCTTCCGAAGAACTCCAAGATCACCGGTAAGGCCCGCCATCACGCGGCGCCCACGCAAGGAAAGGTCCGCAAGTTCAAGGTCTATCGTTACGATCCCGACAGTGGTGAAAATCCGCGTTACGATACGTTCGACATCGATCTCGAACAGTGCGGTCCCATGGTGCTCGATGCGCTGATCAAGATGAAGAGTGAGCAAGACCCCACTCTCACCTTCCGCCGCTCATGCCGCGAAGGCATTTGTGGTTCGTGCGCCATGAACATGAATGGCCGCAATGGACTTGCTTGCACCACGGCGATTGAAGACCTTTCGGGCGAAGTGCGCATCACGCCGCTGCCGCACATGGAAGTGATCAAGGATCTCGTCCCTGATTTCACGCACTTCTATGCGCAATATTCATCGATTCGCCCATGGCTGCAAACCGTCACGCCAACGCCTTCGGGCAAGGAACGCCTGCAATCGCCCGAACAACGCGAAAAGCTTGATGGCTTGTACGAATGCATTCTGTGCGCGTGCTGCAGCACCTCTTGCCCAAGCTACTGGTGGAATTCCGACAAGTTCCTCGGCCCCGCCATTCTGCTTCAAGCCTACCGCTGGCTGGCTGATAGCCGCGACGAAATGACCGGTGAGCGTCTGGACGAACTGGAAGATCCCTTCCGTCTCTATCGCTGCCACACGATCATGAACTGCGCGAACGTTTGCCCCAAGGGTCTCTCACCCGCACGCGCCATTGCCGAAATCAAGAAAATGCAGGCCGAGCGCCTCGTCTAATACAGTGACAATTCAATCATTTAAGCATGAACCAGCCGTGGATTACCCCGGCTGGTTCACTTGGGATCTGAGCGACCAGACCCTATTCAACGCCCAGGCAATGGGCACGCTGATCACCCGCATCGAAGATCGCACCGATGGTGGCAAAGCCTCACGGTTGCGGATGTTTCCGGAACGGAAGCACTCCAACGTGGTCGATTCCGTCCACGGCGGCGTCACCCTCGCCCTGATCGACATCGCATTGTTCGCTGCAATGCATACCTTGCTTGGCGGCAACGCGGCAGGGTCCGTCACGCTAGACGTTTCAAACCAGTTCATCGGCGCTGGCCGAATTGGTGAGCCGCTTGACGCGGTGGTTGAAGTCTTGCGCGAAACCGGCCGCCTCGTGTTCCTCCGCGGACTTGTGATGCAGGGCGATGACACTATCGCCGCGTTCAATGGCACGATTCGCAAGCCGACCCTACGATGAGCAGCGTCCTCCACCGCTACGGCGAATTGGTGGCTGCAGGGGAACTGAAGCCTGATCCAGAACAGGCCGCGGCTGTCGCCAAGCTTGACGCGCTGCAGCGCGAACTCGAAGCCCCCGCGCCTGAAACAGGATTCATCGGCAAGCTCCTCGGTCGCAAGCCTGCGCCAGCGCCACGTGGCATCTATATGTGGGGCGGCGTTGGGCGCGGCAAATCAATGCTCATGGACTTGTTCCACGACAACTTGAACATCACCGCCAAACGCCGCGCGCACTTCCACGAATTCATGCTGGAAGTCCACGCCCGCCTGCGCGAGGAACGCAAAAAGGAAAGCGGCGACCCGATTCTGCCCGTCGCCGCCGCTATTGCCGCAGAAACGCGCGTGCTGTGTTTCGACGAAATGGTCGTCAACAACAGCGCCGACGCGATGATCATGAGCCGCATGTTCACCGCGCTGATGGTTGAAGGCGGCGTCACGATCATTACGACATCGAATCGCGCGCCATCTAATCTGTACAAGAACGGCCTGAACCGGGAACACTTCCTCCCGTTCATTGCCCTGGTCGAAAGTCGCCTCGAAGTTCTGACGCTCAATGGCCCCACCGATTACCGCCTTGAACGTATGCAAGGTGTTGGCACATGGCACGTGCCGGTTGGCCCCGTGTCCACCGAAGCTGTGCGCGAGGCATTTTTCCGCCTGACCGATTACCCGCCCGAAGACAGCGAGCATGTGCCAAGCAGCGAACTCGACGTTGGCGGCGGGCGAATGCTGCTTGTGCCCAAAACCCTCAAGGGTGTTGGCGTTTTCAGCTTCAAACGGTTGTGCGGTGAAGCGCGTGGCGCCGCGGATTACCTTGCGATTGCGCGCCACTTTCACACCGTGATTGTCGTCGCAATCCCACGCCTTGGTCCAGATCTGCGTAACGAAACGGCGCGCTTCATCACGCTGATCGACGCGCTCTATGAACACAAGGTCAAGCTGATCGCGACTGCCGATGCCGAGCCGACGACGCTCTATGATTGGAGCGGGAAAGGCGATGACGAAGGGCGGTTCATGTTTGACCGCACCGTCAGCCGATTAATGGAAATGCAGAGCCAAGATTATCTGGCTTTGGGCCACGGCGAAGACTGAACGCTCAACCAGTTTCTTGAAGCAAAGAAACAAAGTCAACCGCAACTTACCTCTTGAGGACGATTCGCTGTCCTCAACAAAGCAGAATAAAAACTGCTGATCTGAGAAAAACGAAAGCGCTGCCAGTTGGAAAACTGAGCAGCGCCTAAACGTGTAATTTATTGGTTTTCTGGGAAAAAATCCGTTGAATCAACGGAAGATATAATCCCAAATGCTCCAAGCAATGTTAAGCGCTGCAAACATATATGCCTCCATCCACGAGTAGACGAAGGCATGGTTAACACCGAGTTAAATGCTTAACAAGATCTAAACAGTTCCAAATTGGCGCTGTTCAATCTTGAGCACTGTTTGACGAAAGTCAGCAAAAGCCATGGGGCGCCCTAAATGGTAGCCTTGCCCTATATCGCAGCCGAATTGCATGAGCTTGCGCCATGTGGCTTCATTTTCGATGCCTTCTGCTACAACGCATTGGCCAAGCGCATGCGCAAGATCGATTGTGCTCTGCACAATTTTCGCTTCCCGATCATGGGTTAGAATTCGCGAAATAAAGCGGCGGTCGAGTTTCAGTTCATCGCTTGGCAGGTCGGCCAAATAGGCAAGACTGGCTTCCCCCGTTCCAAAATCATCTATTGAAAGACGGAAGCCTAGTTCGCGCAAATTGGTAAGATTGTGCACCGCAGCAGGCCTGTTGCGCACACTTGACGTTTCGGTGATTTCTATTGTCAAAAGCGCGGGATCTATTCCGCGACGATTGACGATTTCGGTAAGGCTTGGAACCAGTCCGGGCTTGTCTACCATCTGAGCCGATAGGTTAATGCTCATCTGAATGCGCCGCCCCATGGCATTGAGCGCAAGCGCAGCCGTAATCGCCTCTTCCATTGTCCAATAGGTCAAAGCATCGATACGGCCAGCACGCTCCGCCTGTAGAATGAAAGCGTCCGGAGGAATCGGCCCGCGCGTTGGGTGGTTCCAGCGGATAAGGGCTTCGGCACCGCATAGAAGGCCAGTGCGCGTATCCCACTGACTTTGAAAAGCGAGCCAAATCTCGCCATTGCGCAATCCTTCATCAATTCGCGCGTGCAGCGAAAGCTCCCAGCTTGCCTCAGCTAGTCGATCGGCCTCGAACAATTCAATGGTACGGCCACTGCTCAATGCATCATTGGCACTGGCCAATGCAGAGTTCACGCGCGTGAGGGCATCAAACCCTTCGTTGCGATCGAGGCCGAAGTGGATGTTCGTATCAAACGTGAAGGGACCAATTTCAAGCGGTGCCGAGAACAGTGCACGCAGTCCTTCAAGGTGATCTAGCTGCATCTCCAGCGGACGGGCTTCTTCAGTCCAGGCAAAATGGCCGCCCTCGCCGTTATAGACTGTTGTGATACCTGACCCCACCCCAAGTCGTCTGGCGATTTGCCGGGCACATTCGCCATGCAAGTCCTTCGGCAGGGTAGCGAGGATTTCTTCGTAGCGCCCAATTACGGCAACGATCACGTCTTGGCCAATCGCAAGTGGCGCTGCGCTTAAGGCAAGTAAATTTGGCAAGCCTGATGCGCTGGTCATCTGTACGCGGCGAATGCGGTAATGCCACATGCGGGAAAAGCCATAAATCGCAACAGACAAAAGGCCTGCGCTGATTTCGACAGAAATGCCCATTGGTTGAGCAAGCGTCGGAACAAAGACGACCGCAAGCAAGGCTGAGCCATACCACAAAGCTTTTGCGTGCTTGCGCGTAGCCCGACTACCGCTGCGCATAAGCAACCAAGCCAGAAGAAGCAGCGGGAGCGCGTCAAACCATAGAGTTAGCGGCTTAGAAAGAGCAGAAGCGCCTGCTATATCCAGTTCCAGCGGATGCCGCCGGCCGCTGCCATAAAAGCCTATTGGGGGCACGGTGCCTTCGAATGTGACTATGACCGTCCTGCCAGTGAGCACGCCAGCCGGATAATTGCCCGAAGCCAATGCGCTGGCGCGGATCCGCGGAATACTGTTGGGTTCCAACAGATAATCTGGACGAAACGTTGATCGCGCTCCGGAATCAATGCGTGCGAGCGCAGCAGCCAAGGTAGGATACGTCTTGCCCTGCAGATTAAACGAGTAGGGTGACTCAATGGCATAATCGAAGAAATTCGTAGACCAAGCTGATATGACAACAGGAACAGACTTCGCTATCGCGGCATCTGGGAATTCCAAATCTTGAACGTTTATTTTCTTAGGGTCATAGGCGAACTTTTCGTTTCGTACCACGAACGTTGCATCAGGTGCGAGGCCCTGCACGGCCTTCACAAGGTCGGAATCTCCAAGTTTGTCCTGTCCAAAATTGACGGGGGCATCGATAAACACGCGGTACGGCATTTGCCTACGTACTGCTTGGAGCACCCCTGCAAGCGCACGGCTGGTCGTTGCGGAGGCATCTTTTCCGGATTCACTCTTATCAATCGCAACAACAACTATGGATTGCGACGCTTCGTGCTTGCCTTGCTTTGAGCGCAAATTGCGGAAGCTATGATCAACCGGCGCAAGTCCGTCACCGGCAAGCGTAAGCAATGCTGGGATGAGCAGCGCGAGATACAGCGGTGAGCGCAGTTTCTTTAGCATGGACCATCGGCGGTTGTTTCCACACCTAATTAATCCGCAATGGTGAAGATCGTCTTACCGATGCCTTGGGATTAACGCCCTATCAACCAAGACGTTCCAATGATTTCCGTAACATGAGCAATTGCCAGATAAGCCGACTGTGATCTGCCCTGCCCGCAATGTGCGCATTGGCCAGCGAATCAATCACCGCTGCATCAAACCAACCTGTCCGGGCCAAGGCACCACTTGATGCCAGGCCGCGCGCTTGATCGGCAAGCGGTCCGCGCAGCCATTGCGCGATTGGCGTGACAAAGCCCATCTTTTGCCGGAACAGGACATCGTCGGGCAAGTACCGGCGCATGGTGTCTTTAACCAACCATTTGCCTGTGGCCCCACGCACCCGCATGTTCTCTGGCAGACGCGCGCCAAATTCGATCAGGCGGTGATCGAGCAAAGGCTCGCGCGCTTCAAGGCTGACCGCCATACTGGTGCGATCAACTTTAGTGAGAATATCACCGGGCAAATAAAATTTCAGGTCCGCATATTGCGCGCGATCAAGGCCGCTGCGTGCAGGCGCGCGGCGCATCAGATCGACGAACGGTTGTTCTGCGCGGTAATCCCCGCGTAATCGCTGAAAATCGGGACTGTAGAGGCTGTTGCGTAGTTCAGGCGAAGTGACCGCCAGCGACCGGGCGTACCCTTCCTCGCCGCTTGTCGCGAGGCTGAGCAGGGTTGCTTTGGCACGCAAGGGACGCGGTGCCCAATCCGCTTTTGGCCAGATTTTACCAAGCGTTCCAAATACCGGACCGCGCAACGCAGACGGCAAAAGCGCGCGGACTTGCTCTTCACGGTGCTGAAATGTCTGACGGCGATAGCCAGCAAAAGCCTCATCGGCACCATCGCCCGAAAGCGCGACCGTCACATGTTCGCGCGCAAGTTCGCAGACCCGAAAGGTTGGGAGCGCAGAGGCATCGGCGAAAGGTTCGTCAAACATTCCTGCTAGGCGTTCGACCAATGAAAAATCAGCAGGAGAAACCTTGCGCTTCCAATGCTGTGTATGAAATTGCTCAGCAATTCTATCAGCATAAGCGGTTTCATCGAGTGCAGCCACATCAAAGCCGATCGAACAGGTCTTGACCGGTGACGTGCTCGCCTCTGCCATCAGGGCAACTACGCTGGAGCTATCGACCCCGCCCGAAAGAAACGCACCCAACGGCACATCGGCGAGCATTCGCGACGTAACCGCTTCGCGCATGTGGTGCAGCAAATGCGCGCCAAGGTCTTCTGCGCTGCCTTTGGCACGATCCGCGAACGAAACGTCCCACCATTGCACGGGAGCGGGTGGCGGCGCATCGTGACGCAGCAATTGATAATGCCCTGCGGCCAGCTTTTCGACCCCCTTCAGGATCGACCGGTGATCGGGCACGTAGCCCCATGCAAGGTAATCTTCGATGGCAAGCGGATCAATTTCATGCCGAAATGCTGGATGGGCCAGCAACGCTTTGAGTTCTGACCCGAAAATGACCGAGCCATCAGGCAAGCGTGCGGTGAACAGTGGTTTTACACCAAGGCGATCACGGGCCAACAGCATGGTCCGCTGGCGCAAATCATAGAGCGCAAAGGCGAACATGCCGTGCAACCGCGTCAGGCAATCCACGCCCCAATGACGCCAGGCCTGAAGGATAACTTCAGTATCGCCATCAGTGTGAAACTTTGCGCCCAGCACCTGAAGTTCGGCGCGCAAAGCCATGAAATTATAGATTTCACCGTTAAAAACGATGACTGCATCCTGTTCGACACTGGCCATGGGCTGGGGCGAACCGGCAAGATCAATGATCGACAAACGGCGGTGACCAAGGCCAATACCGGGCGCAGTCCACACGCCTTCGCCATCAGGTCCGCGATGCGCAATTGCGTCGCACATCAGCCTTACGCGGTCAGGTTCGACCGGCTTAAGGCCCTCGGTATGAAAAATTCCGGCAATTCCGCACATGATGGTTGACCTAGCGCCCGGAAGCGACGCGGTCCATCCACGCATCGACTGGGCCCGTGGCATCCAGAAACGCGCGGAGAGAACTGTCGGCAAAAGGACGGCCAGAAACGTGATCTTCCGATGAGAGGATCAGCGTGGCGGTGGCGCGCTTTTGCAGCAAAAATCTGTCGAAAATATTCTGCAGTTTCAGCCGCGTATTGCTGCCTGTGAGCATCCCGCCCGAACGATAAAATGTTTCGGTGAGCCGATGGACCGGACCTGCGGTCTGGATGCGGTTTGCTTGTCCCTGCCCCAACGGTTCAGCGGATCGCTCCCATGCCCAACGGCTACCCAGAGGCAATGCGCCTTGGCCAAAGCCTCCAGCCTCGCGACCTTCGCCTTGGGCGGCATAAATCGCAAACGAAACGTCCACAATATGGCCCGATGCGTCTTGATAGCGTCCCAGCAAAATATGATCTGCTCCGCCATGCAGGGGCTGCCACGGCGCTAGTGGGGCGTAATCGACTTGTTGCCACCCATTGACTTGTGGCAGCACGATAAGCGGTGGCAGCGGCGCTTCGAGACGGTTGGCCCACGCACCCCATCCCGTAAATGTAAGGGCGAGTGCGACCATGATCGCAAAGCCCTTGCTCTGCGTTGTGGTGAATTTTGCAGCGCGCGCAAGGATCGGGTTGGCGTTGAGCGCATCGGCATCGATCATCCGGTCATCGATGGCGCGATCAAAAAAGCGCCATGCGATGCCCATGACCAAGGCCATGACGACGGCGAAGAATATCCACCCGTAAAAGATGTGATCAAAGCCTGCGGCGAATTCGATGCCCTGATATTCGGCAATGAAGATCGTGCCCCATGCGCGAACGCCGTTGGCGATGATGGGCATGGCGATGCTGAGCGCCATGAACGCAAGCCGGCGCGGCCAGGACTGGAAGCAGACATTGGCAACAAGCGCCCCGTAAGCGACCATCGCAATGAGGAATTTAACGCCCGAACAGGCCTCGGCGACCTCGAAATAACCGGCAGGCGTTGTGATGAACACGCCCTCAATGTGGGCTGGTACGCCTGCCCAATCGAGCAAAGTCATAGTAATCGCAGCGGTGACGGTCTGGAGCGTCGGAATCAGTTCATCTCCTGCCGGGACGAGGAACAGCATATAGACCAGTGGAAACAGCAAGGCTGCCGAAGCGCGGGGGCCAAGCAAGGTCAGGACGCTGGCTTGCGCCATGAGCACAACGCCAAGCTGCGTGGCGATTGACAGACCTGCAAAATCACCCAGCAGCCAGATGAAGCCTGCCCCACCAAACAGGACGAAGCCGGGCCACCAGCCCTGTGGGCTAACACGCAAAACGTCGCGACCGCGCAACGAAATCAACCAGCCAAGGATGAACGGGATCAGCAGGATGTGATTGTACGTCGAACTGTCCCACCACTGCAGCGCCATCGCGCGCCAATCGGCAAAGAACAGCGCGATATTTCCGGCCCATGCCAAGCCCAGCAACGCCAGCGGGCGCTGCCATTCGGAGGGCAATGACGCCCATGCCCGCGCCAGCGGGGCGTCCAGCGCAAGATCAGGCTGCTGCACTGGACGCTCCCGCTGTGGTCAGCCCAAGCAAGGCGCCAATGGGGGCAAGCACATGATCCCAGCCACATTCGCGCACCACAAAAGCGCGGGCCGCTTGGCCGATTGCAACCGAGCGGACTGGGTCGTGCAGCAGGCTCAAGGCTTGGCGAGATAGTGCCTCGGCACCTTGGGCGACGATGATTTCAGACCCGTCGCGCGCCGGAATTCCAGTTGCGGCTTCTGGTGTTGCCAGTACGGCGCGGGCCATCGCCATGGCTTCGAGCACTTTGTTCTGGACGCCGCGCGCGATGGTAAGTGGGGCCACAACGAGGTCAGCTCCGGCAATCCACGGGCGCACATCAAGCACCGCGCCGGTCACGCGGGTTCCATTCACACCCTCAAGCGCGCGGACCGACGGCACAGGTGCGCGGCCGACAATGTTAAAGCGGGCATCGGCACATAAGCAGCGAATGGCGGGCATAACTTCACGGGCGAACATTTCGACAGCGGCGACGTTCGGCGGATAGTCCATCTGCCCGGTAAACGTGATCTGCTGCCCCTCGCCGTCCATTTCATGCGCTGAAGGCATGCCCGTTGGATCGAAGAATGCTGTATCGATGCCATTGCATACAGGATGCAGAGACGGCTCCGACCCAACAGACAGCCTGGACCGGAACAGTCCGGCCTCTTCAGGCGTCACCAGCAGGCTAGTGGTGGCGCGCCGAGCGGTCTGGCTTTCAAAACGGCTGAGCAGTCGCGCTTCACGGGCGTAAAGCAAGCTGGCGGGGAAGCGCGCAGCTGCGGCGTAAGCATCGAACTTAGCGGAATCGACATCGACGAAGTCCATCACCACGCGGCCTGCGAATGATGCCGGAACGTATTGCGCCATCTGGCCCGAAAACACGTAAATCGCTGTAATCGGGCGCGCGGCCAGTACATTTGCGACGTATGCGTGCAGCATCTTATCTGCAAAAGCGGTGAGGCTGACAGGTTTGCCCGTTAGAACTGCTTCAATGCCCGCCATGGCCAAGGAGCGTGAGCGGCGGACAAGGCAGTGGCTTTGAGCAACTGCGGCCAATTCCGGCTCATAAGCCAAATCAACCTCATCATCGGCAAAGCAAGCAACGTGAACCGGGGCCAACGCAGCAATGTGGCGCAAAACGTGTGATGACCGAATCTTGTCACCACGATCCGGGGGAAAAGGAATACGATGGGCCAGGAACAGGACCTCGCTCACGCAAGTCCCCGCGCGATAATTGGCCCGATCCGGTTGGCAAGCGATAGCGGCAATCTCTGCCAAGCCGCGATTTTTGCCTTGTAGCGTGGGCTGAGCGGATTGACGTCACGCGGGGGCGCGCCATCGGCCGTCCAATTGGCATAGGACAGTGGCTGCGGTTCAAAACCCCAGTTTCGCTTGAAATGATAAGCACCGGTGTTGCTTTTGGAGCGGCCAAAATCGAACCGGTCACAGCCACGAGCGCGGGCGTGGTTCATCAGCGCATAATACATCACGTCGTTGGCGCGCATCGTACGGGCGGCAAAAACACCGCCGCCCCAATAGGGCATCACTGCGCTGCGATGATACAGGCTGAGCACAGAGGCTAGTGGCTGCCCTTCATGCAGGACGGTGAGGATATCGGCATCAGTGCCAAAGCCGTCCATCACCGCATCGAACAGCGCCTTGGGGAACACCGGCGTGCCCAGATTGCGAACGGATTCGGCATAGATGCCATAATGCATGGTCCGCGCTTCTGCATCACTGCCAATGCGCACTTCCATATTGTGGCCAAGCCCGCGACGGACCTCGGCACGCTGTTTGCGCGGAATGGCAAGCAATTGCGCGTCGTCATCGGTCGCAAGCAGATTAACGAAGCCTGCGTGGCTATCCTGCTTGATATGCCAATCAGCGCCCGATGGCAGAGGGCCGCCGCGCAATTCGAGGCTGGGGCAATTGAGACGCACGGCAAGTTCCTGCGCCGCTGCGAATAGCGCCGGATCGCCTTCACCGACCACCCCGCCACCGACAGCGAAGCCGCTGGAAACGAGTGCGCGCCCGAACAAGGGGCTATGCGCTTCGTGCAAAGGCAGGACGCTGCGGATGGTCGTGTCTTGTTCGGACAATAGGATGTGCGTGCGGTGGCCGGTTGCCCGCTCTACCGCGTCGAGCCATTCAAAACGATGGAACGCGGTAGTATCAGGATGGTCGGCAAGGAACTGCGCGATGGCAGGGCGATCCCCCGGATCGGCAAGGCGCACGGCAACGCGCAAAGGCACGAACGGCGCGTTCATGCCGCAAGCCGCGCAGGTGTGCGAGCAGCTTCAATGGCGGCAACTTCGTCCATGCGGCCCCAGCGGAATTCGTGGACAAGCCGCGATAGCTTTGCCGCCATGACATCTAGGTTGGTATAGTGGCGCAGCCGCGATTTTAGCGGAGCGTTGGCAGGACGCGGTTGGTCGGGATCAATTTCCCAAGGGTGGAAATAGAAAACCGCGGGGCGATGATCGCGCAAGTTTACCTGCCGGATCGCCCAGCGTGAAACCGAATAGGGCAAAAGCCGAAAGAAACCGCCGCCGCCCGCTGCCATACGTCGCCCGGCAACTTCTGCCGTGGTCACGGGAATTTCGATAAATTCTGCGCCTTCGACCGGACGGAAGGCAAAGCGCGAGGCCTCTCGCCAGCCATAGTGATCGTGAACAATCGGCGCGACCGAGGACGAATAAACATAGCCCTGCTGGGCCAAGACTTCATGTGCCCACGGCGTGCGCGCATCAATGGAAAAGCTGGGTGCACGGTAGCCGGTGACCTTTTGGCCGGTCGTGTCTTCGAGGACTTTTCGCGCACGATCAATATCGGACGCAAATGCATCGCGGCCCAAGGTGAACACGCGGACGTGATCCCAACCATGGCTGGCGATTTCGTGGCCCGCATCCGCGATCTGGCGCATCATAGCCGGATAACGCTGCGCCACCCAGCCCAGTGTAAAGAACGTGCCCTTGACGCTTGCTGCATCAAACATCGCCAGAATTTCGGCGCAATTGCGCTCAACCCGGCAGTCCAGACCGTCCCAGTCCTTGCGCTCGATCACCGTTTCGAACGCACCGACCTGAAACCAGTCCTCGACATCGACCGACAAGCCGTTGAGCACAGGCTCAGACCGCGCGTTCATCCCAACTGTCCCCTATTGCGTCGCCTCAAGCAGCGGCGCGCTGGTAATCTTCGGTTTCGATCCACTCGATCAGCATTGTCAAAGTGTGACGGATTGCCTGCTCTTGTTCAGCCGTGCGGGTTTCCAGCGCGACGATGCGCTTGTTGGCATCGACTAGTGCCGCGATCAGCTCTTCATCGCCATCGCGCGCTTCCAGTGCGGCAATGCGGCGATTCGTATCTTCCAGCTGGGCAAGGATTTCGGGATCGAAAACAGGTTCGGCAACCGGCGCTGGGCGCATGTCTGCCAGTTCGATGATCGCCTGCTGAAGTTCGGCAATTTGTTCGTCACGTTCAGCCAGAGCGATGCGCCATGCGGTGTCATCAAACGTGGCCAGCCCAGCAACGGGTTGTGCGGCGAACGGTTGGGCTGATGGCAGTTCAACAACAGGGGCTTCGCTGGCAGGCACCGGGGTTACCGCAGGCTTTGCGTTCAGCCCGCCATCGCCCGCAAGGTCGGTCATAACCGCTTGAAGCAATGTTGCATCGATGTGTTGTCGTTGTTCGATTGCGGCCATCAACAGCAAGCGATTGACGATCTGGTTAACTCGGCGCGGCACCCCGCCCGTAGCCTTGGCCAGATCGGCATAGACGCGCGCGTCGAACGCAGGGTTACCCGTCCATCCAACGCAAGTCAGGCGATGTTCGATATAAGCCCCGATTTCCGATGGCTCCATCGCATCAAGGTGATGCGATGCAATCACGCGCTGGCGCAGTTGCTCAAGTTCGCTTGAAGTTTGCAAGAGAGTGCGGAATTCGGGCTGTCCCAACAGCAAAATTTGCAGCAGCGGATGTGCGCCAAGCTGGAAGTTCGACAGCATGCGCAGTTCTTCAAGGGCTTCGACCGATAGGTTCTGCGATTCATCGACCACCAGCAAGCAGCGACGACCTTCGCGCGCTTCGTGGTGCAGGAAGGCCTCGATCTGGGCGAGCGCGGTCGCTTTGTCGTGGCCTGCCACTTCGAGGCCAAAAGCGCGCGCCGAAACGTGGATCAGCTCCTCACCATCAAGCGCCGAAGTTACGATCTGGGCTGCCGTCAAGCGCTGGCGATCAACCGTTGCCATCAAGTGCGCAGCCAGCGTGGATTTGCCCGCGCCGACTTCGCCAGTGATGACAATGAAGCCCTCGCCCTGCGCCAAGCCATAGCCAAGATACGACAAGGCCTTGCGGTGCGTCCCACTTTCAAAATAGAAGCGTGGATCGGGCGTAAGCTGGAATGGGCGACCTGTCAGGCCATAGAATTCATCATACATCGCGGCCGTCTCCGGACATCAGAAAGAATAGCGCAGGCCGACTAGGCCCTGTGCGGTTGTATTGTCTTCAACCACTTCACGGTTAACAGACACTAAACCGACCGCGGCAGTTGCCACCAAACGATCCGTCAGGTTGCGGAAATACGAAGCGTTGGCACCAATGGTGCTCGTGTCTTGCAGATCAGACACGCCATTTTGGAACCAGGCTGCATAAGTCGAAATGGCAAAGCTGGACCGGCGATCGATAGGACCGTTAATGCCTGCATCAACATAGAAGCTTTCATCCAGCGTCCCATTGGCCGCCGCGAGCACCGAATCCTGGCGGGCGATGAATTTGCGGCGCATATAGCCAACGCCAATCCCGGCCTGCATACGGCCGACACTGCGCGAATAAGTGGCGTTGATGCCGCGTGCGCGAAACACCGACGATGATACCGACGACAGCGCATTGTTAATGCAACCACCGCTTTGCGAACCATTTGCGCAACCACTCATCTGACCGTTGAACGGATTGCGGTTGACCTCAAAATCAGTTGGCATATCCCGCAATGCGCGGCCAACTTGCCCGCCGAAGCCCGAAATATTGTCGAACGCCCCAATCGTCAAAGCACTGCGTTCGTTGGGCGTGTACGAAAAGCTGCCGTAATAGGTGGTGCTGTCATAGCGCCGACCGACAAATGCAGACAGCGCCGTGCGGCGGCTTGGCCGCCACATAACACCAGCGTCCCACGTCAAACCACTGGTTTCATAGGCCAATTGCCGGTCGCGGCTGGTATCGGTGACGTATCGACCATCGGGGCCAATCACGCCATTGCCAGCGGCATCGCGCACAGCATCGCGCGAAGAAATCGAAACATCTTCATAGCCGATCGCACCAATCACTGCGACCGACGAGGTGACCGGATAATTCGCCTGCACGCTGGCGCGCATATCCCGAACCCGCTGATCAAGGTTCGAGATGTCTTCCTGGAAGAAGGATCCGGTCGCCGTGATACCCACTGGAAGCACGGTACCAGCCGCGATGCCTGCCGAGACTTGCGCCGATTGCGAAATAGAATCATCGAATATTTCAGCGCGGCCTGTGGCTGGCAGGTTTTGCGCCCCGGCGTTCTGTTCGATCCGGGTATAGCCCGCCATGTAAGAGCCTGCCAAAGCAACATCGCCCACATGCGTGGACAGCGCAGGCCCTGCATAAACCGAATAGACCTGATTGGATGCATCGCCATTGGCCACAGGATTAAGCGACGACGCGCCGCCGCCTTCAAATCGCGTGTGAACAGCAAGCGCACCGGCCTCTATGGCCAATTTGCGCGGAATCAGATCATGCTTCACGCGCGCAAGACCTGAAATGGTATCGCCGTTGCTGCCGCGGTTGTTATTGCCTTGGGCAATCCGGCGCTCATACCGAAGAGACACAGCGCCTTGGGTTCGGCGGCCATTCAAGGCCATATCCACACCGGCGGCGATCGTGCTGTAGGTCAGCACTTCATCCCCCGGAGATAATTCGAACAGGACGTTCTGGTTCGCTTCGATATAGGGCCGGATCGTTGTGCGCGCTCCGCCGCCTGCACCGCGCGTCGTCAGGCCGCCACGGCTCTGCGACTTTCCAGAAGACGCGCTTTCGCCGTCGACGGGTTCATAAGACATGGACTGCGCATGCAAGGGTTGCGCGCACAAGGCAGCAAGCGCGGCACTTGTGACCAGCGCGTGACGCGCATGACGAGCGAAGTTCAACGGACGGTTCATTCCTTGTATCCGTAATAAGTGCCGAAGCGGCGGCCCGTGGTGGAAAACCGGGTGCCGTTCAGCAGGAGCTTGATGTCATCACAGGCAGAAAGCAGATGAACTGCATCGCGCAGGGCCGCCTCACCCGTCATGTCTGCACGCACGATCATCACGGTCTGGCCGACATGATTGGCGAGAACGGAAGCAGGCGACGCAGCAAGCGCGGGAGGCGAATCAAATATGACGATGCGGTTGGGGGCATGCGCAGTCAGCCGGGCGAGCACTTCGCCGGTGCGCGAAGATGCCAGGTATTCGGTATCAGACCCCGTCGCATTGCCAGCTGGAAGCACATAAAGGCCCGCAATATCCGTGCCGATGATGCAATCCTCGACCGCCATTTCAGGATCGGCGAGCGCATCCATCAGGCCGGGTCCACCGGGCAGGCCAAGGGTGGAAAGCACAGAAGGCTTGGCAAAATCGGCATCGACCAGCAGGACTTCGTTGTCTTTTTCAGCCGCGATGGAGAGTGCAAGATTGACCGCACAGAACGTCTTGCCCTCGCCCGGATGGGCTGAGCAAATGAGGATGCGTTCACCGTGGACCGCGCCTTTGCCATCGCGCGATTCAGCCGCAGTGCGCAGCAGTTGGCGCTTCACGATGCGGAATTCTTCGAGCAGTCCGGTGACTGCACTTTCAGGCTCGATCAGGCATTGATCGCGCAAATGTGCACGGTCGATCTTGTGAGAAACACCCTGAAAGGGCTTGGTTTCGGGCGGATCAAAGCGGGCAGCCACCGGCATTTCCGCAGCTTGCACAGGGACCGCAGCAATCGGAATTTGCGGAGGCGTGGCAACAACCTGTGGCGCAACTTTAACCACAGGCGGCGGCAGGTCAGCCATGGGGGGCCGCGTCAGCGTGCGGAAGTCAAAGCTACCTGATGCCCGCTCGATCAACGAGGGGCCAGATGGCGGCAGCGGGATCTTGGTCTGGTCGGTCATCGGCCGTACTCCCTCATGCCACCATGCCGCGCTTCAGCATTTCGATGCCGAGCAGGACGAACAGGACCACGAACAATCCGGCGAAGCCTCCGGCGAACCATTTGAGGCGGCGCGCGCGCAAGAGGCGTGTATTGCGCGTGATCGCTTCAGAGACTGAGCCGATCACGGTCAGCCCGGTTGCGCGTTCAAGCTGACCTGTCGTCGAATAGGCAGACTTGAGCTGTCCGAGTGCAAACGCTCCACCGCAGCCAGCACCAATGCCGACGACCAGCACAAGCAGCAGCAGCAAGGGACGGTCTGGCGCAGCGGGGCTTGCAGGCATCGTTGGCGGATCGATCACTTCGAACTTCACAGCGTCGCGTTCAGTTTCCACCTGTCCACGCAGCCGCAGCGCCTCGCGGTCGCGCAGCAGCTTGTCGTATTGTTCTTTGAGCACATCGTAATCGCGGCCAATGCGCGATGCTTCGGCAGCAACGGCAGGCTCGCCGTATTGCTGAGCCGAAAGCCGCGCGACTTCGGTCATCAACGACGACTTGCGCGATTGCAGCGCGACGAGGCTGGCTTCACGATCCGCCTTGAGCGAGATCAGCGCGCTGTATGCCGGATTGGGTGCACCGCCGCCGGGACCTTCGACACTGGCCGAACGCTGAAGGTTGGCGACTTGAGCTTTGGCCGAGATCACATCAGGATGGCTATCGGTCAATCCGCGTGCGCGCATTGAACCAAGATCAGACAGCGCCTGTTGCAGTGCGCCTTTGGCTCCACCAGCAGCGCCGGGCATCGCGATGGTTTGCGGGGTGCCTGACAACTGGCCATTAATGGATGCCAGCGCGCTTTGAGCCGCGAGCAGGTTCGATTCTATATCACGCATTTCACCGCGCGCAGCTTCGATCTTGGTTGCAACCGTGCCGCTTCCGGGGATCATGTCTGCGTTTTTGGCTTCAAATTCGGTGCGCTTAAGCTCGGCGGCTTCAAGCGCGGTTTTGCGATCCGACAATTGCTGGTCAAGGAATGCCAATGTGTCGGTCATTTCACCGCGACCGCCTGCAAGGTTTTCCTCGCGGAAAATGTCGATCATCTTTTGCACGATGTCCTGCGCCAACTTGGCGTTTTCAGCATCGTTATGACCGCCGCCACCAGCAGTGCCGGTAATCTGGAACAGGTTGTCTTGCTGGCTCACCACGGCGATGCGCTTGTTAAGCCCTGCAACGGCTGCCTGCATCTGCTTGTCGTCGGTGACGTTATCGCCCAACCGCGTGGCGCGGATCACTTTTTCGAGATTGACCGAACTGGTGAGGGTTTGCCGCACCCGTTCGATGTCACGCTTGCGATCGCCGCCAATGCCGATCTGGTCGGCCAGCACATCATCAATTTGGACGAAGATGCGCGCCTTGGATTCATAGCTGTTGGGCACCATCGCAACGATCAGCCAGCCGAGCATGCACACGGCCCAGGCAATGCCCAGCGCGATCCAGCGCCGCAGCCAGATGCCGTGGAGCGCAATACGCACTTCTTCGTAAATGTTGGTCATGGCCGCTGTGTCCCCCGCCCGCCGCTCAGAACGAGCTCTCGGGGATGATGATCACATCGCCGGGCATGAGGAGGACATTGGCCTTGGTATCGCCCTTGCGCAGCAAGTCGCCGATGCGCACGGAATATTCCTTCTGATTGCCCGATTGCTTATCGAACCGCACCAGCCGCGCCTTGTTGCCTGCCGCAAATTCCGACAGGCCCCCCACAGCGATCATCGCATCAAGCAGCGTCATATTGGCGCGGAAGGGAATGGATGCAGGCTTTTCGGTTGCGCCTACGATCCGCACTTGCTGGCTGAACGTGCCGGCAAACTTGTTGACGATAACCGAAACAATCGGCTCCTGTATGTACTGCGACAACTGGAGCTTGATGTCTTCCGACAGCATCGAGGGCGTCTTGCCCACAGCTGGCATATCGGTGATCAAAGGCGTAGTGATTCGCCCGTCAGGACGGACTTGCACCGAAGCGCCAAGTTCTGGGTTGCGCCAGACGAAAATGGTCAGTTCATCAAGCGGGCCAATCACGTATTCTTCGCCCGGACCTTCTTGGAGCGCGACAAACGAAGCGGGCGGCAATTGCTGCCCAGCCCCCACGCCGCCGCAACCCGACAGGGCAAGGCTCAACATAGCCGTGCTGGCGAGCATCCGGGTAACGCGCGAATTCAAAGGCATGGCCTGTCCTTGTCTTCTGCGGAACTCCAAAGCCCGGCCGCAAACGTGCGCGAAGGACAAAGGACCGCAATTCACTCTCGGCTATCGCCAAAAAGGGTGAATATTGCGTTAGCTTTGATTGCAGATATGGCGGCCACCTGCAGGTATTTGCCGCTGTCCCGTTACGGGACTGGATCGGGGGAAACTGTTAACGCAGCCGCCGAATATCGTTGTTAGACAAGCATTTCCCGCGCCGGACCTTGACCGAGAAACATCGCTGGACTGGCGCTGGCACCATAAGCACCAGCGCAAAAAATAGCGACAAGATCGCCAACTTCGGCCCGTGGAAAGCCACCCTTATCGGCCAAACGATCAAGCGGTGTGCAAAGACAGCCAACGATGCTGGCTTCTTCTTCTACGTCAGCGCCATAGCGCGTGGCGATGGCACTGGGGTAGTTTCGGCGAACGACGGTGCCAAAATTGCCACTGGCGGCAAGTTGGTGATGCAAGCCCCCATCGGTGACGAGATAGACCTCGCCGTGGCTTTCCTTGCGATCAACAATCTGGGCTAAATAAACGCCCGCCTCACCCACGAGATAGCGGCCAAGTTCCATCACGAAGGCTGTGTCGCGCAGCACATCGGGCAGATCGGCAAAGCGTTCAGCCAAGGCTGCCCCCACTTTGGCAATGTCTACCGGCACATCGCCGGGAAAATAGGGAATACCAATGCCGCCGCCAAGATTGCACTTGGGCAGCGGTGCGCCAGATCCATCTGCCAGCCGCGCCGCCAGTGCCAGTGTTTGCGCTTGCGTGTCGATGATCGCATCGGCCGATAGCGCCTGACTTCCGGCAAAGATGTGGAAGCCGCGCCAGTCCGCGCCTTCCGCAATGATCAGGCGGGCAAGCGCCGGCACGCGGGCTTCATCAATCCCGAAAGGCTTGGCCCCGCCGCCCATCTTCATACCTGATCCTTTGAGATCGAATTCAGGATTCACCCGGATGGCAAGTTTTGGCGTGATGCCCAGCCGCATCGCAATGGCAAGAGCGCGCGTCGCTTCACCTTCGGATTCGAGGTTCAGCGTTACTCCCTCCACAATCGCGGCTTCTAGTTCCGCATCGCGTTTGCCGGGGCCTGCAAAGCTGACGAGCGCCGGATCAATCCCGGCTGCCTGGACGATGGCCAGTTCTCCGCCCGAGGCAATGTCGAAGCCATCGACCAATCCAGCCATGTGTTTGAGCACGGGTGCAAAAGGATTGGCCTTTACCGCGTAATGCAGTGCCAACCGCTGCGGCATCGCCGCGCGTAATGCCGCCACGCGCTGGCTCAGCATATCGCGCGCATAGATGAACAGCGGCGTGCCGCCTGCTTGCGCCACCAACGCATTTGCCTTTTGCCCGGCAATGGCAAGCTCGCCGTCGATGGCATAAAAACCAGCGGGGATCGGGCCGAGTGGCTTCATGGTGTGGCATTCCCTTTTGCAAGCTCTGCGGCCAGTGCCACCCGGTCCAATTTGCCATTGGGACTGATCGGCATGACCTCTCGCCAATGGACATGGCGCGGAACCATGAAATTGGGAAGGGCGCGGGTAAGCGCGGGGATAAGGGCTTCGCGCGTTGCTGCTCCTTCGCCCAAGGCGCGAACGACAAGATGAATCGCGGCCCCCAGTTGCGGATCAGGCAACCCCAGCGCAACCGCTTCTGCTACCAAACCCGTGGCCACCGCAGCCTCCTCGATTTCTTGCGGGCTGACGCGGTTGCCGCTGGTCTTGATCATCGCATCGCGCCGGCCGACGAAATGGAGCAGACCTTGCACATCGCGGCGCACGCGATCACCCGACCATACTGCCATGCCCCCCAACTTTGAAAACGGTGGCGCGGGCTTGAAGCGTTCGGCAGTGCGCTCTGCGTCTTGCCAATAGCCTTGTGCGACGAGCGGGCCGGTGTGCACCAGTTCCCCCTCTTCATCAGGTGCTGCGACTTCGCCAGCATCGTTGACCACAAGGACTTCGGCGAAGGGGATGGCCTTGCCGATGGAAGTCGGGTGCTCATCCACCAATGCGGGATCGAGAAAGGTTGAGCGGAAGGCTTCGGTCAGACCATACATAGGATAGAGATCGGCTTGCGGGAATTTGCCGCGCAAGGCGCGTACCAGAGAGGGCGTGAGCGCACCGCCGCTGTTGGTCAGGCGCTTAAGCTGTTCGGCAACGTCTTTGGGCCAATCAAGTTCGGCCAGTTGCAGCCACAGGGGCGGGACAGCCGCAATCGTGGTGACGCCGTGGCGCGCAACCGCTTTGACCACATCGCGCGGCATCAGGTAATCCAGCGGCACGACAGCGCCACCTGCATACCATGTGGAAAGCAATTGATTCTGGCCATAATCGAAGGCCAAAGGCAGTACGGCCAAGACGCGATCATGGAGTTGCACTTTGAGATAATGCGCCACGCTGACCGCACCCAACCACAGATTGGCTTGGCTGAGCATGACCCCTTTGGGGCGACCGGTTGATCCGCTGGTATAAAGGATAGCGGCAAGGCTTTCAGGCGTGGCATCGGACGGAGGCAGCATGGTGTTACAAGCATCCACCTCGGCCCAAGCGCCGGGTTCATCAACACCCGGACACGCCGCATCGCCCGGCTCCAGCGTATCGAGGCGTCCTGCGTTTGCGATCAACAGCGATGCGCCACTATCACTCAGAATATGGGCGACTTGGGCACGTTTCAGCAGCGGATTGATCGGCACATGGACCAGCCCCGCGCGCACGGCAGCCAACGGCATAAGGCAGGAAAGTTCGGTCTTCGGCAGCCAGGTAGCAATTCTGGCGCCGGGTTGCGGCACCCGCGATTGCAGCCATCCTGCAAGCATTCCTACACGCGCATTTAACCCTTCATGGGTAAGCACTCGATCCTTGAGCACCAGCGCAGGCGCCTCACGGGCACCGCGCAAGGCAAGGTGGTCAAGCGGATATACGGTTGAATCGGGATCGGCAGGCACGCTGGGTCTCGAAAAATCTGGGCCAAAGGACTGTTGCGAATTGGACGTCTATCACGTCAGTCTTAAAGAAGCGCAAGCGGACCTGCGTGTCAAAGCAGTTGCAAGCGGCTCTCCGTTTGAACGGCTGGATTGGCTGGCCTTACTGGCTGATGCGTGTCTTGAACCCGCCAAGGCGCAGGTGAGCGTGGCTGTGGATGGGGACCGCATTGCGGTGTTGCCGTGGCGCGAGGAGCGCGGGCAGATCACGGCGCTCGCCAATTGGTACAACTTTTTCGTCCGCTCCTGTGGCGATAGCGCCCTTCTATCAGACATTGCGCGAAGTTTGCCAATGGGACGTGCAACCTTTGCCCCCATGCCCGAGACCGATGCTGTCGCTATGGCTGCGGCAATGCGCCAAGCAGGCTGGGTCGTGCTGACAGACCCTTGCGATGCCAATCATGTGCTTGAGGTCAAAGGCCGCTCTTACGCAGAATACTGGGCGAGCAGGCCGGGAGCCTTGCGTGAAACAGTGCGACGCAAGGGCAAGAAAGGCGATGTCGTGCTGCGCATTGCCACGGACTTTTCCCAAGCCGATTGGGATGCTTACGAGACGATTTACACACTGAGTTGGAAGCCCGGCGAAGGGAGTCCAGACTTCTTGCGCAAGTGGGCAATGATGGATGGCGTTGCCGGACGCCTGCGGCTGGGCATTGCGGAAATCGATGGGCAACCCGTCGCCGCGCAATTCTGGACGGTTGAGGACGGAACGGCCTTCATTCACAAACTGGCGCACGATGAAAACTTCCGCAAGCAATCGCCCGGAACACTTCTGACAGCGGCGATGTTTGCCCACGTGATTGACCAAGATCGGGTTGATCTGGTGGACTTTGGCACCGGCGATGATCCGTACAAGCGCGACTGGATGGACAGTATGCGTGTGCGCTGGCGATTGCGCGCCTGGCGGCGTGGCTCGGTGCAGCACTGGCCGTCGCTTGTGCGCGCTGTTGGGCGGCAATTGCTCCAACCACTTGTTTCTGTGAACCACGGTGGTTAAAGGCGCAAGAAAATGTCCTCTACTATGCTCAGGACCCCGATGAACAGAACCGACAGTACCCTGCGCGCGATCCTTCAAGACGTGCTTGGCCTTTCGGCGGAGCGCGTCGCGGCGTTCGATGCCACAACCGGCCTGTTCGGCGATTTGCCCGAACTAGATTCGATGGCTGTGGCAGGCTTGTTGACGGAAATTGAGGACCGGCTCGACATCGTGATCGAAGATGATGAAGTTGATGGCGAATTGTTGGAAAACTATGGCAACCTGTTGTCTTTCCTAGAAGACAAAATCGCGCAAAGCCAAGAAGAATGATCGCCGCGTGGCCCTGCCCCGGCCCATCGGGCCAGTGCGAGGAATATGCGCTGGCGTTTGACCGGGGCCGTGGCCACCGCGTCCTGATCATCCCTGCCCTGTTTGACGAAGCCAACCGGATGCGGCGGATGCTGGTCGATACCATGCGCCTGCTTGACGCGGCCGGGATCGATACGTTTTTGCCGGATTTGCCCGGCTGCAACGAAAGCCCGCAAAGCTTCACCGCGCAAAGCCTGCATGGTTGGCGCGTGGCGATGGAGCATGCAGCGCGGCATTTTCGCACAACTGATGTGCTGGCGGTACGCGGCGGGGCCTTGGTCTTTCCGGCCATGCTGCCTGGGTGGGTGCTGGAGCCAGCCAAAGGGCCGTCGATCCTGCGCCAGATGTTGCGCGCCCGCACGATTGCTGCGCGTGAGGTAGGACAGCATGAGGACAGCGCGGCGCTACTTGAGCAGGGCCGCAGCGAAGGATTGGAACTGGCAGGTTATCGCTGTGGGGCTTCGTTGATCGCTGGATTGCAAGACGCTTTGCCACAGATCGAAGGGCAGCGGATCATTTCGCAAGCCGAGCTTGGCGGCGGCGGGTTATGGCTGCGTGCCGAACCTGCGGCTGCGCCTGAACAATCGGCGGCGCTGGCCCGGCTGATCGCGGCGGACCTTAGCGTATGACGCGGCGGCATCTGACATTTTTGTGCGAGGGTGCAACGCTGGTCGGCACCCTGGATATTGCGCAGGCGAGCGGCTCGGTCGGCCTGTTGCTGGTGTCGGGCGGGAATGAACTGCGCAGCGGTGCCTGGGGCGGGCAAGCGCAATTGGCCGCGCGACTTGCGGACAAAGGCTTCCCCGTGTTCCGCTATGACCGGCGCGGCGTGGGCGATAGCGAGGGCGAGAACCCTACGTTTCGTCATTCAGGCCCGGATATTGCAGCCGCGTTGGCAGCGTTTCGCACAGCGGCTCCGCATGTGACGCAAGTCGTGGCTTTTGGGAATTGCGATGCGGCGGCGGCCTTGATGCTGTTTGCGCCTGAGATGGCAATTGATGGGCTAGTTCTGGCCAATCCGTGGACGATTGAGGGTGAAGAAGCGCCGCAAGCGATGCCTGCCTCTGCCATCCGCAGCCGTTATCTTGCCAAGCTCACCAATCCGCGCGAGGTTTGGCGCTTGCTGACGGGCGGGGTCAATCTTGCCAAACTGGCCAAAGGATTGCGCGGGGCTGCGTCTGCCAAGGCAGCGCCTGCCGGCCTGGTGGCTGAGATGCAAGCGGGCTTGGCAACATTTGGAGGTCCGACCGCAATCCTGCTCGCCAGCAAAGACCGAACTGCGCAGATGTTTGAAGCGGTTTGGGACAAATCCGACCTGCGGATTGCGCGGATTGACAGCGCATCGCACAGCTTTTCAGATGATCAGGCGCGCGAATGGTTGTTCGCGCGCCTGATCGATGCGCTTACGCCGGAACGGCCTGCGTAGCCTTGAAGTCCAGATCGGCGAGGAAGCGTTCGGAATCGAGTGCGGCCATGCAGCCGGTGCCCGCTGCCGTCACTGCCTGACGATAGATATGGTCCATCACATCGCCGCACGCAAACACGCCGGGAATGGCGGTTTTGGGCGTGCCGGGCTCGACCACGATGTAGCCGTTGTCATCCAATTCCAGCTTGTCCTTGAACAGTTCAGTAGCGGGCGCGTGGCCGATGGCGACGAACGCGCCGTCAGTTTCAACAATTGATTCTGCGCCGCTTACGGTGTCGATCACCTTCACGCCGGTCAGGCCCTTGCCAACCTCGCCGACGAAGCTATCGACTTTTTGGTTCCACAACACTTTGACGTTGGGGTGCGCGAACAGGCGGTCTTGCAGGATCCGTTCGGCGCGCAGGGAATCGCGGCGGTGGATCAGGGTGACGTCTGGTGAATGATTGGTCAGGTACAGTGCTTCTTCGACAGCCGTGTTGCCGCCGCCGATGACCACGACCTTCTTGCCGCGATAGAAGAACCCATCGCACGTGGCACAAGCAGACACGCCCTTGCCCGAAAATTCCTGTTCGCCCGGAACACCCAGCCATTTGGCTTGCGCCCCTGTGGCGATGACCAGCACGTCGCCTTCATAAATATCGCCGCTATCGCCAATGGCCCGGAATGGAGAGCCTTCCATGCTGACTTCGAGAACGGTGTCCCACATCATCCGCGTGCCGACATGTTCGGCCTGGGCCTGCATTTCCTGCATCAGCCAAGGGCCTTGGATCACGTCGCGGAAACCGGGGTAGTTTTCGACATCGGTGGTGATAGTCAACTGCCCGCCGGGCTGCAGCCCCTGCACCACGATCGGTTCCATCCCCGCACGCGCGCCATAGATCGCTGCGGAAAGGCCTGCAGGGCCTGAACCGATAATAAGCATGCGGGTCTTGTGCGTCGTCGCCATGAGAAATCCTCCACTGGCCTGGCGAGATAAGGCGTGGGGGCCGCAAAAGCGAGTCTGGAAACCCTGCTTTTTCCGCAGATATCACACTTGTCGATCTTTCAGCGGCTCAAGAGCTTTGGCCACAACCACGGCTGCGGGCGTCGGCTTGGGTACGAGTGTCCCGCCAAGGTTTCGCACTGTCTCATGCATCCGGTCAAGATCGCCGGTGTGCAGAACATAGGGAACACCTTTTGCGGCAAGAGTCCGCGCCACTTGTTCGCAAGTCTCCCCCTGCCCCAGTGAAACGTCCAAGATGGCCGTAGATATCGCGTTCCTGTTCACAATGGCCAAAGCCTCACTCAAATCTAATGCTGTGAGCGGTTTGCAGCCTGCATCCTCGACAGCAAATTCCAGATCGAGCAAAATCAGCGGTTCATCATCAAGCACAAGGATAGAGCGAGGTTCATCCAACGGATTCGATGCAAAGGTCACTCGGAATAATCCCTGAGAGGTATCGTAAGCCGGGCCATCAGGCCTCCCGGATGCCATTCAAGAACTATCCCGCCACGCGCCATGTCCAGCATTCGCTCAACGATGCCGTCCCCTGTGACCGGCGAAGATGCACGTGGTGCAGCGCCGTGTTCTACCCAATCGATACGTATGGCCGGAGAATCGGGATTGTCACTTCGCCGCCAGCCTACGGTGACTTTGCCGCCGTCGATGCCCAACGCGCCGTGCCTGATCGCTTCGACCGCCAATTCATGGAGCGAAAGTCCCAGTACCGAGACCGAGGCGAAATCCGATCGGACTCCATTACCCTCAAATACGATGCGCGAGCCATCAGGATCGTAAGGGGCAAGCACGGCCCGGATGGCTTGGCCCACTTCGACTGTGCCGCGTCGGGAATCATCCAGCGTGGTTTCATAAGCACGCCCCAAGGCCTGAATGCGCTCGTTAATTTCGCGTGCCTCGTTAGAAATCCCATGAACGCGGCCTGTGAAATTGACGATGCCGCCGATCACTGCGAACATGTTTTTCATGCGGTGCGATAATTCTCGCGCCAAATCCCGCGCATGGGTTTCGTCTGCCCGCGCCGAGCGTACCTCGGACACATCCCACTGGCTGCCGAAGAAATAGACCAATTTGCCAGATGCGTCGTAGATCGGCCCCAAATGAAGCGCATTCCAGAACGGAGTGCCATCTTTGCGATAATTCAGCAATTCGACAACAATGACATCTTCGTTTGCAATCGCATCCCGGACGCGGTCAAGCGAGGCGCGATCCGTATCGGGGCCTTGGAGAAATCGGCAATTTCGACCGATAATCTCATCTTCGTTGTAACCGGTCATGTTGCGGAAGGCGCGGTTTGCAAAGACGATAGGCACGTCTGGCTGATGCGGATCACACAGACTGACCGCCATGCGGGTTTGCGCCATCGCTTGTTCAAACAACACCCCGGACGCACCTGCAAATGTATCTTCGGGATAACTGTCCCGGAAATGGGCGACTGCAGACTTGAACGCGGTGTGCGCCATATCTGGTTGTCTGGAAGACGTATTTTGGCGGGGTGGGGTATCGTTCATATCAATGGCACCTGAAGCCATTAATGCAAATCCGGTTTTCTGGTTCCGATAATAATGAACAAAATTCGCGAATTAGGCTCGATTAATAGCGATCACGGCAAGCGTTATTCGCGACACGCAAACCAGTTTCCCAGCTTCATCTTCAATCCGGATCGACCAAACGTGTGTCGTGCGTCCGATCGCTTCGGGCCGCGCAGTTGCATAGACCCAACCGTCACGGACCGGGCGCACGTGATTGGCGTTGATTTCAAGGCCTACGGTTAAAAACTGTGCAGGATCAACCACCATTGCGCCTGCCATCGATCCCAATGTTTCAGCCAGCGCGACAGACGCGCCGCCGTGCAACCGCCCAAATGGTTGGTGCGTGCGGGAATCGACCGGCATGCGCGCTTTGAGCCAATCATCTCCGCAATCCACAAATTCAATGCCGATATGGGCAGGCATGGAACTGCTGCCAAGGCGCGTGAGCCTGTCCATCGCCGGGCGTTCACCATTCCACCAAATCATACTCAGCCTTCCGAATGAAACCGCTGCGCACTTTCTGGCTGCTGCCACCGTGCCCGGCAAGATACGTCCTAAGGCTGGCACGACGGAGCAATGCTGTCGACCCTTCCGGATTCATCTTGCACATGCTTCATTCGCACGTTAATCGTATGATTAAATATCTGTCACGGAGAGTTTGCGATGCCTGAAGCTTACATCATCGACGCTGTTCGCACCCCGCGTGGCGTGGGCAAGCCCGGCAAAGGCGCGCTATCGCACCTTCACCCCCAGCACTTGGCCGCCACTGTTCTCAAGGCGATCAAGGACCGCAACAATCTTGATACCGCCACCGTGGACGACATTGTCTGGTCAACCTCGACGCAAGCGCGCGAACAGGGTGGCGATCTTGGCCGTATGGCGGCGCTGCAAGCAGGTTACGATGTAACCGCCAGCGGCACTACGCTTGACCGGTTCTGCGGCGGCGGGATCACTTCGGTGAACATGGCTTGCGCATCTGTCATGTCTGGCATGGAAGATTGCGTCATCGCAGGCGGCACCGAAATGATGAGCTTTGTTGCGTCGCATGTTGCCCAACAGGCAAATGCCGGGTTTGCGCCGATGGGCATGGGATCAGGCAATATGGCGCTGGATGCGATCCATCCGCAATCACACCAAGGGATTTGCGGCGATGCGATCGCTTCGATGGACGGGATCAGCCGTGAAGCCTTGGACGGCCTGGCATTGGTCAGTCAGCAGCGCGCCGATATGGCGATCAAGGACGGTCGTTTTGCCAAATCAACCGTGCCGGTGCTGAATCATGATGGTTCCGTAGCTCTGGATCACGAAGAATTCCCTCGGCCTGAAACCACCGCCGAAGGGCTGGCGGCATTGAAGCCAAGCTTTGCCGCCATGGCCGATTTTGATCTGGGCGGGACAACCTTTCGCAAGCAGATCAACCGCCGTTATCCCGATCTGGAAATCAAGCATTTCCACCATGCTGGCAATTCTTCGGGCGTCGTCGATGGCGCAGCAGCCGTGCTGGTCGTCTCGCCTGCCTATGCCGAAAAACATGGGCTGAAACCTCGCGCCCGCATCGTTGCCTACGCCAATCAGGGCGACGATCCCACGCTGATGTTGAATGCGCCGGTCCCGGCAGCCAAAAAAGTGCTGGCTAAGGCGGGGCTTACCAAGGACGACATCGACGTTTGGGAAATCAACGAAGCGTTCGCGGTTGTTGCAGAAAAGTTCATCCGCGACCTCGATCTTGACCGTGCGAAAGTAAACATCAACGGCGGCTCCATGGCATTGGGCCATCCAATTGGCGCGACCGGTGCAATCCTGATCGGCACAGCATTGGACGAACTTGAGCGTTCAGGCGGACGTTATGGTCTGGTTACAATGTGTGCAGCAGGCGGAATGGCTCCGGCCATCATCATCGAACGCATCTAAGCATATACTATAGTTCATTGTTGTTGCAAAAGGCCCTCCAGCAATGGGGGGCCTTTTCATCGATACGGTTGCAATTGTTACGTGATCCGTGCATGCTCTCAGGCCATGACTTGGCTGCCGCGCGCAATTTTTCAGCCTATACGCGGCACCTTGCCCCGCTATGGCACAGCGATCCTGTTTACCGGATTGGGTACAGTCGTGCGATTTTTGATCGATGCGATTCTGCCGCCGGGCTTCCCGTACCTTACATTTTTTCCCGTCGTCATATTCTGCACGTTCTTGGCCGGACGCGGGCCGGGAATCGTGTGTGCGGTGCTAAGCGGGCTTGCGGCTTGGTTTTGGTTCATCCCGCCGATTGGAACCTTCCACCTAGATGGGCCAGTGCTCACGACGCTGGTGTTTTACGCGCTAGTCGTGACGGTGGACATTGCGCTGATTGATGGGTTGTTGCAGCGTCAACACAAATTGGTCGAGAGCCAGCAGAAACTTGCGGTAATGGCCGATCAACAAACGCTGCTGTTCAAGGAACTGCAACACCGCGTGGCTAACAATCTTGCGTCGATTGCGTCGATGCTCCGCCTGCAACGCCGCCGGATTGAGCGTGATCCCGCATCGGCGCTGGCCGTGGTTGATAGCGCAGATGCACGAATCGAACTGATGGGCCGCGTCCATCGTCAGCTTTACGACCCCGCCGCTCGCGATATCGCCTTACCCGAACAAATCGAACATGTTGTCCGGCAAGCGCAGGAAGTTGCGGGTGCCAGCCACATTCACGTCATCGTCAATGCAATAGACGCACGGATCAGCGTGGACAGGATGATGACGCTGATGCTGCTGGTCACCGAAGTCCTGACCAACAGCATCAAGCATGCCTTTGAAGCAGGCCAGCCCGGCGAAGTTCGGCTGACATTAGAGCGGATCAGCACCGATGTGTTGCGCCTGACGATTGCTGACAATGGCTGCGGCATGGCACTTGCACCCGCCGTTCCCGGCAACAGGCCTGTGGGACTTGGCACCACGATCATCAAAGGATTTGCCGCGCAACTCAGCGGAACCTTGGATGTTGACGGCAGCGACGGCGTGACCACCATGGTTGAGTTTCCCGAAGAACGTCCCTGAATTTCCAGTCCTGACGGGCAAGGACCAGATTCCTTCTTCTCCAACCCCCGCTTGCCCGCACGCACGCGCTCGGATAGAGGCGGCGCAACCCGTTTCACGCCATTCCATCAAGGATCCGTTATGGCTGCCCAATATGCCTACGTCATGAAGAGCATGACGAAGACCTTTCCCGGTGCTCCCAAGCCGGTGCTTAGCGATATCAGCCTGCAATTCTATCAAGGCGCAAAGATCGGTATCGTTGGCCCCAACGGTGCTGGTAAATCGACGCTGATCAAGATCATGGCCGGGATCGACAAGGATTACACCGGCGAAGCGTGGCCGGGTGAACACATCACCGTCGGCTATCTTGAGCAGGAACCGCAGCTCGATCTGACCAAGACCGTTCTGGAAAACGTCAAGGAAGGCGCGCGCCAAACTGCCGACATGGTCGACCGGTTCAACCAGATCGGCATGGAGATGGGCGAGGAGGACGCTGATTTCGACGCGCTTGGCGCTGAAATGAGTGAACTGCAGGACAAGATCGACGCGGTCGATGGCTGGACGCTCGACAACCAGCTTGAAATCGCGATGGAAGCCTTGCGCTGCCCTCCGGGAGATTGGCCCGTGGAAAGCCTCTCAGGCGGTGAAAAGCGCCGTATCGCGCTAACTCGCCTGCTCATCCAGAAGCCCGACATTCTGCTGCTGGACGAACCGACCAACCACCTTGACGCCGAATCCGTCGAATGGCTGGAAAACCACCTCAAGGAATATGCCGGCGCGGTGCTGATGATCACCCACGATCGCTACTTCCTTGACAACGTGGTGGGCTGGATCCTCGAACTCGATCGCGGAAAGTACTTCCCTTACGAGGGCAACTACTCAACCTATCTCGAGAAAAAGTCCAAGCGCCTCGAACAGGACGAACGCGAAGAGAGCGGCAAAAAGAAGGCCCTCAGCCGCGAACTGGAATGGATTCGGCAGACGCCAGCTGCCCGTCAGGTCAAATCCAAAGCCCGTATCCGCAAGTTCGAAGAGTTGCAGAACGCACAGGACAACCGCGCGGTCGGCAAGGCCCAGATCGTCATTCAGGTGCCAGAACGCCTTGGCGGCAAGGTGATCGAAGCCAAGGGCATCACCAAGGCTTATGGCGACAAGCTGCTGTTCGAAGACTTGTCATTCATGTTGCCGCCGGGCGGCATCGTGGGCATCATCGGGCCGAACGGCGCGGGTAAATCCACGCTATTCAAGATCCTTACGGGCAAAGAACAACCAGATAACGGCACCGTTGAAATCGGATCGACCGTGCATCTGGGTTTTGTTGACCAGAGCCGCGATGACCTGAACCCAAAGAACAACGTGTGGCAGGAAATCTCCGACGGTCTGGATTACATGACCGTCAACAAGCAGGAGATGTCCACCCGCGCTTATGTGGGTGCGTTCAACTTCAAGGGTCAGGACCAGCAGAAGAACGTCGGCAAGCTTTCAGGCGGTGAACGCAACCGCGTGCACATGGCCAAGATGCTCAAGGCCGGCGGCAACGTCCTCCTGCTCGACGAACCTACCAACGATCTCGACGTTGAAACGTTGGGCGCGCTGGAAGATGCGATTGAAAACTTCGCCGGTTGCGCCGTGGTCATTTCGCACGATCGCTTCTTCCTCGATCGTCTCGCCACCCACATCCTCGCATTCGAAGGCAACAGCCACGTCGAATGGTTCGAAGGCAACTTTGCTGCTTACGAAGAAGATAAGCGCCGCCGCCTTGGCGATGCCGCTGACCGTCCAACGCGGCTTGCTTACAAAAAGCTGACGCGCTGATTTGGCACGACTGGTGTTCTGCTACTGCCGCTTGCGGTGGAAGCGGAACACCAGCGTCTCTTCTTTGCCATCATCGCCATGGACGACCACTGATGCGGTCATGGCATCTGGCCCGGTGCGTTCATAAGCAAGGCCGGAAAAATCCCAACGCTGTTTGGTTGCAGCGGTAAGCGGGAAGACGACAACTTTGTCCTTCTCCTCCCATCCGGTCAGATCAGCGTTAAAGTGCTTGAGCCGGTAAGCCAGCGAGCCGCCCTCTTCGACGATGGTGATAATCTCGTAGAACATGACCGAGCGGTCCTTGTTCAATTGCCGGAAATGTCCGACCATCTGGCCGCCAGCCACCGGCGCATAGGCTTCTAGCGCGGGCGCGCCTTCTATTCCCTCGCCCTCCCACGATCCCTGCAACCATGCAAGATCGGCAAGGCTTGCTGAAGGACCCGCAGCAAAACCAGCCCTGGGGCATGTCAGGATTGCCGCAAGCCCGAACAGAAGCGCCTTCATCCGAAACTCTCCCCAACCAATCCCAAGTCACAGATCATGGCGCTAATCGAGTAGATTGCCAATCCATCAGCGTCTCCAGCGTTCAACGGTTAGGGGGAGAATATTGGCGGGATGCCTCAACCGCAAACGCTTCGTCCATTCACAAAAACGTTGCCCAATATGAACGGAAGGCTACCAATCCGGTTCAGCCATCGGACAGCGCGACTCACGTAAGACATCGTTAACAGGTCGCAAAAGGGTTTGCGGCAAACAGAAACGGGAAAGGGTCGGCAATCATGTCCGGCAATTCAATCTTCGGAAAAGGCGTGCTGAGCGCGCTCGCCGTGGCCTTGGTAACGACCGCGATCCCTGCAACCGCATTCGCGCAGGATGAGCGCCGTGCTGAGCGCAGCGGTCGTTCGTGGGGCGGTGGTGAAGCCCGTCGCGATGGCGGCGGTCAGCGCGGCGATATGCAGCGTGGTGGCGCCGATTTCCGCAGTCGCGGTGCTGCCCAAGCTCAGGTGCAAACCCCTCAGGTCCAGACACAACGTGCCCAAGCGCAGCAGCAGCAGCGCCCGGTTTGGAACGGTACAGTGCGCCCTGAGCGTGCAGCTACTGAGCAACGCGCTGCCCCGCGGCAACCCGGCTGGGATGGCACGCGCTGGAACCCCACCAATCAATCGCAAGCGCGTGCTGGCATCAATGGCCGTAGCCGAGATGGTGACCGCGATACCAGCCGCAATGGCAGCAGTGACCGCGATCGCAACTGGAGCAATAACCGCGACCAGAACCCATCATGGAATGGCCGCAACCCAACCTACTCTGACCGGGATCGCAATCGTGATTATCGGCGCGACGACAACCGCAACGGCTGGAGCAATCGCGATAGCTGGAACAGCAGCCGTAACAACACCCAGCGGTGGAGCAACAACTGGCGTCAAGACCGGCGCTATGACTGGAGCGGGTATCGCAGTTCCAACCGGAACCACTTCCGCATGCCGCGCTACTTTGCCCCTTATCGCGGCTATAATTACAGCAGCCTGTCGATTGGATTTGTCCTGAATTCAGGATTTTACGGCAGCAGATATTGGATCAACGATCCGTGGTCCTACCGCTTGCCGCCTGCATATGCCGGCTATCGCTGGGTCCGTTATTATGACGACGTTTTGCTGGTGGATACCTACACCGGCGAAGTTGCCGACGTTATTCGCAACTTCTTCTGGTAACCAACTGACCAATCGGTGAACACAAACAGGCAAGGCCCCGGCACTTTGTGCACGGGGCCTTCGCCGTCACTTGCACCGGCCCGTACAATCACGCATGTAAATACCATCATGGTTATCCTGCGTCGCAAATCCAGTTCCACCGATGAACTGCAAGCATTGAAAAAGGTCGGCGAGATTGTTCGCAAACGGCTTTCCAATGATCCGGGTGTCTACAAAATTCCGGTTGATGGGCTGGAGATTTTCGGGGTGGCCGATTTCTTTGCGCCCGCCGAATGCACCCGTCTGATGGAAACTGTGGATGCGGTTGCGCGGCCTTCACCAACATACAAAGGCACCGATGGATCGGGCCGCACCAGTTATACCGGCGATGTGGATCCTCGCGATCCGTTCGTGCTGATGCTGCAACGCCGGATTGATGATCTGATGGGCATTGATCCCTCCTTTGGCGAGACGATCCAAGGGCAACGCTATGCACCGGGACAGGAATTTCGCGGTCACTATGATCACTTCTTGCCATCGCAAGACTTCTGGGATTCGGAACAAAGGCGTGGGGGCCAGCGTAGTTGGACGGCAATGGCCTATCTCAACGCGGTCGAAGAAGGCGGAAGCACCGATTTTACCCAGATCGATTTGTCGATCCCGCCACAGCCCGGCGCGCTGTTGATCTGGAATAATATGAAAGTCGATGGCAGTCCCAATCCCAAAGCCATGCACGCCGGCATGCCGGTTGTGCGCGGCATGAAATATGTACTGACCAAGTGGTACAGATCACGCCCATGGCGTTAAACTGGTCAACACGGGTTGCCACCGCGCTACTGGCAGCGGCGCTGGCGCAACCGTCACAAGGCATCGCGCGCATGGCCCATGTTGCCACTGCGCCCGCACGGATTGATGCTGCTCCTACAACGTCCACCCCGCTTTCCGCCAATGCCTTGCTGGACCGCCTGTTTGCCGAAGATGCGCGCGAAAGCATGGCGCTTGATCCGCTGGGCGCGCTGGAACAGGGGCAGCGTGTATCGATCGCGCAGTTTACGATGCTGTTCACGCCCGAACTTGCGCGCAAGCGGCGCGATGCCAATGCCCGAACTCTGGCCGAACTGGAACGGATTGACCGCGCTCGGCTTGATCCGGGGCACCGCATTTCGCACGCAGTGTTTGAAGATACCAAGCGCAAGGAACAGGCGCTGCTGCGGCCAGAGGTGCAAGCGTTGACGGCGGTCCAACCGTTCAATCACTTCGGCGGATTTCATATCGCCTATCCCGAACTTTCCGGGACAAGCAACGGAACATCGCTGGCCACGGCAGCCGATTATGACCAGTTGATCGCGCGTCATCGCGCCTTGGGTCAGGTTTTCGGACAAGCTATCGCGCGATTCCGCGAAGGCATGGCGAGCGGCGTGACCGAACCGCGCCTGACGGTTGACAACATGATCGTGCAGATCGACGCGCTTCTGGCACAACCCATTGATCAATCACCGTTCATAATCCCCGCGCGGCAATTCCCCGACAGTATTTCAGAAGCTGATCGCGACCGCATCAGCCGCGATCTTGCCAATGTAACGCGCGGAGAGGTTTATCCCGCCTACCGCGCGCTGCGACAGTTTCTGGCTGAAGAGTATCGGCCTGTTGCCCGCCAGCAAGTCGGCTTATCCGCCATGCCCGGCGGCGAGCAGCTTTATCGGTTGCTTGCGCGCTATCACACCACGCTCGATCTTGATCCCGCCGCCGTGCACCGACTTGGCCTGAACGAAGTGGCGCAAATCAAGGCACGGATGGACGAGGTGAAGCTGGAACTCGGCTATACCGGACCTCTGCCGGGCTTTTTCAATCATATCCGCTCGGATCCGCGATTTCACCCGCGCACCGAACAGGAACTGGCCGAAGGGTTCCGCGCCGTGGGTCGGCGGGTTGATGCCTTGGCTCCGCGATATTTCTTGCACTTGCCGCGCACGCCGCTCAACATTCAGTCCTACCCTGCTTACCGTGCCCAGTTTGAAGCGGGTGGAAGTTATGCACAGGGCACTGCCGATGGAAAGCAGCCCGGCGTGTTCTTTTTCAACACCTATGATCTGAAAAGCCGCTTTCTTACCGGGGTTTCGACGCTGTATTTGCATGAAGGCGCGCCGGGGCATCACTTCCAGATCAGCCTTGCCCAAGAGAATTCCGCCCTGCCCGACTTCCAGCGATTTGGCGGCAACACCGCCTATATTGAAGGCTGGGCGCTCTATGCCGAAACGCTTGGCTACGAGATGGGCTTCTACAAAGACCCGATGCAGCATTGGGGCACGCTGGATGATGAAATGCTGCGCGCCATGCGGTTGGTGGTCGATACCGGTTTGCATACCAAGGGTTGGAACCGCGAGCAGGCGGTCGATTATATGCTCGCCAATTCCGGCATGGGCCGCAGCGATGCCGAGGCCGAGGTGGATCGCTACATCGCCAATCCGGGGCAGGCCTTGGCATATAAGATCGGCGCGCTGACCATCCAACGCTTGCGCAAAGAGGCGGAAGGGGCGCTGGGGAACCGCTTCGATATTCGCCTGTTCCACGATCAAGTGCTGGGCAGCGGTGCCTTGCCGATGCCGGTGCTTGAAGCGAAAGTGCGCCGCTGGATCGCGGCTGGCGGGCGCGCAGGATACTTGCGCTGATTGATCAGCCCTGCTGTAATCATCCAACGACTTGGGGGAACATGATGCTTGGCTATTTCATCGCCGCACTTCACCATTTTCTGGCCTATTTTGGCTCGGCAATGGCGCTGGCTGTAGCGTTTTTGTTCCTTTATTCGCGCTTCACTCCGCACCGTGAATTTAAATTGATCCGGCAAGGCAATTCAGCAGCAGCCATCCAATTGACTGGAACGTTCATCGGCTTTGCCATTCCCGTGGCCATCGTCATCAGCCATTCGGTCAGCATCCCCGACATGCTGCTGTGGGGCGCTGTGGCTGGCACTGTGCAACTTGCCGTGTTCGTGATCATCGCGCGCCTTTTGTTCAAGGCTATTTCAGACAAGATCACGGAAGGTTGCGCTGCATCGGGGCAGTTCGTCGCAGGCATCGGCATAGGCGTTGGCATCCTTCAAGCCGCCTGCATGGTGCCCTGAACCATGAAAAAGCAACTGGCCTTAACCACTGCGATGGCCGCAACGCTGGCGGGTCTGTCGGGATGTTCGTCGCAGAATGAATGGGGCGACGATGTGGTCGTTGACCGCGATACTCGCGTTTGTGTTGATCAGAATGGTTATCGTGTCGAAGATAACCGCTGCGGCCAACGCAGCAGCGGCATCGGAAGTAGTGCGCTGTTGTGGTACTATGTCGCGCGCGGCAATCGCGTGCCCTATTTCGGCGACCGCGTGAACGATCCGCGCCTTGGCTTCAAGGGCAGCTATTTCCCGACCAAGAACGCGCAATATGCCAGCGCCCCTGCGAAATCGAACTTGGTAAGAACCACCTCGGTTTCGCGCGGAGGATTTGGATCGCGGGGCAGCTTGTTTGGCGGCGGCCGGTCCTGATTGATGCAAAGGCTCACTCTTGCGCCGCGCGCCCATTGGCAATCGGCGGTCGAGGAACTGGGACTGCTGTGGCACAGCGATGATGACGGTCCCTATTGGGATGAGTCCGCCTGCTATCAGTTTTCGTTGGCCGAGATTGATGCGATTGAGGTGGCGAGCGAGACGCTGCACCAGCTTTACCGGGAAGCGGGTGAGCGGATTTCGGGCGATGAGCAATTACTCGCGGCTTGCGGCATTCCGTCGGCCTATCACGCAGCGGTGCGCGATGCGTGGCGGGGCAACAGGCCTGCGCTCGATTTTGGCAGGTTCGATCTGGCGTGGGATGGAACGGGCGAACCCAAACTGCTCGAATACAATTGCGATACGCCCACGTCACTGCTCGAAACGTCGATTATTCAGTGGGACTGGAAAGAGGCGGTTTTTCCGCAGACCGATCAATTGAACAGCCTCCACGAGCGCCTGATTGCGCGTTGGCAGATGATCGCTCTCGCTCTGCCCGGCCGCCGGGTGTGGTTCACCCATGTCGGCGATGCCGTTCACGAAGACACCATGACGACGACCTATCTGCGCGATCTGGCGCAGCAGGCCGGGCTCGAGACGCATGGGCTGTTGATCGACCAGATCGGCATTGATGATGCCGGACGCATTGTCGATCAGGACGATTATCTGATTACGGCACTGTTCAAGCTTTACCCGTGGGAATGGCTGGCGGCCGAAGATTTCGGTGCGCAGATCATTCCCCATCTTCCCGAAACCATCTGGCTGGAACCAGTGTGGAAGATGATGTGGAGCAACAAGGCGGTGCTGGCGATCTTGTGGGACATGTTCCCCGGTCACCCCAACCTGCTGCCGGCCTCGTTCAATTCTGGCGCGATCAACGGCGATTATGTTTCCAAGCCAGTGCTGGCCCGCGAAGGGGCCAACATCGAGGTTGTTTCATCCGGCGAAGTCATCGCCAGCACCGGCGGTGATTATGATCGCGGGCGGCTGGTCTATCAGCAACGTTACCCCTTGCGCGATTTCGGAAAGGGGTTTCCCGTGCTGGGAAGTTGGATCGTGGGCGGCGAGGCAGCGGGGCTTGGCATCCGCGAAGATGGGATGATTACCAGCAACCGCGCCCGCTTTGTGCCGCACATTATCGTCGATTGAGCGTCAGTCGCCCAAGGCTTCGGCGATCAATTTGCGTGTGTTGGTAACGCCATAGAGCGCGATGAAGCTGCCCATGCGCGGACCTTGCGCCGAACCCAGCAGCGTTTCGTAAAGACACTTGAACCAATCGCGCAGGGTTTCGAAGCCGTAGTGCGGGTCTTTGCCGATTTCGTAGACGATGTTTTGAAGCAGTTCCGCCGTGGCATCATCGGATGTCGCCGCCAGTTCCTCGTCCAGCGAGGCAAGCGCCAGTGCTTCGCCCGCCTCAGGCTTGCGGCGGATCAGCGTTGGCGCAATGAAATCCCGGTTGTAGGCCAAGGCCCGCGTGACCAATCCATCAAGCGCCGGATGGGCCGCGGGATCTGCGTTCTCGACGTAATTGCCGAGGTAGGACCACACCTGATCGCGGCTGGCCCCTGCTCCCAACACTCCGACAAGGTTGAGCAGCAGGCCATACGTGACCGGCAACTTGTCGCCCTCGCCCCCGGCATAGCCATTGGCGCGCAGCAAATGCCAAACTGGATTGCCGAGCTGCTGTTCAGGTGGCTGTTCCGGTAGTTTTTCACGGAACTGCCAATATTCATCCACCGCGCGCGGAATGATGCCGACGTGGAGCGACTTGGCGCTCTTGGGGTCGCGGAACAGGTAGAAGCTGAGCGATTCATCGCTGCCGTATTCCAGCCACTGCTCAATCGTCAGGCCATTGCCCTTGGACTTCGAAATCTTCTCGCCCTTTTCGTCGAGGAAAAGTTCGTAGATCAATCCTTCGGGGCGGCGACCGCCGAGCACTTTGGCGATGCGGCCCGATTGCGTGACGCTGTCGGTCAGGTCCTTGCCGCACATTTCATAGTCAACGCCCAAGGCGACCCAGCGCATCGCCCAATCAACCTTCCATTGGAGCTTGGACCAGCCGCCCAGAACGGTGTGTTCGATCACTTCGCCGGTCACATCTTCGAACCGCACGATCCCGGCTTCGGCATCGACGACTTCAACCGGAACTTGCAGGACCTGGCCATTGGTGGGCGAGACCGGCAGGACGGGCGAATAGGTCTTGCGGCGTTCTTCGCGCAAGGTTGGCAGCATGATGTCCATGATCGGCTGCCAATTGCGCAGGACGTTGCGCAACGCATCGTCAAATTCGCCGGTGTTGTAACGGTCTGAGGCGGAGACGAATTCGTAATCGAAGCCGAACTGATCGAGGAACGCGCGCAGCATAGCGTTGTTGTGGTGCGCGAAGCTTTCGTGCGTGCCGAACGGATCGGGAATGCGGCTGAGCGGATGGCCAAGGTGCGCTTCGAGCACGGCCTTGTTTTCGATATTGTCGGGCACCTTGCGCAACCCATCCATATCATCGGAAAAGGCGACCAACCGCGTGGGGTGGCCCCCGGTCAGCGTTTCATAAGCGCGGCGGACCAGCGTGGTGCGCAGCACTTCCTGAAAAGTGCCGATATGCGGCAAGCCTGATGGGCCATATCCGGTTTCGAACAGCACCGGCACAAGATTGCCCGCTTCATCACGTTTGCCACCCGGAAACCGCTTGGCGATCTTGCGGGCTTCCTCGAATGGCCATGCCTTGGAGGTTTGAGCGGCGGTGTGGATAGCGTCTGTCATAATGCCCGCCCTTTTGCGCGGCCGTTCAGGTTTCGCAAGCAAAAGCTGACACGGTATACACGCTATGAAGTGCCGCGAAGGCAAATCCGACACCGAAAGGGCGGGATCGCTTTCGCGGTCCCGCCCTGACGTGGAGGCACTTCTTCTGACGAAGAGTTACTTCAGAAGAGAAAGAACATTCTGCTGTGCCTGATTGGCCTGCGCGATCATCGCGGTCGATGCCTGCGAAAGGATCTGCGCTTTTGCCATCGCGGTCGTTTCTGCCGAGTAATCGGTATCGACGATGCGCGAACGGGCGTCGGACAGGTTGCTGACGTTGTCGTTGAGGTTGTTCACAACCGATTCGAGGCGGTTCTGACCGGCACCCAAACCAGCGCGGGTGGCGCTGACGGCGGTGAGAGCTGCATCGACGTTGTCGATTGTATCGCTGGCGTTGGTCGTGCCGCTGCCATCGCCTGCAACCGTGTCGTTCACCTTCATCGACTGCGTGCCACCAGCGGTGTAAACTACGGCGCCCGTTCCGAACAGCACGTCACCGTCAAAGGCGGTGCTGGTCAACGTGACGGTATCGCCCGTTTCGGCACCGGTTTGAATGACGAAAGTCTGGTCGTCCGCTGGCACTGGTGCGGTGGCGACTGCAAACAGTGGATTGCCGTTGAATTCCGTCTTCGTCAGCACTTCGCTGACCTGGCTGGTCAGGTTTTCAACTTCAGCCTGCATCGCGTTGCGATCGGATTCTTGATACGTGCCCGACTTGGCCTGAACAGCCAGTTCACGGATACGTTGAAGCATCGCGGTCACTTCGTTCAGAGCGCCATCGGCGGTTTGAGCAAGGCTGATGCCGTCATTGGCATTGCGCACACCTTGATTCATGCCCTTGATCTGCGAGGTCATGGTCGTGGTGATGGCGAGGCCCGCCGCATCGTCCTTGGCGCCGTTAATGCGCTTGCCGGTCGAAAGGCGTTCCATTGCAACGCCAAGCATCTTGGCGGCGGAATTTGAAGCGTTGGTAGCGCGGATGGCGCTGATATTCGTATTGATTACTGCCATGTCCCATTCTCCACTATGGGGCGAAGCCGGGTTGCGCTCCGCGATTGGTCCCGAATTGAAGGACGACAGGTGGCAGGATCAATTAAGGGCTTTAGTGAATCGTCCGGCAACTATTTGCCAAGGCCGGTTCTCACTTGCCCCTTGTTCCATTCTTGTTCTAACGCTGGCGTGTGACGGACCGGCCCGCCCTTTCGCTTCCAGCGATTCATGCCAGCCACGGCGGATGCTGGCTGCGTGATGGCTTTGCCACGCGCGGCGTGGGCAAAGGCGATGCCATCGTTGCCGCAGCCGATACCCCGCTGCTGATGCTTAATGCGCCGCTGGTGGCCAGCCGTTTGGGTTATCCCGATCTGTCGGGCCTCGATTTGCTTGAGCTTTACGCGTTCATTCACCCCGCGCAGTTTGTGGTGCCAACCCCCAAGGGCCTTGCCCATGCATTGGGCCTTGAAGAACCGCGCGGCGATGACAGCGTGCCGCTGTTGTTGCAGCAAGCCGCAGAGGCGCTGCTTGCCGTGTGTGAGCGTGATGATTGGGCGGAACGCGAAGGCGCGTGGACTGGCCTGCAATCGCTGGTGAGGATGCGCTGGCCCTGGGCCAATCTGCTTGTCCCGCGTATCAGAAAACCTGAGAAAGCAGAACGCTGGCTGTTTTCCCGGCTGCCCGAATGGGACGAAGCCGCGGACCGTCCGCAGCCCGCGCAAGTGGCGCTGAGTGATGCGGCCATTGCGACGCGGCTTGCCGAACTAACCGGCCAAGGCGCAGAGGCTCGCCCTGCCCAGCAAGATTACGCACGCGAAGCCGCCAAAGCCTTTGCGCCGCGCAGCACGCAGCGCCAGCCGCATATGGTGCTGGCGCAAGCAGGCACGGGCACAGGCAAAACCTTCGGTTACCTCGCGCCTGCTTCGCTTTGGGCAGAACAATCGGGCGGAACGGTTTGGGTTTCGACTTATACCAAGGCCTTGCAACGCCAGTTGCGCCGCGAAAGCCGCCGCGCCTTTCCGGCTGAGCGCAATGGCAAGCCACCGGTTGTGGTGCGCAAGGGCCGCGAGAATTACTTGTGTCTGCTCAACCTTGAAGACGCATTGCAAGGCGGGTTTGGCGGGCGCGCGGCAATCCTTGCGCAATTGGTGGCGCGCTGGGCCGGGTTCAGCCAGGATGGCGATATGATCGGCGGCGATTTGCCCGGCTGGCTGGGCACACTGTTCCGCAAGCGCGGTATAGCGGCATTGACCGACCAGCGCGGCGAATGCGTTTATGCCGGCTGCCCGCATTATCGCAAATGCTTCATAGAACGCTCCAGCCGCGCCTCGGCTGAGGCAGAACTGGTGATTGCCAATCATGCGCTGGTCATGGTCAACGCCGCGCGGGGACGCGATGCAGCACAGCGACCGACGCGGATCGTGTTTGACGAAGGCCACCATGTGTTCGAGGCTGCGGATTCAACATTCGCGGCGGCACTGACCGGGGCGGAAACGATTGAGCTGCGTCGCTGGGTGATTGGCCCTGAGGCGAAGTCACGCGGGCGCAGGCGCGGGCTTGCGGCGCGCCTTGCCGATGTGGCCAGCTACGACGAAGAAGGCGCGCGCGCGATTACGCAGGCGCGGGAAGCCGCAGAGGCATTGCCCGGTGATGGCTGGTTGGCGCGGATCGTCGAGAGCACACCGTCCGGGCCGCTGGAAGAGTTGTTGTCGGCCGCACGCGCGCTGACTTATGCCCGCGACGAAAGCGGCGGGCAGGATGCGGGCTATGGCCTGGAAACAGAAGTGGCCCAGTTGGACGGGCCGTTCATCGAAGTGGCAGGACGGGCGCAAGAGGCGCTAGAAGCGTTACGCAAGCCGCTGGTGCGGCTGGGTTTACGGCTGGAAGCATTGATCGAAGATGGGCCGGACTGGCTTGACGGCCCTGCCCGCGCGCGGATTGAAGGCGCGCGCGGCGCCATCGGCTGGCGCACCGATCTGCTGGCCGGATGGATTGCGCTACTGGCTCGGTTGGGCGGTCCCGGTGATCCCGATTTTGTCGATTGGGTGGCGGTTGAACGCTCGGACGGGCGCGAATGGGATGTTGGGTTGCATCGGCACTATCTCGACCCGATGAAGCCGTTCGCCGATACGGTGCTTGCCCCCGCGCATGGTGTGATGATGACTTCGGCCACATTGCGCGATGGTGAGGACTGGGACAGCGCGATTGCGCGCAGCGGCGCTCCGCATATCGAAGTGGCCCCGCGCCTGTTTGCGGCAGAAAGCCCGTTCAATTACGCATCGCAAGCCGAAGTGCTGATCGTGACCGATGTGGCAAAGGGCGATATTCCTGCGCTTGCCGCCGCTTATGGGCGGTTGATCGAAGCCTCGGGCGGTGGCGCACTGGGGCTGTTCACCGCGATCCGGCGGTTGCGTGCAGTCTATGGGCGCATTGCGGACCGGCTGGCGCGCGGCGGGCTGCCGCTGTTTGCGCAGCATGTTGATCCAATTGATACCGGCACATTAGTGGACATTTTCCGCGACGATCCGCGCGCTTCGCTGCTGGGCACCGATGCTTTGCGCGATGGGGTGGATGTGCCGGGCGATTCGTTGCGGTTAGTGGTGATGGAGCAGGTGCCTTGGCCCAAGCCATCGATCCTGCACCGCGCGCGCAGGCTGGCGGGCGGCGGACAGGCTTATGATGACCGGATCATTCGCGCGCGATTGGCGCAGGCGTTTGGACGTTTGATCCGTTCCATCGGAGACAAGGGCCATTTCGTGGTGCTGTCGGCAGCATTTCCTTCGCGGCTGCTCAGCGCCTTTCCCCTCGGCACGCCAATCCGCCGGGTAACGCTTGATGTGGCTTTACAAAGTGTGGCGGGCAGTGTTTCTAAAAAGGACCTTGCGCCGAGCCGACCTGAGGGGATTTTGTGAAGACACTCGCCCTTTTCCGCCACGCCAAATCGGACTGGAGCGATGCGCGCGCGCGGGATTTCGACCGTCCGCTGAATGAGCGCGGCCAGCGCGGCGCGCGGGCGATGGGCGAATTTATCAAATCAAGCGGCCATCCGTTTGAGCGCATGATTGCCTCACCGGCTGTGCGCGCGGCAGAAACGGTAGAAGAGGCCAGCAAGGCTTGGGGCTGCACGTTCAAGGTGGAATGGGATCGGCGGATCTATCTGGCCAGTTCCGCCAACTTGATCGATTTGCTCAAGGAACTGGATGGCAACCCCGCCAGCGTGTTGATGATCGGGCACAACCCCGGCCTTGAAGACTTGATCTTTGATCTTGTTCCAGACGATGGATCATCGCCGTTGCGCGATATCGTTGAACAAAAGTTCCCCACGGCCGCTTTCGCAGTGCTGGAACTTGATGTTGATCGCTGGAGCGATATTGCCGATGGCTGTGGGCGGTTGGTTGCGCTGAAACGACCGCGTGATCTGGACCCGACGCTAGGCCCGTCGTTGATCGACTAATCTTCGAGCGCCGCGGCAAGCCGATTGCGTACCGCCAACAGTGCTGCCGCCAAGCCGTTATTGGTGCCAATTTCTGCCGCCGGTTGCGGTGAAGGCGTCGCCTTCGCCTTGGCAGCCGCCTTGTCCCCACGAAGCGCCTGCTTGGCGCCCTTGATCGTGTATCCTTCACGATTGAGAAGCCGATCAATATCCACGATCAGCGCGACATCCGCAGGCCTATAATAGCGCCGCCCCCCGGCCCGAGTTAGCGGGCGCAGGGTGGGAAAGTGTTCTTCCCAATAGCGCAGGACGTGCTGGCGAATACCCAAGGCATTCGCCACCTCGCCAATAGTGCGGAAGGCCGCTGGGTCTTTGCCATCGCTTTGGCCAAGACCAGTGTCCGGCGCAGCACCTTCAGTCGCAACTGGCCCATCAAGTGGATCGGGGCCGTCAATCGGACTAGAAACAATTGGTGCATTCATGCCGAAGCTCAGGCTTCTCCGATGCGGTCCTTCAGCATCTGACTGGCGCGGAAGCTCAAAACACGGCGCGGGGTGATAGGCACCTCGATACCGGTCTTGGGATTGCGCCCCACCCGTTCCGCTTTATCGCGCAACAGGAAAGTGCCGAAGCCCGAAATTTTGACGTTCTGACCATCGGCCAGCGCGCCGCACATGTGCGTGAGAATAGATTCTACCATTTCGAGCGAATCCGCACGTGAAAGACCTACGCGACGGTTGATGCTTTCAGCGAGATCCGCCCTCGTCAAAGTACCCATGGAACGCATCCCCCTCGTCCTCCCAATCGTCCAAAATTATCCAAGCGAGTAGAATAACGCCGTTTTACCAGAACGCAATGCAATCGCCTGAACATAAGCAAAGACCAGCAAATTCGCGCTGGCTCCGGTGTTACAACCGCACAAGGCTTGCGCCCCAAGTGAACCCGCCGCCCATTGCTTCAAACATCACAAGGTCGCCGGGCTTGATCCGACCGTCGCGCACAGCGGTATCAAACGCCAAAGGTACCGAAGCCGCGCTGGTATTGGCGTGCTGATCGACGGTGACGATTACTTTTTCTGACGGCAAACCAAGCTTGCGCGCAGTGGCATCAAGAATGCGCAAGTTCGCCTGATGCGGAACCACCCAGTCAATTTCGCCTGCATCATGTCCAGAAGCTTCAAGCACTTCCTTGAGAACATTGGCAAGATTAGTGACGGCATGGCGGAAGACTTCGCGCCCGCGCATCCGCAATTTGCCGACCGTGCCGGTAGTGGACGGCCCACCATCGACATAGAGCAATTCGTTATGCGCGCCATCGGCATGGAGCCGCGTGGCGATGATGCCCGGTGCTGCCGGATCGGCATCGTCGACATCCTGTGCTTCGAGGACCATCGCGCCTGCACCATCACCGAAAAGAACACACGTGGTGCGATCTTCCCAGTCGAGAATGCGGCTGAAGGTTTCTGCGCCAATCACCAGCGCGCACTTGGCCATGCCGGTGCGCAGCATCGAATCGGCTGTGGCCATTGCATAAAGGAAGCCTGAGCAAACTGCCGCGACGTCAAACGCAATGCCGCCGTTGCAGCCAAGGTTATGCTGCACAATCGTTGCGGTGGCAGGAAACGTCTGGTCCGGAGTGGCGGTCGCCAGCACAATCAGATCAACCCGCGCAGCGTCGATACCAGCCTGTGCAAGAGCCTTGCGCGCGGCATCGGTTGCCAAAGTTGCCGTCGTCTCACCCTCGCCTGCAATATAGCGATTATGAATGCCCGTGCGCTCAACAATCCACTCGTCGGTGGTGTCGACCATCGTGGTCATCTCGGCGTTGGAAACGGCACGTTGCGGCAGCGCCGAGCCGCATCCCTTAATTACACTGCGCAAGCTCATGCTGCGTTCTCACCATTAATAGCTGCAGCGCGGCCACGGCCCGTTGAACGAATAGCCTCAGCGCCCAGCCGCGCAAGATCAGCCTGAATCCGTTCGGTCAAGTTTTCTTCCAGCAAGCGCGCCGTGACGGCGACAGCATTGGCCACGCCAACTGCCGATGCGCTACCGTGACTTTTGACGACAATACCGTTCAATCCAAGGAAGACCGCGCCGTTGTGATTGTTAGGGTCAAGATGATGCTTGAGCAATTCGGTTGCCGGACGCGAAATCAGAAAGCCGACTTTTGACCGCAAGGATGACGAAAAGCTGCGGCGCAGCAAATCGGCGACAAAGCGTGCCGCACCTTCCATCGATTTCAAGGCGATGTTTCCAGAAAAGCCATCGGTCACGACGACATCGACATCACCACGCGACAGTTTGTCCGCTTCGGTGAAGCCATCGAATGACATCGCAAGTTCGCCTGCCAAGGCTTTGAGCTGAGTAGCTGCATCGCGCAGCGTATCGGTGCCCTTTGATTCTTCCGAACCAATGTTAAGCAGACGCACGCGCGGTTCAGGCAGATTGCTGACGATGCGAGCATAGGCTGCCCCCATGATCGCAAACTGAACCAGGTTGCGCGCATCGCAATCGGTGTTGGCGCCAAGGTCGAGCATGACAAGATCGTTGTCGCCCAATGTTGGCAGCAGCCCGGAAAGCGCAGGCCGATCAATACCAGGCATCGTGCGCAAAGCGAGTTTTGCCATCGCCATAAGTGCGCCGGTGTTTCCACCACTGACGGCAGCGCCAGCATCGCCCTGCTTGACCGCATTGATTGCCAGACCCATCGATGTGGTTTTGGCGCGGCGCAGGGCTTGAGTGGGCTTTTCATCACCACTGACGGTGTCGGGGGCGTGGAGAATCTCCGACGCCCCGCGCAAGTTCGGATGATGATCGAGCGCCTGTTTGATGCGCTCTTCATCTCCGACAAGCAGGAACTTGAAGCGGTCATGACGACGGCGGGCAAGTGCCGCGCCTTCAATCATGACGCGCACGCCCTCGTCTCCGCCCATCGCATCGACGGCGATACGCGGCAGGCTCATGTTCCCGAATCCCCCCCGTTGATGGGCTTAGAGCCCGACGGCGATGACTTCGCGACCGTTATAGTGACCGCAAGCATTGCACAGATTGTGCGGACGCTTGAGTTCACCGCAGTTCGAGCATTCATGGAATGCATCGACGCTCAGAGCGTCATGGCTGCGGCGCATGCCCCGACGTGAGGGCGAAGTTTTTCTTTTGGGGACGGCCATCGCGGCACCTATTCCTGAAATTGCTGACGTTTGTTGCGGGCGCGATAGGGAATACCGGACCATCGCACAAGCCCAATCCCGACCGCAAATGCCGAAAACCGGACCCGCACGCAGCGACAAGCGCAGCAGGAACGGGATTCGCCAAACACGGGCGAAGGCGCGCCTATACGGAATTTTTGATGCTTTGCAAGCTTGCCCGCGCTAGGCTGAGCCAACAGCAAAGCTAATAGCCGTCTATCACCGGGGGAGTTCTTGAGAGTATGATGATTTTGCCCATCACATTGTGTGCCGCCGCAGCCGCCGCAGCCATCAACATCTGGCTGTCCTTGCGTGTCGGCATGATCCGATCATCCAGGAAAATCAGCATTGGTGATGGCGGTGACATGGACCTGATCGCACGGATGCGTGCGCAGGCAAACTTCATCGAAAATACGCCGCTTGTGCTGGTGCTGATCGCCGCGATTGAGCTGGCCCGAACCGGCAACCCCTTCCTGCTGGGCGTTGCGGCGATTTACATGCTGGGCCGCGTTGCACACGGCATTGGCATGGACGGCGGTCCGCTGGGCTTCCTGCGCGTGGTCGGTACGCTAACGACGATGCTGACGCAGCTTGGCCTTGGCGTGTGGGCCGTCTCCATCGCGCTAGATATGTGAACGTTACAGCAAGGCTCCTAGCCGCATCAGGCGGTTGGGAGCCTTGTCCTTTCATTTATCCTAGCGCGTAATCACTGACGAAGGCATTGGTCTGCCGCTCACGCCCGAACGTGCTGTTGGGACCATGACCGGGCACGAACGTGACATCGTTGCCCAAAGGCCACAGCTTCTGCGTGATTGAATCCAGCAAGTCCTGATGGTTGCCCAGCGGAAAATCGGTGCGACCAATCGAGCCTTGGAATAACACGTCACCGACAATCGCAAAATGCGACGGCGCGTGATAGAAAACGACGTGGCCGGGTGTGTGTCCGGGGCAGTGAATAACATCGAGCACGAGATCGCCGATTGTCACCGTTTCACCATCACTCAACCAGCGGTCAGGTTCGAACACCTCGCCTTGGATACCCCAACGCTGGCCGTCTTCCTGCAATTGCGCAATCCAGAAGCGATCCGCTTCATGCGGGCCTTCGATTGGCACGCCAAGCTCTTTGGCCAGAATGCCGGTCATGCCGCAGTGGTCGATATGGCCATGCGTGACGAGCAGCTTTTCTATCGTTACGCCTGTGCGTTCAATCGCAAGCTTCAGCTTATCCAAATCGCCGCCAGCGTCGATGAAAGCGCCCTTCATCGTCTTGGTACACCAGACCAGAGTGCAGTTTTGCTGGAGTGGCGTGACCGGGATGATGGCCACTTTCATGGGCGGTTCTGCGGATGGTTGAGTCATACCAACGAAATGGCGTTTGCTGGCGCGCTTGGCAAGGCTGGAGCCACTATAACCTCCCGCCTTTCCATACCACCCGCCCCACCACTTCAACGTCCTGTGCGGGCCGCTCCATGCGAGGATAGGCCACATTGTCGGAAATCACGCGCAAGGTACCGCCGGAGCCAGATTCGAGCCGTTTGACCAGAAGCACATCATCCAGCCGGATAACGTGAATGCCCGCGCGCAAAGGACGCGGCGTGCGATCGACAAGGATTTCATCGCCATCGCGCAAGGTAGGTTCCATCGAATCGCCTTCAACTTCGATCACAGAGAGCATCACCGGTTCAAGCCCCTGCCCTTTGAGCCAACGGTGGGAAAAACGTAAGCGGCCAGAGGGAATTTCCTCTGCTGTGTGCGAACCCGGCCCCGCCGACGCCCCCAACGGCAGGCGGGGGATGTCTGCCCATTCGGCCAAGGCTGCGCGTTGGATGCCAGGCGCAGTCACCACGCCGCGCTGCACCACCGCAATCACCGTGCTACGGCTGCCGGCGCCCAACTCTGTTTCCGCAACACCGAAAAACTGCGCCAAAGTACGCCGGTCATTTTCCTCTAACTTGCGCGGACTACCTTTGCGCACAAATTGCTGAAGATATGTGGTGTTGCGCCCGATCAGTGCAGAAAGCGCGGCCAGGCTGACCCCACGCGCCGTTGCCAAGGCGACAAGACGCGCGCGCACTCCAGCATCACCATCTGCTTCCATGGGGTTTGGTGCATCCATTGAGCGTCCCTCCACTTTCGAAGGACTTTTCCTAGCAATGTAGGATTTCGCCGTCAACATAGGATTTATCCTATTACGAGTCGCCTCACATTCACCAGATCACGGAGGGTCACAAAGCCAATGCTCATCCGCAAAGTTGAAAAATTCATCCAAGCCACGGGCATGCCTGTGACCAAGTTTGGCCGTCTTGCAGCGCATGACCCTCGTCTGGTTGGCGATCTGCGCAATGGCCGCGAGCCGCGTACTGCAATGGTGCAGCGCGTGGAACATTTCATGAACACTTTTGGAGAATACGTCCATGCTGCATGATCTGCACGCCTTCGAAACCAAGGCTGATGCCACCACGACGCTGCCGCCGCGCCGCCTTTCGGCAGGAGAGCGACTTTTGCGCGAATTGCGCGAACTGGCAGGGCAATGGGTTGAAGTGATCAGCCATAACGATGCACCGTGGGCGAGCATCACCTTTAACGGCGCACGTCACACAGTCGTGCTGCGGTTTTCAGGCAGCAAGGCGGTGAGCGATGGCGAACGCTTCATCGCCACCCTGCCCGATCACGAATTCCGCTTGCGCAGCCAGTTGGTGGCCGATGCCAGCGTGACGCGCGTGGACCATGAAGTGCTGCCCGCGCCGCTGATGGAAGTGGAATGCGCGTTGCTGCTGCTCGATCAGGATTGATCTTTGAGGAAAGCCGGGCACCTGCGTGGGTGCCCGGTCTCCTCCCCAAGCTTGTGCTTTTTAACGGTCGCTGCGCGATAGCAGTGGCGCTGATTCGGCGCCCACCCACAAGTTCATGTCCACAACGTTGGAAACGCGGAAGACCTCACCCTTGGCATTGAGGAACAACTCTTCCATTTCGCTGCGGTTGAACGGGCGAGAGCCGAGGCGGCCGAACACGGCCATTTGCCCGCCAGTTTCATCCACCCCGCGATCCCGATCAAGCCCTTTGGATAGTGCAATCGCAGGTGTTGGCGTGCGCGCCCATGCGATCAGTTCGGGCTTGGGTTCGGGCGAGAAGCCATAGAAGTTCGGCTGACTGGACGGTGACGTCAATTGCAGCACCTTCACCCCGTTCCGCCCATCGGCGACATAGGCAAACAGCGAAGCGTTGGTGGACGCGACGATTACGTCCTCGGCATCGTTGAGTTGCCCACCAGCGGTGTAGCTGGCGTAAATCGAGGGGCGGGTTGGTGCTGTGATGTCAACAATCACCAGTCCCTGCGACTTGGCTGCGACATAAGCATATGTGCGCGACAAATAGACTCGGCGAGCATCGGCAAGCGGCACGACAGCTCCTGCCACATGCTTCGGCTGGGCAAGGTTGGTGATGTCGATCAGTTCAAGCCCATTGGCCGTTGTTGCCCACAAATAGCGGAACTGGACGGCCGTTGCCCGCGGATCGGTTAGCGGCAAGACTGAGGTTATGCGAGGATCAAGGCAGGTTTCGCCGCCCTTAGCAGTGCTGACTTCGCAAGGTTTGTCCGGGCTCCACGGCTTGGTCAGGTGAACAGTGACTAGCGCCTTGTCTGTGACGACGTAAGCGTAGTCACCCGCCAGCGTGATGTGCCGGGCACCGGTGAGGACGCCATCGGGATTGAATGTCACCGCACGGCTGAAGAAGTTGTTGCGGAATTCACCATCGGCCAGCGTATCGACGTTGACCGCGATCAGGCCTTCGACCGCATCTGTAACGAAGGCATAGCTGTAGATTGGCGAGAACGGCTGTTCCTGATTGATGCCGCGCAGTTCGGGCGAATTGCGGGTTGGCGCAATGGCCTGATTGGTAGGCAGCGCCATGCATGTGGCATTGGCTGTTTTTACATGGGTGTTATGGCCGAGTGAAGAAAACGGCGCGGTGACGATACGTTCTGAGAAGCCCTTGTCGCCAATCGCGGCGATGTCATAAGCGCGGAAGCCGCCAGTGCCCTCGGCCACGAACATATATTCGCCGCGCATTTGCAAGCAGCGGACAGCGCCCTTGGTGCCTTCAACGACATTGGCGAATTGTTCACGACCCGTGGTTTCGCCCGAAAGTTTGCTGTCGAACATCTTGCCGCGCGTCCAGTTCTTCAACTCGCGGTCGTTCTTTTCGACGTGAAGCTTCCAGTAATCGGGATAAGCATAGCGGTGCAGATATGATCCGATCACGGCCTGCGGTTCGTCCCACTCGGTCACGCGGACAGCTTCAAAGCCGCCATCTAGGCCGAACCACGCATTCATGCCGACGAAGTTGACGTAGTTGGTGCCGAGCAGCAGCAATTGCGCCATCATAGCGTTGTTGTCCTCGTCCTGAGAGACGTGGCAATCAGTGCACTGCTTGGTCTCGTTCTTGCGGACTGTATGCGGGAAGTGCGGCGCGAAGGCTTGCGACGAATAACCTATCGACGAGATCGGCGGCTGCTGCACATAGATGCGTTCGCGGTTGATGTTGGTCGAGGACAAGATCAGCGCAGAGGTGGAGCGGATCGGCGCGGTGATCGCCTTGCCTGAGACGGGGTTTCCAGCGGCGTCGAACTGCACCGGATCGCTGCCCGAAGACTTGTTGCGCTGGTGCTTGCCCAGTTGGAACATGTCATCACGCGCAACCTGCGGGTTATAGGTCGCGTAATTGCGGGTGTAGTCTTCTTCATACTTGTGCGTGGCCGATTTCCAGTTCGCCTCAATCGGCAAATGGCAGCCCGCGCATGATGTGGTCCATGACAAATGGCAGGTAAAGCAGGCCATATCGTCATCGCCGTGTGCGCGCTGCTCTTTGGCAATGCCGGTGCCAAATTTGTAGACGCCATCATCGGACGCGGACTTGGCCATCAGTTTGGCGCGCGCGGCTTTGGGATTGAATACCGGCTTGCCGGCCGCATCCATAGTGCCGGCATAGCGTGCATCGACCGAATCGCGCACGAGGCTGACTTGCCATGACAAGTTGGGATCGATGATTGATCGCTGGACCAGCACGCGGCGGCCATCGGCCTGATTGAACCATTCAAAGCGGCGCTGACCATCGGCATTGCGCAGCAGCGAAAGGTTGTTGCCCTTTTCAGGGGCGGCAAGGTTTGAGGTTAACAGCGTGGGATAAGCATCGGGCGTGCCGTGGCAATCCTTGCAGCCAATTTCCACCGCGTTGGCAACTTCGCCATAGATCAACCCGTTGCCGTGACTGTCCTGCGCAAAGTGGCAATCGGCGCACTGCATGCCGATCTGCGCGTGAATGTCCATCATGTGGACCGCCTTGCCGGGATTGTCCGGCCCGGCATCAACAAACTTGCCCTCGCCCGCTTTGCGGAACTTCTCAGGGTCCGATGGATCGATGATGTGGGCCTTATCGGTGCCATAGGACGACATATCGCCATCATCATCGAGCAAATTTCCACGCCGGTCACGCTTCAGGATTGCGCGGAAATTCCAGCCGTGGCCGTGGTAATCGGCGAACTGGGTGTCTTTGAGCTGGCTGTTGAGATCATAAACGTTGCGGAGGAATTCCACGTCGCGCCACAGCCCGCGCGTCGATGCGCCTTCAGGGTTGCGATCCAACACTTCGCGCTGTTCATCCATCGTCGGCTGGAACTGCTTCTTGAAATACTTGGAATAGTCTTCGTCCGACATTCCCGCAGGCCTTGGTGCGCGGTTTTCCGGCCCCGGCCACATCGAATCCGCATCGGATTCGTAATCCCACATCGTGTAGCCGAGATAGGAATTCAGGAAGATATTCGGCTGGTGCATGTGGCAATTCATGCACTGCGCGGTGGGTATGGCGCGGGTAAAGGCGTGAACGAGCGGGTGGCCACGTTCACGATCCTGCATGGCGACAGGGCCGGTGGCCGCGTGATCATCGCCGTGTTCGCTGGCCTTCTGGGCGTGGCCCGTCTTGTCCAACCCCGCCAGGGCGTGGGCCGAGGCCTGATCCATCTTGTCATGGTCCATCGAGCCATGCGGCGCGACGCCTTTGGCCGGAGCATAAACCAACTGTTCGGCGGACGAAATCGCGCGGGCGCAATCGCCTTCCATGTCTACAGATTGTTCCGGAACGGTCTTGTCGCCGCCAAGGTACGCGCCCTTGCCGCCGAGCACGGTGCCGCGAACCTTGTCGTGATGCTTCTCTTTGGCGGCATCATACGTGCCGTAAGCGCCCTTGCGGTGCTGCCCTTCGCGAAGGCCGTTGATCGTGGGGTCAGCGGTTACAGTTTGGCCGTCACGCCCGCATTTGCCGAAGTTCATGCTGTGGCGCGGTTCGCGGTCGTTGGCATAGATCACGTGACAAGCAGCGCAGCCCGAAGAGCGATAATCGCCCGGTTGATCATTGGTGCCCATCTGAAACAGGAACGGATCATTCAGGCGCGTTTTGTGGATGTTCAGCACCGGGATCGCCACGCGCAGACCCGTAGCCGGACCACGGTTGGACTGTTTCAGGTCGGGCCTGCCCGGTTCATCAAGGCGCTGAATCAAGCCAGTCGAGTTCGGCAAACCGATTTCGGGGAACTGTGGGTTGATCGTGCGGCCGCCGTCTTCGAACACGCGGAACACATCGCCGGGCGGGATCGTGTGCCACTTGGGCATCGGATACATCACAGGCAGCGCGCCGCGCGCCTTTTCCTTAGGTGTGACCGTGCCCCACATCGGCTTGCCATCCAGGCCGATTTCTTTCGAGCCAGACTTGAGCAAAGCGGGTTCGCCGGTGCGGGTAAAGCTTTCACCGAACATGTAATTTTTGAACGGCACGATGCCGTTGTTATAGGCAGCACCGCCCCACAGCATCGCCCCGGTGGTCATCAGCGAGCGTTCCGACGCCTCGATAATCGACATGTGGCACGCCCCGCAGGAATCGCGCGCAACGCGGTAGTCCGACGGGTTGACGAAGCGGATAAATTCCGGGCTTTCCTTGGCGAGCAGCGCATAGGACCGCTTCGGATTGGCCGAGGCGGGCCAGCCCCAAGCGACCGGGAATTTGGGAATGACGTGAGCGTCTTTCAGCGCGCCCATGTACTCCATCGAATTGCTGTTCCACGAACGGTCAGCGACCACTTTGGTATCGCCGCCATGGCAATCAACGCAAGTCAGCACCACCGCCGGGCTGGCGTGCATGGTGCGGTGATCGCTTTTGGTGTGGCAACTGACGCAACCTGCGTTCTGCTTGTCAACGAACGCCCATTGCTCTTCCGCCGTATCGCCCGGTTGGCCGCGCGGAGCAGCAGGGGCGCGGGTGTGCAGTACCTTCTGCGCAATCTCCTCGCCCGAGGCGTAAAGCGCGGTTGGTACCAGCAGCGCAGAAAGCGCCGCGATGAGCCAAGCCAGCGGGAGTTTGCGAAGTCGGCGCGTGGTTGTCATAGGCTGGGTCATCAGAAAGCCAAAGTCGCGTTGGCGAGGACGGAGTAGAAGCGGCTGGCCTTGCCTTGTTGCGAGAACAAGTTGTCAAAACCGCGACCGGGTTCAAGCACGGCTCCAGACAAACGGAACACGAGATTTTGCGAGGCTTGAGGGCGCCAGATGGCGGAGACCGAGGCATCGAAGCCGATGTCACGCGGGATCGAGCCTTCATTGCGCAGGACTTGCAACACTTTGGTGTTTTCAAACCACAAGTGATTGACGTTGGTCGAGACACGCAAGTTTGGCGTCAGGTCAAAGTCGGTGCCCAGCCCCACCAGGATTGTGCCGGGGTTGGTGAAATTCGATTGGCCCTGCTCTTTGGATGAGCGCAGTGAATTGAGAATGCCGTTGCGGCCATTGATCGAAATCGCGCGGCCACCGCCCGCAAACGGGATAGTCTGGCGGATCCAGTAGCTGGTGTCAGCCCCCGCGAATTGCGGATTTTCAAAGATCGCGTCAAAGCCGCCTTCGGTTTTATCGTAGGGATCGTTGTCACCGCTGGCCCACAGGCCAGACAGGCGAATGCGCGTCCAATCAATATCATAGCTAAGTTCAGCCGCGGCCATGAAGGCTTTGATATTGGCGGGTTGGCTGGTGAGGAAGTTGTTCCGGTCTTTGCCCAGCGCGGCATAGACTTGGCCGGTCAGGTTGATCCGTCCGATCCTTCCGTCGGCCGCATAGCCCAGATAGACCACATCATATTCGCGGCCGCGCAAATCGCCCAACAACGCGGGTCGAACCGGGAAGCCATTGGTATCGATGTGAACGTCATCGCGTTCACGGTTCATATTGTACGTTACCGACACTTGGCTGGTCAGGCCAACAACGGGGAAATCCTGACGGTACAGATTGGCCATCAGCACAAAGTCTTTGCGCGGGGACTGGCTGACATCGTTCAGGCCGGAATTGGTTTCCTTTTCCAGCCGCCAGAACGCCGCAAGATTGAACTGAAAGCGGTTGTTGTCGCGGTTGCCGAACAGGCGGATGCCAAGCTGGTTATCGTTGAACAGGAAGCCGCGAAAGTCCGATTGCATAGGCTGAATGCCAGCGCGGACAGAAATGAAATCGTAGCGTTTGGAATCATATTTGCCGATGTGATAATCAACGAATGCTTCCTGCAGGCCGATAAAAGCATCAGTGCGGCGTGTGCCCTTGGATGATTCGACGAACAGCACACGGCGTTCCGGAACCTGCACGTGATTGATATTGGCCGCCACTGCGATGCGATATTCAATCGCTGGCGGCTTGAACGCGGTCATGCCCTTGAGCAGCGACACGCTCGCGATGAAGGTCTGTGACAGGACCAGACTATTGCTGCGCCCGAAAGTGTCGATTTCGTTGGGGCTGGTGGTGGTCTGGTTGCCCACAGGGATCGGGAAGCTGCGCGGTTCGACAACGGTATCAGACACGGCGCCAGCGATGAGGAACCAGTCTTCGCCCTTCAGGAAACCGGGGCGTTTGCCCTTGGCCAGCGGACGATCGCCCTTGAGCAAGTTGTGATGAAACGGATCGGTTTGCGAATGGCAGACGAACTCGAGCCGGGGAAATAGCGTGTAAAGCGAGCGGTCCTTTTTGCCCTTGGCTGCATCTGCTTTCGGGCAAAGCGACGACATGATGCGCCAGCGATCCGGCACGCTGACATCAAGACCAAGATTGCCCAGCAAGCCTTCGCCGTCATATTTGTCGTAAAACGCTTCGGGCGGCGGCGCGCCCACGGCACCGGGATTGTCTTGCTCAACCCGGTCAGGGAGTTGCTTGTTGAAGCCGGGACGGCGGCGGCCATCGATCAGCGCATCGTCAGCTTCGGTTTCTCCGCCGGGCAAAGGTTGTGCGGCGGCGTCAGATTGCGGTGACGCGGCCGCTTGCGGCACCATTGCGCCGGGGTCTGCGGCGTCAGCCTCCGCAAGCACCATAAACGGCATCATCGGCAATGGCATTGGCTGGCTCATACCGAATGCGGGTGCGATAAGGGCGATCACTTGCTGCATCACTTGCCCTCGCAAGCGTTTTGTTCGGACGTATCAAGGAACGGAGCGAACGGGCAATTGACGTAGCGCAAGCGGACCCCTGTGCCGACCGCAACGACAATCGTATCCGAACGCATGTCCTTGGGAGCATTACCAATGCCGCCGACTTTGGCCCCGCCATTATGCGCGCCAAGGAACGAAATCATATCGTCCTGATCGATACCGTCGCCTGAAACCCCGATGGCACCGACCAGACGATTACCGCGATAGATCGGCACGGCACCGGGGAAAATCTGGATGCCATTGGCGAGACGCTTTTTGCCGGTGGGCGTATCGGGCACGGCAGAGCACGCTTGCGCGGTGTCGGTAACGCCTGCTGCGCCCTGAACAAATCCGGCGTGTTGCGCGATGTTTGATTTGACCAGCGCGATTTGAAGACCGGTGGCAAAGGGGCTGAAATCACTGATCGGGCGCGAAAGCGGACCATTGGGGCGGCCCAGTTCGCCATCGGGGAAGTACGGACGCGCCAAATTGCCAACCGCGCGATCCGCAAACGCCTTGGTCCCGGTAAGCGCGGTTTGATCGCCGAGGAAATCGCGGAAACGCTGAGCAAATGCCGGGATTTCGGCGTCAGTGTTGCCGGTGAGTTGTTGCGCGGCCAGCGGATTGGAGAAAAACGCGACGGTGCGCGCCTTTTGCAAAGATACGTCGATGCCGAAGATCGGCGCATCAGGGCTGCGCACTTGGCCCAGCACTTCGCCGAAGGTATCGACCAGGGTGATCGTCACTTGTGCGCGGCTATCAAGCGGGCGGCGGATTTGGGCGCGAGCGCGCGTCATCACTGTAAACGCTTCTTCCAACAACGCGCGGGATTCGGCGGCGCTGAGCGCCTGCCCCACGGTTGCGCCATCGGTTCCGGGCTTTACCGGATAGCGCGGCGCGCCGGAACCGTCGGTGAGGAGATAGGCATCCGCAAGGCTGAATTCTGCCGCTGAAACCCGCCGGATGCCGCTGCGTTCCGTGCCGTAGACGGCCCCGGCAACAACCGCCGTTCCATCGTAATAACCGCGCACCGGAATGAGCGTGCCTTGCACGTTATTAATCGCGGCGAAGCTGGTTTGCAGGGCGCTGAGACGATCAACCTGCGCGTCGGCAAAACGCAAGGCACTGCCATCGGCGGTAATGCGGTCACCCTTGATGTCGTCTGCTGGAGAAAAACCCTGAATACCTGCCAACGCAATGTATTCTTCGGCATCGTCATCAAGATCGGAAATGTCCGGGTCGTAACCGTAATCGCCATCCGCCATGACACCGACACCGCCGACGACAACGCCATTCTTGTAAAGCGGCAGACCGCCTGCATCAGCGGCAAGGCCGAGCGGCGAACGCTTTGGGCCGATGAACGCGGCAGAGCCAGCATTGCCAGCCACGAACCGCGAATTAAGGTCTGAACAGGGCAATTGGCTGAATTGCACGCCGAACAGCGGTCCAGCTTCAAGCCCCGGCGTGTTGGGCGCGGGCGGGAAGTGTTCCTGCACAATCGCGCTGGCAGTGCGGGTGGAAAAGGCATTGCCGCTGGAGGAAAGGTAGGCAGCGGTGACCGCCTTGGAGATCGCGCCCATTGTTGCTTCGACATCGAGGCCTTGGGCATCGACCCCGCGAGGTGAAATTTCGCCGGTGGCGGTGCGGCGGCTGGTGACCATGCGCGTGGGCGCTCCGTTCATGCGGAACACTGCCAGCACGTTGCCCACACGGTCAACCACGCTGATGATCGCAGGTTTGCCGCGCGCCTGCGCTTCCCCCACCGATTGCGCGATGACTTGCTGCACATCGGCAGCGCTGAGCGATTCTTGCGCCGGATCAGCGAAGAAGCGCGCTGAGGCGGTTGGCGTAGGCATGGGCGCGAATGTGTTGCCGGAGCCGGAATCACCACCCCCACATCCGGCCAGCGCCAGCGAGAGCGACGCCACAAGCGCGGTAGATTGGCGCAGAAACAGTGCCGGACGCATCAGCGCAGGCTCCGGATCGAACGGACCGCATTGCCAAGTGCTCGGCGGAACGCGAGCGGCTGGAAGCCATTGGGATCGCGCACCGCACCGTATGCCTGATTGATCTGAATACGTAGCCCGCCCGCCGAGGCGGTAGAAACCATGCCCTGATTGACGAGGCCATTCAGCAGCGTATCGACGGCCATGACCGATTGCACCGCGCCTTCATAATCGGTGTAGCGTTCGCCAATTGCTTCGCTGGCGATGGATTCCATGATCGCAAAGGTTTGTTCACGGGTGAATGCGGCAGACGAGAAGCGCGTGGAAAGCTGATCAGCGGATTGGCGCAGCGATTGCGCCGCGACTACCGTTTCGGCCCGGCCAGTGCCCATCGCGCGGTGGAATGCCTTGCTTTTCGCGTCAAAGTTGGCCGCAGCTTCGGGCGCAACGGCGCGGGCTGCTGCCAAAAGCATGATGATGTTTTCATCATTGTACGGTGGCGAACCAAGATGGATCGGACGGCCCGGATTGGGGACAGCCGTCACGTTGCCCTCTTCGCCATCGTAAATGCGGCGGTGGCACGAATGGCAATCATAGAAGGTGAATTCGGGGAATATGCCGTCCACCGCACGCGCGGGCTGGCTGAACAGTTCAAGGCTGCGCTTAACGGCTTCGGCCTGACCGACCGCCCACATCCGCATCCCATTGGTCTTGCCGCCCTTGCGCTGAACATAGTCGGCGTCTTCATCGTGGTGCTGTTGGAGCGTGGTGAAAAGATCGAGTTCGAACGAGATGCGCGGATGGCCTGCCGCCATGATGCGGTGCGCGATGAACTGGCCCTTGGCATCACCCGAGAAGTGGCAATCGAGGCAAACTTGCGCTTTGACTTGGGGGCGCGAAAGATCGGTCATGCCTTGTGCGACATTGCGCGCATGGTTTGCGCCGACGGTATAGTGCGTGGCGAGCCAGCCGCCCGATGCGCCGTGGCATGCTTCACAATCGACACCATCGGCAACGCGGGTGGCGCCGGGCGATGAATGGCATCCGGCGCATTCGCGCTGCACGCCTGCACCATCAAGCCCCATGCGGCGCACGATCGCTTGTCCGCGCGGCTCCTGCACAACTTTCCAAGCGCGGCTATGCGCGCCCGATGGCGAAGAATCTTCTTGCCAGCGCATAACTTCGTCCTGGCGGACGACCGTACCATCGGCGGCGCTGCGCCCGTGGCAGGTTGACCCGGCGCACGATGCAACGCCCTGATGGCCGCGCAGTGTTTCTCCTGCGCTTTGCGCCTGAACCGCAGCCGGAGAAACAAGAGTCGCTGCGCCAAGTGCGGCACCGGCCATCGCCAGACACACAGCTATAGCCATCGCGCCAGAACGCGGCACGGCCCGGCTCGCTGATACGAGCAGCCGGAATGGCAAAAATTTGTCGAGCATTGCCCCAAGTCCCCACTGGTCACCCCGCAGCCCGGCTTTTGCCTTGAGCTGAAAGCTTGCCAGAAGTGCTGCAATGCGACCCCGATAAAGCCAGACTAGGCTAGACCACACCTGCGGTTCAAGTGGCTATTCATGTTTCCGACAGATTTCTGGAACCAAGGACAGCCACATGACCCACATTATTGCCGGCGGATCACCAGATTGCGGATTTCCGACATGTCTTCCATCGCAAACCGAATGCCTTCGCGGCCCAGACCCGAATCTTTGACCCCTCCATAAGGCATGTTGTCGACCCGGTAGCTGGACACATCATTGACGACGATTCCGCCAACGTCGAGCCGGTCCCAAGCGTCCATAACCTTGTGCAGATCGGACGTGAACAGCCCGGCCTGAAGTCCGAATTTGCTGTCGTTTACTTCATCCAGTGCCGCGTTCCAATCGGTGAACTTTGACAGGATCACCACAGGGCCGAACGCTTCTTCGGTATAGACGTCCATGTCGCGCGAACAGCCTTCGAGCAGCGTGGCCTCCAGCATGTTGCCTTCGCAGCCGCCGCCCGCCAGCAGAGTAGCTCCGCCTGAAACCGCTGCTTCAATCCAGTTCTTCAACCGTTGCGCTTCCTTGGCCGAGATCATCGGGCCAATGAACGTATCGCGGTTCTTGGGATCGCCTGATTTCAGCACTTTGACCTTGGCGGCGAGCATATCACGAAACTGGTCATATATGTCGGCGTGAATGATCACGCGCTGCACGTGGATGCACGATTGGCCAGACTGATAATAACCGCCGAACACAATCCGGGCGAGCGCGTGGTCCAAATCGGCGTCCTTATCGACAACCACTGCGGCATTGCCACCGAGTTCGAGCACGACTTTCTTCTTGCCCGCTTTGGCTTTCAAATCCCAGCCCACGCCCGGCGATCCGGTGAACGACAGCAGCTTGAGGCGTTCATCAGTAGTGAACAAGTCTGCGCCCGCGCGGCTGGCCGGAAGGATCGAGAACGCGCCTTCGGGCAGAACGTCGCATTCGGCCAGAACTTCGCCCATGATGATTGCGCCCAGCGGCGTCATCGAAGCCGGCTTCATCACGAACGGGCAGCCCATGGCGATGGCGGGCGCGATCTTGTGTGCGGCAAGGTTCAGCGGGAAATTGAACGGTGAGATAAAGCTGCACGGCCCAATCGGCACGCGCTTCCACATTCCCATATAGCCCTTGGCTCGCGGCGAAATGTCGAGCGGCTGGACCTCACCGTAATTGCGCGTGGCCTCCTCGGCGGCGATGCGGAAGGTGTCGATGAGGCGGCCCACTTCGCCTTCGGAATCGGCGATCGGCTTGCCCGCTTCGATGCATAGCGCATAGGCCAGTTCGTGCTTACGCTCGGCAAAACGCTGTACGCAGTGATCCAGAACATCACGCTTCTCATAACTGGCAAGCCGCGCCATCGGCTCTGCGGCGCGGACAGCTCCGGCGATGGCCTCGTCGATGACCTCGGGCGTTGCCAGGGCAGTGCGGAATGCAACTTTGCCGGTGAACTTGTCGGTCACCTCAAGATCGGTGTTGGGCTGCACCGCCTTATTGTTGAGGTAAAGCGGGTAGACGTCTGTTAATTGTGTCACGAAATCAAACTCCACGTCATCCCGGACTTGATCCGGGATCCCGCTGTTTGGTGCACCGCCGCGAGGAGAAAGCGGGACCCCGGAACAAGTCCGGGGTGACGACATATTTGGTCGGCAAACCCTAAAGCGCCTTTGAAAGCTCTTTGATGTCCTTGTTCAGAATCTGATCGTTCTCCGAATAGTCGACCGGGCATTCGATCAAGTGCACACCCGGCGTTGAGTTGCAGTGCGCCAACAATGCCTTGAGGTGAGCGGAGCTTTCCACGCGATAGCCTTTGGCCCCATAGCTTTCCGCATATTTGACGAAATCAGGATTGCCATAGGTCAAGCCGAAGTCCTCAAAACCCATATTGGCTTGCTTCCAGCGGATCATGCCATAGGAATTGTCGTTGAGAATCAGCACTGTGAGGTTCAGTCCCAGACGGACCGCAGTTTCCATTTCCTGGCTGTTCATCATGAACCCGCCGTCGCCGCAAATCGCCATGACCTTGCGGTCAGGATAGAGCATCGCGCTCATCATCGCAGAAGGCAGGCCCGCGCCCATCGTGGCCAAAGCATTGTCGAGCAGCACGGTGTTCGGCTGGTAAGCGGTGTAGCCGCGCGCGAACCAGATCTTGTAAACGCCATTATCCAGACAGATGATAGCGTCTTCAGGCAATGCATCGCGCACTTGCTGGACCAGATGCGGCGGGAAGATTGGAAAGCGCGTGTCCGCCGCCAAGGGCGCGGTGTGCGCAACCTCTGCAGCGCGATAGGCTAGCATGTGATCAAATGCCCAAGCAGGGTTTGGTGTGATCGCTTCTTTCATCTGCCAGATCGCGTTGGCGATATCCCCGATCACTTCGATGCTAGGAAAATAGACCGGATCGACTTCGGCGGTTTTGGTCGAAACGTGGATGACCGGTGTTCCACCATTGCGCATGAAGAAAGGCGGTTTTTCGATCACATCATGCCCGACATTGACGATCAGATCAGCATCTTCGACCGCACGATGGACAAAATCGCCCGCAGATAGCGCCGCGCAGCCAAGAAACTTGGGGTGGCGTTCATCAATCACGCCCTTGCCAAGCTGAGTCGTGAGGAACGGGATACCGGTCTTTTCAACGAATTCCGCCAGCATCTTGCCAGTCAATTTGCGGTTCGCACCCGCGCCGATCACTAGCACCGGGGCCTTGGCATTCTGCAAGGCGTGGACCGCCTGCATGACCGATTTGGCATCGGCATTGGGGCGGCGGACCAGACTGCGCTTCAGCGGTGTTGAATCAGTATGTTCATCGGCGATGTCTTCGGGCAGTTCGATGTGCGTTGCGCCGGGCTTTTCTTCCTCAGCCAGACGATAGGCTTCGCGCACGCGGCTGGGGATGTTGTCTGACGACTGCATCTGGTGCGTGAACTTGGTGATCGGCGCCATCATCGAGACGACATCAAGAATCTGGAAACGGCCTTGCTTGGATTTCTTGATCGGCTTTTGGCCGGTGATCATCAGCATCGGCATGCCGCCCAGCGTGGCATAGGCCGCCGCGGTGACGAAGTTGGTTGCGCCCGGCCCCAATGTGGCGATGCAAACGCCGGTCTTGCCCGTGTGGCGACCATAGGTTGCAGCCATAAAACCCGCGCCCTGTTCGTGCCGGGTCAGGATCAACTTGATCTTGGTTGAGCGTGACAGCGAATCGAGAAAATCAAGGTTTTCCTCGCCCGGAACGCCGAAGATGTATTCGCAACCCTCTTCCTCAAGACAGTCGATGAACAGGTCTGATGCTTTTTTGCCAATACCTTCGGACATTGTTCCGTCGCTCCATCTGCTTAGGAAACGCGCAAAAGCAGCGTTTCCCTCCCCAACTCGGATGCGAACCCCAGGATGCTTTGACAATGCGAGCCGTTATCAGCCCTGCACCAGCCCCTGGAAACAATGACTAACAAACCCAAAGCGCAGTGTCACCCCATGCGTTGAACTGCCGCGACAATCTGTTCGCCTATTTGTCGGAGAAGCGGTCTAGCATCGGTGGAGTATGAAGGCATTGGTGGAAACTGAATGGGCGTGTCCTCAATGGATGTACCGAAGTGAATTCAGCGTGACTTGGATTCATCAGAATGACACGAGCTTCAGGCAAGACTTTAGATGTTATCGCCATCAACAATGAACGACGCTCTGTCAGCCAAACATTCACGCTGCTGCGAATGACTTCTTCGCTGGTCTCATTGATCGGGACGACAGGCACAGCATCAACGTCAGTCCAGCCTAGAATGAAGTCGGTCGGCCAATCTTCGCGGCGCGCTGGAAGATACCGCATGGCAACGAGCACGGCGAGGCCAGGCTCGGATGCCAACGAAACAACAGGAATGCCCGGCGGACTATAACGACCTCCAAACTGCCTTGCCCCTTCGCCGTCAAGCCCGGCATGCGCGGCTCGCGTAAGCCGCCAAAGCCTCACGACAGCTTCCATTCCCAGCCGAGCGGATCGCCGTCCATTACTTCGACGCCTTTGGCTGCCAAATCATCGCGCAGTGCGTCGGATTGAGCGAAGTCTTTGGCGGCGCGAGCTTCTTTGCGGGCGAAGAGCGTGGCTTCGATATAGGCTTCGTCCAGTTCGAATCCCTTTGGACGGATGCGCAAATCGCTGCGCTCCAGCGTTAGCAGACCAAGGCCGAGCACTGCATCCATTTCGCCAAGGGCGGCGAGTTTTTCGGCTGGATTGACTTTCTTGAGCGCCACAACTTCCTCGAACACCGTTAGAGCAACGGCGGTGTTGAGGTCGTCTGATATCGCAGCGGCGAAGCGTTCGAGGTATGGAGCGAAACGCGGGCCGACTTGCGCCTCTGCGCCTGCTGCACGCTCACGCAATTGGCCGACAGCCATCAGCATCCGCTTCAACCGGGTAAGCGCAGCGCCCAGCCCTTCCCAGCTGAATTCCAGTTCGCTGCGATAGTGGGCTTGCAGGCACATCAGGCGATAGGCGAGCGGGTGGTAGCCTTTGTCGATCAGCAGTTGCAAGCGCAGGAATTCGCCGCTCGATTTGCTCATCTTGCCTGAGCGTTCGACGAGAAAATTGTTGTGCATCCATATCTTCGCGCCGGAATTTGCGGGAAGGTCGAGGCCGTTGGTGCAGCAGAATGCCTGATTTTGCGCAATCTCGTTGGGATGATGAATTTCGCGGTGGTCGATCCCGCCGGTGTGAATATCGAACGGGAAGCCCAAGACTTCGCCCGACATGACCGAGCATTCAAGATGCCAGCCCGGAGCGCCCGGTCCCCAAGGCGAATCCCATTCCATCTGGCGCTTTTCACCCGGCGGGGTTTTGCGCCAGATTGCGAAATCTGCCGCATTGCGCTTGCCCTCTACGGCGACAATGCGCCCTTCCCCATCTTCGGTTTGCGCGCGGGCGAGACGGCCATAGTCCGAGACTGACGACACGTCGAAATAGAGCCCGCTATCAAGTTCGTAGCAGTGCTTTTCCGCGATGGATTGGGCAAACGCGATCATTTGCGGGACGTATTCTGTGGCCACCGTCCATTGCGCGGGCTGGCGAATGTTAAGCGCGCGCACATCGGCCCAATAGGCCTGCTTGTAATGTTCCGCGATGTCCCAGATGGATTGGGCCTGCGCCTTGGCCATCTTTTCCATTTTGTCTTCGCCTGCGTCGGCATCGTCGGTCAAGTGGCCGACATCGGTGATATTGATGACGTGGGTCAACTTATAACCGTTAAACGACAGCGTCCGCCCCAACACATCGGCGAAGACATAAGCGCGCATGTTGCCGATGTGGGGGTAATTATAGACCGTTGGTCCGCACGAATATACGCGCGCTTCGCCGGGGTGGACCGGCTGGAAATGCTCCAACTGACGCGTCAGGCTGTTGAACAGGCGCACAGGAGCGGCGGCGGGAGCGGGTGCTTCGGACATAGATTGCCATTGCCCCGCACCGCCGCAATTGGTCAAGGACTTCGGCTGCGCAATTTACTCAGCCGCGGCAGGACTTTCAGGCTCATCCTCTTCCAGTGTGGCGGCCAGCCAATCAAACTGCGCCTTGCAACCGTTGTCCAACAACAGAGTGCCCAGCGATGCGGCATCGGCTGGAACGGCTTCGGGTTCGATCATCACGATCTGGAATTCGGTAATCTTGTCGGGCGCTATTTCATCATAGATGCGGTAGGTGCGCGCTTCCTGCGGGGCCAGCATTGTTTTGGGCCAGGCAATGCCGACCGTCTTGGGTGGCCACTGCATCCGCACCATTTCGCCGCCCGTTGCCTCGGTCAGCCAGGAGAAGCTGCGTTTGGCGCTTTCGCTGCGCCACAAATACAAGTCGCTGCCACGCGGCACGCAAACCGTGCCGCCTTGCTCTGTATCGGCCAGCCAAATGCTGACGGGCATGACATGCTCGCCCGTGGTATCGCCAGCGCCGCGAACGGCCCCTGCGCGCACCGAAGCCGGATTGCTGAGCGACCGCGCAAGCAATGCTGCCGACCCGCGATCACGATTGATCGCAACCGTCAGCGAAAACACGCCTGCTCCGCGCAAGATTCGCGTGCCCGCCTTGTCGAGAACGGTCACCACATCGCCCGCCTTGAGCGCCACTTGATCTGTCGCAGCCAACCGCTTGCCCTTGGGGTAATTCACCGCCGAAGGTCCGGTTGACCGCACAACCACGGCCTGCGCCATCGCTTGTGCCGAAACAGCGAAACTTAACGCCAGCGCCAGCGGGGTTGCCAATCTGCGCAATGTCGCCCGGTTCATCACCTTAGCCCCCTGTTGTTGCAGCAGCGGCTAGGCCTGCCAGAAGATCAAGCTGCGCGGTGCAGCCCTTGTCGGCCATCGCGGCGGCAACCTCCATTTCATCGGTTGGCACCGTGGTCAGCAGCATCGTGCGGATCTTGACCGGAGCGCCTACGGCATTGCTGAACGTATAGCTTTGGCCATCGACCACCGGCACCGTGGCAGAAGGCCAGACTTTCAACGCGCTGCCTGCCCGCCACGTAACATCGGCAGTGCTGCCATCTTGCGAGAGCAGCTTGCCGGTGCCTTCAGCGGTGCGCGCAGGCCGCCACATCACCAGTGTTGCAGGATCGGCGATGCAATATGTACCGCCCTTGCTGACATCAATGTACCAGACGTTTTCAGGGCCAGTGGGGGCGGTAACGACCGGTGCCGTTGTTGCGCCGCGCACCGCTCCGGTACGAGTTCGAGCGCCTCCGCCGCGCGTCATCATTGCGGCAAGAGCCGTGCCGCCCGCAGCATCACGATTGACCGCACCGTTCAGAGCATATGTGCCCGGACCAGAGAGGACCCGCGTGCCCGATTTATCCAGCACGGTGACCTTATCACCGCTGCGCAGCGTCAACGATGCATTCGCTGGCAGTTTCTTGCCTTGCGGATATGTCGCTGCCGAAGGGCCGGTGGAGCGCACGACGACGGATTGGGCGAGAGCCGAGCCTGCCAGCATCAAGCCAGCGATGGCCGCAGCACCAGCCAGAACAGCCTTGCGGGCCTTTCCGCACATGATGGGTGCATCAACCAAGAACATAACTTTCTCCCTTTTGCGTGTGCCGCAATCTCTCGATCAGGTTAACCATCGCATCATCGTTATGGACCGATTCGGCGATGGCGGCTGTGAGGGTCTGCACACGGTCTGCTTCGCCGGCTGAATGGGCGCTGACGAGGTCTTTTGCCAATTGGCGCTGATCCTCTGCCAAGTCTGGAACGGGTTCGAAAATCTCGACCGGGGTATTGCGCCCGCGCAAAGTGACTGAACCCATCGGGCGGAACCAGTCAAGGCCCGAACGCTCAACCGCTTCGCGGCTGATCAGCACTTTGGTATCGAGCGGCTTGTTCGCGCCTTCAAGCCGTGCGGCGGTGTTCATCGCATCGCCCAGCGCGGTATATTGAATGCGCCCCTCACCGCCGAAATTGCCCACAACCGCATCGCCATAATGAACGCCCACACGGGTTCGGCCGATCTTGGGCACGCCTTCGGGCGCGGCTTTGCGGAATTCCTCACCCGCCAGATACATCGCATACGCCGCCTTCACCGCACGCTCACCATCATCAGGATAAGCGATCGGTGCGCCCCAGAACGCGACCACGGCATCGCCGACGAACTTATCCAACGTGCCGCCATATTCGAGCACGACCGCGCTCAGCCGATCCAGATAATCATTCAGCAGACGCGCGATCATCTCAGGTTCGACTGCGTGGGTGAGCTTGGTGAACCCTTCCAAATCGCTGAACAAGCAGAAGATTTCGCGCTTTTCCCCGTGCAGCATAAGCCGTTCAGGATTGCGCATGATTTCAGAAGCGACGGAACGCGGCAGGTATTTGCCAAGCGCCCCTTGCGCAAATTCACGTTGGGCCGCGTTAACCGCGCGGACGCTGGAACTAACCGCAGTGAAGGCAATCAGCCACCCGACAATCCAGCCTGTGGCGGGCAGGTTCAGTGTGTCATAGCCCGCACGCTCAACCAAAAATGGCATGACGAGGAAAAGGCCAAACTGCGCGATCACGGCCAGCGCCTGAACCCATGTTCGGGCTGGAACTAGCGCCGTTATCGCGCCCAAGCCCACTGCAATAATTGCAGCCAGCATCTTGATCCACAGCGCAGGCGGCGCTTTCCAAGCTTTGTCGAGCAATTGCGCGAGCATCGAAGCGTGGACTTCTACGCCGATCATCCGTGTTTCACCTGTGACGGGATTACCGGTGCGGGTGAACGGTGTATCGAATTGGTCAAAGTCCGAAAAATCACCGCCAATCAGAATGTAACGCCCCTTGATGGCATCAGCCACGAATGGGGCGGTTTCCGGATCGGCCAGCAAATCGATAGGGATTTTGTCAAAGACCGGGCGGTCCGTGGCGGTAGGCACGCGATAGCGGATCGGCCCGGTATAACGTGCAAAACGTGCATCGGCATCAGGGCCGCCATTGGTCAGTGCCAGCGAAAGCAGAGGTGGCAAACCGGCATATTGTTTGGGCCAATACCGTGCGACGCCATCGGCATCTGTTTCCAGCAGAATCGAAGTCGGCTTAACCACGGCGGTCTGCGCGCTTGCCATAAAGGCGCGCAAATCCTGTTCCTGCTCATAGGTAATGGCTTCAGGATTGGTGCGGTTATCGGCATAAGCCAGATAGACCGGCGTGCGCATGGCTTTCAGCGATGCGCGCAGTTCAACGTCATCATCCTGAGGGCTGTCGAACAGAACGTCGATGCCAACGCCCTTTGCGCCCAATAGGTCGATCTGGGTCAGCGCCTTGGCCAAGATTGTGCGATCCACCGGCGAAATCTGCCCCGTCGCGCGATTGGTATCGGCGGTATAAACAACGAGAGTGACGCGCTTGTCGGTATCGGTACGCGGCGCAAAATTGACTGCGCGGATATCATACAGGGCCGCTTCGGCATCGTGGAGCAACGGCAAACGCCATGAATTGAAGGCCAGATATAGTGCCAGCGCCAGCAGAATAACCGCCACCGAAATTCGCTGCCAGCCCAATTGCCTGAGGCTGCGGCGCGCGGTCTTGGTCATCTCGCTCGGACTGTTTTTAACAGCACCTCTATCCGGCATTATTCAGTCCCCCCGAACGTCAAAACCGCTCGCCCAAGCCGGGGAAATTGCCCGGCCTTCAGCCCCGTAGTATCTGCGATGCCCGAAAGTTTTTATGATGTTTGGCACAGCATAAGCGCATTTCCGCGTCAGCGCCAAGGCTGACTGCACACTATCAAAACCCCAAGAAGCGGACCTTGCTTTCAACGGGTTCGCGTTCGCGTTCAAAACCATTCACCGCGGCATCTTCAACGCGGTATCCCATGGCAACGCCACAGAAGAAGATGTGCGATTCGTCTGACACACCGATAAATTCCTTGATCAGTCTTGCATGCATCGCAAGAAATTCCTGCGGACAGGAATCCAGCCCTTCTTCGCGCAGAAGCAGCATGATGGTTTGCAACCACATGCCAACGTCCGACCATTGTGGCGATCCCATGCGCCGGTCAAAATAGCACATCAGCACAGCGGGCGCGCCAAACGACATGACGTTGCTGCGAACAAATCGTTCGCGAGCTTCGGCATCAGCGCGACCAATGCCCATGGCCTGATACATCGAAGCGCCCACGTGTTGCAGCCGTGCCTTGCATTCTGGGATGACTTCGGGATCCGACCACGAATATTCCAGCGGGTCCTGAAACGGCGAAGCCAGCATCTTTTGCTGAAGTTCAGCCAGAGGAGCGCCGGTGATGATCGTGGCTTCCCATGGCTGGAAATTGCACCCCGATGGCGACCAACGCGCGGTGTCCATGATCCGCTGCAACACATCAAGCGGCACTGCATCGGGCTTGAACGCTCGGATCGAACGGCGGGAAAGAACGGCTTGGCTGACAGTCATCTGGCTCATGCCGGGTTAACTGCCCGTCCCACCCCAAACGGTCAAGCGATGCCTACTCGTCTTCGAACAGGTCAGCCAATTGTTCGATGATTGTGCCGCCAAGTTGTTCGGCGTCCATGATCGTTACTGCGCGGCGATAGTAGCGCGTCACGTCATGGCCAATGCCGATGGCGACAAGTTGGATAGGCGATTGCTTTTCGATCCATTCGATCACCTTGCGCAGGTGCTGCTCAAGGTAGCCCGCGTTGTTCACCGAAAGCGTTGAATCATCTACCGGAGCACCATCGGAAATGACCATCAGAATGCGGCGGTCTTCGGGCCGCGCCAGCAAACGGCTGTGCGCCCAGAGCAGCGCCTCGCCGTCGATGTTTTCCTTGAGCAAGCCTTCGCGCATCATCAGGCCGAGGTTCTTACGCGCACGCCGCCAAGGCTCATCAGCCTTTTTGTAAACAATGTGGCGCAAGTCATTGAGACGGCCCGGTTGTGCGGGCTTTCCGCCGGTCAGCCAAGCCTCACGACTTTGCCCGCCTTTCCACGCGCGGGTCGTGAAGCCGAGCACCTCGGTTTTCACGCCGCAGCGTTCCAGCGTGCGTGCCAGAATATCGGCGCTGATCGCAGCGATAGAGATGGGCCGCCCGCGCATCGACCCGGAATTGTCGATCAGCAGCGTAACGATCGTGTCCTTGAACTCGACATCGCGCTCAATCTTGTAAGACAGCGAATGGCCTGGCGAAATGACCACGCGCGCCAGACGGGCAGCATCCAGCAAGCCCTCTTCCTGATCGAAATCCCATGACCGGTTTTGCTGCGCCATCAACCGCCGTTGGAGCCGGTTGGCAAGGCGCGTCACCACCCCTTGCAACCCTTTGAGCTGCATATCGAGGTAAGCGCGCAGCCGCGTCAGTTCTTCCTCGTCACACAATTCGGTGGCCGAGACGACTTCATCGAATTGCGTGGTGTAGGACTTGTAGTCGAAGTTTTCGGGCAAGTCGGTCCACGGACGGTTCGGGCGGGTTGGCAACATGCCCTCCTCGCCTTCATCGGCCATATCGGCATCCGCTGCGTCGTCGTTCTGATCGATTTCCTGCTCGGAATCCGAATCCTCGTCACCTTCGCTGGTATCGCCCGCCACTTCAGACGGTTCCTGCTCCTGATCGTCAGACGAATCGGGCTGTTCTTCGCCTTCGTCTTCCTGATCTTCGCTTTCGTCTTCCTCGCTCTCCTCGTCCTGCTCATGGGCAGACTGGGTGAGTTCGAGGTGCTGGAGCATATCGAGCGTAAGTTGCTGAAAGGCGCGCTGATCGTCGAGCGACAAGGCGAGGCTCTCGAAGTCATCGCTCGCCTTGCTTTCGATCCAACTGCGCACCATCGCCATACCGACGTCGGTGCTGGCAGGAGCTGCTTCGCCTGTCAGCTTTTCGCGCAGCAGTAGCGCCAAAGCCGATGGCAGCGGCACTTCTTCAGGTCTGGTCGCCCGCGCAATCGGATCAGACGCCATACGCACGGCCAGTGCGGCATCAAGATTTCCGCGCATCCCGGCATAGGACTTTGATCCCAGCGCCTCGTAACGCACTTGCTCAACCGCATCGTAGCAGGCGCGCGCCAAGGCTTCGGACGGTGCGTTACGGCCATGCAGTGCGGCGTTGTGGTGCCGCAGCCGCAGCGCCATCGAATCGGCATAACCGCGCGCTTGCGCCACTTGCTCTGGCGGAAGCGCGCGCCCCGGCATTGGCACCCGCATGGAACTGCCTGACTGCACCGGCGCATCCGCAGTCCACGCCACCTCAACTTCTGGGTCGAGCGAGATGGCGCGGGCCGTGCCCGTTAATACGGCGCGGAAACGGTCGAGAGGGGATTCGTCAGCCAAAACAGGGTGCTCGTATCAGGTGTTCAGTTCAGACGATATTCTGGCCGGTCTTTGCCCAGTCGGCAAGGAAGCCTTCGATACCCTTGTCCGTAAGAACATGTTTGAACAGGCCCTTGATCACGGCAGGCGGCGCGGTGATCACGTCGGCACCGATCCTGGCGCTTTCCAACACATGGACGCCGTGGCGGATCGAGGCGACGAGGACCTGCGTTTCGAACGCATAGTTATCATAAATCAGGCGGATGTCGCGGATCAGGTCCATGCCATCAAAGCCGTTATCATCGTGACGGCCGACGAAGGGCGAGATGAACGTCGCACCAGCCTTGGCCGCTAACAGCGCCTGATTGGCCGAGAAGCACAGAGTGACGTTGACTTGCGTGCCTTCGCTGGTCAACGCCTTGCATGTCTTGAGGCCATCAATCGTCAGCGGCACCTTGATGCACACGTTATCAGCGATTTTGCGCAGCACTTCGGCTTCGCGCATCATCGTTGCATGATCGAGCGCCACGACTTCGGCAGAAACCGGGCCATCGACCAGCCCACAGATTTCGCGCGTAACATCGATGAAGTCCTTCCCTGCTTTGGCGATCAGGGTGGGGTTGGTGGTCACGCCATCAAGCAGGCCGGTGGCGGCGAGGTCTGCGATTTCGGCGGTGTCAGCGGTATCGACAAAGAACTTCATGGGGGCAGACCTTCCAGGCGGGGAGAATGATTCCCCCCGCCTATAGGCAAGAGAACGCGCGCTGTCAGTCCATCACTTGATTCCAAAAGCGCCCATCAGGACAGGGTCGTTGGTCGAGCGCGGATCAGCGCGGATGGCGGCTTCTTCGCGCCCGATGGCTCGGAAAATTGCGCTATCAGCTTGAAGTGCTAGCGAATTGGCGATTCCGCCTACGTCCACGCCGGTCATCGCGGCCAGTACTTCGCCCACCAGTGGCTCTTGGCTGACGCGAAGCGCATCGCCGAATTCGGGCACCATGATGGCGATAAGGCTTGTGCCCATTTCCTCATGCAAGAAGTTCGTTGCCGCCATCGGATCACTGCCGCGCAGCAAGGCCATAGCATTGCGAATGCCGATCGTGCGGACCGCATCGGTCACCGCAGGGGCGGCGCGCTCTGCCGCGTCATAGGCCATATCGTTGAATGCACGTTGCAGTCGGTCGCGGAAGATCGGGCCGGTCAGGATGCGCTGCATAATCCCGCCGCGATTGCCGATCACCTCTGGCAAGGCCAGCCGCGCAACCTGGCTATCCCAGAAGCCGCCGGGTTGAAGCAGGCGGGTAAAGGCCCGGTCTGTGGACAGAAACAGCAAGCGGCGCACCGCGTCTTCCAGCGTGAATGCCGGATAAGTCGCGCAACCTGCCAGTGACAGCACTGCGATTGATGATATGCCGCCCAACACAGTGCGGCGGTTGTTCGATTGCAGAAGCTGCGACATCGTTTTCTCCTCAATTGCGTGCAAGGCAGGCTTTGCCCCCGCATCGCCGCCCCATATAGACAACCCAATATGAACCGTGTCCGATGCCTTGTCTTCAACGCCGCGCTGGGTCCGCTGGACTATCGCGTGCCCGAAGGCATGGTTGTCGAGCCGGGAAGCGTCGTTCTGGCACCGCTGGGACCACGCCAGATCATCGGCGTTGTATGGGACGCAGAACGGCTGCCGGGAGCCGAAGTTCCGGCCAACAAGCTGCGTCCGTTGCTTTCGGTGCTGCCGGTTCCCTCCCTGCCCGCGCCTTTGCGCCGCCTTATCGAATGGACGGCGGACTACTACCTCGCCTCGCTCGCTTCGGTTGCGCGCATGGCATTGTCGAGCAACGGGGCATTGCGCGGCGGCAGCACGGTTACCGAATACCGCCTGACTGACAAGGAACCCGGCCGCCTGACACCGCAGCGCGCCAAGGCGATTCAGGCATTGGATGGCCAGCAGGCCACTATTCGCGAACTGGCGGAAATCGCGGGCGTTTCCGATGCGGTGCTGCGCGGAATGGTCAATGCCGGGCTGCTTGAGCCGGTGGTGGTCGATTTGGATCGGCCCTATCCGCTGGCAGACCCCAATTTTGCGGCGCCGGACTTGTCCAATGACCAGACGCAAGTCGCCGCCAAATTCGTGGCCTCGGTTCATGCGCACGAATTCCAGCCCTATTTGCTTGATGGCGTGACCGGATCGGGCAAGACCGAGACCTATTTCGAAGGTGTTGCCGCCGCGATTGAGGATGGGCGGCAAGTGCTGGTCCTCCTGCCAGAAATCGCGCTGACCGAGACATTCCTCAAACGCTTTGAAGCGCGCTTTGGCGTGCCTCCCGTGACGTGGCACTCCTCGCTCAAATCCTTGGAACGACGGCGCGCATGGCGGGCTGTGGCCATGGGCAGCGCACAAGTGATCGTTGGCGCACGTTCTGCGCTGTTTCTACCCTTTGCCAGCCTCGGCCTGATCGTGGTCGATGAAGCGCATGAAGTGTCGTTCAAGCAGGACGAAGGCGTGCGCTACAATGCCCGTGACGTGGCCGTGATGCGCGCGCGGTTTGAAAGCGTGCCGGTTATCCTCGCCAGCGCCACACCGGCCTTGGAAAGCCTGCAAATGGCCGAGAGCGGGCGATACGAACGGGTGATCCTGCCGAGCCGTTTTGGCGGTGCGACTATGCCCGACATTCAGGTTTTGGACTTGCGCATCGACCAGCCCGAACGCGGCCACTGGATTGCACCGCCGCTAGTCAAAGCTTTGAAGGACCGGCTTGAGAAAGGCGAGCAATCGCTGCTGTTCCTCAACCGGCGCGGCTATGCTCCGCTGACCCTGTGCCGAACCTGCGGCTATCGCTTTCAGTGCCCGAACTGCTCAGCGTGGCTGGTCGAACATCGCCTCTCGCGCCGTCTTGCCTGCCACCACTGCGGCCATGAAGTGCCTACGCCCGATGCGTGCCCCGAATGTCATGAGCCGGATTGCCTCGTCGCTTGTGGCCCCGGCGTTGAACGCATCGCCGATGAAGTGGCTGCGATCCTGCCCGAGGCGCGGGTGGCGCTGGTTACGTCCGACACGCTGACCAGCCCAGCCAAAGCCGCCGAATTTGTCGAGATGGCCAGCGCCAAAGCCATCGATGTCATCGTCGGCACGCAGCTTGTGACCAAGGGCTATCACTTTCCCGAACTCACCCTCGTCGGTGTGATTGATGCCGATATGGGCTTGGAGGGCGGCGATTTGCGCGCGGCTGAGCGCACCTATCAACAAATCGCGCAAGTTGCCGGGCGCGCCGGGCGCGGCGAAAAAGCGGGCGAAGTCTTGATCCAGACCCGCCACCCCGAAGCGCCCGTGATCGAGGCTTTGGCCAGCGGCGACCGCGATGCGTTCTATGCCGCCGAAACCGAAGCCCGCCGCGAGGCCGGTGCCCCGCCCTTCGGGCGCTGGGCCGCGATCATCGTCAGCAGCGAAGACGAAGCTGAAGCGCGTGACGCCGCGCGGGGCATTGGCGGCAGCGCGCCCAACCTTGCCGATGTGATGATCCTCGGACCCGCGCCTGCCCCGCTATCGCTGCTACGCGGGCGCTATCGCTATCGCCTGCTGATCAACGCGCGGCGTTCAACCGAACTGCAGCGCGTGATCCGCGAATGGCTCGACCAATTGCGCTTTCCCCCCGGCGTGCGCGTGGCGGTGGACATTGATCCCTACAGTTTTGTCTAAAGGGGCAGGTTGAACCAATCCGGCGCTCGGCCATTGCGCATTTATGACCGGCCCCGTTCTTGTCCCGATCCTTGGCGATCAGCTTTCGCCCGACATATCCAGCCTTGCAGACCGCAAGCCGGATGACACCGTGATCCTGCTGATGGAGGTGGCGGACGAGACGACTTACGTGCGCCACCACAAGGCCAAAATCGCGCTGATCCTTTCGGCCATGCGCCACTTTGCCAAGGAAATGCGTAAGCTCGGGTGGACGGTCGATTACGTCCGCCTCGATGATCCCGCCAACACCGGCAACTTCACCGGCGAGGTTCTTCGCGCCATTGAACGTCATGCCCCGCGCGGCGTGCAAGTGACCGAACCTGGCGAATGGCGCGTGCGCGAAGCGATGGGGCAATGGCGCGAGCGCCTGCCCGTCCGTAGCCGAATCCTGCCCGATACGCGCTTCATCAACCCGCTAACCGATTTCTACGAATGGGCAGCTGGTCGGCGCGAATTGCGGATGGAATGGTTCTATCGCGATATGCGCCGCAAGACCGGACTGTTAATGGAGGGCGACAAGCCGGTCGGCGGCAAATGGAACTATGATTCGGAAAATCGCGGCGGCCCGGAAAAGGGCCTCACCGCGCCCAAACTCCCGCCATTTCAGCCTGACGCAATCACCCGAGAGGTGTTTGCGCTCGTCGAAGAACGCTTCAGCGGTCACTTCGGATCGCTCGAAAAATTCGCTTGGCCGGTCACCCGCGCAAATGCCGAGGCCGCACGCGATGCGTTTCTTGAACAGCGCCTGCCTCTGTTCGGGAAGTATCAGGATGCGATGGTGGCTGGCCAAGACTTCCTGTTTCACGCCGCGCTCTCGCCCGCGATCAACATCGGCTTGCTCGATCCCTTGGACGTGTGCCGCCGTGCCGAAACGGAATGGCATCAAGGCCGCGCCCCCTTGGAGGCAGTCGAAGGCTTCATCCGTCAGATCATTGGCTGGCGCGAATATATCCGCGGCATGTATTGGCTGGAAATGCCGGGGCTGGCCGATGCGAACGGCCTTAACGCCACCCGCCCCCTGCCCGATTTCTACTGGACCGGTGAAACCACGATGCGGTGCTTGGCCGATTGCGTGCGCACCACGCAAGAGAACGCCTACGCTCACCATATTCAGCGCCTGATGGTGCTGGGCAACTTTGCGCTGCTCGCCGGGTTGAAGCCTCAAGACGTCGCCGACTGGTATCTGGTGGTCTACGCCGATGCCTACGAATGGGTGGAATTGCCCAACGTTGTGGGCATGATCCTTCATGCCGACAAAGGCCGCCTCGCCTCAAAACCCTATGCCGCCAGCGGCGCCTACATTGACCGGATGAGCGATTACTGCGGCAAATGCGCTTACAACGTGAAGAAGAAAGTCGGCGAAGATGCCTGTCCTTTCAACGCGCTGTACTGGCACTTTCTTTCGCGCAACGAACAGGCGCTGGCAGGCTATCACCGCCTAGCGCAACCATACGCCACATGGCGGCGGATGAGCGAGGAAAAGCGTGCGGAATACATCGCAAGCGCCGATGCGTTTTTGGAGACGCTGGAACCCGCCAAGCCGGGGTGGGCGCGCTAAAGCCCCGTTTCGTGTCGAGCGAAGTCGAAAATCATTGCATGGTGTCTCGACCTTGCTCGACACGAACGGGAGGTTGCGCGGATGCGCTAACCCTTCACCCACATTGCTGGTCGGATCCCGCTTTGTTTCAACACACGGGCCAACAAGAACAACCCCGCAGCGGTCGCAACGACCATCGCGACTGCACTGGCCTCAAGCCCGAAATCGCCACCCGTCAACCACTCCGGCCCGCTGCGCGACGTGATGAGCAATCCCTGCGGCGCTTTCCCGCCTGAGACTGGAACGCTGAATACCCAGCCTTGGGTAAAATTCCACGCAGCATGGATGCCCATGGGAAGCCACAACCGCCGCTTCCACAGATAGGCCGCGCCCAGCAGGATGCCTGCCTCCATAGCGATGGCGAACGCCGCAAACAGACTGGAATCAGGATTGAAATAGTGCGCAATCCCGAACAACAGTGATGTTATCACCAGTGCCGCCCATGTCCCCAGCATCGCTTCGATATGGCGCAGCAGGATGCCGCGAAACAGGATTTCTTCGAACACGCCAGACGTGATTGCCAGCGCCAACATTCCCCACAATTCACCCATGCCGTTGAAGCGTTGGATTTTGAATCCGCCAAGCAATGCGACAATTGCGGTCATGAGCGTGAACAGGCCCGCACCGATAGCCAAGCCGACCGAAACGTCGCGCGGCACTGCCTGCAACGGCAATTCATCATTGGGCCGGTGTTCAATCCACCGGCGGCACCCAAGATAAACCGCAATGACCAAGAGCGCGACGAGCAGCGCGCCAAGCGTTTCAATTGGCGAGTTTAACGGAACCACTCGCAACACTGCCGCCGAACTTGCGCCAGCAACCAGCATGATCACCACGAATTCGAAAATCAGCAATGTCAGTGGAAACGCGATGATCCGCCCTAATGTGCTCGGCGCGGTCTGCTGTTCGCCCATCGTCATTCCCCGTTTGCTGCGCGCTCCTTGTCAAGCAAACGCTGCTTGATCTCAAGCCCATAGGCATAGCCGCCCAGCGATCCGTCAGATCGGATCACGCGGTGACACGGGATCAGCACCGCCACGTTGTTTGCCCCGTTGGCCGATCCTGCTGCGCGCACCGCGCCTGGCTTGCCTACTTCGGCGGCGATCTGTGCATAAGAGCGCGTTTCACCGGGCGGAATGCGCCGCAGAGCCTGCCACACCGCCTCTTGAAACGCGGTGCCCTGAACATCGAGCGGGATGTGCGAATGATCGCCGGAAGCTTCGACGGCTGATACGACGTCCGCAAGCAGAACTTCGAATTCCGCACCGCCTTGCAGCAGTTGGGCATGGGGAAAACGCAATCGCAGCGCGGTTTCATCTTCGCGGAACGACAGCCGGCACACCCCGCGCGCCGTTGCCGCTACCAGCATCGGCCCCAGTGACGTTTGAACGACCGCCCAGTGAATGGTCACGCCGCGCGCGCCATCGCGCCACGCCGATGGTGTCATGCCCAACCGCTCTTGCGCTGCGGAATAGAAACGCGACGGTCCTGAAAATCCTGCATCGTAAATGGCATCGGTCACCCGCTTGGCCCCGGTCAATGATTGCGCCAGCCGTTCTTGTTGCAATGCCCGCGCATAGGCGGCGGGCGACAGGCCCGTATGTCTGACAAATATCCGCTGAAAATGCGATGGCGAATAGCCACTGCGCGCGGCAAGCTCGGCCAACTTAAGCGCCTTACCCGCCTTGATCGCTGTAAGCGCGTCCATGACTGCTTGCGCATCACGCGAAACGTCATCGGGCAAGCAACGCAAACAGGCCCGCAAACCAGCATCGCGCGCGGCCGAGCGATCGGGGAAAAATTGCACATTCGTTCGGCTAGGATGCTTTGCTGCGCATGAGGGGCGACAGTAGATGCCCGTGGTCAAAACGCCGGTGACAAAGCGGCCGTCAAATGCCCGGTCGCGTGCCAATACAGCGTTCCATGCCTCATCATCGGCTATCACAAGCCCATTCTCCAACTGATCAATCCGCACGATACCGGTACAAGCCGGTTCCGCCAACGCACCTGTCTTTGCATAACGTGGTGAACCATTGCGTCCCGCACCTTGCGATCAAACGCAAACGGCGCAAGAAGCGGCGCATGCGCGTCGCCAAAATAATAACCGCCTGCCTGTCAGTCCTGTTTTCGATGCTGGGCGGCTTTGCCGCTCACGCCGATCCTGCCGACATTTCTGCCGCAGGTCGTTCAGTCGTGCGCGTGGTCATCATCGAAAACGATGGCGACCGCGCCAACTTGATCACCCATGGCACGGGCTTTGCCGTCACGCCGAATCTGATCGTGACCAACGCGCATGTCGTGGAACAGCTTCGCGGCGATGATTCGTTAATTGCGGGCGTTGTTCCGGCAGAGGGCCGCAATGGCTATCCGGCGCGGCTGATTGCCTACTCCCCGTCCAACGACCTTGCACTACTGCGAATCGAAGGCGGCGGGACGCTCACGCCGATCACGTTGTTCCCCGGAGCACCTGATGACGGCGCCGAAGTTTACGCAGTTGGCTATCCCGGCAACGTCGATTTGGCGCAAGGCTTGTCGATGGCTGACTTGGTTACGCCGCAAGCCCCAGTAAAAACGCGCGGCTATCTCTCAGGTGGGCGCTCTTCTCGTTCATTCGATACGCTTTTGCATACGGCTCCTCTGGGTTCCGGCAATTCCGGCGGACCGCTCCTCGACACGTGCGGGCGCGTACTTGGGGTCAATTCATTCGGCACAATCAGCGATAACGGCACCGATTCGGCGTTTTACTTCGCCATCTCGATGCGCGAGCTTTCAGCATTCCTGCGCCGCGCGAATGTTGAAGCGCACACCAGCGGATTGCCTTGCCGCTCCATCGCCGATCTTGATCGGGCCGAAGCCGCGCGGGCGATGGGCGATCAGGCGCGCGTGGACGCTGCAACCCAGGCCAAAGCCGAATCTCGCCAGCGCGCGCTCGAAAAGGCCCTGCGCGATGCCGAAATCGAAATCCTGTCCGAACGCGATAATGGCCTTGCGATTGCCGCGCTTCTGCTCGTCGGTGCGCTGGGTGCTGGCGGATGGGCGATGATGGAGGCCTCAAAGCGGCGTGGGCGCTTCCAGAGAAAGCACATCGCCCTTGCCGTTGCGCTACTGCTGGCAGCCGTAATCACTTGGTTCCTGCGCCCGTCGCTGACTTTGATTGAACAGCGCGCGCGCGAACTGCAAGAGCAACCTGCCCCCAGCCCTAGCGACAGTTCCGCGCCGCTGCTTCTGAATGCCAAAGCTGGCGCGATGATCTGCGTGCTTGATCCCCAACGCAGCCGCGTAACCGTTTCTGACATCACCGATGTTCCGCTCGAATGGACCGAAGACGGCTGCGTCAATGGCAAGTCGCAATACGGGCTGGCTCAGGACGGCTGGTCGCGAATCCTTGTGCCCAACGCCGAGGAAGCAATTTCGCGCAACACTTTCGATCCCGCAACGCGGACGTACACCGTCGAAAGATTTCTGGTCGATCTTGATACGATGACCAAGGCCCGCGGCGAACGCGCAAAGCTCAACGCACCGGCTTGCGGCGCGGGCGAAGAGGCGGCGCGACGCTTTGGTGAAAACCAGCAAATCATCAAGGATTTGCTGCCGCCAGAACCAAATGAGCGCATGCGTTATAGTTGCCAGCCTGCCGGATAATCCTGCCGAGGGCATAAAACAGTGTCATACCTATGCACATCTCCTTACGTCGCATCTTGTCATAAGCGCGGGACGTTGCTAGGCGCGCCCCGTCAGCAGGCCACCGGGTGTTCGTCACACGGGATTGGTCTGCTTAGGCTTATCCTTGGATGAAGGAAGTTCGGCGCGTGGAGATTTCCGGCGGCATTACAGCCAGCTTGTCAGGGCGTTACGCTTCGGCGTTGTTCGAACTGGCGAATGAACAGGGCCTCGTTGCCGCTGTTGAAGGCGATCTGGAAAACGTCGGCGCTGCCCTGCGCGAATCGGCTGACCTGACCGCCCTCATTCACAATCCGCAAGTCAGCCGCGAAGCTGCTGCGGCTGCGATCCATGGCGTGGCAGGCTTGCTCGGCCTTTCGGCGCTTTCGAAAAATTTCCTCGGCGTTCTGGCTGGCAATCGTCGCTTGTCGGCTCTGCCAGACGTGATCCGCGCTTTCGGTCAGATATCTGCTGCACATCGCGGTGAAGCCACTGCCGAAGTGACCAGCGCCCACCCCCTCGACGATGCCCAGCTTGCTGCCTTGACTGAAAAGCTCAAGGTACGCGAAGGCAAGGACATCAAACTCAAGACCAACGTCGATCCCGATATTCTCGGTGGACTTGTCGTGAAAATCGGCAGCCAGATGATCGATAGTTCGATCCGCACCCGTCTCAATTCCCTCGCCCAGGCGATGAAGGCTTGAAGCCTCAAGGCTCTACGAAAGGCTGAAAATGGAAATCCGCGCCGCTGAAATCTCGAAGGTCATTAAAGACCAGATCGCCAGCTTCGGCACCGAGGCCCAAGTCTCGGAAGTCGGCTCAGTGCTGTCGGTCGGCGATGGCATCGCCCGCATCCACGGTCTCGATCAGGTTCAGGCCGGCGAGATGGTCGAATTCTCGAACGGCGTTAAGGGCATGGCCCTCAACCTCGAAGCCGATAACGTCGGCGTCGTGATTTTCGGCTCTGACGCCGAAATCAAAGAAGGTGACGTTGTTAAGCGCACCGGCACCATCGTTGACGTTCCCGTCGGCAAGGGCCTGCTCGGCCGCGTCGTTGACGGCCTTGGCAACCCAATCGATGGCAAAGGCCCGATTGAATACACCGAGCGCAAGCGCGTTGAAGTCAAAGCGCCGGGCATCATCCCGCGCCAGTCGGTTTCCGAACCTGTGCAGACCGGCCTCAAGGCTATTGACGCACTCGTTCCTGTTGGCCGTGGCCAGCGCGAACTGATCATCGGTGACCGTCAGACCGGGAAGACCGCTGTCGCGATCGACACCTTCATCAACCAGAAGGGCCCCAACGCGGGCGACGATGAAAGCAAGAAGCTTTACTGCATCTATGTCGCCATCGGTCAGAAGCGTTCGACAGTTGCACAGATCGTGCGCCAGCTCGAAGAAAACGGCGCCATGGAATATTCCATCGTCGTGGCCGCTACCGCTTCGGAACCCGCTCCGCTCCAATACCTTGCGCCATACACCGGCGTGACGATGGGCGAATTCTTCCGCGACAACGGCATGCACGCCGTGATCGTGTATGACGATCTTTCCAAGCAGGCTGTGGCGTATCGCCAGATGTCCTTGCTGCTGCGTCGTCCTCCAGGTCGTGAAGCTTATCCGGGCGACGTGTTCTATCTCCACAGCCGCCTGCTTGAGCGCGCCGCAAAGATGAACGATTCGCTGGGTGGTGGTTCGCTGACCGCTCTGCCAATCATCGAAACGCAGGCTGGTGACGTTTCGGCATACATTCCAACCAACGTGATTTCGATCACCGACGGTCAGATCTTCCTCGAAACCGGCCTGTTCTATCAGGGCATCCGTCCAGCCATCAACGTCGGCCTTTCGGTGTCGCGCGTTGGTTCGGCTGCACAGACCAAGGCGATGAAGAAGGTCGCCGGTTCGATCAAGCTGGAACTGGCGCAGTACCGCGAAATGGCGGCCTTTGCTCAGTTCGGTTCGGACCTTGACGCTTCAACGCAGAAGCTTCTCAACCGTGGTTCGCGCCTGACGGAACTGCTTAAGCAGCCCCAGTTCTCGCCGCTCGGCTTTGAAGAGCAGACGGTAGTGATCTTTGCTGGCACCAACGGCTACCTGGACAGCATTCCAGTAAACCGCGTTGGCGAATATGAAGCTGAACTGCTCAGCTTCCTGCGCACGCAAAAGGCTGATCTGCTGGCAGAAATCCGCGACACCAAGGACTTGGGCAATGATACCAAGGCCAAGGTCGTCGAGGCGCTGACCGCTTTCGGTAAGCAGTTCGCCTAATTTGTAGAGTTATCGTCTCCCCGGCCTTCGGGTCGGGGACGACGGATCAAGGGAGCCGTCATGGCCTCGCTTAAAGAACTCAAGGGCCGCATCAACTCGGTCAAGTCGACCCAGAAGATCACCAAGGCCAAGCAGATGGTTGCGGCGGCAAAGCTGCGCAAAGCGCAGGCTGCGGCTGAAGCTGCGCGTCCTTACGCCAGTCGTCTGGCTGAAGTCATGGGCAGCCTTGCATCAAAGGTTGCAGGCCAAGACAACGGACCGCTGCTGATGCGCGGAACCGGCTCGGACAAGCGTCACCTGCTCGTTGTCGTGAACACCGACAAGGGCCTGTGCGGCGGTTTGAACTCGAACATCGTCAAGGAAGCCAAACTTCAAGCCCGCGCGCTCGAAGCTGCGGGCAAGGAAGTCACGTTCTACCTTGTCGGTAAAAAGGGCCGCGCGCCGTTGAAGCGCGATTACCCCAACGCCATTGCAAAGAACTTCGACACCAGCCTCGTGCGCACGCCCGGCTTCGATGAAGCCAGCGCCATCGCTCGCGAAGTGATCGCCATGTTTGAAGCCGGCAAGTTCGACGTCGCACATCTGGTCGCTCCAGTGTTCAAGTCGGCCCTGTCGCAAGAACCGGTCACCACCCAGTTGATCCCGGTCCCTGCGCCTGTCGCTACCACCGAAGCCGGTGCAGTAGTCGAATATGAGCCGAGCGAGGAAGAAATCCTCGAAGAGCTGTTGCCGCGTTATGTCACCACCAAAGTTTTTGGTGCGCTGCTCGAACGCGAAGCCTCTGAACAAGGTTCGTCAATGAACGCGATGGACAGTGCCACGCGCAACGCTGGCGAATTGATCCAGAAGCTGACCATCCAATACAACCGCAGCCGTCAGGCCGCGATTACAACCGAACTCATCGAAATCATCGCGGGCGCTGAAGCGCTCTAACGACGACATAGAAGGCAAGGAAACAACCATGGCCACCGTGCTCACCTCTACCGGCAAGATCAGCCAGGTCATCGGCGCCGTCGTCGACGTGACCTTCGACGGCGAACTGCCTTCGATCCTCTCGGCGCTTGAAACCGACAACAACGGCAACCGCCTTGTTCTCGAAGTTGCGCAGCATCTCGGTGAAAACACCGTGCGCACCATCGCAATGGACTCAACCGACGGTTTGACCCGTGGCCAGCCTGTTCGCGATACCGGCGCGCAGATCTCGGTGCCGGTTGGCCCGATGACGCTGGGCCGCATCATGAACGTGATCGGTGAACCCATCGACGAACGTGGCCCGGTTGGCGCAGCCAAGCGCAACCCGATCCACGCCAAGGCACCGGAATTCATCGACCAGTCGACCGAAGCCGCGATCCTTGTGACCGGCATCAAGGTCATCGACTTGCTCGCGCCTTATGCGCGCGGCGGCAAGATCGGTCTGTTCGGCGGCGCAGGCGTTGGCAAGACCGTGCTTATTCAGGAACTGATCAATAACATCGCTAAGGGTCATGGCGGCGTGTCGGTCTTCGCAGGCGTTGGTGAACGCACCCGCGAAGGTAACGATCTGTACCACGAATTCCTCGACGCTGGCGTTATCGCCAAGGACGCTGACGGCAACCCAACCCCAGACGGTTCGAAGGTTGCTCTGGTGTTCGGCCAGATGAACGAGCCTCCGGGCGCCCGCGCTCGCGTTGCTCTGTCGGGTCTGACCATGGCAGAATACTTCCGCGACGAAGAAGGTCAGGACGTTCTGTTCTTCGTCGACAACATCTTCCGCTTCACGCAGGCAGGTTCTGAAGTGTCGGCTCTGCTCGGCCGTATCCCTTCGGCCGTGGGCTATCAGCCAACGCTCGCCACGGACATGGGCCAGTTGCAGGAACGCATCACCTCGACCACCAAGGGTTCGATCACTTCGGTTCAGGCCATTTACGTTCCAGCCGACGATCTTACCGACCCTGCGCCAGCCGCATCGTTTGCCCACTTGGACGCAACGACCACGCTGAACCGCGCAATTTCGGAACTCGGCATCTATCCAGCAGTTGACCCGCTCGACTCCACCAGCCGCGTGCTTTCGCCCGCAGTTGTTGGCCAAGAGCATTACGACACTGCTCGCCGCGTTCAGGAAACGCTGCAGAAGTACAAGTCGCTGCAGGACATCATCGCGATTCTGGGCATGGACGAGCTTTCGGAAGAAGATAAGCTCACCGTTGCTCGCGCTCGCAAGATCCAACGTTTCTTGTCGCAGCCGTTCCACGTCGCTGAAGTGTTCACCGGCATCTCGGGCAAGTTTGTCCAGGTCGAAGACACCGTGCGTTCGTTCAAGGCTGTGGTTGACGGCGAATACGATCACCTTCCCGAAGCCGCGTTCTACATGGTCGGCGGCATCGACGAAGCGGTCGAAAAGGCCAAGAAGCTGGCTGAAGACGCTTAATTTGACTTAAGCCCCTCCCGCAGGCGGGAGGGGTTTGGGGTGGGCTTCGTGCATCACCCCGGCCCACCCCCGGCCCCTCCCGCAAGCGGTAGGGGAGAAGAGGTCCAAGATGCTGCACTTCGAACTCGTCACCCCGGCCCGTCTCGTCCGTTCGGAAGAGGTCCATATGGTCGTCGTCCCCGGCACCGATGGAGAATTCGGCGTTCTGGAAGGCCACGCGCCGTTCATGTCCACGATCAAGGACGGCTCGATCAAGGTCTACAAATCAGCCGGTTCCGCGCCTGAAGAGATCAAGGTCCAAGGCGGCTTTGCCGAAGTCGGCGCTAACGGCCTGACGGTTCTGGCAGAACACGTCGAAGGCTGATCGCTTTCAACAGAAGCACCAAGGGGCTGGCCTGCAAGGGCCGGCCCTTTTGGTTTGAGCAATCCCTGTCGTCATTCCCGCGAAGGCGGGAATCCAGCAGCAATGCCAGACCAGATTCCCGCCTTCGCGGGAATGACGAAACCTTGGGTTCTCCGTTCGTGTCGAGCGGAAGTGGTTGCGTGGTAGAAACCGTACGTATCACATACATTTTTTCCACGGTTCAGCATTGCGAACTTTTCATACACATGAAGTCGTGGCATTGAGGTTTCAACAGCCAGAATTCGCATCGGGAGAGTCGAACAATGTCCCAAACCCTTGAACAGGTCATCCAGAACGCCGGAGACCTTGTCCACTTTGTCCGCAACCAGCAGGTCGGGCCGAACGTCTATCCGGGCGTGCCATCGGAATTCTCAAACTGGCGGGCCGAGCAGTGGGCGTGGGGCCATACCGCGGTGCTTTACAACCAGTCGTACCACATGGTCGATCTGGCTGTGCGCGGGCCCGATGCGTTCAAAATGCTCGAACACCTCGGCATCAACAGCTTCAAGAACTTCCAGCCAGACCGCGCCAAGCAGTTCGTACCCGTCACCCCCGATGGCTATGTCATCGGCGATGTGATCCTGTTCTACCTTGACGAGAACGAGTTCAACCTTGTCGGTCGTGCGCCCACCATCGAATGGGTGGAATTCCACGCTGCCACCGGCAACTGGAACGTCACGGTTGAGCGCGACGAACGTTGGGCAATGCGCAGTGATGGCAAGCGCAAAAACTATCGCTTCCAAGTCCAAGGTCCGAACGCGATGGCCATCATCGAAAAAGCCACTGACAAAACCCCGCCCGAACTCAAGTTCTTCCACATGACCCGCATGATCATTGGCGGCAAGGAAGTGCGCGCATTGCGTCACGGCATGGCGGGGCAGCCCGGCTTTGAACTGATGGGGCCTTGGGAAGACTATGGCGCCGTCCACGCCGCACTTGTCGAAGCGGGTCAGGCCTTCAAAATGGCGTTGGTCGGTGGCCGCGCCTATTCGTCAAACACGCTGGAATCGGGCTGGATTCCATCGCCCTTCCCCGCGATCTACACCGGCGACGCACTCGCGCCTTACCGCGCATGGCTTTCCGCCAATTCATACGAAGCCAAGTGCTCGGTCGGCGGCAGCTATGTGCCCGCAACCATCGAAGGCTACTACACCACACCTTGGGATCTGGGCTACGGACCATTCGTCAAGTTCGACCATAATTTCATCGGCCGCGCCGCGCTGGAAAAGATGGCAAGTGCGGGCAAACATCGCACCAAAGTCACCCTTGCGCTCGACAACGAAGATGTCATGCGCGTTCAGTCCTCAGCCTTGTCCAAGGGTGACCGCGCCAAGTTCATGGAATACCCGAGCGCGGTCTATTCGATGCACCCGTTCGATCAGGTATTGGCCGACGGCAAGTTGGTCGGCCTGTCGACATGGATCGGCTACACGGCAAACGAGGGTAAGTTCCTGACTCTGGCGATGATGGAGCCTGGCTTCGAAACGCCGGGCACAGAGGTTAGCCTGCTGTGGGGCGAACCGAGCGGTGGCACCACCAAGCCGACTGTAGAACCCCACGTTCAGACCGAAATCAAGGCAGTCGTGTCCGCGGTGCCATATGTCGCCGCTGCCCGTGACAGCTACGCCGAAGGCTGGCGCACGCGGAAGTAATTCCACCAACGCCGCCTGACAGCCAGAGCGACGCTCCCACCCCGAAGGGCGCAGCGCTCTTTGCTTTTCAACGCAAAATTCGTTTGTGTTACTAACAATTTCTGGCAAACTGCGCGTAACAAAAAAATGAGGATGCCATGGCCACCAACAACACCATCACCTTCTACGATCTCGCGCTTAGCACAGGCGCCACGATCAGCCCGTTCGTGTGGGCGACCAAGTACGCGCTCAAGCACAAGGGCTTCGATCTCGACGTCGTGCCCGGCGGTTTCACTGGCATTTTCGAACGCACCGGCGGCAAGACCGAGCGCCTGCCTGCCATTGTCGACGATGGTGAATTTGTCCTCGATAGCTGGGGCATCATCGAATACCTCGACGAAAAGTATCCTGACCGCCCTGCCCTGATCCCGCATGAAAGCGTAGCGGCTACGGTCAAGGCGCTCGACAACTGGTTCTGGAATGCGGCGGTTGGCCCATGGATGTTCTGCTTCTGTCAGGATTACCGCGATCTTTCGTTGCCACAGGACCATGAGTACGTAACGCATAGCCGTGAGAAGATGCTGGGGCGCAAGCTTGAGGACGTTCAGGCTGGGCGGGAAGAGCGCCTGCCAAAGATTTCTGCCGCATTGGAACCGCTGCGCGCGGCGCTGGCGCAGCACCAGTGGCTGGGTGGTTCTGCCCCCAATTACGCCGACTTCCGCATCATGGGCGGCATCTTGTTCACCGCATCGGTGTGCAAAACTCCGGTTCTGGCCAACGACGATCCGCTGCGGGACTGGATCGAACGTTGCCTTGATCTGTTCGGCGGGTTGGGCCGTCACCCCGGCCTGTTCCCGCTGTTCGGGCTGGAGCAGCGCGAGGGCGATCCTGACTTGTTCAACCGCACTGCGGGCCAAGGCGGGATTTACAAACGCAATACGGGGCCGGATTCCACGCGCGCTGAAACACAACGGATTACCGAGGGCATGAAGGCTTAGTCACCCTGAATGGCGGAGGCGGCGCGTTGCAGCAAAATGCGAACGCGCGCCTCCATGGCCGGATCAAACCGAACGGCGGGCACAGCGACGCTAAGCGCGCCGCACAATTGCCCGTCACTCCATACCGGCACCGCTACGCCGCAGATGCCGAGCGTTGCTTCTTCGCGCGCGACGCTCACGCCTTCGATGCAAATCTGGGTGAACTCTTTGCGCAAATCGGCCTCATCGGTGCGCGTTGCGGGGGTTAATTGTTGGCGCGAAGCTTCGGCGAAAAAGCGTGCTTGTTCTGCGGCGGGCAACCATGCCAGCAGAATCTTGCCAGCGGCCAATGCGTGCAAAGGCCGCCGCGTGCCGGGATCGACGGCATAGCGCAGTGCCTGATCGCTGGCAGCAGTCACCAGCGATTCCACTTCCCAGCCGCGCCGCACCATGAACGATGACGTTTCGTTCAATTCGGATCGCAGGGCACGCACGAGCGGCGCAACCCGATCTTCGAGCGTCATCGCTGCTTGTGGGGCACGGAGGCGTTCAAGGCCCGGTCCCGGCAGATAACGGCGGCCCGCGCGCGTCAGATAGCCCCGTTCAACCAGGGTTCCGAGAAGGTACGACAGGCTGCTGACCGGGATGGCCAATGCGCTGGCAATCTCCTGCGCGACTGCGCCTTGGCGATTGGCGACGACGTATTCGATCACGTCCAGCGTGCGCATGGCGGACTTGACGGGGTTGGTGGCGGCAGGCGCGTTCATCAGAAGATCAGGCTACCGCGTCGTTCGGCAAAGCGCCAGCCTTCCAGGGTCAGAATGAAACGATCGTGGAAGGAACCGACGAGCGGTGCACCCTCGCCTGTGAACAAGAGCATGGCGCTGGTGCCGCGTGCAGTTTCGGGACTGTCAACGTCGATCACCACGTTCGAGCAAATGTGCCGCGTGATGCGCGGAGGACGGGCTTGGAAGGCCGCCAAGATTGCCCCGCGCCCTTCCACTGGAACATCCGGCGCGGTGGGACGGAACATCACGCCGTCTTCGACATAAAGCGCGGCGACATCCTCCCACCGCGCTTCGTCGTTGAGATTGGCATAGAGCGCAATCAGCCTTGAGCAATCCGCTTCGGCGGCGCGGCGATCCTTCTCTTTCACAGGCGGGCGCCGGCGATGTCGGCCCCTTCGCGCAGGGATTTGAGCTTGCGCCATGTGACGATGGGATCGAGCTTGCCATAGCCCGCAAATGTGCCGAAGCCGCAATCGGTGCTGGCGACGACGCGATCCGCGCCGACAAAATCAGCGAAGCGTTCAATGCGCTGGGCAATTAGTTCGGGGTGCTCGATGTAGTTTGAGCACGTGTCAATCATGCCCGGCGCGAGGATCTTGTGATCGGGCAGCTTGGCGTCTTTCCATACCTTCCATTCGTGTTCGTGGCGCGGGTTGGCCGCTTCGAACAGGATCGTGGCGGGGCGCGCGCTGATCACGATATCGACCACGCGCTCGAGCGGGATGTCGTGATCGTGCGGGCCTTCGTAATTGCCCCAGCAGATGTGCATCCGCATCTTTTCAGGCGGGATATTTGCTGTTGCGGCATTGAGCGCCTCGACGTTGGCAGCGGCGATCTTGAGGAAATCGGCCTCGTCCATGTCTTGATAGCCGGTGTGGCGGCTCATCGCGAGATCGGGGCAATCGAGTTGCAGGAAGAAGCCTGCGTTGATGATGGTTTCGTATTCTTCGCGCATCGCATCGGCGAGATCGGCGAGATAGGCTTCGTGGGTGGGATAGTGGCGGTTGACCTGAAACGCGGTGATCAGGCCGGGCGATGCCGCGTTCATGAACGCTTGTGTATCTGACGCGGCGTGATTGGCCAACGCGGACTTGAAGCGGCGGATATCGTCATGCAGCGGTTGCAACGTGACTTTGCGCACCGGTCCAATGCACGAAGCGCGGACGAAATCCTGACTGCCCATGATCGCGCTGAGCTTTTTGGCAAGGTTTGGAACTTCGGCAAGATCGGCGGCGGGCCTGCGATCTGTATGACCGCCAAAGCCCGACAAGCGTTCGATCATGTACGTAGAGTAGCCGACTTTGCCGAGTTCGCCGTCAGACACCACCGAAACACCAGCTTCGACCTGCTGGCGCACCGCCTCATCGACGGCAGCGGACACGGCGGTATCGAATGCAGCGGCGTCGTAAGGTTCACCCTTGTCACGGGCGAGTAGAAGGGGCGTGAGTTCATCGCCACGTGGCAGGCTGCCAACGTGAGTCGTCTTGATCTTTGCCATTGCTCAGGCCCTTCTCAATTCATATCTGTGAAAATTTCATAACGCATTGAGCCAGCGAAACAAGCCAAAACCGGGGGTTAGCTGATTTTGGCCGTGACCGAGGTTTACACGGTTTACACTGTCCAGAGAGAAAACTGCGGCAGGGCCTGCGCAGGGCGGTAAGCCCCCTTTGGATCGCGCGACATTTGGTAAGGTTGGTGACTGCGAACATGCGTTTTCATGGCATGGAGCAGGACTTGTAGGACAGGCGAAACGTCTGATCAGACGTTACAAATTGCTGACAAGTATTACGGACAGAAGACGTACCGTATATCGCCTTATGCAACAGTTCTGACGCATGATCTTGTCATGGGGGTTCGGGCACGCAAGGTCTGCTCAAAGGACAGTTCCGATGATCCGCAAAGTAATGCTTGCAGGTTTCACCACGCTATTCGCCGTCATTTCCAGCCTATCGGTAGCGGCAGCCCCAAATCAGTTCTCCAGCGAGATAGAAGATGCCCGTCTTTTGGGTGCACTGGCGCTTGATGGTGAATTGTTCCACGTCCAAGGTCTCGAAATCAAGGGTGAGACAGTCTGGGTCACGTCGGTCGATAACGACAACCGCAGGGGCTATATTCACGAGTTTGACCGGCGCAGCGGAAAATTGCGCAGGCGGTTGGAATTGACCGACGGCGAGCGTTACCATCCCGGCGGAATTTCCATCGCCGATGGTTCGATCTGGGTTCCAGTGGCTGAAATGAAGCCAGATAGCAGCGCAGTTCTGGTGGAAGTTGACACCAAGACTTTGCAAGTGCGCCGAAAAATCCCTGTTGCAGATCACCTTGGCTGCGTGGCGGTGGCGGATGGAAAATTGGTGGCGGGCAATTGGGACAGCAAGCTGTTCTATGTGTTCGATATGGATGGCAACAAGCCCGAACGCATCGTCCCCAACCCTTCGAAGACGCATTTTCAAGACATCAAGTTCGTCGACGGCCATCTGGTGGCTGGCGGCAACCTGACTTGGCTGAGCGGTGCTGTGGACTGGATTGAATGGCCTTCAATGAAGGTGAAACGCACATTGCAAACAGGCGCAGTGGGACCAGTAAGACCCTTTGGCCGAGGCGGACCTTTGACCGGCGAAGGCATGGCGATCGAAGGCCGCGACTTGTTTGTGGTGCCTGAAGATGGCCCCAGCCGCCTGTTTCATTTCCGGTTGAACAGTTAATCGACTCTTGCGACTTGCCGCTGGTTGGTGTGTGGGTTCGGGCAATGGCAAGCCAGCCTTGGCTGCCGAAGATTGGACCAGCGACGATGACGACGATCTTGTTCAACAAGCCCTATGGCGTGCTGTGCCAGTTTACCGATGAGCGCGAAGGACCGCCCCGCCCGACGCTGGCAGATTTCATCAAGCTGCCCGGTGTCTATGCGGCGGGGCGATTGGATACCGATAGTGAGGGCTTGCTGGTGCTGACCGACGATGGCCGGTTGCAGGCGCGCATCGCTGATCCTCGGTTCAAGACGCCCAAGACGTATCTGGTGCAAGTGGAAGGCGAACCGGACGAAGCCGCACTGGACGGATTGCGCTGTGGGGTGAAGTTGAAGGACGGGCTGACGTTGCCAGCTGGCGCCGAACGGATCGATGATCCTGCGCTTTGGCCGCGCGATCCGCCGGTGCGGTTTCGCAAGACCGTGCCCGATTGCTGGATCAAGCTGACCATCCGGGAGGGGCGCAACCGCCAAGTGCGGCGCATGACTGCAGCCATCGGCCACCCGACGCTGCGGCTGGTGCGGTGGAGTGTGGGGGACTGGTCTTTGGACGGCTTGGCTCACGGTGAATGGCGCGAGGTACCTTCAAGCTGAGTGACGATAAAAGGCCGCCAGGGCGTTGCCTTGAACTGCTGCCACAGCGGGGCTGAGGGCAAGGTTCTGCGGATGCAATCTGGCCTGTGCTTCATAGATTGCGCGGAAATCATCAATCGGCATCGGGCGGCCAAACAGGTAACCCTGGAGTTTGTGGCACCCTGCCGCGCGCAGGATATCGGCCTGTTGTTCGGTTTCAACGCCTTCGGCAATCACCCGCATATCGAGGCCTGATGCGAGATAAATGGTGCCGGTGACAAGCAGCGATGCTTTGCTGCCGGGCTGCAAACCAGCCAACAGCGACTTATCGATCTTGATGTGGCTGAAGCCATAGGACTGCAGATAGTGAATGCTGGTGAAGCCGGTGCCGAAATCATCCAACGCGATCGACATGCCCATGGCTTTGAAGCGTTCGATGGCGCGGATGGCGCGTTCGGGGTGCGCCAGCAAATAGCCTTCGGTGATCTCTAGCTGAAGTCGGTACGGTTCAAACTGGGTTTGTTCAAGGACATGCGCGACCTGGCGTTCGAAACCGGGATCACGAAATTGCGCAGGTGACACGTTGACGCTGAGTTTGAGCGGTGCATACGGCTTCAGATCACGGCACGCGCGTTCGAGAACGAACAGACCCAACGGATGAATTTGCCCCGTGTCTTCAGCGATATCGATGAATTCCTGCGGCTCCAGCGGTCCATCAGGGCGGCGGGGCCAGCGGATCAATGCCTCAGCAGAAGCAATGGCGCCAGTTTGCGCGCTGACCACCGGCTGATAAAACACCTCGAATTCAGTGTTTGCCAAGCCGTTTCCGATTTCGCGCCCGATGGCCAAGCGGCGTATGCGGCCATCATCGAATGCGACATCGTAAATCGCGATTTCGCCTTTGCCGCGCGTTTTGATGTAATACATCGCGGTATCGGCCCGCCGCAAAAGTTCGGTGGGATCAACCAGGCCTGCGGCATTGCTGGCGATACCAATACTTGCTCCAACTTGTAGCACATGGCGATCCACCAGCACCGGCAACCCGATTTCCTCGCCAATGCGTTCGGCCAGTTGCTGCGCCAGGGCCGTGGCATTGGGCGCGTCAATCAAGAGTGCAAATTCATCACCACCGACGCGGGCCAGCAACGCCGTTTCCGGGCAGATCTTGGTCAAACGCGCGCTAAGGCTTTTGATCAGCGTATCGCCTGCATGGTGGCCATGCGCATCGTTGATATCTTTGAAGCCGTCCAGATCGATAAATACGATAGCAAGCGTATCGGTTTGCACTGCACTCGTCTTTGCCAAACCGCCAAGACAAGACAACAATTTGCGCCGATTGGGCAAACCGCTCAGCGCATCGGTGAACGCGATCCGGCGGTTTTCTTCACTCAACATTTCTGTTTCGGTCTGGCGCATGCGCAAATTGCGTTGCGACCGGATGAGGTTGGCGAAATCGATGTTGAACCGGTAGGTCACCACCATCATGCCCGCACCAACAAACATGAGCACGACCGCTTCAACCAACATCCGCCCTTCATCGACCCACATAAAATGGAAGACAAAGGCAAGCGTGCTGACCACCGCGACACGCATGGCAGCAGCGCGCATCGTCATCAGGCAGAAAACGGTGCTGACCTGAGTCAAGGCAAGGAAAAATGTGAGGTGCCCGCGCGCATAAGCATCGCCAAGATCGTAGATCCAGAAGCACCAGATCTCGAAAGCGAGCGTCAACAGGACGGCAAGCGAGCAGGTCCGCTTGATGTGCCCGGCGATTTCGCTGTCCGACCACTTATCTGCGCCGTCCTGCCGCCACCACCAGTAAGCGCGGACTAGCGCGATTGTGCAGATAACGAAGGGCGCGATCAGAGTTTTGATCAGGTGATCCGGCCGGAAAAAATCGACCATGAGCGCAATCGCGTTGAAAACGAGGATGATGTAGAGCAACGGCATTTGCCGCGAGAAGGAGCGGAATTGCGCGCGCGCCAGATCAGGATCATCAATGTCGAGGCTGAAAAGAGCAGCGACGCTGGGCACAGTCGATCCTCCTTTCATAACGGTCATAGGTGCTCCCAAGATGCGAAATCTTGGGTGATGCGGTTGAAGATCGCGTGTGAACCGCGCTAGGTAGTCACCACGAGTCTCTGATATGATTTGATTATTCGTATTAATTTAATACTTCTTAAGATTGCGTAAACGCGCGCCAGACTCCTAGCACTGCCGTTCGTCGAACGGCCTGCGCCCGGTCATCCGCAGATAAAAGCGTGAGAAATACGATGGGTCGTCAAAGCCGAGTTCGGCGGCGACTTGCGTGGCCGTAGCGTTGGTAAAGCGCAGCAGCCGTTGGGCCTCAAGCGCAAGGCGGCGATGAATCACATCTAGCGGGGTGCAGCCCAGTTGTGCTGTGGTGAGCCGCGTCAGGGTCCGGCGGGTCATGCCCAGCGCCGCGGCGTAGAAATCTAGGCTGCGATGCTGGCGGTAGTGCAACTCGACGAGCTGACGAAAAAGGTCAAGGCGGCGGTCTGTGCGCAGATCGGGCGTTGTTGCCAGTTCGTCATGCGCTGCCAGTGTACGGATCAACGCCTCGGCAAGCGCGAGGAACAACGGGTCTTGCTGTTGCCACTGCGCCTGCAAATCCAGCATTTCGCGAGCCAGCCAAAAGGCGCGGGCCTTGGCTTGCGGCGGCAGGGGAGCAACGCCGCCCCGTGAGAGGGCGAAAAGGAGCTGGTCGGCAGGGCCAGTGCTGCGTGTGGAAAAGTCTGTCGATAAAGTGAGGACAAATCCGCGCGTGCCGTGGCGAAAGCGAAAACCGTGAACAGCGGCGGCGGGTACGATCACCCTGCCCGGCCCCTCAAGGCCTGCCGACACACCCTCTAGTGTTACGTCAGCATGTCCTTCTTCTACCAGCAGGACCTGGACGAAGTGATCGTGGCGATGGATGCCGATTTCCCAATCATGCAGCGCACTACGTTCCGCAATGGTTTCGATATGGGCGAAACCACCGGGTGTCTGCCCAGCACCTTCGCCATAAAGCGCATATGTGGGAATGGCGGTGGGCATGTCCCAAAAGTACCAGATGTTTGTCCTGTCTCTGCATTCCGCCTTTGCACAGGCTCTGTCAACTTATCGTCCAAGGTGCCTGTTTCGCATAGTGGGCGCGTGGGAGACGGATGATGAAGACACAAGTCGCCATTATTGGCGCTGGGCCTGCCGGTTTGCTGCTGGGCCACATGCTGAAGGCCGAAGGTATCGATTGCGTGATGGTGGAACGCCAGCAGCCCGATTACATCCTTGGCCGCATCCGCGCCGGCGTGTTGGAGCAGATCACGGTCGATCTGATGGCGCGACTGGGGCTTGATGCGCGGTTGAAGGCCGAGGGACTGGTTGAGGAAGGGTTCAACCTGGCTGACGGCGAACGTCTGATCCGTATCGATGTGGCAGGCCTTACGGGCAAAACCGTTGTCGTCTATGGCCAGACCGAGATTACCAAAGATCTGATGGATGCGGCACCCGAACGCGGTTTGCCGGTGATTTATGGCGCGCAGGATGTCGCGCTGTTCGATGTTGAGAGCGATGCACCTTATGTAACATATGCCTTGAATGGGCAGACACAGCGGATCGATGCGCGGTTCGTGATCGGCTGCGATGGGTTTCACGGGCCCTCGCGCAAGTCGATCCCGGCCAGCGTGGCCCGCGAATATGAGCGGGTTTATCCGTTTGGCTGGCTGGGCATTCTGGCCGATGTGCCGCCGTGCCACCCCGAACTCATCTATGCCAATCACGAGCGCGGCTTTGCGCTGGCATCAATGCGCAGCCACACCCGCAGCCGTTATTACGTGGACGTCGCATTGACCGAAAAGGTCGAGGATTGGAGCGACGAGAGGATTTGGGACGAACTGGCCATCCGCTTGGGACCAGAGGCGGCGGCAGGCATCACGCGCGGCCCTTCGATTGAGAAATCGATAGCGCCATTGCGGTCCTATGTATTCGAACCAATGCGCCACGGCAGCCTGCTGTTGTGCGGGGATTCTGCGCATATCGTGCCGCCGACCGGAGCCAAGGGCCTGAACCTTGCGGCGAGTGATGTGCATTATGCAGCAGAAGCTTTGGTCGCGTTTTTCAAGCGGTCGGACAACGATGCTGTGATTGGGTATTCGGCCAAAGCATTGGCGCGTGTGTGGAAATCCGAGCGGTTCTCGTGGACGCTCACCAAGCTGATGCACCGTTTCCCCGAAGATGGGCCGTTCGAACGCGCAATGCAGGTGGCGGAACTGGATTACATCGCCAGCAGCGTTGCCGCGCAGACGAGCATTGCCGAGAATTATGTGGGCTTGCCCGTATAGGGTTACGACTTCTTCAAATTTGGGCGACTCTTTTGCCTAAAAGCATGAGTAGGCGCAAAGGTTGTCATATCGTCATGCGCCCGTCACATAGCCGAGACAGAAAGCCCCTGTAATGCGGGGGCTTTTTTGTATGCGGCAGATCGACATTTTGTTGACCGAGGAGTTGACCGGAGGGCGGGATGCATTTGCCCATTCGGATTTGCGCGTGGTGTTCCACCGTTGGAAATTTGAAGCGCCCCTGCCTTTGATGGAAGGCCAGCCGTGGGCATTTATTGACTGGGTCCTGCCCGACATGTCCGGGTTGGAATTGTGCCGCCGGTTTCGCGCTGCAGACGGCCTTGGCCACAACTCACACATCACAATGATCCTGGAAGAAGACGACGCCGAAGCCAAACGCCGCGCCCTGCGCGCCGGTGCCGATGATTACATCATGGGACCAATTGACCGCGCCGCTCTGCTCGATCGCGTGCTGTCAGTGCAATTGCCCGATCACGATGCCCCTGCCCGCACGTTGAAACTGGGCGACCTGACGCTGGATCTTGCTGCGCTGCAAGCACGCTGGCGCGAAAAGGCGCTGATTTTGATGCCCAACGAACTGCGCTTGCTGCGCTACTTGATGGAACAACCCGGCCACGTATTCAGCCGCCAACAATTGATTTCCGCGCTGGGCAAGCACGACCAGCCGATTGATGAGCGGACCGTTGACGCCTGGGTCAGCCGTTTGCGCCGGGCTTTGCGCGATGTCGGCGCTGGATCACCACTACGCACGGTGCGCTCACTGGGCTATGTCCTCGACCGGCCCTGAGGCTGATCATCCCTGAGCCAGCAAGACCACATCAAGCTGCACCAGCGTCTCGTCCATGCAGTCGGTCGCGCCAGATGCGATTTCCGCTTCCAATGCCTGCGCCGTGGGAAAGACGTTGGCTATGGCAACCGTGGTTACGCCGTCCAGTTCTTCGAACGTCACGGTGGTGATCGGCCCTTCGCCACTTTCGTCGTTTGTCCAGACGATGCGCTTGCCCGGAACGACTTCGAGATATCTGCCAAAAAAGGCCATGGGACTATCGGAGGCCGGGTGGCCAATTTCGAGGCGGTAACTTCCGCCGGTCTGCACATCCATTTCGCATGACACTATAGTCATACCAAGCGATTTCGGCGTCCACCATTGGCGGAATAATTCCGGCTGCGCCCATGCTTCGAACACAAGGGCGGCAGGAGCATCGAAGCTTCGCGTGATCAGGAGTTCGCAAGCCGATTTGCGCTCTGCGATGACCGGATGCTTTGGGACAATGGCGTCCTTTTCAGATTCCATCGTCATTGGCTTTGTCCCTTCGTTTCAGTTGCGCGACGACATTGTCCAATGCACCCAAGCGCGCTTCCCAAAGTTGGCGATATTGTTCGATCCAGGCGGCCTCTTGATCCAGCCTGCGCGTTCCAAGCCTGCATTTGCGCACGCGCCCGACCTTCTCGGTGCTGACCAACCCGGCCTGCTCCAGCACACTAATGTGCTTTTTCATCCCCGTGAGGGTCATGTGGAACTTCTCGGCGAGATCCGTGATCGAGGCATCCCCTGCGCCCAGATGCAGCACCACACCCCGGCGCGTGCCATCCGACATCGCAGAGAAAGATGCATCGAGGCGTTCGGAATCACACTGAACCATATGGTTCAGTATCTGGCACTACCCGCGCTTTGGTGCAAGGGCGAATCCGGTTTGCCACAAAGGCCGCACACCAAAAAAAGAGGCGGCCCGTTTAGGTGCCGCCTCCGTAGGGTGGTTGATTGTGGATCGGGTTAGAATTTCAGTGCGGCCGACAGTGAGATCGAACGGCCAACGTCGTAGCTGTTCACCTCAACGCGGTTCGCGCCGGACTGCTGATATTCAATGTTGCGGCGACCGGTGAGGTTGCGCGCTTCGAACTTCATTTCCAGTTCGCGCTTGAACAGCTTGAAGCCTTGACGCGCCACGAAATCGATGCGCAGGCCAGGATCCTGATAGACATCTGGCTGGCCTGTGTTGAGCAAGCCACGGCTGAATACGCGCTTGCTAGCATAGCTGAGCAGCAAGGTTTGCTGCGAGAGGCCATCAGTATCTTCAAGGCCGAACTGAATATTGCCGATGTGTTCGGACTGGCCGGTCAGCGGAGAGCCGTTGGTGAAGAAATCAAGCGCGCGAGTCCCTGCTCCCAAGAAGAACGATGACGTATCACCTTCTTTCACAATCAGCTTGGACTTGGTGTACGTATAGTTGACGTTCAGCGCGATCCGGCGCGCTTCCCAAATGCCGCCCCAATCTGCCAGATCGAAATACTTCTGCAGTTCGAACTCTGCACCATAAAGGTCTGCCTTGGGCGCATTGGCAAAACTGGTGATGAAGTTGTCCGATTCCACAGTAACTGCAGACTCGATTGGATTTTTAAGGCGCTTGAAGAAGCCCGACACGGAAACCCGCTGATCGCGCGCAAAGTACCATTCCAACCGCGTTTCAGCATTTGTCAGGGTGGTATCTTGCAGGTTCGGGTTGCCCCGATAGGTGCGGTTGGTTTCAGGATCAAAGTAGAATTGATAAATGAGTTCGCGGAACTGAGGGCGCGCGATGGTTTTTGATGCGTTGAAACGCATCTGAATATCATCACGCAACTGCCAGGTCAGCGTGGCAGCAGGTAGCCAATATTCTCTGTTAAGCCGTGTCCCAGCGTTGTCCGCCGCAGTGTCGGTAAAGACCTGCATTGGCAAAACCGCCATGTTGCCTTTTTCATAGCGAACACCGGCATCAAGTTGCAAATCGTCGGTCAACTGCGCATCGATCTTGGCAAAACCAGCATGGTTGCGCAGCGTGGCAACGAATGCTGGAAAGCCTTCGTTGGTATCAATCAATTCAACATTGAACGCTTCGATTACCGCTTCGCTAAGCAGATAGTCAGGCCGGAAAGTGTTTACACCTTCGGGCAGATCGACCGCACGAAACTGAAAATCGCGGCGTGAACTGGTGCGCCGGGTGTCGGCATAAGCATAGCCGACCGTGGCAGTGACGCTTGGCATGATCTTGTAAGAAACGTCGATCCCACCTGACCACAGATCTTCGTTCAGATCCGAAAAGCTGAGTGTGGCGCGGCCCGCGTTGCCATCAAGGTTGTTGACGAAAAGATTGCCAAGCGGATCGGCAGCCGCGTTGGTGCGGACATATTCAAAGCTAAGCTCATACGGCGCTTCTCGTTGCGAGTTGGCAAAACCACCACGCAGGTCGACAGAAAGACCGTCGAGTGGCTTGAGTTCGGCAACAAACTGCGTGTCAATCAATTGACGTTCGTACCAAGCCGTATCTTGCTGCTGGACATCAACCGTTGTCTGATTGCGTTGACCAAGGCTGATCCGCGTGTGCTTCAAGGTGTCGCGAATGTAGAGATTGGTCCAACGAATTTTGTTGCGACCAAATTCCAGCCCAAGTCCAAGCATACCGTTCACGACGATGCGGTCATCGGTGGTCACTCGGCGAAAATCGGACTGGAGCTGGGCCAAGTCCGAGTCCACAGAGGTCTGGCTGGTGACGTCGCGTGTAACCCACTTGTTGCTGTAGCCCGCCGTAGCGATGACGCCCAAGGTCGTCTCACCCAGTTCGAACGACTTGCCTGCCGATAGCGCCAAATTGGTATTTACCGGCATATTGGGAATGCGTTGGGTCAAACCGTTGCGGGTATTGACGATGCCCTTGGCCAAGTCGACGCGCTCTTCAGAAGTGCTGCCGCTCAACTTGTTGCCGCTGGCGAAGAATGTCTTCAAGCTATTGGTGAGATCACGCTGACCGTTGTCGAAGCCAGTCCAGTCCGTGCTGGAGCCATAGTACGTGTAGCCAAGCTGATCGGTGGTTTCGCTATCGTAGTTCAAACCGCCACCGATGCTGATGAACGGTTCGTTCGGCGTAGATTTGGTGGTGAGGTTAATCACGCCGCCGCCAAATTCGCCGGGGTAGTTTACTGAATAGGACTTTTGCACCAGCGACGAGGCGATGATGCTGGAGGGGAACAGATCGAGCGGAACAACGCGCTTGAGCGGTTCCGGGCTTGGCAGGGGTGAGCCATTGAGCAGGGCGAGCGAATAGCGATCGCCCAGGCCGCGAACATAGACATAACCACTGCCGACGACACTGAGGCCGGTCACTCGTCCGAGCGCGCCTGCGATATTGCCTTCGCCAGTCCGCGCGATTTCTGCCGAACCAAGGATCGAGACAACTTGCGGTGCGGCGCGCTGAATGTTGCGGTCACGCTGTCCGGTAACAACGATTTCGCCGCCCGGAATGGAAATTTCGGGAGCTTCTTCCTGCGCCTGTTCGACTGGTGGTTCGACTGGTGCTTCAGGAGCTGTGTCCACTGGCTGTGCTACATCCTGCGCATGGGCAAGAGCAGGCGTAAACAGCGCAGTGGTAAGCAGCAGCGAGGTTGCGAGCCGCAGCATGGTCATGTTCCTTGTCCCCCCTGGGGAAATATATTTTCGTTTATCGCGAGAAAGGGGGCAGCCGGTTTCGGCCACCCCCCTGTCTCTCGAAAGGCGGCCGATCAGGTGATGGGCAGCAGTGTGCAAGACGTGCTGGTGGTGCCGAAGTTGGCCGCACCGCTGTTGCAGGTCCAGTCAGCGTACCACGTGTCAGTGCTGTCCCTCACTGCGCCGATATAAGACGTTGCGTCGAAGAACGTTGACAGCGTGGTCAGATCGAACCCGGCAATGGCGTTTTCGTTCGCGCCATTGACAAAGCCCGTGAGCGTCGAGGTGAGGCCAGCGTTGTTGCCGTTCGATCCCGAACCGAAGAAGCCCGCAACCTGCGACGCTGTGTAAGTGCCGGTGCCGATGAAGCGATCATCTGCAGTGCCTGAGCAGGTCATCGCAACAGAACGTGCGGTGAGGGTTGCCGAAGCTGCACCACCCGAACCGTTCATGCGGAGGCACTGGTTGGCAGGCGTGTTGACGATGCCGTTGGCCAGCGTGATGTCCGAGTTGCCCCGGAACAGCAGCGATGCTTGGTCATTAGACTCATTGTTCGAGCTGGCAGCAGGTTGAATTGCGGTGAAGTTGGCAATCTTCGAAACCTGACGTGGCTCGTTGGCTTCGTTGCCGTTGCTGTCGAGTTCCATCAGGGCATCGCCTGCACCCGAACGCTGGATCAGCAGCAGGTACTGAAGGTTTGCCTGAACGCCTGTATCCATATCGAGGCTGTCATCATCGGCGCCAACCGCGACATAGTGCTTCATGTTGACCGTGCCACCGAAGAATTCAGCACCATCATCCGAACTGTTGTAGCTCTGGATGTAATCCAGTTGTGTGCCCGAACCCGTGCCTTCAAGCGTAAGCGCCTGAAGTTCGCTGCCCGAACCAAGCACGAAGCCTGAGTAGCGAATTTGGACGTACTTCATCGTACCGCTGTTATCGGCACTGTTTGCACCGCCGAAGCGAGCAGGCAAAGATGAACCTTCAGTTTCACGTTCACACGTGCTTGGGACACCAGGCGAAGCAACTGCAGTGCCAAGAACCGTGCAATCGGTGATTGGAGCGCGGCCCATCAGCACGACGCCGCCCCACTGACCTTGCGACGTTTCGGTGTTCAAACCAAGCACGTTGTCGCGGCTGGTGAAGATGATTGGCGCAGCGGCGGTGCCGGTTGCATTGATACGGTTGCCACGGTTCACAGCAAGCCATGACGTGCCGGTGTTGCCGAAGACGATAACGCCGGGTTCAATCGTAAGCGTAACTGCGTTGCCGGTGCTGCCAAAGCCAGCGTCCGTGCCCACGTCAACGCGGTCGTTCAACTGATAAAGCAGGCCGGGAACCTTCGGCAGCGTCGACGACACGTTGATGCGCGAAGGCAGGCGGCAAACGCGCCATGAACCCTGAGCCGAAGTTACCACGTCCTGATCCGTCAAACCTTGAGGATCGGAAATCGTTGGGCAACCAGCAGCGGCCACTACAAGCGGCGTAGCTGTTGGCGTTGGGGTTGGTGTAGGGGATGACGTTGGCGCAGGCGCTGGAGTAGGCGCTGGATTGTTGACAATGCTGACATTGCCGTTGGTGCCGGGCGAGGCAATATCAGTTGGGCCGCAGCCGGTGAGCGCAATGGCGCTGCAACCAACCAGGAACAGGCCGTGGAAATTCTTCACGTGGTATCCCCCATGGATGATGGCAGGATCGATTCCCGCCGGGTCGAGGGGTGATCTAGGGGCCTAAAGTGACAACATGTTTGCGGTTTTTTGACAGATTTGTTTCATATATTCTGACAGTTATGTGACCAATGTGACTGACTGGCAGAAAACTGCGGACTTAATGATTGCAGATTTATGACAATGTTACAGTTTGATTGCACTTGCCTGAGAATCACATAACTTCGGCTTCAGACAAAAGACTGAAATGGAGAGCCAATCATGAGCACCAGCCTTTTCCTCGCCGCCTCGCTGATGGCGCAAGGCCCTGCGACACTCACGGTTCCGGCACCGTCAATGCCCGCAACCGATGTTGGCTATCATGAATTGATGGCGGGTCGGCCTGAAGCAGCAATTGCGCGGATCGAGCGCAATGGCCTAGCCAAAGCGGGCGATCCACTGGCACTGATCAATCTCGGCACGGCTTACAAGATGATTGGTCGCAAGGACGATGCCGCACGCGCTTATCGTGCGGCTGCGGGCAGCGACGATCGCTATGACGTGGAATTGGCCAATGGTCGCTGGGTTGATTCGCGCCGCGCCGCCAATCTGGCAATCGCGCGCATCGGCACCGCTGAAATGCTTGCGCTGAAATAAAACCCGTAGCCCCGGCACCGCAATGTGGGCCGGGGCTTGTATCCTGCGCGCCTCAGTCTTTGGGTTTGAAGGTTACCCAAACATCCACCGGCGTAACGACTTTGCCCGGTGCGGGCTTGCCAATGTCGATCCGTTCGGCAGTAACCAGTTCGCCTGTTTCAAGGTTGAAGCTGGCCCATGGCTTGGGCATGCGCCCAAATGTCATCTTCTGGATTGGCCGACCGGTGACGGTGTTCATGATTGTTGCAGTGATACCCATGCGCAGCGGCTAGCGCCGTCAAAGCACAGATGTCCACCGGTCCTCTGGGGATAAGTGGCGCATTTTATGCGTTCTGCACCGCCAAGCGTATCGGTTCTGGCAATCGCAAGCAAAGTCGTGCTAGGGGCGGCCCTGCAATCTTGGCAAAGACAAAAGCAGGAGCCTACGGCCCCTTCTATACCGTCCGGCAAGATGTTGCAAAACCGGCGGATCTTTGCGGACAGTCGGACATCCAACTAAAAGGTCTTCGAGTACGGATTGATGGCAGGATACAAGGAACCAGGATTTAACGACCGGATCGCGGCCGCAGCAACAGCGCGCGCCAAGGCGCTAGCCCGCTTGCAGGCAAAGCCCGCCGTCGACCCCGCAGCACTGGCTGAGCAAATCGCCAAGGCCGCTGAACGCGAAGCTGCGCAAGCCGCCAAACGCGCTGCCGTGCAGGCCGAGCGCGAAGCAAAGCGCGCAGCAGAACTGCTACGCAAGCAGGAAGAGGCTGAAGCGGCGCTGGCTGCGATCAAGCCTGAAATGACCGACGCTGAGCGCAAAGCGGCCCGCGATGCGCGTTACGCCGCGCGCAAAGCGCGTAAGAAGTAGTACAGGATATCGATGTCTTAGAACCGCTGCCCGGGCACGATTGGATCGGCACGGCGCACATCCCCAATGGCGTAGAAATCCGTCTGATGCAGCGTGGTGACGAATTCACCATCCTGCTTGAACATACCGAGTTGATGGGTACGCGCGCCAGTGGTTCTGAAGAAGCACTGGCGACGATGACTCATGAGCGACTGGGTGCCCGCGAGGGTGCCGAGTGGTTGATCGGTGGCTATGGCATGGGCTTCACCTTGCGGGCAGCACTGGGCTGCGTGGCGGCAGATGCTTCTGTAACGGTCGCTGAAATCGTGCCTGAGATCATCGAATGGGCGCGCGGTCCCATGCATTCGCTGACCGATGGCTGCCTTGATGACCCGCGCGTTATGCTGATCAATGGCGATGTCGCGTTGCTGATCGATTCCGCGCGCGAGGCCTATGACGCCATTTTGCTCGACGTGGATAATGGCCCCGACGGACTTACCCGTGAGGTCAACGACGAGCTTTATCATCGCGATGGTTTGCAAGCCGCAATGGCAGCACTGCGCCACGGTGGCATCCTTGCCATCTGGTCAGCCGAACATGACGAAGCCTTTGCAAAGCGTTTGCAAGATAGCGGCTTTGACGTGGACGAGGTGATCGTGCGCGAGGTTTGTGACGAACAAGGCTTGGACACTAACGGAGAAAAGGGCGGGCGCCACATCATCTGGTTCGCCCAAAAACCCTGATTTGCGCTTACAGCCAAAAGACCTGTCATTGATCCACCGTCTTTGCGAGAAGGCGAAGCCGACGTTGCACTCCAGAGGCTGCAAACGCCGCAGTGGAGTGCTTCACCCCACTGCGCCGGGTTCGCAATGACGAAAGTGTGGGGCCGGTGTTTGCACCAAGCACAAGCCCCATATTCTTAGCGCGTGGCAATTGCTGCTACGGGTGCATTTGCTGCAACAAGTGGTTTTGCCCCATCGCCCAACACGATGAACGCCGCCCAATAAAACGGGTGTGAGGTGTTGGGATCATCCATCAGGCCCTGTTGTGCTGTTGACAGCGCATCGGCGAGTTCTTGCCCCGGCTTTGAACCAATCACTCCGCCAATCAGCCGCTTGGTTGCATCGAAATCATCGGGCACGGGCCAGTGGCTGGCGATAACCGTGCGGGCGCCCGCACCAACGAAGGCGCGCACCAGACCATCAAGCGCATAGTTTCCGCCTGAGGTGACCCCAGCTTCGCGGCTGGCGGCGACTGTGGCCATGCCAGCGGTATCGCAAGCCGACAAGATCACCAGATCGGCATTCAGCCGCAGGTCGAAAATCTCGCGGAAGCTGAGCAACCCGTCTGATCCGGTATCACCAAAGCTGGTGACCAGCGCCGGACGTGCCGGACAATCTGCGCGCGGAGCGGTTACCAAACCGTGCGTGGCGAAATGCAGGACGCGATACTGATCGAGGTCGTTCGAGGACAACAAGGCACTGTCGTTGAACGCGGCATCGGTCAGCACCGCACTACCGCCAATCTTGAGCGTCCGCTGCGCGTAGATCAATTCGTCGGCTGAGATCGGGTTTTGCCAAGTAGCAAGCGGCCAGTCGCACTCATCAGCAACAGCGGCCAGCGGACGCGCCGTGGGCTTTGCGTTACGACCAAGCCCAAGATAATTGCGCGGCGCGGTGGAGGCGGCCAGTTTGCGCAGATCCAGAAAGCCGCGCGAACTTACCGCGATCGAAACTTCGCGGCCTTTTCCCAGCCAATCAATGCCCGTGAAATCGAACGGATCGCCGTCAGGGCTTTCGATACGCTCAGCATAAGCGTCCATGCCTTTGTCTGAAGCGACCAGCACAGTGGGCGGGAGTTGCAACATGCCGCCATCAGGTTCAAAAATCAAATGCTTCACTTGCGGCAAACGCTCTTCGACTGGAGCGAACAGCACCTTGTAAAGCGCGCGGGATTTGACCAGATCGAAAGGATAATTGACCTGACGCCCGTTCTCAACTTTAACGATTGTATCGCGGATTTCCTGCACCGATTTCGTCAGAGTAGCAGGCGTCAGTCCGGTGTCGAAGACTTGCGCAGAACTGGATGTCGCAAACAGGCTATACACGCGATCGCCCACGATCATCAGCTTGTAATAGGCCTCGCTTGGCTTCAGCGCGCCTTGCAATTCGGCGAGGTTAACGCTTTTGGGTGCCAGCACATTATAGCGCGGAAAAGCGGCCAGCTTGCTGACAAGTTCCGTCTGATCGCGCTGCAATGATGCAAGGTTTTCTTGTGCAGTCTTCAACGCGGCAAGGTCTTGCGGCCTTGGTGCTTCTAGGACGCCCAGTGCGGTAATCGTCGCTTCAAGCCGCGCGATTTCGCGCGTGCGCGTAACGGAAAGGCGAAAGAGGGCTGCGGCCTCGTCGTTGCCTTCAGACAATTGGCGCGCAAGCACCGCCTGCGTTTGGGCAACACCCGGCCTTTGCAAGATCTGCGATGCATCAAACACGGCCAGCGATGCCGCGTCATCACCCTTCTTGGCCAGCAGGCTGAAGTATGGCCCTAGCAACTCGCGCAAGGTCGATCCGGCATCGGGCACGGCTTGGCTGTCTTTGACGACATTTGCATAGAGCGCGAGCGCCCCTGCCTCGTCCCCGGAACGTCCCAGCCATCCGGCCTTCCGCGCTTGCGCCGAAAGCAACGCTGGTGACTGTGGAAAAGCGGTAGAGATAATGCGGATCGACCGATCAAAAGCTGCTCCGGCATCAGCGCCGCGCCCTTGTGCTTCGGCGAGCAAAGCCAGTTCTATTTGAATTTCCGAGCGGAGCCAGCCTGCCGAAGCAATCCGGCCACCGCGCACGGCATCAAGTCTGCTGCCCGCAACCTTAAATCCGGATATGGCCGTATCATATTTGCCTTGCAACCGCGCGGCTGTGGCGCGCAAAGCATCTGCTTGTGCGTCCAAAATTTCGGCACGCTCGGTATCAGTCAGGCCGGGATCAGAAGCGCCAAGCCGCTTGAGCGCCAAATCTTCACGATTGATTTCTTCGGCCAGCGGCATGTTGATCAGCCCGGCAGACAAACTGTCCCGATCAAACGACGCGCTGATATCGGTCACGTCTACGGCCAGGAATTTCAACGCGGTGGCCGGACGGCGCTGGTTCAACTGATTGATCGCCTTGTAATTTCGGATCAACCGCTGGGTAAGGCCATCGCTGCGCGAAGACACAAGGCTGGCTTGGAAAAACAAGCGATCAGCCGCAGTGAAATTGCCAAGATTGGATTGTTGCAAGCCCTGATTGGCAAGTGCCTCGCCCAGCCCTGCCCCGCCAGACGAACGATCACGCGATGCCAACGTTTCGAAAAATTCCGATGATTCAGCAAAGCGGCCGCCATTGTTGCGCAAGTACCCTTCGTCGCGAGCACCAAGCCGATCCAATTGACCGGCCTGCACGCGCGCAAAGGCGGCCGGATCACTGACCTCTGTGGTGGCAACGCGAATCTCACCAGGCACCGGCATATCGCTGATGGCACTGGCAAGCGCGAGGCGCAATGCCGGATCATACCCTGCAAGGCCTTCAACAAAATAGGTTATTTTTCCGCGACTTGCAGCATAACGCTTATAGTCGATGCCAGCAGCCTTATCCTGACACGTGACCGCGTTTACGCCGCCAATTTCTGGAATTTCAACTGCGCTTATTGCGCTGCAATCAAGTGCCGCAGTAACAACGCCCGATGGTTCTGAAGCAATGGCAACGTCCCGGCGGACTGCAATCATTGTACCGATAGCGCCCGCGGCATCGCGGCAGCTTAGCCGATATCCGCGATCAAACATGCCACCGAGCCGCGTATCGCGCGGGGCATTTTGCGCGGTGCAAGTAACGCCGCTGGTGCCGATCCGGAAGGAATTGCGCACCGACAGTGGCTGCTCTGCTTTACCTGCGGCAAAAGCTGGCACTGTCAGCGAGAGCATCAAAGCTGCCTGCCCAAGCAACCTTGCGCGGCGAACAACCCGGCCGACCGGTGCCCTGTTCTGCGTGCTCACTGTGCTTCCCCTTCTGCACTGTTTTCATTGACCACCGAGCCGATCAGCGACGGATTGCCGCTGCCAGCTACGGGTTGTTCAATCATCGGTTGTGATTCAAGCGGCTTGCTGTCGATGATCTGTGGTGGCGGCGCGATTGGACTGCTGGCGCCTTCTGCTTGGGCAAGAGCCTCTTCGATGGCTCGTTTCTCTTCAGCTGCTTCGTCTTCGCCGTCTCCGGGATCGCTCGTCCCTTCAGTGAATTGCGGCGTGTTGCCAAGCACGTTGTCAGAGACAATCGCGATCTGGCTGGAAATGGCCGGGACCGGGTCGGCTTCAGGTTCGACTGCACAGGCCGTTGCGTCAATCGCACACCCGTTGATCGAGCTGTCTGCCGTGTAGAGTTCCAGATTTTCGCCGTTCTCTACAACAAGGTCGCGCGCGGCAACGCCGCCCACGATGCCATCGGACGTTTGCCACCTGCCATTCACGATCACCGAGACGCTGGCCGGCGTGGCATTGGCCGGTGGGTTTAGATCGGTAAACTCAAAATCAGCAAAGAACCCGGCTGGATCAAAGCTTGTCCCGGTGTTCTGAATGTAGAGTGTGCCTGTGGGATACAGATCAAGCCCAAGTGCACGCAATACCCCTTCTGGCCGTCGCACTGCGGCGGGCCTGTTCAAATCACTGATATGGCCTTCATAAAACGGATCGGCTGCCAAACGATCAAGAATGGTGCCGCTGGCGATGTGAATGTTGGCTGCGGAAAGCTCGATGATGCCGCCCAGTGCGGTGCCGGTTTGCGTCAGCGATAGCGAGCCGGTGGCGGCATCCAGTTCAAAGCGGCCAGTGGCAAATTCGGCTACGTTGGTGGCGGAAAAGCCCGTGCCGGTGATATTGCCCGTAACGCGGATTACGCCGCCGGGTATTTGCGTCGCACGGTTTCCGGTAACGAATGCGATCCGCCCGGTCGAACCAGCAAGATTGCTTGCGCCGATATCTCCGCCCGCTGTCAGCGCCAGATTGCCGATCAGCATATCGATGGGGTTGGTTGCATTATCGACCGCACCGATGAAGATCGAACCCGCCGAAATCAACCCAAGTTCAGTGGCGGACAGAGCATAGCCTGACCCGGTCAAACCGTCGCCGATCAAAGCGGGTCCGCTGCCAATCGAAGACAAGCTTACGCTGCCGGTTGGAGTTGTCCTGAGGCCAGACAGCACCTGCTGCCCGTTGGCTGTCAACAAATTGCCGTTATCGACGATGCGGATGTCAGACGACGCGATTTCCAGATCAGGCGAGCCCCAACGCTGCGCCACTGTAACCAGACCGCCTGATTCCACTTCAAGCGAACCGAATGCGGCGATGGTCATGGCCGACATATTGCCTTGACTGACAGATACGAACCGGCCCGCCACGACCCTGTCGGCGATATTGACCGACCCACCAAGGAGGATCGGCTCTGCGTCCAGCAAGGCGGCATAATTGGTCGAGTTGGACAGCAGGAAGCTTTCAGATGCCATCGCGTTGCTGGCGATCAGAACCCTGCCTGTTGCGTTGCTGATCGTTGGATTTGCCGGAGTTGAGACCGCACCGGCAAACACAGCTCCAAGGCCGACATTGCCACCAGAGAGCAAGAGCACATCGCGCGCATTGATCGTGCCACTTACGCTGAGCGACTGCGCCGCGCTGAGCAAAACGTCGTTGCGTGCGTTGACACCACCCGTCGCGATGGAGCTGCCCAGCGAGACGACCTTTACGCCTTGCGTATTGGAACGCAGAGTCCCGCTGCTGATCGCGCCATTTGCGTTAAGCCGGAGCGTATTTTCGGCCAAAAGGTTGGCAGCAGTTAAAGTGCTGCCAGCGTTAATCAGCAGATTGCCTGAACCGGTTGTCGAAGGCGTAACCGTGATTGCGCCACTGGAGAAGGCAGCGTGAGTTGCAGCGGTGAACGCCGTCGCGTTTACAGGGCCGCTGATGGCAATGGCGCCGGGCGTGGGAGTTACCGGAGTTGTCAGCGTTGCAGCGAAGAACAAGTTCGGATCAAACCCTTCCCCATCGAAGCCAAGGCCTTCCATGGACGCATTGCCAATGAGGACACGGCCCGATGCTGCCAGCGCACCAGTCGATACACTGCTACCGCTTAGGAATACCATATCTTCGGCGGTCGCCGAGTTAGTTGTGATCGCATTTCCGGCGATCACGCTGAGGTCTGATGATGTGAATATCGTGCCGGTAGACACACTTCCGTCAGAGAACAGTTCGATCAAGGTGGGCGGGCCACTGGGAACTTGAGGCTGGCCGCCGCCAGCTGTGATATTTCCGGTAACGATGTTGCCTTGCGCCCCGGCACTTATGCTTGAGGCTGCAAAGAGATCGCCGGTCGTGATGGCATTGGTCGCCGACAAGTTGATGAAAGTGCCAGATGAAACGCTATCCAGCGACAGGGCCGTACCTGCCGAAGCAATGACGAAGTCGCTCGCGTCAATTGCACCCAGATCAATTGCTCCAAGGGCGTCGAGGAACAACGAACTTTGCGTCGAAAGATTGGCATGCGCGACCAGATTGAGTCCGGACGACAAGGACATGAAACTGTTTGCTTCAAGGGTTCCAAGCGATGCAGGCACCACAGGATCGAGTACCCAGTTCGTCGCGTCGATGGTGATCGAACCGGCTGACAGCAGCGATTGGTCGAGCGTCACTGATGTGGCCGACGACGTTGTCAGCGCAAATGCCGTAATTATCGTCGCAGTCGAATTCGTCATCTTGATCGGATCGATGACGTTTGGCGCGGCGTCCAGATTTGCCTGTGAAAGCAGGGAAATGCTGTCGGCGTTGATCGAGCCGCCATCACTCAGGAATGCGGCTGCCTGACCCGCCTTGGTGCTGGTCCCCGCTATGGAGCCGACACCGCCAAGCGCGGTCGCCGAAAATGTCAGGTCCGCAGCATCGAGAATGCCGATTTGCGTGGGCTGGCTATCCCGGCTTTTGATGATTGCAGCGGTGCCTGCAGGCGGTGCAGGAATAGCGCTGCCGATGACGGCATTGCCGCCCGTTCCAAAGCCGTCGCCAAAGCCACCGTCGCCGCCGATTGCGTCTGTTTGCCATTCGCCAAGGCCGTTGATGGTAACCATTGAGCCTTCGACGACCAACGAGGCTGCGCCCCCTGTTGCCGAGCCGCCATTGCCGCCAACCGCGCCTCCAATTCCGCTGTCGCCGGTACCGCCTAAGCCGCCAATTGCATCGGCTGACGCGGTGATGGTGTCGTAGTTTGCATAACCAAGATTGAGTGATCCTGTATCTACACCGCTGATTGCGCCAACGCGGACTGAACCTGCTATTGCGCTTCCGCCGTTGCCGCCCGCCGCTTCGTTGCCATTGCCGCCGTCACCGCCGATAGCATCCGCAATTGCTTCGACGGTAGTTGCTTCAAACGCGCCATTGCCGGCACTGCCTGCGATCAGTATTGAACCGCCTTGTGCTGAACCGCCATTGCCTCCCACAACGCTGGCTAAAAGAGCATTAGAGCCGTTCCCACCCTCACCGTCAGCCTCTACTAGCAAAGACCCCATTGATATCAGTGCTGGGCCAGCAAGAGCGTTATGTGAAGCGACACTAACATTGCCGCCAGTGGCAGCGCCACCCTGTCCACCAGACGATCCGTCACCGCCAGATCCGGATGCGAAGACTTCGACGTTACCGAGTGTAAGGTTGCCTTGCCGAACCGAGATGACAGTTTCACCGCCATTTCCTGCGCCCCCTGTATAGGCATCTCCACCCGCGCCTTCTGCGCTTACGGATGTTGTGCCAACAATCGAGATTGCGCTGCCATTGCCCAGAGCCGCAGGTAAACCGGCACTTAATGACGAAAGGCCGCCAGATCCTATTCCGCCGGAACTTGAACCATCAGTCGAATCGCCAAGTCCGCCAAGTCCGGATGCATCAATGGTCACATTCGAACCGAAGGTGGCCAATCCACCGTTAAAAGTGATCTCGGCTGTGCCGCCTGTCCCATTACCGCCGATTAAACCGGCAACCGGACCATCATGATTGGTTCCGCCCGTACCAGTCGCTGAAAGGCCAACCGTGCCGAGCACCGACAATATGCTTGCCCCTGAGCTGACAATCCTGGCGTTTCCGCCAAGGCCTGTTCCGGCTTGACCAACGGAATCGACTTCACTGCCCTCTCCATGTGCAGACAAAACCGCACTGGAATCCAGTTGGATCAGCCCCCCACCGCCAATAGTAATCTCGGCAATTCCGCCCGCGCTCACGCTTGGCAAACTGGTTTGGTCAACAACGCCGCCCAAACCATCTGCCCGCAGATCGGTACCAAGCAAGACCGTAACAGTACCGCCCGTTTGCGCATCAAGGGTTACGATACCGCCTGTTCCGGTAGCTGATCCAATTTGACCAGAACCGCCGCTGCCGTTCGCGGTCGCGAACAACAAATCGCCGAATGCCAATGTTGTCCCCTCACGAGCACCGACATAAATGGAACCGCCCGTTGCATTGGCTGCAATGCCGGTAGCTGCTGACGCTGCACCTGCGATGCCTTCTGCATATAGGAAGGTAGTTCCTTCAAATGTTGTGGAACCTCCGCCGACCCCAGAAGAGGAGAGAACAATCAGGCCACCTAAGCCAGTTCCACCGGTATTGGCCGCAGTACCAGTACCTACGCCCCCAGTGCCGTCGACCGTTGCAGTCAATCCCTGTGCACTAATGACGCCACTGCTGGTCGCACTGATAGTAACCTCGCCGCCCGTCCCGGTACCGGCAATGCTGTCGACACTGCTTCCGCCAGTTCCACTTGCGTGCGTTATGGTGTCTGCAGCTATGGATAAGGTGTTTGCTCCCGACGCTAAGATATTGACCGCACCGCCCGTCCCTGCACCACCGAACTGGATGCAGCTTGGGCACGAACCAGAGCCGCCGATGCCATCGGCGTACAGGGAGGCACTACCATCGATTTGCAGCAATGAGCCCGTTGTCCCTGAAGCACGGATAGTAGCAGAGCCGCCATTGCCGATGCCGCCTGTCCCATCGAACGAGGACACAGCACCGCCAGTGCCCGTTGAATCGAGGATAACGTCGCCTTGGATGAGAATCTGGCCGCCATCACTGGCCTCAATTCTGGTTAAGCCGCCGCTGGCAGCCCCGCCGATCCCTCCGGTCGTAAACACACTGACGCCCTGCGCACGCGAATTGAGTTCAACATTGCCGCCGAACGTGGCCAGACCACCCGACGACGCCAAAATCGAAACATCGTGACCAAGCGCAGGATCTTGGCCCGAAAAATCATCCCCAAAGAGAGCAGTATTGCCTGCAACGGTAAGAGCGCCGCCGGCATTGGCAAACAGGCTGGAACTGGCACCCGTTGAGTAGATTGTGACATCAGAGGCGAAGTTAAGGCCGACGGCAAGATTTGACCCGAGGTTGACACTCCCGTTCGCTCTTGCGAAGAAATTGGACGTGATGGCTGCATCGCCACCTGTAACCGACACTAGTCCCGTGCCGCCGCCAGACGAGGGCACAAAGCTTGGCGTGCCGCCAACAACGTCATAGCCACCCGACAAGATGACCGTGTTGCCAACAACATCAGCGGCTCCCGCGATATCGAAGCCAAGCGTGCTGCCATTGCCGATGGCCATCGAGATCGCATCGTTCTTGGCTACGGCGACCATGTAGATACGGTGGAATGAGTTTATGTTGGGCGCGACGGGACCAGTGATCGTGCCGCCGTTCGCAACGACAGTAGCGGTCGAACTGCTGCCCGAAGTGACCAGAATGTCGAACAGACCGTTGGGCGAAAAGGTTAACGTGGCGGCATCGGCTGCAACAAGCGCAACCGAACCGTCTACGGTAATTGTACCGTCGTTCGTGACACTGGGGCCCACGAGCGCGACGTAGGATCCGCTGACAGTTGTATTGATTTGAGCGCCATTCAGAACTCGGACTTTTGAATCAGCGACGGTGGCTTGCTGGAATGTATAGGAACCGCTGGTATCAAAAGCGCCCGTACCCGTATCATAAGCCAAGTCGAGGGTCGTCAACGCGAGACTGCCGACATCGAAATTGGCGTTTGACCCGAGGATGATACCACCGGGGCTGTAGAAAAATACTGTACCACCGGGAGTTCCCGGACCGGAAATAACGATCTCGGAATTGACCGTGCCGTTGAATTGAATCGGCCGGTTAACGTCTACCGGGATGATCCGGTTGAGAACTGCAAAGTTTAGACCCGACCCGGACGTGCCAGAAAACGTGGCGGTAGTGCTGGTCGGCTGGAAGTTGATAGGCCCGCCGCCTATCGCGGTGTCTGATGGAATCCAATTGATGACGGCGTTGTCACTGTTCACATCGATACTGGTTATGCCAGGCACGGTATCATTGACAGTTACCGAACCAAACGTGCCACCAACAGTGGCATTGAACGATTGCGCCTGCGCAACTGGGGCGTGCGTTAGCATCGCCGTTGCGATGGCAAGGCCGGATGCGGAGACGAGTTTGCGGGAAAACGATGGGATCGGGCGCATCAGAAAGCACTCCACGGCAGGAGACGCGTGGTCAGGGTAACTAGGAAGCGAGGATCGGATTTGCGCGTCTGCAAGCCGACCTTTTCAAGCGGGACCGCCAGTGTAGCTTCAAGCCGGAAGCGGGCACCGATTTCGCTGCGGAAACCGCCCCCCACCGAAGTCAGCCGTTGTGATCCGACAATACCCTTGTTCCACACCCACGCGGCGTCGAAATAGGCAAAAGGCTGAACGCGCAAGCCGCTGTCTTTCAACAGGTTGAGCCGTGGTCCGCGCACTTCTGCGCTGGCGCCAACAGCATTGTCACCAATCAATTCGCCCGGATCATACCCGCGACCAATGGTGAAGTTGCCCGCAGAGAACTCTTCAAAGCTGAGCAGCGGTTTGAACGCATATTGCGCGCGCGGTGCCAAAAGGAAGGAGACATTGCCGAAAGAGCGTTCGTATTCACCCTGCCAGCGCACGACCGTGGCGGTGGACGAACCATCGAAACGGCTGGTTGGCACGAAAGCCGCGCAGGCAGCGCCGGTGCAGCCATTCGCCGCGCCAAAAACGGACAAGCCTTGGCGCAATTCGAGCGAACTGGAGTAGCGCCACGCTGGACGGGGGCGGCTGATATCAACGCTATCGAGATCAAGCCTTGCCCAACCAACGCGGACTTTATCGCGCGTGAGCGGCCCGATCAGATCGACGTCTTGGTTGATCAGATCAAGCCCACCGGAAAGCCACACGTTGCGCGCTTGCGCCCGTTGTAGCGGATAGCGGGCATAAAGGCTGGCAAACAGCGTGCGCGCCTTGATGGTGAGGCCGGCTGGCAACCCTGCCACGTCAGGCTTGGTCCACGCATATGTCAATTGTCCGCCAACGATCAGTCCGTCCCTGCCGGGGCGAAATTCGTGGCTGCCTTGAAGGATGTGCTGTTCGCTGAAATCCTGCGTGGAATAGTACGACAGCGAGGTGACATCACCCATCCCGGTGAGGCCGAAAGCTTGCGCGCGCAGTTGGCCGCCGAAACGGCCTGTTGCCTTGGACGCCAGATTCTGGATCGTCAAATCAACCGCATACGGTTCACGAAGCATGCTGACTTCGCCGATCAGATCGCCCGGCGTCGTGCCAGCAGGCCGCAAGGTTAGCTGGACGTTGTAACCCGGCAGATCGCGGGCGAGCAGCAGATAGCGTTCGGCACGATTGATGTTGAACACTTCACCTTCGGTCAGCGCACCAAGGTATTGCTGAAGCTTACGCTCAGCGCCCTTGGTTTCGCCGCGCGCCCGGATGGACGAAATCCGCGCATAAAGAACCTCTAGCCGCACTTGGCCATTTTCGATCTTTTGCGTGGGCACCTGCACCGCGGCAAGGTAGCCGCGATTGCGCAGCAAGGTGCCCGCAGCATCACGAATTTCACACAGCACGGAAATGGGTTGTTCGGTTCCGGCATAAGGCTGCCAAACCCCGGCCAGATCAGCGGCGTTGGTTTCCTTCAACCCACCGAAGGTGACTTCGGTGATTTTGACTTTGATGTCAGCATATTTTGGATCGGCCAGAGGGCAAGGCGAGCGTTCAATGCCGCCGTTCACCGTGAGGCGCGATTGCGCTGGCGCTTGCTGGCGGGTTACGCCTTTGATGTCATCACGGGTTGGTGCCGCAACACCCGACGGGACGCTTACGCCTTGCGCGTGCGCATTTTGCGCCGCAAAGGCCAAACCCGCCGCCGCTAAACGCACTGCCCCACGCTGCAAAGCGGCCTTACCTAGAACCCCGAAATTCATGCTGACGCCCCTGTCGAATTACAACTGGTGCGGCCCTATTTTTATTCTTGTTACGTTACCGTTAGCGGCAGGTTCATCATTGTGCAAACAATCCCGCAAGAACGAACATAAATTGACTTAGGTCATTGATTTTCAGGGAAAACCAAATTTCGTCACACGACTTTTCACATATCGTTGTCAGCGTGGCGCGATAGCAAGCGTTCAAGCCGCTGCAACTGCTCAGCCTGCAAGGCCTTAATCTCGCTTAATATATCGCAAAGTTCAGGGCTATCGAGCGCAAGCAACATATCTGAAACAAGAATATCACCCGGCGCAGCTGGCAAATCTGCCGATGAGAGCGCGTATGCGCGGCGCAAGATCGTCGCGATCTCTCGCAATCGCAGCTTCTCCGAAGTTGACCTCGGCAAATCACGCATGAAGGCATCATAGCACATTTTCATTGCCTGATCATCATTTGCAGGAATTATGGTGCTCAATTCATCATACAAACGCCACACACCGCCGGACAAGGTTTGCACTGCAACATGTGGGCAAAGGAAAATATGGCATGGACTTCATGAACTTAGCGTTTATTCTTGAAACGGTAGCGTTCGCCCCCCTCCACTTCTGATTTGCAAGAGGGGAGAAAGATGCACAGGACGGGGAACTGAGGCAGTTTGATGTTCGAAGGCTTGCAACGCTATCTTTATGCGCAGGGGCTGGCTCCTCATGGATATTGTTTGCTGTGGGATCCCCGCCTGATCTGGACCCACGTCATAGCCGACGCCCTGATCGCGGCAGCTTATTTTTCGATACCGGTTGCGCTGTATTTGTTCCTCAAACGGCGGAAAGATGTGGAGGCAGGATGGATTCTGGCCCTGTTCGCCACCTTCATCCTTGCCTGCGGTACAACCCATGTCTTGAGCATTTTGGTGCTGTGGGTGCCTGTCTATGGTTTGGAAGGCGCGGTAAAAGCGATCACTGCGATTGCCTCTGTCGTAACGGCCATTGTTTTGTGGCCAATGTTGCCCAAACTTGTCGCGCTGCCCTCACCCCGGCTATTGCAACAGACGCTCGACCAGCTCAAAGCCGAAGTGGCTGAACGCGAACGGGCCGAAGAAATGCTGCGGCAATCACAAAAGCTTCAGGCAGTGGGCCAACTTTCTGCTGGCATTGCACATGATTTCAACAACCTGCTGACAGTGATCAGCGGAAATCTGGAACGGGCATTGCGCGTTTCGACCGACCAGCCGCAAGTGACCCGCAGCCTGAACAACGCGCTGGTGGCAAGCGAACGCGCTGCGACTTTGACCAACCAGTTGCTGGCGTTCGCCCGCAAACAGCCATTAACCCGCAATCCCGTCGATATAAACGCCGTGGTTCGCGATATACTGGCATTGTTAGAGCGTACGATGGGTGAAAACGTCAGGGTACGCTGTGAACTGGCTGAAAACTTGCCGATGATCGAGCTGGACCGCAATCAGTTGGAAAACGCGATCCTCAACATTGCTCTCAACGCACGAGATGCGATGGACGGTGCGGGCGAACTGATGGTGATCACGCACACCAGTGGTGAAGGCGACGTTTCGCTATCCATTGGCGATACGGGCTGCGGCATGGCTGATGATGTTCTGGCACGCGCCACCGAACCATTTTTCACCACCAAACCTGTGGGATCGGGCACCGGCCTTGGCCTTAGCCAGGTCTATGGATTTGTCACGCAAACCGGCGGGCGGCTGATTTTTGAATCAAGGCTGGGAACCGGAACGATAGTGCGGCTTTTGTTTGCGCGAGAGGCCGAGGGGTAAACATGGCACGTGTGTTGATTGTCGAAGACGAGGGATTGCTTCGGGAACTGGCTGTCGATGAGTTTTCAGATGCGGGTTATGCAGTTGAACAAGCTGCGAACGCGGACGAGGCACTGACCATCCTGAACGATAGTGCTGCATTTGACGTATTGTTTACCGATGTAAGAATGCCCGGATCGCTTGACGGTTGGGAACTTGGCCGGATCGCTGGCGAAATTCAGCCCGATATTCGCGTCATTTATGCCACCGGCTATTCTGAAACCACACGCACGCTTAGCGCGACCGAGCACTTTCTGCAAAAGCCCTATCGCTGTGAAAAGGTGCTTGGCCTTATCAAAAACTGGGGCATTCACCCTTAGGTCGCCCCATTGCCCTATCCTTCAATAACATAGTGGATCGGCTTGAAGCTGCCGCCGTTGGACGCGCCTGCCGAACACGCCGTAAGCCCGATAATCACATCGCGCCGTGCCAGCAATCGCACGAAATCTCCGGCCCGGCTTATGGGTGGCAATACTGCGATTTTGCCCGTCTTGGCATCCACCGGGACATTCATGAAGATATTGAATGCAACGGGGATCGCATCGGGTTGCACGCCATAGGGCGCAAGCGCCTCGGCCAAATTGCCAAAACACCCGCGATGAACGGCTTCCGTGGGATAAAAGTGCCGGAACGTGGCTTCGCTGCATGGGGTGAGCAGGAAGTCGTGCAGCCCAACGGTGTCTTCGACGATTTCCAGCATCGGGTTTGAACGGTTGGACCACAGCACGTTGCCCGTTGTCAGGCGGATGGTTTCCTCATAATCGAATGTGCGCCCGGCCGAGATAACTTCGCGTACATCGTCGGCGGAAAATGCCAGAAGGTCGCTCACCTGAACGCCGCGTGGATCGATCACGCGCAAGACTTGCCCAGCCTTAACGACAAAGGCGGTGCCGGTGCGCGGTGCAATTTCGTGCACTTTCATTCGCGTGGACTGCGCTTGTCGTTAAACGGGCAGCGCCATGAATCGTCGACCAACCGACCGCTATATTGTGCGGCTTCGCTTGTTTCGCCGTGCCGCGCGAGCATCGGGTTTATGTCGCCTGCCAGCGCGATATCGCGACTGAGAATGCGCTCGCGCATCTTGTCATAGCGCCCCTCCTCGCGCAGCCGTTCGAACTGATCGTGCAGATTGAATACCAGTGTCGGGCGCGGAAACCGGCGTGCCGGGCGCGATGCATTGGGGTGAAGCCCTACGACAAAGAATGCCTCTCCGCCAAAACTGAGCGAGAAATGCGGGTCCGAAGGATCGGCGCTGACCCGGTGATCATAGGGCTGGCCGAGCCATGCATCCTTATCGGCAAACGATTGGATGCGCTGCCACATCAGGTCTTCAAAGCGTTTCTCATCCAGATTATCGGGGCCTGCAAACGACACCGCCAAACTGCGCAATCCACCCGGATCTGCGCGGTATTCGGCCGCCCAATCAAGCAGGGCCTGATGTATCGTCAAATCGTCCCAACTGCTGTCCAGACTGTGACAGGCCAGCACTTTGAGTGTGCCGCGCGCCATTGCCGATTTCGCACCGACACAAGGGAAATCAGGCGTTGAAACCGTTTCAAACAGCGCATCTTCGGCGCTCGCTTGCGCCTGTTCGTCAACCAACATTGCAGCACCTTCCTCTCGGCCCTATCGAACGACTGAGAGTTCACCGGGTTCCTGCCGATGTGATTGGCAAAGTTAAACTTTTTGCCGGGCAAGGATCAGACTTGTGGCGCACAGACATTCACTTGCCACCGCAGGCGCTATTTGTGGTAAAGGAGCCTAACCCTAAATTTCAGGCAGAGACATGGCCCGCAAACATTCCAAGCACAGTTCGTATGAAGACTTGCCCGACGAAGACGAAGCGCCCGTCATCGTTCCTCCGTGTTGGCTATGTGGCCGGCAGACCGGCAAAACTGTGGTCTGGCACCACCCTATCCCCAAAAGCCGGGGCGGCCGCGATGTTGTGCCCATGCACCCGATCTGCCAGCAATCACTTATCGCGAACTTCACCAACACCGAATTGCAACGGCACGGCATGGATGTCGAGGGTTTGCTTGCCAATCCGACGGTGCGCAAATTCGTGGACTGGGTCGCGAACAAAGACCCCGATTTCACGGCAACGATCGCGAAGAAAAAGCGGTAAGCGTACAAGAATGTGCAGGAACGATGGCGCTTGGCACGAGTTCATTCGCCACGCCCCAAACTTGGCCACTCCCCAAACCATGAAAGTAGCGGTAGCAATTCGACATGGATAACCCTGTAAACAGCGCCACACCCCCATCGTCCAAGATTTCAACGCCTGTCGTGCAAGGCCGCGTCAGTTTTGGCCATGTGGCAGTATCGACGGTGATCGTCGTGACGATAATCGGCGTTTTCTGGCTGGCGATTGAACTGAACCGTTTTTTCATGCTGGTTTTTGCAGCGATCGTGCTGGGGGCCGTGTTCGATGCGATTGCCAACTGGATTGGCCGGAGCACAGGCCTTAGCCATACATTCAGCCTGATCTTGTCCGTGTTGGGGCTGTTTGCCGTTTTTATTGGCAGCTTTGTGCTGTTCGGAACGCAACTTGCCAATGAATTTGACACGATCAAACAAACCGTACCTGCCGCGTTGCAAGGCATCCAAGGCTTTCTTGATAATTACGGGTTGGGTGATCGCGCGCGGGAATTGGCAAAGGTTGGCGGCGAAGATGTTTCGCGCCTTCTAACCCAAGCCGGTGGCTATGCCCTTGCCGCCAGCAGCGGGCTTGCCGATCTGGTGCTGGTGATTGTGGGGGCCATTTTCATGGCGGGAAATCCTGACGTCTATCGTCGGGGCTTCATGCTCATGCTCCCTGCGAAGGCTGAACCTGTTGCGTCACAAGCATTGGACGATGCAGGCGCTGGTTTGCGCGGCTGGATGATGGGGCAGGCGATTTCATCGCTGGTCGTGGGCGCGCTTACCTGGGGCGGATTGTCCCTGCTCGGCGTTCCGGCGTCGGGCGGCCTTGCGATTATCGCAGGGTTGTTGGACATCATCCCCATGGTTGGACCGGTAATTTCAGGAATTCCGGCGGTTCTGCTGGCCTTTACCGTCTCACCGGCAACCGCATTGTGGACTTTAGTGCTGTTTCTGGGCATCCAGCAATTGCAAGGAAACGTCCTCCAGCCCATGATCCAGAAACATGCGGTAGACGTTCCCCCCGCGCTGCTGCTGTTCGCAGTGCTGGCTGCCGGGCTGCTGTTCGGATTCCTCGGCGTGCTCCTCGCCGCTCCGCTGACGATCGTATGTTATGTTTTCGTGCAGCGGATATATGTGCAAGCCATCCTTGGCAAAAAGATCCATGTGGCCGGGACAGACTAGCGTTAGAACCTGGCTCTAGTTGCCGTCCGCATCGACCATGAACACCACCGGCCTTCCGCGCGAAGCCGGTTCCCATCCCGCCAGCAAAGCGGCGCGAATTCCGCGCGAAATGATCGCGTCGCTCACCTGAAGACGGCCGGGCGGCAATCCTTTGAGTAACCGTTTGGGCGGTGGGAACTCTATCAAGGCACTACGCTGCATGCCTTTCTGCAGCAACGCCAAAGTCATGCCTTTCCAGCCCATGGTCTCGGTCAACTGCGGCTCGTTGCGCAGTTCCCATTCATACTGGACGCCGTCAACATCGACGATACCGGCAAGTTTGTGCATGTTTGTCATGGCATGGCGCTTAGCATAGTTAAGCCCATTGGCCCTAGTGCCAGATGACAAACAGCTATCAAGCCTGCGCGTGCTGAACCACAAGTGCTGCCAAGGCGGCTGGAACCGCCGGATCATCAATCGTTGCCGGAACCGTCCATTCCTGACCGCTGACGATCTTGCGCAGCAAAACGCGCAAGATCTTGCCAGAGCGCGTCTTGGGCAATTGCGCCGCAATGAAGGCGGTTTTGAGCGCGGCCACTGCGCCAAGTTCACCGCGCACCGCTGCAATCACGCGCCGTTCAAGACTGTCGTCGCTTTCAAATCCAGCGCGCGGCACCACGAAGGCGATTGGCACCATGCCCTTAATCGCATCGTCTGCGCCGATCACGGCACATTCGGCAACACCGTCGACGCTGGCGACGATCTGCTCCATCTGGCCGGTCGACAAGCGATGGCCCGCCACGTTGATGATGTCGTCGGTGCGGCCCATGATGTGCACAAAGCCCTCATCATCGATAAAGCCCGCATCGCCCGTTTCGTACCAACCCGGAAAAGTTGCAAAATTGCGCGTGTATCCAGCATGATTGTTCCACAAAGTGCGGAATGCTCCGGGCGCCAAAGGCTCTTTGATCACCACCGCGCCGCTGCTGCCCGTGGGGACCGGATGTCCGCCTTCGTCCAGCACGGCAAAGGCATAGCCCGGCACCGGGAACCCGGCGCTGCCGCGCTTGCGCCGCAAATCGCCCAGCGCAACGCACGATGCAATCGCTGGCCAGCCCAGTTCCGTCTGCCACCAGTGATCGATCACGGGCAGACCCGATTGCTCCTCAAGCCAGCCAATCGTATCAGGATCGGCACGCTCGCCTGCCAGAAACACCGCCTGACACTGGCCTGTGCCAATTTCCTTCAGGAATACCGCATCCGGGTCTTCTTTGCGGATCGCGCGGATTGCCGTGGGGGCGGTGAAAAAGGTCTTCACGTTATGACGCGCAATCGTGCGCCAGAATGTGCCCGGATCAGGCGTGCCAACCGGCTTGCCTTCGAACAAGACCGTGGTCGCCCCGACGAGCAAAGGGCCATAAACGATGTAGCTGTGTCCCACGACCCAACCGACATCGGACGCCGCCCAGAACGTATCGCCTGTGCTAATGTTATAAATGTTCCGCATCGACCAGGTGAGCGCCACGGCATGGCCGCCATTATCGCGCACCACGCCTTTGGGCGTCCCGGTCGTGCCCGATGTGTAAAGGATATAGAGAGGATCTGTCGCCGCAACTGCAACCGGCGGCGGCACCGGATTTTCAGCAGTTTCGGCGCGCAGGCTTTCCCAATCACTGTCACGAGCGCCGGATAGATCGGCGAGCGATTGTTCGCGCTGAAAAACCACCACATTTTCAACCTGATGGTGCGCCAGTACCAGTGCCTGATCAACCATCGGCTTGTACGCTATCGTGCGCGCGCCTTCGATCCCGCAAGACGCAGCTAAGAGCACTTTGGGGGTGGCATCATCGATCCGTTTGGCGAGTTCCAGCGGTGCAAACCCGCCGAACACCACCGAATGGATTGCCCCCAGCCGGGCGCAGGCCAGCATCGCAAACGCTGTTTGCGGGATCATCGGCATATAGATGATCACGCGATCACCGGCCACGACGCCAAGCGATGTCAGCATCGCCGCCACGCGTCCGGTTTCTTCGAGCAGTTCGGAATAAGTGTACCGGCTGATCGTGCCGGTTACGGGGCTGTCATAGATCAGCGCGACTGCATCACCGCGGCCTGCCTGAACATGGCGATCAAGGCAGTTGTAGCTGGTATTCAGCGTGCCGTCGGCAAACCAGCCATGCACTGGATCATATACGGTCGCAGGCGGTGAAATCCAATCCACCGCCTGCGCCGCTTGCGACCAGAAGTGCTCTGGCTTGTTGATGCTTTCGCGCCATGCGTTGCTGTAGGCTTCGCTCATGACCTCACCCGAATTATTGATCTGTTGTTGCGGGTATGGGTCGGACCAACGCAATGCGCAAGTCCGACCATGGTAGGACTTAGTCAATCGCGCGCTTGAAGGTTTCGGGCAGGAAGAATAGCCCGAAGACGAACGTCGCTGCGGCAACAATCACCGGATACCAGAAGCCATAGTAGATATCTCCATTGGCAGCGACCATCGCAAAACCAATCGCCGGAAGCAGTCCGCCAAGCCAGCCATTGCCGATGTGGTAGGGCAGGCTCATCGACGAATAACGGATACGGCTTGGGAACAATTCCACCAGCATCGCGGCAATCGGACCATAGACCATGGTTACCAGCAGCACGAGGTAGAACAGGATCGCCACGACCAAAGGCTGGTTGATCTGATCTGGATTGGCCTTGGCAGGATAGCCGACCTTTTCGAGTTCACCGATCACGGCAGGCGCGCCATCCTGGGCGGGTTTACCGGCAATTTGCGCTGTGAAAGCCGCAATCGCAGCCTTTTTGTCATCACCTGCAAGCGTGGCAGGATTGGGTGCAGCGATCGTCTTGCCACCGATGGTGACAGCGGCAATGGTGCCTGCCGGAGCTTCGACGTTTTCATAATTCACCGCCGCCTTGGCCAGCGCATTCTTGACGATGTCGCAGCTGGTGGTGTCGAACTTGTTTCCGCCAACAGGATCGAATTGCGATGAACATTCAGCGGCGTTTGCGGTCACTTTGACGGGAGCCGTGGCCAACGCCCGCGCCAGCGCCGGATTGGCAGCTTCAGTCAGCATATGGAACGCGGGGAACAGCGTGAGCGAAGCCAAAGCGCACCCGGTCAGGATGATCTTCTTGCGGCCGATCTTGTCCGATAGCCAGCCGAAGAACAGGAAGAAGGGTGTAGCAAGCGCCAGCGCAATGATGATCAGGGTATTGGCGGCAAGGCCATCTACTTTGAGCATCTTTTCAAGGAAGTACATCGCATAGAGCTGGCCGGTATACCAAACCACGGCTTGGCCCGCGATGGCGCCAAAGAACGCGATCAGCACGATCTTGAGGTTCTTCCATTCGCCAAACGCTTCGGTCAGCGGGCGCTTGGATGATGTGCCTTCGTCTTTCATCTTCTGGAACACAGGCGATTCATGCAGCTTCAAACGCAGCCACAGGCCAATGATCAGGAATATGCCGGACAGCAGATATGGCACTCGCCAGCCCCAATCGCGGAATGCCTCTTCGCCAACGCCAGTCACAGGTGAACGCACAAGGATGACAATCAGCAATGCCATGGCAAGACCAGCCGTGGCAGTGATCTGAATCCAGCTGGTGTAAAGCCCGCGTTTGCCTTCAGGTGCGTGTTCGGCAACGTATGTCGCCGCGCCACCATATTCGCCGCCCAGCGCAAGTCCCTGGAACATGCGCAGCACGACCAGCATGATTGGTGCAGCAACGCCGACCGTCTCATACGTGGGCAAGCAGCCGACGAGGAACGTTGATAGCCCCATCACCAACAGCGTGACGATGAACGTATAGCGGCGGCCAACCATGTCGCCGATCCGGCCAAACACCAGCGCGCCGAATGGGCGCACGATGAAGCCAGCAGCAAATACCAGCAGTGCCATGATGAACGATGTTGTGGGGTTAAGCCCGGTCAGGAACTTGGCCGCGATGATGGCGGTGAGCAGACCGTACAGATAGAAATCGTACCATTCGAACACTGTGCCGAGCGACGACGCAGTGATGATCAGCTTTTCGTTGTGCTTTACCGGCTCTTTTATCGGCACGGTGCCTTCAATCGTTGCCATCAGTCCTCTCCCTTAGAATGTGTATTTAGCCGCAAGTTCTACGCGGTCCATTTTTCCAACTTGTCCTGACGCGATTTCACGCAGGGCATGACGATATTCTATCCCGAAATCGAGATTGCGGACCGGTGACCAGAACAGGTTGCCAGCAACGCTCCACGCCTCAACATTGGCAAGCCCAGGCGTCGCGATAGTGTCGGGATAATCTGCGTGCTGATACCCTGCCATGAATGTGGAGCGCAGCGAAGCTGTCCAACCCAGCTTCACCGAAGCCCACGCCGCAACGTTATCGACAAGATTTAGGCGATCAGCGACAGTCCGGTCATATATCGCATCTGGCGCGTAACCAACTGTGAAGTAACGCCCAATGCCCCTGCCGCCTGATACTACGAACCGGAAATCGTGGCGCAAATCCGGTCCAAACAAGATTTTTCCGCCGACAGTTCCTCCCCAAGCCAGCGCACTGTCGCCCGCTCCGGCGCTATGCACCGATACCGACCGGACGAGCCCGGCAACATGCAGTTCTGTGGTCTTGTTCTTGTAAGCCAGCTTGGCGATGAAGTCGGGCATCCGGTCCTGATCGTTGTCGACCATCGCTGCCGAAGTTGATGTAAGCGTTTCAGTCTGCGGATTTTCTGCCGCCAGATAAAGATCAAGTCCGCCGCCCAAAGGCTGGCGATATTGGACCATCATCTGCCTTACAAAGATTGATCCGTCCATCGGACCAACAAAGTCTGTGGTTTCTGGCAAATGGGCGGGGTTCTGGAATGTGGTCCATTCCTGCCCGATCAACAGATTGCCATAGTTGATGAAGCCGCGCCGGAACGTCGGCGTATAAGCGTTTGTCGCACGCTGGGCGCCCAGTGGCGCTGCTGCCAGTGCAAAGTCAAACTCGATATGCGCCTTCAATTCTTTGCCAGCAACCGGCGTTGCCGTCGAAAAGAACAGACGAGTCTGACGCGCATGCCCGATAACATCCGTGCTGGCGGTTCCTCCAACCGGGATTTGCTGTGGCAGGAAAAACTCCTTGCCGAGCGACCCGCCCGCAAGTTCACCTGAACTGAACCGCGTTACGCTGCCAACCACTTTAACGAATCCGCCCATCTTGAAGGTGGTCGCGCCCACTCTGAAGCCATCGGGCTGTGTTTTGGCTTCGAGTGCAGCGACCTTTGCCGCAGTTGCATCGGCCTTTGCTTCTACCGCCTTGGCAAGTTCAGCAGCCCCGACGCCATCGTTTGTAGAAGCAGCGGACTTCGCTTGGGCCATATCGCTTTTCAGCGCCGCCATTTCCGATTCCAGCCGCAACAGTCGGGCTTCGAGTTCAGCTTCGCGCTTGGTTGGCGCGGCAGCATGAACGGCGGCTGGCAATGTTAAAGCAGTGGCGGCCAGTAACAGCGTGCTCGTCCGCCAACGGTTATCAAGCATAATCCCTCTCCCGGCACCTGCATTTCGAGGCATCCTAGGAAGACATTCGCTTGATCGGGGCTTGCCAGCCAGAGAGAGGTTGGTCTTATATCTACGACCTTTGTCTAGCCGCCACGCTGAACCGCTGTGCGGTATGCAGAATAACAAGAGAAGATTCTGAAAGAGGAGAGCCTTAAATGGGCGAGGCAGTCTATCCGGTTCCGGCTGAGTGGGCGCGTGATGCGCTGGTTGATGAGGCGCGGTACAATGCCATGTATCGCCAGTCGGTTGAAAACCCCGAAGGCTTCTGGGCGGAGCACGGCAAACGGCTCGACTGGATCAACCCTTTCACCAAGGTCAAGAACACCTCGTTTAACGAAGCAGATTTCGGCATTCGCTGGTTTGAAGACGGCACGCTCAACCTTTCGGCCAATTGCCTTGACCGCCATCTGGCAACGCGCGGGGATGCCATTGCGATCCTGTGGGAACCCGATGGCCTTGGCGAGGCGCACCGCGAAATCACCTATCGTCAGTTGCACGAAGATGTCTGCCGCTTTGCCAACCTGCTGAAATCGCGCGGGGTAAAACGCGGTGAGCGGGTTACGCTGTATCTACCGATGGTGCCCGAAGCCGCAGTCGCCATGCTGGCTTGCGCCCGCATCGGCGCCATACATTCGATCGTGTTTGCAGGCTTCAGCCCGGACGCTTTGGCGGGCCGCATCAACGATTGTGACAGCCGCGTCGTGCTTACCTCGGACGAAGGCTTGCGCGGTGGACGCAAGGTTCCGCTGAAGGCCAACGTCGATGAGGCGCTCACCCATTGCCTGCAGGTCGATACGGTGATCATGCTCCGCCGAACCGGAGCAGACGTTGGCTTTGTTGAAGGCCGCGATGTCGATTGGGCCACCGCCGTTGCGCAGCAACCGGCTGAGTGCCCACCGGAAGAAATGGGCGCAGAAGACCCGCTGTTCATCCTCTACACGTCGGGTTCTACCGGCAAGCCCAAAGGCGTGCTGCACACCACGGGCGGCTATGCCGTGTGGGCTTCAATGACGCACGAGTATGTGTTCGATTACCGCCCCGGCCAGATTTACTGGTGCGCCGCCGATATCGGCTGGGTCACCGGCCATTCCTATGTTGTTTATGGCCCGCTGATGAACGGCGCGACCACGGTGATGTTCGAAGGCGTGCCCAACTTCCCCGATCCGAGCCGTTTCTGGCAAGTGGTCGACAAATTCAAGGTCGAGATTTTCTACGGCGCCCCCACTGCGCTGCGCGCTTTGATGCGCGAAGGCGACGACTGGGTGAAAAAAACCAGCCGCGCGTCGTTGCGCCTGCTCGGATCCGTGGGCGAGCCGATCAATCCTGAGGCGTGGGAATGGTATCACAAGGTTGTCGGTGATAGCCGCTGCCCGATTGTCGATACGTGGTGGCAAACCGAAACCGGCGGCGCGATGATCACCCCTTTGCCCGGTGCCACCCCGCTCAAGCCCGGTTCGGCCTCGCGTCCGTTCTTCGGCGTGCAACCCGCGCTGGTCGATACCGAAGGACATTTGCTGGAAGGCGCAACCGATGGCTGTCTGGTTATCACCGATAGCTGGCCCGGCCAGATGCGCAGCGTATGGGGCGATCACGAACGCTTTTTCCAGACCTATTTCAGCACGTTCAAAGGCCAGTATTTTACAGGCGACGGCTGCCGCCGCGATGACGATGGTTACTACTGGATCACTGGACGTATCGATGACGTGATCAACGTATCCGGCCACCGCATGGGCACCGCCGAGATCGAAAGCGCGCTGGTCGCTCATCCGAAAGTGGCCGAGGCCGCGGTTGTTGGCATGCCGCACGACATCAAGGGCCAAGGCATCTACGCCTTCGTCACTTGCAATGCAGAAGTGGAACCCGACGAAGCCTTGCGCAAGGAACTGATCGCATCGGTCCGCCACGAAATCGGCCCCATCGCCACGCCTGATGTGATCCAGTTTGCCCCCGGCCTGCCCAAAACCCGCTCGGGCAAAATCATGCGCCGCATCTTGCGCAAGATCGGCGAAAACGATGTGTCGAACTTGGGCGACACATCGACGCTGGCCGATCCCAGCGTGGTGGACAATTTGCTGGAAAATCGGCCACAATTGGCTGGCGCTTGAAGGGACAAGGTTTGGGCGGATGTGGGCCTTCCCCACAACGCCCTTGCCGTTCCCCCAACAAGCGATAGGCTATGCGCCGAGAGGCCGCTGCTGAAACGCACGTTGAACCGGCCTGACGGGAGTGGCGTGAACGAAACGATCTTGATCGCGGACGACCATCCGCTGTTCCGTCAGGCTTTGGCGGTGGCAGTGGCCAGTGTCGCGCCCACTGCGCGCGTGATCGAGGCTGGCACACTGGCCGCAGCAGCGAAAGCGGCGGCAGAGGCGGACAATCTTGCCCTCATCACGTTAGATCTGAAAATGCCCGGCGCCATTGGCTTTTCGGGGATCGCATTGCTTCACGCCGAAAAGCCTGATGTGCCGATCCTTGTGGTGTCGAGCGCAGAAGGCGCGCTCGTTGCAGAAGAAGCGCGGGCATTTGGCGCAGTCGGGTTCTTGCGCAAAGATGCTGATCTGTCGCGGATCGAAGATGCCATTCGCGCGGCGCTGCGCGGCGGGCCTGCACCAACTGCCGCTGCATCCGAGCCGATGGAACAAGTGCGTCGCGAGGTGGCGGGATTAACGCCGACGCAGTTGAAAGTCCTGCTCTGCGTTCTGGATGGCAAACTGAACAAGCAAATCGCCTTTGACCTTGGCATGAGCGAAGCGACGGTCAAAGCCCATATGACCGCGATCATGCGCAAGCTGGATGTGCAAAACCGAACACAAGCCGCGCTGGTCGCGCGTTCACTCGGGCTTGATCTGACGATGTGAGGCCTCGGCCAGGAATCTGCTGATGGCCGCAGGATCGGCCGGTTTCACGAACAACGCAATGCGCCCCAGCCTTGCCCGCTTGCGCAATCCCGCTCCGCTTTCTGCAGTAACGAGCGCCGCTGCCAGCCCCGGATTGCGGCTGCGTGCCAAATCGATCAGGCGCAGGCCATCTTCGCCGCGATCAAGGTGATAGTCGGCCAGTAGGGCGTCCGCTTCGCCAACTTGCTCCAGCGCCGATGCAATGTCCGCAACGCCGATGGCGTTATGCCCAAGCGATTCAATCAGGGCGATGGTCGCGGCGACAATCTCGGGCTCGTTATCGACCACCAATACGCGCAAAGCGCGCGGTGTGTTTGCTGCGTCCAAAAGCCCGGAAGGGGTGATACGTTCCTGATGCGGTTGGAGCGCAGTGCCCTGCATCGCAGGCAACAGCACGCTGAACCGGCTGCCACGCCCCTCTTGCGATACCAACTCGATCCGCGCACCCAACAGTCGCGCAATCCGTTCGACAATGGCCAGCCCCAGCCCCAAGCCTTCGGCTTCGACCGTGCCGAGGCGGGTAAATTCCCCAAAGACATCGCGCTGACGGTCTGGCGCAATGCCAACGCCAGTATCGTAAACATCGATCCGTAAGAAGCCGCTGCGCAGCCTCACCCCGATCAGCACCCCGCCCTCAACCGTATAGCGCACGGCATTGGCGACGAGATTTTGCAAGACCGACCGCAGTAATCCGGGGTCTGTCTCCACCATACCTGACAGTGATCCCGTACGCAGTTCCAGCCCTTTTTCGCTGGCCTGTGGGCGCATGTTGTCTGCAATATCGGATATCAGAAGGCCCAGCGACACTGGTTCGGGATTGGGCTGAATGCCGCCTGCATCCAGCTTGGATATGTCGAGCAATGCCCGTAACAATTCCTCTGCCCCGACAATCGACCGATCGACACGGACAGACAGCGCTTTGGCCGGTCCTTCCAATTGACGATCAAGCGCGGAATTGAACAACCGCGCGGCGTGAAGCGGTTGCAGCAAATCATGACTAGCGGCTGCCAGGAACCGCGTCTTGTCGCGCCCGGCATCGGCAAGGCGCTGATTGGCTTCACGCAATTCCAGCGTCCGGTCTGCAACGCGCTGCTCCAATTCGTCCAGCGTGCGTTCCAGTTCCTCACGCACCGCCGCATCGTCGGTGATGTCGGTAAACGATGTCAGATAGCCGCCGCCGGGCATCGGTCCGCCAACAGATTTGATCACTTGCCCATCGGCTTTGACACGCTCGGATTGATACGCCCGGCGCGCGCGCAAATGGCGCAGGCGCTTTTCAACTTCATCGTCCGGCATTCCGCCAAAAGTGCCGCGTTCAACATTAAAGCGGATCAGATCGGCAATCGGCACGCCCACCCGCACCATGCCCGGCGGATAGCCGAACAGATCGACATAGCGACTGTTCCACGCCACGAGATTGAGATCGGCATCGATAACGCTGACGCCCGATTGCAGGTTCTCAAAGGTGGCAGCCAACAATTGGCGTGAGAAGCGCAATGATTGCCCGCCTTCATCCAAAAGGCGCGTCACGTCATCAAGGCTCATCCGCGCGCCTGCCAGTGCTGACGCCACCAACGCTCGCGCCGATGAATTGCCAACCACGCCCGCGATCAATTCCCGCGCCAAACGCGCTGCCGCACGGTCTACCGGTTGGGCATTTCGTTGCGCAGGAAAGGCCAAAGCGGCGCGATCATTGCCAACAAAGCGCGCTGCAAGCGTCGCAAGGTCTCCCATATTTCGCACAGGTCGCTTGGAACTTATCAGCCGGGGTAGGCGCGGTGCGCGCCGCTGTCCGGCTGCCGCCAGCCCAAGGACCGCCAGATTGGCCGACAAGCTCCACAACACTCCGTGCACAAGCGGCGATGCGTGTCCAATCCCCAGCAAGCGCAGTGGATTAATGATCGTGCCTTCCAGCGCGGCCACCCAATCAGGGGGCATGATCGGTGGTAGCGCCAGCGTATAAAGCCACAAGCATAGCCCTGTCAGCAGGCTGGCGCGGGCAGCTAGTGGATCATGGCCCGGCGCTGCCACGGCCAGCAGCAAATGCGGCACGAACTGCGCCATAGCCGCAAATGCCACCAACCCGATAGACGCCAGCGACCGCGCCGGATCAACCAGCAGCGCCCACAGCAATGCAAGGCCTACCACGCCAACGATGGCCGCGCGACGCACCGCCAGCATCCGCCTGCCAAGATCGTCCGCCGCGCGCCCACTTTCACTGCGCAGTAAAGCCGGGAATATCAGATCATTGGAGATCATCGTAGCCAAAGCCGTGGCATCAACAATGACCATGGCAGCGCCTGAGCTTAAGCCCCCCAAAAGCGCAGCAATCGCGATCACACCCGCCCCATTGCTGGCAGGGAGCATCAGCACAAACCGATCGGGCGAAGCATCGGATGGGAGTGCGACAAGCCCGCCCAGCGCAATCGGCATGATCAACAGCGCCATGACTATGAGATAAAGCGACAGCCCCCAGCGCGCGCGCGGCAGATCACTGGGTGAATGCGCTTCTGCCAGCCCCATGTAGAACTGGCGAGGCAGGACTACGACCGCGAACACCGAAATCAGCGTGATGACAAACGTTTCGAGCGTCAAATGCGATGGTGAAAACTGACCCGCCAAGGTTTGCGAGGCCCGGTTCCAGTCAACTGCTGATGAACCTGTGATAATGCTGAGCGCAAACGCCCCGACGAGCGCCAGCGCCACCAGTTTGATCAGCGATTCCAGCGCAACGGAAAAGACCAGCCCTTCGCTACGCCCCGCAATTTCATAACGCCGCGCGCCGAACAGGATGGCAAACAGGGCAAGGAACACAGCTGAGCCTGCCATGACCGGGATGGCCAAGTCCCTGCCCGACAAGATAGAAACCGCAGTGCCCATCGACCGCAATTGCAGCGCGATATAGGGCACCGTTCCGCACAGCGCGATGACGGTGATCGTGCGTGCAACGCCCAGATCATGCCCAAACCGGGCAGCGATGAAATCCGATATTGTCGAGGCGCGCTCTTGTTGAACGGCCTCTGCCAGCCGCCGCAGAAATTTGGGAGCCAACAGCAGCAGCGCAACCGGAGCGAGATAGATCGGCAGGTAATTCCAGCCTTCGCTAACTGCCGTGCCAACCGCGCCGTAGAACGTCCAGCTTGAACAATAGACACCCAACGCCAGCGTATAAGCACCATGGCGCAGACGCGGATGGGCCTGCAGAGTTGCAATGCGTCGCTCGGTCCCGCTCGCAACAGCAAACAGCACAACCAGCAGGCCAAGCACCAGCAGCGCAACCAGGCTGACAGTCATAGTGTCATTGTGTCTTGATGCCGATCATCCCGCCAGCATTGCCGCCTCGATCCGACCACGCAAGCCCGCAGTGCAGGTTAGGGCATAAATCGAGAATGCAGCGCGTGAGACGCCTTATGAACGCTTAAGGAAAGCGTCGATTTGGGCCAAATGCCGCGCAATGGCCTCTGGCGGCAGGAATGATCCGGTGAAGCTGTTTCGCGCTAGCGTGGCCAGATCATCGCGCGAAAGCCCGCGCGCTGCCGCAACTGCGCGGTAGTTGTCGGCAACATAGCCGCCGAAATAGGCCGGATCATCGGAATTGACCGTTGCCTTCAAACCTTCTGCCAGCATCCGGTCAAGCGGATGATCCGCCAGATCAGCTACCACGCACAGCTTGTGATTCGACAACGGGCAAACCGTCAGCGTCATGCCGCTGGCCGCAAGTCGCCGCACCAGCGCCTCGTCCTCAAGCGCGCGATTGCCGTGGTCAATGCGATCAACGCAGAGCAGATCGAGCGCCTCGTAAACATACGCAGGAGGGCCTTCTTCGCCCGCGTGCGCAACAAGCTTGAGGCCTTTTGCACGCGCTGCCGCGAACACCCGCGCAAACTTCGACGGCGGATGGCCCACCTCGCTGGAATCAAGCCCCACCGCCGCGATCTTGTCCAACCACGGCTCTGCCATTGCCAGCGTTTCGAACGCAGCTTCTTCTGACAAATGGCGCAGGAAGCTCATGATCAGTTCGCTGGTCAGACCATGCTTGGCCTTGGCCTCTGCCATTGCCGACAACAGGCCTTCGATCACCGTTTCGAACGCAATTCCCCGGTCGGTGTGAGTCTGCGGATCGAACATGATCTCGGCATGGACCACGCCATCGGCGGCTGCCCGGTCAAAGTAGGCCATCGCCAAATCATGAAAATCGGCCTGCGTGATCAGAACGCCTGCCCCGGCATAGTAAATATCGAGAAAGTCCTGCAAATTCGAAAAGTCATATGCCGCCCGCACATCTTCAACACTCACGTAGGGAATGGCGATGCTATTTCGCGCGGCCAAGGCGAACATTAGTTCCGGCTCAAGGCTGCCCTCGATATGCAGATGCAATTCCGCCTTGGGCAGGCCAACGATGAAATCATTTGAATCGATCATGGCATCGGCCTTAGCGCATCCCGGTCCCAAGCGCAGCGCCCTAAGACATATGTCCGCCGGACCACGCGATCATCGCCCAAAATTTGCATCGCAAACAGCCGCTCGGCCAAGTCTGCCCCGGCGGTGCGGCGCGCCATCAGCGGAATTGCCTTGTCGTCCAGCACCACGAAATCGGCCTCTTGCCCTTCAGCCAACATACCCACATCGTTCGCGATATGCAGCAGACGCGCCGAACCACCCGTCGCCAACCACAGCGCACGAAAGGGATCGAGCCGGTAGCCATTGAACAGCCCCGCCTGATAGGCAAGCCCGCCATTGTGAAGCAGCGAAAGCGAGGTGCCCGCGCCGATGTCTGATCCAAGACCGATCCTCACGCCGTGACGCTCTGCCTGTGCGAAATCGAACATGCCTGACCCCAAAAAGAAGTTGGAACTGGGACAAATTGCGATCCCTGCCCCGGTTTCGGCAAGCCGCGCGCATGATCGATCAGGCAAGTGAATGCCATGTGCAAAGATCGCTCTATCCGTCACCAGTCCGAAGCTGTCGTAAACGTCGAGATAGTCCGCTGCATCGGGAAAACGTGCGGCCACTTCAGCGATTTCGCGGACATTTTCAGCAAGGTGGGTATGCATCAGCACCCCGGGGTGTTCGGCAAGCAGATCACCCGCCAGCGCCATTTGTTCGTCACTGGACGTCAACGCAAAGCGCGGCGTAACTGCATATTTCAACCGCCCGCATCCATGCCAGCGACGGATCAGGTTTTCGGTCTCGCTGCGCGCCGATTCCAGGGTGTCCGCCAAACTTTCAGGGCCAAGATCCATCAGCACTTTGCCGCAAGCCATGCGCAAGTTGCGCGCCTCGGCAGCGGCAAAGAACGCATCAACCGAGGCTGCGTGCACCGTGCCGAACACCAGCGCACTGGTCGTCCCGTGGCGCAGCAGTTCGTCCAGAAACGCCTCTGCCACCACAGCCGCATGGGCCGGATCGGCAAAGGCCATTTCCGCCGGAAAAATGTGCCGCTCCAGCCAATCGAGCAGTTGTTCGCCGTGGCTGGCAATACGGTCAAGCTGGGGATAGTGAACGTGAGCATCAATAAAGCCGGGCACGATCAGCCCATCGATCTGCTCCACCGCAAGGCCGGAAAATCGCGGTGCCAGATCGGCAAAGGCCCCGCGCGCAACAATGCGTCCGTCTTCCACCACCAGCAAGCCGTCGGCATCATGGCGCAGTGCGTCGTGCGCTTCGGCAGGATCATGCGCAAGGCTCAGGATTTCGCCGCGAAAACCGGTGAGACTCATGCCGCAGCGGCCTGCATTTGCGCCGCTTGGGGCAATTGCAACAGTTGGGCGAGCAGCGCCACAGCGATCACATCGGGCTCCTTGCCTGTTACCCCGGCAAGCCCAATCGGGCAGGTCAATCGGGCTCGCACCTCTGCCGGAATGCCGTCACGTTCCAGCCGCGAAAGGAACCGCGCACGCTTGGTCTGCGATCCAATCAGCCCGACGAAGGCCACTGGCGCGCGCGATAGTGCGGCCAGCGTCAGCCGATAATCCAGCGCGTGATCGTGCGTCAGGATAACAATTGCCGCGTCATTGGGCGCCTCAGCGATACACTGCTCGATCCTCGTTTCCGGCACAACCGCCACGCCCTCAATCGTCTCGAACACTGGCCGCGTATCGAACCACGCCAGCCGCAGCGGCAGTCCAGCAACATGGCGCGCGATCGCCTGCCCCACGTGGCCTGCGCCAAACAGATAAAGCGGCCGCCGATACACTCCGATGGTCTCGGCCAAGCGGCTACCCTCGCGCGGGCGGTCCCCACGTGCCGAAATCGGTGCGGCAGGGCCATCACTTACATGGCGTTCAATCGTGGCCGTCATCAACTGGCTCACCAGCACCCGGCCTTCGCGCGCATCGGCAATCCAGCCAAGTCCTGCAGGGTCAAGATGCTCGACCAATACCCGCACCCGCCCGCCACAACACTGGCCCAGCAACGGCCCCAGCGGATAATCCTGCACCCTCCACGCCCCCGGCGGAAGGTCGAGGATCGCACGCGCCTGTTCGACTGCACGAAACTCCAATGCCCCGCCGCCAATCGTGCCGTGCTCGCCCTGCGCCGTCACCACCATCCGCGTGCCCGCCCCGCGCGGAGCAGAGCCTTCGGTGGCGAGCACGCTGATCATTGCTGCCGGTTCGCGCGGCGGGATCGAGCGGAGCAGGCCAAGCCAATCCATCACGCGCTCCGGTGCGCCGCAATCGCGCGCAAGACCGCTTCGGGCGTGGCCGGAGCGTCCAGTGGCGGCAATTCGCGCCGGTCTGGATTGGTCGCGACAATGGCGGCAGAGATGGCGCAGAACACCGAATTGGCCAACATCAGCGGCGGCTCTCCCACCGCTTTGGACCGGTGGATTGTCGGCTTGGCGTTTTCACCGTCCCACAGATCGATGCGCAACCGCTTGGGCCGGTCAGACGCGGTGGGCACTTTGTAGGTTGCGGGCGAATGATTGAGCAAGCGGCCCTTGGCGTCCCATTCCACCACTTCAGTCGTCAACCAGCCTTGCCCTTGCAAGAACCCACCCTCAATCTGCCCGCGGTCAATCGCCGGATTGAGCGAGCGTCCGACATCGTGGAGTATATCGACGGCCAGCACTTTATGTTCACCGGTCAGCGTATCGACCACCACTTCGGAAACCGCTGCGCCATAAGCGAAATAATAGAACGGACGGCCTTTGTGCGTGGGCCGGTCATAGGCAATGTCGGGCGTGGCATAGAACCCGGTCGAGGATAGCGAGATGCGCCCGATGTGCGCCTTGCGCGCCGCCTCGCCGAAGGTCAGATGCGTGCCGCCTGCAATCACGCCATCGGATGTGAAGCGCACATCCTCCACCGCGCAGCCAGAAACGCCCGCCAGAAACGCTGCCATCCGCTCGCGGATCGCCATCGCCGCATGATAAGCCGCCATGCCATTGAGGTCCGCGCCCGACGACGCTGCTGTGGCCGAGGTATTGGGCACTTTGTCGGTCCGTGTCGCAGTGATCCGCACGTGGCTCACCGGCACGGCGAAGGCATCGGCAACGATTTGCGCGACCTTGATGTAAAGCCCCTGCCCCATCTCGGTGCCGCCGTGGTTCACCTGAATCGAGCCATCGGCATAGACATGGACCAATGCGCCTGCCTGATTAAGGTGCGTGGTCGTAAAGCTGATCCCGAACTTAACCGGGGTCAGCGCAATGCCCTTTTTCAGAACCGGATTGGCTGCATTGAATGCCGCAATGGCCTCACGCCGTTCGTCATAGCGAGACGTTTCCGCCAACCGCGCCACCAATTGCGGTGCGATGTTGTCTTCAAGCTGCATGCCATAGGGCGTCACTTCGCGCCCCGGTCCATAAAGGTTGCGCATCCGCACCAGCAGCGGATCGATGCCCAAACGCGCTGCCACCGCATCGCACACCCGCTCAATCGCCAACATCCCCTGCGGTCCGCCAAATCCGCGAAAGGCCGTGGCCGATACGGTGTTGGTCTTCAACCGCTCGGACAGAATTTCAACATCGGGCAGGAAATAGCAGTTATCGGCGTGGAACATCGTGCGATCATTGATGCCGGGCGAAAGGTCCATCGTCGCCCCGCAGCGCCCGCCAAAGCGCAGCTTCACCGCCAACAATTGGCCTGCATCGTCATGGCCGATATCGTAATCCACCTCAAAATCGTGGCGCTTGCCTGTCACGATCATATCGTCGTCACGGTCACAGCAAAACTTGGCAGGCCGTCCGGACTTATGCGCCACCAGCGCGCAAGCAGCGGCGAAAAGCGCGGCCTGGCTCTCCTTGCCGCCGAACGCTCCGCCCATACGCCGCACTTCCACGGTCACATCCGCACTCGGCTTTTTCAGCAAAAGCGCGACAAGGTGCTGCACTTCGCTGGGATGCTGGCTGGATGAGACGACGTGGATCTGCCCATCCTCACCCGGCCTTGCGTGCGATACCTGTCCCTCAAGATAGAAGTGATCCTGCGCCCCGATTTTGAGCGCGCCCGAAATGCGGTGTGGCGCAGTGCCAAGCGCCGTATCGGCATCGCCCGCAGCCATGCGCTGATCGGCCTCGATCCGCGCGTCCGCTGCCCGCGCGTGGTCCACCGTGAGGATTGGCTCCAGCGGTTCATAAGTAATCTTGCCAAGACGCGCCGCCTTGCGCGCCGCCAATCTGCTGGTTGCGGCCACAAGGAACACCGGCTGGCCGTGGCTGATCACCTCGCCATCAGCCAGCACCCGGTCATCATGCGCGATCGGCCCCACGTTGTTTTCGCCTGGAATTTCGGCAGCCGTATAGACCGTAACCACGCCGGGAAAAGCGCGCACCGCGGACAAGTCCATGCCCACAATCCGCGCCCGCGCCTCGGATGAAAGCCCGAACGCCAAGTGCAGCGTGCCTGCCGGCTCTGCCTCGTCATCGACATAGCGTGCCTGCCCCGAAACATGCAGATGGGCGCTGTCATGCGGGTTCGATGGCTTGACCCGTGCAGGCCACAGGGGATCGGCTTCGCTCACGCTTAAGCCTCCACTTCCAGCACCGAAACCGCCGTTCCCTGCTCGCGGTGCCACATCCGCCATAACAGCGCAGCCGCCGCTTCAACGCGATAGGAAGACGTCCCGCGCACGTCGGTGATCGGTTGGTAATCGCTGCGCAATGCCTCTGCCGCTGCGACAACAGTCGCCTCGGAAAAGGACTGTCCGATCAATGCCGCCTCACAGGCCGCGGCGCGCTTGGGCGTTGCCGCCATCCCGCCAAACGCCACGCGCGCGGCGGTGACCATGCCCTGCTCCACTGTAAGCGCAAAGGCCCCAAGCACGGCGGATATATCGCTATCGAACCGCCGCGATAGCTTGGAGATATGCACTTTGGCATGCGCGGCGAGACGTGGCACGAATACGCTTTCAACAAACTCCCCCGGCTGCTTGTCCTGCTTGCCGTAATCGAGGAAGTAGTCCTCCAAAGGCATCGTTCGCCTCCCCGCTGCAGAGCGCAGGGTCAGTTCCGCCCCCAACGCAATCAGCGCAGGCGGCCCGTCGCCGATGGGCGAACCATTGGCGATATTTCCGCAAACCGTGGCAGAATTGCGCACCTGAAGGCCGCCAATGCGCCGCACCAGTTCGCCAAGATCGGGATGCAACCGCGCCAAGGCCTCATGCGCCTCGGCATAACGCACCGCAGCACCAATTCGCACGCCGTCGCCAGTTTCCTCGATGGCCTTGAGATCCGCCACGTCGCCGATGAACACCAGCGTATCGATATCGCGCAGGCCCTTGGTCACCCACAAGCCCACATCGGTTGCGCCCGCCACGATCCGCGCATTCGGATGGGCGGCCAACACCTTTGCCAAAGTTTCCGAAGAGCGGGGCGCAAACCACTGCCGCCCTGCGAAAGTATCGCTGACGGTATCATCCACAGCCAGCGCAGTCAGAGCCGCAATCACTGCCGCATCATCTTGCGCCAGCCTGGCCACTTGCTCGCCCGCCTCAAGGATCGGGCCATAGCCAGTACAGCGGCACAAGTTGCCCGCGATCACATCTGTCACCGGCAAATCGCTGCCCAGCGCGCCAATCGCCCGGCCATGTAAAGACATCACGAACCCCGGCGTGCAAAAGCCGCATTGCGAACTGCCGTTGGCCGCCATGCACGCCTGCAATGGATTAAGGGCACCATCTGCGCCTAGGCTCTCCACCGTCATCAGCGCCTTGCCGTGGATCATCGGCAGAAACAGGATGCAGGCGTTGATCGCGCGCCATTGTACAGTGCCGCCGTCCAGTTCGCCCACCAGTACCGTGCAGGCCCCGCAATCGCCCTCGGCGCAACCCTCCTTGGTGCCGGTCCGGCGCAATGGCCCGCGCAGATAATCCAGCAATGTGCCCGTCGGATCGGGATCGCCAATCTCGATCACCTCGCCACCGAGCAGAAAGCGCACCGACATCGCTCAGCTTCCCCGGTACGTCGAATAGGCGAAAGGTGATACCAGCAGGGGCACATGGTAATGGCCAGCATCGGCAATACCGAAGGCGATGCGCACCTCGTCCAGAAACGGCGGATCGGCTAGCGCCACTCCAGCGGCAGCAAAGTATCCCGCCACCGCAAAAGTCAGCGCGTAGAGTCCCGGCGATAGCTCAGGCATGCCGGGACACCGCCCATCGTGATTGGTTTCGCCCGCAAAGAGCACCACACCCGCTGCATCCTCAAGCGTCAGCCGCACGCCTGCTGCGGGACGGCCATGCATCGTATCGAGCACATGCGTGGATAGCGTCGTCATTGCTGCGATCCTCCGGCAATCCAGCGATCTATTGCATCACGCTCGGCACGAGTCATGCTGGTCATGTTGCCGAGAGGCATCGTCTCGCTATCTACCGCAACCTTCTTCACGCGCAGCGCCGCCGCTTTGGTGCGGTCATAACTATCGAGCATTACGCCCAAAGGCGGCGTGGTGAAAGCCTCGCTCGTCGGGCGCTGCGCGTGGCAACTCGTGCAATGCTTGACGAAAATCGGCTGCACACTCGCCCACGTTACAGGCGCATCGCCCGCTTCTTCGGCCTTGGCCACGGCAGGCAGCGTTGCCTTCTCTGCTGAAACATACGTCACGCATATCAGCGCCAGCACGCCCGCGACAATCATCGCCCGCCCGGTTGGCGCACCGCGATGGCGCAGATTGAACACATGGCGCACCGCCACACCGGTAATCCCGATCAGCGCCAGCACCAGCCACGGCCTGCCCGCGCCGAACGTCATCGCATAATGATGGCTGATCATGATGAACAGCACCGGCAAGGTCATGTAATTGTTGTGAACCGAACGCTGCTTGCCCGCTTTGCCCAGCGCGGCATCGGGGACTTCGCCCTTCATAAGCTGCGCCACGGCCTTGCGCTGGTTGGGGATAATCACGAAGAACACATTGGCCGCCATCACCGTGCCGATGATCGCGCCCACATGCAGATAGGCCCCGCGCGCATTGAAAATGCTATTGAGGAACCACGCCGCGAAAACGAGGAATAGATACCACGCTGCGCCGATTACGCGGTTGTCGCGGCCCAAGGGCGAACGGCACAGCAGATCGTAGAACAGCCAGCCGACCACCAGCGAGGTCAGGCCGATGGCGATGGCCACCATTTGTGAAAGGCCCGCTTTGGCCGGATCGATCAGATAGCTTGAAGCCCCCACGTAATACATCAGCACGAGCAGTGAAAAGCCCGTTATCCAAGTGGTATAGGCCTCCCATTTGAACCAGTGCAGGTCTTCGGGCATTTTTGCCGGAGCCACCGCATACTTCTGTTTGTGGTAGAATCCGCCGCCGTGGACCGACCAAACTTCGCCCGATGCCTCACCCTCTTTGGGCGGCACCAGATGGTTGTCGAGCCACACAAAATAAAATGACGAGCCGATCCACGCGATGCCCGCCGTCAGGTGGAACCAGCGGATTGCGAGGTTGAGCCATTCGCCCCAATCGACAGTCACTGCGCGGCCTCCAATCTCAAGCGAACAATCTCACCGATTTGCGCGATGGCCGTGGCGATTTCTGTGTCTTGGTCATTGAGCAAACGCTGCTCCATCGCCGCCAGAATCCCCGCCTTGTCGGTCAAGCGCACACAGATGATGAACGGCATGGCGAAGCGATCACGATAGGCTGCATTCAGCGCATGAAACCGAGCAAATTCGTCCTCGCTCAAGCGGTCGAGCCCTGCCGAGGCCTGCTCGGCCGCCGATGCGTCAGTCAATGTGCGATCAATCGCAGCCTTGCCCGCCAGTTCCGGGTGCGCGCGGATCAGCGCCAGTTGCTCTGCCGGTGATGCTTTATACACCACCGCCATCAGATCGGCATGGCGATCCCCGCTGGAACCCTTCGCATCGGCGCGCGCTTCCACCCAAGGGCTGTGTTCGAACAATGCCGTCATGACGTCACCGCTTCCAGGCTGACATGCGCCGAGACGGCTTTCCACCCATCGGCAAACTTGACCCAAGACTGGCTTTGCCGCCCTCGCCGATCCGATCCCTCGCGGAAGAATTCAGCATCGGCGGTGGCAAAGCTTGCGCCGTAGACCGTGATTGCCACGCTGCCGAGCCGACGCTGCGGTGATCCGCCACGACCTTTGCGAAACGCACGGATTTCTTCCATACCCCACAGCACTTCACCCACGCCAAAGCGATTGGTGGTGGAAGCATCATGAAACAGCACATCCATTGCCGGAAGGTCGTCTTTCATCAGTGCGCGCTCATATTCTTGAAAAGCTTGCGTCACCTCGTCCAGCAGCGCGGGATCGTTGATGATCATACCACCGCCCCTGCGTAGGGATGCAGCGCGGACCAATGCTGCGCAATGTCAATGCGCCGCGCAATCCAAGCATCGCCGCTTGCGATTACATGATCGAGGAACCGCGCCACCGCCCGCGCCCGCGCCGGACGGCCAGCAATACGGCCATGCAGCCCCACCGACATCATCCGCCCGCCTTCTTCGCGCAATTGCTCAAATGTATCGACCAAGTACCGGAAAAACTGGTCGCCCTCGGTAAAGCCGTTGAGCGCCACCATCTTCATGTCATTGGCATCAAGCGAGTAGGGCACGACCAATTGCGGTTTGCCGTGGCGCAAATCCCAATAGGGCAGGTCATCGGCATAACTGTCTGCATCGTAGACAAACCCGCCTTCTTCGATCACCAACCTTGCAGTGTTGGGCGATGTGCGGCCTTGATACCAGCCGAGCGGCCTGCTGCCGGTTAGCTGCGTGTGCAGTTCAATTGCGCGGGCAATGTGCTCACGCTCAACCGCTTCGGGCACATATTGGTAATCGATCCAGCGATAGCCGTGGCTGGCGATCTCCCAATCCGCAGCCAGCATCGCCTCAATAGCCGCCGGGTTCATCTCCAGCGCAGCAGCAACCCCGAAAACCGTCACCGGAACGCGACGTTCCGTGAACAGGCGATGCAATCGCCAGAACCCGGCGCGGCTGCCATATTCATAGAGGCTCTCCATCGCCATCGCCCGCGCCGGATGGCTGCCTGCCCCGACCATGTCGGACAGAAACGCCTCGGACCCTTTATCGCCATTGAGGACAGAATTCTCCGCGCCCTCTTCGTAATTGATCACAAATTGCACCGCCACGCGCGCGCCGCCGGGCCACTGCGCCGCAGGTGGCGTCGCGCCATAACCCACCAGATCGCGCGGGAGCGTCATGCCGCCTCCCACGCCGCCAGCGCAGCAGGCACCGCTTCGCCTAGCGGAAGTGCGAAACCCGACGCGTTCAGGCACGCTTCCAACCCGCTCAAAGTCAGCAGCACTTTGTGCTTCATCGCGTTGTAGCCCATCGCGCCCAGCCGCCAGATCTTGCCTTGCAGTGGACCAAAAGCCGTGCCAATCTCGATCTCGAAATGCTCTCGCATGGCGGTGCGGATTGCCTCGCCGTCAACGCCATCGGGGATATAGACGCCGGTCACATTGGTCATGCGGTGGGCATCGTCGCCAAACACCGAGAGGCCAATCGCGCGAAGCCCTGCGGTCATCGCCGCGCCCGCCTTGCGGTGCCGCGCGAACCGTGCCTCCAGCCCCTCGCCCAATGCCACGCGGGCACATTCCCGCGCAGCGTAAAGCATCGATGTCGCTTCAGTATGATGGTTCAGGCGCTTGTCTGACCAATAATCCATGATCATCGCCAGATCGAAGTAATTGGACGCAATACGTGGCCCCACGCCATCGACAATATCGGCTCGGCGAATTCCTTGTTCGACATGCCGCCGCGCAAAGATACGCTCTGCCGCGTGATCGGAAATGGTGATCGGTGCCGATCCTGATGGCCCGCCAAGGCACTTCTGCAAACCGCCGGTCACAATATCCACGCCCCAGCGATCCGTGGCGATTTCCATCCCGCTGAGCGTCGCTGTTGCATCGACATAGGAATAGGCTCCCGCCGCTTTGCACAGCGCGCCAAAGCCTTCCAATGGCTGCGCCATCGTCGTCGAGGTATCACCATGAACAGTGGCGACCACTTTTGGCCCGCAGCGCGAAATCGCATCGGCAATCACATCCAGCGGAACCACTTCGCCCCAAGGAGCGTCCACCGTTTCGATCCTGGCACCAATACGCGAGAGGATTTCGGTCAGCAGCAAGCCGAACCTCCCGAAGTTCACCACCAGCACCGTATCACCGGGTTCAACCAAGCTGACCAGCGATGCCTCAATCGCTGCGCGCGCTGTGCCATCGATCAGCATCGTCCACGGGTTGGTGGTGCCGAAAATCGGGCGGTAGAGCGCCATGACCTGATTCATGAACCCGGTCATTTCCGGATCAAACTGACCCAGCAAATCCGCCGCCATCGCGCGCAACACGCGAGGATGAGCGTTGACTGGCCCCGGCCCCATCAACAACCGCTGCGGGGGATCAATGTCGCCGAAAAAGGTCGGATCAAGCGGGTTCAAAGCTGGCTCCCAATTGTTCGATAAAGCCTAGCATGACCTGCAGCGCCACTTGCGCATCGGCAGGATCAACATGCTCGGCCGGATTGTGGCTGACCCCACCCTTGCAGCGCAAGAACAGCATGGCGGTGGGGCATAGCGCCGCCATGCTCATCACATCATGGCCCGCCCCCGAAACAAGCCGGAAGGCGGTGTGGCCAGCATCGACCGTCGCCTCATCCAGCATGGCCATCAATTGCGGATCGCACGGGCTGGCGGGCAGATCATGAACCTTGCGCACAGCAAAGCCCAAATCGCGCACATCGGCTATCTTGCGGAAACGGCGCAGAATTTCCTCGGCAGCGGTATCGCGCCGGGCACCATCACCCGCCCGCACATCCAGTGTAAACGTGCACATTCCCGCCACCACATTGGCCGCGCCGGAAGGCACGGAAACGAGCCCGACTGTCGCCACGAGATCGGCTGGTCCCACTCTGGCAACCGCTTCTGCGGCCAAAACCATTTCGGCCATCCCGGTCACCGCATCGCGCCGCAAATCCATAGCCGTGGTCCCGGCATGGCCTGCCGTGCCACTGACCGTAATTTCAAAGCGCAGTTGGGCTGCAATGCCAGTAACCGTGCCCACCGCCAACCCTTGGGCTTCAAGCACTGGCCCCTGTTCAATATGCGCCTCAAAGTAGGCCAGCACGGAACCGGGTTCGCGTGCTGCCGTGGGATAAGCCTCAATATCGACAAGATCAGCCAGCGCCACGCCTTCCCCGTCGCGGACATTAAGCGTGGCCGGATCAAGCGTTCCTGCTACCGCGCGACTGGTCAGCATCGCCGCTGGAAAGCGCGATCCTTCCTCATCGCCAAACGCGATCACTTCAATCTGGAATGGCATTCGCACGCCTGCCGAAGAAAGCGCCGCAACAGCCTCAATCCCAAGCATAATCCCTAGCGGACCATCATAGCGCCCCGCGTTGCGCACGCTGTCGAGATGGCTCCCGATCAACAGCACCGGCGCGTCAGGATCGCTGCCTTCGTAGCGACCAATCAGGTTCATCGCCGCATCGCGCCGCACCACCAAGCCTGCCTCTACCATCCACTGCGCCAGCCGATCTTGCGCGGCTCCATATGCTGGCGAGAGGTATGTGCGAGTCAATCCCTCCGCGCTGTCGCTGAATGGCGGCAGGCCAAGTTCATCACATCGGTCAACGGCGCGCATTCCCCCTACCATGCCGCCACCTTGCCATCGCTACGTGGATCAGTCGCGCCTTCCAGCGACCCATCGGCATTGCGCACGATGGCACCTGCATGGCCCATCGTTGCGGTCAGCGGCCCGATGCGTTCAACATCGTGGCCCGCGTTAGCCAGCATGTCATAAAGCGCATCGGCAAAGCCATCTTCCAGCTTCAACGTCGTCGTTTGCTCTCCCCACGTCCGGCCAAGCAACCAGCGCGGCGCAGAAATCGCCGTCTGCAAGTCCACCCCATAGCGCGCATAGCGGCTGAACATGGCGGCTTGGGTCTGCGGCTGCCCCTCGCCGCCCATGGTGCCATAAGCCATAACCCGGCCGTCATCGAAACGGGCGAGCGCAGGATTTAGCGTATGGAACGGTTTGCGCCCCGGCTTGAGTGCATTCCAGCCACTTTCCGCCAGCCGGAAGCTACTACCCCGGTTCTGCCACGTGATCCCGGTACGCGGGAGAACAAGCCCTGAGCCGAATTCGAAATAGGTTGATTGGATCGCACTGACCAAGCGGCCTTGGCTATCTGCCGCACCAAACCAGCAGGTATCGCCCCACTGCGGCGGCTGCGGCCATGGCAAGGCCTTACCTGAATCAATCTTGGCAGCCATTGTATCAAGGGCTGCGGGATTGGACAGCAGGCCCTGCCAATCGAAATCGTGATATGCCGGATCGCCAACATGGACATCGCGGATCATAAACGCCTGCTTGGTCGCCTCGATCAAGCTGTGAACATGCGCGAAACCATCCGGTTCATCCGCCACAAGCCTATCAAACAATGCCAAAATCAAAAGCGAAGCAAAGCCTTGGGTCGGCGGCGCGCTGTTCCACAATTGCGCATCGCGCAGCCGCGTGGTGAGCGGCACTGGCCGTGTTGGTTCATGCGCTGCAAGGTCTGCCGCCGAAACTGGACTGCCCAGCGCCGCCAGATCAGCGGCAAGATCTGCGGCCAGCGGCCCGGTATAAAAACTGTCCAAACCTTCGTCGCACAGCCTGCGCAACGTCTGCGCCAGCACCGGCTGGCACAGCACATCGCCTTCTTTCAGCGGACTGCCTTGCGGCTCGAATGTCGCGACATAGGCTCCCGGCTGCAATCGCAATTCCCGACCTTTAGCTGCGGCAATCGCGGCATGGCTCGCTGTTACCCGGACACCGGCTTGGGCATGGGCAATGGCATCGCGCAAAAGGCGCGACAACGGCAGACCACCTCCCGCACTTGCCAGTGCCGCTGTCCAGCCCGAAATCGTCCCCGCTACCGTATTGGCGGCAAGCGGTCCGCGAAACGGCACCGCATCAAGCCCCGCGTAAAGATCAAGCGTGGCTGCCGACGCCGCGCCGCCGCAACCATGAATGCCATGCACCGCGCCGTCAGGTTCATGAATCACCCAGAACCCATCGCCGCCGATGCCGGTCATGTGCGGATAGACTACTGCCAGACAGGCTGCGACTGCGACTGTTGCCTCAACCGCGTTGCCGCCATCTTGCAACACGCAAAGCCCCGCCTCTGCCGCAAGGAAATGCGGCGCGGTGACCATGCCTTTTGATCCGGTGACGGTTTTGAGTGGCATGGCCATCAATCCGGCAGCGCGGCAACGAACGCGCGCACGACATGGGCGGAATTGACGGAGGCGAGATGTTCGAAGGTGTCTTCCATGTTCTTGTGCTTATCGCCGCCAGCAAGATCGGAGAGGCTGCGAAAGACAATCGCCGGGACCGTGTTGGCATAAGCGACCTGCATTACCGCTGCGCTTTCCATATCCAGCACGCGCGCCTTCCATGCCTTTTGTAAATAGATGCGGAATTCAGCGTTATCGGCATAAATTCCTGCGGTCACGCCCGTACCGCCCACTTCGATTTTGGGCATATGCGGCAGGCACAGTTCCGATGCAGCCAGCATTTTATCCGAAGCAGGTACGCAGCGTTCCAGCGTGATCGAGGGCACCACCTTGCGCGCCAAGTCCAGCAATGCCGGATCAGCAGGCAAACGGAAAAAGCGTTTGGACGGAGCAGTCGCACTTGCAATCGTCGTGCCGCGCGGAAAGATGAAAAACCAGTTCGCGGGTGCTTCAGGCCCCGCCTGCTCAGGCGGCGTCCAGCCATTCTTGCCCTTGCGTGCGAAAGAGGCTTCCAGATACTGGCCCCAATCCTCGGCGATCAGCACATCGCCAATCGAAAGTTTGGGATCAACGCCCCCGGCGATGCCTGAAAAGACAATCCGCTTCACCGCAAAGCGATCCAAGACCAATTGCGTGTTCATTGCCGCATTGACCACGCTGACCCCGCTTTGCATCAGGATCACTGGCTTGCCCTCCATCGTTCCCGTAAGGAACGTGCCGCCGCTAATGCTATGTTCCTTGGCGTCGCTGATCGTGCCGACCAGCGCGTTCCATTCAGGCCGGAACGCGGTCATCACCACGGTACGCGGCGTATCGTCCAGCTTCTGCGCCTGCACGGTCAAAGGGAGCGCGGCGGCAAGTGCAGCAATAGCAAAGGTGAAGTTGCGGATCATGCAGCGGACATCCAAGCAAAGCGCACCACAAACAACGCGCCAAGGGTAAACAGGAACCAATCCTTGCGCGTAGCCTGCCCCTTGAGCAGCTTGAGCAAGGCGTGAGCGGTAATTCCGAAGGCCAAGCCATTGGCGATCGAGAATGTCAGCGGGATCAAGGCGACCGTCAGGAACGCAGGGATTGCTGCCATCGGATCGTCCCAGTTGACCTCGGACAACGGCAGCAGCATCAACCCACCAACCACAATCAGCGCAGGCGCGGTGGCTGCCAGCGGCACCAATTGCGCGTAAGGGGCAACAAACATCGTGGCGAGGAAGAGTAATCCGGTGACCACAGCTGTCAGGCCGGTGCGTCCGCCCGCCTGCACGCCAGCGGCGCTTTCGACATAGCTGGTCACCGTGCTGGTTCCCGCCACCGCGCCGACCATCGTCGCCACGGCATCGGTCATCAGGATGCGATTGAGGCCGGGGATCTTGCCCGCAGCATCCATCAGCTTGGCCCGCTTGGTCACCGCCACCAGCGTGCCGATATTGTCGAACAGATCAACGAACAAGAACACAAACAGGATTTCAAGCAGACCAAGGCCTTGTTTGCCTGAAAGTCCGAAAACGCCCGCAATATCCAATTGAAACGCCGTGCCGGTCAATGCAGCAAGGCTATATGGCTCGGTCGGCGCAATTACTTGTCCAGTGATCCAGCCGACAATCGTGGTGAGCACAATGCCGATCAAGATCGCCGCGCGCACGTTCCACACGCTCAATGTGCCGATGACGATCAGTCCGAACAGTGCAAGCGCCGGTCCCGGCGCAGTCACGCTGCCAAGGCCCACGAAGGTGGCCGGATTGGCAACGACAATGCCCGCATCTTTCAGGCCGATAAAGCCAATGAACAAACCGATGCCGCCTGCTACTGCGGCAAACAAGTGCTGCGGGATTACCGCGACGATCAACTGGCGCACCCCCGTCACCGTCAGGATGAGGAATGCAACACCCGATATGAACACACAGCCCAGCGCAATCGGCCAGGGCACACCCATCTGCTGCACCACGGTGAAACTGAAATAGGCGTTTAGCCCCATGCCCGGAGCCAACGCCAACGGGGTATTGGCGACCATGCCCATAAGAATTGACGCAAACGCTGCTGCAAAGCACGTGGCAGCCGCAACCGAGGCCACCGGCATCCCGGCTTGCCCCAAGATGGCAGGATTCACCAACACGATATAGGCCATCGTCAGAAACGTGGTGCAGCCAGCCAGCACTTCGGTGCGCGTCGAGGTGCCGCGCTCCGCCAGTTTGAAGTGCCGCTCCAAAAGGCCCGCCCCTCCGCCTTCCCGTTCAGCAATTGCCCCTGTCATGTCGTTCCCCCCGAAAAAGCACGTGCCGACGCCGAAACGCCCGTAACTCCGTCCGCCTCAAGCCGCGCGGCAAGGTGCAACAAAGCCCCTTCGCGGCCGGGCAAGCTGATCAATTGCAGTCCTAGCGGCAATTGGCCGGGCCTGTGCAGCGGCACTGCCAGCGATGGCAGCCCAGTGAATGTGATCGGCTGGGTATGAATGCCAAGGTCCGCCCGCGCAGGCCTTAACACGCCGTCAATTGTAATCTGGGGATCGCAAATCAATGGCGCAGGGCAAGGCGTGGCGGGCGCTAACAGCACATCGAAATCGGCAAGCAGCGCGTGAACTCTCGTCACAAATTCCGCACGGAAGGCTTGGGCGTGAGCGTAAAGTTCATCTGGCAACAGCGCCCCTGCCAAAAGCCGGTCACGCACCGCTGGATCGTAAGCCATCGCGCTGGTCGCCAAAGTCTCGCGGTGAAGGTTTCCACCTTCATAAGCCGTGATCAAAAAAGCGGCACTGCGGGCGCGGGCAATGTCGGGGAGTTCGATCAACGGAGCATCGGGCGCAACCGCATCCATCGCAGCCAGTTGCGCGGGATCAGCATTCTGACGAAACCGGCCGCCCAATCGCCCGATACGGATCGCGCCGGAATGTTCGGGGATCGGCTGCCCCAACAAAACACCCCACACCAACGCCATATCGGCAAGGTTGTTGGTGAATGGGCCTATATCATCGAAGCTTTCAGCAAAGGGAAAGGTCCCCGCCATGGGCAGCGTGCCATGTGCAGGCTTCAGCCCGTAAAGCCCGCACAAGCTGGCAGGCACGCGGATTGATCCGTTGGTATCCGATCCTAGGGCAAACGGCATCAGCCCTGCGGCCACGACTGCCGCTGAACCGCCCGAAGAACCGCCCGCAAGCCGCTGGGGATCATGGGGATTGCGCGTAGTGCCATAGTTCGCGTTGATCGTGGCAAAGCCGTAAGCAAACTCGTCCATGTTTAGCGTGGCCACCAAAACCGCGCCTGCCGCGCGCAACCGGCCAATCGCTTCGGCATCGCTGGTGGCAGGGCTGGCATCAGCTTTAACAGCCGATCCAGCCGTGGTCGGCAAGCCCGCCACATCGCACAGGTCCTTCACCCCGTATGGCACTCCGGCCAACACGCCGGGGTCAGCACCTTGCGCGATCATCGCATCAACTTGCCCCGCCTCAGCCAGCGCGCGCTCGGCAAGGATGCGGGTAACCGCGACGTGTTTGTCAGTACCAAGCGCCGAAAGCGCGCGTGTCACTACCGCCGTGGCCGTAACGTCACCTGCCCTGACGGCAGCAGCGATGGCGGTTGCGGTGTTCACTCTTCTCCTTTGTCCACCAGCGTCTGCGCATGCTGCGTCAGCAATTCGAGGTTGGTAGTAACGCCGGCGCGGCACTCCTCAGGGATTGGCAGGCCCAGCGCATCGGCGCGAGCCAACGCCTCAGCTTCACCTTGTGGAGGCATCGGCACCACAGGCACGTCGGCTTCCCGTGCATAACGCGCAGCAAGCCAGGCGCAGACGAATAATTGCAACTGGTGGAAAATCATCACTGGCAAGATCACCATGCCCACTTGCGCCGGAGCAAACAGCGCGCCTGCCATCGGCACACCCGAAACAAGACTCTTTTTGGAACCGCAGAACAACAGCACAATCGCATCTTCGCGTGGCAATCCCGCGATACGCGCAGCAATACCGTTCACCGCAATAACCACGCCCAACATCACCGCCGAGGCAACCAGCAGCACGCCCAGATCGAACGGTCCAACCCTTTGCCACACGCCATTCACCACCGCGGCGCTAAACGCCGAATAGACCACCAGCAGGATCGAACTGCGATCAACCGGCTGGAGCAGCTTCTTGTTCTTGTCGATCCACTTGCCGATCAGTGGCCGCAGCAAGTGCCCAACCACAAACGGAAGCAGCAATTGCGTGGCAATTTTTTGCACAGAGGCAAAGCCATCCACGCCATTTGCGCCACCCGCATGGATGAACAGCGTTACAAGCAGTGGCGTCAGTACGATGCCCAAGAGATTGGAGAGCGAGGCGCTGCACACCGCCGCCGCCACATTGCCCCGCGCCATGGCGGTAAACGCGATCGAGCTTTGCACCGTCGAAGGCAGCAGCGTGAGGAACAACAAGCCCATCGCCAAAGTAGGATCGATCACCAATCGTGCCGCTCGCTCGCTTGCCAGGCCAAGCACCGGAAACAGAATGTAAGTGAACGTCAACACCATAAGGTGCAGCCGCCAATTGCTGATCCCTGCCACAATCGCCTCGCGCGAAAGTTTTGCCCCGTGCAGGAAGAACAGCAGAACAATCGCAGCGTCAGCCGCGTAATCGAACATGACCAGCGCGTTGCCGCGCGCCGGCAGCAGGCTGGCAGCCACAACCGTGCCAATCAGCCAAAGCAGAAACGGATCGATCGAAGGAAGTTTTACACGCAACGTCATTGTCCTTGCAGCTATGCCCTCCCCCACCCTACCGATCCAACGCAATGATCGCGACGGTTTGTTGCAAAAAAGAGCGCAGCCTGCTGCATCGTCCTATTCAGCCGAAGACATGGACGAAAAAGCGACATCTTCATCCGCCGTTTCGCGCGGCAATAACAAGTTGAGCACGATCGCCAGAACCGCTGCTGGCAAGACTCCCGACGTCAACAGCATCCGCGCAGTTTCCGGCAAATGCGCTACGGCATCAGGCTCCAACTGAAGCCCCAGTGCCAGCGACAAGCTGACGCCGAACACCAGCATATTGCGCTGATTCCAATCGACCGATGCCAGCATCGAAAGCGCGGCAGAAGCAACCATCCCGAACATCACAATCACCCCGCCGCCCAGCACTTCAATCGGGATGGTCGTAATTACCGCACCAATTTTGGGCACCAGCCCGCACACCACCAAAAACACCGCACCAAGCGTGACAACATGGCGGCTCATCATCCCGGTGATCGCAATCAGCCCGACATTCTGGCTGAAAGTCGTATTGGGCATCGCCCCGAACACCGCCGCAAGCGCCGTGCCCACGCCATCTGCGGCCACCGCGCCTTGCAGTTCGGCATCAGTGGCAGGCCTTCCGGCGGTCCCTTCACAAATCGCCTCAACGTCGCCGATGGATTCAATCGAGGAGACAAAGCCGGTCAGGACGAAGCCAAGGATGGCGGAGGCTGAGATAGCAAAGCCGAAATGGAAGGGGGTTGGCAGCATTGCCAAAGGCGCGCTCGCCACCGCATCAAACGAAACGCGCCCCAGCGCCAGCGCCACGCCATATCCAGCCAGCAACCCCAACAAGACAGAGGCGGTTGACCAAACCCCACGTGCATAAAACTTGAGCGTCAAAGTTGAGATGACCACAACGCCTGCCAGCAACCAACTGCTGCCTGCGCCGAATGCCGGCGTGCCAATCGCCGGAACGCCGCCCGCCGAATATTGCACTCCGATCCGCATCAGCGACAACCCGATCATCAGCACGACAAGTCCGGTAATCAGCGGCGGCAGCGCAAACCGCACACGCCCCACGAACATGCTCAGAATGCCGTGGACCACCCCGCAAAACAGCGCAGCGGTCATCAATTCGGCCATTGCGCCTACGCCCTTTCCCGCAACAATCGGGATCATCACAGGGATATAGGCAAAGCTGGTGCCCTGCACCAAAGGCAGGCGTGCGCCAATCGGTCCAAAGCCAACGGTCTGCATCAATGTGGCAATGCCGGCAAAAAGCATCGACATCTGGATCATGTAGATCAGTTCAGACGGATCAGGCGACCCAAAGCCAAATCCCGCCGCGCCAGCGATGATGATCGAAGGCGTCAGGTTTGAAACGAACATCGCCAGCACATGCTGAATACCCAGCGGCAGAGCTATGCCAAGCCTCGGTAAAAACTCAGGATCACGTGCCTGTTCGCGCGTAACAGATGCGGGTCCGGACATGGCTTGCAGCCTCCTAAGCAAGAGCCATCAGGCGGTTGAGCGAGGTTTGCGCAGCCGTAATCAACGTACGGCTCGTGGTTCGAACCAGCTCGCCATCTCGCACCACGGCGCGTCCTTCAACGAACAAGTCCCGCACGCCCGATGGTGGCGCGAGCACGAGCCCTGCCACCAGATCCCACGCCCCGATCGAGGCGACACTGGCCATATCCCACACCGCGCAATCGGCGCGCATTCCGGGGCGAAGTTGGCCCAGATCGCTTCGCCCCAGCACCTCGGCTCCGCCGCGGGTGGCTATGCGAAGTGCCTCACGCGCCGCAAAAGCAGTCGCGCCATGTGTCACCCGCTGCAGCAACAACGCCTGCCGCGCTTCGCCCAGCAGATTGCCGCTATCGTTCGATGCCGAACCATCAACGCCCAGCCCAACTTTCACGCCCGCGTCCACCATCTGCCGCACCGGCGCGATGCCTGAACCCAAGCGGCAGTTGGAGCCGGGACAATGCGCCACGCCGGTCCGGGTCCGTGCGAACAGATCGATCTCGGCGTGATCCAACTGGACGCAGTGCGCGTGCCACACATCAGGCCCGGTCCAGCCCAAATCTTCGGCATATTGGCCGGGTCGGCAACCAAAGCGTTCAAGGCTGAAGGCCACATCGTCGGCATCTTCAGCCAAGTGAGTGTGCAGCATCACGCCTTTTTCACGCGCCAGCAGTGCGGCGTCGCGCATCAAGCCCTGGCTCACGGAGAACGGCGAACATGGCGCCACGCCTATACGAACCATCGCCCCGTCTGTGGCATCGTGGAACCGGTCAATCACGCGAATGCAATCGGCAAGGATCGCGTCCTCGCGTTCGACCAAACTGTCTGGCGGCAATCCCCCGGCGCTTTGCCCCACACTCATTGCGCCGCGCGTGGCGTGGAAGCGCAAGCCTATGCCTGCCGCTGCATGGATCGTGTCGTCCAGCGTCACGCCATTGGGAAAAAGGTATAAATGGTCCGAACTTAACGTGCAACCAGACAGCGCCAGTTCGGCCAATCCCAGCTGCGTGGCAGCGAACATGTCGTCGGGGGTATAGGTTGCCCAGATCGGGTAAAGCCGCTTGAGCCAGCCGAACAGCGACGCTTCGGTAGCCCCCGGCAAAGCGCGGGTAAGCGTCTGGTACAAATGGTGATGAGTGTTGATCAAGCCGGGCGTAACCACGCAGCCTGCGGCTTCAACGATCACATCAGCTTGGTTGGCCAGTGGTGAAAGATCGGCGGTCGTCCCCACCGCCAAAACTACGCGATCGCGGAAAGCTACCGCGCCATCCGCGATTTCCGTGCCTGCGTCATCCATCGTTACGACAACAGCCGCGTTGCGGATCAGGGTCAGGCCCACGTTAAGCCACCGTCACTTTGGTGGGGCCTTGTCGTAGCGGTCCCAGTGCATGACGATCTCATCCACGATCGTGCCGCCCACTGAATACAGGGCTTCCAGCGCGGCCGACATCCCGGCATAGCCTTCATTTTCGCGCAGCAAATACCCGGCCGGTTCAACGCCCGGCGGCGGCATGGTGAAGTTGCTCGCCGCGCGCAGCACCAGCACGCGGTCGCGGTCAGCCCGCCCCACTTTGTGCAAGTATTCAATGGATTGGAACGTGCCAGTCTCTTCCATCGCGGAAGTGACGAACTGACCCTTGCCTTGCGTCCAGAAGGTGGTCCAGTCATTGGCCCAATCATTCATTTTTGCGCCATGCCAGAATGTCATCGCGGCAAGGTTATCGCCTTTCAACACGAACGGCGGCTTTTGCGCGTTGGGATAGCCAGTAAAGCGCGCGCGCTCGGCGGCGATCTGCGCATCATCGGGCAGTTTCATGTCTTTGGTCAGCGCAAAGGCCCAGTCCCGCAAACCTGTGTTCAATTCGAACATTTCGCCATTGATCGGCGGCAGCGGCGTAGGATCGGCCGGCCCTTTGCTGTGCAGCGCAAAGTACCCACTTTTCCAGCCGCTGGGAATCTCGCGCGCATCAATCTCGTGCGCAATATCGCCGTCTATCAAATAGCGCGCCCATGCGGCTGACCCGATCGATGCATCTTCAGGATCAATCCCGGCAATCCCTGCAACCAGCCAATAGGCTTTGCTCAGGTCCAGCCGATCATCCAGCCCCAACGCGAGCGTCGCCGTGGCTGACCTGATCGAACCCATGCCTGTGACGATTGCAAGAATGCCCGTCTCAGGATCGTAGGCCAAATCGTGCCAGCCTTGCGGAAACGGCAGCGTCACATCCAGCTTGCGGCGTTCTTTCCACAGCTGGAATTCGCCCGCTTTGTCGCCCGTATCGGCGCCGATTTCGAACATGGTGACCACCACCACTCGCACCGGCAACTTGGCCGCACAGGGCCGCGCGGGCATGCAACCCTTGACCGCCGCAACCGTGGCCGCATCAGCAACGGGCGCAGCCAAAGCAGGCGAAGTGCACGCAAGAAGTGCTGCGGCAAAGGGCGCAAAACGGGTCATTGGGGTGTCACCTAAACATCAAGGGACTGAAACGAGGGACGGCGGGAGAGTACCGCCCCTCGCTCAGATCAGATCGTCAGAACTTGTAGACGACCGTTGCCTGCCAGCTACGCGGACGTTCCGGCAGTGCAATCGTACTGCCGAACAGTTCGGTGAAGTTGGCGCGGAAGTAGCTGGCGTTGGTGGCGTTCTTGATCACTCCACGGAACAGCCACGGTCCGGTTTTGAACGAAGCGCTCAGGTCCACCAGTGTATAGGCCGGGAGTTTTACCACCTGCGACTGCCCTGAAAACACCTCAGGCACCCGAGTGATGCTTCCCGCAAAAGCCAAGCCATTGTCGAACGAATAGGTTGCGGTGGCCGAATAGAGATCTTCGGGAATGCCCGCACGGCGCGAGGCATTGCGGTTAGGAATTGGCACCAGCCCGATTGGCTGACCACCCCAGAACAACGCGGGATTGATACCCTTCAAGTCTTCTGCACCGAAGAAGCTGAACAGTACTCCATCACCAATCGCGGTTAGGTTCTCGACCTTGGTCTTGGTGTAGTTGGCCGAAATTAGGAAGTGGCGGTCGACCGACCAGCGTATTTCAGCTTCGATGCCCTTGGTCTCGACCGCCTGGTTCGTGACGATTGCCTGGGAATTGCGATCCGTGCGGGTCTGCTTGTAAACCGAGAGCGCCGCATAGAGGCGGTTATCGAGGAAGCTGCCCTTGATGCCCCCTTCATAAAGCTTCGAAGCGCTGATGAAGGCGCCAGACAGAGCGTCCGCCGTCGTGATTTCCGCGCCTTGTCCGGCAACTACGGTCGACTGCCGTGATATGGTGACATACGGAATAACACCGAACGGTAATTCGTAGTTGGCACTGGCCGACCACGACCAGCCACCCTTCGAGGTCTTTGCCGAACCTGCACCAGCCGGATTTTCAAGAATTGCGACAATGTCCGCCGTGGTCACTTCGATATGATCATACCGCGCTCCGAGCGTGACATCGAGCCCGAAGTCGAAATCGAAGTCAGCAAGACCCGCCAGACCGTAATCGGTATAATGGCCAACGTTAGCCGACGTGTAGTTGCAGTCGCACTCCGTCGACAGCAACCGGTCGGAAAGTGCGTTGTAGCCCACATTCAGATCGACACGGTTGAAATATTCGTAGTTGAAATCATCGGCGTGTTCGAAGTTCGTGTAACGGATCGACGGCGAAATCTGGAACGAGAATGTGCCGGCTTCGCTCTTGAACTTCTTCGAAACGACGATGCGGTCTTCAATCACATAGGAATTGTGGAACTGCGAGAAACCGTACTGGTTTTCGCTGTCATGGGCATAACCATCGTAAAACAGTTGGTTCTTGATTTCCAGATCGTTGCCGCCATCAAAGATCAGGTCGAGATATCCGGTTCGCGCGATGTTATCGAGTTTGTCGTCCTCAGCCGTCAGCGTGTTCTTGCGGCTGAGTTTGGTGGTGCCAACGCCGGTCAATCCCATATCGGAATATACCGTGGCGAGGCATGCACTATTCAGCCCGCTGTTGAAAGGATTGGAAAACGGCGGGCTGCCGCAGAAGCCATCACCGAACGGGTTCAAGCCGAAGCCACCATTGGCACCGGCTGCCTCACCATGAGATATCTGCCCGTCACCATTGATATCGAGCGGCTTTGCCGCGCCGGTGATGTACGTGCCATTATCAACGAGATCCTGCGTCAGGCGGTTCCAGCCGCCGTTCTGCTGACCCTTGTAATTATGGTACATACCACCGAATTCGATCCGCAGGTTCGGCGCAAGATCAGCATCAAATGCTCCCTGCAGAACCGTCTGGCTGGTGGACATGTTACGATAGTAGCTGCCCGAATCCTCGATCTGGCCGTAGAGGCTGTAGCCGAAATCCTGATTTCCGATCTTGCCCGGACCACGCACCTGCGCTGACAGCACATTGCGGCCCCAACTTCCGGTCGTGTAGGAAAATTCGCCTTCCGCAGAGCCGAGATACTTGCCGCCTGCGGCACGTGCCGACAACGGAATGAAGTTCATATAACCGCCGGTCTTCGACGGGCCGTAAATTGGCGATGCCGGGCCGCGCACGATATCGATGCGGTCTGATGCCGCAATTGGGGTCGGGTAGTTGCCTGAGTTATCCAAACGACGAACACCGCGGAAATAGACTTCACCCGGTGTGCCGCGAATATCAAGCGCTCCGCCGACGCCGAAAAACGAGTTGGTGAAAACGCCCGGCGATTGCGAAACGAGATCGTAGATTTCGGTAATGCCGAAGCGTTCGATCTGCTCGCGGCTGACGGTCGATGCTGATCGTGGTGTTTCCACAAGCGTCTTGTCGAAGCCGAAGATGGAACCCACATCGTCAATCGGCAGGGCGCCGAGCGAACCGGTGACGACGATCTGTTCGCCATTTTCGTCTGTAGGTTGAGGCGCTTCTTGCGCAAAAGCTGTGCCCGTCAACGCCGTACAAGCCAGCAAAGCTGCAACGCCCTTTGTCATCAGACGTGACCCGGACCTGCGCGAGGCTGTGCCCGCCAGTTTCAATGCATCGGTCATATTGTAACCCCCATGAACGCTTTTGCGCATCCGCCTTCGTATCAAAGGTCGAAATATCGCTGGTTGAACCGCGCCCCTCCCCGAGTTTTTGCGTGCTATCGCCCTTGGATCATGCTGCGGTGCAGCAATGAATACGCAAGTCGCGCACGATTGATGTTCACTTCATCTGTGTTGCCAATTTGCATGCCATCACATCGCCCGGTTCGCGCGGGCCAATCCGGTCCGCTTCAAAGCGTGCAGCGCGCGCGCAAAAGCGCCAGCGTGCCGCCGAACCACCCTCTGTCATGTGCGAACCCTCCATCGCGAATAATGCGATGGGGTGTGGGTAAGGACTTGACCATTTTCACACAAACGCAATGAATCCGACACAGTGTTGCAAAAAATAGGTACCCCTACTGTGCCAGCCTTTTCCCGTTTCCTGCGCTATTTCATGGCCGTCGGCCGCCTCGGTTCGATCCGCAAGGCCGCCGAAGATCTTAACGTCTCGGCCTCTGCCATTGATCGGCAGATCCTGAATGTCGAAGCTGACATCGGCATGCCGCTGTTTGAACGCTTACCCACTGGCTTGCGCCTGACTGCTGCGGGCGAGATCATGATGGCATCGGGCAGTCGCTGGCAAAAAAGCCTCAGCGAAGTGCGCGCTCAGATCGAGGATTTGCGCGGATTGAAGCGCGGCCACGTGGAAATCGCGGTCATCGATGCGCTCGCCAAGGGTGTCATCCCCGCCGCAATCCAATCGATCCAAAGCCGCTATCCGGGCATCATCATCGATGTTCGGGTGACAAACAACGATCAGGTCCGCCGCTTGATCGCCAGCAACGAGGTTGATTTCGGCATATTTTTCGATCCCGAATCCTATCGCGACATTACCGTACGCGCCTTCATTGATGTGCATCTGGGCTTCATCACTCCCGTTGGCCACCCCTTTGGAAAGCAAGCGGAAGCGCGCTTTTCCGCCTGCATTGGCTCACCCGTTGTCGTGCCTTCACCCGCCCTTGCGGTGCATCAGCAAATCGCGGTCCTCGAAGGCACCACCCGCGCCACGCTCGATAAAAAGGCGACCAGCAACAATATCCAGATGATCACCTCACTGGTGCTGCAAGGCGTCGGCATCAGCATCCTCACCTCGCTTGATGTGATGACCGAGGTCAAGGCCGGTTTGCTCTCGTTTACGCGCATATCCGATCCTGTTCTGCGCCCGATGACATTGGCGTTGTGCACCGCCTCTGCGCGTCCGCCCTCCTATGCAGCAGACATCGTGCTGGGAGAGATGCAGTCGGCGTTCGGACAACTGGCATATCCCGAAGCCACAGTGCCTGCTTCGGGCCACCACCTATAAATGATCAGCAAGGCGGTGGAAAAGAGGGCCTGTGCGTGATTGCCGATTTCTGCCGGAACCGGTAACTTGAACCTTTCCAAGATTTGCCAACGGACTTTACCGGTTATGACCGATTCCGCCGCCCCTGTGCTCAATTACATCGCTTACGAGGATTTTCTCACCAAAGTGCGCGGGCTTTCGCGCAAGCTGGCGGCAGGCGCATGGCAGCCGGATTTCATCATCGGCATCGGTCGCGGCGGCTTGGTCCCCGCTGTCTATATCAGTCACGAAATGCAAGTGCCGATGCTGTCGATCGACCATTCATCGAAAGTCCCCGGTTTTGCTGATGAACTGCTCGGCAAAGTCGCCGACAAATCGAGCACTGGCACCCGGTTGCTGTTTGTCGACGACATCAACGATAGCGGAGGCACCATCGTCTATATCCGCAATCTGCTCGCCGATAATGGCTGCAACCCTGATAATCTGCGTTTCGCCGTGCTGATGGACAATTGCCGCTCACAAGCCCGCGTCGATTATGCCTCTGAAATCATTGACCGGCACGATGACAAACGCTGGTTCGTGTTCCCATGGGAAGCGGTGATGACGCAGGAAACACTCGCCGACGAAGCCCTCGCCGTACCGGAACGCCTCGCCTGATCGCTGCTCCTATTCGGGGGCAGTCACAGACTGCGGGCGCAGCAGCGTAAGCGCAGTGGCGATGCTGTTTTCTCGCCATAAAGTACCGCCTGCGTCTCCATCGAAACCGGCACCGGATACCAGCGTCATCAGGCTGCGGTGCCCGAACCACGCCGTGGTGATCCCGAACACGGTCCAGAAAAACAGGCTGGGATCGATGCCCGCACGGAACTCCCCGCTTGCGGCACCGCGATCAAGGATCGGCGTCAATGCCTCATCAATCATGCCGCGCAGAATCGTCGCAAGTTCGCTACGGGGGCGGATATGGCGGACTTCGTGCATCGCTTCATCAAGCGTCATGCGGTTGATCGCTGGGCGGTCACGATATTGGTCGAAAACCCGCTCGACAAACAGGGTCATCGCTTGCGTCGGCGGCAAGCAGTCATAATCTGCCCGGTTGCCCATCCATCGCGAAGCCTGTGCGGCTTCTTCCAGCAGAACGCCGTAGAGTTCCTCCTTGTCGGAAAAATAATGATAGATGAGTTGCTTGGACACTCCAGCGCGGCGCGCGATCAACTCAATCCGCGCACCTTCAAAACCGTTCTCGGTAAATTCGGTGCGCGCGGCAGCCAGAATATCTTCAAGCGTGGTGGCAGAAGCCGGACGGCGTCCCCTGCGCACCGGCGCACGGTCAGGCGCGGTTCCGGCGGCACAATCGGCCAATGGTTCCTTCGCTTCGCCCGCCATGGCCCTGCCATCCCTCGCTAACTGAACAACTGTTGATTTATCCGATTTGTGCATCGGCAACGCTCACTTTACCCCAAGCCTTAATGCACGCGGAGCAAAAATCGATCTGCTTTTTGATCTTTGCATCGCGGAGTTTTTGACAGACCGCAGCTAAACCGCGCGGACCTGAATTCTGTGTCGGAGAGGAAACCCATGAACATCGCCACCACTATCGAAATGCCGGTCATTCCTCCGCTCGATCCAGCACTGTTCGTTGATGTCGATATGTTTGGGCAGGCGATCAAGGCGGACCCTACGCCATGGTTTCGGCAATGGGCCGACAAGCCGCCGTTCTATGTCACGATCGAAGGCCATACCCATGTCGTGCTGTGTCGGCATGAGCATGTCAAATGGGCGCTTACCAATCACGATGTGATCAGCGCCGTCCCACACAAAGGCTGGGGCACAGATCAGTTCGACTATTTCAACGGCCTGCCGCTGGTCTTGGATTTTGATCCGCCGGAACATTCCCGCATGCGCCGGTTGATGGCACCGGGCTTCACGCCGAAGCAGGTCAATCGGTTGCAGCCGACGATCAACGCGATGGTCGATGGCCTGATTGAACAGGTCCGCGCCAAGGGCCGGTTCGACATGATCGATGATTTTTCCGGGCCGCTGATGTACAGCCTTCTGCTCGGCGGTGTGTTCGAATTTCCACAGGAAGACTGGCCAATCTTCATCAACTTGTCGAACGCGCTGGAACTGGTCGCCACCGTTCCCGAAGGCGCGCCCAAGCCGCAAAAGTATCTCGATGCCTTCAATGCCTGTCATGATTATGTCGGCAAACTGATCGAAGAGCGCCGCCTTGCCCCGAAGGACGACCTCATCGGCGGGGTGATCGCCGCGCATGACGAAGCGGGCAAGTTGTCGACAGAGGAACTGTTTTCAACCCTTGTGCAGCTTTTCACCGGCGGGCTCGGCACGGTCATCGCCACATCTACAAATTGCATGAACCGCCTGCTGCGCAATCCCGATCAATTGCAAATGCTGCGCGACGACATGAGCCTGCTCAATGGCGCCATTGAGGAATGCTTGCGCGTGGATTCCTTGGGTAACTTCCGCCACCGCTTCGTGGTTCAGGAACATGTCATCGACGGCGTGCCGATCTATCCGGGCATGGTTGCGCATATGTCATTGGGCTGCGCCAACTTTGACCCCGACGTTTACCCCGATCCGTTCCGCTTCGATATCACCCGTGATCCGCGCAATATCATGACTTTCGGTTACGGCGCACACTTCTGCCCCGGAAATGTTCTGGCGCGTTCGGTGCTGCGCACAATCATTGGCAAACTGATCACCGCATTCCCCAACATCCGTCTGGCCGACCCCGATGAGACGATCGTCTATGGCGGCATGCCGACCGAACGCTTCCCACTTCATGTGAATGTGCAGGTGGACTGATTATTTCAGTCAGGAGAGCGTGCGATGCCAGACGTTATTTTTCAATTGCCCGACGGCTCGGTCCGGCGCGTACAAGCCGACGACGGCGACACGGTCATGCGAGCCGCCACTAGCCACGATGTCCCCGGAATCTTGGGACGGTGCGGCGGCTTCTGCAACTGCGGCACGTGCCATGTTTCCGTTGGCGCGGCGTGGTTCGACAAGTTGGAACCATGTTCCGAAGACGAAGACGCTCTGCTTTCAGAAGTTGCGGCCCCACGCGAACAAACCAGTCGCTTGTCCTGCCAGATCGTGTTGAGCGATGCTTTACACGGCCTTGTGGTTACCGTGCCTGATCGGCAGGAATTGGACTGAACCCATCCAACTTGCACAGCATTACGCTTGAATTTGCATCTCAGGCCAGTCTGCCATTTCCGGCAGGCTGGCCTGATTTCATTGGGATACGATCAAATCGAAGCCCCGGCAAGGAAGCCTTCGTGAATCGCCGCATGCAAATAACGCGGGCTTTTTGAATCGCCAATCAGGCGCACTTCGCCAGCAAAGCCTGCATCGCGCAGTGCAGGTTCCAAAGCATTGCGGGGATGGTTGAAGCCGACGAACAGGATATGGTCCGTCCGATAGGGCGCTTCGGTCTTGCCCACAAAAGACGCGACCTGCACATCGCCAGCAGCACTGATCGCGTCTACATGGGCATGGGTATGGAGCGTAAACCGCTCTGTCGCATAAAGCCTTCGCAGCGCCGGACGCGAACGCCAGGCGACGTTTATCAACGGAGCAAAGTCGGCAAACCGGGTAACAAACCGCACATGTCCGCCCTTGCTCAGAATAAACTCGGCGACGCCTTCAGCCTCGGCCTGCCCGGTATCATCGACGACTGTATATGTCGCGCCCGGCTTGACGATATGGCCGCCCTCCAGCAATTCTTCGGTCGAGATGGCAAAGCGATCCAGATTTTCGAGTTTGAGCAATGGTGCCGCAATCTGCCAGCCATCACAGCGGGGATCAGCCCCGGTGGCCAGTAGCACAACGTCCGGCGCGCGGGCGACAATATCGTCGGCTTCGACATAGCTTGAAAGTTGCACAGGAATTTGCAGATCATAAATCTGCTGCTCCAGCCAATAGAGAATGTCGGTGATGCCCGCCAAATGCGGGATCGTGCGCGCCTGTCGCAAGGCACCGCCCAGATGTGGCGTGGCCTCAACCAATTCGACCCGGTGGCCGGCCAGACGCGCAACACGCGCCGCTTCCATCCCGGCAGGTCCACCGCCGACGATCAGTACGTTCTTGGGACTAGCAGCCCGCGGGACCTCCGCATCGGCGAACTGGGCCTCTGCGCCAACCATCACATTGACAGTGCACTGCAACGGGTAGCCTGCAAAAATGTTGCCAACGCACAACTGGTTGCAACCCAAGCACGGACGTGGTGCATCCGGCCCCTGTTCAATGGTTTTGCGTACAAGATGCGGTTCGGCAATGGTCGCACGGGTCATCCCGACCATATCGGCCTCCCCCGATCCGATAAGCTGATCGGCCTCCTCCAGCGTACGGAACCGCCCGGAGACAAACGTCGTCAGCCCGGTTGCCGCCTTCACCCCGGCATTCCAGTTGAGTTCGACCCCCGCACCAGTATGCAAGGCGGGAATGATCGCTTCTATGTTGTGATAACCGCCGACCGAAAGGTTCACGAAATCTAGCAGCCCTTCGGATGCGCACAATTTGACAGCCTCGATCATTTCGGCCGGCTGTAACCCGTGGTCGAGCGCTTCTGCCCCCATCCGCAGGCCTACCGCAAAACCATCGGAAACCACCGCGCGGATGGCGGCCAGTGTTTCGCGCAAAAAGCGCGTGCGGTTTTCCAGACTGCCCCCATAGCGATCCGTCCGCTGGTTCGACCAGGGCGAAAGGAATTGCGTTACAAGATAGCCGTGAGAGCCAGCGATTTCGCACCCATCAAGACCGCCTTCATCACACCGGCGCGCGGCATCGACAAAGGCCTGAGTGATCTCTTGGATATCGGCCTCGGTCATTTCCAAGGCCGGAACGCCTGCAAGAACGCTTGGCAGCGCGGAAGGCGCTTTGGGCACCGTGCGCCAATCGGCGTAAAGGGCACCACCGTGCCACAATTGCTGAAACACTTTCATGCCAGTCGGGCGAACAGCGTCCATCAACTTGCGATAGCTGGGGATGATAGCATCACTCCACAAGTGGATATTTGCGGCCATAGTGCGGGACGATTCATGGACCCACGCGCCTTCAAGGATGGACAGCCCCACCCCGCCTTTGGCGCGTTCCAGATGATAAGCGATCAATTGATCGGTGATCGTCCCGTCTGAAAAGCCAGTCGCGTGAGCGGTACGGACGACGCGATTTTTGACCGTTACAGGTCCGATGGCAAGCGGCGTCAGAACATGCTTGAACACAATTTTTCTCCCACAGGATCCAGAAATGCAAAGTTGATGACCGCGCCGCACAAGCGAATGGCAAAATCTATTTTTCTGGGATTTCGTCAAAATCTCTTGGAATAATGGCTCTCAAGATAAAATCGGTACAATAGGACTGCCACTTGCTAATGCCTTCCTTGGAAGAGAAATCTATTCCAGTAGTCCTTGTCATATCCCAATTCTGCGTGTGAACAATTGATGCCATTGCCATGATTGACCAGTATAAAAAATACGGATCTAAATCAGCTTCAAATAATTTCGATTTTATGCCGCGCTGAACAATTGGCGTAAATCGTTCATCAATAAACTTGCGCACTGCCGGTATATATCCCGATCTGTTAGAAATATGCTCTCCTTGATGAAGCGACTGGTCTATTGTCATCTTCACGACGTAAGGATGCTCCGTGTTGGCTTCGATAATATGCCCAACAAACAACCTTATCGCCATTGCAGGCGGCAAATCATCATATTCCGGGTCATCAAGGAAGTGCGGAACATTCTGGCCCACACGATCAAGCACAACTTCGTAAAGTTCATCTTTGGTTTTGAAGTAATGATAGATAAGCTGTTTGCTAACCGACGCATCGCTTGCGATTGAATCCAGCCTCGCTCCGTTGAAACCACACTTCGCGAATTCCGCCTGAGCGGCTTTGAGAATGCGCTCCAGCGAGCTTCCAGAGGATTTCTTTTTCATGCGTGTGCCTAATTGCGATGTGGTAGCCAATTCGAATGCCGATTGACCATTCAGACCAATTGACCTGACCTCAGCATGATGAACAACAGCATCAGCACGTTCAAGCATTCCTCGCCGCGACCACATCAGCGCCACTAGTGCACTTTCCGGCAATTACTGAACTTCATCTCCTTCCAGATGCCTGCCGGCTTGGTCGACGCACTTTTGAATGACGTCGCCCAAACCGGCTAATGGCACATTACCGTATGTTCAGACGCTTCTTACATGCCGAACTTATAACGCAACTGGAGGCCGTACATCTGCGGCGGACCGTAGATGGCGCTCATCGCACCGAGCTTGTTGGAGCCGACGTTACCCATCGCCAAATATTCTTTGTCGAACAGGTTTTGCACGAAGATGCTGCCATCGAGCTGGCTGCCGCCGATATTCTTGATTTCGAACCGGGCGTTCACCACATCATAGGACGGCAGAACAAGGTCGCTGTGGTTGATCTCGCTCGAATAGTAATAATCGATCGAGACAACCGCTTGGCCCAAAGCTGCCGGTGTCGGCAATTCCCAACGCGCGCCCAGATTTAGCGTCGTCTTGGCAGCGTAGTTGAACGGCACTTCTGGTGACGCCAGATAGGAAAGCAGGGTCGCCGGAACCGAAACCGAACGCGATTTCGGATCAAGGAACGTCGCGCCGAAATTCAGCGAAACACCACCATTGGTTGCGATCATACCGCTGACATCAACGCCAGATACGCGGGATTTGCCGGCGTTGACCAGCAGGGTGCCGCCCGAGGGATCATTGTTCGGGTTGCAATCGCCATCGGGCGAAAACCGGTTCGGATTATCCGTCCGAGTGGCGTCACAGCCGCGTTGGGTGTTCAAGCCCGACAATGGAACTTGCACACCGTCATACCATCCGATGAATCCCGATGTATTCAACCGCAATTTCAAATCGCCTGCGCGGAATTCCGTCTTCAAGCCGATTTCAACATCCTGAACCGTTTCCGGCTGGAATGACTGGAACTGCGTAAGGCGGCCTGCCAGCGATGGGCTGTTCACGCCACCGGCGCGATAGCCCTTACGGGTTACGGCATAAGCAAAGATGTCGTCGCTCGCCTGCCAATCGAGGCCTACCTGATACGTCCAGGCGTTCGACTTCGTCTTGTTGGTGGTGGAATTCAGAATGCGTGCGCTGCCCGTTTTGCATTCATCGGGCGTCACTTCCTGATTGCTGTTTACGCCGGTGCCAACGCATGCGCTGATATTGTCACTGGTGTAACGGACACCAGCATTCAGCTTCAATCCATCCAGAACTTCATACTGCAGATTGGCAAAGGCGGCTTTGCTCTCTTCCTTGTAGAAGCTGTACGACGAAACCGGAGTTGCCGCGCCGGGGAAGATGAAGATCGGAATGAAAGTTCCGCTTGGCCCCTTCGGGTTGCTCTTCAGATAAAATGCGCCAACCAGCCAGTCCAATTTGTCATTGAATGCCTTGCCACGGAACTGCACTTCGTCACTGATCTGATCGACGTCAGAAAAGAGCTGCCCGTTTACGACCGTCACAGGCCTGCCAGCGCCAAGGAAGCTGGTGCTATCGGTAAACAAGGTCGGAATGCCGTCGGCGCTCTGGTTATAATCCAGTTGGGTCGAACGGTAGCCGAAGATGTTGATGAACTGCGCGCCCCCCAGATCGATTTCGGTCCGGTTGGTAATGCCCTGACGCTTCACTCTGGTGAATTGGGCAATATCAGTTTCAACAACGCGCGGTCCACGGATCTGCTGCTTGCTGAATTCATTCAGCGCCGAGGACAATATACCAAACGCCGCCAGCGGATTTACTGCGGGGCTGACGCTGGGATTGACATAGACCAGCGACGATCCATTGCCGTTGGTGGCGCTCTTGAAATAGTCGTAAATCGTGATGTTCTTGAGCCAGTCGGTAGGCTCTACCAACAATGTCGCACGGAACGAATCGTTGTGCACATTATCAAGGTCGCCGCCCAAGCCCAGATTTTTGGTATAGCCATCACGGCGATGAACAAGGCCTGCAACACGCAGCGAAACTTTATCCGCCACGATTGGCAAAGTCAGGGCCGCTTCAAGTTCGACATTGTCATAATTGCCATACGTGGCCTGCGCATAGCCTTCGATTTCATAGCCCGGCGTGGTGGGATAGAACAGGATCGCCCCACCCGTCGTATTGCGGCCAAACAGCGTTCCCTGTGGCCCTTTCAGGACCTGAACTGACGAAATGTCATAGGTTGGCATGCCCGAACCGAAAGTCGGCATCGGCACTTCAGCAAAGTAGCTGACGACAGCCGCCGCGCTATTCCCCGCCAAGGCTTTGGACTGCCCACGAATGGCAAAGTTCGAATTTTCGCTGCCGCCAGAGCCGCCCAGAAAAACGCCCGGAGTCTTGACCATCAGATCAACGGTCGAGCGGATGCCCGCGTCACGCAGGGAATCGGCGTTAAAAGCTGTCACCGAAACAGGAACTGTCTGCACCGTTTCTGCCGAGCGTCGTGCAGTGACGACAATGTCGGTGTCAAACGCATCAGTACCTGAAGTTTTCACCTCAGCTTCTTGTTGCGCATACGAAACCGAAGGCAATGCCAAAATGGACGCGCCGATTGCAAGCGCAACTTTTCTGTTAAAAAGGCCAATCATACTGCTCCCCCTCACCACATGAGCTGGCTTGCTGCCCGCTCCTATCGGGTCGGATTTCTGTTCGATCCGGGCTGGAGCACAACCTATCTGACGAAAGGGTAGGTGGGTTCAGACGCACGCAAAAATTTGCCGTGAGTAAAGTTGCGTTCGGCAAGCCGCTCAATCGCCTATGGGAATTGCGCGCATGAACGCTTTCCCCGCAATAATCCTGCAGGAATTGATTTGGTTTTTGCATATCTGGCGATGCCGGTCAGATACCGGCATCGCCCAATATTCAGGCGCGCTTGCCTGCTTCGACCAGCGACTTGCCCGCAATGTACCCCAACACCATCGCCGGACCAACATTGCAGCCATGCGCAGGTGACTTGCCGCGCCAAATGGAGTTCGCATCAAGACCTGCGGCATAAAGTCCGTCGAAAGCATCGCCATTCGCGTCAGTGACGCGGCACTGCGCATCGATCCGCAAGCCAACCGTGGTCGAACCGTCGCCTGGATGAATTTTCACGGCATAGTATGGGCCTTTGCCCAATGGACCAAAGCAGGGATTGGGAGCATGCTTTGGATCGCCGATTTCCTGATCGATAATCGTGTCGCCCTTGCCGAAATCAGCGTCTTTGCCGGATTTGGCCATTTCATTCACGCGCGAAGCGGTTTTCTCCAGCCCGGCTGCATCCACACCGATCTTCTGCGCGAGTTCGCGCAGAGTGGCGCCTTCGGTGACATATCCTGCCTGGATCAGCTTCTTCAAATTTGGTGCGCCGGGATAGACCATGCCAAGGCCGTATTTCTTTACGCCTGCCGCATCGTTGATGATGTAGGCGGGCACCGATCCGGTCTTGTGCATCGCTTCGACGAAGTGGACAGAAGCCTCGTTGCCGAACCGCTCTCCCGCCATGTTGACGGCGATGCAACCCGGCTTCGACATGTCCATCAAATGCGCATAGCGCGCCAGATAACCGTCTTCGCGCTTCAGAGTGGATACGACCGCCCAAACCGCGTTGATCAGGTTTTCGCCATCAAGCGAAGCACCGACTTCAAGGCCCATATTCATGCCATCGCCGACGTTTTCATAAGGCAGGATCGACACGTGCTGGTCGGCATAAGGGATGTATGCCTTGCGCAATTGTGCGTTGCCCGAAAAGCCGCCAGATGCCAGAACAACGCCCACCCGCGCTTCATGTGTTTGGCTACCGCCGTTTGCCGTCACCTGAACGCCTGTGATGCGACGCCCTTCGGACAGCAACCCGGTAACGGCAGTGCTTTTCTGTAAGGTAACGCCCGCATCCAGTGCGGATTTCATCAAGGCAGCCGCCAGTGCATTGCCCATTGTCAGGCGCGTGCCGCGCTTGTAACCGCGCATCTTATCCATGCCGAAGCGTGCAGCCAGCTTGCCGAAATGCCACAGTGCCTTGGGCTTTGGCATCTGCGCCAGATAAGGCAAATCGAACATGTCGATCATGAAGCCGCCCGGCGCGTTGAACTCATCGCGGCCCGGCGTGATCTGCGGAAAATAGTCGCCCAGCTTCTTGCCATCATATTCGCGCGGGCTGAGGACGCGACCGTAATGCTTGGCTCCGGCAACATCGGGATACCAGTCGCTGCTGGGCAGTGACATCAGGAACACGACTTCGCTATTGGCTTCCAGCCACGAAACCATTTCCGGTCCGTTATCCAGATAAGCGTCAATCAAGTCGGTGCGTGCGCTGTCACCGATGACGTTGAGGATGTATTCGCGGGCGATCGCCGGTGAATCATCAAGACCTTCTGCCTTTGCCTGCGGACTGCCCGGAATCCAGATGCCACCGCCGGAGACCGAAGTGGTGCCGCCGAAATGGTCGCCCTTTTCGACAACAAGCACTTTGAGCCCCGCCTTGGCAGCGCGCACCGCAGCAGTAAGGCCTGCCGCACCCGATCCGACGACGATTACATCCCAAACCATATTCCACTCTCCCATGTTCGACCGGTGGGGCGTTACCGCGCTTCTCACCTGTCAATGTGTCAGCAGCTTGACGCACTTGTCTGAAAGAGCGCCCAAATTCTGTCGCAGTTGTTGCGTGGTCCCTTTCAGGCCCACGCCTTGCGTCACCGCTTGGCCGCGGCAACAAGCTGGTGCAGACCCGCACCATAGAACATCAGCTTTTCCATGCTGAGATGGCGATAGGGCGACATCGGGCACAGCGAATCCACCACAGACCAGAACGGTTCAAGTTGCTCCAGCACCTGATCCACGCTGCCACATGCCACGAACGCCTTGACCATTTCGTCGGGTACATGGTGCATGATCGCCAGCGAATTGCTCTGATCGCCCTGCTGGCACAACTTTGCTTCTTTGAGGAAACCGCGCGCGGCAAAGAAAGGTTCATATTCCTTGATGCCCGCATATCCGGCAACAGTCGGGCGGGAATCGTCGATGGCAGTTTGCATATCGTCGTTCACGGCCACCCATGGCCAGGCATTGATTTCAATGGCGGAACGCGCTTTGCCGAATTCGGCCAGCTTCGCAGCAATTCGTGGCCCCTGCTCCACTGTGTAATCCACCGTCCACAACGAATGGACGATCAAACCGTCAGCGATTTCCAGCGCGGTATCGGTCAACTTTTCGCGCAACGCGGCGATCCAGATCGGGATGTGCTCGCGCACTGGCGGCGCTGTCAGCATCAGTTCTTCAAAGCTGGCCTTGTAATAAGCGCCTTCATAAGGTGTCAGCCCCTTGTGCGCATTGCCAACCACGTGCCGCACTGCGGCAACAGTATCGCGCAGGTGCGTGATTAGCTTGTAATTGGGAACGCCATATGAGCCGACGTTGACCGACGAAACGCCCGTACCCAGCCCCAGAATGAAGCGGCCATCGCTGATCCGGTCCATGTCCATGGCAACCATTGCGGTTTCGAACGGACTGCGCGATGCCGCCACAGCAATACCGGTTTTAACCTTGAGTCGCGACGTTGCTGCAGCTGCCACTGACAGGCTTGCCCAAGGCGGCCCATAGATCTGCAACGCAGTGGCCCCTTCAAAGCCAGTATCTTCCATGCGCTTGGCCATGTCGGTCAAAATCGGCGCGGACATCATGGGGATTACGCCCCAATATTTGCGTTCACCACCTGTGGCATTGGTATCTGACATAAAGACCTCGGCGTTTGAATTATGGTTAGTAAGGCGGAATGGCTGTTGTCGCAGCGGTGCGAAACAGCGTTATTGTGTGGGCGCGGCCATGGTGGCCAGAACATCCGCCACATACGGCGTATGATGCACGATGCCCCCGTCGACCGACAGTATCTGTCCCGTGATAAAGCTCGATGCATCCGACGCGAAAAACACCACCGCTCCGGCAATATCTTCCGGCAAGCTTTGGCGCGGCAGAAGCACATGACGCTGGATCATATCGATCTGGCTTTCCGCCATGATCTCGCGGGCAAGCGGCGAGAGCACCAAGCCCGGCGTAATCGCGTTGCAGCGGATGTTGAACCGGCCAAACTGAACCGCCGTGTTCTTGGTCAAGGCATTGACCGCCGCTTTCGACGACGAGTACGCGGGATTGAAGATGTCACCCGTCAGCGATACGCCGGTCGAGGTGTTAATGATCGATCCGCCACCGTTCGCGATCATGTGGGGCGCAACGTGCTTGATCATCAGCATGGTGCCGCGGGTGTTGATACGGAATGCACGATCCCACACGTCGGCATCCATCTGGTCAAGCCGCATGTCGGCGCCCATCTGCTCCACGCGCGTATCGGCTGCGTTGTTGTGCAGCACATCGACTTTGCCGAAACGGGCAATCGCGGCTTCGATCACCGCCTGTATGCTGCTTTCTTCGGCCAGATCGAGATGGTGGGCAAAAGCAGTGCCACCACCAGCGTTGATATCTGCGGCAACCCGCTCAGCGCCAGCGATGTTGATGTCTGCAAGCACAAGCGAAGCGCCTTCTGCCGAAAGCGCGCGCGCACATGCTTCGCCGATATTTGCGCCAGACCCTGTGACAATAACGACCTTGCCTGTCAGCTGGCCCATATACTTCCGCTCCATCTCGCTGGGTTAATTCGTATGCTGCCGTGGCCTTGCATGCCGGTGGTCTGCCTGCACGACAAATAATTGGACACTCGGTTGGTTGCAGATGAAGCCCTGTCCCTTGGCCGCCGCCTATCCGAAGGAAGGGTCCCCCTGCCCAAGCCTGTCGCTCACTCACCCAACAACAGCTTCCACGTCCCCAGATCTTCGGCAGCCACAAAGCACCGTTCGATGATCGGCAGGCGGGTGTGGCCCCATCGGTCCAACGCAGCGACCCACGCCTGAACGCTCAACATAACCCAGCGGCGATGCTGCTCCCATATGTCATCCAGCCCGATCACGCCCGTCACCCCGGTTTCGATCAGCTTGTCACGGTACAAGCCCAGCAGATCACGCTCGTGCTTGCGGCGTTCCTCAATGGTCAGGGTGCCGACCATGAAATAGGTCAGGTCACGCCAAGGGCGACCGCGCCGTACCAGTTGCCAATCGAGCCACAGCCGTTCACCATTGGGCAGGATGTAAGTGTTGCCCTGATGGCTATCCCCCAGAAGCAGGCAATAGGGCGCATCCAAAGCCAGCTCGAAATCGCCCAAACGGTCAAATGCCCATTCAACCCGCCGTGGCTCATCAAGGAAATGCTTGGGCGCAATGGCCCGAAATTCGGGATCATCGAGGTTCATTTCAATGAACCGCCACATGATCCGAACCTGATCGCTATCCACCGGGGTTCGCATCGAGGTTTGCAGCCAAGGCGAACGCTCGGGCGAAATCAGCGGACTGTCCCAAAGGCTGCCGTGAAGCTGGGCCAGCCCGGCAATGGCGGTTGCCACGCTATCGACGCCGGCGTGATCCGCGCTTTGGCCAAACCTGCCGCCGCGCTCGGTCAAATCCTCCAGAAGGATAAGGCCATGGGCTGAACCATCATCTTCCCAGTCCGCATAAATGCACCGCGCGGTCGGCGCTTTAACCTTGTCGGACATGAAGTGATAAAACCGCGCTTCGACCGCGCAAATATCGACGTCGTTATAGTCCCGCAGGAAGTTGGTTTTCAGGCACAGCCGCTCGGGCAAATCCGCCGCGCGTCCCGCTGCATTCCATGACACGACCATCCGCACTTTGGCAGTATGGCTGTCAATGAACTCCACCTGCTCAAGCGTTTCAGCAACCACGCCGGGATATTTGTGCCCAAGCGTCTCCGTCAGCCATTGCGCCGTCACGTCCTCGCGCGCCCACGGCAGCGGCTTGGTCCGTCCGGGATATGGCCGGGCGACCGGGCACACTTCAATGTCGGTTCGCGTCTTTATAGGGGCATTCACACCCTGTACTCCTGCAAGAGGGACGTTAGCGGACGTCGGCCGCGTGATCAGCTCACATCGCCGAATGGTGCAAAGCGCCGTCGACAGCGATCCATTCGCCGTTGACGTACCCGGCCTGCTGCGAACACAAAAAGGCAATTACGCTGGCAATCTCTTCGGTTGAACCATGGCGCTCTGCCGGGACGCCCCGCGTCGTTTCGACCCATTCGGAGACGGTTCCATCAAGGACTCCGTACTTCGTTTCAAAATAGGCGCGCATGGTGTCCGTCAGGATATATCCCGGCGCGACTGTATTGACGGTCACCCCAAAGCGCGCGACCTCATCGGCAAGCGATTTGATCAGCGTCGCAGTCGACGCCCGGACCGTGCTGTGGACGATATGCTGCAGTTCGCGCGGCGGCTCCTTGGCGGCAAGCGAGCCGATATGGACAATCCGCCCCCACCCGGCCTTCTTCATGTCCGGCAGCACGGCGCGCGCCAGCGCCGCAAAGCTGATGGTCAGAACCTGAAATACGCGGGCAAAATCGTCTTCGGTAACATCGAAGAAATCACCGTGCGTCATGTCATTGGTTTGCGCCACAACGATCTCGGGCGGGCCAAAGGCATTGCGCACCGCGTCTACGGCAAAAGCCACGCCCTCAGCCGTCGCAAGATCGGCCGAAACGCCTATGGCCTCGCCGTGCTGCGCCCGGATGGCGGCAACTGCAGCGTCGATGCGCGCCTGATCGCGCGCCACAATCGCTACGCGGCAGCCCTCCGCCGCCAGCATGGACGCAGCGGCTGCCCCCATGCCTTGGCTGCCACCGGCGACGAAGGCCACCTTGCCCTTGATCCTGAAGTCCATGCCCTGTCCCTTTCTGCCGCCCGCAGTCGGGCACTTTGCCCGCTGCTGCGATGCGCCAATGCTAGTTTGCGGCTGCGGTGTTCAAGCCCAGAAGCGGCTCCACCTTCATGAACAACAGATGCTCCTTCGGCGCGCCTTCTCCTGCAATAACAAGGCATTGGCGCAAAGTGCGGCGGTAGAACAGGCGGGTTAGCGCAGCATCGTGCTCTGGCCCGGCACCTTCAATGAACGTGGCCAGCAGCGTATCGGCTTCGACAATTGTCTTGGGCCTTGCGCCCAGCAATTCAGCCGCATCGACAAGGTCTTCGGCCTCCATCCACGGGCCGTAGCGATGCATGTTCCGCAAGAAGTCCGGCAGCAGGCCCAGCACACCGCGTTGCCAATCAGCCAAAGCGCGCGACGTTGGCAGACGGCCAATCTCACGGCTCAGCTTGTCCGTCGCCAATTCCTGCAAGGGCGAAATGTGCGGTTCGGGCAGGCTGATGTTGTCGTCCAGATCGACACCAATGATTTCCGCCAGTGCTTCCATCCCGCGCCTGCCGATAAAGCAGACCTGCAACATGCCCTCGAGCCAGTCTCCGCCCGGATGCTTGTCCACAATCGCGATCAGCGGCGCAATGATCGCCTTCGACAGGAACAGCACCGTGTAGAAGGCGATGACGGGCAGATCGAGCGGCTCTCCGTAATGCTCCGCATAATGGCGGTACAGTGCTGGAACATCGCCCATGTTCTCAACAGGATGGCGTCCGCGATAGCAGGCCAGATCGAAGTAGTGATCTGACAGATGGCCGACTTCGAAGTCGATCATCGCCACAACCTTGTCGCCCTTGTTAAGGAACTGCCCGCAGTCGCCGGTGTTGAAGCACGGTTGCGACCGATGCTGCGGGTAATTGCGCCGGATCCAGTTGGTGAAGAACATCATCATGGGGTCGCGGATGTCGCGATCTTCCAGCATTTTATAATACCGGTTATAGTAATTGAGCGCGACATCCTCAGCGCCGACCGGAAGGGTCAGTTCCTTGCCGCAAAATTCCGAAGCCGGAATCTTGTGTGCCTTTGCCAGCCACTCCATATACTCAAGGCTCGCTGCCCACCGTTCCGGGCTTAAGCTCGATCCCAGTTCGATGGATTGCTGAATCAGACCCGCGTCGCGAGTGTCTGATACCACCCAATCCATCACAAACGCCTTGGGGAAATCCATCATCCCATAAATGTGCGGGACAGGCAGCCCGTGCTTTTCCAGCACTGTGGTCATGTGCATTTCATGGTCGAGCGAGAACGGAATGGAATCCCACGCCCGCTCTCCCTTCACGATATAGGAGCGCGCCTCGCCATTTTTGGTTGTGTGAACATGCCAGATCGGCCGCCAGCGCCGCACCCGCTCAATTGTGCCGACCGTCCCGCCGATGTTGTTTTCAATCCATTCGGTGATTGCCGTGCGCTCAACTTGGTCGGTTGCAGCCATCTCTTCGTTGATAGCGTCCTGATTGTCGGTCATCGTGTTCTCTCCCACTGGTGCCCGATCCGTCTGCGCGCGCATTTGGGCGCGACTGGATCATGAATCACATACGTTGCGCCAAACCCATTCTGCCTCAGGTCGTTGCGGCTTCCAGCGCCGCAGTATCAGGCCACATCTGATAGCCTTGGGGGTCCATGATCGTAGAAAGTTCGTCGCGGATGATTTCCGGGGTCAGTTTGGGGCGAGTAATGCCCGGCGTTTCGCCAAGGATGTACCGGGTCACGCGGCCTCCCCCCACTGCCAGGCATTCGCCCGAAAGCGAACAGTCAGTATGCGCCAGAAAAGCTGCAACCGGCGCGATGGCTTCTGGCGGCATGAGCTGCCTGAAATGATCGGCGACCTCATCGGGAAGGTCGGGCATGGCCGTGAACATCATCCGTGTGGCTGCCGCTGGCGCAATGCAATTGACCTTGATGCCCGCAGGACGCCCCTCAACCGCCAAAGCTTTCGTCAGCCCCAGCACGCCGCCCTTGGCCGAAATATAGGCGCTGTAAGGGGCCATGCCGAAAATGCTTGCGGACATGGTGTTGACGATGCGGCCCTGCGTCTTGGTCAAATGCGGCCAAGCCGCCCGCACAACCAGTGCCGCTCCCAGCACATGCACCTCAAGATGTCGCCGGAACGTGTCGATATCGAATTCGTCGATTGGCTGACCCACATAGATACCGGCGTTGTTGATGACCGCATCGATCCGGCCGAAATTGGCAATAGCATCTGCGACAATGGAATTTGCGCCTGCTTCGGTTGTGATGGATTGCGTATTGGCAACAGCCTTTCCGCCAAGTGCCAGAATTTCGGCCACGACTTCTTCGGCAGGGCTTGATGAAACGCCGGTTCCATCCGGATTCCCGCCCGCGTCATTGACCACCACACAGGCACCGCGTGCTGCCAGCAGCAGCGCATGGCCACGGCCAATACCGCGCCCGGCTCCAGTAACGATGACGACCTTATCGTCGAACCGCATTTCACCCATTGTCGCTCTCCATGATCATGCACCTTCGATGTCACGCAAGTTCAATCGGGTGCTTGTTTTTTCAATGCGGACGCAAATGCTACTGCAAACCGCCAAGTTTGGCTGGCTCAGCTTTCTTCAACGAAGACCTTTTCGGCAAAGAATTTCCCGAAGATTTTCTCGGCGTGGTAGCTGCAGCTATATTCCAGCACTTCGAAAACCTTGCCATCGCGGACGCGGAACAGGAAATGATAGCTGTTTGCATACGCAGGGCCGGTTTTCATCGGACCGAATGACGTGGCCTCCACTGCAACCCGATCGCCCTCGGCGGTGATGCCAGTGATCTCCATCTGGATCGGATCGGTCATCATTTCAGACATGGTCACCATCGCCGACGAGAACGCCTCGCGCCCCATCTCGCCACCCAGCCATGCGGGTTCGCGCAGCATGGCTTTGAAGTGAAAATCTTCTGACAGCAGCGCAAGGACGCGGTCAGCGTTGGTTGAATTCACAGCGTCGAAATACCGGCGAACGACAGCTTTGTTTTCTGCTTCCTGAGACATAAGGACGCTCCTTTGTGAAAATTGCACGGGTACCCGCACTTTTGCGCGGCACCTCCAAATTCATCAGTCTTTCAAAGCCCTGAAGTAATCCTGCATGTCAGGAACGTGCGGGTGATGGGCCATGGTGCCACCATCAATGGCGATGATCTCGCCGTTGATATATTCGGATTCATCGGCCACCAAGAACGTGGCCAGCGCGGCAATATCCTTTGGCGCGCCAAGCTTGCCCAGCGGCATCTGCCGCTTGACCATCGGCATCATGTCGCCACTCAGTTCGAGCGATAGCGGCGTCACGACGGGACCGGGGCAAATGGCGTTGGCGCGAATGCCTTCATGGCCATGCTGCGTCGCAACATATTTGGTAAGCGCGATCATGCCCGCCTTGGAAACGCCATAGGCAACGCGCGCGACGTCAGCGGCCAATCCCGCACCTGAAGCGGTGTTGAGAATTGTCCCCCCGCCATTTGCGGCCATATGCGGAATCATGTAGCGGCAGCACAGCATGGTGCCCGTCAGGTTGACGTGAAGTGTGCTGTTCCACACGTCCATCGGGATATTCACGACGTCGCTATCAACGCCCATAACCGCTGGATCGGTGAGTGCAGCATTGTTGAACAGGATGTCGATCCGGCCGAAATGCGCGATTGCAGCAGCAATCCCATCCTTGACTGAAGTTTCATCACCAATATCAACGCCGATGCCAAAGGCATTTGGCCCAAGCCGCTCCGCCCCCTTCTTCGCCGCTTCGCCGAACAGGTCTGCGATGACGACCTTGGCTCCTTCAGCGATAAATCGCTCGGCACAGGCCATGCCGATGCCGCCTGCTCCGCCGGTAATAAAGGCGATCTTGTTCTCAAGCCGCTTCATTGCACTCTCCCGTTAAAACGATCTCTGTCGGATCTCACGATTCGCAATTTCTAAGCGCAACCGGGCTTTTTCGGTGAACACTATAATTGATCACTTGGTCAGGGATTATGGCGCGGTCAGGCCGTTACCCCCTGCCGAAAGAGGGGGCGCCACAACGCAAAAGGCCCCGCATTGCTGCGGGGCCTTTGTTTGTGTGCTGGGCGGTAAGCGTTAAAGCTTGCCGGTGAGTTCGGGTACCAGCGTGAACAGATCGCCGACGAGGCCGAGGTCTGCCACTTGGAAGATCGGGGCGTCGTCGTCCTTGTTGATCGCGATGATGACCTTTGAGTCCTTCATGCCCGCAAGGTGCTGAATAGCGCCAGAGATGCCGACCGCGATGTAGACTTCGGGCGCCACGATCTTGCCGGTCTGGCCGACTTGGTAATCGTTGGGCACGTAGCCGGCGTCAACCGCAGCGCGGCTTGCGCCGATGCCGGCGTTCAGCTTGTCGGCCAGCGGCGTGATGATCGCTTCGAAGGTCGCGGCGTCTTTCAACGCGCGGCCGCCCGATACGATGATCTTGGCACTGGTCAGTTCGGGGCGTTCGCTCTTGGCGATTTCCGCGCTGACGAAAGTGGACAGGCCGCTGTCGGGTGTTGCGGCAATGGCTTCAACCGAGGCGCTGCCGCCGGTGGCGTCGGCCTTGGCAAAGGCGGTGCCGCGCACGGTGATCACCAGCTTGGCGTCGCTGCTTTCGACCGTGGCGATGGCGTTGCCGGCATAGATCGGACGGGTGAAGGTCTTGGGACCTTCGACCGACAGAATATCAGATACCTGCATCACATCGAGCAGCGCAGCAACGCGCGGCGCGACGTTCTTGCCGGTGGTGGTGGCAGGCACGACAAACGCATCGTAACCGGCCATCAGGCCCGCGACGAGCGGCGCGACGTTTTCTGCCAGCGCATTGGCGAGCGCGGCGTCATCGGCCTTGAGCACTTTGGCAACGCCTGCGATTTGCGCAGCGGCTTGGGCCGCGCCATCGCAACCTGCGCCTGCGACAAGGGCCGTCACTTCGCCAAGCTGGCCAGCAGCGGTGATTGCGGCCAGCGTTGCGTCTTTGACACTGGCGTTATCGTGTTCAACCAGAACGAGAACCTTGGACATCAGGCTACTCCCATTTCCTTGAGCTTGGCGACCAGTGCGTCAACATCGGCCACCTTGATGCCTGCGCTGCGCACGGCGGGTTCGACAACCTTGAGCGTCTTGAGGCGCGCGGCGGTGTCGACGCCGTAATCGGCGGGCGTCTTGTTAGCGAGCGGCTTGGACTTGGCCTTCATGATGTTAGGCAGCGAAGCATAGCGCGGCTCGTTCAGGCGAAGGTCGGTGGTGACCACGGCGGGTAGCACCAGCTTGACGGTTTGCAGACCGCCATCGATTTCGCGCTTCACCACGACCGA
>CAMTWP010000011.1:0-167074 GCA_947085475.1 uncultured Novosphingobium sp. | reverse complement strand
GTTTTCTTGTCGATCCCGTCTTGCGCCAATCGTGTCGTCAGCGTCGCTCCGATCATCGCGTAAGGAAAGCCCGACGACATGCCGAGGAAGAACGCGGCGAGCGATTCCTTCTCAAGATAGGGCTGCACCGATTGCCACAGGCCACGCTGGCTGGCCGGGTTTCCTGCGTTCATCGACGCGAATGCTCCTACGAGTTGTTGCGGGACAGACTAGCGCCCAAATCGCGCTGCGCCAGAGGTGATGACGCAGGGGTGACGGATTGCGCAATCTCGCGTAAGGGGCGCGCATGACTTTTCCCCCGAGAAACGGCGGCGACCGCCCCAAGCGGTTTAGCCCCCGTACCACTACACCTGAAAAAAAGCCGTTCTCCATGCGCAGCGGCGCGCCGCGCACGTCGCAACCAGTGGTTGCCGCCAAGCGCGCGCTGGCCGAAGACGGCACCGAACGCGAGGGCGATCGCATCGCCAAGCTACTTGCCCGCGCCGGTATTGCCAGCCGCCGCGAGGTTGAGCGGATGATCGAAGATGGCCGCGTCAAGATTGGCGATGAGGTGGTGACTACGCCCGCTACACTGCTCACCAGCTTGCGCGGTGTGTCGGTGGACGGCAAAATGGTGGGGCCGATTGCCGCGCCGCGCTTGTTCCGCTTCCACAAGCCCGCAGGCCTGATAACCGCAGAGCGCGATCCTACTGGTCGCCCGACGATTTACACCGCGTTGCGCAACGCTATGCCCGAAAACGCGCCGCGCGTGATGCCGGTTGGCCGTTTGGACGTGAACACCGAGGGGCTGTTGTTGATGACCAACGATGGCGAATTGAAGCGCGCAATGGAATTGCCCTCATCCGGCATCCCGCGCACCTATCGCGCCCGCACTTTTGGTGAAATTTCCCAGACCAAGCTGGAAGAACTGATCGAGGGCATTGAGATCGAAGGTGTCCGCTATGGTCCGATCAACGCCAATCTCGAACGCAGTGCTGGCCGCAACAAGTGGATCGAGATGACCCTGACCGAGGGCAAGAACCGCGAAATCCGCCGCGTGCTCGAACACCTTGGCCTTGAAGTTTCGCGCTTGTTGCGCACCAAATATGGCCCGTTCGAACTGGCTGACTTGCAACGCGGCAGCGCCGTGGAAATTCCGCAAGTCATGGTCGAAAACTTCCGAAAGACGTTGAAGGCAAAATGAGGATTATCGCAGGTGAATGGCGCGGACGTCCGGTCCGCGCCCCCGAAGGTGACACTACGCGCCCCACTGCTGACCGCACGCGCGAGACGCTGTTCTCGATGCTCGCCAGCCGCCTTGGCAGCTTTGAAGGGCTTGCCGTGGCCGATTTGTTCGCTGGTTCAGGCGCGCTGGGTCTTGAAGCCCTGTCACGCGGCGCGGCTACGGCCATGTTCGTTGAGCAAGACGCCGCCGCCGTGCGCGCCATCCGCGCCAATATCGCCGCGCTGCGCTGCGCCCCGCAATGCGATGTCCGCGCATCTTCGGTGCTCTCGCTTGGCCCCACCAAGCAGCCGCTGGATCTGGTGATGCTCGACCCGCCTTACGGTACCGGCGCGGGCGTGGTCGCTATCGAAAAGCTGGCACGGCTTGGCTGGATCGGTGAAGGCACGTGGATCAGCCTTGAAACCGGTCTGAAGGAAGTGCCCGATGTGCGCATTTGTGAGATTGACGCTGACCGCAAGGTTGGCAAAGCACTGATCACGCTGATGCGGATGAAGGGGTAGAGTAGCACGTAGCTTCCTCCCCTAAGGAGGGGAGCGTTACACTTTGAGCTTTGGCGCGAACGTCACGCCCGCGATCGTCATTGCGCCCGCCAGCGTCAGGAACAGGCCTGCATAGGCCGTTCCGCCCGCCGACGCAGCCCATGCTGCTGCGAAAGGTGCCAATGCGCCGCCGATAATTCCGCCAATATTGAACGCCAATGAAATACCAGTGTAGCGCACTGACACGGGAAACAGCGTAGGCAGCCAAGCGCCCAGCGGTCCGTAAACAAGGCCCATCACGAACAGCGATCCGGCAAGCGTTGCGAAGACAATCGGCAGCGAGCCTGAACCAAGCCCTGTGCCAAAGACCAAGCCGATGACTGCAGTTAAAACTGCGCCTGTGCCGAGCACACGTTGAACCGAGGACTTGTCGGCCCAATAGCCTGCAATCAGAATACCCAATGCAAAGAAGACGTTAGCTCCCAGTTGCACCGCCAGAAATTCTTGCTTGGCATAGCCGAGCTTGGTCGTGGCAAACGAGAGCGCGAACGTCGTGGCAAGGTAGAAGATGGCAAAGCACGCCACAACGCCGGCGATTCCGGCCAGTACGGCAGGGGTATGATCGCGTAGCAACCGCGTGATCGGGACGTTTGGTGGGGGTGCCTTTTCCATCTCTGCCTTGAATGAGGGCGTCTCGCCGATCTTCAGCCGCACCCACAGGCCCACGCCGACCAGCACTGCGCTGGCCAGAAACGGCACACGCCAGCCCCAGCTTGCGAAAGCTTCATCGGAAAGGCCAAGGCCGAGCAGCAGGAACAGCCCGTTGGCAAAAAAGAACCCCACGGGGGCACCCAGTTGCGGCGCACTGCCGAACCGTGCCTCCCAGCCCTTGGGTGCGTTTTCGACTGCCAGCAATGCTGCTCCGCCCCACTCTCCGCCAAGGCCGAAGCCTTGTCCAAAGCGCAGGAGGCACAGCAGCGCAGGCGCGATCCACCCTGCCATCGCATACGTCGGCAGAAATGCGATCAGCAGCGTTGAGGTGCCCATTAGCAGAAGCGACGCAACCAGCGTTGATTTGCGTCCGATGCGATCACCGAAATGCCCGAACACAACCGCGCCCACAGGCCGTGCAAAGAACGCAAGACCAAAGGTCATGAACGCCAGCAAAGTTTGCGCAGTATCAGAGGTCGTGGGGAAAAACAGCGGTCCGATGACCAGCGCAGCAGCTGTGGCGTAAATGTAAAAATCATAGAACTCGACGGCTGTCCCAACGAGACTGGCGGTGAGCACGCGGCCATGTTGGCGAATCGGATTCATTGGCGCGCTCTCCCCCACATGTCGCGGCGCGGTTCTTTCAGCCTTCGCGCGCAATGGTCAAGCAATGTGCATTTGGCCACGACGCGCAAAGGGCGCCGGATGCCCGACGCCCTCGCGACCCTTGAGGGTATTTTAATGCGCGTTATACGCCGCCACGATTGCGGCAGCTATCGGTCACCGTCCTGCTGCAAACGGGATAAGTCTTGTTCATGGCCTGTGCCGGTGGCGATGCCATGTTGCCAGTAGAGGCTGCTGGTTTGTCCATGTTCGAAGCCATTCCGGCCTCCGGCTGCGCTGGGGCGGCCGGGGTGGCTGGCATTGCACCAGCTGCCGACGCACTTTGCCCATTTACTTGGCCGACGATGGTTGGCCAAACTTGGGTGCGCTGTTCTGGAGACATCGCATAAATCTGCGATTTTTGCTCATCTGTCAGCGCCCACCAGCCCTTTTGCTGATCAGCATCCAGCGTCCAGAAGTATTCCTGATAGCTTGATGGCCATGCCTTGTACTTGGCTTTCTGTTCTGCAGGCCAAGTGTCCATCTTGCTCATTTCCGCAGGCCCTGGCGAAAATGGCGATGCCAATGCAGATGGGGCTGGCGCGGGCGCAGTCGTTTCCATTTCTTGCGTGCCAGTAGGCGATGTGGCGTCTGGCATTGTCGAAGTCGTTTGCGGCATTGTTTGGGCAATCAGTGCGGCAGGCGATGCAGAAATGATCAGCGCGAGGGCACTGGCGGTAAAGAAGCGGCGCATAGAGACTCTCCTATATTCATCCATTCAGTTGACCATCGAAGCCCGCATTGAGGATTACGGTTCCCGGCTCTGCGATGGCATGCGGTACTCAATGCGACGAACTGAAGCGGAGGTATGCGTGGGAAGATGATTGCCGCCAGCGCATTTGGTCCCTATCTGTTCACCTATGCCTTCCCATACCCTGACGAACCCCTCCCCTGATCAAACGTGGCTTGATGGCCTAAACCCGCCGCAGCGCGAGGCTGTGACTACCACGGAAGGCCCGGTGCTGATGCTGGCCGGTGCTGGCACGGGCAAGACCGCCGCGCTCACCGCTCGGCTCGCCAATCTGCTGCGCCAACGATTGGCGTGGCCGAGCGAAATCCTGTGCGTCACTTTCACCAACAAGGCCGCGCGCGAAATGCGCGAGCGTGTGGGCGCGCTGATCGGACCTGCGGTTGAGGGAATGCCGTGGCTGGGCACATTCCATTCCATCGCCGCCAAGATGTTGCGCCGCCACGCCGAACTGGTGGGCCTGCAATCGAACTTCACGATCATCGATACTGACGACCAATTACGCCTGCTCAAGCAATTGATTCAGGCCGAGGGTGTGGATGACAAACGCTGGCCCACCAAACAACTCGCCGGGCTTATCGACAAGTGGAAGAACCGTGGCCTGAACCCGGCGGACCTCGATGCGCTGGAAAACGAGGCTTATGCCAACGGCAAGGGCCAACGCTTTTACGCGCTCTATCAGAACCGCCTGAAAGATCTGAACGCCTGTGATTTTGGCGACCTGACGCTGCACATGCTCAACATCTTTCGGCGTGAGCGCGACATTCTGGAAAGCTGGCAACAGCGTTTCAAATACGTGATGGTCGACGAATATCAGGATACCAACGCGGTGCAGTATCTGTGGCTGCGCCTGCTTGCGCAGAATCGCAAAAACATCTGCGTGGTAGGTGATGATGACCAGTCGATCTATTCGTGGCGCGGGGCGGAAGTGGCTAATATCCTGCGCTTTGAAAAGGATTTTCCGGGCGCAAAAGTCATTAAGCTTGAGCAGAATTATCGTTCCACACCGCACATCCTTGGCGCGGCATCGGGCCTGATTGCCGAGAATTCCGAACGCCTTGGCAAGACATTGTGGACCGAAGCCGATGGCGGCGACAAAGTGCGCGCGATTGGCGTGTGGGACGGACCAGAAGAAGCGCGCCGGGTGGGCGAGGAAATCGAACGGTTGGAGCGCGAAGGTGCGCCGCTTGATCGTGTCGCCATCCTTGTGCGCGCGCAGTTTCAAACGCGCGAATTCGAAGACCGCTTCATCCAGATCGGCCTTGGCTACCGGATCGTCGGCGGCTTTCGCTTCTATGAGCGGGCCGAGATCCGCGATGCGTTGGCCTATCTGCGGGTAGTCGCCAGCCCTCAGGACGATCTCGCATTCGAACGCATCTACAATACCCCCAAGCGCGGCCTTGGTGACAAGACGCTGGAAAAGCTGCACCGCCACGCCCGCGCGCACTCTGTGCCGTTATCGGCCGCCGCTGCCGAGATTCTCGATACAGACGAACTGCCCGCGCGCGCGCGGGGTACTTTGGCTGGGTTGATGCGCAACTTCGCCAATTGGCGCGATTCGGCAAAGTCGCTGGTGCCCGCAGAACTGGTCCGTACGATCCTGGACGAAAGCGGCTACACCGATGCGCTGCAAGCAGAGAAGACTGCCGAAGCGACAGGTCGCCTCGAAAATCTTTCCGAACTCGCCCGCGCGATGGAAGAGTATGAAACGCTGGGCGATTTTCTGGAACACGTCAGTCTTGTGATGGATAACGAGGCCGCATCGGACACAGAGAAGGTCACGATCATGACCATCCACGCTGCCAAGGGCTTGGAATTCGAGAACCTGTTCCTGCCCGGCTGGGAAGAAGGCGTGTTTCCTTCGCAGCGATCGCTCGACGAAGGGGGGCTTGCGTCACTAGAGGAAGAGCGCCGCCTTGCCTATGTGGCGATCACCCGTGCCCGTAAACGCTGCACCATCCTCCACGCTGCCAATCGCCGCATTTATGGGCAGTGGACCAGTTCCATCCCGTCGCGTTTCATCGCCGAATTGCCAGCCGAACATGTCGACGAAGAAACCACGCTATCCGGCGGTGCATCAATGTGGCGCGCGAATTGGAGCGAGCGCGACGATCCATTCGCGCACTTGGCGCAGGCCCAGCCCTCACGCGGGATGTCGCGCGGTCCTGGTTGGCAGCGCGCCGCCGCGCAAACCTTTGACGCCAACCCGCGCCGCATCCCCGAAGCCACCCGCAGCGCCGCCAGCTTTGCCGCCAAACCGCGCAGCGATGTGGCCGTGGGCGTGCGTGTGTTTCACGAAAAGTTCGGCTACGGCACCGTCGCCGCGCAAGAAGGCAACAAGCTGGAAATCGACTTCGAAACTGGCGGGCGCAAGCGCGTGATCGACAGCTTCGTCAAGCTGGCAACCGCATAATCCAAATGGAACGCGACTGCTCGGTCAGTTCTTCTTACCGAAAAGCACTCCGGCCAACCATTTGTCTGACGAACCAATTGAGGCACCAGCATACGGGTCTATGTTGTCTTCCTGAGTGAAAAACCCATAACCGAACTCATCCGCTGCTGGTCCAAAGAAGGCTCCGGAATAACTGCCTCCGCGGAAATTTGGGCTTGTGCTGGTAAAATTACCAGCAAAGCGTTGCCGGCGCGCTGACTCAAGGGGCGTAGTGCCGGAAAACGTGGGTACACTGGATCCGCGATTGGTTTCCGTAGAAACGCGCTGCGCCGTAAAATCTGCCGAAAAGCTTCCGCTACCAGATACATTGTACTTGGCGATTACCCCCACTCCGAAGTGATAATCTTCGGCCTCAAGCCTGGTAAGATAGGTCGAAGTGCCAGAAATGGGCATTTTGTTAGCCGGAGTTTGCCTTCCAAATACAGCGTGCAAAACTCTCGTGATACCGGTTGCAATATCGGTATGACTCCAACGCAAAAAACTCACGTATTGCAGGCTAATTGGTGCGGCAGCAGCAGGAGCAGGCAGGATCGCATTCCCAAAAAGTAGCAATGAGTCACTCGCCTGTGCGCCAGATTTCACGAACAGATGTTCATATCCCGATGTTGAAACCCGATCTGAGGCAGCAAACGCAGCGCTTAGAGCAGGGCTTAGATTAGAATCGCGCAGTGAAATTGTGTTGTTCACTGGATCAATGGCAACTGTTAGCCAACCATCAAAGTCTGTTGTGAATGCTGATGTAAGGCGCGCAGTACTTGGAACTGATAAACCATCTCCAAACTGACCTGTGTAGGTTACATCCGATCTACCTGCATTAAAGGTCTCCGCCACGGATGCCGGGAAAGCGGGCCCCACTGTGGGTTCAGGTGTAGGAGTGGGGGTAGGTGTCGGGGTAGGGGTAGGTGAAGGCGTCGGCGTAGGTGCCAATGTAGGGGCCGGAGCGGGCGAAGCGCTTTCTCCGCCACAACCGGCCAAACCAGCTAAAATGAATGAAATTTGCAATACAGCCAGCGAACCTTTGAAAAAGCGCCTCACGAATTCCCCCGAATCACAACACAACACGATCCAGATATGGAGATCTGATCACTTTGTTACATAATGAGAAAAGTTGGGAGGGCGCTAGTTCTAAAGCGCCGAAACATTCAGAAAGCCCGGAACGGGTCCGTTCCAATCGCCTGCTTGCGTGGGCGCATCATTGCCCTCGCGGCGCGGTGTAGGTTCCGAACGTAGCGCCCGGCTTGGTTCAGCAACCCGTGGCTCAGTCGGGCTTTTGCGTGGTTCGCGCGCAGGGCGCTTTTCACGCACAGGCGGCTCTTCGCGCGCTGTGCGTTCTTCCACTGCCGGTGCTTCAACCGCCTCGGCTTCAACCACTGCAGCACGTTCTGGACGCTTGGTCCGTCCGCCACGACCGCGCGGTTCGCGCTTGGGCTCGGCGCCATCATCGCGTGGTTCGCGTTCAGCACGTGGCTTTGCTTCGGCTTTGCCACCCAGTTCGATCTTGAACTCTGGGATCTTGGTGCCTTGCAGCTTTTCGACGTTATCGATGGCTTCGAGATCGTCGTCGGCCACCAGCGTGAACGCGCGGCCCGTTGCGCCACCACGACCAGTGCGGCCAATGCGGTGAACGTAATCATCCGGATGCCACGGCGTGTCGAAGTTGAACACGTGGCTCACGCCCTTCACGTCAAGTCCGCGAGCGGCGACGTCAGAAGCGCAAAGGATGCTGATCCCGCCGTCCTTGAATTTTTGCAGTTCGGCGTTGCGGGCGTTCTGGTCCATGTCACCATGGATTTCGCCAGCAGCAAAGCCATGGCTTTGCAAAGACTTGGCCAATTCGCGCACTGTGGTTTTGCGGTTGGCAAAGATGATGGCAGTGGTCACATTATCGGTGCGCAGCAGATGACGCAGCACGTCCCGCTTGTTGCGCGAAGTGCAGCGGACTTTGTGCTGAACAATGCTGGTGTTGGTACTGGCAGGACGCGCCACTTCGATCATCTTAGGGTTCGACAGGAACTTGTCGGCCAACTTCTTGATCGGCGGCGGCATCGTGGCTGAGAATAGCAGCGTCTGGCGCTGGGCCGGAAGCTTGGTGCAGATCGTTTCGATATCGGGGATGAAGCCCATGTCGAGCATGCGGTCAGCTTCGTCGATCACCAGCAGATCGCAGCCGGTAAGCAGAATCTTGCCGCGCTCAAACAAGTCCATCAAACGACCCGGCGTGGCGATCAGCACGTCAACGCCATCTTGCAGCGCCTTGATCTGATCGCCCATCTGCACGCCACCAATCAGCAGCGCCATCTTCAAATCGTGATTTTTGCCGTACTTTTCAAAGTTTTCCGCAACTTGCGCGGCCAGCTCGCGGGTCGGCTCAAGGATCAACGACCGCGGCATCAGCGCGCGGCGGCGGCCATGCGCCAAAATGTCGATCATCGGCAGAACAAAGCCTGCCGTCTTGCCGGTGCCGGTCTGGGCAATGCCGATGATGTCACGCATCATCAGGACCGATGGGATCGCCTGCGCTTGAATCGGGGTGGGCTCATCATAGCCAGCCTCAAGGACCGACTTGAGCAATTCATCCGAGAGGCCGAGGTCGGCAAACTTCATGCAGGCAATGTTCCGAAAACAAGAGGCGGCGCACATTTTTGCGCGCCAGTTGGACTGCGGCCCGCTTGGGACGCGCCAACGTTGTCCGCGCGCTATGCCGATTTGTGGCGAAAAGTCAACGATTCCCCATGGTCGCTAAAAGACGGGTTCGGTGCTCTAATCATCATCCGGCACGAGTTCGCGCAGTTTGGTAACGGCGCAATTGGCGCCGGCTCGCGAATGGATGATATCACGCCCTGCACACAGCTGTCCGTCAGCGTTTTGCTCCACATAGAAGCCTGAGTAGAAATCGCGGGCGCGGCAGGACTTGTCGAGGCTTGCGCCGATCAGTCTGCGATTTCGCATAATCAGCACAAGCCTGTCAGGCGATTCGGACTGAACCCCTGCAATGCTGGTGATGGGCAAGCACTTGGCGGTTTTGCGTTCTGTAAATCGCGGTTGCAGCGGCGGTCGCGATGGCAGAGCAATGAATTGCCCGGGCAGACGCGGTGCAATGCGTATGATCATGCGCTGTTCGATCCGCACCTGATTCCACGAATCGTCATTAAGCCCATCGATTATGAAATCGGTAAAGGCACCGGGCTGCATCGCAGTGTCAATCATCGGCGCACCCGCTGGCACGCTGGCAGCCTGCCACTGTCTATCGATATCTTCCGCAAGCACGGGCGCATTGCTCGACGTCATGTCCACCGTGGCCGCCGGAAGCAGCAGCGCCCATGGGGCAAGGAAGTGGGCAATAGTCAGCATATCTGGAATGATTACTCTTTTCAAAACCTGTCCGCAGGATAGCAACCTTGACCGGCTTGCTGCGCCCCTTTTTACCCCTAGACCGAAGCCTTGAACCTTGGCTTAACCCAACACGACTGAAAAATGAATTGCCCTGAATGCATGGGGTGCATAGCCGGAAAGAGCATGACGAACACATTCCTTGATGAAGCAGCCCGACTGTTGGGACCAAAGGGCCTGACCACCAGCCCGGACGACATCGCGCCGTGGCTTACTGATTGGCGCGGCCGCTACACGGGCAAGGCCTTGGCGCTGGCGTCCCCTGCCAGCACAGGCGAAGTTGCCGCGCTGGTTTCACTGTGCGCCCAGCATGGCATCCCTATCGTTCCGCAAGGCGGCAACAGCGGCATGTCGGGCGGCGCCACGCCGTTTGATGGCGGGGACGAGCTGATCCTGTCCTTGCGCCGGATGAACCGGATCACCGCAATAGACCCTGAAGCCAGAACGGCATCGGTTGAGGCAGGCGTCATCCTGCAAGTGCTGCACGAGGCCGCCGAGGACCACGGATTGCGCTTTCCTCTGTCGTTGGGCGGCAAGGGATCGGCCACCATCGGCGGGCTGATTTCCACCAACGCAGGCGGAACCCAAGTGCTCCGGCACGGCTCAATGCGGGCGCTGGTTCTTGGGGTTGAAGGTGTGCTCGCCGATGGATCTGTTTTCAACCAGCTCGTGCCGCTCAAAAAGGACAATCGCGGCTTTGATTTGAAGCAAGTGCTGATCGGCTCAGAGGGCACTTTGGGCATCGTAACAGCGGCAACGCTGCGTCTTGAGCCGGCAATCGCCGGACGCACGGTCATGTGGGCTGGGACCGCATCGTTGCATGATGCGCGGGCCTTGCTGCTTCTGGCGCAAGAAGTTGCGGGCGATCTGCTTGAGGGCTTTGAAGTTTTGCCGCAGCACAGTCTGGACGTGGTGATGGTGTACTTGTCAGATGCTCGCCCACCCCTTTCCGGGCAGCATCCATGGCACGTACTGATCGAATTGGTCGCGGGCGATCCTGCCACGGCAACCAGCCTGCCTGAAATCGCGGAAAGTCTGCTGACCACTGCGTTTGAACGCGGGCTTATCGCCGACGCCACAATTGCCGCAAGCGAGGATCAGGCCGAGCGTCTGTGGCTTATCCGCGAGACCATTGCTCCGGCAGAACGCGCCCTTGGCCCGGCGATGCAGCACGACATCTCGGTTCCGGTCGAACGAATGCCCGCCTTTGTTGAAGCTGCCGTTCCGCAACTTGAAGCAGAGTGGCCGGGCACGCGCGCGGTATGCTTCGGTCATTTGGGCGATGGCAACGTCCACTTCCACGTCATCGCACCACCGGGAAGCGACCGCGTGGCTTGGGAAGGGAGCGACGGCAAAATGATCAGCGCCCAAGTCCATGATATGGTGACACAATGGGGTGGTTCCATCTCAGCCGAACACGGCATCGGGCGGCTTAAGCGCGATGAACTTGCGCGGCTTGGCGACCCTGTCGTCCTGGCCATGATGCGCAAGATCAAACAGGCACTTGACCCGCAAGGACTACTGAACCCGGGAAAGCTTGTGTAACGCGGCTTGCGCGGCTTCCAGCCAGCTATTAAGAGGCCCCTTTCCTGCGGGAACCGCGGCTTGCCGTGCGTAACCTTATCGATTTGGAGTGATGCCAAATGGCCAGCGCGCCGCAAGCGAACCTGCCGATGTTCTATAACGACCTTACGCCGCTCAACAGCCGTGACCACGCCACGTGGAAGGCCAAGAATGCGGATGCCGCGCCATGGCTCATCGGCCAGCACGCTATCCCATTGACGGCTGAGGAATTTCCGCAGGCTGCGCGTCATTATCCGATCATTTTTGCATCGGGCGATAACCCCGTGCCACTGGCGCTGATGGGTCTGAATGAAGGCGTGAATGTCTTTGTGGACGAAGACGGCAAGGTCACCCAGCCGATCTACATCCCGGCGTATGTGCGCCGCTACCCATTCCTTCTGGCCAAGCTGAACCCCAGCAGCGAAGAACTTTCGCTGTGCTTTGACCCAACGTCAGGCCTGATTGGTGATTCGGCAGACGAAGGTCAGGACTTGTTCGCTGATGGCCAGCCATCTGAAGCAACCAAGGCCGCTCTCGGCTTCTGCGAGCAATTCGAACAAGCAGGCCAGCGCACTCAAGCGTTCATCGATGAACTGAAGAAGCACGATTTGCTGATGGAAGGCGAAGTGGCCATTCAACAGCAGGGCAACGACCAGCCCTTTATCTACCGTGGCTTCCAGATGGTTAATCAGGACAAACTGCGCGAGACGCGCGGCGACGTGCTGCGTGGCTGGGCGCAAAGCGGGCTTCTGCCGCTGCTTTACGCTCATCTCTTCTCGCTTGAACTGATCAGCCAAGTGTTTGGTGCGCAAGTACAACTCGGCAAGGGCCCAATCCCTGCGGTTGCCGTGCCAGCCGAGTGACGTTCCCTCAAATGACTTGAAACCGAAACATTCAAGACACAAGTCAACAAAAAAGGCGATGAACCCAACGGTTCGTCGCCTTTTTCTATTGAGTGTGACAAATTTCCCTCGAATCTACTTGCAGCGGCAACCGGGCTACCCTATTTGAGTCTTGTTGCGTTGCGGCTCCCCTCATGGCCCAGCGTAACGGGTGCACCTCGGTGCACCTCCTCCCTGAACCTTGGCCACCTGGAGTTTTACTCCAGGTGGTTTTTTCTTGCCGGTCGTCTTTGGGGTACAACCGAGCCCTACTCGGCTGCGGCACGCCAACGGCCGCGATCACTGGTTCGGCCAAGCTCTGCAACATCCAAAGCCAGCCTCCGCACCAGTCCGATCAGCAAGTCTACCGTAGCGTCGAAACCCGGTCCTGGTTCGGCTTGGCGTGAATCAAGATAACACGTGCGATCAATTTCAAGCTGGAGGCAATGCACCCCTTCATGCCGCTTTGCATGGCGTTCGAGCACATACCCCCCGGCATAAGGCCGATTGTGCGAAGCCCGGCGCGCAGACTGCGCGAGAACTGCAAATGCCGATCCAATGATTCCGCCGTCGCACGACGAGCCGAATCGGTCTCCCACCACAAACTCCGGTGCGGGTTCTCCTGCTGATCGCGCGGCTAGCGGTGGCATGGAATGGAGATCAATCAACAGTGCAGCCCCCCAGCGATCACGAATCAGTTCAAGCGTCGATTCCAAGGCGGTGTGATAGGGTTGATGAATGGCGTGAATTCGCTCTTGCAGTTCCGCATGTTCCAACCGCCGCTTCCACAATTCGCCGAGGCCCGGCAGGCGACGCGGAACCAATCCCAAACCACTGCGCGCGCGGCGGCTGAAAGTACCCGCTAGTGTCGATGCGTCTGCGGGCACGCCCCCCAGCATCTCCCAGTCGACGTCGTCGCACGACCGGTTGAGGTCCAGCATCGCGCGTGGCGCATGGGCCACCAGCAGAGCGGCACCAGTTTCACGCGAGACTGCCTCGCCCAGCAGGTCGGCATAACGATCTTCCAGCCGAGGCGCAGCGAAATCAGGGTGCCGCATCCGTTCAAGCAAGGACTTTGGATAGGCCCGGCCAGCATGGGGCACTGCAATGACCACGGGGATCGGCGAAGGATCGCACACTTTCAATGCGTAAGCGGGTACACCGGTGTTGCCGGGCACGGTGCCTCCGTGCACGAGCATCGAATCTCCTGCTTGCTTGCCAGACTCTTGCATGTTCAACTCGTGCAACCGATTCGTCATGAAGTCAAAATAACGTCCGATAGGCTTGTCGGCAGAATGTTAACCGGATCGCGTTTATACCGTGCCAGACACGCAGCGCACCACCGCTGCAATTTGAACCGCACTAACAAGCAAGGGTTAGCCATGATCCGGATTTTGCTCGCCGAAGATGAAGAGGCGATGCGCACATACCTCTCCCGCGCCTTGGAAAACGCAGGCTTTTCCGTGACGGCTGTTGACCGTGGCACTGCCGCGATCCCCTTGCTCGAACGCGAACATTTCGACCTTTTGCTCTCGGACATCGTCATGCCCGAAATGGACGGGATTGAATTGGCGCAGCGTTGCGCAGACATCAGTCCTACCACCAAAGTCATGTTTATCACCGGATTTGCTGCGGTGACGCTCAAGGCGAATCGCGAAGCGCCACAGGCCCGCGTCTTGTCCAAGCCGTTCCACCTCAAAGACCTCGTGCTTGAAGTGCAGCGTGTGTTTGAAGATGCGCCGGTGATGGGCACGCAACACCCCTGATCGGGCAGGCCCGTCCGCTTTGCCGGGGCAGGCAAGTCCGGGTTGTGCAATTACCCCCTTGCCTTGGCCAAATGCCGGGGCTAATGGGCCGCTTCCCAACGACGTTACGGGCAACCGGACCGCCGCTTAGGACGCATGATGGTGCGGGCGTATAGCTCAGTGGTAGAGCACTATGTTGACATCGTAGGGGTCGCAAGTTCAATCCTTGCTACGCCCACCATCACATAAAAAACCCCGCCTTGGCGGGGTTTTTTATTGCCGACGAACCGCACATCAGCAAGGACGGCCAAACCGCCGCCCCGCTTTTGCAGTTACATGCCCTGCCAGTTCGGCTTGCGTTTTTCGGCAAAGGCCGCCGATCCTTCACGCGCATCCTGCGATGTCAGCACCGGCATCGTGTAGGCGGATTGCTTCTGCCACATCTCCGCTTCGCTCCATTCATGCGATTCGCGAATGATCGCTTTTGACGCCATCAGCGCCAGCGGGCCGTTTTCTGCGATCTTGGCAGCCAGTGCTTTGGCACCCTCCAGTGATGGTCCGTCAGTGATCTGGTTGATGAACCCGATCTCGTAGGCCCGCTGCGCCGTGATGAAATCACCCGTCAGCGCAAGTTCCATGGCAATGCGCGGTGGAATCTGGCGCGGCAAGCGGATCAACCCTCCACCCGCAGCCGCCAGACCACGCTTGGCTTCAGGAATCCCAAACATTGACGAGGCGCTGGCCACGATCAGATCACAGGCCAACGCCAATTCCATGCCGCCTGCCAGCGCGTAACCATCGACGGCTGCGACAATCGGCTTTTTGGGCGATTGTTCAGCAAGCCCGCCAAAACCACGTCCCGGCACCGAAGGCATTTCGCCGCGAAGAAAAGCTTTGAGATCCATGCCAGCACAAAACGTGCCGCCTGCTCCGGTAAGGACCGCGCAACGCAGGTCGTTCTCAGCATCAAGGCGCTCCATCGCGGCAGCCACGCCTTCTGCCACAGCCCGGTTCACCGCGTTCTTGGCGGCAGGTCGGTTGATCGTAACAATCAGAACATTTCCAACGACTTCGGTCAGAACTTCAGCATCACTCATCGCATGCACTCCCACGGGAATTCGCTCAAATTTAATTGCTCGATTAATACCTTGCCTTGAAACACACAGTGCTGTCCAGAGCGCAGAACAAAGGCCATTCCAAAAATCACCGATATCAGCGGCCCGCCTTGCGCCCGCGCGCCTCTCTGCTAAGGGAAAGTCAAATTTTCTCCCCAGCTGAAAAGACAGGACAGACATGGCGAAGATCAAGGTGAAGAACCCGGTCGTCGAAATCGACGGCGACGAAATGACCCGGATCATCTGGGAATGGATCCGCGAACGCCTGATCCTTCCCTACCTCGATATTGATCTCAAGTATTACGACCTTTCGGTCGAAAAGCGCGACGAGACCAACGACCAAATCACGATCGATTCTGCGAACGCGATCAAGCAGTACGGCGTTGGCGTAAAATGCGCCACGATCACGCCAGACGAACAGCGCGTTGAAGAATTCAACCTCAAGTCGATGTGGAAATCGCCCAACGGCACGATCCGCAACATTCTTGGCGGCGTTGTGTTCCGCGAACCAATCGTCATCCAGAACGTGCCCCGCCTTGTACCAGGCTGGACCGACCCTATCGTGGTCGGCCGTCACGCCTTTGGTGACCAGTACCGCGCAACCGATTTCCTCGTCCCCGGCCCCGGCAAGTTGCGCCTGGTTTGGGAAGGCGACAACGGCGAAGTGATTGACCGCGAAGTGTTCAAGTACCCATCTGCCGGCGTTGCCATGGCGATGTACAACCTTGACGATTCGATCCGTGATTTCGCGCGCGCCAGCCTGAACTACGGCCTCAACCTTGGTTGGCCGGTGTACTTGTCGACCAAGAACACCATCCTCAAGGCGTATGACGGTCGCTTCAAGGACTTGTTCCAGGAAGTGTTCGACAACGAAGGCTTCAAGGAAAAGTTCGCAGCAGCTGGCATTGTTTACGAACACCGCCTGATCGATGACATGGTCGCCTCGGCGCTCAAGTGGTCGGGCAAGTTCGTCTGGGCTTGCAAGAACTATGACGGTGACGTTCAGTCAGACACCGTGGCACAGGGCTTCGGCTCGCTCGGCCTGATGACGTCGGTTCTGATGACGCCAGATGGCAAGACTGTGGAAGCCGAAGCCGCACACGGCACGGTCACACGTCACTACCGCCAGCACCAGCAGGGCAAGCAGACCTCAACCAACCCGATTGCTTCGATCTTCGCATGGACGCGGGGCTTGATCTATCGTGGCCGCTTCGACGAAACACCTGAAGTGGTGAAGTTTGCCGAAACGCTTGAGCGTGTGTGCATCGAAACCGTTGAAAGCGGCAAGATGACCAAGGATCTCGCGCTGCTCATCGGCCCAAGCCAGGCTTGGATGACAACCGAGAAGTTCTTCGAAGCTATCGTCGAAAACCTCGAAACGGAAATGTCGAAGGGTATCTAACCCTCACAACCGTTCTGCGGTAAAAATGCAAAAGGCCCCGGTTAACGCCGGGGCCTTTTTCGTTAAGCCGTGACACTTGAGTCCCAATTCCCTAACCTGCAGACATGGCTGGAAATCTCGAACCGACAACTGCACTCTCCGATGTCTTGGTGGTGCTAGGTGCCGCCGGGATCGTTATCCCGGCATTTGCCCGGCTGCGCATCACCCCGATTATCGGATTCATCCTCGTTGGCCTTGCGGTCGGCCCATTCGGGCTTGGTTCGCTAGTCACCCAATACCCGTGGCTTTATCACATCACGATAACTGATCCGGCCGCAATCACCCCGTTTGCTGAGTTCGGAATCATCCTGCTGCTGTTCGAAATCGGGCTTGAACTGTCGTTTAACCGCCTGTGGGACATGCGCCGATTGGTATTCGGTCTTGGTGCGATGGAACTGGGAGTATCTGCATTTCTGCTTGCAGGGGTGCTGATGGTTTCAGGCCTGCCGATAAGCGGAGCTTTTGGCCTTGGCCTTGCTCTGGCACTATCGTCCACTGCCCTCGTCCTGCCGATTTCAGGCACACAAGGCCCCGTCGGACGCGCAGCTCTGGCGATGCTGCTGTTTGAAGACATTGCGCTGGTTCCAATCATCTTCATCCTTGGCGCATTTGCCCCTTATGCCATCGCTGATGCAGGGCCAAGTTTGGGCGAAACCCTGCTTTACGGCGCACTTGTCGTCGCGGCCCTGCTCGTTTTCGGACGTATGCTGCTGCCACGCCTGTTCGCACAAGCAGCCCTGACCAAAAGCCCGGAGCTGTTTCTGGCGGCAACGATGCTGGTGGTCATTGCCTCGGCACTGGCTACGTCCATGGTCGGCCTATCGCCGATCATGGGGGCACTTCTGGCTGGCTTGCTCATCGCCGAAACCGAATATCACAGTGAAGTCGAGGCGATCACCAAGCCGTTCAAGGGCCTCGCCCTCGGCGTGTTCCTGATCACCATCGGCATGGGCATCGATCTGCGCGTGGTCTGGGCGCAAATCCTTCCGCTGACTGCCGCTGTGCTGGGTGTCGTTATCCTCAAGGCGCTGGTTACCGGCTTTGCCTTGCGCGCCATGGGCAAAGAACGCGCCACCGCGCTCGAAGCAGGCATCCTGATGGCAAGCCCGTCTGAAACCACACTGATCGTGCTTACCGCCGCTGCAGAAGCCGCTCTGATCGATCGCGAAACGGCACAGTTCTGGCAAATTGTCACAGCCATTGGCCTAACCATCACACCGCTTCTGGCTCTGCTGGGACGGACATGGGGCAAACGTGTCGCCAGAGGATCAGCCGATGCCGGACAAGCCGTGCCGATTGCCGAACCCGAAGGCGAGCGCGTCATCGTCATGGGATTTGGCCGAGTTGGTCGGCTGATTGCTGAAATGCTCACCGTTCACGGTGCGCCATGGCTTGGCATTGACACCAATCCGGCAATTGTCAGGACCGCACGCGAAGATGGTTTCCCGGTTGTGTTTGGCAATGTTGATAGCGAAGCCGCGATCCAGCGCCTCGGCCTCGACAATGCCAAAGCCATGATCCTGACCATGGACGAGCCGGTCCTTGTCGTGCGCCTTGTCAAGAAACTGCGCGCAGCCCACGCCGACCTGCCGATCATCGTCCGCGCCCGCGATGCGAGCCACGCTGCCGAACTTTACAAAGCAGGTGCCAGCCATGCTGTCCCCGAAACGCTCGAAAGCTCGCTACAATTGTCCGAAGCCGTGCTGGTAGACCTCGGATTCCCGATGGGACCGGTGATCGCCTCCATCCACGAAAAGCGCGACGAATTCCGCCAGAAGATCAAGGAAGAAGGCGAGTTGAATTCGCTGCCGAGGCTAAAATCTGCGTCTTTGCGCGAACGCGCCTAAGCGGATCTTGGTTCAAACACGCTCCACCCGGTTCGCTGGACGAGCCGTTCGAGTGCCAGTGTACCGAGTTGCGAATTACCGCTGGCGTTGAGGCCGGGTGACCATACTGCGATACTTGCCACCCCCGGCACAACCGACAGTATGCCACCGCCAACACCTGATTTTCCAGGCAAGCCGACGCGGAATGCGAAATCGCCTGAATTGTCATAGTGTCCGCACGACATCATTAAGGCATTGATGCGCCGCGCCCGGTTGGCCGTAACAATCGAGTGACCGTCCACCTTCCCGCCGTCCATCAGATAACGGCCCGCATTGGCAAGTTGGCGGCAACTCATTGCGAGTGCGCAAAAATGGAAATAGACGCCCAGCACGCGCTCTACCGGGGCATGGATATTGCCAAACGCCCGCATATAGTTGGCCAGCGCCATATTGCGAAAACCGGTGTCCTGTTCGGCATGGGCAACCGCATCGTCAATCTTGATGAATTCCTCGGCGTCGTCGGCAAGCATGCGCACGAACCGCAACATCTGCCCAATCGCCTCGCGCGGCTCATACCGACCCAACAAGACATCGCACAGCACGATTGCGCCCGCATTGATGAAGGGATTGCGCGGAATACCTTGCTCTGTCTCAAGCTGAACGATGGAATTGAACGCGCTGCCTGATGGTTCACGTCCCACGCGCTGCCACAACTGATCGCCCACCGCCCCCAAAGCTTGGGTTAGCGCGAAAACCTTCGATATTGATTGAATCGAAAAGGGGACATCGGCATCGCCCGCTACGTGCATCGCTCCATCGGCCATGACAACGGCCATACCGAACCTGTCCGGCGAAATTTTCGCAAGCGGCGGAATATACGACGCCACCGTCCCTCGCTCAGAAATCCCTCGCATTTCCGCAGCGATGTCAGCGACGATCTCAGCGATTGGAAGTGATGCGATGGCGTCCATATGGAACACCATCGCACGAAGCGCATCAACCTGCCAATATGGCCCTAGCCGCCGCAATTGCATCCGCAGCCTTCGACCCATCCGGCCCGCCACCTTGGGCCATATCGGGACGGCCTCCGCCACCTTTGCCGCCCAGTGCCTCAACGCCCGCGCGCACCAGATCGACGGCGCTGACGTTGCCGGTTTGGTCATCAGTCACTGCAGCCGCGATGCTCGCCTTCCCTTCGTTCACGGCAACGATCACCGCCACGCCTGAACCCAGTCGCTGCTTGGCCTGATCGAGCAGCCCGCGCAGATCTTTCGGGTCCAGCCCTTCAAGCACTTGGCCCGAAAACTTCACGCCGTTGATCTCTTCGTCCGCGTTCTCGACCCTGGCTGAACCGCCGCCAAGCGCCAGTGCCTTCTTCGCTTCGGCCAATTCGCGCTCAAGCTTCTTGCGCTCGTCCATGAGCGCGGCAACGCGCGCTTCGACGTCGTCAGGCGTCGTGCGCAAGAGGGCCGCCGTGTTCTTCAGCGCCTCTTCGCGCGCGATGAACCACTGACGCGCGCCCTCGCCCGTCAATGCCTCGATACGGCGCACACCCGATGAAACGGCGCTTTCCGAAACGATGCGGAACACGCCAATATCGCCCAGTGCGCGCACGTGCGTGCCGCCGCAAAGCTCAACCGAATAGTGCTTGTCCGTCAGGCGGCCCATGCTGAGCACGCGCACTTCATCACCATACTTTTCACCGAACAGCGCCATCGCGCCTGCTTCAACTGCATCGTCAGGCGACATCAATCGCGTGGTGACAGCTTCATTGGCGCGAATTTCGGCGTTAACCTCAGCCTCGATCGCGGCGATGTCGTCTGCTGTCAGCGCAGTGGGCTGCGAAAAGTCAAAGCGCAGACGATCCGCTGCAACCAGCGAACCCTTCTGCGTCACATGGCCACCCAAGCGCCCGCGCAATGCGGCATGCAACAAGTGCGTGGCCGAATGGTTCGCGCGGATCGCATCGCGGCGCGTCACGTCGATGTCCAGCTTAACAAGATCGCCGACCCTGATCGACCCCGCATCGACGGTTGCATTGTGCGCGTGAAGACGCCCCAATGGCTTGGATGTATCGCCGACTGTCAGCGACAGTCCGTCCGCGCCCGTAATCATGCCAGCGTCGCCCGATTGGCCGCCACTCTCGCCATAGAACGGAGTTTGGTTGACGATCACCGTCACGGTCTCACCCGCACCAACACTGGCAACTTCCTTGCCGTCCTTCACCAGCGCGACGACTTGCGCCTCACCCGTGGTGGCGGTGTAGCCGGTGAATTCGGTTGCGCCGACACGCTCTGCAATGTCGAACCACACTTCGCCATCGGCCGCTTGGCCCGACCCCTTCCATGCCGCCCGCGCCGCCGCCTTCTGCTGCGCCATCGCCGCATCAAAGCCTTCGCGGTCCACGGTAATTCCGCGCGCCCGCAAGGCGTCTTCGGTCAGATCATAGGGGAAGCCGAATGTGTCATAGAGCTTGAACGCGGTTTCGCCCGGAAGCTTGTCACCCTCGCCCAATGCGCCGGTTGTCTCGTCAAGCAGCTTCAATCCGTTCGACAAGGTCCGGCGGAACTGCACCTCTTCGCGCAACAATGTTTCTTCGATCAGCGGCTTTGCGCGACCAAGTTCAGGATAGGCCGCGCCCATTTCTGCCACCAGCGCAGGCACCAAGCGGTGCATCAGCGGATCGCGCGCGCCGAGCAAATGCGCATGGCGCATGGCGCGGCGCATGATCCGGCGCAGCACATAGCCGCGCCCTTCGTTCGAGGGCAGCACACCATCTGCCAGGAGGAAACTGGTCGAGCGCAAGTGATCGGCGATAACCCGGTGGCTGGCACGCTGGCCGCCCTCAGCCTTGACCGACGTCAGGCTTTCGGATGCCGCGATCAGCGCCTTGAAGGTATCGGTGTCGTAATTGTCATGCTCACCCTGCATCACCGCCGCAATACGCTCCAGCCCCATGCCGGTATCGATGCTTGGCTTTGGCAGGTTGCCGGTGATTTCGCCCGCAGTCTGTTCAAACTGCATGAACACGAGATTCCATATCTCGATAAAGCGGTCTCCATCTTCCTCAGGCGACCCCGGAGGTCCACCCCAGATGTGATCGCCATGATCGAAGAAGATTTCCGAACACGGCCCGCACGGACCATCATCACCCATCGCCCAGAAGTTGTCCTTCGTGGCGATGCGGATGATGCGGTCTTCAGGAAGCCCCGCAACTTTCTTCCACAGCTCGAACGCTTCGTCGTCGGTGTGATAGACCGTCGCGATCAACTTGTCCTTGGGCAAGCCCCACTCGCGGGTCAGCAGCGTCCACGCATGGGTGATCGCCTGCTCCTTGAAGTAATCCCCGAACGAAAAGTTGCCGAGCATTTCGAAAAACGTGTGATGCCGTGCGGTGTAGCCGACATTGTCGAGATCGTTGTGCTTACCGCCTGCGCGTACGCACTTCTGCGAAGACGTGGCACGCGGCGTTGCCCGCGTCTCCAGCCCGGTAAACACGTTCTTGAACGGGACCATCCCAGCGTTCGTGAACATAAGCGTCGGGTCATTATACGGCACCAGCGGCGCAGACTGCACCACATCATGGCCAGCTGCGCCGAAGTAGTCGAGGAAAGACCGGCGGATTTCGTTCGTCGATGTCATAGCCTGCCGATTAGGCGACCGTTTGACGCGCTACAAGCACGTTTCACCTATCACAGTGATCGGACGTAGCAGTTATTAGCCACGCAGCCGCCGGGAATGCCACCCGCACGCCATCATGGTGCGCTTCGATCAAGGTCAGCAGGCGTTTTTCGAATGCTTGCCGCTCGTCAGATGGCAGTGTGCGGATGGCAAATGCGGCAGGCCCGATTCGCTGAAACAACGCCATCGCCTCAGCCAAAGCATCAGGCCCTGCCCCTGCTACATAAGCGAAATCAACGGGTGCAAACGCCAAGTCGCGCCATCCTGCCAAACTGCGGCGCACATAATCTGGATCGGCAAAGGCAAACGGACCGGGCGCATGAGCTTGGACAGGCGTGCTGTCAGCCCTTGGAACAATATCGGCGATCAAGTTGGCCCACATATTTTCTGACGGCTTGCGAAAGCAGGTGAATACCAAACGAGCGCGCGGTGCTGCATGAGTAGCAAGGTGTGTAAAAGCTGCCGGAGGGTCAGCAAAAAACATGACGCCGTGGCGCGAAATGTATAGATTGGGCGTCTCTTCAACATCCGACCATACGGACGCATCGGCCAAGTGAAACTTCAGGTTGGATGCGTCGGCCGAGCGCAATCTTGCAGCGTCCACAAGATCAGGCGAAACATCCACACCAGTCACATGAGCGTCTGGACGCGCGGCGGCGACCGCCATCGCAAGTTCTCCTGCGCCGCAGCCAATGTCGACGATCCGGCTGCCCGGCTCTGCTGCGATGGCTGCCAGTAATTGCGGGGTCAGTTCGGAGAAACTCGTGTCGGTACGTTGCCATTCGGCCGCCCAGTTCCGGCCTACGCCGCCTTGCCAATCTGCGATGTCTGTCATGGGACAAGGCTAAGGGTGCATATCGCCGAGCGCAAGCAACGCAGATAGATCAATCCCACGTCATCTGCAGCGCCTAACAAAAAACCCGCGTGTTCCTGCCGGGGAACACGCGGGCTCTTTGGTCTGGTCAGCCACTTGCGCTGGTCAATGCACAGCCTGCTGCCTTGAAGGATCAGGTGTCGTCGTCCGCGTCCGGGCCCGCCATCAGTCCTTCAGCAACCTGATCGGTGCGGCCGCGAATAGCAGCTTCGATACGGTCACAGATCTCCATATTATCGCGCAGGAAATTCTTGGAGTTTTCACGCCCCTGCCCGATGCGAATTGAATCATAGCTAAACCAAGCGCCTGACTTCTCAACCACACCAGCCTTGACGCCAAGGTCCAGAATTTCGCCAATCTTGGAAATGCCTTCGCCATACATGATGTCGAATTCGACTTGCTTGAAAGGCGCTGCAACTTTGTTCTTCACGACCTTAACGCGCGTGGCGTTGCCGACAATTTCGTCACGGTCCTTGATTTGTCCTGTCCGGCGAATGTCCAGACGAACCGAGGCATAGAATTTGAGCGCATTGCCACCCGTCGTCGTTTCGGGATTGCCGTACATCACGCCGATTTTCATGCGCAGTTGGTTGATGAAAATCACCATGCACCGCGAACGGCTGATTGATCCGGTCAGCTTGCGCAGTGACTGGCTCATCAAACGAGCCTGAAGACCAACGTGGCTGTCGCCCATTTCGCCTTCGATTTCAGCCCGGGGAACCAAGGCAGCAACGGAATCGACCACAAGCACGTCAATCGCATTGGAACGCACCAGCGTATCGACGATTTCCAGCGCCTGTTCACCTGTATCAGGCTGCGATACGATCAGTTCATCAATGTTCACACCAAGCTTGCGCGCATAAACGGGGTCAAGCGCATGCTCAGCATCAATAAACGCAGCCGTGCCACCGCCCTTTTGTGCTTCGGCAATAACATGCAACGCAAGCGTGGTTTTACCTGAGCTTTCCGGACCGTAAATTTCAATCACGCGGCCGCGCGGCAATCCGCCGACGCCAAGCGCGATGTCGAGACCAAGAGAGCCTGTGGAAATGGACTCCACTTGCATGGTTTCCTTCGAACCCAGCTTCATGGCCGAACCCTTGCCGAACGCACGGTCAATCTGTGCAAGGGCTGCGTCGAGCGCCTTCTGACGATCCATGTCCTTGATCTTACCTTCCTCGATGAGCTTGAGCTGTGCCGCCATGGCTACGTATCCCTTGCTAGAGTTGGCTCACATGAACCGTCAACAAGGGTTATGTACCCCTTGTGTTCTATAAGAACAAGAGGGGAACGTAATTTTTACGCCAATGTGGAGGCAAGAGCAGCCAAAACCTTAAGCTGCAAGGCATTTTGCGCCAAAGTTGTTGACGGATGAACGCTGAAATACGGTCATAAGGGCCGCAGCCTCATCTGCCAATCTCTTCGAATATGGTGAGATAAGCGGCAGAGCACGGGGGAATGCATCCCGGCATTCAAATGATTCGCCCTGCCGTCCATGAGATCGGACGACAGGGCGAATGCATGCCTTAGACGACGCCAAACGCCAGCATGGCATCGGCGACCTTTTTGAAGCCTGCGATATTCGCACCCTTCACGTAATCAATATAGCCACCACCCTGATCGCCATAGGCGATGCAGGACTTATGAATGTTTTGCATGATGTCCTTCAACATCTGCTGCAGTTCGTCCTCTCTCCAAGACCGGCGTCCGGAGTTCTGGCTCATTTCAAGCCCCGAGACCGCAACACCGCCTGCGTTCGACGCTTTGCCCGGTGCGTATAGAATTTTCGCAGCCTTAAACACGTGAACGCCGTCAAGGTCGGTTGGCATATTTGCGCCTTCCGAAACCGCCTTGCACCCATTGGCGATCAGCATACGCGCATCGTCACCCAGCAATTCATTCTGCGTGGCGCATGGCAGCGCAACATCACACGGCACGCTCCAAGGCGTCTTTCCAGCATGGAAAGATGCGCGCGGATAAGCCTCGATGTATTCCTCAATCCTGCCACGGCGATGTGTCTTATGGCTTTTGACCCAATCGATCTTTTCCTGATCAAGGCCATCTGGATCATGGATGTAGCCGCCTGAGTCAGACAGCGTCAGAACTTTTCCGCCTAATTGAACAATCTTTTCCGCCGCGTGTGTCGCCACATTGCCCGAGCCAGAAATGACCGCAGTCTTGCCTGTCAGGTCTTCACCTTTTGTCGCCAGCATATTGGCAAGGAAATAGACCGCACCATAGCCAGTTGCCTCAGTACGGATCAGCGAACCACCCCATTCAAGACCCTTGCCCGTCAGCACGCCGGTAAAGTTGTTGGTGATGCGCTTGTACTGGCCGAACATGAAGCCAATTTCGCGGCCACCCACGCCAATGTCGCCGGCAGGTACGTCGATGTCTGCACCGATGTGGCGATAGAGTTCGGTCATGAATGATTGGCAGAAGCGCATGATCTCGCGAACGCTTTTGCCCTTGGGGTTGAAGTTCGATCCACCCTTGCCGCCGCCCATCGGCAGTCCCGTCAGCGCATTCTTGAAGGTCTGCTCGAACGCCAAAAACTTCAGAACAGATTCAGTAACCGATGGGTGGAAGCGAATGCCGCCTTTGTAAGGTCCGATGGCGTTGTTGTTCTGCACCCGCCAACCGCGCTGCACACGCACGTTGCCGTTGTCGTCCTCCCAACACACGCGGAACGAAACAACGCGGTCAGGTTCGGCGATGCGGCGCAGAATTTGCTGTGCATGATACTCTTCCTTGTCCTCCATGAACTCGAAGATATCTTCGGCAACCTCTTGTACCGCTTGGACAAATTCGGGTTGGTGGGCATTGCGCTTTTTCACGCCCTCCATGAACGTCGGCAAATCGACATGATCGGATACGGCCACAATATTCTCCCCTGATCCCAGCCTGAAATAGGCTTGCTGTGATGGCAGATGCGGCCCGCCAGTTCGCAACTTCTGCCATGTGGCCGAGTCGCGATTTTATTGCGGAGAGATTAGCGTCTTTTGCTGACGGCAAAAGCAATGATGCGCTTGCCGATTATTGCAGCGGCTCCGGATCCCTTTTCTTAAACATCTTATCCAACGCAGCTTTTACAGATTCACCTGCAGCGGCTTCGTCCAGTGTGGGATCGGGGGTTATTGTCTGACCTTCGCTGGCCGGAATTTCAGCAACCGCAGCAGGATCTGCAGCCTCATCGGGAGGCAGTACCTGCAGCGGCCCTACCAGCTTGATCAGCCCGTTCAGTTGATCGCTCAAGACTTTGTCAACAGCACCTGAAATCATGTCAGTCTTATAGCGCATATAGCCGCCAACGACATATTCCCATAGGATTCGCGTGCCCTTGCCGCTCGCGCCATCAACCGGTTTGAACGTAACCGTCATCGTGCCGACCACCGCTTCGGACTGCAACGGACCCAACCCTCCGCTCATCCGGAGCGCGCGATTTGGCTCAGCATAAATTATACGCATGTGCATGACTGTGCCGGGTCGCTGACCGACGGGTGCATCCTTTGGGGACGGCATCTTTTCACAAAAACAACCGTTAGCGGTTGCATCCAGAAAAAGGTTTGCGGCATCACCTGAAAAAGTGTGCGCTTTGTTCCACCACTTGGCCGGAGTGACGAAAGCAGACCAAGCCTCTGCCGGAGATACAGCAACCTCGCCAGCCACCCGTGACACGAAGCCCGCGTCGCTCATCTGTACGACTTCTGCAGATGCAGGAACGGCGAGACCACAGAGCCCCGCCGCTATCAATATCAGAAGCTTGCGCATGGATCACCATTCCCCGGCCGCGCCGGGACGGGCGAACCGGACAAACGATTAGCCTGCGTTCAGGACAGCCTCAATAGCTGCCGTCACATCATCCATATCCGCCATACCATCAACCCGTGAAACAATGCCGTGGCCGTCGTAGATCGGCAAGATTGGCGCTGTTTTTGCGCGATATTCTGCCATGCGCGTGCGCACCGTTTCTTCGTTGTCGTCGGGGCGGCGTTTGAATTCATGGGCACCGCACTTGTCGCAAGTGCCCTCGACCACGGGCTTCTCAAAGGTGTCGTGATAGCCCTTGCCACACGAAGCGCAGGTATATCGCCCCGTAATACGTTCAACCAAAGCGTCCTCGTCCACGCCGAGTTCAATCACATGGTCAAGCTTGCGGCCACGGCTATGGAGGATCGCCTCAAGCGATTGCGCCTGCGGAGCAGTCCGGGGGTAGCCATCAAAGATCGCCCCCTGGTTTCCAGGCATTGCATCAAGCTCATCACCGATCAGTGCAGAGACGATCTCGTCCGAAACGAGTTGCCCCGCTTCCATGACGGCCTTGGCCTTAAGACCTACCGGCGTTTGCGCCTTTACCGCAGCGCGCAGCATGTCACCGGTTGAAAGCTGCTTCATGCCATGGCGTTCGACCAGACGTTGTGCCTGCGTCCCCTTACCTGCGCCCGGAGGCCCCAACAGGATAATGTTCACGAATTCATTCCCCTCTCAGCCGCATTTATCAGCGCAACCGGCCCTTCAGCTTCGCCTTCTTGATCAGATCGCCGTACTGGTGCGCCAGCAAATGCGATTGTATCTGCGTAATCGTATCAACGGTTACATTGACGACGATCAGCAGGCTCGTACCGCCAAAGAATACGGCACCCATCCCGGTTTCAGCCATGATCCATTCAGGCACTACACAGACCACGGTGATGTAAGCAGCACCCAGCACAGTGATGCGCGTCAGAACGTAATCCAGATAGTTGGCAGTGTTCTTGCCCGGACGGATGCCAGGAATGAACCCGCCATTTTTCTTCAGATTCTCTGCCGTCTCTTCCGGATTGAACACCACGGCGGTGTAGAAGAAAGCAAAGAAGATGATGCCCGCAGCATAGAGCAACATATACAGCGGCTTGCCGTGGCCCAAGTACTGGTTCAGCGTGACAATCACTTGACCCATCGTCGTATCCGGCGAGATCGAGTTTCCAGCGAACTGGGTGATCGTCAAAGGCAGCAAAAGCAACGAACTGGCGAAAATCGGCGGAATGACGCCTGCCGTGTTGAGCTTCAGGGGCAAATGGCTGCTATCAGCCTGCATCATGCCGCGCTGGGTCGCACGCTTGGGATATTGGATCAGCAATCGCCGGGTTGACCGTTCGAAGAAGCAGATCGCCAGAACCAGAACCACCAGCATGATCACGATGCCGATGATCAGGAACGGCGAGATCGCACCCGTACGGCCGCCTTCAAATAGATTGCCGAAGAATTTAGGAAGCTGGGCAACAATGCCCGCCATGATGATCAACGAAACACCGTTGCCGATACCGCGCGAGGTGATTTGTTCACCCAGCCACAGCAAGAACATCGTGCCGCCAATCAGCGAAATGACCGCACCAACGCGGAACAGCATGCCGGGATTGACCACGGCCTGCAGACCGCTCGACGCGCTGTATGCTTCAAGCCCGGAGGCGAGCACCCAGCCCTGAATGGCGGTGAGCAAAACGGCGCCATAGCGCGTGTACTGGTTGAGCTTCTTGCGCCCGCTTTCGCCCTCCTTCTTCATTGACGCAAGCGCCGGATGAAGTGAGGCGGCCAGTTGGACCACGATCGAAGCCGTGATGTAGGGCATAACGCCAAGCGCGATCAGGCTCATACGCTCAAGCGAGCCACCCGAAAACGCATTGAAAATGTCGAGTACGCCACCGCGCGTCTGATCGTACAGCGTCTCCATGATCAGCGGGTTCACACCCGGCAGCGGCACAAAGCTGAGGAACCGGAATACAATGAGCGCGCCCACTGTGAACCAGATCCGATTTTTCAGCTCGGTCGCTTTGGAGAAGTTGGCCAAGCTCAGATTGCTGGCGATATTATCGGCGCGTGATGCCATGTTCGGGGTTCAAGCCTTGCTGTGAGACAGGACACAATGCCTGCGTCCATCATATCGAGCTAGCCCATATAGTGCGGGAACGCGAAAGTCGAACCCGTGCAATGCCAAAATCCCCGCCTGAACTACAGGCGGGGACTGGAATGCTTCACTTGGCCAGCTTGTTGGCCTCGCGGCGCGCGGTCTTCTTTTCATGCTCGCTTGGCATAGCGGCAGGAAGTTCAACCGAACCACCAATTTTTTCGACGGCTTCAAGAGCGCCCTTGCTGACGCCATCAACCTTGAAAGCCACCTTTGAAGTGAATTCACCCTTGCCGAGCAAACGCACGCCATCTTTGCCGCCACGGGCAAGACCAGCTGCCTTAAGTGCTGCATGATCGACGGGAGCCGAAACATCAAGCTTGCCGGCGTCGATCATCTTCTGGATCATGCCGAGGTTAACTTCTGCGAAGTCCTTGGCGAAGATGTTGTTGAAGCCACGCTTTGGAATACGCATGTGGAGCGGCATCTGGCCGCCTTCAAAGCCGTTGATCGATACGCCCGAACGCGCCTTGGCGCCCTTCTGGCCGCGACCGGCGGTCTTGCCTTTGCCCGAACCGATACCACGGCCCACGCGCATACGACCCTTGCGGGCACCTTTGTTGTCGGAAATTTCATTTAATTTCATATCGTGCACTCGCTTTCGCTTTTGTCGCGCTGAGAAGAAGCGGCGCCCATAGGACAAAGACCAATGGTTGTCACCCCTTTAGGAGCTTCTGGCTCCAAATGGAAAACCCCGGCACTTGGCCGGGGCGTCCCGATATTCCCGCAAGACCGCGGTGATCAGTCGATCACTGCAACCATGTGCGGAAGCTTGGCAATGGCGCCGCGCACTTCAGCCGTGTCTTCCAACTCGACGACGCGATTCATCTTGCCCAAGCCCAGTCCAATCAGAATCTTCTTCTGATGCTCTGGACGACGGATCGGCGAACCGATCTGCTTGATCTTGATCGTAGCCATTACCGATTACTCCGTGATGGCGTCAGCAGCAGCTTCGGCTTCAACCGAAGTTGCGCCACCGCGACCGAGCAGATCGGCAACCTTCTTGCCACGACGCTGGGCAACCGACTTCGGTGAAGTCTGGCTGACGAGCGCGTCGAAGGTTGCGCGGATCATGTTGTAAGGATTGGACGTGCCAACCGACTTGGTCACCACATCGGCAACGCCGAGGCTTTCGAAGACTGCGCGCATTGGACCACCAGCGATGATACCAGTACCGGCCGGAGCCGTACGCACATTGACCTTACCCGCACCAAAACGGCCCTTGCCGTCGTGATGCAAAGTGCGGCCTTCCTTCAGCGGCACGCGGACCATTGCGCGCTTAGCAGCGGCAGTCGCCTTCGTGATCGCTTCAGGCACTTCGCGAGCCTTGCCCTTGCCGAAGCCTGCACGGCCCTTGCCGTCACCGACTACGACCAGCGCAGCAAAGCCGAAGCGCTTACCGCCTTTGACGGTCTTCGAAACGCGGTTGATGTGCACGAGCTTTTCAATGAGCTCTTCACCACCATCATCGTCGTTGCCGCCACGGCCACCACGACGATCGTCACGGCGTCCACCGCGGTTGTTTCCGCCGCGATCGTTGTTGCCACCGCGATCGTTGCCGCCACGGCCGCGACCACGGCCACGACCTTCACGCTGCGGCTCACCGCCGGTCGCGTCTGCGACAACGGCGACTTCGCCTTCCAGGTTGGTTTCGTCAGCCATCATCAGAACTCCAGGCCGCCAGCGCGGGCAGCATCAGCCAGCGCCTTGACGCGGCCATGGAACAGGAACCCGCCGCGATCGAACACAACGGTGGTAACGCCAGCGGCCTTGGCCTTCTCGGCGATTTCGGCGCCAACCTTTGCCGCAGCATCGATGTTCGCACCAATCGACTTCTGACCCGTGATCAGCGAAGATGCAGCAGCGACCGTACGGCCCTGTGCGTCGTCGATGATCTGGGCGTAGATGTGACGGCCAGAACGGTGGATCGAAAGACGCGGACGGCCACCCGAACGCGCTTTGAGCGCAGTGCGGACACGCAGCCGACGGCGTGCGAAGAGAGACAGCTTTGCCATTACTTCTTCTTCCCTTCCTTGCGGAAGACAAACTCGCCACGGTACTTGATACCCTTGCCCTTATAAGGCTCGGGCTTGCGCCAGCGACGGATTTCGGCGGCAACCTGGCCGACCTTCTGTTTGTCGATACCCGAGATTTCCACCGTGGTGTTGTCAGGGGTCTTGATTTCGATGCCTTCCGGAATAGCGAAATCAACGTCATGGCTGTAGCCAAGCTGCAACTTCAGGTTCTTGCCCTGCGAATTGGCACGATAGCCAACGCCGGTGATTTCAAGAACCTTGGTGTAGCCCTGCGTGACACCGGTCATGAGGTTGTCAACCAATGTGCGCTGCATGCCCCAGAAGGCACGCGCCGCTTTGGTTGCGTTCGCTGGCTTCACGGTGATCGTGTCAGCTTCAAGAGTGTAGCTGATTTCATCACGCAGCGTGAGCGTGAGTGAACCCTTGGGTCCCTTCACGGACAACACGCCATTGGCGATGTTCGCAGTGACGCCACTGGGGATCGTCACAGGCTTCTTGCCGATGCGGCTCATCAGAAGACCTCCGCGAGCACTTCGCCACCGACGTTGGCAGCGCGTGCTTCGGCATCCGAGAGCACGCCGCGTGGCGTCGAGACGATGGTGATGCCCAGACCGTTGCGGATCACTGGAAGTTCTTTCGAACCCGAGTAGACACGGCGGCCAGGCTTGGAAACGCGGGCAACATGCTTGATAGCAGGCTGGCCTTCGAAATACTTGAGCTCGATACGCAGCTGCGGGTGAGCGCCAGTGGCGTCTTCCGAGAAACCGCGAATGTAACCTTCACGCTGAAGGACTTCGAGAACGTGTGCACGCAACTTGGAAGCGGGCGAAAGGACGGTGTCCTTCTTCGCCTGCTGGCCGTTGCGGATGCGGGTGAGCATATCACCCAAAGGGTCGGTCATTGCCATCGGATGATCCTTACCAGCTCGACTTGGTCAGGCCGGGGATAAGGCCCTTGTTGCCTTTGTCCCGCAGCTCGATCCGGCAAAGGCCGAACTTGCGATAGTAGCCGCGTGGGCGACCAGTCGTTGCGCAACGGTTGCGAACCCGGGTTGGGTTTGCGTTGCGGGGAATCTCGGCCATCTTGAGGCGGGCGATCAGACGCTCGGTTTCATCGAGGTTCTGGTCGTCAGCAACAGCCTTGAGCGCTGCATACTTCGCCGCATACTTTACGACGAGCTTCTTGCGACGCTCATTCTTATTGATGGAACTCAGTTTCGCCATGGACTTAAGCTCTCTTCTTCAAATCAGGATCACGCGGCCTGCTGCTCTTCAGCAGCTTCCAGCGGGAACGGGAAACCAAACAGGCGGAGCAATTCACGTGCTTCGTCGTCGGTCTTCGCGGAGGTGGTGACGATGATGTCCATGCCACGCACCTTCTCGATCTGGTCGTAGCTGATCTCTGGGAAGATGATCTGCTCTTTCAGACCCATCGCATAGTTGCCACGGCCATCGAACGACTTCGGGTTCAACCCACGAAAGTCGCGGATGCGAGGCATTGCGATGGTGATCAGGCGGTCGAGGAATTCATACATACGTTCGCGGCGCAAGGTAACCTTGCAACCGATCGGCATGCCTTCGCGCAGTTTGAACTGTGCGATCGACTTCTTCGCCTTGGTGATGACAGGCTTCTGGCCAGCGATCAGCTCCATTTCGGCAGCTGCGGTCGTGACCTTCTTCTTGTCCTGGCTCGCTTCGCCCACACCCATGTTGAGTGTGATCTTTTCGATGCGCGGGATTTCCATCACGTTCTTGTAGCCGAACTTGGCCTGCATCGCCGCAGCGATTTCGGCATCAAACTTGGCCCGCATACGCGGCTTATACTGATCAGCCATCGATGGCCTCCCCGGACTTCACGGCCACACGGACCTTCTTGCCGTCCTTGGTTTCAAAGCGAACGCGGGTGGGCTTGCCATCCTTGTCTGCAACGGAAACCTTGGAGATGTGCAGCGGAGCTTCAAAACGGTCGATGCCGCCTTGTGGGTTCTGCTGGCTAGGCTTGCGGTGACGGGCAGCAATGTTGATGCCGCCGACGACAACCTTTTCATCCTTCGGAAGGACCTGGAGCACAGTGCCGGTACGGCCCTTGTCCTTGCCCGAACGAACGACGACGGTATCGCCTTTCTTGATCTTTGCAGCGGCCATTACAGCACCTCCGGCGCAAGGCTGATGATCTTCATAAAGCCCTTGGCGCGAAGTTCGCGAACCACTGGGCCGAAGATACGTGTGCCGATTGGCTCTTCGTTCTTGCCGACGAGCACTGCTGCGTTGCCGTCAAAACGGATAACGCTACCATCAGCGCGACGCACGTCCTTGCGGGTACGTACGATCACGGCGCGGTGAACGTCGCCCTTCTTGACGCGGGCGCGCGGCTGCGCCTCCTTAACCGACACCACAATGATGTCGCCAACGCTCGCGAACCGACGCTTAGAGCCACCCAGTACCTTGATGCACTGGACGCGCTTTGCGCCGCTGTTGTCCGCGACGTCGAGATTGGATTGCATCTGGATCATTGATCCGGTTCCTTCTCACTGGCTTGCCGGAACCAGTCCGGCAGTTCCAAAACTGTCGCCCGGGCCGAAGCACGACTAGCGCCGTACTGCAACCCGAAATTCGTCAGACGTCCGCTTCGACTGCGGTGCCCTTGCCGGCTTGAACGCGGTCGATGACCTTCCACGTCTTCAGCTTGGAGATCGGCGCAGTCTCTTCGATGCGCACGGTCTCACCGATCTTGAACACATTCGTCTCGTCGTGGGCGTGATACTTCTTCGAACGACGGATGATCTTCCCGTACAACGGGTGCTTCACCTTACGTTCGACCTTCACGACCACGGTCTTGTCGGTTTTGTCGGAAACCACGGTCCCGACCAAAATACGCTTTGGCATACTAGCTTCCTTACGCCTGAGCCGACTGAGAACGCTCAGTCTGCAGCGTCTTGATGCGTGCGATGTCGCGGCGAACTTCCTTGATGCGCGCAGGGCGCTCAAGTTGGTTGGTCGCGCCTTGGAAACGCAGATTGAACTGCTCGCGCTTCAGCTCTGCGAGATCAGCAGAAAGCTGGTCGTCGCTCTTGACGCGAAGGTCTTCGAACTTGGCCATCATCTTTCCTCCTTACTCGCCGCCAAGGTGCGAAGTATCACCCAAACGGGCGACGACCTTCGTCTTGATCGGCAGCTTCATCGCAGCGCGGCTAAATGCCTCGGCAGCGAGCGGGCCCGGAACGCCATCCAGTTCGAACAGGATGCGGCCTGGCTTTACGCGGGCAGCCCAGTATTCGATCGAGCCCTTGCCTTTACCCTGACGGACTTCAGCTGGCTTCTTCGACACTGGCACGTCTGGGAACACGCGGATCCACAGACGGCCTTGACGGCGAATGTGGCGAGTGATCGCGCGGCGGGCCGCTTCGATCTGGCGCGCGGTAATCCGCTCTGGCTCCATAGCCTTAAGGCCGTAGGAGCCGAAGTTCAGGTCCGTACCACCCTTGGCCAGACCGTGAATACGGCCCTTGAAGGTCTTGCGGAACTTGGTCTTCTTCGGTTGCAGCATGGTGCTTCTCTACCCTCGAGGCTCAGCGTGCCGGACGGACGCCGGAAGTCTGTGCTTCCATCATCAGTCGGTCCTGCGCCATCGGATCATGACCGAGAATCTCACCCTTGAAGATCCAGGTCTTGATGCCAATGATGCCATAGGCGGTCAAAGCTTCAGCTTCAGCGTAGTCGATGTTCGCGCGCAGCGTGTGCAACGGAACCCGGCCTTCGCGATACCATTCGACACGTGCGATTTCAGCGCCGCCGAGACGACCGCCGCACGTGATCTTGATGCCTTCAGCACCAAGACGCAGTGCCGACTGAACCGCACGCTTCATCGCGCGACGGAAAGCAACGCGGCGAACCAACTGGTCAGCAATGCCCTGCGCGACAAGCTTGCTGTCGATTTCCGGCTTGCGGATTTCAACAATGTTCAGCTTGACGTCGCTGCTCGTCATCGCAGCAAGCTTCGAACGAAGCTTTTCGATGTCGGCGCCCTTCTTGCCGATGATGACACCCGGACGGGCAGCATAGATCGACACGCGGCACAGCTTGGCGGGACGCTCGATTACAACCTTCGAAATCGCTGCCTGTGGCAGCGTATCGACGATGAACTTGCGGATCGCCAGATCTTCCTTGAGCATCTGCGCATAGTTACGCCCTTCAGCGTACCAGCGGCTGTCCCAGGTGCGGTTGATCTGCAGGCGCAGACCAATGGGGTTAGACTTATGACCCATGATCAGGCCTCCCCTTCTTCGGTTGCTTCGCGAACGACAATCCGGAGCCGTGAGAACGGCTTCAGAATGCGTGTCGACTTGCCGCGACCACGGGTGTGGAAGCGCTTCATCGTCACCGACTTGCCGACCGAGGCTTCTGCCACGAACAGCGCGTCAACGTCGAGGTTGTGGTTGTTTTCCGCGTTGGCGATCGCCGAAGCGAGAACCTTGCGCGCATCAACAGCCATGCCCTTCGTGGAGAAGGACAGGATGTTCATGGCCTCTTCGGCGGTCTTGCCACGGATCAGCGCGGCGACAAGGTTAAGCTTCTGGGCCGAACCACGGATTGTGGTACCGACTGCCAGCGCTTCGTTGTCACCAACGCGGCGTGGAGCTGAAGGCTTGCTCATTAGCGCTTGCCCTTCTTGTCAGCGGCGTGGCCGGGGAACGTGCGCGTAGGCGCAAATTCACCAAGCTTGTGGCCGACCATCTCTTCCGAGACGGAGACGGGGATGAACTTGTGACCGTTGTATACGTTGAACGTAAGTCCAACGAACTGCGGCAGAATGGTCGAACGACGCGACCATGTCTTGATCGGGCCAACGCGAGAGCCTGCGTCCTGAGCGACTTCCGCCTTCTTCAGGAGGTGCAGGTCGACGAAGGGGCCCTTCCAGACGGAACGTGCCATGGGGTGTTACCTCTTCTTCTTCGCGTGACGCGAACGGATGATCATCTTATCCGTCGACTTGTTGTGACGGGTACGAGCGCCCTTGGTCGGCTTGCCCCAAGGTGTAACCGGATGACGGCCACCTGAGGTACGACCTTCACCACCACCGTGCGGGTGATCGACAGGGTTCTTGGCGACGCCGCGGGTTAGTGGGCGGATGCCCTTCCAGCGGTTGCGACCAGCCTTTGCAAGGTTCTGGTTGGCGTTGTCGGGGTTCGACACCGCACCAACCGTACCCATGCAATCGCCGCGCAGGTAGCGTTGCTCGCCTGAGTTCAGGCGAACGATGACCATGCCGCGGTCACGACCGACGAGCTGGACATACGTACCTGCAGAGCGAGCGATCTGGCCACCCTTGCCTGGCTTCATCTCCACATTGTGGATGATCGTGCCAACCGGCATTTGCGACAGAAGCATGGCATTGCCAGGCTTTACGTCGGTCTTTTCGCCAGCAACGACCGAGTCACCAACCGCAAGACGCTGCGGTGCGATGATGTAGGTCTGTTCACCGTCTTCATACTTGATGAGCGCGATGAATGCCGTGCGGTTAGGGTCATATTCAAGACGCTCGACAGTAGCCGGCATGTCCCACTTACGACGCTTGAAGTCGATGAAGCGGTATGTCTGCTTGTGGCCGCCTGCGATGCCGCGCGAGGTCACATGACCCTTGTTGTTGCGGCCGCCGGTCTTGCTTTTACCTTGGGTCAGCGCCTTGAGCGGCTTGCCCTTCCACAGCGACGACTTGTCGACGAGGATAAGGCCGCGGCGTGCGGGGCTGGTCGGATTATAGTTCTTGAGTGCCATGGTGCGCGCCTCAAATACCGCTGGTGACGTCGATCGACTGGCCAGGAGCCAGAGTCACGACAGCCTTCTTGAAATCAGAACGCTTGTAGGGCTTGCCCTTCCAGCGCTTGGTCTTGCCCTCTTGATTCAAGGTATTCACTTTCGTGACCTTGACATCAAACAGGGCTTCAACCGCTGCCTTGATCTCCGGCTTGGTTGCCTTATCGGCAACCTTGAAGACCACGGCGTTATGCTCGCTGAGCAGCGTCGCCTTTTCGGTGATGTGGGGAGCCACAATCACGTCATAGTGACGCGTGTCTATTGCTTCCTTAGCCATTGAAGCGCGCCTCCAGCTTTTCGACAGCCGAGCGCGTCAGCACCAGCGTGTCATGCTTCAGGATGTCGTAAACGTTCGCGCCGATGGCGGGCAGGACGTTCACGCCGAAGATGTTGCGCGCAGCCTTGGCGAAGTTATCGTTCACCGCTTCGCCGTCGATCACGAGGACCTTCTTGCCGAAGTTTGCCTTTGCGAGCTGACCAACAAGCGCCTTGGTCTTGGCTTCAACGTCGAGGTTGTCGACGATGATCAATCCAGCCTTGGCTTTCGATGACAAAGCCATCTTCAAACCGAGCGCACGGATCTTCTTGTTCAGCGAAACATCGAATTCACGGACGCGGGGACCATGGGCCTTGCCGCCGCCGATGAAAATCGGAGCCTTGCGATCACCGTGACGAGCAGTACCGCCGCCTTTTTGGCGACCGAACTTCTTGCCGGTGCGAGCAACGTCGGAACGCTCACGCGCCTTGCGGGCAATGCCGCGACGGTTTTCAAGCTGCCAGGTGACGACGCGGTGCAGAATGTCAGCGCGTGGCTCAATGCCGAACACGTCATCTGCAAGTTCCACTTCGCCCGTACCGGCGCTACCGTCCAGATTGAGGACCTGAATCTTCACGACTTAACCCTCCTGGCCATCGGCGGTATCGACAGCCGCGCCGGTATCGGCGGGCGTGTCGGCAGCTGCCGAATCGTTGCTGTTGGCGGCCTGCCTAAGGCCTGCGGGATAAGGCGCATCAGCGTGACGCGATACCTTGACGGCATCACGGACGAGCAGCCAGCCATTCTTCGAACCGGGAACCGAGCCCTTCACGAAGATCAGGCCACGCTCATCGTCAACGCGGACGACTTCGAGGTTCTGCTGGGTGCGCTGCTTATCGCCCATGTGCCCTGCCATCTTCTTGTTCTTGAAGACGCGGCCCGGATCCTGGCGTTGGCCAGTCGAACCCAGTGCACGGTGCGAGATCGACACGCCGTGCGTTGCACGCATGCCGCCGAAACCCCAACGCTTCATGCCGCCCGCAAAGCCCTTGCCCTGCGTGTTGCCTGATACGTCGACCATCTGGCCTGGAACGAAGTGCGAAGCAGCGATGGTCGAACCAACGTCAAGCGTCGCATCATCTGCAACGCGAAATTCGGCGACTTCCATCTTCAGCGGCACTTGCGCCTTGGCGAAGTGCTCACGCTGCGGCTTGGCAACGTTCTTTTGCTTGGCCACGCCTGCACCGAGCTGGAGAGCGACGTAACCGTCAACCTCCGCCGTGCGAACCTGAACCACTTGGCAATTTTCTAGCGAAAGGACGGTAACCGGCACGTGCCGACCATCTTCCTGAAAAAGACGGGTCATCCCGACTTTCTTCGCGATCACGCCGGTGCGCATGATCCATACTCCTCACAGAGGCATGCCGGACCCATTCCAACATGCGTGTTCAGCCCGTATGTGAAGCGCGCCCCCGACCGGGCTGAGTGTCCCTGCTAAAACAGAAACAATCGGGGGACGCTTGCCCGGCTATGCGAATTCCCAGATTGACTGGGAAAATGCGGCGCCGGAGGTATCCCATTGTCAACGAGGCTTTTGTTACCCCGGAAACTCTGGCCCTTCACCGAAGCGAAGGTCTTAGCCGGAATGAACCGACCAGAAACTTTGGACCGTTGCGGACGATCCAACCGAACCGGACACTGCTTTCGCAGAACCGATCACAAGCTGCTTAAGCGAGCTTGATTTCGACGTTGACGCCAGCTGCAAGGTCCAGCTTCATCAGCGCGTCGACAGTAGCAGCGTTTGGCTGCACGATGTCGAGAAGACGCTTGTAAGTGCGGACCTCAAACTGCTCACGCGACTTCTTGTCGATGTGCGGGCCACGGTTAACCGTGAACTTTTCGATGCGCGTAGGCAACGGAATGGGACCCCGGATCAGCGCGCCGGTGCGGCGTGCGGTATCAGCAATTTCTCCAGTGGCCTGGTCGAGCACACGATGATCAAAGGCCTTGAGGCGAATGCGGATATTCTGGGCGTCCATGTCCGTTTACCGATGCGAAAGAGCAAAACAAGAAATGCCAGTCGACCTACCCTCTTACCCTGCCCCATTTCCTGAAGCTCGGGGAGAGCGGGCCGACTGCCAAAAAAGCGATCAGGAGTAAAAAACCGTCCAGCGGGGAGAGTGATTCTCCCCGCTGGAGCGCGGCCTATATTACTTCGTGATGGTGCTGACAACCCCAGAACCGACGGTCCGGCCACCTTCGCGAATTGCGAAGCGAAGACCTGGGTCCATAGCGATTGGAGCAATCAACTTAACGCCGATCGAGACGTTGTCGCCAGGCATCACCATTTCGGTGCCTTCTGGCAGAACAACTTCACCGGTAACGTCCGTGGTGCGGAAGTAGAACTGCGGGCGGTAGTTGGCGAAGAATGGCGTATGACGGCCACCTTCATCCTTCGACAGCACGTAGACTTCAGCCGAGAACTCGGTGTGCGGCGTAACCGAACCGGGCTTGCACAGCACTTGGCCGCGCTCGACGTCTTCACGCTTGATACCGCGAACCAGTGCACCGACGTTATCGCCAGCTTCACCCTGATCGAGCAGCTTGCGGAACATTTCAACACCGGTCACGACGGTCTTCTGAGTGTCCTTCAGACCAACGATTTCGACTTCTTCGCCAACCTTGACGATGCCGGTTTCGATACGGCCAGTAACAACCGTACCACGACCCGAGATCGAGAACACGTCTTCCACTGGCATCAGGAAAGGCTTGTCGGTTGGGCGAGGCGGCTGAGGGATCCATTCATCCACGGCCTTCATCAGGGCGTAGATTGATTCCTTGCCGATCTTGTCATCGCGGCCTTCAAGAGCGGCAAGAGCCGAACCCTTGACGAACGGGATGTCATCACCTTCGAAGCCATACGAGCTCAGCAACTCGCGCATTTCGAGTTCGACGAGCTCGAGGATTTCCTCGTCATCGACCTGATCGACCTTGTTCATGTAAACAACGAGAGCAGGAACGCCAACCTGACGTGCAAGCAGGATGTGCTCGCGAGTCTGTGGCATCGGACCGTCTGCCGAGTTCACGACCAAGATCGCGCCGTCCATCTGGGCAGCACCGGTGATCATGTTCTTCACATAGTCGGCGTGACCTGGGCAGTCGACGTGCGCATAGTGACGGTTTGCGGTTTCATACTCGACGTGTGCGGTCGAGATGGTGATGCCGCGTTCGCGCTCTTCTGGAGCCTTGTCGATGTTTGCGTAGTCGGTGAACGTCGCACCGCCGGTTTCGGCGAGGACCTTCGTGATTGCGGCGGTAAGCGTGGTCTTGCCGTGATCGACGTGACCGATGGTGCCGATGTTGCAGTGCGGCTTGTTCCGCTCAAACTTAGCCTTGGCCATTGTTCAAACCTTCTGTTCTCAAGTGTGCAGATACTGCGGGAAAAAGACGGCACCCGCTGAATCGAGCGCCGCCCCTAAAACTATCCGTGTGCTTATGCAAGCTTCGCCTTGACCTCGGCCGCGACGTTGGCTGGAACCTCGTCGTAATGGTCGAAGAACATGGAGTAGTTTGCGCGGCCCTGAGTGAACGAGCGAAGCTGGTTCACATAGCCGAACATGTTTGCCAGAGGGACCATTGCCGTAACGGCCTGGGCATTGCCCCGACTGTCCGTGCCCTGGATCTGGCCGCGACGTGAGTTAATATCGCCGATCACGTCACCGAGGTACTCTTCAGGCGTGATCACCTCGACCTTCATGATCGGTTCGAGCAGCTTGATGCCTGCCTTCTGCGCGACTTCACGCATACAACCACGGCCTGCGATTTCGAATGCCAGCGCCGACGAGTCGACGTCATGGTACGCGCCATCGTAGAGAGTGATTGCGAAGTCGATGATCGGGAAACCGACGAGCGAACCCGTTGCAGCGATTTCGCGGAAGCCCTTCTCAATTGCGGGAATATATTCCTTTGGAATATTACCGCCCTTGATCTCATCCGTGAAAATGATGCCCGAACCGCGTTCGCCCGGTGCAACACGTACTTTCACGCGACCGAACTGGCCCGTACCGCCCGACTGCTTCTTGTGGGTATAGTCCACATCCACAGCCTTGCCGAGATATTCGCGATACGCCACCTGTGGCGCACCAACGTTGGCTTCGACCTTGAATTCGCGACGCATGCGATCGACGATGATTTCGAGGTGGAGTTCGCCCATCCCCTTGATGATCGTCTGGCCCGATTCGTGGTCGGTCGCAACGCGGAACGAAGGATCTTCGGCAGACAGACGGTGCAGAGCAACGCCCATCTTTTCTTGGTCGGCCTTGGTCTTGGGTTCCACCGAAAGCTCGATAACGGGCTCTGGGAATTCCATGCGCTCAAGGATGATTGGCTGACGTTCGGAACACAGCGTGTCACCCGTCGTCGTTTCCTTGAGGCCTGCCAATGCCACGATGTCGCCGGCATAGGCTTCATCGATGTCTTCACGGCTGTTCGCATGCATCAACAGCATACGGCCAACCTTTTCCTTCTTGCCCTTAACCGAATTCAGGTAGCTGCCCTTGTTGAGCGTGCCTGAATAGATGCGGGTGAAGGTCAGCGAGCCCACGAACGGATCGTTCATGATCTTGAAGGCCAGCGCCGAGAACGGTGCTTCGTCCGACGTTTCGCGGCTGTCTGGTTCGTCCGTGTCAGGGTTCACACCCTGAACGTCTTCAATGTCGAGCGGTGAAGGAAGGTAGTCAACCACGGCATCGAGCAAAGGCTGAACGCCCTTGTTCTTGAACGCCGAACCGCACAACACGGGCACGAATGCCTGGCCGAGCGTACCCTTGCGGATCAACGCTTTGAGCGTTGCCACATCAGGCTCGTTGCCTTCCAGATATGCTTCCATCGCGTCATCGTCCTGCTCAACGGCAAGTTCGATCAGCTGGTTGCGATAATCGGCAGCCTTGTCGGCCATGTCAGCAGGGATTTCTTCGTAGAAGAATTCAGCGCCGAGCGCCTCGTCCTTCCAGATGATCGCCCGGTTTTCGACCAGATCGACGAGGCCCTTGAAGTCACCTTCAGCACCAATCGGCAGATAAAGCACAGCAGGCTTTGCGCCGAGGCGGTCGATGATCGTCTGGACGCAGTAGTAGAAGTTGGCGCCGGTGCGGTCGAGTTTGTTGATGAAGCACATGCGGGGTACTTTGTACTTATCCGCTTGACGCCACACGGTTTCCGACTGCGGTTCAACGCCGGCAACGCCATCGAAGGCGGCGACGCAACCGTCGAGCACGCGCAGCGAGCGTTCGACTTCAATGGTGAAGTCGACGTGGCCGGGGGTGTCGATGATGTTCAGGCGGTGATCGTTCCAGATGCAGGTCGTCGCGGCCGACGTGATCGTGATGCCGCGTTCCTGCTCCTGCTCCATCCAGTCCATCGTAGCAGCGCCGTCATGGACTTCGCCGATCTTGTAGGACTTGCCGGTATAAAAAAGGATACGCTCGGTCGTCGTCGTCTTGCCGGCGTCAATGTGCGCCATGATGCCGAAGTTACGATAGCGATCGAGCGGATGGCTGCGTGCCATGGTGCTGTTCCTTGGGAGTATGGAGGGGCCACGAAAGCCCCGCCCATATGGTTACAAGTGTGACCGTTTCAAGACTACCCACCCTTCGACAAGCGCGAAGGCGAGCAGTCAATCACTTACCAGCGGTAGTGGCTGAACGCGCGGTTGGCGTCGGCCATACGATGGGTGTCTTCACGCTTCTTGACCGCGTTGCCACGGTTGTTGGCAGCATCAAGCAGTTCTGCCGACAGGCGCGCCGCCATCGTCGTTTCCGAGCGATTGCGTGCAGCCGTGATCAACCAGCGAATTGCCAGAGCCTGAGCGCGTTCGGGACGCACTTCAACCGGCACCTGATACGTAGCACCACCAACGCGGCGCGAACGCACTTCGATCTGTGGCTTTACGTTGTTGAGCGCATCATGGAACAGCTGAATAGGATCCGCCTTTGCGCGGGTCAGCATGGTGTCCATGGCACCGTAAACGATGCTTTCTGCGACCGACTTCTTACCATCGAGCATGAGGTTGTTCATGAACTTCGACAGAACCTGATCACCGAATTTCGGATCGGGCAGGATGACCCGCTTTTCCGGACGACGACGACGTGACATCTTGAATTCCTTCCGATCGGATCGACTTTCTGCCGACCCAAAAACCTGCAAACGAAGCTGCGTAACGTTTCAGCGGGCGAGCATCCCAAAGGTGCCCTGCCCCGCGCCAACCCTTACTTCGGACGCTTGGCGCCGTACTTCGAACGCGACTTCTTGCGATCCTTGACGCCCTGTGTATCGAGCACGCCGCGCAGGACGTGGTAACGAACACCGGGAAGATCGCGGACACGGCCGCCACGGATGAGCACAACCGAGTGCTCCTGAAGGTTGTGGCCTTCACCGGGGATGTACGAAATGACTTCGCGCTGGTTGGTCAGACGGATCTTGGCGACCTTGCGGAGAGCCGAGTTCGGCTTCTTAGGAGTCGTCGTGTAAACGCGGGTGCAAACGCCGCGTTTCTGCGGGTTCTGCTCCATCGCAGGGACCTTCGACTTGGCCTTCTGCGGTTCGCGGCCCTTGCGGACCAGCTGATTGATTGTAGGCATGAAGTACTCTTCACCTTGGTTGTGACCCAATCGGCAAGGTGAAGATCGCGGGTTTCGCGAATGCGCTCAGGGTGCGAGGCCAATGCCCCGCCGCCTGTCACATCAACGAACCGAAACGCTCCACCCGGTCGTATAGGCCGGGTTACTTTGGCGGATTATGCTGGAGGATTTGACCCCACCTGCACGCACCGGCAATGTTCAGCTCTGTTCCTCGAAACGGTGTTACCACTTCGGGAAGGATGCGCCCTTAGTTGGATTCGGGGGTGGGGTCAAGGGTGGGAGGTCTATGTTGAGTAGGCAGCGCACTTCTGCGCTCAAATTCAGCCGTTCAGATTAATTCAATGCCCCCTAAGAAACTGCCGGTTGCATCTCGTCACGGCAGAGCGACCGCTAAAAACCGACTTTGGGATAGTCATGACTTTGGGATAGTCATAAAGACCCAACTCTGCGCCCAACAGTGCATAAACAATAATCCTGAAGCAAAATTTCTATTGCGACCTGCGGACTAACTCGCGATTAATAATTGCACTTGCCTGTCTCTTTGGGAATGATGCACCTAGATCGAGCCAGTGGACACTGTTGTAGTATCTCTGGCTATCACGTTCGATATAATTTTCGAGAATCGCTTCTATCCGCTCTTTTTGTAAACACTCTACGCATCGCAACGAAAAAATGATGCGGTATTCGTCATCTTTCCTATCCAACTCGTTGATGATGGCGTCATTACTCAAACTAGTGAAAACACTTTTCGGAAAAATCTTAGTTAGAGATTTTTTTACGGACAGTGACATATCCGCGCTCAACAAATCGGCTATGCGACTTTTTCCAAGTTCGAATATCGCGGCTGCCTTTTCATCTGCGAAACTTCTATAAGGCAAGTTTAGCAGGCCGAGTCCTCTGCCCGATGGCGACACTAAGCGCTCAATGCGAACCACATCTGACCAGTCACCAAACTTCCCTAGATATGCCAAAAGCTCAGGTGAGAGTTCGATCTCAATGGCGTCAAGGGTAGCTCTAACCAGCCCTATGTCCGTCCTGAACTTCAATCCGCAAAGCACAGCCAATGCGCCAGAGCATAGTTTCTTCTGATAAAAGCTCCAGATCCCATAGATTCGCGCGCGATAGTCATCCTTGATTCCCGGTAGGGCTTCATCATTCTTTACCGATGCCTCAAACATGCCTGCAAACCGATCTTGCAAATTTGCGCGAATATCATTGGATAACTTCTTGCCGAACTTTCGGTATAAGGCGAATAATTCCTTGTCATTGAAAACGCCTGCCTCGGCGACCTTATCTTTCAAATTGTCGAAATCAAGTTCCTGCAACCGGTTACCACGATACCGATCAAAATAGGTTGCATCTGCTTCGGCTAATTGGAGCAAGCCTAGGCCAGGGCCACCTCTGTTGATAGTTAGAACCGTCCTAACGGTGTCCAGAGGAAGCGGATTACTGCCGTCTTGAAGGCTTTCAACTGCCAGAAGACGAATTTCGTGATTGCTGTCGCTCAAAAGATCGTGAGCTGCACCTTCGGCCAGTTCGCCCCGTTCGATGAGTAGCTTCACGGATCTAAGCCGGACGCCGTCTGACTTCGCCGAAAGGCATTGTGCCAATACATTAGTCGGTAGGGCGCTAGGCTTGGAAAAAATCGCGTCAACAAACCTTTCCGACATCTTCTCGACGTTATTTGCGCAGATAAATCTCAGCGCTTCGTCTTGAGAATATCGCGTTTTGATGGACGCCACGATGGCATCCAGCTTGGCCTTCTTATCCGCAGGCGAATCTGCAGAAATCTTGTCGAGAATCTCGATGTCTTCCCGCACGCCATTCGAGCACAAAAACTGTGCGGCGGCATCAAACAATTGATTGCTCGCTTCAACATTCAACCAACTCTTGAGGACCTTCTCTCTAGTGAAAAATGACTCTAGCTCCGGGACACTCTCACCAAGAATCTGGAGGAGCTTGATCGCGTTTTTCTGCTCTTCCGTGTTCCCCAAAATTGCTAGAATTTTGACCCTTTCAAACGGATTCTTCTTTTTACCCGTATCGGCTAGCCACCGCCACAAAGGTACGTTTTGATGATCAAAGCCAACGATGCCGCAATCCACTAAGGCGCGGATTTCCTGAATGGAGAATGACATCTCCTTCCTGTGTCGAAAAATCAAATTTGCATCATGATTTCCCAAATAGAGCTCATCATTACCAGAGCGCCGCAGGGAGGCCGCAATCAATCGAAATCTCGCAACTTCATAGGGACTAGTCTGTTCGCTTTCCCGGGTACGGCTGGACATCATTGATATGAAATCAAGTGCCTTCTGCTCAAAGATTTTTGTATCCTGAGGCTCTGGTTCACCCGCCCTTAGCTGAGGAGATTGCTCAGCTTCGCTGTTACTCGATTCTGGCAGCGCAAAAAGTTCAAATTCACGCCACCCTATTTCGACAATCTTAACTCGAACAAGATCACGAAAATCAGCCGTTTCAGCAAAATCTTTGAAGTAGATGCGTTTCTCGTCGATACACTGTGTGCGAAAGTCCATGACCTTTTTAATCTCTGGGCCGGGTTCAAGCCCCTCAGGGACATCGACTGTTTTGAAATATAAGGCGATATCTTTCATCGAACCAGCAGCGCTGAGATCTCGCGCACGGTAGAATTCTTCTTCAAAGCCTGAGGTAAATCCGCTGCCGTCAACATCGGGCTTAGTACCCCAGCGGTTCCAAAGCACACCGATAAAATATTGGCACTTGTCGAGGTCGACATTGATCAAGCTCTGCGCGCGCTGGAAGCCAGGGATCGTATCCTCCCAGCCCACCAGCTTGAACTGACATCCCCAGTGCTCTGAGTGCGCCTTATTTACTTCCTCAATAACTTGGTGAGCAACGCGCCGCTCGTCTTCGAGTCCGCCAGGAGATCCAATAAAAATGCGAACAATTCTAATCTTTTCCGACAAGTTCGCTCGCCCCAGATCAATCGAAAGCATAATAATTAAAGTTAAACCATAGGTAGAGTGGAATGCGTTGGCAACTCGGGAATTACGGTGGGGAATTACGGTGACAGAATTACGGTGACAGGTGCGAAAACCCCTAAATAGCCCGTTCCTTGATCGTGCTATGAAGGCTGCTTTTTCGCTGCCCTCGCGCTGTCCTTGCGCCTTTGGCGGGCGATCCGATTGCTGGTGACTGCCCACCCCCGGCCCCTCCCGTAAACGGGAGGGGGGAAGAATAGCAGCTTGAGTTTTTGCTTTCCTACATTTAACCGTTTAGGTTAATTGTGCGCCATGAGCAAAGATCGGAACGAGCTTACATGTGCTTCGGTGCGGCCGGGGCGGCGGACGTCTGTGGTGGCGTTTTCGCAAGGTGTGGGGGATGATGATCCGTTGCTGCGCTTTGAGGCTTATGTCCATGCGGCACCGCGGCGCAATTCGATCACGCCGGACAAGCAGCGGGCGTTTGTGGCGACTTTGGCGGCGACGGGGATTGTGACTCAGGCGGCGCGGAGCGTCGGGGTTAGCCTGGAGGCGCTGTATAAGTTGCGCCATCGTGTGGGGGCCGAGGGATTCTCGGCGGCTTGGGATGCGGCGGTGGACCGGGGGATGAACCGGCTGGAGGATTGCGCGCTGGAGCGGGCCATTGCGGGTGAGGAGCGCCCGGTGGTGTGGGATGGGCGGGTGGTAACAACGTGGAAACGCTATGACACGGCGCTGTTGATGTTCCTGCTGCGCACGCGGCGGGCGGAACGCTATGGCGCGGAGCGCGCGGGCGTGGTGGCCGTGGCGGATTTGAAGCCGGGGCATCCGGTTTATGACCAGCTGCGTTCGCAGTGGGAAGCCGAGCGGGGCCTTGAGAATGTTGAGGCGGTGCGCGCTTCGATCCATGCCAAATTGCTGGCGATGCGCGAGCAGGTTTTGGCACGGCGGGCGGCTGAGGCTGGTGTTGCCGGGGATGAGGGTCTGGGCGATTGATTTGGCGGGTATTGTGTTGGGATGGCGAATGGGCCCCGGCCTTCGCCGGGGTGACGGATTTTGGGGGCCTTGGCCGGTGGCTGAGGCCCCGGTCGGCCGGACGGAGGGGGTGCAGGTTCCATCCGGCCTTCCGGGGAAGTGTTATTCGTCTTCGGGCAATGGTTCCTCGAGATCGCCTGCGTTGATGGCGCGCGAGAAGTTGGCGTGAACGCTGGCGAATGTGGCATCCATCGCGGTCAACCCCTGTTGGCTGAGGCGGACGAAGGTGCGGCGACCATCGCGGCCATCGTCCTCACGTTCAACCAGTTCGCGCGATTCCAGGATGCGCAACCAGCGCAGTGCGGTGGTGGGCGGCACATGTGCGCCAATGCAGGAACTGGTGGTCGGAACCCGGCGATCTTCGCGATAAGCGATGTAAAGATCGATCAGGATGTCCCATGTCGGCTCTCCGAACAGATCGGCGGGCAGGAATTTGTGCCGTCGGCGACGCTCGGCATAAATCTCGCGGGCGATGGTGACATGGCGCGCGGCGATAGCAGGATCAAGGTCATCAACGGGGACGGCCATTGCAACAGCTCTCGCTTTGCTTCTACTTGGGTTAGTGGTGGTGGCGCGCCGCGTGGTGGCGGCGCGCATCGAGCGGACGGTCATAGCATTGCTCCCCCATGAACTGCGCGGTCATGGTCATTGTTTCTGTGTGTTTTTGAAACGGACTGGCCCCTTCCCCAAGGTTCCCAATCCGATAGGCTTTGCCGGTTACGCCCAGCCTCGATCAAGCCGCCAGGCGTTGTAACTGCCGATCCGTTCCTGACGGCGCACATGCGCCACAGTGCCAATCAACAAAGCGACGGCCTGAACGTTGAGCGGCAACTGGATCATCGCGAAGTAGCCGTAGCGAACCAGCGAGAGTTCGACGATCTTCGACATGTGACCAAGGACGACGATGATCTGCGCCGCGCTGACCCACAGCGGCCATGCGCGATTGGCGCGCAGGGCAATCCACATTAGGGCAAACGTCGCCCACAGATCAATCACGAGATGGCCGGGGTTCACCATAAAAAACACAGGTTGCCCAAAAACCGCGTGATTGCCCAGATCGAGGACGGCGGTGGCGCATAATACGACCGCGACAAGTCGCTCAGGCTCGCCCCCCTTGCGGAAGGCGAAGACGGCGATTGCCGCGATCGCGAAACGAAGTATCCAGATCAACATCATATACCGATGTCCGTCACCAAAATGCTTGCAGCATCACGGGTGCCGATCAGGATGCTTGGGCCAGAACGAAGCCGCTATCAGCAGGCAGTGCGCCGCGTTCAGGGCAATCATCAACCATCCCGCTGCCGACTTCGCGGCCCACATCGAGCAACTTGCCGTGAACGCGGGCGATTTCATTGCTGGCGTCGAGCATCGACTTCTGGCTGGCGACGAGGCGCAGCAGGGCTGCCTGGCCGGTGAACGCACCAACCGAGGTATCGCGGCGAGCGCGGACCATCGTGGCGAGCAGATTGGCCTGACGGATCAGGGCTTCGTCAATGGCGGCTTCAGTTTCGTGAAGATCACGGGTGATGCGCAGGCCGTGAATGGTGACTTGGTTGCTGTTGCTGTTGTTCATCGTAGCTCCCGCCTGCGCCGTGGACGCAGGTCCTTTTTCATAGGTGGCAGCGCCCCCGCGCTGTCGCCAAAGTTGACGGATGGAGACGATCTTCGAACCTTGCAGCGATCAGCGATCCAGCAGCGAAGACAATTGGGCAAACATGCTCAATCCGCCTAGCACGACTATGATCAGGAACACCGTGATAGCCGCTATATATCCTAGCCGCATCAAGGTGCCGTTTGGCCCGTCGAACATCTCCGGAAGGACGGGGTGATAGACAACCTGACCTGCAATGACCGGGCTTTGATCCGATCTTGCTAGCGCCTGCACCACACCTTCGATCCCAGACGCTTGCGGCGTTGGCGGTATGGTCCCGGTTCCGGACAGGTCGACTTCCTCGTCTTCCTGCCCCAAGTTTTCGGCCGGAAGTGGCGGAAAACCTATATGGGAAAGTCCATATATGGGTTGTTCGTATGTTTCGAGCAGGCTGCGATAAGCGTGCGCGACTTCTCCGCGCGAGGCAACGCCAAGTTTTCCACGCGCCAGCATGATGCGCTGGTCCACGGTATGCGGCGATATGCCAAGCAGGCGGGAAATTTCTTTCGACGTCTTGTGCTGAATCAGAAGGTCCAAGACTTCACGTTGCTTGGCGGTCAAAACGACCAACGGGTTATCAACCAGATCTCTATCTACCATCATCTCGCGCGCGCCCCGACGAGCCGTCCCCACAAAAAGGTAAACAACCCAATAATTATCTTTGCAGCTTTAGCCCGAATTATCCACCCAAACTATCCTTGAATTCAGACTCTACAACAAATTCCAAGGGTTCGACTTCCGGTTGGTGATTTTTTGCACATACAAAGGATATAGTATTAGCGTTTCGGTAACCATGCACGGCTTGTTGTGCCGAATCATGGATCGGGTTTTGTACAGCAGCGCGCTCACTCGACGGACTGGCAGGGTCATCGCAACAGGGCGCGCGGTGCTGGCACTGTTGTTTTTGCTGACCGTTTGGCTCGATCCTGCCATTCCCTTGAGCGGCGAGTTTGACCACTTCGCTTACGTGACTTTCTATCTCCTGTGGGCTGCGCTGCTGATGATCGTGGCATGGCGCAGTTGGTGGCTGGACTTTCGCTTGGCCGCAGCAGCACAATCAATTGATATATTTATATATATTTCAACGGCCTACTTTTTGGAAAATCACTTTAGCGAATTTCAAAGTCCGTTCCTGGCCTTTCCGACATTTCTTCTGGCTGCAGCCACGGCGCGCTGGGGATGGCACGCGACAACGATAACTGCAGCGTCGATGTTATTGGCCAATCTGGCAACGGGCCTGACGATGGTCCAACTGGACATCGACATCGACCTGTTCCGCCTTTCCCGCCGCACCGCTTACTTAATCGTGCTGTCGAGCTTGCTGATTTGGCTGAGCATTTCGCGCGGCGGGGGGCGAACGATCCAATTGGCCGAGCCGCGGGGCCTGCTGGGCGAGCGCCGCGAACAATTGCTGGATGCAAATCTGGAATTGATAGCCTTTGAACTGAATGCAAGGCAGGTGGTTCTGGCATTTGCCGCAAGCGAAGAGCCATGGGCGGAATTTCGCCACCGAACACCATTCGGCATAACGATGCGGCGCACCGGCCCTGTCGATTTTGAAGATCAACTGACCGCGCCGACACAAACCGCGCTGTTCAATATCAAAAAATCCCGGATTATCGCGTTTCAGGCCCCCGGCGTTGCTGCCCGAACTGTGCCTGTCCGATCAAAGCTGGCCGAGATGTACGATATAAACGAAGGGATTCTGGTCCCGTTTCAGACTGCAACGGGCCACGGCCACATTATTGCATGGGATTGCGACACGCTGAGTGTGGACGACCTTCCCACGCTGCACGCGCTTGGCAGCCAGATTGGACATGCGCTGGACCGGGAGGAGATGGCCAGCCTTGCTCGCAGTGCTGCCGAAGCCGGGGTACGCCATGCTTTGGCGCGCGATCTGCATGATAGCGTTGCGCAGTTTCTGGCAGGAACTTTGTTCCGGCTGGAAGCCCTGCGCCGCTGGATCCGCGAAGGACGCGATCCAGAAGGCGAAATGGAATCAATCAAGGTCGCCCTGCGTCGTGAACAATCCCACTTGCGCCAATTGATTGAGCGTTTGCGCCGAGGGGAACAAGGCGATCGCCGCACCGAAATTGCCGATGAGTTGAGGGACTTGCTGGCCGAGGTTGGCACACACTGGAGCATCGAAACCGAATTGGTCATGCCCGGTTTCCCGCAGTGGGTATCGGTGCAGCTTTCCCATGAAATCCGCCAATTGGTGCGCGAAGCGATTGCCAACGCCGTGCGCCATGGCAAGTGCCGCAAAGTGCGCGTCGCGCTGTCCGACGACAACGGCGTTTTGAAGCTGAGCATTTCGGACGATGGCCTTGGCTTTCCCGACTCTCCCATCGCAATCCGCCCGCGCTCTATCAGTGAGCGGGTTGAAGCCTTGGGCGGCCAGTTCCGCATCGACAGCACCGCAAGTGGTGCACGCCTTGAAATTGCCTTCCGTACCGGAGAGTTTTCATGATTTCTGTTCTTGTTGCTGACGACCATGGCTTTATCCGTGCAGGCGTGGAGGCCGTATTGCGGGGGTCACGGTTTTCCGTTGTCGCCGGCACGGCCAGCGGTGAAGAAACACTCGACGCGATCAAAACCCATGATCCGGCCATCGTGCTGCTGGATATCAACATGCCCGGCATGAACGGGGTTCAAGCCCTTGAAACCCTGCGCGCAGGAGGCGACAAGCGATCTGTGGTGCTGCTGACAGCCGAGATCAATAACCAGCAGCTGATGTCTGTAATGCGTGCGGGCGTGGAGGGCATTGTCTCGAAAGACGGGGCCGAGGACGAATTGGTGAAAGTGCTGGAAAAGGTCCATGCAGGCGAGAAAGCGATTGCGCCTAACTTTCTGCAAAGGGCTTTGGACTTATCGTTGCGGCCCGAAACCCAAGGCCCGCTGGCCAAGCTAAATCCGCGCGAACGGAAAATCGCGGCGCTGGTGGCACGCGGCATGCGCAACCGTGATATCGGCACAGAAATGGGGATCGGCGAAGGCACGGTGAAAGTGTACCTGCACACCATCTATCAAAAGCTGGGCATCGACAATCGCACCGAACTGGCCCTGCTGGCGGTGGGTGTGCTCGATAGCTGAGCGGGGGGTTGGGGCACCGCGGTTCTGCGTCGTCAAGTCTGCGCTGATTTTTGGTTCGCCAAAGGCCGCATCATCACGGATAAGATCCTGCGTTGGGGGTGACTAACAGACCCTCCCCCGGCCCCTCCCGCAAGCGGGAGGGGAGTTTTGGGGCAGCCCCTTCTGCAAGCGGGAGGGGAGTTTTTGAGCAGCACCTCGCGTAAATTGGAGGGCAGTTTTGGGGCAGCCCATCGCGTCAACGAGAGGGGCGAATGTGGCGTCCCGGCCTTTGGCGGGACATGTTTTTGTCAGGCAGGTTCCAGCAGCAGGCTGGCGGCGGCGGTGTTGCTGATGGGGATGTGGTAATTGCGGCTGACCTGGGTGAGCGGAACATCGCCCAAGGCTCCGCGTGCGGCGATCCAGTTGAGAATTTCGACGCCCTGGGTGCCGGCAAGTTCGGCCACTTGTTCGGCGGTGTGGCCGGTGAGCGCATCGGGATTGGCTGCAAGATTATCGAGGCAGAACATATCGTAATCGGGGTTCATGAACCCGGCGCGGGGGCCGTCCAACTGGTGCGAGAGACCGCCGGTGCCGCAGACGAGGATGCGTTCATCGCCGCCCCATGTTTGCAGCGCGCGATTGACCGCGCGGCCAAGGGCAAGGCAGCGTTTGGGGCTGGGCAGCGGGTATTGCACGGTGTTGATCGCGATGGGGATCAGTTTGATCGGCCAAGCTTCTTCACCGGGATAAACCAGTTCGAACGGGATCGAGACCGCGTGATCGACCAGCATTTGCTGGCAGGTGGTGATATCAAATTCATCGCGGACGAGGCTGTCGATCAGATGCCATGACAGCGCGGGGTGGCCGATGAAGCTTTTGTAAACGGGCAGACCCCATCCTTCATCGGCGTTGTCATACGTGGGGGCGGCGCCGACCGCGAAGGTGGGCATTTTGTCGAGGAAGAAGTTGAGGCCGTGATCGTTGGAAAACACCACCGCGACATCGGGCTTGGCTTCGACCAGCCAATCGCGGATGGGGGGAAAGCCGTCGAAAAATGGCTTCCAATAGGGTGTTTCCTGATCGCCGCGCACGATTGCGCCGCCAATGCCGGGGACGTGGCTGGTGAAATAGCCGCCGATGATATTGGCCATCATGCGTTCTCCTGATTTGGGATTTTATCGACCCATGTCAGCAACATGGCCTTGAATTCATCAACCGACATACCGGTTTGCAGTGCGCCCAGATCCTGCACGCCGAGGCCGAAGATCCCGGCCAGCTTGGCGAGATAATAGACGTTGCCGCCAGCATCGAGCATGGCAAGAACATTGCGGTCAGCCACGGCCTTGCGCTGGTCAGGTGTCAGGTGAAAACGCGCGCAGTAAGCGGTTTCATCTGCAACGAAGGCATCGCGATTGGCTTTATCATTGAATGAAAAGCACATGGCGTTGAGCGCGTAGCCCCGCGTGGCAAGATCGCCATCGAACAGAGGTATTGCGCGGCGGATCGCGTTGTCCGCCATGGCCGAATCAGGTTTCATCTCCGCATCTCCTGCGCCGGACGTTCGCCGTCTGGCATGGCTGAAATAATATGCAACACATACAATTCTGCCTTGATGGAGATCAAAGTTTTGCAAGCAGATGTTACCGCCTGCTTAAGTAACGTAACGGACTGTTGGCGGATTTGGTTAACGGGTAGCTTGCCGCCATGCCCTTATCCAACGCCGAACGCCAACGCCGATACCGCCAACGCCTGAAAGCCAAGGCAGCGGATGGCGCGGTGGTCGATCAGGCGCGGATTGCGGTGGAGCGTGCGGTGCTGGCGCTGTGGGCCTATCACGAGCGCCCCTCGCCCGCAGGCGTTGCATGGAGCGAGATTGACGGGTGCCGCACTTTGGACGAATATCGTTCAGAGCTGGAGCGTTCACCCAGCAATTTGTTACAGGCCTGCCGCGCTTTCCTGCCCGGATTTGAAGGGCTGACCCTGGACGAAGCGCGGACGGTGGCTGACGTTATCGAGATTGCCGATGCTTTGCGATTGGCACCAGCGGGCAGGATTTTTCTGCCGGAAGCGGCGTAACAGCTTTCAGAAGCCTGCTTCGATAGCGACGCGAATGGCATCGGCGCTGGTTTTTACGTCCAGCCCCTTGAGCACCGCAGACCGGTGCATCTTCACGGTGCGTTCGCTGAGCGACAATTCATAAGCGATCTGCTTGTTCAGCCTGCCTGACGCCATCAGCACCAGAATTTCCTTCTGGCGGCGGCTGAGGCGTTCGACACGTTCGGCCGCACCATTGCGGCGCGCATCGTTGGCGTGTGCCTGATCTTCGCCCACTTCCACTTGCGAGCCGAGGTAATATTCCACTTCACCGGCTGCATCGAAAATCGGCGCGACCATGACCGCATTGCGAAACGGGGTGCCGTCCTTTTTGTAATTCAGGATTTCGACCATGACCGGCTGGTGCCGCCAAATGCCTTCGCGCAGGATCAGCGCCTTGTCATCCTCGGTTGCGGCACCGCGCAGGAAGCGACAGTTGCGGCCAATGATTTCCTCGCGCGCATAGCCGGTAAGTTCGACGAACGCATCATTGCAGGCAATGATCGGGTTGTCCGGCAAGCGCGGGTTGCTGATGACAGCAGCGGTGGGGCTCGAAGCGATCATTTCGGAAATAGACATGCGCACCATGTACGCCTGCTTTGCGCATATTCCAATCCGTGCCCTTTGGTCCGTGTTGTTACATACGGTGGGCGCGCGCATCCGATCAACATTGCAGCAACATTGCCTGTCGGAGTAACTGCTAATGAACGTGCTCTCCCCTTCCCTCGCTGCCTCCTCCGGCATGGCTGACGTCATCGGTGAAGATGGCAAGATCGTGGTGCCTGACAATGTGCAGGAAGCGATCCGCACCTTGCTGCGCTGGTCAGGCGATGAGCCTGAGCGCGAAGGCCTGATCGATACACCAAAGCGCGTGGCGCGGGCGTGGCGCGAATATTGCAGTGGCTATGCCAGCGAACCCGGCGTGCATCTTTCGCGCACGTTTGAGGAAGTGGGCGGTTACGATGAGGTTGTGCTGCTGCGCGACATTCCGTTCCAGAGCCACTGCGAACATCACATGGCGCCGATCACGGGCACCGCATCGATTGCCTATCTGCCCAAGGACCGGGTGGTGGGCATTTCGAAGCTGGCGCGCGTTCTGCACGGCTATGCTCAGCGTTTGCAGGTGCAGGAACGCCTGACCGCCGAAGTGGCGCAGTGCATTTGGGAGCACCTCCAGCCGCAGGGCGTGGCGGTGGTGATCGAAGCACAGCACGGTTGCATGACCGGGCGCGGCGTGAAAACGCACGGCGTGGGCATGGTCACCAGCCGGATGCTCGGCTGCTTTCTGACCGATGCCAGCAGCCGCAAGGAAGTACTGGCGTTGATGGGACGTGGTTGAGCCACAGGCAACAGTGACAATGCGTGTTGCAATCGTTGGTGCAGGCATGGCCGGCCTGTCTTGTGCGGACCGGCTGAAACGCGCCGGCCACAGTGTTTCGTTGTTTGACAAAGGACGCGGCCCCGGTGGCCGGATGGCGACCCGGCGGATGCAAACGCCGCTGGGCGAGGCGCGCGTTGACCACGGCGCGCAGTATTTCACCGTGCGCGACCCGGCGTTCATGGCACAAGTGGCGCGTTGGTCTGCGTCCGGCGTGGCTGCGCCTTGGCCTGCGGCGGGGACCGGCGCGTGGGTTGGCGTGCCCGGCATGAACGCGGTTGTGCGTGATCTGGCCGACCATCATGACGTGACGTTTGGCTGGCACGTGCGCGGGTTGGTGCGGCGAGATGGATCGTGGCATCTGACGGGCGAGGCAGCCGACGGCGAGCGTGTGCAAAGTGGGCCATTTGATACGGTGGTGATTTCCCTTCCACCGGAACAGACCGCCGCGATTGTGGCGCTGCATGATCTTTCGCTGGCAGCAACCGCGCTTGCCGCACGTTCGCAGCCGTGCTGGACTGGCATGTTCGTATTTGACGCAAGGCTGCCGACCGAGCGCGATACGGTGCGCGATGCAGGCTCTATCAACTGGGCCGCGCGCGATTCTGCAAAGCCGGGACGCAACGGGCCGGAAACGTGGGTGGTTCAGGCCAACCCGAACTGGTCGAGTGCGCATCTTGAAGAAACCGCAGACATGGTTGCCGGGCAGTTGCTGTGTGCGCTGAGCGGCGCGCTTTCGATCAAGATGCCTGTGCCAGTGACCGCTGTTGCGCATCGCTGGCGCTATGCGATGTCAACCGGGAGCAACCTTGGCGCGCTGTGGAGCGGTCAATCGCGGATTGGCATTTGCGGGGATTGGTTGCTTGGTCCGCGCGTTGAGAATGCGTGGCTTTCGGGCAAGACATTAGCGAGCCAGATCATGGCGACCGTCGTGCAAGCCGCAGCCTGATCCCACTCGACAATTGCCCGGTGCTGGGCAAGGGATGTGTGATGTCCGATAACATCCCATCACCATCGCAGCCCCCCATCCGGGGCAAGTTCGTCCCGGAACATCAAGCGCCCTGGCAGGGGTGGTGGAGATGGACGGGCATTGATCCGTTTGAGGATGCGACCGGTCCGTTTTACGTCAAGCGAGATGAGCGCGGGATCGTGACCGGCTTTATGCCCGAAGCCAAGAACGTCAACGGCCATGGCACCGTCCACGGTGGGGCGCTGATGACCTTTGCGGACTATTCGTTGTTCATGATTGCCGGATCGAGCGGCGATGAAGTGACCGGCGTGACGGTGACGATGAATTGCGAGTTCGTGAATGCCGCTGAACCGGGGCAATTGCTGACCGGACGGGGTGAATGCATCCGCGCTGGCCGCAGCCTGGTGTTTGTGCGTGGAACGATCTTTTCCGGCGAAGAGCCGGTGATGAGCTTTTCAGGAACGATCAAGCGATCGGCGGGTCCATCTGCGCATTGAAGGTTTTTTGATTGCCTTTCAGCAATGCCCACGCGCTTTTGATTGCCGTTTGGCAATACCCACCCCCGGCCCCTCCCGCTTGCGGGAGGGCGGAAGTAAAGTGCTGTTATGGCGTTGGCGTGGTTGCTTCTTGCAGGCCGCCGCCCAAGGCGCGGTAGAGTTCTACCATGTTGGCAGCCTTGATCAGGCGGGCCGAGACGAGCGATTGGCGCGCGTTGTAATAGGTGCGCTGCGCGTCGAGTGGTTCGAGGTAATTGGCGATCCCTGCGTCATAGCGGGCTGTTGAAAGCCGATACGCGGTGCCGGCATTGGCTTCGAGGGAGATTTGCGCGGTGATGCGATCATCGATCGTGCCGCGACGGGCGAGCGCATCGGCCACTTCGCGAAAAGCGTTCTGGATGGCGCCTTCGTAGCTGGAGAGCGCAGCGTCGCGCGATGCTTTGGCCGCTTCAAGGTTGTTGGCGGTGGCGCCGCCATCGAAGATGCGTTGGCGCAGCGCAGCGTTGGCGGTCTTCTGGAAACTGCCGCTTTCGAAGATATTGAGCAGGCCTGCACTCGCGTAGCCAAAAAGGCCTGTCAGCGACAGCGTCGGAAAGAAGGCGGCGCGGGCAACACCGATATCGGCATATGTCGCGCGCAAGCTGTGTTCGGCTGCGATCACATCGGGACGGCGCAGCAGCACTTGTGATGAAAGGCCAACCGGCAGCACGGCCAAAGTCTGATCACCATTGCCAAGCGTGGTGGGCAAAAGATCATCCCCAAGCGGGCCACCGGCGAGCAATTCCAGTGCATTGCGGGCTTGGGCAAGGTCTGTGGTGAAATCGGCCACGGCAGCTTGCGCTGTGTTGAGGGCAGCGGTGGCATTGGCGACATCGAGCTTGGTGCCGATGCCATTGGCTTCGCGCCGAACATTGATGTTAAGCGTTTGTTGCCGGGTGGCGAGCGTTTCGCGCGCAATGCGCAAGGCATCGGCGGTAGCAGCGTGAGTCAGCCATGCGCTGGCGGTTTCTGCGATCAGCGCAATCTGGGTAGATTTGCGGCCTTCATCGGTGGCGAGATAGCGTTGCATTGACGCTGCGCTAAGATTGCGCAAACGGCCCCAGAGATCAATTTCGTAAGCACTGGCCCCGGCTTGAACGAGGAAGTTGTCGGTTACGCGCCCTTGTGTGCCCTTAACGGCGGATAGTGTACCCGCCGCACTGACGATGGGGAAAAGCCCCGCGCGGTTGACCCGGTAGGTTGCCCTTGCCCGTTCGACATTGGCCAGCGCAACGCGCAGATCGCGATTGTCGGCCAAGGATTTGGCGACGACTTGTTGCAAGCGCGGATCGGTGAAGAAATCACGCCAGCCGAGCGCATCGGCGGTAGTTTCTCCTGCGGGCAACGGGGCATAGGCCGGACCTTGCGGCAGCGCAGGCGGAACCGGCGCTTGGGTTCGCGTATATTTGGGGGCAAGGTTGCAAGCAGCCAACGCCAGTGCCGGAAGCGTGGTGAGGAGTACGCGCAGCCTCATGCGGGTTCTCCATGCAAAACATCAGCCGGCCCCGTGGGCGCTGGCGATTTGGGTTTGCGTTTGAACACCCCCTTCACCAGCACGAAGAACAACGGCACGAGGAAAATGGCCAGCACGGTGGCCGAGAGCATTCCGCCCAGCACCCCGGTGCCGATGGCCTGGCGACCATTGGCCCCTGCACCGCTTGCAGTTGCCAACGGCAGGACGCCAGCAATGAAAGCGACGCTGGTCATTATGATGGGGCGCAAGCGCAAACGCGCGCCTTCCAAGGCAGCGGCCACCGGTTCAACGCCGCGCTGCATGGCCGCTTCGGCAAATTCGACAATCAGGATCGCGTTTTTGGCGGACAAGCCAATGGTCGTCAGCAGCGCAACCTGAAAATAGATGTCGTTGCTGAACCCGCGGATCGTGACCGCCAGAACGGCACCGACTACGCCCAGCGGGATGACCATCAGGACCGCGACAGGAACCGACCAGCTTTCATAAAGCGCGGCAAGACACAGGAAAATGAAGAAGATCGATGCGGCATAGAGCAGCGTTGACTGGCTGGAGGCGGCGCGTTCCTGAAACGACAACCCGCTCCACGCGACGGCAAAACGACCGTCAAGTTTGGCGGCGTTGTCCTCCATGATCTGCATCGCGTCGCCCGAACTGATGCCGAGGGCACCGGCGCCCTGCAATTGCTGTGCGGAACCACCATTGATACGATCAAGCCTGACCGCACCTTGCGTCCAGCGCGAAGAGGCAAAGGCAGAGAACGGGGCCATTTCGCCACCCGTGCTGCGCACGAACCATTGGCCAAGGTCTGCCGGTTCATTGCGATAAGGCGCATCACCCTGGACAAACACGCGCTTTACCCGGCCACGATCAACGAAATCATTCACGTAGAGGCCACCCCACGCGATGGACAAAGTGGAGTTTACGCTGGCAGGTGTGATCTGGAACGCGGTGAGCGCCTGATCATCAATATCGATTTTAAGCTGCGGGGTATCTTCAAGGCCACTGAAGCGGACTTGGGCCAAACGCGCATCCTCGCCTGCCAATTTTGTAAGTTGGCGGCGGGCAGCGGTGAGGGCTTCGCGCCCCGCACCGGCGGCGTCCTGCAGCCACATTTCAAAGCCGCCTGAGCTACCAAGGCCGCGAATGGGTGGAGGATCGAGCACGAAAATCTGCGCCTCGCGCGATTTGCGAAAATAGGCGTTGAGCCGTTCAGCAACAGCAGTGGCAGAATGTTCTGCGCCTGTGCGTTCGGCCCAGTCTTTCAGCAGAATGAAGCCCTGCCCGGCGTTCTGTGCCGAGCCGGATTGTCCGCGCCCCATGATCACAAACACGGCCTTGACGCTGTCTTTTTCAGATTCACGAATATGGCGCGAGATTTCAGTAGCAACAGCGCGGGTCTGTTCAGACGTGGAACCAACGGGGAGTTGATAGCTGAGCGAGAGATTGCCCTGATCTTCCGATGGCAGGAAGCTGGTGGGCAAGCGCACATAGAGCAGCACCATGGCCAGACAGACCGCAGCAAATACGGCCAGCCACGGTGCGGGACGTCCGACGATACGCGCAAGACGGCCACGGTAGCGATTTTCGAGGCTGGTATAGCCCGAATTGAATTTGGTGAAGAAGCGGCCCTTTGGCTTTTCGTGATCGCCAACGGGTTTCAACAAGGTGGCGCACAGTGCGGGCGTGAAAATCAGCGCAACCAGTACCGACAGCACCATGGCCGAAACAATCGTGACCGAGAACTGGCGATAGATCGCACCGGTCGATCCACCGAAAAACGCCATGGGCACGAACACGGCGGTGAGCACCAAGGTAATGCCGATCAATGCCGACGTAATCTCGTTCATCGATTTGACGGTGGCTTCGAGGGGGCCAAGCTTTTCCTCGTGCATCACCCGTTCGACGTTTTCGACAACGACAATGGCATCATCGACCAGCAGTCCGATGGCAAGGACGACGCCAAACATGGTCAGCGTGTTGATCGTGTAGCCTGCCAGCGAAAGCACGCCGAATGTGCCAAGCAGCACCACCGGCACGGCAATGGCCGGGATCAATGTGGCACGCCAGCTTTGCAGGAACACGAACATGACGATGACGACAAGGACGATGGCTTCGAACAGCGACCAGACGACTTCTTCGATCGAGAGTTTGACGAAAGTGCTGCTATCGCGCGGATAGGCAACATTATATCCGGCTGGGAGATCCTTTTCCAATTCGGTCACGGCCGCCTTGACCAGATCGGCGGTGCGCATGGCGTTGGCACCCGACGCCAGATTTATCGATATGCCGGTGGCGGGCATACCGTTGAAGCGGCTGAGTGCGCCGTAGTTTTCTTCGCCCATCTCGATGCGCGCGACATCCTTGAGCTTGACCACCGAACCATCGACGTTGGTCTTGACCACGATGTTTTCAAACTGTTCCGGCGTTTCCAGCCGCGAGCGCGCAGTGACCGTGGCGTTAAGGCGCTGACCGTCGGGCGACGGATTGCCACCCACCTCGCCTGCTGCAACTTGCGTGTTCTGGGCTTGCAAAGCGGCGGTGATATCTGCCGGGATCAGCTGAACCGCCGCCAGCCGCAGCGGATCGAGCCAGATCCGCATGGCAAAGGAACCACCAAACACTTGCGTATTGCCGACGCCTTCAATCCGCGAGATCGGATCCTGAAAGTGCGTGGTGAGATAATCCGAGATGTCAGAATTTGTTGCGCGGCCCGTTACATCAAAAATCGAGACGACCATCAGCTGATCGGCTTGTGCCTTGTTAACATTGACGCCCTGCTGCTGGACCACCGCCGGAAGCCGGTTGATCGCGCGCGTGATCGCGTTTTGCACCTGCACTTGCGCCGTATCGGGATTGGTCCCTTTATCGAACGTGACGGTGATGCTGGAAGACCCGTTGGAAGAATTGGCCGTGAAATAGAGCAGTCCATCGAGGCCCTTGAGTTGCTGTTCAAGGACTTGGGTGACGCTGTTTTCCACCGTGGCGGCATCAGCGCCACCATATGTGGCGTTGATCGACACGGTGGGCGGCGCGATATCAGGATATTGTTCGACACCCATGGTGGATACGGCAACCAGGCCCGCCGCCATGATGACGATGGCCAGCACCCACGCGAAAATCGGGCGGTGCGCAAAGAACCGGGACATCATCGGCGGCTACTTTCCGCCACCCGGCGAACCGGTTTTCGCATCGTCAGCAGGTTTGCTGCCTGCGGGCACCACTTTGGCCTTCTGGCCTTCGCGGGCATTGTTCAGGCCTTCGACGACAACCTTTTCACCGGGCTTAAGTCCGGCCGAGACGAGCCAGTTCTGGCCGACGGGAGTTTCGGCGGTGACTTCGCGCTTTTCGAGCATGCCATCAGCGCCTGCGACAAGCACGCTGGCGCGGCCTCGCGGATCGCGGCTGACGGCGGCTTGCGGAATGAGGATCGCGCCGGGAACGGTGCCCTGCCCAACGCGAGCGCGCACGAACAGGCCGGGGAGCAAATCGCCACGGGGATTGGGAACGACGGCGCGGACTGTGATCGTTCCGGTTTGCGGGTTCACATCGATATCAGCCGGGTTGAGTTTGCCAGCGATCGGATAGGCCGAGCCATCGGGGAGAATTACTTGCACAGGCGCTGCACCGGAAACGAGCTTGCCGCTTTCAATGGCGCGGCGCAGCGAAATGAAATCTGATCCCGATTGCTGGATGTTGACGTACATCGGATCGAGTCGCTGCACTTTGGCCATGGCATTGGCCTGATTCGTGGTGACAAGCGCACCCTTGGTCACCATCGAAATGCCGATTCGCCCTGATATTGGCGCAGTGACGCGGGTGAAGCCCAAATTCACTTGGGCAGATGCAAGCGCGGCGCGGGCTTGCTGCACGCTGGCGCGCGACTGGTTGTACGAAGCGCGGGCGTCGGCGGCGTCCTGTTTGCTGACCCCGCCTTGTTCGGCCAGAAGGCCAAAGCGTTCAGCCCGCAAACGGTTGGCCTCAACCGTTGCTTGCGCCGAGGCGACCGAGGCCGAGGCCTGCGCCTGATTGGCAGCATAGATGCGCGAGTCGATCTGGTAGAGCGGCTGGCCCGCACGGACATAAGAGCCTTCGGCGAACAAACGCTCCATCACCAAACCGGCAACTTGTGGACGTACTTCAGCGATTTCAAAGGCTTCGGTGCGGCCTGCCAGTTCGGTGGTCAGTTCTACTGGTCCCGCGCGCGCAATAAGCACGCCAACGACGGGATCAGGCTTGCCTTTGGGTTGATCAGCCGAACCGCAGGCCGACAGCAGCAATGCAAGGACTCCTGCGGCGATGACGGATGTGGTCTGCAAACAGGACGGCGAAGACAGTGTGTTCGGCAAGAATGGTCTCACTGGTATCTGGCACCGGTCCGGTTTTACTCACGCCAAGCGACTCGGCAAGAGCTGCAATCTTGGCCCGTCGGCCCAATTTGTGCGTCTTTGCGGAACGGCTTTCGTATGCTTGTCTAGCAGATTGCTGCACCCGCGCACGTCCCTTGTTTGCGCAACCAAACACTTGCGACACAAAGATACAATTGGCCCCAAGCTCCCCAAATTCATCGATTCGTGATCTAACACCCCCAAAATCGACGAAAAAACGCTGCCATTCAGCGAAATTCAGTGGAAAGAGTGCACGGGGGGCATAGCTTTGCCAGATAACGATGCGTTAGCCGTGCCATCTCTTTTTAAGACGAGGACAAGATACCCATGAACAACAGCGATCTCGCCGACATCATCGCAGCAAGCCACGGACTTTCAAAGGCCGACGCTCGTAAGGCCGTCGACAGCGTATTCTCCGCGATCACCGATGCTGCTGCGAAGGGCGAGGAAGTCTCGCTGAACGGCTTTGGCAAGTTCAAGGTCAAGAACACGCCTGCTCGCGAAGGCCGCAACCCTTCAACCGGCGCGACAATCCAGATCGCCGCTTCGAACAAGCTGACCTTTGCTGCCGCCAAGGCCGTCAAGGACAAGCTGAACGGCTAAGCCGCATCAGCCCAGCTTTTGCAGAAAGCCGGGCTTTTGAACGCTAGTCAGGGCAGGACCGGCATCCGTTTCAGGCGGGTGCTGGTCCCGCCCTTTTCTATGCCAAAGTTCTACGGCAAGTTTTGCGCGAGCGCATCATCGGCGCAGTATAAGCCGTGCAATGTTGACAGCAGGGCCTCGCAGCGCGGATCTGCGATGCGGTAGAACAGCTCTTTGCCATCGCGGCGGTACGTGACGATTTCCTCGTCGCGCATTTTGGCCAGATGCTGCGACAGCGCCGATTGCGACAGGCCCACCGCACTGACCAGATCACCGACGCGCAATTCCCCATGTTCGGCCAATTGGCACAGCACCATCAACCGCGCGCGATTGGACAAAGCCTTGAGCATGGCGGCAACTTCACCGGCACGTTCGGAAAATCGGGCAAGGTCAGTGGTCGGGGTGAACATGCGGCGCGGCCCTCAGAACATGAGCCTTCGCTAAGGCATAGCTTCGCCAGGCTCCGTCAAGGGCAGCGTTAAAGCAGGTGGCGCATCGGAAAAAGCGCCTCCTATCCACAAGCGGATCAAAAAAATTGCCATATCGGGGGATTGTCTTGCGATTGCGATTTGACTTCCAAGCAAACCGCTGCCATTCGCGCCTTCGTCGTCACCCCACAAGAGGGTGAGCAGACATCCCAGGTCCACCAGAAATGGCGGACCTCTCCCGGTCGGGGAGTAGCGCAGCCTGGTAGCGCATCTGGTTTGGGACCAGAGGGTCGTAGGTTCGAATCCTATCTCCCCGACCACTTTCTCTTTCTCGTTATTTTTAAAGGCTTAGCCGCTAGATAGTGTCATAGCAGCGCCTTGCGGCGTTGTGCGTGCTCACACACAACGTGAGACGTAGAACCACACAAACGGGTCAGCATAGTTGCGTTGCCAGTCGCTTCGTCCGCCAATGTGGGAGTGGGCACGACTGGAGACCTTGATATGGACTACGCATGGAACTTAACACCCCACCGTCCTGCGCTCAAACGACACAGATGCGGCATCCGAAATAAGCCGCGCTGAATGGGCAAAGCATTCGCCCGCACGCTTCAGCGTGGAACTGCACGACATGGCATAGCCGACCACGTGGAATGTCGAGGGGCGGATATGCCGCGCCACCTTCAGCCCAAAATTATCGTCGCGTGTTTTCTCCACCGCAGCAATCCACAGGTTCGTCACCTGATCCTGCGAATATCGGTAATTGAGATCACCCACCTTTTCGGGCGACATCCCAATGCTGCGCAGCAATTCGGCATGATCAATGCCGCTGTCCTGCAGTGCCTGTACAATGGCAAGCAGCCACGCAGAAAGCCCCGTTTGCATGCTGCTCGCCCGTTGTGTCGTTATCCCGCAGAGTAAGGTCTTTGAGCGCAAATGCAAAGTCAGAGCTAAATCACCCACAGGTTGATCAGCCGCAGCGTCCTGCCCAGATCGACTTCAAACCATGTGCCCCCAAATATGAGCGACGTGCCGCGATAATTGGGGGAACTGGAGCGGTGAAGGGACCCGGGAGACAGCGCAAGGAGGCAAAGCCCCAATCCCAGCGCGCAAATGAATACGGCGTCGAAACTTGCACCGGGAACACCATTGACCATCGCGTTGCTGACGTATGACCAAAACCTTGCAACCGTGATGACCATATTCGCCAGAATGCTTATTTGCTGGATCAGCGCGGTGAATGACAGCAAAGCCAAACCGGACCAAACCTATTGATAGCTGGAAAAACGCACTTCCCTGCTCGGTGAAGCGGAAGAGTCTGCTGCATTACTTCGTGATCAGCCCAGTCACATGACCTTGGCGAAGGCCGCTATACCTACGAGGGACTTTTTGGCCGATTCGTTGGGCGGCGGCGCTGGTGTAAACGGCTGAGCGCCAGACCCGCCAAAGATTGCTTCCATGGTTTGGACGCACGTCGTCACACCATTGCTGGCCAGACTGTACCAGACCTGCTTGGCCTCTTTGCGGGTGCTGACGAGTTCTGCGCGGCGCAATTCGGCAAGTTGCTGACTCAAGGCGGGCTGGGCGATGCCAGCAATTTCGCCGATCTCGGCAACGGTGCGTTCGCCGCGCAGCAAACAGCTGAGGATCATCAGTCGCTGAGCCTGGGCATAGACGCGCAGCTTTTCCGCTATATCGGCTGCAAGTTCGCGGCTTTCAAAGATGGCGGTCATGCAAGTGGCCGGCAGAACCAGTCTGCTCCGGGTTGCAAATCGTCACAGCTTTGGGGCGGCGGGGCAAGCAACGTTTCGCCGGGCTGCCAACCTTCTGGTGCAAAGCCCTTGCCATCGCCGACTGCCTGAAGTCCGGCGATCAGCCGCAGCATTTCGTCTGCCGAACGTCCGACATTGGGCGGATAGCAAGTGACTGCACGGACAACGCCTTCAGGATCGATGAAATAGGCAGAGCGCATCGCCATTGCATCCGTGCTCGCTTCATCGATCATGCCATAGGCATGGCCAATAACCATGCTGGGATCTTCGATAATCGGGAAATCGATGGTCACACCGAACTGCTGCTCAATCGCGCGAACCCACGCCAAATGCGAATAGAGGCTATCGACTGACAAGCCAAGCAGCGCACAATCAAGGCCTGCAAATTCAGCCTTCAGCCTTGCGAGGCCGAGGAATTCGGTTGTGCACACTGGCGTGAAATCGGCAGGATGTGAAAAGAAAATCAGCCAGCGCCCGCGATAGGATGAAAGCTTCACTTCCCCTTTGGTGGAGCGAGCGATGAAATCTGGCGCGCGATCTCCGATGCGGATCGTCCGGGCAAGATTTGTGCTGATACCTTCGGTCATACGTCCTTCTGTGCTGCTACCTGCCGCCTTGCCTCTACACGACATTTGACACAATTACATTATTATATTACACAGTTTATGTAAATGTGATTTTGATGGAGCATTCCATGGTCGACTCGCTGTCTGATATCGCCTTGTCAAAGGCAAATGCCCAAGTGGCTGCCGCGCAAGTGGGCGTGCCGATCATCAAGGCGTTCTTCGACCCGGCAACGTTCACTGTCACTTATGTCGTCCACGATCCCGAAAGCAGACGCGCCGCCATCATCGACAGCGTCCTGGACTTTGATCCAGCTTCGGGTCGCACCTCCTTCTCCTCGGCAGACGCCGTGATCGCTTATGTTGCGGAGAAGGAGCTTTCCATTGAGTGGCTGCTGGAAACGCACGCCCATGCAGACCATCTGTCGGCAGCGCCCTATTTGCAGCAGAAGCTGGGCGGCAAGATTGCGATTGGCGAGCACATCGTCACGGTGCAGAACGTGTTCGGCAAACTCTTCAACGCTGGCAGCGACTTCCAGCGCGACGGTTCAGACTTTGATCAATTGTGGAAGGATGGTGATCAGTTTGCCATCGGCAATCTTAGCGTCACAGTGTTGCATGTGCCGGGCCACACGCCCGCATGTATCGCCTACGTTATCGGCGATGCGGTGTTTGTCGGCGATACGATGTTCATGCCGGATTACGGCACGGCCCGCGCAGACTTCCCCGGCGGCGATGCGCGGACGCTGTATCAATCTGCGCGGCGCTTGCTTTCTCTACCGCCCGAAACCCGGCTGTTCATGTGCCATGACTATCTGCCTGAAGGACGCACAGAATATGTCTGGGAAACCACGGTAGAGGCCGAGCGCAAGGCCAACATCCACATCCACGATGGCCAGACCGAGGATGCCTTTGTCGCCATGCGTGAAGCGCGTGATGCCAAGCTCGACATGCCACGCCTGATCCTGCCTTCGGTGCAGGTTAATATGCGCGCGGGCCACCTGCCTGCCGCGGAAGAAAATGGCGTAACCTACCTCAAGATTCCGGTGAACGCAGTATGATCCCCGCATTTCCAAACGCGATGCCACTGCAAGGGCTTGCAGGCGGATTGTTGATCGGGCTGGCCGCCGCAATCATGCTGCTGGGGCTTGGGCGGATCGCCGGGGTTAGCGGGCTGGCAGCGCGCGCCACCGGCATCACCAGCAGCGGTGCACCGCGCGACGTTGCAATAGCATTCGTGGCAGGCCTGCCGCTGGGCGCCTGGCTGATCGCGATGATGACAGGCGGCGTGCAAACCCAGTTCCCCGCATCGATTGTTCCGCTGATCATTGGCGGATTACTGGTCGGATATGGCACGCGGCTGGGATCGGGTTGCACCAGCGGGCACGGCGTGTGCGGACTTTCGCGTCTGTCGCCGCGTTCGATGGTGGCAACCGCGCTATTCATGACGAGTGGTTTTGTCACCGTTGGGCTGTTGCGCGCTGGAGGTGTGTTGTGATGCGGATCGTGGTGGCACTTGCGTCAGGGCTGCTCTTCGGTGCCGGTTTGGCATGGTCAGGCATGGCTGACCCCATGCGCGTGCAGGCGTTTCTGGATTTGTTCGGCAATTGGGACCCGACGCTGGCCTTTGTGATGGGCGGCGCGATGATCCCCATGGCCGCCGCCTGGATGATCAAGGGCAAACTATCCGCCCCGCTGGCCGCGCCCACATTTGAAGTGCCCGGCACCACCCATCTGGACCGACCCTTGGCCATTGGTGCGATCCTGTTTGGCATGGGATGGGGGATTGCCGGCCTATGCCCCGGCCCCGCACTGGCCGATCTGGCAATAGCACCGCTGGCCGTCCTGCCGTTCGTCTTGGCGATGTTCGCAGGCATGGCCTTGCATCGGGCCTTTCCTGCGAAAATACGTTGAAAGAACGCTGAAATGACATTTCAACCGATCGCTCCGGGGTTTTCCGTTTCTGGCCAGTTGATGGCAGACGATGTGCAACAGGCAGCTACGCAAGGCTTCAAATCGATTATTTGCAATCGCCCTGACGGCGAAGAACCAGACCAACCGTCTGCCGCAATCGTGCGTGGTCAAGCCGAGGCCCTTGGCATGAATTTCGTGCATATCCCGGTCACTTCCGGTTCGATAAGCAACGCTGATGCAATGGCGATGGCCACGGCATTGGCACAAGCCCCCGCGCCGATCCTCGCATACTGTCGTTCAGGTGCGCGTTCGACCAAGCTGTGGGAAATGGCGAAAGCGGCCGCAACTGACCCTGCCGCAAAAGTCTATGACATTGTGATCGTTGGCGGCGGGAGTGCCGGAATTGCCACGGCTGCGAGCCTGCTGAAACGACGGTCTGATCTGGCAATCGCGCTGATCGAGCCGAGCGAAGTGCACTACTACCAGCCCGGCTGGACGATGGTTGGCGCAGGGGCTTTCTCGCAGGAGTTTACGCGCCGTACCGAAAAATCGGTGATGCCGCGCGGTGTGGAATGGATCAAAAAGGCCGCGACAGGTTTTGCTCCCGATGAAAACCGGGTGCTGCTTGATGATGGAAGTTCGGTCACTTACCGCGTGCTGGTTGCCTGTCCGGGAATCACGCTCGATTGGGATGCCATTCCCGGCCTCAGGGAAACACTCGGCAAGAACGGCGTTACATCCAATTATCGCTACGATCTTGCCCCCTATACCAACCGGCTGGTCAAGGACCTCCGGGGGGGACGCGCGTTGTTTACCCAGCCGCCAATGCCGATCAAGTGCGCAGGCGCTCCGCAAAAGTCGATGTATCTTTCCTGCAGCCGATGGGAGAAATCGGGCGTCCTTAAAGACATCGACGTGCAGTTCCATACCGCCGGGGTCGTGCTGTTCGGTGTGGCTGACTATGTGCCCGCTCTCATGGAATATGTTGAGCGATACAACGCCCACCTGAATTTTGAATCGAAGCTGGTGGCGATTGACGGACCTTCCCGGATCGCAACGTTCGAGCAAAAGCGCGGAGAGACTTTGACCCGTGTGGACGAGCGTTTCGACATGATCCATGTCGTACCGCCGCAAGTTGCCCCGGAATTTGTGCGCAACAGTCCCCTTGCCGCTGCGAGCGGGTTCATCGAGGTGAGCGAGGCAACGCTCCAACACGTGCGCTATGCCAATGTTTTCGCGCTTGGTGATGCCTGTTCCGCATCGAATGCCAAGACAATGGCAGCAGCCCGCAAGCAAGCGCCGGTCGTCGCAGTCAACGCGCTGGCCGTACTTGAAGGCATGCCACCTGTCGCGGATTATGACGGTTACGGCAGTTGCCCCTTGACGGTAGAAAGCGGCAAGATCGTGTTGGCCGAATTCGGCTATGGCGGCAAACTTCTGCCCAGCTTTCCCAATTGGCTGATCGACGGCACACGCCCATCGCGGCTGTCATGGCTGCTCAAAGATACGATCCTGCCTCCGATTTACTGGCACGGCATGCTCAAAGGGCGTGAATGGATGGTCAAGCCGCACAGGATTGGCACGTAACATGAAGACGTTGGCGCGCTATCTGCCGATATTTGATTGGGGCCGCACGTATAACGGCACGGTCCTGACCAATGATCTGGTCGCCGCCCTGATTGTCACGATCATGCTGATTCCGCAAAGTCTGGCCTATGCCATGCTGGCAGGATTGCCGCCCGAAATCGGGCTTTACGCATCGATCCTGCCAATCATCGCCTATGCGCTGTTCGGCACCAGCCGTACTCTGGCGGTTGGCCCGGTTGCGGTGATTTCGCTGATGACCCTGACTGCGGCGAGCAACATTGCGCCACCGGGCAGCCCGCAATTCATTGCCGCTGCCTTGATCCTTGCACTGCTGTCAGGACTGATGTTGATCGCCATGGGCGTTTTGCGGCTTGGCTTTCTGGCCAACTTGCTGTCGCATCCGGTCGTATCAGGCTTTATCACGGCCAGCGGCATCATCATTGCGACCAGCCAGCTCAAATCGCTGCTGGGCGTTCCGGCCAAAGGGGAAGCCTTGCCGGAACTGGTAAGCACGCTGGCGGAAAACATCGGTGCAACGAATGTCCCCACGCTGGTGATCGGGGTTTCGGCAACGGCGTTTCTATTCTGGGTGCGCAAAGGCCTTAAGCCCCTGCTGGTGCGTCTGGGACTGAAGGCCCGGCTGGCAGATCTGGTGGCAAAGGCAGGCCCGATCGTCGCCGTTGCCGCATCGACGATTGCCGTCATCGCGTTCGATCTTGAAGCGCAAGGCGTCAAAGTCGTCGGCGCCATTCCGCAAAGCCTGCCACCGTTCACGGTGCCGCTGTTCGATGCACAATTGTGGCAGCGGTTGGCGGTGCCTGCTTTGCTGCTGTCGATCATCGGCTTTGTCGAAAGCGTCTCGGTTGCGCAGACGCTGGCCGCCAAAAAACGCCAGCGCGTGGTTCCCAATCAAGAACTTATCGGCCTTGGCGCAGCGAATGTCGCGGCCAGTTTTACCGGCGGCTATCCCGTCACCGGTGGCTTTGCACGCTCGGTGGTCAACTTTGATGCAGGCGCAGAGACGCCCGCTGCCGGAGCGTTTACCGCAATCGGCATCCTGATCGCCGCGCTTTTCCTCACCCCACTGCTGGCCTCGCTGCCGATTGCCACGCTGGCTGCGACAATCATTGTTGCGGTGCTCAGTCTGGTCGATTTCAAGACCCCGCAGGCCGTCTGGAATTACTCCAAGCCCGATTTCGCCGCGATGTTTGCAACCATTGCAGTAACGCTGCTGGTGGGGGTTGAGCCGGGCGTCATTGCGGGTGTCGCCCTCAGCCTCGCGCTGTTCCTGTGGCGCTCCTCGCGTCCCCACGCCGCGATTGTCGGGCGGGTGCCGGAAACCGAGCATTTCCGCAATGTGCTGCGGCACAAAGTGTTTACCGATCCGCGCATTCTGACGATCCGGATCGACGAAAGCCTGACCTACCTCAACGCGCGTTGGCTGGAGGAATTCGTGCTGGAGGAAGTGGCCGCCCAACCCAGTCTCAAGCACCTCATCCTGATGTGTTCAGCCGTAAACGCCATCGATGCGTCGGCGCTTGAAAGCATTGAGGCGATCAATCACCGCTTGTCAGATGGCGGCATAATGCTGCACCTGTCCGAGGTGAAAGGGCCGGTCATGGATGCTCTTGAACGGTCGCACTTCCTGGATGAACTGACCGGGCGCGTATTCCTGTCACAAAACGCCGCGTTCGATGCAGCCATTGCCATCGCCAACAGCGAAGATGCGGCACAGGCCCCAGTCGATTTATGGTTGGCACGTGGTCTGATCTAAGACAGCTTGTCATTTGCAGTCGAAGTTTCGAGTGTAAATTATTGTAATCGTTTAACTGTTCTGCGTCCTGGCAGCCTGTAAGCGAAGCATCGCAGGACGGATGATTGAGGGGGAAGCAAGATGGCTTTCAATTTGGTCAATTCCGCATCCGATTTGCCATCGGAAGCTCGTAATATCAGAATCTTATCGCGTCGCTGCTATTTCGCAGCGCCCAAAAGAGAACCAACATGATCGAACAAGAATGGGCCATCGTGCTGGCGCGGGTGCAATTTGCTTTCACCGTCAGTTTCCATTTCCTGTTTCCCGCTTTTACCATCGGGCTGGCCAGCTATCTGGCGGTGCTCGAAGGTCTTTGGCTGAAAACTGGTGAAGGCGTTTACGCCAATCTTTACCGCTATTGGCTGAAGATCTTTGCGGTCGTGTTTGCGATGGGCGTCGTCTCGGGCATCGTCATGTCCTATCAGTTCGGCACCAACTGGTCTGTGTTTTCGGACAAGGCCGGACCGGTTATCGGACCGCTGATGGCCTATGAAGTGCTGACCGCGTTCTTCCTTGAGGCCGGTTTTCTGGGCGTCATGCTGTTTGGCGTGAACAAGGTCGGGCGAAAGCTGCATTTCGTGGCGACGCTTGCCGTGGCGCTTGGCACGTTCATTTCTGCCTTCTGGATCCTGTCCGTCAACAGTTGGATGCAGACGCCGGTCGGTTATGAAATTGCCGCCAACGGCCAGTTCATGCCAGGCGATAGCTGGTGGACCATCATCTTCAACCCCAGCTTCCCTTACCGGCTGATCCACACTCTGCTGGCAGCTTATCTGACGACAGCCTTCATTGTCGGCGCCGTCGGAGGATGGCATTTGCTGCGCGACCGCACCAATCTGGGCGCGCGCAAGATGTTTTCGATGGCGATGTGGATGGCGACACTGGTGGCCCCACTGCAAATTCTGGCAGGCGACTTTCACGGCCTCAACACGCTGGAACATCAGCCTGCAAAAGTGATGGCGATGGAGGGGCATTATCAAAGCCATCCTGAAGGCGCGCCACTGATCCTGTTTGGCATTCCCAATAGTGCCGAGGATCGCGTCGATTATGCGATCGAAATTCCAAAGGCCTCGTCGCTTATCCTGAAGCATGATCTTGATGCGCCAATGGCCGGTCTGGACACCATTCCCGACGCCGATGAGCCTCCGGTCGGGATCGTGTTCTGGGCGTTCCGGATCATGGTCGGCATTGGTTTTGCCATGCTGGGAATTGGCCTGTGGAGTGTGATCGCGCGTTGGCGCAAGCGGCTGTTTGACTGGTCTTTGCTGCACAGGTTTGCGGTTATCATGGGGCCATCGGGACTGATCGCCGTTTTGGCAGGCTGGGCCGTGACTGAAGTTGGACGGCAACCGTTCACCATCTACGGCGTGCTGCGCACAGCCGACAGCGCATCACCGCTTGATGCGCCTGCAGTGGCTGCGTCCTTGCTGGCCTTCATCGTGGTCTATTTCAGCGTGTTCGGCATGGGCATCTGGTATCTGCTGCGCCTGATGAAGAAGCCACCAGAAGCGCATGAGCCGCCACTTAACGATGCGCCTATCCGGTCAGCCGGACTAACGCCTGCACCGGCGGTTCTGGAAGGAGATCCAGCATGATCGACTTAACCGTGATTTGGGCCGGCATCATCGGCTTTGCCATTGTTGCTTACGTGGTGATGGATGGATTTGATCTGGGTATCGGCATTCTTTTCCCCTTGTTCAAAGTGGGCAAGGACCGCGATACCGCGATGAACAGCATCGCCCCGGTGTGGGACGGCAACGAAACATGGCTGGTCATGGGGGTCGGCGGATTGCTGGCGGCTTTCCCGCTTGCCTATGCGATTATCCTGCCTGCACTGTATGCCCCGATGATCGCCATGCTGCTGGGATTGGTGTTTCGCGGCGTTGCGTTCGAATTTCGCTGGCGCGATCCGGCGCATCGGGCGTTCTGGGACAAGGCGTTCACGACCGGATCGGTCATTGCCACATTCGCACAAGGCATCGCTTTGGGGGCATTGCTGCAAGGCATCACTGTTGAAGGGCGGAGCTATGCCGGAGGCTGGTGGGAATGGTTATCGCCGTTCAGCATCCTGACCGGGTTTGGTTTGATGGTCGGCTATGCGCTGCTTGGCGCATGCTGGCTTAATTGGAAGACGGAACACGGGCTGCAGCGTCAGGCCGTGACTTATGCCGGCCGCCTTGGCATCGCGCTGCTGTTGATGATCGGGGCGATCAGCCTCGCCACGCTGACGCTTGAAGCGCAATTTGCGCAACGCTGGCTGACTTTCCCCGGCGTGCTGGCCACAGCGCAAGTGCCGCTTGCCACTGTGCTGGTGACGTTTCTGTTCTATCGCAGCTTGCGCCTGAAAAAAGATGCGCAACCGTTCTTCTGGGCGCTTGCCTTGTTCGGCCTGTGTCTGGTTGGATTGGGCGTTTCGATCTGGCCCGACGTGATCCCGGCGCGAGTTACCATCTGGGAGGCTGCCGCACCGCATCGCAGCCAGGTCTTCATGCTCGTCGGCGCATCCATCATGGTGCCCATCATCCTTGCCTATACCGCGTGGTCCTACTGGGTGTTTCGTGGCAAAGTTGGCCACGATGGGTATCATTGATGGCCACAAGAATGAAAAAACTGGCGTGGTTCGCAGCCATCTGGGCGATGAGCGTGATCGCGATTCTAATCGTCGGCTACACCATCCGACTGGTGATCGCTCCTTGATGTGGCAACCGTAGCGAAAGCGAAATAGCGCACGAAGTGGGGAAGGAAACGCACCGCGCGCCCTTCCCCACGTCACGCATCAATCAGCGTTTTTTGGCGGCGATGGCTTCGATTTCGATCAGGAACTGCGGGGCGACCAAAGCTGCGACCTGGAAGGTAGAGCGCGCGACGGTTGAGGGGTTTTCGGCGGTTTTGAAGAACATCTTGAATCCGTCATTGGCACCGGCGAAATCCATTTTGCCAAGTTTGGGATCAGCTGCGACGAACAGCGTGAGCTTGATCAGATCGTCCATAGTATAGCCGCGCGAGGCCAGCAGTGCCTTGATCTTGTTCAGCACGCTGACGGTTTGCGTTTTGGTATCGCCGAAATCTGGCGTGGCGCCAGCCGCTGCGGGGGCGACGGGCGAGGCAAGCTGGCCGGACAGGAAGATCATGTCGGTTCCGGCCTTCACATCGGCGGCGTCAAGGATCAGGGCCGAAGGGTTCGATTGAAGCTTGGTCACTTGCGCAGAGGCAGCAGGGGCCAAGGCCAGCGCGATGGTGGCAAGGCCGATGGTGGTTAGCAGGCGGGCAGCAGTTGGTGTTTTGAGCAACATGGGAACTCCTTGGGGTTTGCAGGCTTGGCACGAAGCTGACCTCCCTTGGCGCAAGGTGCAACCCAAGGTTTGAGCATGTGGCGGATGTGACTCCTTTGTTGCACCTGCTCAATGCATTATTATCTCATATTTTCATATAGTTAATACTTACCACATGCCAACTTGCGCCCCCCTTACGTCAAATGGCGTATGTCTTAAGCGAGCGATAGGGCGTGGTTTGAACTCACATTCGGAACGCCTTTGAGGGAAGGTTCCGGAAGCACCAATGACACGGACCGGATCAGCTTTGCATCGCGTGCAAAGGACAGCATTCGGCCATTTGGTGGGAGAGGTCGACACATAACAGGGGGTCTTCATGTCGACCGTGACCAAGACAATTTGCGGAATTTTGCTCGCCAGCACGGCGTTTACTTCAGCCTTCGCGCAAGAAGCGCCAGTTGACGAACAACCCGTCGCTGATGAAATTATTGTGACCGGATCGCGCGCCGTGGGCGGCACCGCTGCGGACTCTGCCGCTCCGGTTACCCTGCTGAGCGGGACTGCGCTGACCCGCGTTGGCCAGCCGAACCTTAACCAAGCCCTGACTCAGTTGGTGCCGTCGTTTACGGCGCAGACGCAGGGCACGGACATGTCCAACTTCTCGCTCAGCGCGCGTCTGCGCGGCCTTAGCCCGAATCACACGCTGGTGATGGTCAATGGCAAGCGACGCCATGGATCGGCCATTCTGCAAGTTATCGCAGGCCCGTTCCAAGGATCTGCTGCACCATCAATCGATCTGATCCCGCCAGACGCAGTGCAACGCATCGAAATTCTGCAAGACGGTGCTGCGGCACAATACGGGTCTGATGCCATCGCTGGCGTGATCAACATCATGCTGAAAAGCGCCGACACCGGCGGCAGCATTCGCGCCACAGCCGGGCAGTTTTTTGACGGCGAAGGCGAAACCTACAGCGTCAGCGGCAACTTGGGCTATGCGCTGGGCGACAGCGGGTTCCTGAACCTTTCGCTGTTCCACCGCCGCAACGATTATACGTTTGTGGGTGACGGCCAGATTCTGGTCAAAGACATCAATGGCAATGTGAACACCTCCGTTCCGGCAGCCTTCCAGTCGGTCTATGCCGGGCTTGACCTTGCCGACATAAATGGCGGCCAGGCCAAGTCTTCGCTGTCGATTGCGTTCTTCAACGCTGGCTATGACTTCGGCGGCGTCGAGGCTTATGCGTTCGGTGACATTGCGCGGCGTGAAGGCAGTGCCAAGCAGGGCTATCGTCCGCCAAACCGCGTTTGCACCGTCTCATCCAGCCCATCCAGTTGCTTCCAAGGCACCGGCCTGACCGGCTTTGTCCCGCTGCAGGAAGTGACGCAGGACGAATGGTCACTGACCGGCGGTTTCCGTGGTGAACTGGCCGGATGGAATTGGGATCTTTCGGCAGAATACGGCAGCGACCGCAATGACATCAGCACAACGGAATCGGTCAACCGTTCGCTGTACATCAACACCGGTCAGAGCCCGACGTCGTTCTATGACGGGTTCTTCAAGCTGACCCAGTTCGTATCGACGCTGGACGTGAAGAAGGAATACGACGTTGGCATGGCCCAGCCGCTGACGGTGGCGCTCGGCGGTGAATACCGCAAGGAAACCTATCAAATCGGGCAGGGCGACAACCTTTCAACCTATTTCGAAGGTGGCCAATCGTTCCCGGGCTTTGCGGCAAGCGATGCCGGAAAGTACAAGCGCACGGCCAAGGCGGTTTACCTGAACTTCATTGCCAAGCCGGTGGACGATCTGACCATCGACCTTGCCGGACGTTACGAAGATTACAGCGACTTCGGTGACACCTCGATCGGCAAGATCACCGCGCGTTACGATTTCAGCCCCGCCTTCGCATTGCGCGGCACGGCCAGCACCGGCTTCCGCGCGCCGACGCTTGCGGAATCGAACTACTCGGCCACCAACGTCGCGCCGACCAGCGCCACCGTGCAGTTGCCGCCTAACTCGACCGCATCGGCGCTACTGGGCTTTGGTTCGCTGCGGCCTGAAAAATCGACCAACTTCTCGGGCGGTATCGTATTGCGGCCGATTGATAAGCTGGTGGTGACGCTTGATGGATATATCATCAAGATCAAGGACCGCATTGCCGGTACGTCGACCATCCGTGGCGTTGTCAACGGCACGCCGCAGACCAACCTCATCAATGGCATGACTGCATTTGCTGCGGTGAATGCGGCGATTGCTGCACGCGGCGTTACGCTGGATTCGGCGGTCAACACCATCGGCGTGGCAACCTTCACCAACGGCGTCGATACCCGCACATGGGGCATCGATTTTCAGGCGCGCTATCCGGTCGAATTGTCGTTCGGCCAGCTCGATCTGATGCTGAGCGCAAATTACAACAAGACCAATGTGACCGAAAACCGCATTGGTACGCTGTTCAATGCGCAAGCCGAAAGCTTCCTCGAAACCGCGCAGCCCAAGTACAAGATCCTGCTGGACACGACCTTCACTTCGGGCCGGTTCAGCGCGACCGTGCGGCAATCGTATCAGGGTGCAGCGTCAATCCTCGTCAACCCCGGCGTAAGCGGATTTGGTCCGTATCAGGGCATCGTCAAGGCAACGCCGCTGACCGACGCGGAACTGTCCTACGACGTGACCGATACGCTGACGTTTGCGATCGGTGCCAACAACCTGTTCGACAAGACGCCTGAAATTCCTGAGCTGCTGCCCGTAGCGGTTGCTCCGGGTGTGTCGCCTTACATCAACGGCGGGACGACGGTGAACAGCCCATACGGCCACGGCACTTATGGCAGCAATGGCGGGTACTATTACGCCCGTATGAACTTCAAGTTCTGATGAATGGCGGGGCGGTGTTGGCGATGTGTCAGCCCCGCCCCGCGCCTTTTTTGATGCCATGACATAACGCGAGGATTTGATACCATGAGGACACTTCAGGCGCTGGCGATTACCGCTGCATTGTTGGCGGGCGGCATTGGGGCAGCACAAGCCGCTTCTCCCAAAGCCAAGCCTGCGGTGACCCGCACCAAGAGCAGCCCAAGTTCGCTGATATCTTCATCAGCGACAGTCCCGCCGGGCAGCACGATAATCTACCTTTCAGGTTCGGTTGCATCACCGATTGATCCGGCCAAGCCCGAAGAACTGGGCGACACCCGTCAGCAAACACTGAGCATTCTGACCAAGATGAAAGCGCAACTTGAGACGTTGGGCCTTGGCATGGGCGATCTGGTGAAGATGAACGTGTTTCTGGTCGGCACGCCCGAAAATGGCGGCAAGATGGATGCGCCTGCGATGAACGAGGTGTTCAAGACTTTCTTCGGAACGGCAGAGCAACCCAACGCGCCGACCCGTTCGACCGTGCAAGTGGCCGCACTTGGCCGCCCTTACGTGCTGGTCGAGATCGAAGGTATTGCAGCGAAAGCACCGTGACCATGCGTTTGAAACTGCGGATGGGGGCCCTGGGGCTTAGTGCGGTGGCACTGGCCGCAGCGGTTGGCCTGCGCGCGCAAGATGCGCCGGGCGGCGGGCCAACGACCGTCGAAGTTTCAGCCGAAGGCCAGCAAGTTTACGAGCAGATCTGTCAGGCCTGCCACATGGCTGATGCCAAAGGGGGCGGCGGGGCAGGTGCGGTGATCCCGGCCTTGGCGGGCAATCCGCGCCTTGCCGACAAGGATTACGGCGCAATCATCCTGCTAAAAGGCCGTGGCGGGATGCCGTGGTTCTCCGACATTCTGACGCAAGACCAGATGGCGGCTGTGCTGACGTATGTGCGCGGCCATTTCAACGATTACCAAGACCCGGTCACCCTTGCCGATATCGAGCGGGTGAATGTGGCTTCGCCACCGGTTCCCGATTGCAACTGCACACAATGATGTCCGGCAATGGCCGGAATCCCAAGGGGGTTTTATGGACGAGACAGTAATGCCGCAGACGCGGCGCGAGTTGCTGCGCATGATCGGCACGACCGGCGGCGGGCTTGCCATGTATCAGGCGATGACAGTGCTCGGCCATGCGGCAGAAACGCAGTTCACCGGGCCGCCGATGCTTTCAGGCGCACGCAAGGGCGCAAGTGTTCTGGTGCTAGGCGCTGGCCTTGCCGGGATGCTGGCAGCCTATGAACTGACCAAGGCTGGGTACAAAGTGACCGTGCTGGAATTTCAGGACCGTCCGGGTGGGCGCAACATCTCGATCCGGGGCGGCGACAAAGTGGCCGAGACGGACGGATCGGTGCAGGACTGCACGTTTGCGCCGGGCAATTACCTGAACCCCGGCCCTTGGCGCATCCCGCATCATCACCGCACGCTGCTGCATTATTGCAAGCAGTTTGGCGTGGAACTGGAACCCTTCATCCAGATGAACCACAACGCTTTTGTGCATCGCACGAAGGCGTTTGGCGGAAAGCCGCAGCGGTATCGCGAGGTGGCGGTGGACTTCAAAGGCCACGTTTCCGAGCTGATGTCCAAGGCATTGAACGCTGGGTCTTTGGACGACAAGCTGACCAAGGAAGACAAAGAAAAGCTGCTGGTCGCGATGCGCGAGTGGGGCGTGCTCGACAAGAATTTGGCCTATACCAGCGACCTCAAGGTTTCCGGCCAGCGTGGGTTCGACAAAGCCCCCGGCGGCGGGGTGGGCGGAGCGCCCACGCCATCGAAGGTCAACAGCCTGTCCGATGTTCTGGCATCGAACGTGTGGACGCAGATGGGCTTCTTCTTCAACAACGTGATGCAAACGACGATGTTCCAGCCCAAGGGCGGCATGGATATGATCGGCAAGGGTTTTTACCGCCAAGTCGCCAAGATGGTGCGGTTGAACACGCGCGTAACCGCGCTGTCGCAGAGCGCCACGGGCGTGACCGCTACGTGGGAAGACGCCAAGACCAAGCAGAAGGGTTCGACGAGCGCGGACTATTGCGTGTGCACGATCCCGGCCACGATCCTCAACCAGATCGATTTGCAAGTGGGCGCACCGATGAAGGCGGCGCTGAAGGCCCTGCCCTATTCCAACTCGGTCAAGATCGGCCTCGAAATGCGACGCAGATTCTGGGAGGAAGATTACTCGATCTATGGCGGGCACAGCTTTACCGACCAAGCCATCGGCCTGATTTCCTATCCGAATTATAATTTCTTCAAGGATGGTTCGGCGGTTCTGCTGGGCTCATTTGCCAGCGGTGCGGGCGGGTATCAACTTGCCGGGATGCCACACGCCAAGCGGATCGAGGCAGCACTTGAGCAAGGATCGGTGTTCCACCCGGTCGAGTACCGCAAGGAGTTCGTTTCAGGCACATCCTATGCGTGGAGCCGCGCGCCGTGGATCATGGGTTGTTGTGCCACATGGACCGAAGAAAGCCGCGCCGCGCATTACCAGAACTTGTGCGCGATGGATGGCCGCATCGTGATGGCGGGCGAACATGCGTCTTACTATGGCTGCTGGATGGAAGGCGCGCTGCTATCGTCACTGGATGCGGTGACGCGGCTACATCAGCGGGCGCTGGCAGGGTAGGTTTGGTATTGGTTGGGGTGGGGTTTGGTCAAAGACCCTCCCCCGGCCCCTCCCGCAAGCGGGAGGGGGGAAGAAGGCAGCCCCTCCCATGAACGGAAGGGGCAAGGCATTGCTTAGAGGCCTGCCATGCGCTTGTTTGCGGCATTGGTCAGGGCGGCGATCTTTACCGCTGCATCGCGGCGCATGTCTTTGCGGCACTGCAGATTGGGTTGCGGACCGGTGCTGAGACGATCGGTCGGGTTGCAGGCTTCGATGATGGCAATATCGATGTGCTTGCGCAGCTTGGCGACGTGGCCCGGATCGGTCAGGTCATACCCATCGCTGGCGATGGCAATATCGAAGGTTTCGCGCTGGGACGTGGCCGAAGCCGGAATTGCGGTGCATAGCGCCGCAGCGGCCGCGATGGCCGCAACAAGGGTTTTCATTTCAACTCTCCTGCGAAGGATATAGGCTTTTTGGCCTTGTTTTATCATCCGGCTGACAGCGTGATTGATGACCCGCCAACATTCCGGACAAGTGTCAAGATATACCCCCGCGTGTTGCTCTACAAGGGGGTGTGTTTTGCAAAATGTTGCGCAGCATGGGATGTGGTAGGTTGTTCTGCGTTTTAGGCCCACCCCCAGCCCCTCCCGCAAGCGGGAGGGGAGAAACGTTGGCAGCCCCTCCCGCAAAGTAGGAGGGGGCAAGAAAAAAGGGGCGGTGGCACTGCTGCCCCGCCCCCTTTCAATACTTAGCGATGTGATCAGGCAGCTACGATGGTAGCCTTGCTGATTGCGCCGGGCTTCGCTGGTGGTTCGCCCTTGGGCAGCGCATCGACGTGTTCCATGCCGCTGACGACCTGGCCCCAGACGGTGTACTGCTTGTCGAGGAAGCGTGCATCATCGAAACAGATGAAGAACTGGCTGTTGGCCGAGTTTGGTGCGCTGGTGCGCGCCATCGAGCAGACGCCGCGAACGTGGGGTTCAGCGTTGAATTCAGCCTTGAGATCAGGCTTCTTTGATCCGCCCATGCCGGTGCCCTGCGGACAGCCGCCCTGCGCCATGAAGCCGGGGATCACGCGGTGGAATTTTACGCCGTCGTAAAAGCCTTCACCGACCAGTTCCTTGATCCGTTCAACGTGACCGGGAGCCAGATCGGGGCGCAGCTTGATTACTACATCGCCTGAATCGAGCGAGAGTACGAGATTTTCGTCAGCCATTTGTCGCAATTCCTTCCTGTTTGACGCCGATATAGGGCTTAGAAAAAGAAAGTCACGCATAGCGAGCCAAGGCGGTTTGCTTTTACCGGTCATAAGGCTAACCCCGCCCCCATGCAGCGCGACGAAGACCTGACCGAAACCCTGCTTCCCGGCGCGGACATTGAAGTCCCAGCGGTGGAACCTGCGCGCAATGCAGAGAGCCTTGATGCCGAAGACAATACGCTACGCCCCCGCTTTGTCCGCAAGGTGTCCGAGGCGCTGGAAAGCGGCGATCATGAGCGGGTTTATAACCTTGTAGAGCCGCTGCATCCCGCCGACATCGCCGATTTGTTCGAGCTGATCGACCGGGACGAGCGGGTTTCTCTGGCCCGCGCGATCAACGATCTGATGGGCGGCGAGGTCTTCGCCGAACTGAACGACCACGTGCGCGAATTGCTGGTCGACGAGCTTGAGCCTGATGAAGTGGCCGAGCTTGCCGAACAGATGGAGACGGATGACGCCGTCGCCCTGATCGAAGACCTGGACGAAGAAGACCAGCAGGCCGTCCTTGCCGAGATGGAGCCGGAAGACCGCGCGGCCATCGAATCGGCGCTGTCATACCCGGAAGAGACCGCTGGTCGCCTGATGAGCCGCGACGTGATCGCAGTGCCAGAAGCGATGACGGTGGGCGATCTGATCGATTTCCTGCGCCGCAACGATGATCTTCCCACCGAATTTTGGGAAGTGTTCATCGTTGATCACAAACATCACCCGCTGGGCACGTGCCAGCTATCGTGGATATTGCGCGCGCCGCGCGGGGTGCTTCTGGCCGATGTGATGAAGCGCGACCAGACGCTGATCCCGGTGACGATGGATCAGGAAGAAGTGGCGCTGCGCTTCCAGAAATACGCTCTGATTTCAGCCGCTGTGGTTGACGCAAACGGGCGGCTGGTGGGCCAGATCACCGTCGATGATATCGTCCACATCATTCAGGAAGAGGCGAGCGAGGATATCCTGCGCTTGTCCGGCGCGGGCGACGGCGACATTAACGAGCCGATCCTGCTGACAGTGCGTACACGCCTGACCTGGCTGGTGGTGAACTTGGGCACAGCACTGCTGGCAGCATCGGTGGTGGGGCTGTTCCAAGGCGCGATTGCGCGGTTTGCGCTGCTGGCGGTGCTGATGCCGATTGTTTCGGGCATGGGCGGCAATGCGGGCACGCAAACTTTGGCGGTTATTGTCCGTGCGATTGCCACCAATCAGCTGACCAGTTCGAACACTGTGCGCATGATCTTCCGTGAATTGCGCATCGCCACCGCCAATGGCCTAACGCTGGGGATTTTGGTGGGCAGTGGCACCGCGTTGCTGTTTGGCAATCCGCTGTTGGGCGCGGTGATCGGCACCGCGATGGTCATCAACAATCTGGTGGCGGGCCTTGCCGGGATCATGGTTCCGGTCACGCTGGACCGGCTGAAGATCGACCCGGCTGTATCATCTGCCGTATTTGTGACGATGGCGACCGATGTCATGGGCTTTTTCTCTTTCCTTGGCCTTGCGGTGTTGAGCGGGCTTGCGGCCTGACCTGGATTTTTTGATGCCCCTCCACATGACCAAAGTTGCCTATGGCGCCCAATCGCTGACCGAAATCCACGAATGGTTTTCAAGCGGCGGGCGGCGCGGTGATGCCACTGAGGCACGGCTGACCACCAAGAACCGGCCCAAGCGGTTTGCCGAAATGATCGGCAGTTCGCTGTACTGGATTCACAAGCACCAGTTGATCGCGCGATCAGAAATCCTCGGCTTCGAAGAGGCAGAAGGCGGGCGCACCAACATCGTGATCTCGACCAAGCTGATCGACGTGCACCCCAGCCCCAAACGCGCGCACCAAGGCTGGCGCTACTTGGAAGACGCCGACGCCCCGCGTGATCTGGGCGACGGCGAGGCGGGAGACTTGCTGCCTGCGAAGATTGCGGCGGACTTGGCGAAGTTGGGGTTGGTGTAGTCATTGACTACAGAGTAGTCATGCGCTACAAGGCCTTGTGAAGGCTATAACGTACACACGCGCTGCTATCCGGTCGCTTAGGCGGATGCCAGCAAATGAAGCCACGCGCGTTATCGCCAAGATCGAAATTTATGCCGACGATCCTGCGGCTCTTTCCAACAACGTCAAGGCGCTCAAAGGCCGCGACGGCATCCGGCTGAGGGTTGGAGATTGGCGGATCATCATGGAGGACGGCGTCGTGCTGGCCGTGTTGGAAGTTGGTGCGCGAGGGTCGGTCTATGATTGAACGGAGGCAGATATGGGTGAGATGATCACGATCCCGCTGGGCGAATATCAGGCGCTGCGCCATGCCGCCGAAGAACTGGACGACTTGCGCACTTTCGACCGGGCCAAGGCCGCGCTTGCTGCGGGCGAGGACGAACTTGTTCCTGCTGAAACGCTCAAGCGGTTGCTGGCGGGCGAAAGCCCGCTGCGCGTCTGGCGCGAATTGCGAGGGTTAACCCAATCCGGCCTCGCCAGCGCATCCGGCGTAAACCGCGTCCAGATTGCCGATATCGAAGCAGGCCGCCGCAAGGGCTCGCTCGAAACTGCACGCAAACTGGCCGACGCGCTGGGGGTTGCGATAGATGATCTGGTTTGAGTTTGGTGGGATGATGCTGTGGTGTTATGATTCCCAATCACCCAACTCCAGCCGTCAATGCGGTACCACCCCCAGTTCCACCCCCGTCTTGTCATGCAAGGCGAAGCGGTCGATGATGTCGGCGCTGGCTTCGTTGTAGCCGATGACTTCGACGTTGCGGCCTGCGCGGCGCAGGCGGTCTACGATCTTGTCGAGCGCGCCGACCGCGGAGATGTCCCAGAAGTGGGCGCGGGATACGTCGATGGTGACGGCTTGGGCCCTGTCTTCATCGTTGAATGCGCGGGTGAAGCGATCGACCGAGGCGAAGAAAATTTCGCCGCGCACGCTGTAGGTGGCAGCAGTGCCATCAGCTGAGGCATTGCGCTCGACCGCGAACATACGCTGGACTTTGCCCGCGAAGAAGATGCCCGAAAGGAGCACGCCTGCCAGCACGCCGAGCGACAAATCGCGCGTGGCGACGACGGTGACGACGGTGGTCAGCATCACCGCTGATGAGGTGAGCGGATGGCGGCGCAAGTTGGGGATGGAGTTCCAGCTGAATGCGCCGATGGAGACCATGATCATCACCGCGACAAGGGCTGCCATTGGCACCCGGCCCACCCATGATCCGGCTGCCACCAGCAGGAACAGCAGGAAGGCACCGGACACGAACGTGGACAGCCGCCCGCGCCCGCCCGACGCAATGTTCATCACCGATTGCCCGATCACGGCGCAACCGCCCATGCCGCCGAACAGGGCGGCAACGATGTTGGCCGCGCCCTGCCCTTTGCATTCGCGCTGCTTCACGCTTTCGGTGTGCGTCATGTCATCGATGATTTGTGCAGTCATCAACGATTCCAGCAGACCTACTGCGGCCATGGTTGCCGAAAACGGCGCGATGATGCGCAAGGTTTCTAAAGTGAGCGGCACATTTGGGAGGGCAAAGACGGGCAAACCGTCTGGCAGTTTTCCAGCGTCACCCACGGTGTTCACCGGCAGGTCCAGCCAGATGGTGACCGCAGTGAGCAACAGGATTGCCACCAGCGGCGACGGCACGGCGGTGGTGATGCGCGGCAGCAGATAAACCAATGCCAGTCCGGCAGCGACCAGCGCATAGGTTTCCCAGCCGACATTGGTAAGCTGCGGCAATTGCGCCATGAACACGAGGATCGCCAGCGCGTTGACGAAGCCGGTGATGACCGAGCGCGAGACGAATTGCATCAGCAGATCGAGCCGCAACCACCCAGCAATGGCCTGAAACACACCCATCAGAATGGTGGCGGCAAACAGATATTCGACGCCATGATCGCGCACCAGTGGCGTGACCAACACGGCAACGGCAGCCGTGGCCGCCGAGATCATGCCGGGGCGGCCGCCGACAAAGGATATGACCATGGCAATAGCGACCGAAGCATAAAGCCCGACGCGCGGATCGACACCTGCGATGATCGAAAAGCCGATGGCTTCAGGGATTAGCGCAAGGGCAACGACGATCCCGGCGAGCACATCACGGCGGACACCGCCAAGTCCATCGAACCATTCGCGACGGTAATTGGCAAATTTTACAGACATTGGAATTCCACATCATGGCGCATGGTACAGCTGGCGCACGCTGGACAGTGTTTCATGCGTGATGTTGTCCGGCGGATCGGCGGCCGGAAGAGCCACCCGGAATTTCACCGGGTCCTGACGAATGTCACGCATTTAGGCAAAGTGGTTGGCAGTTGGCAAGCCTCGGCGCGTTTATCGCGCCAGCCACCACTTCAGCAAGTGATGCGCAACCGCGAACGGCGGCGGTGCTATGAACGCGCCGTCTTCGGCTCCGGTCATGGCGTATGCCACTTCATCGCGGGTGAACCAGCGAGCGTCGTCGAGTTCGGTTTCGTCGATCACAATGGTCTTATCGTCGGCATAAGCGTGGCAGCCGATCATTAGCGATGAGGGGAACGGCCACGGCTGGCTGGCGACATATTCGACCGAGTGGGCTTTGACGCCAGCTTCTTCAAGCACTTCGCGCAGGACTGCGCCTTCGAGGCTTTCGCCGGGTTCGACAAAGCCTGCGAGGGCGGAATAGCGGCGTGGGGGGAAGCGGGGTTGGCGGCCGAGGAGGAGTTGGCCTTCGCATTCGACGGTCATGATCGTGACCGGATCGACGCGGGGAAAGTGTTCTGCCTTGCACACGTCATTGATGCACGAACGCTGCCAGCCGCCCTTGGCAAGTACGGTGGCGCTGCCGCAGCGAGCGCAGAAGCGATGGCGGGCGTGCCAATCGACGAGGCTGCGCGCGCCGCCGTAAATCGCCAAATCGGACGGCGAGAGCGCGCCCATGGCCGACCATAAACGCGGGTTGGGCGGCGCGACGCTGCCGATGATGGCGGGCGTGACTTGCGCGAAGCACGCGCGGCCATCTTCCATCAGGCCGAGGAACACGAGTTCAGCCAGCGGATCGGCGTCGGCCAGCGTGCCCCATTCGAGGCTGCCATCGGACGCGATGACGGGATCGATGCCGTCAAGTTTGAGCAGTCGCGCGCGCCAATCCATCAACGCGCCGAGACGTTCAGCATCGGCGCGGATATGGTCTGCGCGATCAAGGCCTGCGCCTGCAAAAGCGATTGTCGTGTCCATCAGGCGGCAGCTTTCTTGTTCAGGTAATCGGCCAGCACGGCCTTGGAAAAATCGGTTTGGATCGGGAAAGCGTTAGCGGGCATGAACTGGGCATAGATTGCTGCGCGAATTCCCGCACGAAGGTTGACGAAGCCAACGGTTCCGGCGGCCCCCGCCCAGCCATAAGTGCCCGCATCTTTACCCAGCCCCACCGCTCCGCCAGCACCGAAGCCATTGCCCGCCACGATGGTCTTTGCCGTATCAACGCGCTCTGGAAGCAGATTGCTGGTCCCCATCCGCACAGCAGCTTCGCTCATCACTTGGCGGCCGCCAAGTTTGCCCATGCCCAGCAACATGGCGAGGAAGCGATCATAATCGCGCGGGGAGGACACCAGCCCGGCCCCGCCAAATGGGGCAGGCGGCGGATCGAGATAGACCGAAGTCTTGGCAGAATCTAGCGGCAGCAGCAGCCCTGATGCGGCAGCGTAGTTGGTGGTCAGGCGCGGGATTTGCGATTTGGGCACGCGGAACCACGTTGAATTCATGCCAGCGGGTGCGAACAAGCGTTCTTGCAGGAACTGTTCGAACGGCTGACCCGAAACAAGCGCGATCAGGTGCCCCATAACATCAAGGCCGACCGAATAGCTCCACGTCGTGCCGGGTTCATAGACCAGCGGCATGGTAGCCAGCACATTGGTGAATTGCGCAAGGTTGGTCACAGGCTTGAAACTGGCAACGCCTGGCACAGGCAAGCGGCTGTAGCGCCCCGGAACAATGCCGGCTTTGATATAGGCGTCCTTGATCGGGCCGCTTTGGATAATCGAATAGCCAAGGCCCGATGTGTGAGTGAGCAAGTGGCGTATGGTGATCTGCGTTTTGGCGGGCCGCAGGTCGGTGATCGAACCATCGGGCGTGACTTGCACCTGCATCCTGGCAAAGGCGGGGACAAGATCGGCGATGGGTTGATCGAGCCGCAGCTTACCTTCGTCAATAAGCATCATCGCGGCCATGCCGGTGATTGGCTTGGTCATTGAGTAGATGCGGAACAGGCTGTCCATATCGACGGGCGTCTGGCTGATCTTGGCAAGCGTGCCGCGCGCGATGTGCATCGGCGCGGCATTGCTGCCCTGCCCCAGTGCCGCGATCATGCCGGGAAGCTTGCCGGTTTTAACATAACTTTCGATCAGGCTGGTGACAGCAGGAAAGCGCCCTTGCGCAGCGGCGCTGGCCCAAGCCATGCGCGGCAGAACGGCGGCCCCAGCCAACGCACCCACGGAACCGATCAAGCCCCGGCGTGAAAGAGTCATCGGCTCCATAAGCTCAGCCATTCCTTTCAGCGATGGCCAACAGCGCCGCTTTGGCAAAGACGGTTGGCAATCCGGCGGCTTCGATTTGATCGACGGGCCACCATTCTCCCGCTGGCAGATTATTCATTTCGGGCGCGGCGCAAAGCATCAATTGCAATTCGAGATCGAAATGCGTGAAGCTGTGGCGGACCATTCCGCCTGCGTTCCACTGGCCGGAAAGCGCAGCGGCCCCGTCGGCGCGGGCGGACCAGCCATCATCGGGCAGAGCGCGCATCCCGCCGAGCATCCCGCTGGGTGGGCGCGCCACGAGCAGGACTTTTCCATCGCGCTCTATCCAATAGGCGCGGCCTGCGCGGGTGGGCTTGGCTTTCTTGGCGGCCTTAACCGGCAGGCGATCGGGCGCGCCTTGTGCATAGCCCCGGCAATGTGCACGCAACGGACACAGCATGCAACGCGGAGAGCGCGCGGTGCAGATGGTAGCGCCCAGATCCATCATGGCCTGAGCAAAATCACCCGCGCGAGCATCGGGCGTGACCTGACCTGCGGCGAAACGGATGGCGGGTTTGGCAGCAGGAAGAGGTTGTTCGATGGCGAACAGCCGCGCGACAACGCGCTCAACATTGGCATCAACCACAACCGCGCGCCGCCCAAAGGCAATCGCGGCGACCGAGGCGGCGGTATATTCGCCAAGGCCGGGAAGTGCGCGCAAGGCCTGTTCGGTATCGGGAAACGTGCCGCCGCTTGCCGCCACGGCGCGGGCGCAGGCGAGCAAGTTGCGCGCACGGGCATAGTAGCCAAGCCCGGCCCAAGCGGCCATGACATCGGCATCGTCGGCAGCGGCAAGATCGCTCACGGTGGGCCAGCGCGCAGTGAATTTGGCAAAATAGGGGCCAACTGCGGCGACAGTCGTCTGTTGCAGCATGACTTCAGAAAGCCAGACCTTGTAAGGGTCTGCGCCGCTTTGCCCCGGTGCGATGCGCCACGGCAGGCGGCGGGCGTTGACATCGTACCATGCCAACAATTCTGGCGCGATTTGCGCGGGATCACAATTAGGGGTGAGTTGCGCTCTGGCTTGCATCGTGGCGCTATGGCATGGCCGCAAGCACTATGGAAACCCCACCTTCGGACACGGCGAAACGCAAACCTCGCGCCCCTGCAAAGGCGGCGGTCAAGCCTTACGCCGGAAAACCCTATGAACGCGCGCGCGGAGGTGAGGCGCGGCAGATTGCGGATCTGATGCCAGCGATTGGCCGCACTGCGTTTCGCCGCTTTGGCTTTGTGCAATCCAGCGTGGTGACGCGCTGGCCCGAGATTGTGGGCGAGCGCCATGCGCGGCACTGCATGCCCGAATCGATCCGCTTTCCCCCCGGCGAAAAGGCCGATGGCATCCTGCAATTGGTGGTGACGCCTGCGCACGCCACGATCATCCAGCACGTAATCCCTGAAATCATGGACCGGGTGAACCGATTCTTTGGCTATCGTGCTGTGGCGCGGGTGAAAATTCGGCAAGGTGTGGTTCAGGCACCCAAAGCGAAAGAAGCACCGCGCACTGCGCCGCCATCGCTCAAGCCGATCCCGATTGAATTGGGGGATTCGCTGCGCGATATTGGCGACCCTGAATTGCGCACGGTACTGGAAAGCCTCGCCCGCAGTCTGGACGAAGCAAGCAGGGGAAAGAACTGACGTGAAAAAGGCGATTGCAACAGCTGCTTTGACATTCAGCGCACTGGTGGCCCTGACTGGCGCGGGAAAGCCAGCCAAACCCGTGGCGCGTGGCAACTGGGTTGCGACAGCATCGTTGACGTCTGAGGGTCATCACGTCCTGGGTAATCCAGCGGCACCGTTGCGCTTGGTCGAATATGTCAGTTACACCTGTTCGCATTGCGCAAGCTTTGAAGTGCAATCCGAAGCGCAATTGAAAATCGGCTTGGTTGCGCGCGGCAAAGGCGTGATCGAGATCCGCAACTTTGTGCGCGATCCCATCGATATGACTGTGGCCCTGCTGACCAATTGCGTATCGGCCAGCCAGTTTTTTCCGCTGCACACAGCGTTCATGCGCAATCAGGCCAAGTGGATGGGGCCAGCCACCACTTCGACCGAAGCACAACGGCAGCGTTGGAGCACAGGCCCCTTCACCGCGCGCACCCGCGCCATTGCCAGCGATTTCAAGTTCTATGACTTCATGGAAGCGCGCGGGATGAACCGCATTGCGGTTGATCGCTGCCTTGGCAACGAGGCCTTGGCCAAAAAGCTGGCCGCGCAAACCGACGAAGCGGTGGACAAGTACTTCGTGACGGGCACGCCAAGCTTCATGGTGGATGGCGCGTTGTTGGCGGGCACGCACGATTGGGCTTCGTTGAAGCCGCAACTGGATGCGCGGGTTCGGTAGCTTTGAGTTCTAACGTTGCGGCATGCCCACACCCAACCCCCTTCAAAGTGGCGCTGCAATCGGCTAGCGTCCCGCAAAATCCAGCCATGGGAATATTCAGACGATGACATTCGCCCGCGCCATGCTTCTTGCCGCCCTTCCCCTGACGCTTGGTCTTGCCGCATGCGACAAGAAGTCCGATCCCGCCAGCGGCGATGTTGCAAGCTCTGAACCCATTGCCAAAATTGCCGCACCTGCTGGCAAAGCATGGGCCGAAACATACGCCACAACGTCTGAGGGCGGCTATGTGATGGGCAATCCCGATGCGCCGATCAAGCTGATTGAATATGGCGCGCTATCGTGTTCGCACTGCGCCGACTTTTCGGAAAAGGCATTCCCCAAGTTGCGCGACGATTACATCGCTTCGGGCCGGGTAAGTTATGAATTGCGTCTGTTCCTGCTGAACGCGCTGGATATGCCCGCTGTGATGCTGGCAACCTGCGGTTCGCCCGATGCCACAATCCCGCTGTCCGAACAGTTCTGGGGCTGGCAGAAAACCATGTTCGCCAATCTGCAAAAGGACGAGGCGGCATTTCAACAGGTCGGCAACTTGCCGGTTGAGCAGCGGTTTGCCGGGATTGCGCAGCTTTCGGGGATGAGCGAGTTCTTTGCATCGCGCGGCATTGCAGCAGCGCAAGGTTCAGCGTGTCTGACCGATACAGCCAAGGCAACCAAGCTGGCAGCCAGCACCGAACAATGGAGCAAGGAATACCAGATCACTGGCACGCCGACGTTTTTCCTGAACGGCAGCAAGGTGACCGCTGGGTCATGGGCAGAGCTTGAGCCGCTGCTGCAAAAAGCCGGAGCGCGCTAAGCCAAGCGGACGGAGCCGGGGCGCAGCGATGCAGATCAGGCGATTGAAGCTGGCAGGCTTCAAAAGCTTTGTCGAGCCTGCTGAACTGCGCATCGAACCCGGCCTGACCGGGGTTGTCGGCCCCAACGGTTGCGGAAAATCCAATCTGCTTGAAGCGATCCGCTGGGTCATGGGCGAAAGCTCGGCCAAGTCTATGCGCGGCGGCGGGATGGAGGACGTGATCTTTGCAGGCACGGCCACTCGCCCTGCCCGCGCCTTTGCCGAAGTCTTGCTGACGGCTGAGACTGATCCGTCCGGGCCATTCGGCGGCGAACTGGAAGTTGTCCGCCGAATAGAGCGCGGGTCTGGCAGCGCCTATCGTGTCAACGGGCGCGATGTACGGGCCAAGGACGTGGCGTTGGTGTTTGCCGATGCAGCCACCGGCGCGCACAGCCCCGCACTGGTCAGCCAAGGGCGCATTGCTGCGGTGATTGCGGCCAAGCCTGCCGACCGCCGGATGATGCTTGAGGAAGCGGCGGGGATCGCGGGCCTGCACGTGCGCCGCCGCGATGCGGAACAGAAGTTGCGCGCGACAGAAACCAATCTCGGACGGTTGGTCGATTTGCTATCCGGTTTGGAGGCGCAGATCGCCACGCTGCGGCGGCAAGCCCGCGCGGCGGAACGCTACACATCGGTCAGCGAGAAAATCCGGCTGGCCGAAGCGCGGCTGGTATTTGCGCGCTGGCGCGATGCCGCAGCCGCAGCCGATATCGCGCGCAACCAAGCGCGGGCCGCGGACGAGCGAGTGACGACCGCGCAAGCTTTGGCAAAAGCGGCGCAAGATATGCAGCACAAGGCAGCAGGGGCTTTGGCGCAAGCGCGCGATGATCTGTTTGACCGGCGGCAGGATTCATCCGCGCACGGACAACGCATGGCTTCGCTGACCGCACAGCTTGAAGCGGCTGAACAGCGCGTGACGGACATCGACCGCCAGTTGGCGCGGATCGAGCAGGATCGCAGCAGCGCAGACCGCCTGACCAAGGATGCTGCAGCAGCATTGACGCGGCTTGAGGCGGACATGACAGTGGCAGAAGCCGCATTGGCTGCGGACACGGCTCGGCGACCGACTTTGGTGGCGGCCGTTGATAACGCGGATCGCGCAGGTCGGGCGGCAGAGGTGGCCTTGGCGCAGCGTGTGGCCGAGCAAGCCGGGATCGATGCCGAGTGGCGCGTGGCCGAAGCAGCAGTGACGGCGGCGCAGGCGCGGTTGACGAGGGTTGAGGGCGATGCAGCGCGCCTTTCGCAGCAAGCCGAAGCCTTGGCACGCGAGGCTGATCCGGCAGAGCAAATTGCGCTGGCTGAAGCGCAGCGGGCAGATGCAGCGGCGGGCTTGGCGAGCACTGAGGCCGAGCGCGCAGACCTTACCGCCAAGCGCGAGGCGCTTTCAGCGGAGCGCGATGCTGCAAGCAATGCGCAGGCACATGCGCGGGCGGAATTGGCAGGCGTCGAACGCGAGGCCGATGCCCTGGCATGCGACAAGGCCGCGCGCGAGAAGGCGGCTGCGGCCAAGGGGCGCGGGGCTTCGGCGATATCGGGCACGCGCGTGGCTTCGGGATATGAGCGAGCCTTGGCCGCTGTGCTGGGGCGCGACGCGGCAGCACCGGTGGGAGCCGCGCCAGCCGAGGCCGAGGGGCGGTTTTGGACGGGGGCCGAAACGCCCTCGCCCGTGGCAGATTCGCTGACGCATCATATCTCGCAGTGTCCTCCCGAACTGGCCGCGCGGTTGGCGCTGGTGCGGATGGTGGACAACGATGTGGGGCAGGCACTGGCTCCGGGTGAGTGGCTGGTGACCAAGGCGGGACACTTGCGGCGGTGGGACGGGTTTGTGGCGCGGGGCGAAGGTGCGGCGGAAGCAGCGGCGCTGGAGGCGGCGAACCGTCTGGGCGAGCTTGAGGCGCTGCTACCTGCGCGGCGCGCGGCTTTGGCGCTGGCAGAAGCAGCATTTGCGACAGCGCGCGATGCTTTGGGCGAAGTGCAAGGGCGGCTTGGCGCGATTGAGAAGGCGATATCGGCTGCATCGGACGCTGAACGTGCGGCATTGCGCGCTTTGGACGCCGCCGATGCAGCGCGGGCGCGGCTGGAACAGCGCAAGGCCGAGATTGCGCGCGTTCAGGCTGATTTGGGCGAGCAGCGACGGGTTGCAGAGGCGGAAGCGACAGCGGCGCGGGATAAGCGCGCGGCTTTGCCCGATCCCGAAGCGGGGCGTGTGGCACTGGATGCAGCGCGGGCACGCAACGATGCAGCGCGGCAAGGATTGCAGGCTGCCGCTGCCGCCATGGCCTCGCTTGAGCAGGACATCGCAGTGGGCAAGGAACGGCTGGCGGGTCTGAAGGGCGATGCGCGGGCGTGGTCTGCACGGGCGGGCGATGCGGCCAAGCGTCTAGCCGAGATGACCGGGCGGCGCGAGGAACTGGAAGCTGAACGCGCGATATCGGCGGCCAAGCCTGCGGGGCTTATACGCGAGATTGAGGAAGGCGATACGATCCGCCAGCGCCTGACCACAGATCTTGCGGCTGCAGAAGCGATGCTTACGCAATGTGATGCCGCATCGAAGGCGGCAGATAAGGCTTTGAGCGAGGCCAACGAAACGCTGGCAACTGCACGTGAGGTCCGCGCAGGCGCAGCGGCGCGTGCCGAAAATGAAGACTCGCGGCGGCAGGAAATGGCGGGGATTTCGGGCGAACGATTCCAGTGCCCGCCGCCACTTTTGCCGCAGCGGTTTGCCTTCAATTCCGCAGAGGTTGCTTCGGCGGGCGATGAATCAGCCGCGCTGGACCGACTGGTCGCAGAGCGGGAGCGGATCGGTCCGGTGAACCTTGTCGCCGCCGATGAACTTGCCGAGGCCGAGACGCGCCATGGAACCAGCGTTGCCGAGCAAGCCGAATTGAGCGAGGCGGTGAACCGGTTGCGCGGCTCTATCGGCAGCCTCAATCGCGAGGGGCGGGAACGGTTGCGTGCGGCGTTCGAGGCCGTGGACGGGCATTTCCGCCGCTTGTTCAGCCGCTTGTTCGGCGGGGGCGAGGCGCATCTGGCGCTGGTCGATAGCGACGATCCGCTGGAGGCCGGCCTTGAAATCTTTGCACAACCGCCGGGCAAGCGTTTGCAATCCTTGACGCTGCTATCGGGCGGCGAACAGGCGCTGACTGCCGTCGCGCTGATCTTCGCCTTGTTCCTGACCAACCCTGCGCCGATCTGCGTGCTCGATGAAGTCGACGCGCCGCTGGACGATGCCAATATCGAACGCTTCTGCGACTTGCTCGACGTAATGGTGGCCGAAACCAAAACCCGCTACCTGATCGTCACCCACAACGCCGTGACCATGAGCCGCATGCACCGCTTGTTCGGCGTGACGATGGTGGAACGCGGCGTTTCGCGGCTGGTTAGCGTGGACCTGGGCGGGGCGGTTGAGTTGTTGGAGGCGGCGAGTTGACTTTGATGGTTTTTGTAGTTACAGATATTCAGGCTGGAACTGCCCAAACCGGCGCTTCGCAACGGGCATAAGAAAGGACAATCACCATGTAACTTCGAGGATGGGAGGCTGGCTTGAGCGTTATCGAAATTGAATACGATGAAGCAAAGCGCCTTAAGATTCTTGAAGAAAGAGGTATCGACCTTGCTGACGCCGGTTTAGTTTTTGAAGGTGAGCACTCCGAACTTCTTGACGATCGGAAATCCTACGGTGAGATCCGATTCAGAGTTTGGGGATATCTTCACGGACGCCGTGTTAATCTTGTTTGGACGCCCCGTGGTGAGCGTCGTCGTATTGTTACGATGAGACACGCCCATGAATACGAGCACAAAGCCCGACACCGCACCTTGGATTGACCCAGACGACAATGATGTCGAATGGACGGAAGATCAATTCCGTCGAGCCGCGATTTATGTTGGCACTAAGCTTGTGCGGCCAGCCGATGGCACTTGGACGCATCCTGGTCGCCCGGTTTCGGAAAACCCCAAGAAGCAAGTGACCTTGCGCCTTGATCCTGATGTTATCGAAAAGTTTAGAGCGACAGGCAAGGGCTGGCAATCGCGGATCAATGCCGAATTGCGCAAAGTTCTTGGGATTTAATCCAGCACGTACCTTGGCCCGGCCCCACCTGCGGCTGCGCGGTCTGCTTTGTTGTAACGGTGGCAGCGGTCGAGGCTGAGGCAGCCGCAGCCGATGCATTCGTCGAGCCGGTTGCGAGTGCGGGTGAGCAATTGGATGCGGGTGTCGATTTCCTTGCGGAGCGAGCGGCTGATCTTTTGCCAATCCATGACGTTGGGCGTGCGGCCTTGCGGGAGGGCGGCCAGTTCGCGTTCAATATCTGACAGGCCCAAGCCAAGTCTTTGGGCGATCTGGACAAAACTTAAGCGTCGGATATCTGAACGCAGATAGCGGCGTTGGTTGCCGCTTGTGCGTTGCGAGGTGACAAGTCCACGATCTTCATAATAACGGATGGCGGAGATAGCGAGACCGGTGCGTCGCGATAGTATTCCGATTGGAATCAGATCATTGTGATGCATGAACCCGACCTTTGCGACACGCCATTCGGCATTCTCGTAGGAAATCTTCAGCTCAATCTAGCTTTAGGCCCCCGATTCGCAGATGTATAAAGATATCGTTTTGAGAAACCATCAACATCAGGCCAGAAATGGCCAATTTAGTTCGTTAATACTTGTATATTATTGTAACATGAAGATGAACTACCGCCTCGATTCATGCACCGACTGACAATCCGGCGCTTCCGACGACGTAACAGGCAGCGGCCATGAGCAGACCTGCGAAGCGGTTTGAGCGGAACTTTGTAAGCGGGTCAGCGCCCTCCTCGCGCAAGGTCAGGACTTGCCAGCCAAGGTGTACCGCGACGGGCACAAGCGCCAAGACAGCCAGTTGATCAGGCCGAACGAGCCACACTGCCGCGGACCAACACGCCAGCGACATGCCATAGAGCGCGGTAACGCCGGCTTTTACGTGTTTCCCAAACGATAGCGCGGACGAGCCGATGCCGACCATTGCGTCATCTTCGCGGTCTTGCAGGGCGTAAATCGTGTCGTACCCCATGCACCATGCCCAACATCCCGCGTAAAGCAGGCCAAGCGGGGCGAGAAGTTCAAAACCGGTGGCCTCAATCCAGCCGACGGGTGCGCCCCATGTAAACACGAGGCCGAGCCATGCTTGCGGCCAGCCGGTAATGCGCTTCATGAACGGATAAGCGGCGACGAGGCCGAGGCTGCCGAGCGCGACGAGCTGTGCCTCCCAGCGCAATTGCAGCAGCACGATAAGACCAACGGCGGCGAGCGTCAGCAGCCAACCCCACGCCGCGCGCTTTGACACGGCTCCGCTGGCGACGGGGCGGGCGGCGGTGCGGGTCACGCGGGCATCAAGATCGGCATCGACGATATCGTTATAGACGCAGCCTGCGCCGCGCATGGCGATAGCGCCCAGCAGCATCCACGCGAGGATTCCCCAGCGAGCTGTTCCTCCGCCAAGGAACAGCCCCCACGCACAAGGCCAGAACAGCAGCCACCAGCCGATGGGCCGATCAAACCGCGCCAGCAGCGCATAATTGCGCAACGGCTGCGGCAAGCGGGCGACGAGGCCTTTGTGTTCGCTATCGGGAACGATCTGTGCGGAAGTTGCCGGGTCCATGGCGATGAGCCTTACCGTCTGTGGTGAAATCCGCTAGGCTGATAGTGATGACCGCTACCCCCGCATGGCCTCCCAAAAGCGCCCCGCGCTTGTTTGTTGAAACTCGCCTGGAGGCAGGCTTGCGCCTGCCCATTGAAGGCGGACAGGCGCATTACTTGGGCAAAGTGATGCGGATCGGCGCGGGTGACGCTGTGATCCTGTGCGATGACCAGACTGGCGAATGGGTGGCGCGGGTGGCGCAAGTGGAAAAGCGCGCGGTGATTGTTGAGGTGGAGCAGCAAACCCGCCTGCGTGAAGATGTCCCCGATTTCTGGCTGTGCGCGGCGCTGCTGAAGAAGCCAAACTTTGATCTGGTGCTGGAAAAGGCGACCGAATTGGGCGTGGCCAAAGTGGTGCCGGTGGTGACGCGGCGTTGCGTGGCCGACAAGCTGAACCCCGAACGCGCGCGCACGATCATGACCGAGGCGGCAGAGCAATGCGCGCGCACCGCCTTACCCGGCCTTGGCGATACCGTGAAGCTGGATCACTTGCTGCGCGATTGGCCAGAAGGGCGCGCGCTGTTTTTTGCCGATGAGAATGGCGGGATGCCGGCGGCGACGGCGTTTTTGCAAGCAGGCAAGGCTCCGGCGGCGCTGCTGGTGGGGCCGGAGGGTGGGTTTGACGAAGCTGAGCGTGCGGCGATTCGCGCGCATCCCGCCACCGTCGCCATTGCACTGGGGCCGCGCATCTTGCGAGGGGAAACCGCGTCGATTGCCGGGACGGCGCTGTGGATGGGATTGCAAGGCGATTGGGGCGGCTGAAATTGCGATCATTGCAGCAACGGTGAGTCTCATTTTGGGTTCACGAATTCTGCTGGTCTAAAGCCTTGCGGGGTATTAACGGCAAAGCCCATGAGCACGCGGCAAATTTCCGATCGCAAAGATCCCATCATCGAGAACCGCGACATGTTGGTCGCGCCCATGCAGAAGGGCGAAAAGCCCGCTGAACGCTGGCGCATCGGCACCGAGCACGAGAAGTTCGTCTATCGCACGGAAGATCGCCGTGCGCCGTCGTACACCGAGCCCGGCGGCATTCGCGATCTTCTGATGGCGATGACCGAGTATGGTTGGGAGCCTGTGCTGGAAGGCGGCAATGTTATTGCGATGAACGGGCCTGATGGCGCGATCAGCCTTGAACCTGCGGGCCAGCTTGAGCTTTCGGGTGCGCCGCTGGAAAACCTGCACCAAACGTGCGCGGAAACCGGGCGCCATCTGGTGCAAGTCAAGACCATTGGCGACAAGCAGGGGCTGGCTTACCTTGGCATGGGTCTGTGGCCCGACAAGACCCGCGCCGAACTGCCGGTGATGCCCAAGGGTCGCTATGAGATCATGCTGCGGCACATGCCGCGCGTGGGATCAATGGGCCTCGACATGATGCTGCGGACGTGCACCATTCAGGTCAACCTCGACTATTCGAGCGAGGCCGACATGGTGAAGAAGTTCCGCACCAGCTTGGCTTTGCAGCCGCTGGCAACCGCGCTGTTCGCCAATTCGCCGTTCCTCGAAGGCAAGCCCAACGGCATGCTGTCCTATCGCAGCCACATCTGGACCGATACTGATCCGGCGCGCACGGGCATGCTGTCGTTCGTGTTCGACGAGGGCTTCGGGTACGAGCGTTACGTGGACTATATGCTCGATGTGCCGATGTATTTTGTCTATCGCGATGGCAAATATATCGATGCTTCGGGGCTTTCGTTCCGTGATTTTCTGGACGGCAAGCTTTCGGTCCTGCCCGGTGAAAAGCCAACGGCATCGGATTGGGTCGATCATCTTTCCACCGCCTTCCCCGAAGTTCGGCTGAAGTCTTTCCTTGAAATGCGCGGGGCCGATGGCGGGCCGTGGAACCGGATTTGCGCGCTGCCTGCGCTGTGGGTGGGGCTGCTCTATGATCAGACCGCGCTTGATGCGGCGTGGGATCTGGTCAAGGATTGGGACATGGACGGGCGCGAAAAATTGCGCGCCGAAGTGCCCAAGCTGGGGCTGAATGCATCACTTCCGGGCGGCGGCACCTTGCGCGATATTGCAGCCGAAGTTCTGGCGATTTCACGCAGCGGTCTGTCGGCGCGCAATCGGTTGAACGATGCAGGAGATAACGAGACAGGCTATTTGCAGCCACTGGATGAGATCGTTTCGTCTGGCAAGACCCCGGCTGAACGCCTGCTCGACTTGTATCATGGCGAATGGAAGGGCGATCTTTCGCGGATTTACGGCGAAAAGAGCTTCTGATGATCATCGTGGTGGGCAGCTTCAGGCTTCCGTTGGAAGCCTTTGCTGCTGCCCAGCCGATGATGGAGAAAGTTATCGCAGCCACTCGCGCCGAGGATGGATGCATCCTCTATGCCTATTCGCGCGACATGGTTGATGCAGGGCTGGTGCGCGTTAGCGAAAAATGGCGTGACCGGGCGGCACTGGATGCGCATTTTCAGGCACCGCACATGGCCGTGTGGGCGAAGGAACGCGCTGGCCTTGGCCTGAGCGAGCGCGACATCAAAGTGTTCGAGAGCGACGAAGGCGTCGCGGTTTGAGGCTTATTCGGCAGGCTGGATGACCGGCTGTCTGGGCGTGATCACCATCGACATCCGGCGGAGCACGCGCGTAATCGGTCCGTGCTCGGCCATCCAGGCGTGGTATTCGCGATACTTGGCGTCTTCGGCGAGCAAGTGCTTTTCCTCGGTGCGGGCGCGCCAGTAATAGATGCCGCTGACAAGCGCGAGGATCACCGTGTTGCGGATGGCATCAACCATCGAACCGCTGGTGACAAGGAAGGGCAGCGAGGCCAGCCACCAATAAGCATTCTTCGACAAATAGGCCGGGTGCCGGGTGAAGGCATAAGGGCCGTTGGTCAGCACGCCGCGATAAGTCAGGTTCGAAAAGCGTAGGCCGAACGCGACCGTAGCCCAAGCATAGGCTGCGGTGAGGAGCACTAGCGCGCCTGCCCATAGCCACAGCAGGCCATCGTGGCCTTGCAGCCAATAGGCCCACTCAGCGCCATTGTGGCGATAATCGAGCACATCGCCTTCACCCATCAGAATAAAAGGCGGATAGCACATCAGCGCAGCGACCCATGCGCCTAGGTGCGGGTTGGCCGTGCGGATTTGCGCATCGAGCGGCTTCATCGTGACGAGATAACCAACCATGGCAATCTGCACATCGACCATGAACATGGTTTCGATCAGCAAGGTGGCAAGCGCAACGGGATCATGCGTGACCGAGGCCCAATCGAAGCGCACCACCGCGCCGAAGCCGCCGGGGACGATGGAGATCATGAAGGCGCAGAAGAAGCCCTTCACCGCCCATGACAGCCAATGGCGCTTTACTTCGGCAGCGTCCCACGGTTCGCGGCCGATCAGCATTGCGCCGAAATGCCAAGCGCCGTCGCGCGGGTTTACCAGCACGCGATCCAACCACAGGACGTAAGGGATAGCGCCCAGAAACAGGAACGGGACGGCGCTTTCCAGCACTTCCATCGCGAACACATATTGGCCGCGCCAGTACCAGCGCGCGATGCAATAGGCGAAGCCGATCAGCGCCCACGTGGCCCACAAACCGGCGATCTTGGTGATTGAAATGTCAATCACATCGCTCAAACGGCGCGGGGACGACCAATCGATGCCGGTGGACGCGCGAAGGTGGACTTTATCCACGATGAGCGACCAGCCGATCATCCCCGTGCCAGTAAACAGCATGGCAGCCATGGCGGCGGTGGGGCCGTCCATAACCTCACGCGGGCCGGGCAATGCGAAGGTATCGGCAATGGTCGGCCAAAAGCGGCAGACCAGCACCCAGAAGGCGAGGCCGACAAGGCCAGCGAGGCCGACGCCTACGGAGACATCGGATGGCGGAGGAGATGGGCGCGTGGTCATTGCACCTTGCTTACGCCCAAACGGTTAGCATTCCGTTGTTATGGGCGAGAAGGTGGGACAAGTGCCCACACCGCTGCGACTAAGTTCCGCCTTCAGCTTCACTAAGTCTCGCTCCCCTCCCGCTTGCGGGAGGGGTTGGGGGTGGGCGGCCTAGAGTTACCGAAACGCGGTGATCTTGCCGCCATCATCAAGGATGTAGAGCGTCTGATTGGCGACGATCGGCGCGAGAGTGATCGAAGAACCGAGTTCGGTGAATTCGCTGACAGCACCATCGACAACCGAGGCGCTCATCACTTCGCCACGCGAATTGGCGATCCACAGGCGGTTGCCCGCAAGAACTGGACCGGTCCAGAACACAGGGTTCTTCTTTTTCTTTTCGTTCTTGAAGCGTTGCAACTGCGTCATCCAGCGGACTTTGCCGTTGGCCTTGGCAATGCACAGCAGCTTGGATTCATCAGTGAGCGTGAAAATCCAATCGCCTGCGATGGCAGGGGTGGAAATGCCCGCGAGGTTCAATTCCCAAATGCGCTGGCCAGTGACCAGTTCATAAGCGGCCATGCGTCCGCCCTGCCCCAAGGCATAGACGCGGCCGCGCTCAATGATCGGATCGGCATCGACATCGGTCAGTGTGGAAACGCTGGTGGCGATGCTGGTGCGCGCCAAAGCATCGGCCCACAACTGGCGACCGTTTTCATAGCGATACGCCACGAGTTCGCCCGATGAATAGCCTGCAACGATAGTGCCCTGACCCGCAGCAGGCGCTGCAACGCCAAATACGTTTGTCTGACCCACGGAAGCGTTTTCATTCCACAGGACTGCGCCATCAGGGGCATTGAGCGCGAGAATCTGGTTATCCTGGGTCATCACCATGACTTGCCCGAAAGCAACCGTGGGGAAGCCGCGCAAGGGGCCTGCGGGCTTTACGCGCCACTTGATCGCGCCATTGGCAGCGTCGAGTGCGGCAACTTCGCCCACGCCATTGGTGACGTAGACAACGCCTTCATCATAAGCCGCACCGCCGCCGAACGATGAGCTGGAATTCTTCTTTTCGGCTTCGACCGACGTCGTCCACGCCCGCGCGCCGGATGCTGCATCAAAGGCATGGACCTTGCCATCGGTGTCCACCACGAACAGCTTGCCACCGCCCACAACCGGCGAGGCTGCAAGTCGACGCGACGAGGACGAGCCTTTGATGCTGACGCTCCACGCCTTCGAAGGCGATGCGCCCAGCGCCACGTGGCCATAGGATTTGCTGGCGTTGCCGCCGCCCTGCGCGAAATCTGCATTCACTTCGGGCGCGGGCAGCACAACTTGCGTCAGGCCAATTGCTTCATCGACTTTGGTGCCCGCTTCGATCTTGGACAGGATAGGAGTGCGCATGCCCACGGTTGGCGTGGTCTTGGCCTTGTCTTTGCCGCCGATGATGCCGCAGCCGCCCAGCGCGAGCGCGAGGACCAGCGCGCTGGCAAGAGTGGCGCTGCGAAGGGTGGGTGTAGACTTCATGGCTTGTCGTCCTTGCGTGTTCATTGTGCCGCTGGCGCTGCTAGCGAAGTTTCGCTTGGGTCTTCCACGGCGTCAACGCCAAGCAGGCCAGCCATCTGGCGGGCGCGGCGGCGCAGCGAATCCGGTGCGGTCTTGTCTTTGGCGATCTGGGCGAACAGGGCGCCCGCAAGATCGTTCTTGCCTTGCTTGATATAAGCCGTGCCGACCACTTCACCCGCGCTGGCAAACCATGCGTTGCCCGGCACGGCCAGAGGCTTCAAGCGTTCGATGACCTTATCGGGGCCAATCTTGTCAAATGTCAGTGCAACTTCGCGGATTGCAGCGAGATCGCGATAGGCCTGCGGGGCATCTGCATCGGCAGCAACTGCGGCAAACGCTTTGGCAGCTTCGTCTGTCTTGCTTTGTTCGGCCAGAATGCCTGCTTCAAGCAGCTTTGCCGAAGCGCGATAGGCATCGCCGCTATCCTTGGCCAATGGGGCGAGTTCGCCGGTAGCACCCTTCAGATTGCGCGCTTCGAGCTGGTCGATGGCTTTGGTCAGGACTTCGCCTTGTTCGCCCGCCACGGTATTGTTGTGGTTTTGATACCAGAGCCAGCCAGCAAGGCCGATAAGGCCCGCAACAATCAGCGCGCCAACCGGCTTGCCATAGCGTTGCAGCGCGGTGAACACTTGGTCTTCGCGCAGAGCATCATCAACTTCGCGCAGGAAAGCGTCACCAGAAGGCCCCCCTTGCCCATCATTACGGGCGGGAAGTTGATCGGTGGGGGACTGCGGACGGTCAGGACGGAGAGCCAAGTCAGCGCTTTCAGATAAGTCGGTGGAAGATTGCTAGCGTTTGTCTGGCGCGGTGTTTAGCGGATGGGACCGCCTTTTCAACGGATTTGATTCTGTACGAATCCAGCGTGAACGCTGGCTGAAGGCGGTTACGGGAACGATGTGCGCCCCATCGCGCGAGCATAGAGCGCGGCATAACGGCTGGCCATCACGCTTTCATCATAGTCTGCGCGCGCCCGGATGCGGTTGGCATCGCCGATCCGGCGGCGCTGTACATCGTCTGCGGCAAGAGCGGCAATGGCATTGCCAAGGGCAGCATCATCGCCGGGCGGGGTGATGAACGCACGGTTGGGTTCGCTGACCATTTCGGCAATGTCACCAACACCGGGGCTGGCAACAGCAAGGCCTGCGGCCATGGCTTCGAGAACCGAAAGCGGCGCTTGTTCGCTGTCTGACGACAGCGCGAAAAGATCGAACAGACCAACCGCGGCCGACGGATCAGGGACATGACCAGGCAAATGCACGCGGTGGCCGATGCCGAGTTCGGTTGCTTGGGCAAGGATCGCTGCGCGTTCAGGCCCTTCGCCGAGAATGACGAGGTGCCATTCGGGCGGGAGATCTTGGACAGCGCGGACAAGGCGCGGCAGGTTTTTGACCGCACGCAGGCCCGCCAGCGTGCCGACCCATTTTTCGCCCGGCCGCTTGACCACGCGGGGCAGAACATCAGGGCGCGGCTTGCGGCCATAGGCGCTGGTATCAATGCCATTGGCGATGCGATGGACGCGCGCAGCGGGCTGACGCCATGTTTTAAGCGCGATCTGTTCCAACTGACGCGAAGGCACAACCAAGGCCGAGGCGCGCGACAGGGCGACCATGCGATACCAGTTGCGGCTGCGCTTAAGGCCGCCTGCTTCATCGGCGTTAAAGCCGTCTTCATGATGGACCAGCGGCGGTAAACCCATTGTGGGACCGAATACGGCATGGGCCAGAACGGCATCCATCGCGCCCCAATTGTACGTCAGTATCAGATCGAAGCCCTGCATCGCGCGCGCCAGCGTTTGCAGCCGGGCAATGCGTATTTTTCCGGCAAGCGGCGGAAAGCCGAACGGAAAATAGGCTGCAACGCGCTTATCAATCAGCCCTTTGGCACCCATCGCACCGGGCTGAGCCGAGACGATGTGATGTTCCACCCCGCGATAAAAGCGGTTCATCAATGCAACGGCGCGGCGTTCCTTGCCGCCAGCATCGAAAGTGGAGTGAAGGTGGAGAACCTTGATTGGCGCTCCCTTAACCGGAGTCTTCATGTCACCCGTTCGAGCAATCGTTCAATCGCGGCGACCGTTTCCGGCTCATCCAGCGTGGGGGCGTGGCCAATGCGCGGAAGCGTGAGCAATTCAACGCCGGGCCGCGTGGCCATTTTGGCAGCGATGGGTGCTTCGAGAATATCCGAGGTTTCGCCGCGCAAGATCAGCATGGGCCGCGTGGCCAGTGCATCGAACATCGGCCACATGTCGACTTGCGGGGTTGCGCCTTGCGGCTGTTCGAAAGGTTCGGCGATTTTCATGTCATAATCGAAGGCGATACGGCCGCCGGTGCCAAGCACCATGATCCGCTTGGCATAGCGCAGCCAATCGGCGATCTCCCAATCGGGATAGACATCGCCGCTGCTTTCCTGAAGCGCGCGGGCGGCGTGCATCCACGTTTCGAAATTGCGCCCTTGGCCAACATAGCCGCGAATGCGTTCAAGACCTGCCGCAGAAACTTCCGGGCCAATATCGTTAAGCACCGCCGCCGCGATCCGGTCCGGGTTGCCGATGGAAAGCAGCATCGTCAGCAAACCACCAAGCGATGTGCCGATGGACACGAAGCGGGCGATGTCCTCTTGTGCCAGCAATGCCTCGACGTCCTGCAGATATTGCAGGGGATTGTAGGTCATAGCGTCCTTGGCATAATCGCTATCGCCGCGGCCGCGCATTTCCGGGCAAAGCACGCGCCATTTACCCGCCAGCCGCGCGGCAAGGTCTTCAAAATCGCGGGCATTGCGGGTGAGGCCGGGCAGGCACAGCACCGGTGGACGGCTGGAATCGCCGTCGTAGTTCCGGAAATGCAGACGCAAGCCATCGCCGCTGGTCCAATAACGATCTTCGTAATCCGCCATGATCGTAGTGAAACCGCCTCTGTCTTGCCCAAAATCGCACGCGCCCGCTTGCAGGTGGACCGCGCGGTGCCCACTATTGCAGGGATGCAGCCGCTCCCGCAAGACGCGATCTATCGCGCATCGCCCCGGATATTGGCCTTAGCGGACTGGATCGGCGATCCGGTGCGCGCGGCAGACTTCCCCAAAACCCAGTTGCGCTGGCGGAATAACCGCGCGGCGTCAGAAGTTGGCCTTGCCGATTTGAGCGACGAACAGTGGGTTCGGCACTTCGGCAGGTTCGATCCCCTGCCCGATAATATGCCGGAGCCATTGGCGCTGCGCTATCACGGGCACCAGTTCCGCGTGTACAATCCTGATCTTGGCGACGGACGCGGATTTACCTTTGCGCAGATGCTCGATGCCGATGGGCGGCTGATGGATCTTGGCACGAAGGGTTCGGGCGAAACGCCGTGGAGCCGCAGGGGCGACGGACGTCTGACGCTGAAAGGTGCGGTGCGCGAAATTCTGGCGACCGAAATGCTGGCCGCGCAAGGGGTCAATACCAGCCGCACGTTCAGCGTGATCGAGACCGGCGAGGCGCTTGATCGCGGGGACGAGCCTTCACCAACGCGATCAGCGGTGCTGGTGCGGCTTAGCCATGGACACATCCGCATCGGCACGTTCCAGCGGTTGAGTGCGCTGGAACTTGAGGATGAGATGGCGCAATTGGTCGCCTATTGCCTGGCAAACTTTCCCGGCGCAGCATTCCCCGATGCGCCGCATCCTGCCGTGCGCTTTTTCAACCAAGTGATTGAACGCATGGCCGATATGGCGGCCAGCTATATGGTGGCGGGCTTTGTTCACGGCGTGTTGAATACCGACAACATGAACGTGACTGGCGAAAGCTTTGACTATGGGCCTTGGCGCTGGCTGCCGACGTGGGATGCCGGATTTACTGCCGCCTATTTCGACCACCAAGGGCTTTATGCCTATGGCCGCCAGCCTGAGGCCATTCATTGGAATTGCGGGCAATTGGCGGTGGCGCTGCGGTCTTTGGTGGAAGCTGCGCCGCTGATTGAGGCGCTCAACCGCTACCCTGCACTTTACCAGCAAGCGATGGCGCGGCGGTGGTGCTGGAGATTGGGCGTGGAGCCACGCGGGATTGATGAGGACACCGCCCTGATTGGCGCGTGCGAGGCGGCGATGGTGACCAGTGGCATCGGCCCTGATGCGTTTTTCTTTGCGCATCGCGGCGGGCGCGGAGCGTTTGCCGATAGTGCAGAAGGTGCTGCGCTAAAGGCTGCGCTGGCGCCTTATGATTCGACCGACGCCAGCCATGAATATTGGTCCGGTGAGGCGCCGCAATCGCTGTTGATCGACGAAGTGGAAGCGATCTGGAAGCCGATTGCTGACAATGACGATTGGTCAACACTTCATGCCAAAGTCGCTGCGATCCGGCGCATGGGTGAGGCAATGGGAGCCAAACCCGGTGCCTTGGGTCACGCTTCAAATTGATTGGGGCACTTGTACTGGTCTGCCAGACGAATATTGTCTAATTGTTGACGAACACGTTATAATTGCGGGTATTGGGTTCTGGTCTACAGTTCACAATACCCGATAAAAGACAGGTTGATCTGTGGCAGTTGCCGAAATCGTATCGTATGAACCCGCCACCGGCGAGGAACTGTGGCGCGGCAAAGTCGGCGATGTCGACGAAGTGGTGGCGCGGGCGCGGCGGGCATGGCCCGCTTGGGCGGCGCAACCGCTGGCCACGCGCATCGAACTGGTGCGCCGCTTTGCCAATGAAGTGCGCAAAGAGGCTGACAAACTTGCGACGCTGATTGCGCGCGAAACCGGCAAGCCGATGTGGGAAGCCCGCACCGAAGTTGAAAGCGTAATCAACAAGGTCGACATTTCCGTCCGCGCTTATGCGGATCGCACATCGCAGCGCAAACTGGATTCGGCGTTGCAAGGCACCGCTGCCCTTCGCCACAAGCCGCATGGTGTGCTGGCGGTGCTGGGGCCGTACAATTTCCCGGCACATCTGCCCAATGGCCACATCGTGCCTGCGCTGATCGCTGGCAATGTGGTGATTTTCAAGCCATCGGAAAAAACGCCAGCCACGGGCGAATTGCTCGCGCTATGTTTTAATCGCGCCGGAATCTCGGCAGCTGTCGTGCAATTGCTGATCGGTGGTCCTGATACAGGACAGGAACTGGTTGCTCATGACGGGATCGATGGTGTCCTGTTCACCGGCTCTGCCCACGCAGGTATTGCAATCAACCGCAAGCTGGCAGGCAACCCGGGCAAAATGGTGGCGCTGGAGATGGGCGGCAACAACCCCATCGTGATGTGGGACACGCCCAAGATGCCCGACGCGGTTTCGCTGATCGTGCAATCGGCGTTTACCAGCGCAGGGCAACGCTGCACCGCCGCGCGCCGGTTGATCGTCAAGTCATCGATTTACGATGAAGTGATTGACGGGGTAAAACGGCTGGCAGACCGCATCATTGTGGGCGCACCGTTTGATGATCCACCGCCCTATATGGGACCAGTGATCGATAATCGCACCGCCGATGGCCTGACCGAAAGCTTCGTATATCTGCTGTCATCAGGGGGCCGCCCGATCAAGCACATGGTGCGCCTGCGCGATGACTTGCCGTTCCTTTCACCTGCGATCATCGACGTAACCGGCGTGGCTGAACGGCCCGACGTGGAATTGTTCGGCCCGCTGCTGCAAGTCGTCAAAGTAGATGATTTTGACGAGGCGATTGCCGAGGCAAACAACACCCGCTTCGGCCTTTCGGCATCGCTGATTGGCGGTACGCCGCAGGACTACAACCGCTTCTGGGCGAACATTCGCGCGGGCGTGATCAATTGGAACCGCCCGACCAACGGGGCAAGCTCTGCTGCGCCGTTTGGCGGGGTTGGCCTTTCGGGAAATCACCGGCCCAGTGCTTATTATGCGGCGGATTACTGCGCCTATCCCGTCGCCTCGACCGAGATGGACCTGCCGCGCGCCAATATCGGCGTGGGCCTGCGCAGCGATTAATCCCTCAGGCTGGCGGATCGGGTAGCGGCAACGCCGGGTCTATCGGACCGCCGGGCACTACGCCCAAGTTGCGCATGTTCTGCTGGGTCAGATCGGGATCGACCAGCAATTGCCCTTCCAAAGCCTCGGCCATCACTGGATCGAGCGGTTCACCGTCCTGCGCCGCAGGTGCAGAGCCGCACGCTGCCAATAACAGCGCCACAATCAGCAGAATCGAACGCGGGCGAAACATTGTGCGGTGTTTACGCAAGTATGGTTAAGAAAAAAGGAGCGCCCACTTGAACGTGTGCGCCCTTTTACCGACCCTGCGATGCGACCCGAAGGACGGTTAGATTGATTTAGCGGCAGCGCGATCCGCCATTGTCCACTTCACGACCGAGCAATGCGCCACCGGCAGCGCCCAGAATGGCGCCGAGCGTACGGTCACCGCGACGGCCAGCAACTTCACGGCCCAGCAAGGCCCCGGCAGCGCCACCGATCAACAAGCCGGTGGTACCGTCTGAGCGGCGGCAATAATTCCGGCCATCGTCACCGCGCCATGCACGGGTATTGCGGTATACGGGTTCGCCGCGATAGCCGCGATCACGCCCGCGATATTCGTTGCGGCCATACCCCCGATCATCGCGCCAGTCGCGACGGTCATGGCGGCCTTCCCAGCGGTTATCGTCCCAACCCTGCCACTGGGTGGCGACAACAGCCGAAGGGCCGTGTGAGGTGGTGGCAGCTGCCGCCGGAACAGCGGTTGCGACAGTGGAGGCGGCGATCAGTGCGAGGGCTGCATTCTTGAAGTTGAACATGGGCCTTCTCCTCTTGATGAGGACTTGCCCGGCCTTCCGAGTTCGTCCTGACGTTTTCGTTGGTTCATGTTTAAGCGCCCGAACCTGAACAGATCGCAACCGAAGCGTCAGAAATGCAAATTGCGATAAAACGAGTTCCTAGGGCGATGAATTGCCCCAGAAAATTGGTCCCGAGAAGGCTCTTGGCGGACATGCGCAATGCTGCCAGAGCGAGGCAATGGATTTATCGCCCCCGATGCGACGCGGCCTGACTGCCGCCGTTGCTGCTTATGTCTTCTGGGGCGTGCTCCCCCTGTATTTTCGGGCGCTGCCTGATGTGCCGCCAATCGAACTTGTTGGCTTGCGCGTATTGTTCACTGTACCTGTGTGCCTTGTAATCATCGCTGCACGGCGGCAGGCGGGCGAAGTGTGGGCGGCGCTGGCCAACCCACGTGTGCTGGCTCAACTGGCATTAAGCGCGGTGCTGATCGGCGCGAACTGGCTGATTTACGTGATCGCGATCCACACGGGTCACGTATTGGCGACAAGCCTTGGCTATTACATCAATCCGTTGCTCAATGTTCTGCTGGGCACAATGCTATTGGGAGAGCGGTTGAGCCGGGTGCAATGGGCGGCCGTAGCCTTGGCGGGCGTCGGCATCGCGCTGTTGCTGGCAGGCGCGCTTGATACTTTGACGATTGCGCTGGCACTTGCCTTCACTTTCGCGTTCTATGGCTTTGTGCGCAAGCATGTACCGGTCGCGTCGGTTCCGGGGTTGACGATTGAAACCGCGCTGCTGATCTTGCCTGCCATCGTGATCGTCGCTGTAACGGCCAGTTCGCCGCAGGGCTCAAGCCTTTTGAACGGCGGCACGACTACGCCGCTGTTGATGGCATCGGGCATAGCAACGGCGATTCCTCTGCTCTTGTTCGCGGTGGCCGCAAGGGCATTGCCATTATCAACGCTGGGGTTTGTTCAGTTTCTTGCGCCCACGATCAGCTTCGTGCTGGGTTTGACGGTGTTCGGCGAGACGCTGGATACCCCGCGATTGGGATGTTTCACGCTGATCTGGGCGGCTATTGCGCTTTATAGCTGGGACATGGTGCGCCGATCACGCCAAGCGCCAATTTAACGTTTCGCCCGCATGGAACGGCACGATCATGGTGCCGTTGGCATCTACCGTATCGGGCACGGTGATCGGCGTTTTTTCCAGCGTGATCGTGGATTCATTCACCGGCAGACCATAAAATGCAGGGCCATTGAGCGAGGCGAAAGCTTCGAATTTGTCGAGCGCGCCTTCATCATCGAACACGGTGACATAGCTTTCCAGCGCAAAAGGCGCGTTGAAAATGCCCGCGCAGCCGCAAGCGGCTTCTTTCAAGTGCTTGGCGTGAGGGGCTGTATCGGTACCGAGGAACACGCGGGGCGAGCCGGATGTTGCCAGCTTGCGCAGCGCCAGACGGTGCTTTTCGCGCTTGGCCACGGGCAAGCAGAATGCGTGGGGGCGGATGCCGCCAACAAGCATGGCGTTGCGGTTGATGTGCAAGTGCTGCGGGGTGATCGTGGCGGCAATCGTCGGCCCTGCACCTTCCACAAACTGCGCAGCCTCCTCGGTCGTGATGTGTTCGAAAACGATCTTCAGTGCGGGCATATCGGCCACAAGGCGCAGCAGCGTGCGCTCGATAAACACGGCCTCACGGTCGAAAATATCGACATGCGAATCGGTCACCTCACCGTGGATCAACAGCGGCATGCCGATAGCCTGCATCTTTTCCAGCACAGGATAGATGTTGCGGATGTCGGTTACGCCATGCGCCGATCCGGTGGTGGCGTGGGCGGGATAGAGCTTGGCCGCGACGAACGTGCCCGATGCAAATCCGCGTTCAACCTCGGCAGGATCGGTGCCGTCGGTCAAGTACAGGGTCATCAGCGGGGTGAAATCGCTGCCTTCGGGAAGGGCTGCGAGGATACGGTCGCGATAGGCGGCAACGCCTGCAACGTCGGTCATCGGCGGATTGAGGTTGGGCATGACAATCGCGCGGGCGAATTGGCGCGCGGTATAGGCCACGACGCCTTTGAGCAGATCGGCATCGCGCAAATGCACGTGCCAGTCATCGGGGCGGCGGATCGTCAGTGTTTCAGTCATCGCTTCCCCTTAGCCGCCACAGTTCCTATGTTCCAGCCATGACCCGACTTTTTGCGCGTGCGCTGATCCGCCTTTCTCCCGAAGATCCTGCCGAAGACGTGCCTGCGTTTCTGCAAGGGCTTGTTACGAATGATGTGAAGGGTGCTTTGCCGGTGTGGACGGCGCTGCTTTCACCGCAAGGTAAAGTCTTGTTCGATTTTCTGGTCTGGCCTGACGGAGATGGGCTGTTGCTGGATTGCGAAGCCAGTGCAGCCGATGCCCTGGCCAAGCGGCTGACATTGTACCGGCTGCGCCGCAAGATCGGGATCGCGCGGGCCGATGATCTGGCGGTGCATTGGGAAAACCACTTGGGCGATGGTGGCGCGCGCGATCCGCGGTTGTCCGCGCTGGGCCAGCGATGGATTGCGCCGAGCAGTGATGCCGATGTTGCCGCTGATGATGCGTGGCTCGCGCACCGGCTGTCGCTGGCGGTGACCGAGGGGCAGGCGGAACTGGGCGATGTGCTGTGGCTGGAATGTAACGCGGTGGACCTGAACGGCGTCAGCTTCACCAAAGGCTGCTATGTGGGACAAGAAAATACCGCGCGAATGAATTGGCGGCAAAAGGTCAACCGGCGCTTGCTGGTGGTGCCGCTGGACCGTTCGGACGAAGCGCGGCGTCGCGTGGCTTTTCCGGCGCTGGGGTTGGCGGTGGATCACCGGCGGGTTGAAGATATTCCCGCCGATCTAGCGCCCCAATGGATGGACCTTAGTCCTCCCGAATAAGGGGCGCGGCCTGAAGTCCCTCGACCAGCATCTTTTCGGCACGATCACGCGCCGATTCGCGCGGCAAATCTAGCGCGTCCGCCAGCGGGCCACCCATCAGCGCATCGCCTAGTGCCATCAGAATCAGCGCAAGCGTATTGCTACGCTGCATGTTTGAGCCATGTTCATCAAGATCAACCACCAGATCATGGATCGTATCAACAATCGGATCGAGCGCGTCCTCGTTGCCCGAAAGCAACATCCATGAGGTGAGCGCGCCCGCGCCCTCTTTGCCGAATGCATCGAACGTGAGGTCTACCACATTGCGCGGGCTGCCGATGCCGGAACGGCTGGCGATCACGGCTTCGCGGATGGTGCTGCAAATTGTTTCGGCAAGATGCTTGGCCAGCGCCTTTTGCAAACCCGATGCCGAACCAAAGTGGTGCAGCAAGTTCGCGTGAGTGCGTCCGATTCGCCCCGCGACGGCTTTGAGCGTAACCGCTTGAGGGCCGGTTTCCACCAACAGCCCGCGCGCTGCGACAAGTGCCGCCATGCGACTTTCTTCGGGAGAAAGGCGTTTTCTTATTGACATTGATGTAAGTACGCCTAAATTATCGTTCATGACAACAATGCCCCCCGCACCTGCACTAGAGCGCACCGCAGCGTCCGGCAAGACAGTGCCGACACCCGATGACCTGACGATCACGATCCGCGATCGCCGTTTCGGGCGCAATTCTCAGCCGGGGCGATGGTGGCTGAATAACGATCCCGTGGCAACCGCATGGCACAATGCGCTTTCCGCCACGTTCCCACGCGGTGAAGCGTTCTTCATCGAATCGGTCAAAGCGCACCGCGAAGGCGCACCGCCCAAGCTGGAAGCGGAAATCCGCGCCTTCATAAAGCAAGAAATCAATCACACGCGCGAACACGTGGCGTTCAACCGTATGGCCGAAGCCGCGGGATATGACATCGCCAAGATCGACGCCCGCGTGGAAGAGATGCTGGCGCTGACCAAGGATCGCCCGGTTATCGTAAATCTGGCCGCCACTATGGCGCTGGAACACTACACCGCGATGATGGCGCACGAATTCCTTGCCAACCCCGCCCACTTTGCCGGGGCCGAGCCGGAAACCGCCAACATGTGGCGCTGGCATGCGATCGAAGAAATCGAACACAAGGGCGTCGCCTACGACACGTGGCTACACGCGACCAAAGGCTGGAGCCGGTGGAAGCGGTGGAAAGTCAAATCGTTGATGATGTTGATCGTGACCAAGAACTTCTTCACCCACCGCGTTGAAGATACGCTCGACCTGTTGGCACAGGACGGCTTGACCGGCGCGAAGTGGAAGTGGCGCTTGGCGGCCTATCTCTTGTGGAAACCGGGCGTTGTTCGTCGCGTGTTTCCGGCATGGGTCAGCTATTTCTTGCCCGGCTTCCATCCGTGGCAGCACGATGACCGCGCGCTGATTGCCAAGATGGACAGCGAATTCTCTGACGCTGTGATGGTGGGGTGATTGGGGCTGGCTTAGTGAACTACCCACCCCCAGCCCCTCCCGTAAACGGGAGGGGAGTTACCAGCGTCCGTCTCCGCCCACATTGGCTTCTTCCCCCCTCCCGTTTACGGGAGAGGCCGGGGGTGGGCACTTTTATCTTTAAGCCGCGCGCAAGTTTCGCATCGAACTGAAACCGCCGTCTTCAGGACCGTCACAATCTGCCGGTGGGCACAAGGTGATAGCGTGCATCACCGTGGGTTCGGCGTCGCGACGCGCGGCGCTGCGGCCGAGGCGAATTTCGCCAGTGGGACTGAAACCGGCCTTTGCCAGAACGCGCGCGGAAGCTGCGTTGTCAATGAAATGCCGCGCGACGATCCGACTGTGACCAAGCGTTGACGCAAGCGTGAGCACCGCGCGAACCGCTTCCGTGGCGTAGCCCTTGTTCCAATGCTGGCGTGCGACCCAATAGCCGATCACGGTTTCGCCGTCTTCTTCGGCAAGACCGGCACAGCCGATCAAGCGCGCGCCAGCAGCGCCCGGAAGCGTGACGAAAAAGTGCGGGTGGCGCGTGCCTTGGGCGCTGGCGGCAAAACTGCGCGCTTCATCCGGGCCATAGGGCCACGGCGCGCGCGCCAGATTACGGACGACGGCTTCATCGTCGATCAGGGCGTGAAGTTCGGCCCAATCCTCCGGCCATCCGGGCCGCAGGAACAGCCGTTCGCTGCGAATGAACATCTCAGTCTCCTAAACTCGGCCCCTCACTCCACCGCGCAGTTAAGCGATTGAAGTGACAGCCGTGTTGCGCCCTGCGCCGTTGCGAATTCTATTCGCGACGAGCCGCCGGACGCGGTTGAAGTCTGAAGGAGACATGAAAAGAGGGAGATGGGCGGGGCCCTCTCCCTCTATCGGCCAGTTTGCAAAAACTGGCGGGGCCACCCCATCGGGACGGCCCTTTGAACGACCATCCGGTTATTCTGCTGCTTCAGCCATCACGTCGACCGAAACATACTTGCGGTCGAGCTTTCCACCGTGGAAACGCACGCGACCTTCGGCCAGTGCGAACAGGGTGTGATCCTTGCCCATGCCGACGTTGACGCCTGGATACACGCGGGTGCCGCGCTGACGGATGATGATGTTGCCGCCGATCACTTCCTGACCGCCGAACTTCTTAACGCCAAGGCGGCGGCCTGCTGAGTCGCGACCGTTGCGCGAAGAGCCGCCTGCTTTCTTATGTGCCATATCGAATAACTCCGAACTGTTCGCTTAGGCGACGGACAGGATGCGCAGCAGGGTCATCTGCTGGCGATGACCGTTCTTGCGACGATAGTTGTGACGGCGACGCTTTTTGAAAACGATCACCTTTTCCGACTTCGCCTGCGCAATGATCTCGGCCGAAACCGTGATTGCTGCAGCGTCAGCGAGCGAATCGCCTTCACCAGCGAGAAGAATATCACCGAGCGTGATCGTATCACCGGCTTCACCAGCCAGCTTTTCGACCGCGATCTTGTCTCCGGCGGCAACCCGATACTGCTTGCCGCCCGTGCGCACGATTGCGAACATGGTTTCTACTATCCGTTCAAAATGCCAAAGTTGCCCATGGCGATCCACTTGAGGCACCCTAAGCCTGCGAATCGCTGACAACGGGCAACATACCGTTTCCCCGCACGAATGTGAGGCCCCGGAAAGAAGGGGGCGGATAATCCAACCCCCGCCCTGTGTCAATGCCACCTGACGCCCGGACAACGCTGAAAATGACAATGCTGAAAATGCAGCCCTGGTGCCGATTGCGCCCATCAGACGCTGGCGAGACCCGCAAGCCATGCTATGGCGCGCGCATGGCAAAGTGCAATCCCCGCCTCGCTCTCCTCGCAATGACGAGTTCCGCCGTGCTGTTGAGTGCTTGCGCGCCCCGCTCGGATTTCCCCTCGCTCGCGCGGCGTCCGGCCGAAGACGTCTATGCTTCGGCGCGTGCGGCCCAAGCCGTCCCCGCGCAGCAACCGGGCATCTCCGAAGGCTTGGGAGAGCGCCTTTCTGCCCTGCGCGCGACGGCGCGAGAGGCGCATGACAGCTTTATCGCCCGCCAACCTGCCGCCACCCGCGCAGTAAGTGCTGCTGCGGGCGCAGCAAAGGGCACTGAGGCGTGGTCGGTAGCATCGGTGGCTGTGGCGCGCCTCGAATCAGCAAGGTCGCGCCTGGGGCTTCCGCTGGCAGATCTGGATGTGCTGGAAGTGCAGGCAAGTAATCTTGTCGCTGATGGGGCCGAGGCAGACTTCAAGGCCGTGCGCGAGACTCGCGCCGAGGTTGAGGCTTTGGCGGCGAGTGAGACAAAGGTGATCGATTCGCTGCTGGGCAGGCTGGCGAACTGACCCGTTTCTGGCTGACTTAACGCCAGCGGGCGAGGTCGTCGTGATCCTGTTCGCGCGGTTCGATCCAGCTCCAGCCCTCTGCGGTTTTTTCCCGCTTCCAAAACCAGCTTTCGCTTTTGAGGTGGTCCATCGCGAAATCCGCGGCGGCAAAAGCATCGCGGCGATGGCGTGCCGCAGCAGCGACGAGCACGATCGGATCGCCGGGTACCATCACCCCGCTGCGATGAACGATCAGCAAGCCTTCCAGTGGCCAGCGCGATTGGGTGATGCGCGCAAGTTCGGTCATGCCCGGCAGCGTCATCGGGCCATAGTGCTTGAGTTCCAGCGCCTCTATGCCGCCACCTTCGCGCACTTGGCCAAGGAAAGTGACGATCCCGCCAGATGTGGAATGCTTGGCGTTGAACGCAGCGATTTCGGCCACGGGATCGAGCGCCGATTCGGCCAGTCGCACATCCGCCATGTCAGCCGCCACTGACAGGCGGCAAGAACGCAAGTTCATCGCCCTCGCCCAGCGCAATGCCGCCCATATCGGTGATCAGCATGCCATTCAGCGCCATCCGCACTTTTTCGCCCAGCAATTGCACGGCAAGCGTCGGATCAAGGGTGGCGAGGATCTGTTCGAGCGGACCTTTGGCAACGGCCAGTTCGCTCGTGCCCGCCACATCTTCGAGCCGCCCAAGGAAAATCAGCTTGGGCACGGCTCAGCCGCCAGTGGTGGACATGTGCCGCGAGACGGCCGGGGTGCCGCCGGGACGGTCAATCACGAAGGAATGGCGTTCCTGCTTTTCGCCCATCGCGCGGGCAAAAGCGGTGGCCAATTGTTCATCGGGGTTTTCCGAGCGCAGCGCCTCGCGCAAATCGACACGGCCCTCACCGCCAAGGCACATGTAGAGCTGACCCGTGGCTGTGACGCGAATGCGATTGCAGCCTTCGCAGAAATTGCCCGTCAGCGGCGTGATGAAGCCCAGACGTCCTCCGGTTTCTGCCACGTCGACATAGCGCGCCGGACCGCCGGAACGCGCTTCGCTGGTGGTCAAGGTCCACCGCTTTTCAAGGTCGCGGCGGACGGCGTCCAGCGGCAGATAATGATCGAAGCGGTCGCCTTCGACATCCCCCAAGGGCATAACCTCGATCAGCGTCACGTCATGGCCCGCGCCATGCGCCCATTCGATTAGCCCAGGGATTTCAGCCTCGTTGATGTCCTTCAGCGCCACCGCGTTGATTTTGACCTTGAGGCCCGCAGCCTTGGCCGCAGCGATACCTTCGAGCACTTGGGGCAACATGTCGCGGCGGGCAAGCTTGGCGAAGCCTGCGCGGTCGAGCGTATCAAGCGAGACGTTGATGCGTTTGACGCCAGCGGCGGCCAGATCATCGGCGAATTCGGCAAGGCGGGTGCCGTTGGTGGTAAGTGTCAGCTCGTCCAGCCCATCACCCAGTTTGCGGCCCAAGGCTTGCACCAGTTGGATCATGTCGCGGCGGACGAGTGGTTCACCGCCGGTAAGCCGGATCTTGCGCACTCCGCGTTCGATGAAGGCCAGCGCAAGGCTGTGCATTTCTTCGAGCGTCAGGACTTCAGAGCGGGGCAGAAATTCCATGCGTTCGGGCATGCAATAGGCGCAACGCAGATCGCAACGGTCTGTTACCGACAAGCGCAAATAGCTGATTCGCCGCGCAAAACGGTCGATCAGGGGCGCAGCGCCTGTTGGTAAGGGGGTGATCACTTCTCCATGTATACGAAGTCTCGCGGGTAAGATTCAAGGTTTGCGCCCGCATCGACGAAAATAGTTTGTCCGGTGACCGAGCGTGCCTGCGCCAGGTAGTGCACGGCGTCAGCGATTTCGTCGGCTCCGGGCAAGCGTTTGAGTGGCATGATGTCTTCAAGACGCTGCCATTGCGCGGCGTCATAATCTGACGTTGGCAGGATCAGACCGGGGGCAACGCCGTTGATCCGCACACGCGGCGCCATCGCGCGAGCCAGCGTGCGCACCGAAGCGTGGAGCGCCTGCTTGGACAAGGTGTAGCTCATCTGATCGGGCACCGGGTTCATCACCCGCTGATCAAGGATATTGACCACGCAGCCGCTGCGCTCACCCAAGGCTTCGGCAAAAGCGCGGGTCAGCAGCAGCGGGGCGAACATGTTGACGCGGAAGTGCTGCTCCAGTTCTGCGCTGGTGATCGTATCGGCGCGATCATCGTGGAACAGCGAGGCAGAATTGACCAGCAGATCGGGCGAGCGGCCCGCATCCTGCGCCACTTGGTTCATCAAAAGCGGTGCAAATGCAGGATCCTCAAGATCGCCCGCCACAGGATAGACCGCAGCACCCAGCCATTCGAGTTGCGCCTTGAATTCTGCATCGAACGTGGAAGCACGGTGCGCATGAAGCGCCACGTCCCAGCCCTCGGACGCCAATTTGCGCGCAATCGCGCCGCCAATCCGCTTCCAACCGCCGGTAACCAGTGCCAGCGGACGCGAAGCAGCCATCAGGCGCGGCGCTGACGGTTGAGGGTGATGCCGATTTCCTCACCGTTTTCGCTGATCGCCAGCTTCACGATCTTCACTTCGACCCACATAATCCGATCATCCTGCAAGAACAGCGTTTCGCAGATATGGTCTGCCACGGCTTCGATCAGCTTGAAATGCACCCCCTTGGGCAAACCATCGCTGGCTGCAAACTTGAGGTCCATGTAATTCTTGCTGGCGCTCAGCGGGCAATCAGAGGTGTAGCGATCCTGCACTTTGAGGCCCACACGCATCGAAATGCGCAAAGGCTGCGGGCGGCCAGTTTCCTCCGAATAGATCCCGGTCAGGACATCGGTTTCGAGATTGGCGACTTCGAGGATCAGCGAGTCTGACATGGCATTGCCCTTGGCATTGCAGCGCGGGCGAGTCCATCACGCGCCGCCAGAGTTTCAGAAAATCGGAGTTTCAGTTTTTCCAGCGCGCGAAGATGGCGGTGGGCAGCAGGCGGCCGTGGGGGCCTTCTTCGCGAATCGACAAGTCGCCATGTTCGATGGTGCCCGGCAGGTGCTTCAGCGCCTCGGCCAGCAATCCGGCGATGGCGAGGGAGGACATACGCACGGCATAGACCGTCAGGAACAGGAAGCGGCTGTCGGCATCAAGCAGTTGCGCGCAATCGGCAATCAGATTGGGGAGGTTTTCCTCAAGCCGCCAGACTTCGCCATCAGGACCGCGCCCGAACTTTGGCGGATCGAGGATGATGCCGTCATATCGCTTGGTCCGCCGCACTTCGCGTGCAGCGAACTTGGCCGCATCATCGACGATCCAGCGCACCGGACGGTCGGTCATGCCCGATAGTTCGGCGTTCTCGCGTGCCTGCGCGACCGACTTTTTCGACGCATCGACATGCGTTACGGGACCGTAGTCGCTGAGCGAGAGTGTGCCAACGCCGGTGTAGCCGAAAAGGTTGAGCGTGGAAGCGTTGGTCTTGCCGTGCAACTGTTCGCCCATCCAGTCCCACACCGGGGCCATATCGGGGAAAAAGCCGAGGTGGCGGAACGGGGTGCACGACGCCTGAAAGCGCACATCGCCCCGGCCCAGTTCCCAGCCATCGCGCGGGACCGGCCCGTTGTATTGCCAGCGACCGCCGCCGTCATCGTCCGATCCGGGCACGAATTCGGCGTCGGCAGGCCATTCGGGCACGTTCGGGCTCCACAGCGCCTGGGCGTCCGGGCGGATGAAGCGATACTTGCCGTAGCGTTCCAGCTTTCGCCCATTGCCCGAATCGAGCAGGGCGAAATCGTCCCAGCCCTCACCGATCATCAGCTTTGGCTGGATATCAAGCGTGGCCATCGGGCTTAGCCGTTCCGTGCCGTGGCGCGCGACGTGACATAGGCGGCGATTTCGTCATAGCCGCCGGTCAGATGATCGCAGCGTTCTTCGCGGTCGAACAAGTCGCCCACGCGGGCAGGTAAGCCGGGGCGCAGGCCGGTGGCGCGTTCAACCGCGTCCACGAACTTTGCGGGGTGGGCGGTTGCCAGCGTGACGATGGGGACGTCTGCGGGGATGCCTTGGGCAACGCGCGCCGCGTGAAGCGCGATGGCGGTGTGCGGATCAAGCACTTCGCCGCAAGCTTCGTAAGCCCAGCGCATGGCGTTGGCCATATCGCCCGCATCGGCGCGGGCAGAGCTGAACAGCGCCGCAGACGATTCGCGCTGCGCATTGGTCAACTGGATCGCCTTGGTGGCTTCGAAAGTGCGCATCTGTTCGGCCAAGGCCGCGCCATCGCGTCCGCAACCGTCAAACAGCAGGCGTTCAAAGTTCGACGATACCTGAATGTCCATCGACGGTGCAGCGGTGGCAGTGACCGTGCTGGCCGAATAATCACCAGTCGACAGCGCGCGGTGCAGGATATCGTTGACGTTGGTCGCCACGATCAGGCGTTCGATGGGCAAGCCCATCTTGGCCGCGACATAGCCTGCAAAGACATCGCCGAAATTTCCGGTGGGCACGGAGAACGCGATCTTGCGCTGGGGTGCGCCCAATTGCAGCGCGGCGTAGAAATAATAGACCACTTGCGCCATCAGCCGCGCCCAGTTGATCGAGTTCACCGCCGCAATGCCGAAGCGTCCGGTGATCGCGGCATCGTTGAACATGCGCTTTACCGTGGCTTGGGCATCGTCGAAGCTGCCATCAATCGCGATGTTATAGACGTTGGGCGCGATGACCGTGGTCATCTGGCGGCGCTGCACATCGGACACGCGGCCATGGGGGTGCAACATGAAGATATCGACCTTGGCGCGGCCAGCCACGGCATCAATCGCCGCAGAGCCGGTGTCGCCCGATGTGGCGCCAACGATGGTCAGGTGATCATCGCCGCGCGCGAGGAATTCTTCGAACAACAGGCCGAGCAATTGCAGCGCGACGTCCTTGAACGCCAGCGTGGGGCCGTGAAAAAGTTCCAGCACCCACTGCGTTTCGTCCAGTTGCTTGAGCGGAACGACAGCGGCGTGGGCAAAGCGGCCATAGGCCTGTTCGCACAGTTCGAGCAGGCGTTCAGGCGTCAGACAATCGCCAACGAAGGGTTGCATAATCTTCTGCGCCAATTGCGCATAAGGCAGCCCGGCCATCGCCGCGATCTCGCCTGCGGTGAACTGCGGCCACGTTTCGGGCACGTAAAGACCGCCATCGGAGGCGAGGCCTGCGAGCGTGACGCCCTGGAAATCGAGCGAGGGGGCCTGCCCCCGGGTGCTGACGTACTTCATGGGATTGGCCGGTTAGCGATAGGGGGCGCTTGTGGCAAGGATTCTGGAAGGCTGTGCACGGAATGGCCCGTCTCGTTCGTGTCGAGCGAAGTCTAGACACCGCGCTCAAGGGTCTCGACTACGTTCGACACGAACGGGGATTGAAGGGAGCAGCCCTACTTACGCTCGCGCCAGCGTTTGCGCAGGGCGATGCCATAGATCGCCAAAGCTATAAGTGCGAAGAAGCCCCACTGCACCGCATAGGCCAAGTGATTGTTGGGAATGTCGTTGGGATCGGGCCGGGCGCTGGCAGCAAGGCCCGCTTGGGGAGGGTCGGCGATCAGCTTGGGGCCGGGGGCTATCCATCCGGTTACTGTGCCACCGCTCCACGCGACGATGGCAGGTGTCTGCGCAACACCAAGGACCAGTTCGACATTGCTGCCGGTTGCAGTCTGGCATGTGACGATCTGCGCAATGCCCGCATCGCCTTTGGCATTCCTGCCGGACCGCGAAGTGGGATTCGTGGCCGAAACACAATCAACTGACGTTCGGTGATACAGCGCCGTCTCTACCTCGGCAGGTTCTGTTGGGAACGGCATCTGCGCAGACGACGCTTGTGCCGCCGTGTAACGCGCCAGCATCGCGGATTTTTCCTGCAGCCGGTCGATTTGCCAAAGCCCCAGGCGAATCATGAAGCCCACTGCAATCAGCACGATGATCGTGGGCAAAACTGGCACGCGCCGCATCACAACAAGTCTTCCTTTTGAAGCCGCGCCATCAACACGGCAGCTTTGGCAAAGCGCAAGGCGCCGATCACGACCAGCGGTACGGCAACGCCCCACAGCGGCACCAGCACCCAGACGGGCAGTTGCACCGCCTCGTCCAGTTTCAACGCGGCGAGAATCAGCAGGACTGTGACCGGCAAGACGACGAGGTACAGCCCCCTGCCCTTGGGTTCATGCCGGGCGAAGTCTTGCCCGCAAGCGCGACATTTGTTCTCAAGGCTCGCCGCACCACCCCACAGCCCACGCGCCCCGCAACAGGGGCATAAACCGAAAAGGGCAGCCTGGGTAATCCCCGGCTGCCCCTTCGTCTTCTGGCTCTCGCCATTTCGCATCAGTGAGTCGGGTAGCCCCAGCTGCCCCACACGTAGATCGCGATGAACAGGAACAGCCACACCACGTCAACGAAGTGCCAATACCATGCCGCTGCTTCGAAGCCAAAGTGCTGGCGCGGCGTGAAGTGGCCCTTGTACGCGCGAATCAGGCACACGATCAGGAAGATCGTGCCGACAATTACGTGGAAGCCATGGAAGCCGGTTGCCATGTAGAATGACGAACCGAACGTGTTCACGCCAAACGCAAACGGTGCCGCCGAATATTCATATGCCTGAATGCCTGAGAACACGAGCCCCAGAATGATCGTTGCCCAAAGGCCCTTCTTGAGGCCATCACGGTCACCGTGGATCAGCGCATGGTGCGCCCAGGTGAGCGTCGTGCCTGAGCACAGCAGGATCAGCGTGTTGAGCAGTGGCAGATCGAACGGATCCATGACCGCTTCGATCGCTTTTGGCGGCCACTGACCTGCAACCGATTCGGCCAGTTCCGATGGAAACAGCGAGAAATCGAAGAAAGCCCAGAACCAGCCGACAAAGAACATCACTTCGGAAGCGATGAACAGGATCATGCCGTAACGCTGGTGAAGCTGCACGACTGGCGTGTGATCGCCCGCATGCGCTTCCTTGATGACTTTGCCCCACCACGAGAAGAACGTGACGACAACGCCGAGCAGGCCGAGATAGAAGGTGGCAGTGCCGCCTGCCATGTCGTGCATCCAGAAGACGCCGCCAGTCGCCATGATCAGCGCCGAAAATGCGCCGATAACCGGCCAAATGTCGGGCGGCAGAATGTGATAATCGTGGTTCTTAGCGCCGGCCATGATCGTCGAAATCCCCCAGTCAAGTCTGGTCATATAAGCGTGGTTCGGACGAGATATCCGAGCCGCAGTTCAAAGTGGCCTTTATCGCCGCGTTCGCGCCGGGTCCAGAGGCTTTTCCATCGATAGTGCGATGGGCTTCTCCAACGCCGCAGCCGCGCTCTCGGCCGTTTCGGTAAAGGTGTAGCTGAGCGTGATCTCTTCGATGTTCTTTGCCGCTGGATCATCAAGGATCGCGGGGTCCACGTAATAGATCACTGGCATGCGCACGTCCTGGCCTGCCAACAGCTTTTGTTCGGTGAAGCAGAAGCATTCGATCTTGTTGAAATACTTGCCAGCCTGTTCGGGCGAAACATTGAACATCGCCGTGCCGGTGATGGTCCGGCCCGAAAGGTTTTGTGCGCGATAAGTGGCGATTTTGCGCTCACCCAATCGCAAGTCCTGCTTGATCTGTTCGGCTTTGAATTGCCACGGCAGGGTCTGGGCGACATTGGCGTCAAACCGCACGGTAATGACTTTGCCCGCAACTTTCACACCCGATGCAGTAGCTTCATCAGCGCGCTGCGTGGTGCCGCCGTAGCCAGTCACCTGGCAGAACAAACGATAGAGCGGCACCGAGGCATAGCCCAGACCAAGCATGGCCACAGCCCCGCTTGCGGCAAGCAAGGCAACGCGGCGGTTCTTGCGCGGATCGGCAATAACGCGCGAAGCCATGTCAACCAGCCCCGCCCGTTTGCGCAGTGATCTTCACAATCGAGATCGCGAAGAACAGAACCGCGAAAGAGAGCAACACGATGCCCAGCACCTTGTTACGGCTGCGTTGGCGCTTGCGATAAAGTTCGGTCTGCTCTTTATCCATGGGAACGAGCTTTTGCGGTTCATTCATCACTGCCAGCCTTGCACCGTGGCGAGCCGATCAGCGACCAGCATGCCGAAGAGAACGAAAAGATAGAGTATCGAGTAACCAAACAACCGCTTTTCAGGCAACATCCCATCACCGGGCACCGAACGACGCACCCCCACTTTAAGCGATAGTGCAACGAAAACGAGGCCGAGCAGCAATGCCGACCAACTGTAAATCGCGCCCGCTCCGCCAATCCACCACGGTGCTAATGTCAGCGGCAGCAAAGCGATGGCATACGCGGCGATCTGGCGCCGGGTAGAGCGTTCGCCTGCCACTACGGGCATCATCGGAATACCGACTTTTGCATAATCGGTTTGGACAAACAGCGCGAGTGCCCAGAAGTGTGGTGGCGTCCACATGAAGATGATGGCGAAGAGCAATACGGGCATCAGCGTGATGTCCCCTGTCACCGCAACCCAGCCAATCAGCGGCGGGAACGCCCCTGCACCGCCACCGATGACGATGTTCTGCGGGGTACGCGGCTTGAGCCACACGGTGTAAATCCACGCATAGTAGAAAATGGAAATGGCAAGGATCGAGGCGGCAAGCCAGCCCACGCCAAGGCCCATCGTGAACACCGAACCGCCTGCCAGCAGAAAGCCGAAATCACGCGCCGATGTACGGTCCATCCGGCCAGCGGGCAAAGGCCGTCCGGCCGTGCGCTTCATCCCTGCATCAAGGTCTGCTTCCCACCACTGGTTAAGCGCAGCAGCGCCACCTGCGCCCACAGCGATGCACAAAATCGCGGTAAAGGCGATGACCGGGTGGATTGAACCGGGCGCAGCGAGAAGCCCGCACAGCCCGGTGAAAATCACCAGCGACATGACGCGCGGCTTGGTCAGCGCAAAGAAATCGCGCCAGTCGGCGGGGAGCGGAAGAGTTTGGCCAGTGTCCATGATTGGCCGCGCCTATACGCGCGCTTGGCCCTTGTGGAAAGCGAAAGGGGACGAGTTGGGAATTGAGAGCTGATCTCTGCGCTTGTGGGCAGGTTTTGGCGGTCTCAGTCGCATGGGTCGCGATTGACCGAGAGCAAATGGGTCCCGACCTTCGCCGGGACGACGATGCCTATAGGACCTCATTCATTCCGTCGCCCCGGCGAAGGCCGGGGCCCATAAACTCACAGATTCACACGGCACCCACCAATGAAAAAGGCCTCCGAGTTTCCCCGGAGGCCCAAATTCTGTTCGTCGATCAAGCTCAGTGTGCGTGGGCAGAATCGTCGATGATTGGAAGGGTTTCGAACTGGTGGAACGGCGGCGGCGAGGACAAGGTCCACTCCAGCGTCGTTGCGCCTTCACCCCAGTAGTTCCCAACGGCCTTCTTACCGGCCAGGTACGCATAAGCCATATTCACGAAGAAGATCAGGATCGATACAGCCATGATGATATAGCCGAGCGAAGCAATTTCGTTCCAGTACGAGTAGGCTTGTGCATAGTCAGGGTAGCGACGTGGCATCCCCTGAACGCCGAGGAAGTGCATCGGGAAGAACAAGGTATTCACGCCAACAAAGAACACCCAGAACTGCAAGTGGCTGAGGAATTCGGAGTGCATCCGGCCGCTCATCTTGGGGAACCAGTAAAAGAACCCGGCGAAGAGTGAGGTAACGGCGCCCAGCGACAGCACGTAGTGGAAGTGTGCCACAACGTAGTACGTGTCGTGCAGGTTATCGTCGATGCCGCCATTGGCGAGCACAACACCAGTCACGCCACCGACGGTGAACAAGAAGATGAAGCCCATCGCCCAAACCATTGGCGACTTGAATTCAAGGCTGCCGCCCCACATCGTTGCGATCCACGAGAAGATCTTGATGCCGGTAGGCACTGCGATCACCATGGTAGCGGCGGTGAAGTACATCTTGGTGTTAACGTCGAGACCGGTGGTATACATGTGGTGTGCCCACACGATGAACCCGACCACACCGATGGCGATCATTGCGTAGGCCATGCCAAGGTAGCCGAACACGGGCTTCTTCGAGAAGGTCGAGATGATCTGGCTGATAATGCCGAAGCCCGGCAAGATCATGATGTATACTTCAGGGTGACCGAAGAACCAGAACAAGTGCTGATACAGAACGGGGTCACCGCCACCAGCAGGATCGAAGAATGTCGTGCCGAAGTTGCGGTCGGTCAGCAGCATGGTGATTGCAGCAGCCAGAACCGGCAGAGCGAGCAGCAACAGGAACGCGGTAACCAGCACCGACCATACGAACAGCGGCATCTTGTGCAGGGTCATCCCCGGCGCGCGCATGTTGAAGATGGTGGTGATGAAGTTGACTGCACCAAGGATCGAGCCAGCGCCCGAAAGGTGAAGCGAAAAGATGGCGAAGTCGACCGCAGGACCGACCGAACCCGACGTGGAGAGTGGTGCATAGACCGTCCAACCCGTGCCAGCGCCCTGACCCGTGCCGCCTGGCATGAACGCCGACATCATCAGCGAACAGAACCCGACGAACGTCAGCCAGAACGAGACGTTGTTCATGCGTGGGAAGGCCATGTCTGGCGCGCCGATCATGATCGGAACGAACCAGTTGCCAAAGCCGCCGATGATGGCGGGCATGACCATGAAGAACACCATGATCAAACCGTGCGCGGTGATCAGAACGTTCCACAAGTGGAGTTGCTGGTCAAAAGTCGGGTTCGCCGTACCCAGCAGGTCGGCGAAATAGCCGAGATACTGGATGCCGGGATAGGCGAGTTCGGCACGCATGATGCCCGATACTGCACCACCAACGACCCCTGCGAAAATCGCGAAGATCAGGTACAGCGTACCGATGTCTTTGTGGTTGGTGGACATGAACCAGCGAGCAAAGAAGCTCGGCTTGTGGTCATGATCGTGGTCGTGCGCATGATCATGCGCATCGAAGCCTTCGTTTGCGGGAATGGTGGCCATATCGGTCAAACCTTGTCCATGAATTCGCGTCAGGCGGCTGGTGCTGCGGGAGCAGCATCAGCAGCCGGGGCGGGGGCGGCAGGAGCCGCAGCGGTGTCCGCCGCAGGACCAACCGTACCGCCGGGTTGAGTTTTCACCCAAGCCTCAAACTTGTCGCGCGGCAGAGCTTCAATCGCGATGGGCATGTAGCCGTGACGCGCGCCGCACAGTTCAGAGCACTGGCCATAGTAAAGGCCCGGCTCTTTGATGATCAGCACTTTTTCGTTGATACGGCCGGGAACAGCATCAAGCTTGAACCACAGCGAAGGCACCGCAAAAGCGTGAATCACATCCGAACCGATGGTCTGGATGCGGATCGGCTCCCCTGCTGGAACGACCATACGGTTGTCCACAGCAAGCTGAGCAGGTTCGCCCGCTTTGAGCGCATCAGCATCTGACAGCATGTTCGAAACAACTTCGAAGCCGCCGTTATCGGGATAAGTATAACCCCAGTACCACTGGTAGCCGGTAACCTTGACGGTGACCGCACCCTTGGGCGCTGGTTCATACTGGTGGGCCAGCAGGCGGATCGACGGAACCGCGATGACCACGAGGATCAGCACCGGAAGCAGCGTCCAGATCACTTCGATCAGCGTGTTATGGCTGGTTTTCGAAGCGACCGGATTGGCGCGCTTGTTGAACTTGGCCATCACCACCAATAGCAGCGCCAGCACCAGCAAGCAGATCACGACGATTACCGGCATCAGCAGATAATCGTGCATCCACAAGGCTTCTTTGCCCGTGTCTGAATACTGATCCTGGAAGGTCCACCCCTTATCAACCGGTTGGCCCTTGCCGGGCGTCGGCTTCATGGGAACGTAGTAGCCCTTATCAACAGTTGCGGCTGCTGCATCGACAGCAGGCGCTGCCGAATCAGGAGTTGCAACCACAGGCGCTGCAACTGCAACTGGCGCGGTAGGTGCAGCGGCAATAGCCTGCGTTCCCAACGTCAGTGCGGCAACAACGCCAAGGGTCCTAATTGCTTTGCCCATGGTGCGGGCGGTGTCAGCAAGACTCATCGTCTAAGTTTCCGCTTTTCCCTGTTTGCGAGCGTTTTCACGCTGCATCGAAAAGACGCTTTCACGCCCAGTCTGTGTCCCTCGAATGGTCCGGCCTATACGCGCGCTTGTGATAAGCCTCAAGCGGCAGGATGCATATTTTTCAGCGCAGCCGCACACCCATTCGGGCAATGTCCTTAAGAGCGGCACCTGACCATGTCGAAAAGAGTTGCCGCATGGCCGTCCAAGCGTCATTTGCACAAGCACTTTCATGACCTTCAGGTGCCCAATGCTCGAAGACGAGATCCTTTCTGAATTCCGCTCCAGCCAAGCCCTTCTGGAGGGGCATTTCCTGCTTTCGTCAGGTCGGCACAGCGCGCACTATCTGCAATGCGCGCGGGTGTTGATGGACCCGGCACGGGCATCACGCCTTGCGGTGGCCATTGCCCAGAAGATTCCCCGCGACATCCGCTCACAGATTCAAAAGGTTGTCGCCCCGGCAATGGGCGGTGTGATCATCGGCCATGAAGTGGGCCGCGCACTGGGCGTTGAGGCGATGTTTGTCGAACGCCCCACCGGCACATTCGAATTGCGCCGTGGCTTCGCGCTCAATCCCGGCGATAAAGTGCTGATGGTTGAAGACGTGGTCACCACCGGTCTTTCCAGTCGCGAGGCGATTGCGGCCATTGAAGCTGCAGGCGGCGAAGTGATTGCAGCGGCATCGTTGATCGACAGGTCAGCGGGCACGGCAGAGCTTGGCGTACCATTCTTCCCCTTGGTGGCGCTCAACTTCCCGACTTATGCGCCCGATGAACTCCCGCCTGAATTGGCGGCCACTCCGGCAGTAAAGCCGGGCAGCCGGGCAGCGGCTTGATGAATGTACTGATGCCCTCGCGCCTGCGGCTTGGCGTCAACATCGATCACGTCGCCACGATCCGCAATGCGCGCGGCGGCGAACATCCTGATCCGGTGCGCGCGGCGGAAATCGTGGCCAGCGTGGGCGGCGATGGCATTACGGCACACTTGCGCGAAGATCGGCGGCACATCCGCGACGAGGACTTGGCGCGAATTCAGGCAGCAACCAATCTGCCGCTGAACCTTGAAATGGCCGCGACCGATGAAATGGTCGAAATTGCGCTACGGCATATGCCCCATGCCGCCTGCATCGTGCCCGAACGGCGCGAAGAACGCACGACCGAGGGCGGATTGGACGCTGCAGGCCTGCATAACCGATTGGCGCCGATTGTCTCGCGCCTGAGCGATGCCGGTATCCGCGTCAGCCTGTTTATCGCGCCTGAACCGCGCCAGATCGAAGCCGCGATAAAGCTGGGCGCGCCGGTGGTGGAACTGCACACTGGCGAATATGCCCATGCTGAAGGCGAAGCGGTTGCCGTCGAACTGCGGCGCATTGCCGATATGGCCGCCTTGGCCGCGCGCAATGGCATCGAACCCCACGCCGGGCATGGGTTGACGTATGAAAACGTCCAGCCGATTGCCGCCATCCCGCAACTCGCCGAGTTGAACATCGGGCATTACCTGATCGGCGAGGCGGTATTTGTCGGGCTTGAAGCGGCGGTGCGGCGGATGCGCGATTTGATGGATGAAGCGCGGTGAGAATCCCTTCGTGATCGTCGCCATCGGATCAGACTTGTGCAACATCGAGCGCATACAGAGTTCGCTCGACCGGTTTGGCGAACGCTTCGTCAACCGAGTCTTCACCGCTGTCGAACGCGCCAAGGCCGAACGCCGTCCGTTTACCAAAGCGGGCACGCTGGCCAAACGCTTTGCTGCCAAGGAAGCATTTTCAAAGGCGGTTGGAACCGGGTTCAAGGCAGGCGTGTTCATGAAGGACATCGGCGTGGTCAACGCAAAATCGGGTGCGCCCACGCTGGCTTTGACTGGCGGTGCGGCGGCACGGCTTGCTGCGATTACGCCCGAAGGGCATGAAGCATTCGTCCATCTTACGCTGACCGATGATCATCCGTGGGCGCAGGCCTTTGTGGTGATTGAGGCCCGCCCGCTGGCCATACCCAATCCTCTTGTCGAAAATGTCGCAACTTGACCGAAACTGACGCCCGGCTCTCCACCGAAGACCCGTCCCCTAATGAGGACTTGTCGCCTCCCCCTCCGCCACCGGGCACTGGGGTTGATTGGTGGTCAGAGATTCGCGGGCTTTTGGCGATGCTTTTGGCCGTGGTCTTGTTCCACAGCTTCATTGCCAAACCATTCTATATCCCGTCAATTTCGATGATGCCCAACTTGCTGGTGGGGGATCGGTTGATCGTATCGAAATATCCCTATGGCTGGTCTTGGGTTTCGGCATCGTTCCATGTGCTGCCGCGCGGCGTGGATCGGATCATTCCGGGCACGCCGCAATATGGTGACGTGGTGATTGCCGTGCCGCCTGACCGTGACGAAGACTATATCAAGCGCGTGATTGCTTTGCCGGGGGACCGTATCGCGGTGATTCACGGCCAGATCATCCTCAATGGCAAGTTGGTGCCGCAGCAAGTGGAGCCGCCGTTGCAAATTGCTGCCGACGCGCAACTTTCATGCGATGGCGCACCTTGTTACGATATGTTCGAACGCTATCGCACGCGCCTGGCCGATGGCCGCGAGGTCTATGAATTACCCGCATTCCGCGAAACTTTGCCCAATGGCGCCAGTTACGTGATCATCGACCACACCGATCAGGTGCTCGACAATTACCCGGAAACGCGCGTTCCCGAAGGCCATGTATTTCTTATGGGCGACAATCGCGATCATTCGGCTGACAGCCGCGCCTCGGTGGAAGAACGCGGTTTGGGCGGGCCTGTACCTTTGGCCAATGTTGGCGGGCGCGCTGAATTCATCACGTTCTCGCTCAACGGCAGCGAATCATGGAACCCGCTGACGTGGTGGCCAGCATTGCGCGATGGCCGTGCCTGGACCAAACTACGCCCTGAAATCCGCAGCAGCCCGGCTTCGGCAAAGCGTTGACGCCGCATGGATGAAACCCCTCCCCCCCAACCTTCAGTCCCCCATGCTGGTCCAACCGACATTGCCGATGGCTTGGTCAAGCGCGAAGCCAAGAAGGCAGCCGTTTGGTTTGCCATTGCGGGTCTTTTCGCGCTTGTCATCCTTCTTGCCCAACCCATCATGGTCATCATTGGCGGGATTGTTTTTGCCGCAATGATCGATGGCGGACAGCGTTTGATCGCGCGGGTTGCGCCGTTTCTGCCGCGCGGCGTGCGGATCACACTGGTGCTTCTGGGCGCGCTGGCGTTCTTTGCATGGCTGGTGACATTCGCAGGCGGGCAAATCGCTGCACAAGCGTCGCAATTACCAGCACTCGTCGAAATGCAGGTCGGGCGTCTGATGATCTGGGCCGAGGGCCACGGCTTGTCGATGCAGGACTTCAACTTGCAGCAAGTAGCGGGTCAGGTTCTGGGTGGCGTGGGCCAAGTCACTAGCGCACTGGGCGGATTGTTTGGCGGCTTGGCCACCGCATTTCTGATTTTCATCCTGTCGATCTACTTCGTGATCGAGCCTGATCTGTATCGGCGGGGGTTTGCGTGGATGATGCCCGAAGAGAGCCGTGATCACTTTGAAGGCACCGCAGTGCGAATGGGCAAGGCCTTGCGTATGCTGTTGTTCGGACGCCTGATCGGCATGGCGGTTGAAGGCGTTGCGACATGGGCCATGTTGGCATGGTGGGGTGTGCCGATGGCGGCGCTGCTGGGCCTGTTGACCGGCCTGCTTGCATTTCTGCCCAACATTGGCGCACCGGTTTCAGGGTTGCTGATGGTGATCGTCGGGTTTTCGGGCGGAACCGAAATGGGACTCTACTGTATCGCGGTCTATGTCATCGTGCAAACGGTGGACGGGAATGTCATCGTGCCCATGGTCGCAAAGCGGACAGCGGATCTGGCGCCTGCGCTCGTTCTGGGTGCCCAATTGGTTTTCGGCCTGTTGTTTGGCATTCTAGGCCTTATGTTGGCAGACCCTATCGTCGCGATGATCAAGATCGCGTTGGAACGGCAAGCGGCACGCAACGACGCCAACCGCGTCACGGATTGATGAAAAGGGTTTAATTGTGGCGCGCAAGTTCCTGTATTCCATTGCTGTTCTGATCGTTTTGGCGATTGCAGTATTGCTGGTACTGCGCATCTGGTCGGCTGAACTGACGCGCTATGCGTTTGTTCCGCAAGTGGCTTTCGAACAGGCAGCTCCCCTTCCTGCAGGTGCTTATGCCAACCGCGCGATGTGGATTTCACGGCCCGATATCGGCGCGAATGATCCGGCGCAGTGGGCACCTGAAGGCATTGCCCGGCAACAGGGCAAAGCGGTAGTGTTCTTCATCCACCCTTCGTCCTACCTCGCTCGCGCTTATTGGAACGCCCCGATCGACGAACCCGACAGTGCGCGCCGCGCTGGCCTGTTCGTCAACGCCATGGCTTCGGCGTTCAATGGACAGTCGCAAGTTTGGGTACCGCGCTATCGTCAGGCAGCGTTTGGCACCTTCCTGACCGATCAGCCTGAGGCCCAGAAAGCCCTCGATATTGCTTATCGCGATGTGCTGCTGGCCTTCGACGCCTTTCTGGCTGCCACGCCCAAAGACGCGCCGATTGTGCTGGCCGGGCACAGCCAAGGCGCGCTGCACCTGATGCATCTGCTCAAGGACAGGATCACCGGAACGCCGCTGGCAACGCGGGTGGTTGCAGCTTATCCTATCGGCTGGCCCATTTCGATCGCGCACGATCTGCCCGCAATGGGTCTGCCATCTTGTGCTGCGCCTGATCAAACGGGCTGTGTGATGGCGTGGAGCAGCTTTGCTGAACCCGCCGATCCGGCCATGATCATCGACGCTTATCGCGCGCGCCCCGGCTTTGACGGCCAAGCCAAGGGCACAGAGGCGGTGCTTTGCACCAACCCGTTGACCGGACGCACCGGCGGCAGCGCTCCGGCATCGGCCAATTTGGGAACGCTGCGGCCCTATACCGACAAGTCGGGCGGGGAAATCATTACCAGGGCCGTTCCTGCGCGATGTGATGCCAAAACCGGCATGCTGATGCTGGGCGATCCGCCAGAGCTTGGTTCATTTGTGCTGCCGGGCAACAATTACCATGTCTATGACATCCCGTTGTTCTGGATGAACGTCCGCGCTGATGTGGCACGGCGGGCGCAGGCTTGGGGCACGCCGTCTCAGCCGTGATTTGCGAATCCGTTCTCGATATGCGCGCGGCCCTGCCCGAAGGCGGGGTGCTGTTGGGTCTTGATACCGGCACCAAGACCATCGGCTTGGCGCTGTGCGATCCGCTGTGGCGCTTTGCCACGGCCGGCAAGACCATCCGCCGCACCAAATTTGCCGCGGACAAAGCGCAACTGCAGGCGCTGATTGCCGAACGCAGCGTCAAAGGCTTGGTGATCGGCTTGCCGCTCAACATGGATGGGTCGGGCAGTCCCCGCTCGCAAGGTGCGCGCGCGATGGCGCGCAATCTGGAAGACTTGGGCTTACCGATCCTGATGTGGGACGAACGCTGGACCACCCAAGCCGCCGAACGCGCGATGATCGAACAAGACTTCAGCCGCGCCAAACGTGCTGAGCGAATCGATTCGCACGCGGCTGCGCTGATTTTGCAGGGTGCAATCGATGCGCTGGCAGGAAGTGCGTTTTAGAACCGGCGCCTACTTCAATCGTTCGCTTAAAACGCTTGAATTTGCCGACACGGACCTGCACACCCTTCCCATGGCTGCACCATCTGATGATCCCAGCGAACGCCGCGTTAATGATCCGACCATGACATTCGATCCATCACAGTTCGAACATATGGTTGCGCCGGAAAGCCACAACGGCTTCATCGGCATGCGCTATCGCAATCACGGTGCCAATTGGGTTGAAATGGCCGTACCGTGGCGCGAAGATCTGGTCGGTGATGCCGAAACCGGCGTTTTGGCGACGGGGCCGATCATAAGCCTTCTCGATATTTCCACTTCGATGTCGATCTGGGTGGCGCTGGGACGGTATCAGCCGCAAGTGACGCTCGATTTGCGCATTGATTATCTTCGGGCCGCAACCCCGCGCAAGGACCTGATCGCTTGGGCAGAGTGCTATCAGATCAAACGCTCGATGGCGTTCGTGCGGGGCATTGCCCACGACGGAGACATTAACGATCCGGTCGCCAACGTGGCGGGCATCTTCATTCAGGTTGAGACGGAAGCCACTCCACGCTTTCCGGAGACACCGAGATGAGCGACGCGCTGTTCACCCGCTTGACTGCCCTGCTCCCGCCCTATGCGCTAACCATGGGGATGCGGATTGACCAGATAACCGATGGCGTGCCGATCCTCACGATGGATTTTTCCGAACGCACTGTGGGCCGCCCCGGCTTCCTCCACGGCGGAGCCTTGGGCGGATTGCTCGAAATCGCCTCGATCATCGCCCTGCGCGCCGATTTGGGCGATGACGCCGTGGATACCCGGATCAAGCCGGTCAACGTCTCGATCGAATTCCTGCGGGGCGGCGCGATGGTGCAAACCTTCGCCATCGGCCAGGTCATCCGCGCCGGACGCCGCATCGCCAACGTCCGCGCTGAGGCATGGCAGTCAGACCGCGCCAAACCTTTGGCGAGTAGCTGGATGAACTTCTTGCTGAAGCCGAAAGTTTAGAACACTCCCCCCCCGTTCGTGTCGAGCGATGTCGAGACATAGCTTGCAGCTTCACACCCGGATTGCTTCGCTCCGCTCACAGTGACGAATGGGCGACGGCCCTAGTCCTCGACCACCTTCATCAGCCGCCGTTCCAGAGGGGATAGCACGCCTGCCAGATCGTGGCCGCGTTTCAGCACTTGTCCGGCCTCGCCAAACAGTGCCCACATGCCTTGCTTTCCGCGCAAGGAAGGGCGCTTTTCGATGCGCGCCGTTGGACGCTCGGCAGTGCGTTTAAAGGCGGCAAAGCTGGCGGCGTCCTTGCCAAAGTCCATCGCGTAATCGCGCCAGAACCCGGCGGCGACCATGCGGCCATAAAGATCAAGAATGCGCATCAGTTCGGGACGGTCAAACGCCACCTGAGATGGCGCGCGCGCATGCGGAAACGGCAGGATCGTGCCCGGAGTGCCCGGATCAGAGCCGCTCGCGCTCAGTTGCGCGTCCTCAGTCCGGACGGCGGTGGCGCAGGCGTCAGGCCATCATCGCCACCCTGTGCGGCAATCAATGCGGCCACTTGTGCCTTTAGCGTTGCAACTTCTGTTTCGAGGTCGTCCACGCGGTTGCCGCCAAGCGGTTCGCACGGTTCCTTGCAAGGCGTTCCGTAGGGAATGAATTCCTTGAGCCACGTTTCTGCCGGAACCAGCGTTGATCGCGCCTTCAGACCGATCATCGTCGCACCTTCAGGCACATCGTCGGTGACGACAGCATTAGCGCCCACGCGAGCGCGCGGGCCAACCGTAATCGGGCCAAGGATTTGCGCCCCTGATCCGATGATCGCGTTATCGCTCAATGTCGGGTGGCGTTTGCCAGGGACGCCATTGGCCGGGTTGGTGCCGCCCAGCGTAACGCACTGGTAAATTGTCACATTATCACCGATTTCGCAGGTTTCACCGATCACGGTAAAGCCGTGGTCGATAAACAGGTGCTTGCCGATCTTGGCACCGGGATGAATGTCGATTGCGGTGAGAAACCGCGAGAAGTGGTTCACCGCACGGGCGAAGAAATACAGCTCTGCCTCAAACAGCCAATGCGCAATGCGGTGCAGCCCCACGGCCAGAAGCCCCGGATAAAGCAGGATTTCCCAGCGCGAACGCGGCGCGGGATCGCGCGAGCGGATCGAGTCCAGATAAGCGATCAGGCCTTTGAACATGCCCCAATTCTCTCTCTTTCAACCGGCTAAAGCAAGCGCGGCTGGAATTCTCCTGAACGCTCTGCCAGCGCATCGCGTACAAGAGATATGGTGACGGGTGCTTTACGCTCAAGAGACAGCCGGTCAATAGTTTCAATAAGCAACTCTATCCCGGCATGGCTGCGCTCAATGCGCGGCAACAAATAGGCCAGCACCTGATCGCTTAAAGTCAGTCCGCGCCGGGTAGCATGCTCGGCAATGAGGCCTGCAGCCAGTTCATCATCGGGCGCGCCAATTTCAATCAGCAGCGCCGATCCCAACCGCGACGCAAGGTCTGGCAAGGCAATCACCCATGCCCCCGGCGCGCGGTTGCAAACCAGCAGCAGCGGGCGGCCATCGGCCTGCGCGCGGTTCCAGCGATGGAACAAATCATGCTCAGGCAATGCATCGGCATCGTCAATCGCCTCGCCCGCGCCGCTTTCGGCAAACCAGCGCGCCAGCAGGCTTTTGCCCGAACGTGGAGGCCCTGCCAGAATGGCCGTGCGGAACGGCCAGTTGCCTGCTGCCTGCAATGCGTCGATCACCGGCGCAAGCGAGCACCCGAGCACGACAGTCTCGGCACCGCGCGCGGTGACCAATGGAAGGGCAATCTGCGACATTTGATCAGGTATACAGGGTTTTACTTGCGGATCGACAGGGCGTCTGCGCCCGCACTCACTCGCCAGCCCTGCGCCTTCAGGGCTGCAGCCAGCGCGTCAATCTCGCCCGCATAGGTCACGCGCATGACCGAAGTTCCGCCGATGGCGATGGAAGTTGAAACCGCGCTTCTGACACCTGCGACTGCCCGCAGCGCAGCCATTCCGGTATCCACCGCAGCGGCATCGGGCGTGGCGAACTGCACCGTGATATTCGACGTCACCGCAGCCGTCGCAGATGCCGCTGCCGTTGGCGCAGTTGTTGGTCCCGCCGCCGGGTCACTGGCTGCCCGCACCGGACCTTCCGCAGCAAGCAACTGGTCAATCAGTGCAGGATCAACTTGCGGCGCAATGTTCAGCGTCGGATCAGGGCGCAACAGCCCACCTGCCAGCGCATCACTAAACAGCCGATCAAGTTTGGCGATGGCCTGTTCTAGCATCTTGGGCACTTCGGCTTCGTTGCGCGCGGTCAGCGTGAAGCTGCCCAGAAACAGATTATCCGGTCCCAACCGCGCGGTGAACGTACCGCGCACCGGGCCACCGGGATATTCTCGCTCAAGCCGCGCCAACGGCATGATCACATCGGCCGCGCCAAATTCATCAAGAATCACCCGCCACCAATTGCGGCTGCGGCGATCAAGCTGGCCTGCGGTGAGCAGCAGCGAATCAGAGCCAGCGCCAGCGGGGCGAACATAATCAATCGCGCTGTTGCCGGTGCGGTATTCCGCCCACGCCTTTTGCCACGGGTTGCGCGTTTCAAACACGGTGGCAACGCCGCCCTGATAAAGCACCGGAATGACCAGCATCGGCGCAGAGCGTGCCCGCGCCCCGGTCATCCCGAGCCGCTCGCTGGTCCGCGTTCGATCAAAAATCACGCCGAGTCGCGCGATGTAGCGGCGCGGGCCGATCTGTTCATTTTCGACGGCAATGGCTGAAATCATCGATTCGAGCGTCGAATCATCGATGTCCGGTGCGGCCCCGCCGCTTCCGTTTGTTTCCCACAGCTTGACCCAAGCTTTGCGCGCTGCTTCGCGCCAGCCATTGGCGCGGGCATCTTCGGAATTATCGCCGCTGACGTTGACTTCGATCCCGCGAATTTCAAAATCGCCGTTGCTGGCAATCGGTGGAATCCCGCGATCCCCTTCGATTTGCGCAACCAGTGCAGCACCGCCCACCCCCAGGACAAGGGCAAGGCCAAGCATCAAAACTTTACGGTTCCGTGCGTTTTCGAAAGGCAGACGCAGTGCGACCAAGGGAGCTCCAGAACCATTTTGACCGCGATCTTGGGGACAAGGCGGCTTGCGAGTGCGCTTTTGCCCAAAGGCAAGTGGAAATCCAAGCAGGAAACAGCTAGGCGCGCATTCCATGAGCGATCACGATAAAAAGCCGCAGAGCTATAGCTACGCCCAAGCAGGCGTGAACATTGCCGCGGGCAACGCATTGGTAAAGGCCATCGGCCCCCTTGCCAAGTCTACCGCACGCCCCGGCGCAGACGCCGAACTTGGCGGATTCGGCGGATTTTTCGACCTCAAAGCGGCCGGTTACAAAGACCCGTTGCTGGTGGCAGGCAACGATGGCGTTGGCACCAAGGTGAAGCTGGCGATTGACCATGACCGCCATGACCAGATCGGCATCGATCTTGTTGCCATGTGTGTGAACGATTTGATCGTCCAAGGCGCAGAACCACTGTTCTTCCTCGATTATTTTGCAACGGGCCGCCTTGATAATGGCGTGGCCGAACGGGTCGTGGCGGGCATTGCCGAAGGCTGCAAGATTGCCGGATGCGCGCTGATCGGCGGCGAAACCGCTGAAATGCCGGGCATGTATGCCGATGGCGACTATGACCTTGCAGGCTTCTGCGTTGGCGCGGTTGAGCGCGGCGAGCAATTGACCGGTGACCGGGTGAGCGCAGGTGACGTCTTGCTCGGCCTTGCCTCATCAGGCGTCCATTCCAATGGCTATTCACTTGTCCGCCGCCTGGCTGCGGACAAGGGCTGGAAGCTGGAGCGCCCAGCCCTGTTCGATAACGAACGCCTGCTGATCGATTATCTGATCGAGCCGACTCGCATTTATGTGAAGACGCTGCTGCCGTTCATTCGCTCTGGCCGGATCAATGCGCTGGCCCACATCACCGGCGGCGGCTTGCTCGAAAATGTGCCCCGCGTGTTGCCCCGCGGCCTTCATGCCCGCATCGATGCCGATAGCTGGGAGCAGAGCCGCCTGATGGCGTTCCTCCAAGCGCAGGGCCATATCGAACCTGAGGAAATGGCACGCACGTTCAACTGCGGCATCGGCATGGTCCTTGCCGTAGCGCCAGAAGCCGCCGATGCTTTGGCGGCAGACCTTGCCGCAGCGGGTGAAGAGGTGTTCCGCATCGGTGAAATCGTGGCGGGCGAAAAGGGCTGCACGGTGACGGGCAGCGTCGAGACTTGGTCCGCGCGCGAACCGTGGGAAGCCGTGCACCTTGGCTGAGCGCACGCCCGTTGCGGTGTTCATATCCGGCAGCGGCACCAATATGGCGGCGCTGCTCTATGCTGCGCGCGCCGCCGATTGCCCTTACGAGATCGTGCTTGTCCTTTCGAACAACCCGGACGCCTCAGGGGTGACCTTGGCGCAGGCAGAAGGCATCGCCACGTTCTGTTTGCCGCACAAGGGCATCCCCCGCGCCGAGCACGACGCTCTGATGGAAGCCGAAGTGCTGAAATCGAGCGCGCGGATAATCGCGCTGGCGGGCTATATGCGCATCCTCAGCCCCGAATTTGTCGGCCGCTGGGAAGGCCGGATGCTCAACATCCACCCCTCGTTGCTGCCCAAATACAAAGGCCTGCACACGCATGACCGCGCCATCGAAGCAGGTGATTCGCACGGCGGCTGCACCGTCCACTTGGTCACCGCCGAACTCGACGACGGTCCTGTGCTGGGCCAGACCCCGGTTGCAATCATACCCGGCGATACCAGCGATACGCTTGCCGCCCGCGTATTGATTGCCGAACACCAATTGTATTCGCGGACGCTGGCGGCTTACGTTTCGCGTGAATTCGATGCCGAATGGCTGCTTGCAAAAGTCCGCAGCTTGGCCGCAGCCCTGCCCGAGGTTGAAGAACGCGAGAGCCATGGCGCGCCGGGCTGGCGCGTCGGCGGAAAATACTTCGCCTATTTCAACGACCAGCATCACGGAACGCCGCAGATCGCTTTGCTGGTAAAAACCAGCGGGCAAGACGAACTGGCCGCACTTATCGAGCAATATCCGGACGTTTGGTTCCGCCCGGCCTATTACGGTGCGAGCGGCTGGGCCGGGCTAACCCTCAATCGCCCCGGCGTGGATTGGGATCACGCCGCGGATTGGTTGCAACGCAGTTGGTCAGCAGTCGCCCCGCGTCGGCTTGCCGCAATGCTGGAATTTTGACGCCAGCCGTCAGATTTGATCTGCGCTCACTTGCGGGCGGCTTTCGCGCGTACCGCGATAGCGCACCGTTGGATCGCTGGCGTCAGCAGCAATTACGACGAAATCGTCATGCACTTCAACCAGTTCACCCGCGAACGGCATGTCTTCGAACATGCTGTTGCCAGTAACGCGATAGCTTACCGTATCGCCCACTTTGAATGTGGTCGCGTCAAAATTGAACGCGAAGGGGCAATCATCGCCACCCATACCTTGCATAGTCGAATCTCCCTTATTGCTGGTACCATACCAAGATTGTCCGCCCGGTTGAACCGGACAGCGCACAAAAAGGGCCGGAGCATCGCTACCCCGGCCCGTTTATGCGTCAGATCGAACGATCGATCAGCCGACGATTTCTTCTGGCTTGAAGAAGTAGGCGATTTCGATCGCAGCGTTTTCGTCCGAATCCGAACCGTGAACGGTGTTGGCTTCGATCGATTCGGCCAGTTCCTTGCGGATCGTGCCAGCATCGGCATTGGCAGGGTTGGTTGCACCCATGATGTCACGGTTGCGCTGCATCGCGTTCTCGCCTTCAAGAACCTGCACGACCACCGGGCCGGAGATCATGAATTCAACCAGTTCGCCAAAGAAAGGGCGTTCCTTGTGAACGGCATAGAAACCTTCCGCCTGTGCGCGGCTCATCTGGATGCGCTTGGAAGCGACAACGCGCAGGCCAGCTTCTTCCAGCATCTTGACGACCGCCCCGGTCAGGTTGCGACGTGTTGCGTCAGGCTTGATGATCGAAAAAGTGCGGGTAACCGCCATGGGATATTCCTTGCGAAGTGGGATAAATCAGTTGGCCGCGCCCCTAGCGGTCTTTGTGCTGCGGTGCAAGGTGGGGCGGGATGGGTTCGAGCATCTGGAGCAAGTTCTTTGCCGTGGTTGGCGTCCGCCGGTTGGGCGGCCTGAGGGTGAGTGTCAGGCGGGAGGTAAGCTGTTGGGAGACAAGCAGATTGTGACTGCAGCGGGCGAAAGCATGTAGTCGGCTTCCCGATTGCCTGCTTCGCGGCGGTCGGTGGCGCTGTCGAGACACTGATCGCGTGGGTGGAGACACTTTATTAAGCTGGCGTGTCGGCCGCCTCTGATGCTGAGGCGACCGCACCGGAATTTGCCGCGCGGCAGCAGACGGTGCAAGTAATTCTTGTTGGCCGAGGGGTGATAGCCCCAGCGATAGATTGACACATGGAAAATGACAGTGCGGCGGTGTTCGCACGCCAGCCGTCCGCCAATTTACGCCGGCGAGCGACCAAGGCACTGTCCAATTAACCGCAGAGATTTACCAACTGCATGCTGGCGGTAAATCTCAGTCCGCTCTGTTAGGCTGAGTTGGCCATATCGTTCTCACATCGCAACAACACCCTACAAGTGTTGCATATGTTCGGTGAGTTCAGGGGATCTATTTGCTATCGTTCAGCGATGTACGTGTTGGCGTTAAATTCAGCCCAAGATGCTGGGTGAAAGCAGCAGGAGCATGCGCGTATCGACAGCGTAGCCTTGGGAACGCTTCGCTGCGATGAAGCTGACTATGTCGGCCAAGGCAACGCGGTGGACGGTGATGCCTTCGCCTTCCAAGCCGCCGCCTTCGGACACTTTTTGCAGATCGAGCGCGCGGAACAGGGTGAAGGATTCAGTGACCATGCCGGGCGAGGAGTAGAATTCACCCAGCGATTCAACCCGGCCCGGACGATAGCCGGTTTCTTCCTCAAGTTCGCGCGCGGCAGCGATGGCGGCGTCTTCGTTTTCCGCGCCTGCTTCATCGCCGATCAACCCGGCGGGCAATTCGATGCAGGGGCGCCCCAGCGGAACGCGGAACTGTTCGACCAGCAGCACGTGGCCATCGTCAATCGCAAGGATGACGGCTGCGCGGATATTGCGGCTGCGGCCAACATATTCCCAGCGCCCGCGCGTTTTGGCCGAAATATAGCGGCCTTCCCAGCGTACTTCTTCGGACTGGTTACGGTACTCATCTTCCAAACTCATACTTCGATCAACCTGTCCGGCAATTCGTTCACGTCATTTTCGCCGCGCGGGAAATGTTCGGCAAGGACTTTGCCAACTTCGCCCACGGCGGCGGCCATGCCTTGGGCCATGTGGCCTTCGCGCAGCGGATCGAGCATTGCCTTCATCGCGTGGCCCCATGTTTCGGGCGAAACTTTCGATGCGATGGCGGCATCGGCGATAATCTCGGCGCGGTGTTCGGCAAGGCTGAGATAGATCAGCACGCCGGTGTGGCCCGACGTTCGGCTTTCTGCTCCGACGCGGAAACAGGTGAGTGCGCGTTCGCGCACGCGGGCATTGCGGATGCGTCGCGGGGTCAGCCACCGTCCAAGCGGAGTGAAGCGCATCAGCAAGTACATCGCGACGAATTTGAGCGTGGCGACAAACAGTGCAAGGCCCAGAACCGCGCGCGGCGTCCATTCAAATGCCCACAGACCGAGCGAATTTTCGACAAGTGGCAGATAGAAGCCCGCACCAAGTTCAAGCGCGCACAGGGCTCCGAAAGCGACCAGCGCAGACCAAACCAAGGCAACATCGTGGTACGGGTCAGACCGGGGCGTAACGATGGTAACGATCTCGCCCGCGCTGTTGGCCTCGGCTGCGGCAACTGCATCGGAGACCAGTTGATGATCGGCGTCTGTCATTGTCGGTTGTGCCATCACCAGTCCCCTGAAGCGCCGCCGCCACCGGAATCACCGCCACCAAAGCCGCCGAAACCGCCGCCGCTGTCGCCACCACTCCAGCCTCCGCCGCCATGCGACGCGGAGCGGGCGATTTCGCTGAGGCCCCACAGCACAATGCCGGGATCAATACCGCTGCGGCGCTGGCCATAGCCGCGATTTCGCCGTCCGAAGACCGCGATGGCAATGATAATCAGTACGATCCAGAAGATCGCGCTGGCAATCGTGCTGCCCCCGCCGGATGCGCCTTCGCGCTGGGCGGCTGCTGCGGCTTCGGCCACGGCTTTTGCGTCTGCCGGGTTGCGGCTGAGCTGCGTGAGGATTTGTTCGACGCCCGCATTAATGCCGCCGGGGTAATCGCCCGCCTTGAAACGCGGGGTAACCGCCGAGGCGATGATCCGTCCGGCCAGCACATCGGGCATGAATTCTTCAAGCCCATAGCCGACTTCGATCCGCACACGGCGATCATTGGGTGCAATCAGGAACAACAGGCCCTGATCGGTCTGCTGTCCGCCTATGCCCCATGTGCGGAACAAGGTGTTGGTATAATTTGCCACGTCATCGCCATCGAGCGAGGCAATGGTGGCGACGATGATCGCCCGCCCGGTTTGCGCATTATAGGCCGACAGGCGCTGCGCGAGCGCGGCTTCCTGATCATCGGGAATGATGTTGGCCTGATCCAGCACGGGGCCAGCAGGCTTGGGCGGCATGGCGGCGTGTGCTGTTCCTGCAAACAGCAGAAACAGCAGCGCGCATGCTCGAAGGAATGCCCGCAATTGGGCGGTCATATCAATTGCCCGATGCAGCCGGAGCAGGAGCAGGGTTTGCTGGCGCCGGGGCCGGTGCAGGCGCGTTCATGTCGAAATTGACGGTGGGCGCGGTTTCAGATCCAGCGGCAGCCTTGAACGGCACCATCGGCTTGGCACCGTGGATTAGCTTGGCGCCAATCGCATCGGGGAAAGTGCGGATGGTGGTGTTGTAGGCCTGCACAGCCTCGTTGTAGCGCGTGCGCGATACGTTGATGCGGTTTTCAGTGCCTTCAAGCTGAACCATCAGATCGGCAAAGCGGGCCTGGCTTTGCAACTGCGGATAGTTTTCCACGACGGTGCGCAACTGGCCCAAGGCTTGGGTCAACTGGTTCTGCGCGTTCTGGAATTTCTCGAACTCTGCCGGATTTGAAAGATCATCGGTGGTGATGTTGATCGACGTGGCCGCAGCGCGTGCGTTGGTCACGTTCGTCAGGATCGTGGTTTCCGATGCGGCAGCACCCTTGGCGGTCGAAACCAGGTTCGGGATCAAATCAGCGCGGCGCTGATAGGAGCTTTCCACATCGGCCCAGCGGGCCTTGGCCGCTTCTTCAGCCGTGGGAACAGAATTGATCCCGCAGGCCGAAAGGCTGGCGGCGGCAACAGTTGCAAACGCGATTGTGCTGAAGCGAATAGCGGCCATTGACATCGTACCCCTTAGACGGACCGCACAAGCGATCCTGTATCGCCTATGAGATAGCGCAAGCAGGCAGCACTTCAAGGGTGTCGAGAATCTGCAACCGATTGTGGGTTGTTAGCATTCTTATCCAATGGCATTCAGGCGCGGGATTTGTGGTCAACGATGAGTAGGGGAATTTTATGGGAATGTTAGGCGAATTCAAGACGTTCATTTCTCGCGGGAATGTGCTCGATCTCGCAGTTGGTGTGATCATCGGCGCAGCATTTGGCAAAGTGGTTACTTCGCTGACCGAAAGCGTGATTATGCCAGTGGTCGGCTTTGTTTCGGGCGGCAAGGATTTCACCAATCTGTTCATCCAGTTGGGTGATCTTCCTGCCGACTTCAAAGGCGATGCTGCAAGCTATGCCGATTTGAAAACAGCAGGCGTGGCGATGATCGGTTATGGCGATTTCATCACGCAGATCGTGAATTTCGTGATTCTGGCGTTTGTCGTGTTCCTGATCGTCAAGGGCGCGAACAAGGTTATGGCAAAGCCTGCCGACGAAGCGCCAGCAGCACCTGCCGGTCCGACTGAAGTCGAACTGCTCGCAGAAATCCGCGATGCGCTGAAGTCCAAGGGTTAAGGTTCACCGCTAAAACGGCGATAAAGGGGCGGGAGAAATCCTGCCCCTTTTCATTTGCGCACCTCTTTTCATTTTGGGAGCAGGCCCTATATGGGTCCCTGCCGGTTTAGGCCGGCTATGGTGATAAATTGCGGCGTGCAATAGACGCAGCGGACCCGGGGGCGGTACCCGGCGTCTCCACCATCACTACCGGTTTTCTGAGCAATCAGGGACCGGGCCTTGTTGTCGCAAGGGTGTTGATGGGGACGAACTAGGATCGACGTGTGTTGAAAAGCGCAGTTTTTGCCCGGGCTGAGTAACCCGTTCAAGGCTCAAAACTCACAAGTGCAAACGACAACGACGCACTCGCTCTCGCTGCATAATTCTAGGGGCTAACGCCCTGAAGTTATAAGGCAAGAGCACGGTTCGGACCGAACCGGGTAACAGAATCGGAAACCGGGGGCTGGGGGCGAGCCTAGCAACAGAATCGCCCTATTTTCCTTCAGTTTTGCCTACCCCTAAGGTAAGCGTTATCCCGGCGCAGGCCGGGATCCAGCAGCTATCCGAAGAGTGCTATGCTCTCAGCGCAGAAGCGATTTGTTCTGCCGCTTCGCGTTCCATGCGCACGGCGTCGAGGATTTTGCCGCCGCCGATGAACACGGCGCCTGTGGCTGCAACAAACAGCACCTTGCCGCCAAAGCCGGGGTACTCGGTCAAATACGCCTGACCGCGCTCAACCGCGCCCAGCGACAACGCATAAATGATTGCAAACGCCTCGAAGCGGGTTTTGATCATGAACAGGCGACGGATCTTTTTAAGCATTCGGGACACTTATCCTCATTTGCCAATCAGCAACGCAATCATCGTGCCATTCCCTGTTTTGCTGGAATGTGGCTGCTTAAACTTTCGTTCACTGTAAATTCTGGCGACAGGCGATGTCTATCGAATACGTCTTGGCGCTTAGGCCAGTTCCCCAAGGCCGAGCGCCCCAAGCAATGCAGCGCGCGCGGTGATGACGGTTGCGGCCAAAGATGGTGCGCCAAGATCGGCAGGATCGATTTGTTCGGGCCAATACGCGGCGACCACGCCTTCGATCAGCGCGGCCCTGGCTTCATCCAGCATGAAGCGCGGATCGACGGTAGCGGGGTCGGCAACGACACGCAGGCGCAAGCAGGCAGGTCCGCCGCCATTGGCCATCGACTGGCGTACGTCGACCGGCATCACGTGGCGGATCGGGCCGTTTGAGGCCAGCATAGCATCAAGCCAGCCGCGCACCGGCGGCATCTCCCACGCTTCGAGCGGGATCACCAGGCCCATTTCGCCGGTCGGCAGCGTGAGCAATTGCGCGTTGAACACATAGCTCTTGATCGCGTCGGCAAGACTGACGGCAGACGCGGGCACAACGACGATTTCGGCTTCGGGCAGCTTGGCGCGGATCGCGGCGTAGGTGCCCTCCGGATCGGCAAAGGCCTGTTCGTGCGTGAACAGCACCCGTTCGTTGGCAACCGCGACGACATCGTTGTGGAACGCGCCTGCCGCGATGGCTTCGGGCGCTTGTTCGATGAACAGGCAGCGCGCGGGATCAAGGCCGTGAATGCGGGCGACGGCGCGGCTGGCCTGTTCATGCTGGCGCGCGGGGAATGCGCCGCCTGTTTTGCCATAGACGAATAGTTCAAGGCCGGGCGCATCGTGAGCCGTGCTCATCCGCATGTGATTGGCTGCGCCCTCATCGCCAAAGCACGCAGGCACCGCATCGTGCACGGCAAAGTGGGCGGCACTGGCAAAGGCGAGGCGCAATTGGCGCACTGTATCGGGCCATTCCTGCGAGCGGTGCGGCATGGTGACGAGGTTGGCGGCGGTCAGGTGGCAGCGCCCGTCTGCGGTATCAGGTGCGGGGCTGACGGTGGCGGCGTTGGCGGTCCACATTGACGAGGCAGACCATGCTGCTGCGCGCAGACGGCGCTGGGTTGGGTCAGTTTCATCGATCGTGTTCAAACCCAGCGCGCCGAGCAACACCGGATTGGGGCGTGGCAGAGGCGTAAACAGGCCTTGGGTAAGGCCAAGGCCCAAGTTGTGGCGCATCTTGGCGATGCCCTGCAATGCCGCAGCACGGGGATAGGATGCCTCGCCTGCGTGGCTGGCAGAAGCCAGATTGCCGAGGCTGAGGCCTGCGTAATTGTGGCTGGGGCCGACAAGGCCATCGAAGTTGATTTCAACGAGGGGCATGTGCGTGTCCTGATTGATCACTGCAAAATTCCGTTCGTGTCGAGCGTAGTCGAGACACTGGTGCGTGGTGTCTCGACTACGCTCGACACGAACGGGAAGGGAAGGTTAGCGGCTCACATGCCAAACCGTATCGCCCGCCGAAACGTCCAGCGCCGCTGCCGCAATCGGATCGAGCACCAAGCCATCGGGCGTAATGGCAACGTCTGCAAACGTGCAGCGATAATCCGCCAGACGTCCGGTTGCGACCAGAGCCTTTACGCTGCTGCCGCCGCCTTCAGGCGCGCGCACATGCGTGACGACTGTGGGTTGCGCATCACAGATAGAGCGGACGCGATCGGTGCGCGCGGTCATGGTCGGGCCGCCGTCGAAAATATCGACATAGCCTTCGTAGGCAAAGCCTTCCTCTTCCAGCATCCGCATCGCCGCGCGGCCCGATGGGTGAGGCAAACCGATGGCAGAGCGCGCCGTTTCCGGCAGCATCGCGATATAGACAGGATGCTTTGGCATCAGATCGGCGATGAACTGGTTGCCATTGATCGCGTTGAAATAATCCGCTTCCTGAAAGTTCATGCCGAAAAACCGTCCGGCGACGCCATCCCAGAACGGTGATCCACCGCGCTCATCAATCACGCCGCGCAGCTCTGCCAGAATCTTGTCGGCAAAGCGTTGGCGGTGCATCGCAATGAACAAATAGCGGCTACGCGCCAGCAACATGCCAAGGCCGCCTGCGCGTTCTGATGGATGGAGAAACAACCCGCCGACTTCGCTCGACCCTTCAAGATCGGTGACGAGGCCGAGCATTTCTGCGCGGAACGTGCGGTTCAGCTCTTTGGAATGCTGGGTGAGCGTGGCCTTGCGGTAGGAATAGAACGGCCATTGCCGCCCAACGCTGGTGAAAATCTGGCAGGTGCCGCGCACTTCGCCGGTAGTGCTGTCTTCCAGCACCAGCACGAACAACTCGTCCTTCAGTTCATCGGGATTGCCAACTGTCTGATTGGCATACGCGTGCACTGCCCGATCAAGTTTGGTCGTGAGCGATTTGCGATCTGCGGGCAGATTGGTGAAGCCGCCCCCGGTCAGCTTGGCCATTTCATACAGCGGTTGAAGGTCGCTTGTGCGTGCAGCGCGGATACGGAATGTCATCAGCTTCCCCCAGAGAGCCGGTGCAGAACCAGCGCGGACAATGCGGCGCGTTCTGCCAGAGACGGCACGATCAAGTATTCTTGCTGGGAATGGATGGCCCCACCACGCACACCCATCGTATCAACCACAGGCACCCCGCAAGCGGCGATATTGTTGCCATCGCATACCCCGCCAGATGCTTGCCAATGGATCGGCTGGCCCAGCGCCTGACCGCATGCGCGCACAAGGCCGAACAGCGCCTCGGCTTGCGGTGTCAGCGGCTTGGGCGGACGCGTGATGCCGCCGTGGATGTGGATCGCAACATCGTGCAGCTTTTCGATAACGCGGACGGCTTCGCGCAGAGAGGCTGCAAACGCTTGGGCCTGTTCTGGCAATCGCGGGCGCACGTTGAATCGCAGTACGGCGTTATCTGGCACAACATTGTTGGCGCTGCCGCCGTCGATCCTGGCCGGATTTACCGAGAGCCCGGGTTCCTCCAACGCTTTCAAGCGTAACGCAAAATCAGCGGCGGCGAGGATTGCATTGCGCCCGTCTTGCGGATTGCGTCCGGCGTGGGCGGAGCGGCCAGTGAAGGTCGCGCTGTAATTTCCACTGCCGGGACGCTCGCCCGCCAAGGTGCCATCGGGCAAGGCTGAGGGTTCATATGTGAGCGCAGCGACCTTGCCCATGGCCAGTTCCGTGATCAGCGGGGCTGATGACAAGCTGCCGGTTTCCTCGTCCGAATTGATCAGCACGTCATAACCGACCAAGGCAGCGGCAGGGCTGGCTTCGAATGCGGAAAGCGCGGCAAGGATCACCGCGATGCCGCCTTTCATATCCGCCACGCCGGGGCCGTTGAGGGTTTCGCTATCCAGCCATGTCAGCGTTTGAAAAGGGTGCGAGGGCGCGAACACGGTGTCCATATGGCCGGTGAGCAGATAGCGGCGCGGTGCTTCGGGGCGGACGGACAGGACCAAGTGCGCACCGTTGGTTGTTTCCACCTCGCGCCCATCGGCGGCGATGGCGGTGACCGGCGCGGGTTCGATTCTGCGCACGGTGCCGGGTAGCGCGGTAAACGCATCGGCCAGCAGATCGTACTGCTGGGCAAGCCCGGCGAGGTTGCCGGTGCCGGTATTGACTTCGCACCACCGTTCGACCCGGCCCAGCATCGCTGCGGCATCAATTGGGGCGATCAGGCCTTGTTCAATGGAGGAAATCTGTTGCATCTGTAACCTTCGTAGCGGTTCGCGGGAGCGGGGTGAAGTATCTTCTGAGGTTGCTTAAATGCGCTGCCCACCCCCGGCCCCTCCCGCAGGCGGCAGGGGGGAAGAAGGGGACTTTGAAGCCCTCCCGCAAACCCAACGGTACACGAACTGCCTTCCTTATGCCCTACCGCTTGCGGGAGGGCCGCGAGACTTGGCGAGCCGCAGGCGAGGTTAGTCGCAGCGGGGTGGGCAGCGACGCACACATCATTGCAAAACCCCATGCGATCCTGCATAGCCTGCCCAGTTCCTCCCCAGGTTCATCAGATTCGGCGCGCGGCTTTGCTGGCGTGACCGGTTTATGTGAGCGAATGGATATGGGTGAAATGAACGAACGTATCGAGCGTAGCGGGCTTAAAGTCGACGCACAGCTTAGCCAATTTATCGACAGCGCCGTGCTTGCCCCCCTCGGGCTGGATGCCAGTGGGTTCTGGCAAGGTTTTGCGGTGCTGGTTGGCCAATTTGCCCCGGTAAATCGCGCGCTATTGGCCAGGCGCGATGCCCTGCAAGCGACCATCGATTCATGGCACCGTGAGCGCCGCGGGAAGGCCATCGATATGGCCGAATATCGCGCGTTCCTGACCGAAATCGGTTATCTGGTGGCAGAGCCCGAAGCGTTCGAAATCGGCACGCAGAATGTTGATGCCGAAATCGCCACGATGGCCGGGCCGCAACTGGTTGTGCCGGTGTTGAATGACCGCTTTGTGTTAAACGCGGCCAATGCGCGCTGGGGCAGCCTTTATGACGCATGGTATGGCACCGATGCACTTGATGCGCCGCCCGCGCGTGGCGGTAGCTATGATGCGGATCGCGGCGCGGCGGTGGTTCGCGCGGGGCGCGCGTTTCTGGATCAGACGTTCCCGCTGACGGGAATGAGTTGGAACGATTGGGATGGACAGGCCGTGCCGCCGCTGGCCGATGCGGGGAAGTTTGCTGGTCAAAAGCCCGGCAGCGTTTTGTTGCGCAACAACGGCCTGCACGCCGAAATCGTGCTGGATCGCGCACATCGCGTTGGCAAGGACGACAAGGCGGGGATCGCTGATATCGTTCTGGAATCTGCGCTGACCGCGATTGTCGATCTGGAAGATTCGATTGCGGCGGTGGATGCTGAAGACAAGCTGCTGGCCTATCGCAACTGGATGGGCCTGATGCGCGGCGATTTGGAAGCGCGCTTTCAGAAGGGCGGCCAAACCATGAGCCGCAGGTTGGAGGCTGACCGCACATGGACCGCGCCGGGTGGTGAAACGCTGACCCTGCCGGGGCGCAGCTTGCTGTTCGTCCGCAATGTCGGCCATTTGATGACCAATCCGGCGATCCTGCTGGCCGATGGTTCGGAGATACCCGAAGGCATCATGGACGCGGTTTTCACCTCGGCCATCGGAATGCACGACGTGAAGGAACTGGGGCCATTGCGCAATAGCCGCATGGGCAGCATCTATATCGTCAAACCCAAGATGCATGGGCCGGAAGAAGCGGCGTTTACCAATGACTTGTTTAACGCGGTTGAGGACTTGCTCGGGCTGGAGCGCCATACCGTGAAGGTGGGCGTGATGGACGAGGAGCGGCGGACGTCTGCCAACCTGGCCGCTTGCATCAAAGCCGTGCGGGACCGCATCGTGTTCATCAACACCGGCTTCCTTGACCGGACGGGCGACGAGATACACACCTCGATGCAAGCCGGCGCGATGATCCGCAAAGGCGCGATCAAAGGCTCTGGCTGGATTGCCGCTTATGAAAAGCGCAATGTTTGCATTGGCTTGGTGAATGGGCTTTCGGGCAAGGCGCAGATCGGCAAGGGCATGTGGGCCGCGCCTGATATGATGCACGACATGATGGAACAGAAAATCGCGCACCCCCGCACTGGCGCCAACACGGCATGGGTGCCATCGCCCACGGCGGCGACGCTGCATGCGATGCATTACCATCAGGTCGATGTGTTCGACGTGCAAAAGGTGGTGGTGCAAGAGCAAACACCGGGCCTTGATGCGCTGCTGGCGGTTCCGCTGGCAGAGGGTACGAACTGGTCTGAAGACGAAATGCGCGAGGAATTGGACAACAATGCGCAAGGCCTGCTGGGCTATGTCGTGCGCTGGATCGATCAGGGCGTGGGTTGTTCAAAAGTGCCCGATATCAACGATGTGGGCCTGATGGAAGATCGCGCGACGCTGCGCATTTCCAGCCAGCACATGGCCAATTGGCTGCTGCATGGTGTGGCCACCAATGCGCAAGTGATGGACAGCCTCAAGCGTATGGCGGCCAAGGTCGATGCCCAGAATGCGGGCGATCCGGTCTATGAACCGATGTCCGGGAACTGGGAGGAAAGCTTCGCCTTCCGCGCGGCCTGCGATCTCGTGTTCAACGGAGTGGAACAGCCCAACGGCTATACCGAACCGCTGCTGCATGCATGGCGACGCAAGAAAAAGGCTGCGGCGAAAGTGGCGGAACTGGTTTGATGTTTTGAGAGGGCGGGCCTTCGGGCCTGCCTTTTTTGGTTTCGCGCAGAGATCGCAGAGATCGCAGAGAAGTTGTGCCAGCGGCAAAGCCGCTTTTCGTTTGGCTATGCTGTGCGATGATGAATTGGGGCCTGCGGCCGGTCGCTTTTTCTCTGCGCTCTTTGCGGTCTCTGCGCGAACCAATCTCTACTTCGTTAACACGCGCGCAATGCTGACAAACTCTGCCACGTCCAAAGTTTCCGCGCGGCGCTGGCTATCAATGCCCAGCACTTCCAGCGCCTCAATCGCACCCGGCAGACCTTTTAGCGACTGGCGCAGCATTTTGCGGCGTTGACCAAAGGCGGCTTCCGTCACCCGTTCAAGCATTCGGGCTGATACGCCTTCGGGCATGGCGGCAGGTTCGACATGGATAATGGCCGACATGACTTTGGGCGGCGGGGTGAAGGCGCTGCGGTGCACTTTCATCGCGATGCGCGGGGTGGAGCGCCACTGCGCCAGCACGGCAAGCCGTCCATAGGCGTTGGAGCCGGGGGCAGCGATGATGCGTTCGGCCACTTCCTGCTGAAACATCAGCGTCAGCGATTTCCAACGCGGCGGCCACGCTTGGCCCGAAAGCCAGCCGGTGAACAGCATCGTGCCGACGTTATAGGGCAAGTTTGCTGCAACGTGCCACGGCCCATCGAACAGCGTTTCGGGCGCGATTTTGGTGGCGTCGCCTTGAATCACGGTCAATTGGTTGGGGAAGGCTTCTGAAAGTTCGGCCAGCGCCGGCAAGCAACGCTTGTCCATTTCAATAGCGGTGACGTTCGCCCCTGCGCGCAGCAGTGCGCGGGTGAGGCCGCCCGGGCCGGGGCCGACTTCGAGGACGTTCTCGCCTTTGAGCTTGCCCGGCACAGTGGCGATGCGGCTAAGAAGTTGTTCGTCAAACAGGAAGTTCTGGCCGAGCGCCTTGGTGGCGATTAACCCGTGGCGGTTCACGACTTCGCGTAAAGGGGGAAGTTCGGTCACGCAGTCATCCTTCGCATCGCGCATTCAGCCGCCATCCGCAGCGCCGCTACTGTCGGTCCGACGCGCGCGGTGCCGGTCCCGGCAATGCCGAACGCGGTACCGTGATCGGGCGAAGTGCGGATGATCGGCAGTCCCAGCGTGACGTTGACGCCTGCATCGAAATCGAGCGCCTTCAACGGAATCAGCGCCTGATCGTGGTACATGCAGATGGCCACGTCATAAGTCGCGCGCGCTTCGGCGTGGAACATCGTGTCAGGCGGCAGCGGGCCGAACGCATCGATCCCAGCCAAGCGCAACAGGGCGACGGCGGGCGCGACGATGTCGGTGTCCTCGCGTCCCATCCGGCCATCTTCACCCGCGTGCGGGTTAAGGCCTGCCACGGCGAGGCGCGGGTTGGCGATGCCGTAATCGCGGGCAAGCGCAGTGGCGGTGATCGCCGCGCGGTTGCGGATGAGTTCCGTTGTCAAAAGGTCGGGCACCTCGCGCAAGGCAACGTGGACCGTGATCGGCACAACCCGCAAGCTTGGCCCGGCCAACATCATCACCGCGTTTTCAGGCGAGATGCCGCAGGCTTGGGCGACGAATTCGGTCTGTCCTGGATAATGAAAGCCCACGCGCGCGAGCCGGCTTTTGGCGACAGGCCCGGTGACAAGCGCCGATGCCGCTCCCGAACGCACAAGGCCGGTGGCGGCAGCCAAGGCATTGAGTGCCAGCGTCGCACCTGCATCGCTCGGTTCGCCGGGGGTGTATGGCACCTCGCCAATGTCGAGGACGGGCAGGCTATCGGCGAAGCAATCGGCGACTTCATCGGGCGCACTGACGGGACAAACCTGTATATCCAGACCGCGACGGCGCGCGGCTTGCTCAATCAGGCGGGCTGAGCCGACCACGAAGAACGGCGGTAGGCGCTCAGCCCCGCGTACTGCCCATGCGGCAGCCGCCAGCTCAGGGCCGATGCCTGCGGGATCGCCAACGGACAGTGCAAGGGGAAGCGTCATGCGCTTGCCCTAAACACAGAACGCAAGGTTTGCGAGTATCAGTTGTATTCGATCACTGCATCGCGGCGAAGATCGCGCAAATAGGTTTGCGCGCGCTTGTTGACGCGGTCGTCTTCGATCTGTGACATCAGTTCTTCAAAGCTTGGGCCGCTGGCGACTTGCGGATCGTCACGGCCGCACAGCATCAGCACGCGCACGCCCTCTTCGATCGAGCCGAACGGCGGCGTGGTTTGGCCGACGGGCAGTGCCAGCAGGGTATCCTGCAACGCGCCCGGCAGATCACGCGCTTTGATCTGATCGTTGGCGACGACCGATGCGCCGATCTTGGTCGCCTGCGTTTCCGCATCGCCGCAGCCCTTGATCGTTTTGACCATGGCAGCGAATTCTGCGGCCTTTTTGCCCGCAGCGTCAGCGTTCAGGCCTTTGGGGAATTCAATCGAAATCTGCTTCAGGCTGAGCAGCGCATCGCGCGGATCGGCGGTGAGCACCTGGCGCTTGTCGATCAGGTACAGGATCGAAAAGCCGCCCCGGATTTCAACAGGGCCAGCCAATTGACCGGGATTCATGCCCGTGGCCGCAGCGCCAAGTTCAGGCGGTAACTGGGCCAGCCTGATCCAGCCCAGATCGCCGCCGACAGCCGCAGTAGAAGCTTCGGAATATTGGCGCGCATAGGCCACGAAGCTGCCGCCGCCCTTGAGCTGTTCGACGATCTTTTCGGCGTTGGCAAAGACCTGAGCCTTGTTCACATCACTGGCGGCAAGGAAGATTTCGCCGATGCGGTATTCCTCGGTGCCCTTGGATGCCTGCAGGCGCTGCATCATTTCGGTCACTTCGCCTTCCGCCACATTGACGAAGGGCTGGACGTTGCGGCGCAGCAGGTTCTGCCACGCCAGTTCGCCCCGGATCTGGCGCTTGAGCGATGCCATGGATGACCCCACGCGGGTGAGATACTTCTCCATGGCTTCGGGTGATTGGCCGAAGTTCTGGCTGGCAACACGATCATATGTCGCGTCTACTTGCGCATCGTCCACCGGCGTCTCAGCGGCTTTGGCTTCCTGAATTTGCAAGGTTTCGTCAATCAGGTTGCGCAACACCTGCATGCGCAGACGGTCCAGTTCCTCGCCATCCACCTTGTTGCCATTGGCTGAAACGATCAGCGCCAGACGCTGTTCAACATCGGTGCCGGTGACGATTTCACCGTTGACGATGGCTGTGGCCCGGCGGACATTGGGATCATTCTTGCCGAACATCACCGGGTTTGCCGGGATGTTGAGCGGCGAATTTGCGCCCTGTGCCAAAACGGGGGTGGCGGCAACGGCAGCCATGCCAAAGGCGAGCGCGGCAGTGCCAATCGTGCGGGTGATCTTCAGTTTGGACATCATGGTCAGGGTAATCGTCCTGTCGAACTGGCGCTCCAACGGATGCCGTTTAGTACTCGTGAGTATGTGACCGCGCGCGGCTTAACCCAAGATGAGTGGCGTATTGCGCGCAAAAGGGCAAGATGGCGCGCTATTTCACGCCGAGGTTCTTGAGCGAAAGCGAAATCTGGAACGAGTTTCCGCGCACAGCATCGCCGATGTTCACATAATCGCGACGCCAGGTGAACGACACATCAAGGCAATCGTCGGTATAGGCAACGCCCAATCGGTGGCGCAGCATCTGGTAACCGTCCGAAGATCCGGTCGGGTCTTCGTTGCGATTGGTCAGGTTGACGATGGTTGATCCAAACACCGAGAAAGTCCGGGTAATTGGCGTGCGCGCCGCAAAGCGCAATTCTTCGCGGTCCTGCAAATCCTCAAACGTGCTGGCGATGTTGCGGTTCAGCTTGAGGTAGCCTGCTTCCAGATAGCGGCGGTGATTGCCCAGCGTGACATCAGCCTCGTTACGGCGCAGTGCAAAGCTGTCTTTATCCAGCCGGTAGCGATGCGTCAGTTTGACGATATCGCCAAAGCGCACGGTGGTGCGGCCAACGTAATCTGATGTCCGGCGGCTCAGCCCCGTGCCTTCAGGCAGAAGCGCGTTCTGGTTTGACAGGCGGTAGCTTTGCCCCAGCGTGGTTGTGACGCGCAGGCCGGGGCGTTGAAAGCTCCAGTCAAAGCCATACGTAAAGCGTACGCCGTCCTCGATCCGGTCATACCCCGGAAAGCGATTGAGCGAGAACAGGTTGGTGTCTTCCAGATCGACCGAGCGTGAATCCTCGTTCGGGATTTCGAAGTTGCGCACGCCGGGGGTCGCCACCACTTGCAAACGTGGGGTCAGCACTTGCGCGCCGCCAAACAGGCTGCCCATGAACGGCCACTTCACGTCAACCGCTGCAGTGGCAATGCCGCGCGTTTGCCAGCCTGCAAGCCCGCGGTATGTGGGGGTTGCGGTCAAATCATTTTCCGCGCTGTGATAGACATCGCCGCGCACAAGCCCGGTCAGCGTCACTTCCTGGCCCAAGCCGGTGATCGTGCGCAAATCCCATTGCGCGCGGGCAAAGGCGCGCTGGCTGTCTTGCCCGGCGGTGCGCAGAATGGCCAGGCTGTTGGCCTGCACTTCAAGCTTGCCCGGTACGCCATCGATAAACAGGCGGCGGCGGTAATCAATCGCGGGCAGGGCCAGAGGCACCAGACCTTGCGGATCGTTGACACGCACGGTTTGCGTTGCCCAACCCGCGATGCTGAAATAGCTGTTATCGTCAATCCGCTCGATATTCAGCGACGAACGCAGCCGGTCGTCGCGGCTTATATCATAGCGCCGCAAGAACGTGCGGTCAGACGCCAAGCGGCCATACCCGGTCAGGCTCCATTCGGGCGAAAACTGCAGCTTGCCGTTCGCTTCGATATAGCCGCGCCACGATTGCTGTCCGGTGGGCGTCGTGTTGATCGGCGCGCCCAGCGGAATGCGTCCGCTTCGCGTGGCATAGCCCGTGATCTGGAACGCGCCGAGATTGGTCAAGTGGCGGTACTTGGTCGTCACCATCGGCAAGGAACCGGTATAGAACGTGCCGGTTACGGCAAGGTCACGGTTGTCGGCGATGCGCCAATACCAAGTCTCGCTGATTTCAGCGCCGTTGGCTGCGCCCAACCGGAAATCGGGAATCAACAACCCGCTTTCGGCGCGGAAATCGGAGGTATGGCCAAGCCCCGGCAGGGGCAGGATCGGGATGCCAAACATGCGCAAGGTTGCGCCGTAATATTTTACGCGCTTTTCTTTCGCATCGAAGAACACGCGGGCGGCGGTCACTTCCCAACTGGGCTTTTTTGCACAGCCATTGCCATCTTCAACCGAGCAGCCGGAATAGGCCACTTGATCCAGCGTCATGTTGCCTTCGGCATCGCGCGCGCCGCTTTCGGCAGCAAGCCGTCCACCTGCGCGCAATACGATCAGCAAATCTTCAATCGCACCGGCTTTGAACGTGTCAGTCAGCTCAACCTTGTCGGTATAGACGATGTTGCCATCAATATCGACGAAGCGGATGTTGCCAGTGGCCAGAATCTGGCCGGTCTTGCGGTCCCACACCACATTATCGGCGCGCACGGTTTGATCGACATGGCGCAGGACCACGCCGCCCTCAGCCGTGACCAATTCCTGATCGCTATCGTAGCGGACCTTGTCAGCTTCGAACCGTACGACATCGTCAGATGCCGATTCGGTTGCTTGTGCTACGGGATTTGCCGAAGCGGTAATAAGGGCAGGGGCATCTTGAGCAAAGGCCGGGATGGCCGCTAAAGCACCAAACGCAAGCGCGGACACTGGCCAGAAGGCCATTCGGGTTACGTGCACAAGACGCAAGCGTCGATCAAGGGCTTGCGGCTTGGGCCGCCGGGCAGGTTGCATGCGCTTGCCTATCGCACCAGTGCACCCTAACTGCAATTCCACAATTGCAGCCTTGGCCAACTTGCGCCGAAGTGTGTCGTCTTTTCCGATTGGAGTGCCCTTGATGAACGTCGTTTTCCGCACCAACGATGCCACACTGCCCCGCCTCATCGCGCGGTTGGTCGTGCAAGATGCGCTGCCTTCCGATCTGGATGCGGTCGTACGCGAAGGTGCAGGCGCGGCGCGCTTTGCAGGAAAACCGGGGCAAGTGTTCGAAGCATTCGTCAGCGGCGATGCAGGCGTTGTGCGGCTGGCACTGGCCGGAATGGGCAAGGCCGATGGCGCCAACCGCTCGTCCGCTTTGGAAAAGGCAGGCGCTGCCTTGACCGCGAAGTATCTGACTTCGGGCGAAACCAAAATGGCGATTGATTTTGCCGGATCAGGCCTTTCGGGGGTTGAGGCCGCTGCCGTCTTGCTTGGCGCACGGTTGCGTGGCTGGCGCCACGATGTTTACCGGACAAAGCTGGCGGACGAGCAGAAGCGGACGCTGGCAGAAGTGGTCGCGGTGAATGCACCGGCTGGTACGGACGTGGCGTGGGAAATTGAAAGCGCAGTGGCTGAAGGTGTTGAATTCACGCGCGAACTCGTCGCTGAACCTGCCAATATCATCTACCCTGCAAGCTTCGTGGCCCGTGCCAAGGCGCGGCTCGAAGGCACCGGCGTTGAAATCATGGTGCTGGGCCTTGCCGAAATGACCGCGCTGGGCATGGGCGCGCTGCTGGGCGTCTCGCAAGGATCGGTGCGCGAACCGCAACTGCTGGTGATGCGCTGGAAGGGTGCCATCGTTGACAAGCCTACCGCGTTTGTCGGCAAGGGCGTAACCTTCGATACCGGCGGCATCTCGATCAAGCCTGCTGCAGGCATGGAAGACATGAAGTGGGACATGGGCGGTGCAGGCGCGGTTGCGGGCACCATGCTCACCCTTGCCCGGCGCAAGGCCAAGGCCGATGTGATCGGCGTGTGCGGGCTGGTGGAAAACATGCCCGATGGCAATGCGCAGCGCCCCGGCGATGTGGTCACTTCAATGTCGGGCCAGACGGTGGAAGTGATCAACACCGATGCCGAAGGCCGTCTTGTTCTGTGCGATGCGCTGACATGGGTGCAAAAGGAATACGCGCCCAAGACGGTGATCGATCTCGCCACTTTGACCGGCGCGATCATCGTGTCGCTCGGCCACGAATATGGCGGGATGTTTGCCAATGATGATGCCTTGGCCGCGAGCCTTGATGCAGCAGGCAAGACTTGCGGCGACAAGCTGTGGCGCTTCCCGATTGGTCCGGCTTACGATAAGCTGATCGACAGCCCCATCGCCGATATGAAGAATGTCGGCCCGCGTTATGGCGGTTCGATCACGGCAGCGCAGTTCATCCACCGCTATATCGACAAGGGTGTGGCTTGGGCGCACCTGGACATCGCAGGCATGGTTTGGGCCGACAAGCCCGGCCAGACTTGGGACAAGGGCGCAACGGGTTATGGCGTGCGCCTGCTCGATCAATACGTCCGCGACGTGCTGGAGGCCTGATCGCCCATGCCGAAAATGCGGCGCAAGTCTGATCTGCCGACCAAGCCTTGCGCCGGTTGCGGCCTGCCGTTCGCATGGCGCAAAAAGTGGGAGCGCGATTGGGACAGCGTCAAATTCTGTTCTGACCGCTGCCGTAGCGGAAAAGCGAAAGCGGGCTGATGCGCGTCGATTTCTATCAATTGACCAATGACGCTGCGGAGCACGTGGTGCCCTTGATTGCACGCAACACTTTGGCGGCCGGGCAACGGTTGCTGGTCGTGTCTGACGATCCTGCGCAATTGAAGCGCACCAGCGAAGCCCTATGGACGCGACTGCCCGATACTTTCCTCGCCAACGGCCTCGCATCCGATCCTCACGCAGATCGTCAGCCGATCCTGCTCTCGACAGACGTTGAACCGGCCAACGGCGCAAAGTTCATGGCGCTTGCCGATGGCATGTGGCGCGATGGCGAATTCGAGCGGGTGTTCCTGTTGTTCCCCCCTGCCCGCATCGACGATGCCCGCGGCTGCTGGCGCATGCTCGGCACGCGCGAAGGCGTGGAGCGGCGCTATTGGCGCCAAGATGGCGGCAAGTGGGTTCAGGGGCCTTGAGGGCGGGAAAGCTCCGTCTGCATCAAAAGTCCGGAGTGACGCAACCTTCCCACAAACACCGTCACCCCGGCAAAAGCCGGGGCCTATTACCTCACCAACGACCTCGCACCGCCCGAGCAAGAGCCCTGTCCTGCACGCCCCAGAAATACCAGCGTCTCAGCCGCTCGTTGAACCGTAAACCGCCCGCCCAGCCCTCTGCCCAGCATAGTTTTTTCGCGCAAAAGGGCCGGTCGAACTCAAATGTCCAACCGGCCCGTTTTCACGCTCTGAACAGTGTAAACTGTGTAAACCTGTTCAGGTTCAGAACACGACGACTGAACGGATCGACTTGCCCGCGTGCATCAGGTCAAATGCGGTGTTGATCTCTTCGAGGCCCATGACGTGGGTGATCATCGGGTCGATTTCGATCTTGCCGGTCATGTACATGTCGACGATCTTGGGCACATCGGTGCGGCCTTTGGCGCCGCCGAACGCGGTGCCGCGCCAGTTGCGGCCTGTAACCAGTTGGAATGGACGGGTGCTGATTTCCTTGCCCGCCTCGGCCACGCCAATAATGATGCTCGTGCCCCAACCGCGATGGCATGCTTCCAAAGCGGTGCGCATCACTTCGGTGTTGCCGGTAGCGTCGAAGGTATAGTCCGCGCCGCCATCGGTCAGTTCAACGATCTTGGCCACGGTGTCTTCGCGGCTCAGGCCCTTGGAGTTGAGGAAGTCGGTCATCCCGAACTTGCGGCCCCATTCCTCACGGTCAGGGTTGATATCCACGCCGATGATCTTGCCTGCGCCAGCCAGTCGCGCGCCCTGGATCACGTTGAGGCCAATGCCGCCCAGACCGAAGATCACGACGTTATCGCCGACTTGGACCTTGGCGGTGTTGATCACCGCGCCAACGCCCGTAGTCACGCCGCAGCCGATGTAGCACGACGATTGGAATGGCGCGTCCTGGCGGATCTTGGCCACCGCGATTTCAGGCAGGACTGTGAAGTTTGAAAAGGTGCTGCAGCCCATGTAATGAAAGATGGTCTGGCCCTTGTAGCTGAAGCGCGAGGTGCCATCGGGCATCAAGCCCTTGCCCTGCGTGGCGCGGATCGCCGTGCAAAGGTTGGTCTTGCCCGAAAGGCACGACTTACACTGGCGGCATTCCGGAGTGTAAAGCGGGATCACGTGATCGCCGGGCTTTACCGATGTCACGCCTGCACCAACCTCGCGCACGATGCCTGCGCCTTCATGCCCCAACACGCTGGGAAACAGGCCTTCACTATCGAATCCGTCCAGCGTGTAGGCATCGGTGTGGCAAATGCCGGTTGCCATGATTTCGACGAGAACTTCGCCGGCCTTGGGGCCTTCGAGGTCAAGCTCGACGATTTCGAGCGGCTGCTTGGGCGCAAAGGCAACGGCGGCGCGGGTCTTCATGTGGGGTCTCCCTTTCAATTGACGGCGCGTTAGCATAATTGCACCGAAACTGATAAATCGCGCGATACGATAAACACTGTTGCAAGACGAGAACAATGAGCAATCGCTGGGATGGGTTCGACGAAGTGGTGGCAGTGGCCGATACCGGCACGTTTGTCGGCGCGGCCAAGCGGTTGGGCACATCGACATCGCATGTCAGCCGCGCCGTTGCCCGGCTGGAACAAAGCCTTGGCGCGCAGTTCTTTCACCGCACCACTCGCGCCGTCAGCCTGACCGATACCGGGCGCACGCTGGTCGATCAATTCCGCCGCCTGATTGCCGAGCGTGATGAGGCCATCGCCATGCTCGACTTGCAGGGCGAACCGCAGGGGCAATTGCGCATCACCTGCCCCACCGCCTTGGGCGAGCGGTTCATTGCCCCCATCGTACGCGGCTATGTGCAGGAATACCCAAAGCTTTCGGTCGATCTGGACCTGACCAACCGTGTGGTCGAACTGGTGTCCGAAGGCTTTGACATGGCGATCCGCACGGGATCTTTGCCCGACAGCCGCCTGATCCGAACCCAAGTGGCCACACGCGGGATCGTGACATGCGCCGCGCCAGCATACCTAGGCGCGCGCGGCGTGCCACAATCGGTTGATGCGCTGGAACAGCACGAATGCTTGCTGGCCACTGCCGATGTCTGGCGCTTTCGCGTCGATGGCGAGGCGCGAACGTTGCGGCCGCGTGGGCGCTGGCGCTGCAATAGCGGCAAGGCGGTACTGGAGGCGGCGCTCGCCGGCATGGGCCTGTGCCAATTGCCCGCATTTTATGTAAGTCGCGCGATTGCCGAGGGGCAACTGATCGAGGTGCTGCAAACGCACCGCCCCGATGACGATCCCATCTGGGTCGTCTATCCGCAACGCCGCCACTTGCTGCCCAAGGTACAGCGCCTGATCGACGTACTGCGGCGGGATTTGCCCAGTGCTTTGCGGCTAGCATAATTCGGTGGCATTTGGGGCCCATGCGGCCAAGGCTCCGATCTTGCACCGCGAAAAAAATCGCGCGCCCAATCTCAGCATGCCGTAGCGTAACCGCGTAAACGCCTGAATTGTGCGGCCCACAAGGCTTTCCCTTAACGTAAACTTGCCTTAGCACTTGCGCTTGAGAGTCGCGGCACAGCGCGAAAGCTGCTTGGGTGATGGAGTTTTACGGATGAACCTTGCCGACCCTGCCTCACTCGGTTTCGATGCCGACAGGTTATCGCGCATCGGCGCGTTCCTTGACGAGCGGTACATTGCACCCGGCCGCTTGCCGGGGGCTGATGTGCTGGTGGCGCGCGATGGTGAGGCTGTCTATCGCTACACCGCAGGCACCGCGCGGGCCGATGAAACGCCGATGGCAAGCAACACGATCTGCCGCATCGCTTCAATGACCAAGCCGCTGACATCCGTTGCGTTCATGATGCTGGTGGAGGAAGGCAAGATCGCGCTCGACGATCCGGTTACCCGCATTTTGCCTGAATTTGCAGGCTTGGGTGTTTATGCAGGCGGGGGTGGCGAGTTAGATTTCATGCCAGTGATGCCTGCGCCGCCCATGCGCATGGTCGATTTGCTCACGCATATGTCGGGCCTGACTTATGGCCTTCAGAACCGCACCAATGTGGACGCCGCCTATCGCAAAGCGCGCTTGGACGGGCACGCCAGCCTTCCGGGCAATGATCATTTTATCGCCGAACTGGCCAAGCTGCCGCTGGAGTTTGCACCGGGGCAAAGCTGGAACTATTCGGTGGCCAGCGATGTTCTGGGCGTGATCGTGGCGCGGATTTCGGGGATGAGCCTTGGCGAATTCTTTGCAACCCGCATCTTTGCCCCTTTGGGCATGGTCGATACGAGCTTTTATTGCCCGCCCGAAAAGGCACACCGGCTGGCCGATGGCTGGGCCTATTGCAAAGGCCAAGCGCCTGCCGTGATGGACCCTGCGGCAACATCGGGGACATTGCGCGTTCCTCGTTTTGAGAGCGGCGGCGGCGGTTTGCTTTCAACAACCTCAGATTACCATCGCTTTTGCCGCATGCTGGTAGGTGACGGCGCAGCAGATGGCATGCGCATCCTCAGCCCAAAAACGCTGCAATTGATGGCCGCCAATCATTTGCCCGGCGGCGCAGACCTGACGCAAATGTCCCGCTCGATGTTCAGCGAGGCCTATAATGCGGGCGCAGGCTTCGGTCTGGGCTTTGGCGTGACCATCGATCCGGTGCGGTCACTGTTGCCCGGATCGGTCGGCGATTTTTATTGGGGCGGAATTTACTCGACCGCGTTCTTCATAGACCCGGTGGAGAAGTTGCACATGGTGTTCATGACCCAACTTTACCCCTCGTCCATCTACCCCATCCGGCGTCAGTTAAAGACGTTGATCTATAGCGCGCTGGCACAAAGCCGGGCCTGAACTGGAGAGAACAGATGTCTGATGCGATACCCGGCGCCAAAGAACACATCGATACCGCGCGCAAGCTGGCCGCAACGATTGATGACATTCCTGCCGATACCGCACTGCTGCCGATCCACCGCGTTGGCGTGATTGGTGCGGGCACGATGGGCGGCGGGATCACGATGAATTTCCTGAGCGCAGGCATCCCCGTCACCATCGTAGAAATGACGCAAGAGGCGATTGATCGCGGCGTGGCGACGATCACCAAGAATTATGAAAACACGGTCAAGCGCGGCAAAATGGAAGCCGCCGACGCGCAAGCCGCAATGGCGCGACTGACCCCGACGCTCGATTTTGGCGCACTGGCCGATGCCGACCTGATCATCGAAGCGGTCTATGAGAGCATGGACGTGAAAAAGGACGTGTTCGGCAAGCTGGATAAAGTGGCCAAGCCCGGCGCGATCCTGGCTTCGAACACCAGCTACCTTGATGTGAACGCCATCGCTGCTGCCACCAGTCGCCCGGAATCGGTGCTCGGCATGCACTTCTTTTCGCCCGCCAACGTGATGAAACTGCTGGAAGTTGTGCGCGGCGCAAAGACCGGCGATGCGCAATTGGCGACAGTGATGGCGCTATCGGTGAAGATCGGCAAAGTCCCGGTCGTATCGGGCGTGTGCCACGGCTTCATCGGCAACCGCATGCTCAGCCCGCGTCAGGATCAGGCGCACGCGCTGATCATGGAAGGCGCGAATTACTGGGATGTGGATGAGGCGCTGCTGGAATTCGGCTTCCCGATGGGGCCGTGGCAGATGGCGGATCTGGCGGGACTGGACCTTGGCTGGCACCGCGACCCCACGCGGATCGAATCGGTGCGCGATGCCTTGTGCGCGGCAGGCCGTTGGGGGCAAAAAACCAAAAAGGGCTTCTACGATTACGACGACAGCCGCCAGCGCACGCCGTCTGACGAGGTCAACGCTGTCATCGCACAATTCGCCGCCAAGGAAGGCCTGAAGACCGGGAGGCCGCAGCGTGACATCACCAAGGACGAAATTCGCGAACGGCTGCTTTACCCGATGATCAGCGAAGGCGCGCTGATCCTTGAGGAAGGCATTTCACAACGCGCGAGCGACATCGATACGGTGTGGCTCAATGGCTATGGCTGGCCCGCTTGGACCGGCGGACCGATGTTCTGGGCCGATCATATCGGGCTGGATACGGTTGCCGCAGGCCTGAAAAAGCATGGGCTTCCTGTTGCGCCATTGCTGGCGCGCAAGGCTGCTGCGGGTGAGAAATTCAACGTTTGAACAGCGGCTGCCTGATGCCCACCCCCAACCCCTCCCGCGCGCGGGAGGGGGGAAGAAGATGCTTAAACCCCAATCGCCTGCGGGAGGGGAGCGAGACTTATTGAGCCAAAGGCGAAATTGGTCGCAGCGGGGTGGGTTTCCTCGGCGGCAGAATTGCAAGGATCGCAGACGTTAAGACTATAACCCAGCCTCGGCCTTGCCGGGCGCGGGGGCAAAGCCATTGAGGCCAAGCCACCATTGCAGCGCAATCACCGCGCCTTTGGCGGGTTGCAGGATCGATATAAGCAAGGCCACGGCCATGACCGCAACGATGGCCATCATCACCCAGCCGGGGATGGCCTCATTCAAGCCCAGTTCTATGATCACTGGGGCCATGATGTGGCCAGTAAGCAGGATCGCGATATAGGGCGGAATGTCGTCGGCGGCGTGCAGCGTCCAGTTCTGGTTGCACAGGCGGCAGCGTTCCACCGGCTTGAGAAAGCGCGCAAACAAGTGGGTTTCACCGCAGCGTGGGCATTTGCCCCGCACTCCGCGCCAAAGCGCCGCGCCAACACCCTTGGGAAGCATGGCGTGGGTTATAGGCAGGGCTGCAGTGGGCATTTTTGCGTGCCTTAAGTCTTAGCGAAGGGGTTTTTCGGGCTGCGCAAGGTCAAGCGGATCGGCACGGCGTCAAAGCCCAGTTCGCGGCGCATGCCGTTGATCAGATAGCGCCGGTAGCTTTCGGGCAATTGATCGAGCCGGGTGCCAAACAGCACGAAACCGGGAGGGCGCGTTTTGGCTTGTGTGATGTACCGTAGCTTGATGCGGCGGCCACCGGGCGCGGGCGGCGGATTGGCGGCGAGGGCGTCATCGAACCAGCGATTGAGTGCGGCGGTGGGCACGCGCTTTGACCATGCAGCGCGGATTTCGAAAGCTGCGGCCAGCATTTCGTCCATGCCCTTGCCGGTGCGCCCAGACAGCGCCAGCAGCGGCACGCCGCGCACTTGCGCCAAGCCATCTTCCAACGCGGCACGGATGCCCTGAAACAGGCCCGACGGGTCTTCGGCGATGTCCCACTTGTTGATCGCGATCATCAATGCGCGACCTTCTTCGAGCACCATCGACGCGATCTTCAAGTCCTGATGTTCAAGCCCGCGCGTGGAATCGAGCATCAGCACAACGACTTCGGCAAAATCAATGGCGTGGCGCGCATCGGCGACCGACATCTTTTCGAGCTTGTCGACGACATTGGCCTTCTTGCGCATTCCGGCGGTGTCGATCAGGCGGACCGGGCGATAGCCTTCGCGCTTGGGATCGAACCACTGCCAGTCAATCGCAATCGAATCGCGCGTGATGCCAGCTTCCGGCCCGGTCAGCAGACGATCTTCGCCAAGCATCTTGTTGATCAGCGTGGACTTGCCCGCATTCGGGCGACCAACGATGGCGAGTTTAAGGACCGATTCGGGATCGAACTCTTCCTCATCATCGCCGCTTTCCTCGTCTTCTTCGTCCTGTTCAGACTGCTTGGCTTCGATCAGCGGACGCAAGGCTTCGAACAGATCGACAAGGCCCAACCCGTGTTCTGCCGAGAACGCAATGGGTTCGCCAAAGCCCAAAGAGAACGCCTCGAATATGCCCGGATCGCCCTGCCGACCTTCAGCCTTGTTCGCCATAAGCACGATGGGCACGCGGTTTTGGCGCAAATAGCGGGCGATTTCCTCGTCCAGCGGGGTGATCCCGGCGCGCGCATCGATGACGAACAGCGCAACGTCAGCGCCCACCAGCGAGGCTTCGGTCTGCTTGCGCATCCGGCCTGGCAGCGTGTCGGGATCGGTATCCTCCCAACCGGCGGTATCGACGATGGTGAAATCCAGGCCGAGCAGCGTGGCATCGCCAAAGCGACGGTCCCGCGTGACGCCGGGCTGATCGTCAACCAGAGCGAGTTTCTTGCCGACGAGTCGGTTGAAGATGGTGGACTTGCCCACGTTAGGGCGTCCGATAATGATAACCTGTGGGCGCATGGGCCTCCCGTGGCTGTTATAGCGCGTGAACGCAAGGGCGGGATTAAGTCGGTAGTGTCTCAGTTTGAATTTTGATCGCATGAAAGGGCTACCGCCAGCCGTGATGATGCCTTATGCTTAGCGGAAAGCATGGAGGCAATATGTCTAAGTATATTGGTGTCGTTTATGATCCGCCAGCATCAGGGTTCCCT